>NZ_AP043756.1:802500-2075430 GCF_055393575.1 Thermus kawarayensis JCM 12314
CCTTCGGTCTCCTCGGCCACAACGGGGAGATCAACACCATTGAGAGGCTGAGGCGCGAGATGGACTACCTGGGCATCCCCCGCACCGGGGGCTCGGACTCCCAGGACCTAAACCGCATGCTGGAAGGGCTCATCTACCGCTTCGGCCTCTCCCTCCCCGAGGCCATGGACCTGGTCTTTCCCCCCATCCTGGGGGAGGTCAAGGGGCTCGCCCCGGAGTTGCAGGACCTCTACATGGCCCTGCGCCAGCGCTTCGGGCCCCTGGCCCAGGGACCCGCGGCCATTGTGAGCCGCCACCGGGACGAGGCGGTCTTCGCCACGGATGCCATGGGCCTGCGGCCCCTCTGGCAGTTTGAAACCCCTTACGAGCTGGTGTTTTCCTCGGAAAGGGGGGTGTTCAGCGCCGAGGAGTTCGTCTCCGACCCCAAGCCGCTGGCCCCGGGAGAGAAGGTCTACCTGCGCCTTACCCCGGAAGGCCCCAAGGTCCTGCCCTTTGACCGGCACCAGCGCCTGGTGCTGGAGCGGCTCTCCGCCCGCACCCCGGTGGAGGGTTACCGGGTGCACCTGGGGGGTCCCCTAAGGCAGGGGCCGCCCCCCTTGAGCGGGGGGAGCGGGGTGGAGGTGGAGGAGAAGCCCGCCCCGCCGCCCTTGGGGCTGGAACGGGCCTTTGGCTGGGACCGCTGGGACCAGGCCTACCTCGAGGCCCTGGCCAAGACCGGGAACGAGCCCATCGGCTCTTTGGGCTACGATGGCCCCCTGGCTGCCCTTAATCCGGAGAAACCCAACCTGGCCGAGTTCTTCAAGGAAACGGTGGCGGTGGTGACCAACCCCGCCATTGACCGGGAGCGGGAAATTGAGCACTTCTCCACCCGCATCCTCTTGGGCCGCCGCCCCTTGCCCGACGGCCGGGGTGGGGGAAGGGTGGAGGAGCTCCTTCTGCCCATCGTCTTGGAAGGGGACCGGGGCCTGGCGGAAAGCTTCGGCACCCTGACCCTCTCCGAGGTCCGGGCCCGGTTCAAGACCGCTACCCTGGTGCCCCAGTTCGCCGTGGAGGAGGGGCTTTTGGCCGGTCTCAAGCGCCTGGAGGAGGAGGCGGTGCGGGCCGTGGAGGAGGGGGCCGAGGTCCTCATCCTCTCCGACCGGGAGGCCTTCCAGGGAGGCGTTTGGATTGACATCGGGCTCGCCGTGGCGGCGGTGAACCGGGCTCTCCTCAAGCGGGATGCCGAGGGGGTGGCCCTGAGGCGCAGGACCTCCCTCCTGGTCCACTCGGGGGGCGTGAGGAACCTCCACGACGTGGCCTTCCTCCTGGGCCTCGGCGCCGAGGCCGTGGCCCCCTGGCTCATGGAGGAGAAGGCCCGGGCCCTGGAGGGGAGGAAGGGGGTGGCGGGTGTCCTCGAGGCCCTCCGCAAGGGCCTGGAGAAGGTCATCTCCACCATGGGCATCCACGAGCTCCGGGGCTACGGAAGGATCTTTAGCGCCATCGGCTTGAAGCCCGAGCTCGCCGAGTACTTCGGCACCCGGAACTTCCTGGGCTCGGAAAACGCCGGGTACGGCTTCCTGGAGCTAGAGCGGACCCTCTTGGAGCGCGAGGGTTTCCTCCGGGCGGAGAAAGTCCTCCCGGCCAAAGACTTCCGCTTCAACCCCCGCATCTACAAGGCCGCCCAGGAGGTGGCCACGGGCCAGGCCCCCTACGCCCACTTCCAGGAGAAGGTCCGCGCCCTCGAGCGGGAAAACCCCGTGGCCGCCCGGCAACTTCTGGAGGTACGCTTCCCCGAAAGGAGCGAGGTGGCCCCGGAGGAGGTGGACCTTTCCGTGGGGGCCCACTCCCTGCCCTTCGTCATCAGCGCCATGAGCTTCGGCTCCCAGGGGGAGGCCGCCTTTAGGGCCTACGTGGAGGCGGCCAAGCGCCTCAACATGCTCTGCGTCAACGGAGAAGGCGGGGAGATCCCTGACATGCTGGGGAAGTACACCCCTTGGCGGGGGCAGCAGGTGGCCTCAGGCCGCTTCGGGGTCCACGCCTACATGCTGAACTCCGCCAGCGTCATAGAGATCAAGATCGGCCAGGGGGCCAAGCCCGGGGAAGGGGGGCACCTGCCGGGCAAGAAAGTCTCGGCCAAGGTGGCGGCCGCCAGGAACGCCGTCCCCGGGGTGGACCTCATCAGCCCCTCCAACAACCACGACCTCTACTCCATTGAGGACCTGGCCCAGCTCATTGAGGAGCTGAAAACCGTGAACCCCAGGGCCTTGGTCTCGGTAAAGGTGCCGGTGATTCCCGGCATCGGCACCATCGCCGTGGGCATCGCCAAGGCGGGGGCCGACGTCATCACCCTCTCGGGGTTTGAAGGGGGCACGGGGGCGGCCAGGCTCCACGCCCTGAAGTACGCCGGCCTTCCCGTGGAGATCGGGGTGCGCCGGGCCCACCGGGCCCTGGTGCGGGCCGGGCTTCGCGACCGGGTGGAGATCTGGGCCGACGGCGGCCTGAAGACGGCCTACGACGTTTTGCGCATGGTCCTTTTGGGCGCGGACCGGGTGGGCATGGCCACCATGGCCATGGTGGCCATCGGTTGTACCATCTGCCGAGGGTGCCAGCTGGACACCTGCCACGTGGGCATCACCACCCAGATAGAGACGGTGGAGGAGGCCCTGGCCCACGGCCTCAAGCGCTTTGTTCCCCAGGACACGGAGCGGGCGGTGGAGCAGCTCACCCGTTTCTTTGAGGCCAAGGGGGAGGCCCTGCGGGAACTGGTGGCCGCCTTGGGGGCCCGCTCCCTTAGGGAGGTTCGGGGCCGGGTGGACCTTCTCTACCAGCGGGACCACCTGGAGGAGCTGGACCTCGGCTACTTCTTCCAGCCGGTGGAGGAGCCCGAGTGGCTCAAGGACACCTCGGCCCACGTGCTGCGGAAGCCCCTGAACCAGCTCACCCGCACCATCACCGAGGTGGTGATGGCGGCCTACCAGGAGGGGAGCAAGCGCCTCCTTTTCCAGGAAGGGCCGGTGGACTCCACCGACCGGGCCCTGGGGGCCCACCTCTCCGGGGAGATCGCTAGGAGGCGCCTCTACGGCAAGGGCTTTGACGCCCAGGTGGAGCTCCACCTGGATGCGGGGAGCGTGGCCGGGAACGGCCTCGCCGCCTTCAACGTGGAGGGGGTTAAGGTGGTGGTGGAGGGCGGGGCCCAGGACGGGGTGGCCAAGGGTGCCTTCGGCGGGACCGTGGCCGTCCTCAAGGGGCGGAACCCCTATGGGGCCTACATGGACGGCTCCGTGGGCAAGAGCTTCGCCTACGGGGCCATCGGAGGATTCCTGGCGGTGGAGGGCATGGCCGACAGCCGCTTCTGCATCCGCCTCTCCGGGGCGGACGTGGTGCTGGGTGGGGAGCCCGAGCGCCCCTTGAGGGACGACCTGGGCAACCTGGCCGCCCGGGCCCAGGCCAAGGGCTTCGCCTTTGAGTACATGACCCGGGGCCGGGCCCTGGTCCTGGGGGATCCCGGACCTTGGATCTGCTCGGGGATGACGGGGGGCCGGGTCTACCTGCGCCACTGGCCGGAGATGGGCCTCACCGAGGAGGCCATGAAGCGCCGCCTGGCCAAGGGGGCCAAGGTGGCGGTGAAGCCCCTGGACGCCCGGGGGGTGGAGGACGTGCGGGAACTTCTTTCGGCCTACATCGCCCTTCTTCGGGAGGCCAAGCGGGAGGAGAAGGCGAGGAGGCTGGAGGCACTCCTGGAGGACCCTGCGCGGCACTTCCGTATGGTGGAACCCGTGAGCCAGCAGGTGGAGCAGGGGGTGAGCACGGAGTAAGAGGCTGTCGTAAAAGGGTGCCACACTTGAGGGGTGGTTCTTCGCAGAGCCTACCCCAGCGACCTGAGGGATGAGGAATGGAGCATCCTGGAGCCCTTGATCCCGGCCCCCAAAGCCGGCGGTCGCCCCGCCAAGGTGCCGAGGAGGGAAATAGTCAACGCCATCCTTTACGTCCTGGAGAACGGCATCAAGTGGCGGGCTATGCCTCATGATTTGCCCCACTGGTCCACGGTCTACCACTACTTCCGCAAGTGGCAGAAGGAGGGCGTATGGGAGAAAGCCGTCCAGGCTCTGGCCCGCCAGGACCGGGAACGAGAGGGGAGAGAGGCCTCCCCCAGTGCCTTGGTCATGGGTCAGCCCGTGAGGGCTACCTTGCCAGTCAGTCTGTAGTCACGAGCGAAGCTCGTACCTTGCAGACCACGGAAAAAGGGGGCCCCGAGGGAACGACGGGGCGAAAGTCACGGGCGAAGCCCGTATCTTGAAGGTCAAGGGGAGAAAACGGCAGATCCTGACGGACACGGGGGGCCGGTTGCTGAAGGCCTTCGTGCACCCGGCCAACGAGCACGATAAGCGGGGTGGGGAGGCCCTGCTCCTGGGGATGGACCTCTCCCTCTGGCCCCGGGTGCGGAAGGTCTTTGTGGACTGGGGGTACCGGGGCCTTCGGGGGCTGGCTTCTTCCCTGGGGCTGGAGCTTGAGGTGGTGGCCCGTCCCCACGCGGGGGTGCGAGGGGTCTGGGTGCGGGAGGGGGAAGAGGCGCCGGAGCTTCCGCGGGAGAGGGGGTTCAAGCCCTTGCCCAAGCGGTGGGTGGTGGAGCAGACCTTTGCCTGGCTTGGGCGGGACCGGCGGTTGTCCAAGGACTACGAAGCTAACCCTGGGGTGAGCGAGGCCTGGGTGTACTTGGGCATGCTACGCTTGTTGGTGAAGCGGCTGGCCAGGGCCGCGTAGCTTCCGTGGAGGGGTTTTACGACAGCCTCTAAGTACCCCGCTCTGGCTTTCGCCAGAGCGGGGGCCCCAAAAGGGCTTTCCCGGGCCTTCGCGTGGCAGAACCAAGGCGTGGGCGCTTAGGCTTCCCTGGCCTTGGGGGCGGGGAGGCCCCCGGTGAGGAGGGTGTAGCCTGCGGCCAGGGCCACCATGGCCCCCGCCAGGAGGAAGACCCTGGGGGCCCCGAGGACCCCTTCCAGGGCCCCGCCCAGCATGGTGCCGATGAGAACGGCGGCGTTCATCACGGCGCTGAAGGCGGCGAAGATCCGCCCCCGCATCTCCTGGGGGGTGTTGAGCTGGAGGATGGAGCGGGCGGGCACGATGAAGGCCATGTTGAGGAAGCCGCTTACGAAGAAGGCGGCCAGCGTCCAGGCGAACACCGGAAAAAGCCCCACCGAGGCCTCAAAAACCCCGAAGAGGAGGAGGGCGAGGAGGAAGAGGCGCTCCCTGGGAATCCGCCTCAGGAGGTGGGGGAGGCTCACTCCCCCCAGGATGGCCCCCAGGGCCATGGCCGCCTCCATGAAACCGAACCCCGCCGACCCCACCCCGAGCCACTTGAGGGCCAGGACCACGCCCAAGGCCGTCTCCACCGAGCCGAAGGCCGCGGCGGCGAAGAGGGTGCCCACCGCACGCCGGATGGTGGGGTGGTGGAGGAGGTGGCCCAGGCCCTCCTTCACCCGCTCCAGGTACCCCGCCTTGGGGAGCCTTTGGGGCCTTAAGGAGGGGAGGCCCTGGAGGAGGAGGCCCGAGGCCAGGTAGGTGAGGGCGTCCAGGTAGAAGGCGAAGGCGGGGCCCACCGCCGCCACCAGGATCCCCGCCGCCCCCACGAAGAGCACTTCCGAGAGGCGGTCGGCCAGGAGGATGAGGCTGTTGGCCTCGTCCACCTCTTCCTCGGGCACCAGGTCGGGGACCACGGCGTTCTGGATGGGGTCGTGGAGGTCCCGAAGAAGCTCTATGAGGAAGACCAGGAGGAGGAGCGCGGGCAGGCTCTTGGCCCCGAGGAGGGGGATGAGGGCCACCAGGGGGGCCCTAAGGAGGTCGGACCAGACGAGAAGCCGCTTGCGGTCCTGGGTGTCGGCCCAGGCGGAGAGGAGGGGGGAGAAGACCACGGTGCCCAGAAGTTGCACCCCCAGGACCAAGGAGACCCAAAGGGCCTTCTCCGTGAGGAGGTAGACCAACACCAAAAGGGCCACCCGGTGGACCTTGCTCCCCGCCTGGGACACCAGGTAGGAAAGGATAAGCCGAGCGAAGGCTTGGTGTCTTAGGACCTTCATAAAATCCCCCTTGTGGGGGATTTTACCCAAAAGGTTTCCAACGTCAAGGGTTTTCCATCACCAGGTAGGCCACCCTGCGCCCCTCCCGGGCCAGCACCACGGTTCCCTCGGGCAGGCGGTAGAGGAGGAGGTCCTTGAGGCGCCGGGGCACCTCCCCCGCCTGGCCCACGTAGGCCACGTCCTCCCTGAGGCGGAGGGAAAGGACGCTGTGGCCCACCTTGAGGGCCTGGGGCTCAGGGGAGAGGGAGAGGAGGTGGACCTCGGCCCCCAGGGTCTCCCGGGTGGGGGGGCGGCGGCCCAGGTACTCCCGGAGGGCCTCGGCCAGGGCCCGGGCCTCCCCCTCCAGGTTCAGGGCCCGGCCCACCTCCAGAAGGAAGGGAAGGGGGTCGGCGGGCCCCAGGCGCCTTAAGGTGAGCTCCAGGCCCTTGCGGGCGAAGTCCAGGAGGGCCTCTTCCGGGGCCTGGCGGTACTTTTCCGCCAGGGCGGGGCCGAAGGCCTCGGGCTGAAACTCCCCCTTGAGCCTGGCGGAGAGGGCCCGGAGGAGGCGGAGGTGGGCGTAGTCCTTCTCCGGGGAGAGGAGGCGGGCCAGCACCCTGCCCTCCGAAAGGAGCTCGTAGAGCCGGGGGGCGCTCCGGGCCTCGAGGCGGAGGTGAAGGAGGGGACCCTCCCGCACCGCCCAGACCTCCAGGTCCTCCCAGGGGAGGACCAGGGTTTCCTCCAGGGGGTGGTCCTCCCCGGCCAGGCCCAGGTGCCACACGCCTTCCGCCTGGCTCAGGGTGAGGGAAAGGGGCCCGAGCTGGACCCGTCCGGGCCTTAGGGGCAGGGTGGCCAGGTTTTCCCGGACCTCCCCCGGGGGGGGCACCTCGGGCCAGGGGGTTTCCCCCTGGGGGGTGGGGAGGAGGTTGAGGAGGGCGAGCACCTTCTCCATGGCCACCCGGAAGCGGCGCCTCTCCTCCTCCAGGAGGAGCTCCCGCCGCCTCTCCTCCTGGGCCTCCCTCTTGAGGCGCTCCTCCAGGCGGGCGATCTCCTGGGGGCTGGCGCCAAGCCCTTTGGCCTCCTCCAGGGCCCGCCGCAGGGCCAGGAGGTCCCGCCTGGGAGGGAGGCCGTAGGCCCCGTCCCATTCCAAAAGGCGGTTGAGGAAGCGGCGCAGGTAGGTGCGGGTCTCCTCCGGGGGCAGGGGGAGGTCCTTGGGCAGGTGGAGGGCGGTTTCCAGGTACTCCACGAGGAGGGCCTTGGCCACCTTGGGGTCCTCCAGGTCCAGGAGGGTATCGGAAAGGGAGGGGATGGGGTGGCCCGGGGTGAAGCGGGAAAGGTTGAAGTCTCGCCGGAAGCCCTCGGTCTCCCGATAGGCCTGGTAGTTTTGCAAGAAGGCGTGGATGAGCCTGAGCTCCTCCCGTCTTCCCGAAAGGAACTCCTTGGCCTTGGCCTGGGCCTCCCGGAGGGCGTGGAGGCGCCAGACCTTGAGGGCCAGGTTCTTAAGGTCCAGGGGCCTTTCCTCGGGTTCCGGAGGGGCGGCTTCCTCCAGGAGGAGGGGAGGGAGGTCCGGGGGGGCCTCGAGGGGCCTCTGGCCCCTCAGGGCCCGGAAGCGGGCGTCCGCCTGGCGGAAGCGCTTGGCCAAGGGAGCGGGGAGCCGGCTTTGGGCGAGGAGGGAACGCAGCTCCAGCAGGGCCCGCTTGCCTCCCTTGGGGGTGCGGCCTTGGAGGAGGTCCTCCACCCGGTACTCGTAGAGGTCCACCAGATCGGCCAGGCGCTCCACCCTTTCATCCTATACAATGGGGCCGATGCGCCTTGCTCCCCGGTTCCAGGTGGCCGCCGTTTCCCACGTGGGGCGCCGCCGGAACAACGAGGACTTCCACCGGGTCCTCCGCCTCGAGGTTCCCCAGGGCAACCTCTTCCTCCTGGCGGTGGCCGACGGCATGGGGGGGATGGAGGCGGGGGAGTGGGCGAGCAAGGTGGCCATAGAGGCCCTCTCCGAGGCGGTGCGGGCCTACGCCGAGCACCTCAAGGGGGGCCGCCCGGCCGTGGGGCTTCCCCGGGTGATGGAAAAGGCCTTCGCCCTGGCGCAAAGACGGGTGGAGAAGGAGGCGGAAAAGCCGGGCCGGCGGGGGATGGGCACCACCCTCACCGCCTTCCTCTACGCCGACTGGCTGAAGGAGGGGGTGGTGGGGCACATCGGGGACTCCCGGGCCTACCTCCTGGGCAAGGGGGGGCTTCGCCGCCTCACCGAGGACCACTCCTGGGTGGCGGAGCGCCTCAAGGAGGGGGTGCTGACCCCCACCGAGGCGGAGCGCCACCCCTACCGCAACGTCCTCACCCGGGCCCTGGGCCTGCCCGAGGCCCGCTTTGACCTCCTCTCGGTGCGCCTCATGCCCGGGGAGGGGGTCCTCCTGGTGACCGACGGCCTCTACGGCCTGGTGCCCGAGGAGGAGTGGCGGCTGGACAAGGACCTGCAGGCGGGCCTCGAGGCCCTCCTCTCCGAGGCTTTGCGCCGGGGCGGGGACGACAACGTCACCGCCGTGGCCCTGAGGGTGGAGTGATGCCCCTGCTTTTGGCCTTCCTCCTGGTCCTTCTCACCGCGGCCCTGGCCGTGCGCCTCTCTCCCTGGCCCTTGGCCTTCCTCCTCGCCCTCCTTTCCGGGGCGGGGGTGGCCCTAGGGGTGAGGCCCGAGGCGGCCCTCCCCTGGCTTCTCCTGGCAGTGGGGGCCCTGGCGGCCCCCCGGGTGTACCTGGGGCCGAGGCGGAGGTTTCCCAGGCGGAGGCCTGCCCGGGAGAAAAACCCCACCCGCACCAAGACCACGGAGGAGGAGCAGGCCCTGGCCCAGCGCTACGAGGTCCTGGAGAAGGTGGGGATCGGGGGGATGGCCACCGTCTACAAGGCCAGGGACAAGAAGACGGGCCGCCTGGTGGCCCTAAAGGTGCCCCAAGAGCGCTTCGTGGGCGACCCCCGCTTCGTGCGCCGTTTCCACCGCGAGGCGGAGGTGCTGGCCAAGATGGACCACCCCAACATCGTCAAGGTCTACGACCACGGCCAGGTGGAGGGGGTCCACTTCATCGCCATGGAGTTCCTGGAAGGGGAGGGCCTGGACAAGCTCATTGAGGAAAAGCGCCTCAACCTCAGGCAGGCCGCCGCCATCCTCGCCCGGGTGGCGGACGCCCTCTCCCACATCCACGCCCAGGGTATCGTCCACCGGGACATCAAGCCGGGGAACATCATGGTCCTCAAGGGGGCCCTCCGGGAGGACGGGGTGGACCCCCGGGGGGTGCGCCTCATGGACTTCGGCATCGCCGCCGGGAAGGTCCTCACCCGCCTCACCATCACCGGGGCCCGCATCGGCACCCCCGTGTACATGAGCCCAGAGCAGGCCAAGGGGCAGAAGCTGGACCACCGCTCGGACATCTACTCCTTGGGCATCGTCCTCTACGAGGCCCTCACCGGCCAACCCCCCTTCACCGGGGGGTACGAGACCGTGATCCACCAGCAGATCTTCCAGATGCCCACCCCTCCCAAGCAGCTCCGGCCGGAGATTCCCCAGGCCCTCTCCGACCTGGTGCTGAAGATGCTGGAGAAGGACCCGGCCAAGCGGCCGGGCCTCGAGGAGGTCATCCGGGTCCTGGAAGGCCCCTGGGGCGAGGAGCGGGGCCTGCCCCACCCCCACTACCTCCTCCTGGGAGTGGAGGCCAAGAAGGGCACGGTGCGCCTCTTGGACCTGGAGGGCACCCCGGCCCGCCTCCTTTCCGGCATCGGCTCGGCCCCCGGCCACTTCCCCGCCCCTCCGCTGGCGGTGGCCGCCGACCCCGAGGGAGGGATCTGGGTCTCCGTCTTTGAGCACGGGGCCAAGATGCTCCACCGCTTTTCCCCCGAGGGGGCCCTGCTCCTTTCCACCGGTCCTTACGGGATGAAGCCCGGGGAGTTCCTCTTCCCCCTGGGCCTGGCCGTGGCCCATGGGGCCCTTTTCGTTCTGGACGGGGAGACGGCCACCATCACCCGCCTGGACCTCCAGGGCCGCTACCAGGCCCGCTTCGGCGGGCAGGGCCTGGGCCGGGGGAGCTTCCAAGACCCCAAGGCCCTGGTGGCCTCGGGGGAGTTCCTCTTCGTCCTGGACTACGGCAACCGCCAGGTGCAGCGCCTTTCCCTGGACGGGCGCTACCTTTCCCGCTACGCCTTCCGCCGCTCCAGGGAAAGCGAGGAGCTCAGGCTCCTGGGGGGCGTGGGGGCGGCGGGAGAGAGGCTTTACCTCTACGACGCCGAGGCGGGCAAGGTGCGGGAGCTGGACCTTTCCGGAACCCTCCTGGGGTCCTACGCCTTACCCCTTCTGGAGGGGGAGGACCGCATGAGCCTGGTGGAGCTCCTTCCCTTCGGGGGCATCCTCTACGCCGCCCGGCGGGGAAGTCCCCGGGTCCACCGCATTGACCTGGGGACCGGGGAGGCCCTTGCCCCCCTGGAGGCCTACGCCCCGGTGCGGGCCCTGGCCCTTTGGCGGAATCCAGCATGAGGGTTCTTCTGGTGGAGGACGACCCAGGGGTGCGGGAGGCCTTGGAGCTGGGCCTCTCCCTGGAGGGGCACGAGGTGCGGGCCGCGGCGGGCCCCGGGGCGGCCCTGGCCCTCCTTCCCTGGGCCGAGGCGGTGATCCTGGACATCCTCCTGCCCGAGGGGGACGGGTTTTCCCTCCTCAAGGAGATCCGCGCCCGCTCGGAGGTGCCGGTCCTCATCCTCACCGCCCTGGACCAGGTGGAGTGGCGGGTGAAGGGCCTTAGGGAGGGGGCGGACGACTACCTGGTGAAGCCCTATAGCCTCCAGGAGCTCCTCGCCCGCCTCGAGGCCCTGGCCCGCCGGGCCCGCCGCGAGGGAGAGGTCCTGGCCTACAAGGACCTCCGCCTCTACCCGAGGCGCATGGAGGCCTACCGTGGGGAAAGGCGCCTTCCCCTTTCCCCCAAGGCCTTCCTCCTCCTCAAGGCCTTCCTGGAAACCCCGGAGGAGGTGATCCCCAAGGAGGCCCTGATGCGGAAGGTCTGGGGGGAGGTGGTGGAGCCCGCCACCCTGGAGGTCCACCTCTCCGCCCTCCGGAAGGCCCTGGGGGAGCCCAGCCCCATCCAGACGGTGCGCGGCTATGGCTACCGCCTTTTCCTCCCTTAGGGGGAGGCTTCTCGCCCTACTCCTCCTCTCCCTGTGGCTCTTCCTCCTCCCCTTGGCCTGGCTTTCCGTCCGGGAGGCCGAGCGGGCGGCGGGCGAGGACCTTCAGCGGGCCCTCTTCACCCGGCTTTACCTCCTTAGAGAGGAAAGCTTCCCGGAAAGCGAGGCCCTCCTTCTGGAGCTCTTCCGCCTGGTCCAGCTCTTCGGGGGAGGGGTGGGGTTCGTGGTCCAGGGGGAGGAGGCCCGCTTCACCCAGGTGGAGGCCTGGCCCCTGCCCCAGGAGCTCTTCCAGGCCCTGAAGGAGGGGCGGCCCTACCAGGGGGTCTGGCGGGGAAGCCTCTACGTGGCCCTGCCCGGCAGGGGGTTTTCCTTCGGGGTGGCGGTGCCTTTGGAGGGGGTTTCCGCCTTGGGACGGAGGCTTTTCCTCCTTTACGCCACCTGGGGCGGGGGGCTTCTCCTCCTGGTCTTCCTCCTCGCCGCCTGGGGCTTCTCCCTGGCCCTGCGGCCTTTGGGGCGCCTGGAGAGGCTTTTAAAGGAGCGCTCCCCGGAGGACCTGAGCCCCCTCCCCGACCCTGGCCTCGCCGAGCTCCGCCCGGTGGTGGCTGCCCTCAACGCTCTTCTTTCCCGGGTGGCGGGGCTTCTGGCCGAGCTCTCCGAGAAGGAGGCCCTGGCCCGGCGCTTCGCCCGCCACGCCTCCCACGAGCTCCGGACCCCCCTCGCCGCCCTCAAGGGCTACCTGGAGGTCCTGAGGCGCAGGCCGGAGGCCAAGGCCCTGGAGGGGGCCCTGCGGGAGGCGGAGCGCCTGGAGCGGCGGCTTACCGGCCTTTTGCGCCTCTCCCGCCTTCGAGGCCACCCCCCTTTCCCCGAGGCCCCTGGACCTGCGGGCCTTCTTGCAGGAGAGGGGGGTGGAGGTGGAAGGGGAAGGGGAGGCCTTGGCCGACCCGGAGCTTCTGGCCCTGGCGGTGGAGAACATCCTGGAAAACGCCAGGCTGCACGGCGCCCCTCCCGTGCGGGCAAGGCTGGTGAGGGAGGGGGAGGGGGTGTGGCTCTGGCTTACCGATGCGGGGCCCGGCTTTCCCCAGGACCTCCTGCCCCGGGTCTTCAAGCCCTTCGTCCACGGGGGACGGGGGATGGGCCTGGGCCTGGCTCTGGTGGCGGCCGTGGCCCGGGCCCACGGGGGAAAGGCCCGGGCGGAGAACCGCCCGGGGGCGGCGGTGGGGCTTTTCCTGCCTTTAGGTTCCCTTAAGGTTTCCCCCGGTGCGCCCTTTGGGGAGGAGGGCTAGCCTGGACCTCGGGAGGTGATGGGCATGAAGCAGGCCGTGGTCGGCGTGCTGGCTTTGGTGGTGGGCCTCTCCCTGGCCCAGCAGGTGGACTACCGGGAAGTGGCCCGCTCGGCGGCGGCCCTGGCGCGCCTGCAGAGCGTGGCCCAGGGAGCCGCGGGGGAGGAAAAGCTCCTCGGGTGGGCCAAGGCGGTGAAGGCCCGGGCGGAGAAGAGCTACGAGGCCAAGGAGTACTTCAAGGCCCTGCGGGAGGCCCAGGCGGCCCTTCTCCTCTACCGGGCGGCCCGGGGGGAGCCCCAGGTCCGGGCCCGGGCACAGGCCCACATGGGCTTCCACCCCGGCTTTGGCCCCAGGGGCTGGCACGAAAAGGGCGTGGACCCTTCGGCCCGCCTGCGGGCCCGGGCCCAGGCCGCTTCCCAGCGGGCGGAGAAGGAGCTCGCCTACTACCGGGGCCAGGACCCCTTGGCCAAGGACCTGGTGGCCGAGGCCAAGAACCGGCTGGAGAAGGAGCCCGGCCGGGCCTGGATGCTGGCCCAGGCGGCCTTGGCCCTGATCTCGGCGGAGCGGGGCTTCTGACGCCACCCCATCCCGGCGCAGCCGGGATGGGGGCTCCAAAAAGCCTATGCGCTGGCCTATGCTCCTCCTCGTCCTCCTGGGGATGGCCCTGGGGGAGGAGGAGCCCAGGCCTTTTCCGGGGGAGGCCGTGCTCCTCCGCTGCGGTGAGGTGGTGCGGGGCCTCGAGGTCCTGGCCCTCTACCGGGAGGGGAGGGCCACCCTGGTCCTCCTGGGGCGGGAAACCCCCCTTCTCCTCTTGGCCCTGGAGGGGGAGAGGCCCTACCCCCACCTGGGCCCTCCCCGGGGCAGGCGCCTTCCCAAGCGGTCCCTTCCCTTCCTGAAGGAGCTCTCCCTGGCCCGGCGGGTGGTGGCGCTTTCGGGGGAGTACCGTTGCTTCGTCCTCCACCGGGGGCGGGTGGTGGGGGTGTTGCGCCTGGGGGAGGACCTCCATCCCCTGCCCCTACCCCAGGCCCCTTGAGGGGCCCGCCCGGGGTACAATGCCCCTCATATGAAGCCCGGGCTCTATCCCCTATGGGGTCCCCCGGCCTCGGGGAAGACCCGGCTGGCCCTGGTCCACGCCCTGGAGGCCCTCCGGGAGCGGGGGCGGGTGTGGTGGGTGGGCCTGCCCCACCAGCGCTTTTACGTTCTGGAGCGCTTCGGCAGAGAGGGGGCCTTTTTGGGCCTGGAGTACCTTTCCCTCCAGGCCCTTTACTACCGGGTGCTGGCCGAGGCGGGGCGCCTTGGACCCCTCCTGCCGGGGGCGGGGCGGGTGGCCCTGGTGGCCGAGGCCTTGCGGGCCCTATACGGGCCCGGGGTGGCCCCCGGGGAGGCCCGGCTTTTCGCCCGGGCCATCGCCGAGCTCAAGCGTTTCGGCCTCTCCCCCTTCGCCCTGCCCAAGGAGGGGGAGGCGGGGAGGCTGAGGCGGGTCTACCTGGCGTATGAGCGCCTGAAGTGGGGAAGCCTGGACTACGACGACTTCCGCCGCCTGGCCCTGAAGGTTCCCCTCCGCCTTTTCCCGAGGCCCCGCCTGGTGGTGGTGGACGGCTTCCGGGAGGTGGGGCCTTTGGACCTGGCCTTTCTCCGGCGCCTGGCCCGGGAGGTGCCCGTGCTCCTTACCCTCGAGGTCCTGCCCCAGGGCCTAGACCCCTGGGAGACCCTCCCCCCCAGGCCGGTGCGCAAGGAGGTGTGGCGCCTGGCCAACCCCGTGGAGGAGGCCCGCCACCTCCTTAGGGCCCTGAAGCGGGCCCTGGCCCCCCGGGAACAGGGAGGGGAGGGCCTGGCCCCGGAGGAGGTGCTGGTGGTGGCCCCGGAGGAGCGCATCGGGGGGCTCCTTCTCCTCAAGGAGGAGTACGGCCTCCCCCTGGAGGACGGCCGGGAGCGGGCCCTGGCGGAGACCGAGGAGGGGGAGAGGGTCCTGGCCCTCCTGAGCCCCTTTCCCACGGGGCGGGACCTCCTGGCCCTGGGGTTTGCCGCCCTGGGGCGGCGGGCCTTGCGCCTGGGGTTGGCGGGGGAGGAGGCCCTCGAGGCCTTGGCCGAGAGGGAAGGCCTCCTGCCGGAGTGGGAGGCCTTCCGGGCCCTGCGCACCCCGGGGCCGGACCCCTTGGCCTGGGCGGAGGAGGCCTTGGAAAGGGTGGGGGTTTCCGCCAAGGAGCCCTTCCTTTCCCGGCTCCGCCTGGCCCTCCGGGTGGACGGGGGAAACCCCCTCTCCTGGTGGCGGAGCCTCCTCCTGGACGAGGCCCTGCCCCCGGAGGGGGGAAGGGGCGTTCCCGTCCTTCCCCCCTTGCGGGCCACGGGGGTGCGGGCCAGGAGGGCCTACGTGCTGGACTGGGTGGCGGGGCGGTACACCCTGGGGGAGGGGGAGGACTACTTCCTCCTGGAGGAGCTCCGGGAGCGGGGGCTCTTGGAGAAGCTTCCCCGGCGCCTGAGGGGCCTGGACCCCCTCTTCTTGGAGGAGATGGCCACCCGGGGGGAGGAGGTCTTCCTCCTCTACCCGGAGGCCGGGCCCTCCGGCCTGTACCCCCCCGTGGAGGCGGGGAGAAGGCCCAGCCCCCTGCCCCCGGGAAGCCGCCTCGAGGCCCTGCCCCACACCCCCTTCCGCCCCCCCTGGCCCTCGGGCGGGGGAGGGCCTCCTTCCGTGGAAACCCTGAGGCGCCTTTTGGAATGCCCTTTCCGGACGTACATGGAGCGTTTCCCCCTGCGGGAGGCGGAGGAGGATGGGTACTGGTCCCTGCTGGCCCGGGAAGGGGAAGGGCTTCGGGACCGCCCGGAGGTGGGGCCCTGGCTTGAGCGGCACCGGGCGCACCTGGAGGGGATGCGGTTCTTCGTCGTCTGGGAGCGGGCAGGCTACCGCCTGCGCCTGGACGGGGTGCGGCGGGAGGGGAAGGCCTTGCACCTCTACCGCCTTCTCCCGGCCGGGGCCGAGCCCGAGTGGGACGCGCGGAAGCGCTGGACCGAGTGGAAGGCCCTGGAGGAACTCCTGGAGGGCAGCTTCAAGCCAAGGGTGGAGGAGGTCTACCTCTGGGCCTGGCCCTGGCTGGGGGAGCCCGTTCCTTATCGCAAACGCCCTTTCCGCCGGGGGGAGAGGCCTAGGCCCTTGGAGGCCATCAGGCCAAGGCTGGAGGAGGCCCTGGCCTTGTGGCAAGAGGGCCCTTTCCCCCTCAGGCCCGGGAGCCACTGCCATCCCTGTCCCTACAAGGACGTCTGCCGGAAGGAGGAGCTGTGAGGCTTTACGTGGCCTCGGCGGGCACGGGCAAAACCCACACCTTGGTGGAAGAACTCTTGGCCCTGCTGGAAAGGGGTGTGCCCCTGCGGCGCATTGCCGCCGTCACCTTCACCCGCAAGGCGGCGGAGGAGCTGAGGGCCCGGGCCAAGGAGGGGGTGGAGCGTCTTCTGGCGAAGGCCCCGGGGGCCCCTTGGGCCGAGGAGGCGGGGCGGGAGGTGCACGGGGCGGTGTTCACCACCATCCACGGCTTCCTGGCGGAGGCCCTCCGCCACGCGGCCCCCATGCTTTCCCTGGACCCGGACTTCGCCCTTTTGGACGAGCTCGTGGCCGAGGCCCTTTTCCTGGAGGAGGCGAGGAGCCTCCTCTACCTCCTGGGCCTTGCCCCGGACCCTTGGCTGGAGGTCCTCCACGCCCTCTACCGGAAGCGCCCCCTGGCCGAGGGGTTCACCCCCCTCCCGGGGGCGGAGGAGGCGGTGGGGCTTTTCCAGAAGGTCCTGGAGAGGTACCGCCGCCGCACCCGGGAAGCCCTGGGTCCGGGGGACCTGGAAGCCTGGGCCCTCCGCCTCCTGGACCACCCCGGGGCCCTGGGGCGGGTGGTGGAGCGTTTCCCCCACGTCCTCGTGGACGAGTACCAGGACCTGAACCCCCTGCAGGGCCGCTTCTTCCAGGCCCTGGAGGGGGCGGGGGCGGAGGTGGTGGCCGTGGGGGACCCCAAGCAGTCCATCTACCTCTTCCGCAACGCCCGGGTGGAGGTCTTCCGCGAGGCCATGGGGCGGGCAGAGGAGGTCCGCCCCCTGGGCCGCACCTTCCGCCACGCCCGGGAGGTGGCCCGCTTCCTCAACCGCTTCGTGGCCCTCTTCCCCGAGGAGGAGCGGGTCTTGGTGGCGCCCGAGCGCCTCGAGGAGGGGCGGGTGGAGGTCCACTGGGTGGTGGGGGAGGGGGATTTGGAGGGGAAGCGCAGGCGGGAGGCCGCCCTTCTGGCGGAGCGCCTTCTCGCCCTGGAGAAGGAGGGCTTCGCCTTTTCCCAGATGGCCGTCTTGGTGCGAAGCCGCACCAGCCTCCCCCACCTGGAGGCCGCCCTGCGCGCCCGGGGGGTGCCTTACGGGCTTAGGCGGGGACGGAGCTTCTTCAACCGCCCCGAGGTGCGGGACCTCTACCACGCCCTGCGCCTGGCCCTTCTGGAGGGGCCCTTGGGTCCGGAGGAGCGCCTCTCCCTCCTGGCCTTTCTGCGGGGGCCCTGGGTGGGGCTGGACCTGGCCCAGGTGGAGGAGGCCCTGCGGGCGCAAGACCCCCTTCCCCTCCTGCCCGAGGCCGTGCGGGAGCGGCTTTCCTGGCTGAAGGGGCTGGCCGGGGCCAGGCCCCTGGAGGCCCTGAAGGCCCTGGCCCGGGAGGAGGGCTTCCTGAGGAGGCTTTCCCCCAGGGCCCGGGCCAACCTGGACGCCCTGCTCCTCCTGGCGGCCATGGAGCGCTTCCCCGACCTCGAGGCCCTCCTGGAGTGGCTAAGGGTCCGGGCCCAGGACCCCGAGGCCAGCGAGCTCCCCGAGGGGGGGAGGGGGTAAGCCTCCTCACGGTGCACGCTGCCAAGGGGCTGGAGTGGCCCGTGGTGGCGGTCTTTGACCTGGCCCGGGAGGACCCCCCCTTCCGGGACCCCGTGGCGGTGGGCCCGGAGGGCCAGGTGGCCCTCCGGGGGACGGAGGCCTTCCCCCGGGTGCGCAAGGCCTGGGCCCAGGCCGAGGAGGAAGAGAGCCTCCGTCTCCTCTACGTGGCCCTTTCCCGGGCTAAGGACGTGCTTTTGGTGACGGGAAGCGCCTCGGGCCGCCCGGGGCCCTGGGCCAGGGCCTTCGGGCGCCTCGGCCTGGGGCCGGACGCCGAGGACCCCTGGGTCCATCGGCATCCCCTGGGGGAGGCGCCCCTTCCCGTCCCCCTCCCTTCTTCCCCCCTCCCTCCGGAGCCCGCCCCCTACGCCGCCCTGGCCTTCCCCGCCCGCCCCTTCCCCCGGGTCTACTCCCCCAGCGCCCACCGCAGGGCCGAGGAGCCCCTTCCCCTGCCTGAGGCCCTGGAGGGGGAAAGGGCCCCGGAGTTCGCCCGGGCCCTGGGCACCCTGGTCCACTACGCCATCGCCCGCCACCTGGACCCCGAGGACGAGGAGGCCATGGCCGCCCTCCTCCTCCAGGAGGTGGCCTTCCCCTTCGCCCCGGAGGAGCGGGGGGCGCTTTTGCGGGAGGCCCGCCTGCTCCTCCGCCACTACCGGGCCATGCTGGGGGGCCCCCTTCCCCCCTTGGAGGCCCGGGAGGAGGACCACGCCGAGCTTCCCCTGGTCCTGCCCCTGGGGGGAACGGTCTGGTACGGGGTCCTGGACCGCCTGTACCGGGTGGGGGAGACCTGGTACCTGGAGGACTACAAGACCGACCGGGAGGTGCGCCCGGAGGCCTACCGCTTGCAGCTCGCCCTCTACCGGGAGGCGGTGCGGCAGGCCTGGGGGCTCCAGGCCGAGGCCCGGCTGGTCTACCTCCGCCCCCGGGAGGTCCACCCCTTCTCCCCCGAGGAGCTCAGGGCGGCCTTGGCGGAGGTGGCAAACCCCCCCGGGGAGGCCCCGGGGGGTGAGGAAGGCCAGGCCTAGCGCTTGGAGTACTGGGGGGCGCGGCGGGCCTTGTGCTTGCCGTACTTCTTGCGCTCCACCATGCGGGCGTCCCGGGTGAGGAAGCCCAAGGGCTTGAGCTTCGCCCGGTAGTCGGGGTTGTACTGGAGAAGGGCCCGGGCCACCCCCAGCTTGATGGCGTCCACCTGGCCGCTCTTCCCGCCCCCCCTCACGGTGATGTAGGCGTCAAAGCGGCCCAGGGCGTCCACCGCCCTAAGAGGCTCCAGGGCCGCCACCGCCCGCACCAGCCCCTGGAAGTACTCCTGGAAGTCCTGGCCGTTCACGGTGACCTTACCGCTTCCCGGCCTCAGGAAGACCCGGGCCACCGCCTCCTTCCGCCGTCCGGTGCCGTAGTACTGCTCCATCACTTGACCTCCAGCTTCTCGGGCTTCTGGGCCTGGTGGGGGTGGGTGGGCCCGGCGTAGACCTTGAGCCGCTTGAAGAGCCTCCGGCCCAAGGGCCCCTTGGGGAGCATGCCCTTCACCGCGTGCTCCAGCACCCGCTCGGGGTGGGTGGCTAGCATCTTCTCCGCGGGGATCTCCTTAAGGCCCCCGGGGTAGCCGCTGTAGCGGGTGTAGACCTTCTGCTTGAGCTTTTTGCCGGTGAGGCGGATCTTCTCGGCGTTCACCACCACCACGAAATCCCCCATGGCCATGTTGGGGGTCCAGTCGGGGCGGTGCTTGCCCCGAAGGAGGGTGGCGATCCTGGTGGCGAGCCGCCCCAGGGTCTTGCCCTCGGCGTCAATCAAAACCCAGCGGGGTTCCGCTTCTTTAGGCACGTACGTCTTCACCAGGGCCCTCCTTATGGCTTGGGCGAAAAGGCTCCGCTCTTGACGGGGGATCGGGGGACCCCGCAAGAACGCCAAAGGTAACTTTACCACATCCCTAGGGCCTATGGGTAGATGTGGTAGGCTAAAGACCCGTGAGCGGGGTTTCCCAGCACCCAGCCAAGCCCAGAAAGTACATCTTCGTCACCGGGGGGGTGGTTTCCAGCCTGGGGAAGGGGATCCTCACCTCTTCCTTGGGGGCGCTCCTCCGGGCCCGGGGTTACCGGGTGACGGCCATCAAGATTGACCCTTACGTCAACGTGGATGCGGGCACCATGCGCCCCTACGAGCACGGGGAGGTCTTCGTCACCGCCGACGGGGCCGAGACCGATCTGGACATCGGCCACTACGAGCGCTTCCTGGACATGGACCTCTCCCGGGGCAACAACCTCACCACCGGCCAGGTCTACCTCTCGGTGATCCAGAAGGAGCGCCGGGGAGAGTACCTCTCCCAGACCGTCCAGGTCATCCCCCACATCACCGACGAGATCAAGGAGAGGATCCGCAAGGTGGCCGAGGAGCAGAAGGCGGAGATCGCCGTGGTGGAGGTGGGGGGCACGGTGGGGGACATAGAGAGCCTGCCCTTTTTGGAGGCCATCCGCCAGTTCCGCTTTGACGAGGGGGAGGGGAATACCCTCTACCTGCACCTGACCCTGGTCCCCTACCTGGAGACCAGCGAGGAGTTCAAGACCAAGCCCACCCAGCACTCCGTGGCCACCTTAAGGGGCGTGGGCATCCAGCCCGACATCGTGGTCCTCCGCTCCGCCAAGCCCGTGCCCGAGGAGGTGCGCAGGAAGGTGGCCCTGTTTACCAACGTGCGCCCCGGGCACGTCTTTTCCAGCCCCAACGTGGAGCACCTCTACGAGGTGCCCCTCCTCCTGGAGGAGCAGGGCCTGGGCCGGGCGGTGGAGAGGGCCTTGGGGCTCGAGCCCGTCTTCCCCAACCTCGCCTTCTGGCAGGAGGCGGTGCGGGTCCTGAAGCGGCCGGAGCGCGCCGTGCGCATCGCCATCGCCGGGAAGTACGTGAAGATGCCGGACGCCTACCTTTCCCTCCTCGAGGCCCTCAAGCACGCCGGCATCAAGAACCGGGCCCGGGTGGAGGTGAAATGGGTGGACGCCGAGGCCCTGGAGGGGGCGGACCTGGACGAGGCCTTCGCCGATGTTTCCGGGATCCTGGTCCCCGGGGGCTTCGGCGTGCGGGGGATCGAGGGCAAGGTGCGGGCGGCCCAGTACGCTCGGGAGAGGAAGATCCCTTACCTGGGCATCTGCTTGGGCCTGCAGATCGCCGTCATTGAGTTCGCCCGCAACGTGGCCGGGCTCAAGGGGGCCAACTCCACGGAGTTTGACCCCTACACCCCTCACCCGGTCATTGACCTCATGCCCGAGCAGCTGGAGGTGGAGGGCCTCGGGGGCACCATGCGCCTGGGGGACTGGCCCATGCGCATCAAGGAGGGCACCCTTCTTCACCGCCTCTACGGCCGGGAAGAGGCCCTGGAGCGCCACCGCCACCGCTACGAGGTGAACCCCCTCTACGTGGACGGGCTGGAGCGGGCGGGCCTCGTGGTCTCCGCCACCACCCCGGGGATGCGGGGCCGGGGGGCGGGGCTGGTGGAGGCCATTGAGCTTAAGGACCACCCCTTCTTCCTGGGCCTCCAGAGCCACCCCGAGTTCAAGAGCCGTCCCATGCGCCCCTCCCCGCCCTTCGCGGGCTTCGTGGAGGCGGCGCTCAGGCATCAGGGAGGGGCTTAGAGCAGCGTCCTCGCGAACTGCCTCGCCACCCGGCCGGAGAAGCCCTTCTCTAGGGCGAAGCGAAGGGCCTTTTGCGCCTCCTCTTCCGTGAGGGGCCGGCCCAGGTGGTGGGCCACCGCCTTCAGGTAGAGGGCCTTGTCAAAGGGGGGGAAGGTGAGCACCAGGCCGAAGCGCTCCGCCAAGGCCAGCTCCTCCTGGAGGGCGTCCCAGGCATGGGGGGCCTCCCCGGGGAGGGGGTTTTCCCCCAGGCGGCGCACCAGGTGGCGGCGGTTGGAGGTGGCGAGGAGGAGGACGTTTTCCGGGGGCCCCTCGAGGCTCCCCTCCAGGAGGGCCTTGAGGTGGTGGAAGGCCTCGTCCTCGGGGTCTAGGGAGAGGTCGTCCAGGAAGAGGAAGAAGCGGTGGGGAAGGAGGGAGAGCTTCTCCAGGAGGGCTTCCAGGCGGGGAAGGGCTTGGGGCTCCACCTCCACCATGCGGGCTTCCGGAAGGTGGAGGAGGCCCTTGGCGGCGGTGCTTTTCCCCGTGCCCCGGGCCCCGTAGAGGAGGGTGTGGAGGGCAGGCTTGCCGGAGAGAAAGCGCCGGGCGTTCTCCCGCAGGGCCTCCCGCTGGGTCTCGTAGCCCAGGAGCTCCTCCTCCCGGGGAAGGCGGGGGTGGGGGAGGGGGTGGAGCTCCCCGTCAAAGCGGAAGGCCCGGTAGAGGGCAAAGGGCCAGGGGCCGTGGGCCTGAAGGACGGCCACCAGGGCCTCCGGGTCGCGGGCGAGGAGGGCCTCTAGGGCCCCTTCCTCCGCCGGGTGGGGCGGGCGGGTGCCCAGGCTTCCTAAGGGCTTCTCCTCCCGCAGGCGGTGGAGCTCGGTGAAGAGGGCCTCGAGGTCCAGACGCACCAGGTCCAGAAGCCCAGGGGTGGGCCTCAGGGCCCGCCAGGCCCAGGGGGCCTTGAGGAGGGCCTGGGCCAGGGCGTAACCCCAGGGCTCGCCCTGGGGGAGGTCCAGGGAGAGGAGGTCCAGGGGCCGTTTGGGCAGCTCCATGGGCCCCATCATAAGGGCTTCCCCCGGGTTTCCCCGGGGGGCTTTGGTGGGCCGCACAGGACTCGAACCTGTAACCCACCGATTAAGAGTCGGTTGCTCTACCGGTTGAGCTAGCGGCCCAAACGCCAAAGGCTAGTGTAGCCCCCCTTTTTTCCCCTGTCAAGGGAAGAGGTAAAGGAGGGCCCGCCCCCTTTCCACATGGACCCTGAGGGGCCCCAGGGCCTGGTTTTCCAGGGTGCGGGTGGTGGCCCGGAGGGGGGTGGGGGGGAGGTTCCACCGGGCCCCTTCCACCCCCAGGGTGGCCTCAGGGAAGGGGAGGAGGCTGAAGGGGCTTCCCGGCCTTAGGGGAAGGCCGTGGGTCCCAGGCAGGAGGGGGAGGGCCCAGGTGAGGCCGTCGGTGAGTTCCACCCGACTCCCCTTCTCCGCCAGGAGGAAGGCGAGCTCCAGGTGGGCCAGGGTGTGGTCCAGCCGTCCCCCCAGGCCTCCGAGGAGGAGCACCTCCTCCGCTCCGGCCTCCAGGGCCTTCCGGAGGAGGGCCTCCCCGTCCGTCAGGTCCTTTTCCCGGGGCAGGACCTCCTTGGGGACGGGAAGGGCCTCCTGGAGCCAGGAGGGGCTCGAGTCCATGTCCCCTAGCCAGAGCTCCAGGGGAAGCCCCAGGGCCAGGGCGTGCCGCGCCCCCGAGTCCGCCGCCCAGAGGCGAAAGCCCCAAAGCCTTTCCTTCAGCCCCTCCGTCACCAAGAGGGGGCCCCCGAGGAGGAGGGCGAGCCTCATCCCTCCAAGGCTACCGCCTGGGCGAGGTCCAGGTGAAGGCCTACCCCTTCCCCCTCCTTGGGGCCTTCGGGGGCCTCGAGGTAGAGCCGCACCCCCCTCGCCCGCACCCAAAGCCCCACCCGGGGCCCGAAGAAGAGGCGCTCCTCCACCACCCCTACCAGCGCCCCGCCCAAGGCCAGGGCCTTAGGGGGGAGGAGGTGGGCCTTGGGGGGGAGGCCCAGGGCCTGGCTTTCCTCGGGGGAGAGGAGGTTCTTGTGCCCCAAAAAGCGGGCGGCCCAGGCGTTTTGGGGGCGGGCGTAGACCTCCTCGGGCCGGCCCACCTGGACGAGCCTCCCCTCCCGAAGAAGGGCCACGCGGTGGGCGAGGAGGAAGGCCTCCCCCTGGTCGTGGGTCACCAGGAGGGTGGTCACCCCCTCCTCCTTCAGGGTCTTACGGAGAAAAAGCAGGAGTTCTTCCCGAAGCCGAAGGTCCAGGGCCCCCAGAGGCTCGTCCAGGAGGAGAAGCCTGGGCCTACTGGCCAGGGCCCGGGCCAGGGCCACCCGCTGCTGCTCCCCTCCCGAGAGCTCCCTTGGGCGCTTCCCGGCGTGGGGGGTGAGTTCCATCCTCTCCAGGAGTTCTTCCACCCGGGCCTCCCGCGCCTTCTTGGGCCAGCGGGCCTCCACCAGGCCGAAGGCGATGTTCTCCGCCACCGTGAGGTGGGGGAAGAGGGCGTAGTCCTGGAAGAGGAAGCCCACCTTTCGCCTCTCCGGGGGGAGGGGGGTGAGGTCCTCCCCGCCGAAACGCAGGAAACCCCCGTCGGGCCTGAGGAGCCCGGCGATGAGCCTGAGCAGGGTGCTCTTTCCGCTTCCCGAAGGTCCTAGGAGGGCCAGGGTCTCCCCCTCGGCCACGGAGAGGGCGAGGGCGAGGCGAAAGCCGGGAAAGGCCTTCTCCAGAGAAAGCTCCAGCACCCTCCCATTAAACAGGAAGGGCCTGGGGCATCTCCCCAGGCCCTGGCCCGAGAGGGGCTACTTCAGGCCCAGCTTCTTCCGCTCCTCCAGCACCTGCTGGGGGGTGAGCTTCTTCTCCCTGAGGGCCTTCACCTCCTGGGGAGTGAAGGGCTTGAAGTCCTTCACCTTCTTGTCGTCCCCCCAGGCGGTGGCGATGTGGGTGAGGAGGGCGGCGATCTCCTCGTCCTTGAGGCCGTTGAAGGCGGGCATGGCCCCGTTATACTTCATACCCTTCACCTCAATCTGCCCCTGCAGGCCCCAGAGGAGGACCTTGATGAGGTACTCCCGCCCCCCCTGCTTGGAGAGGATCTCCGCCACGTGGCCCGCCAGGGGCGGGAAGGCCCCGGGAAGGCCCTGCCCGTTCGCCTGGTGGCACCCCGCGCACTGGGCGTAGAGCTTGGCGCCGTCCGCCTGGGCGAAGGCCAGGCCGCCGAGAAGGAGGAAAGCCATAAGGGTCCGCTTCATCTTTACCCTCCGGGGTATAGGGTAGTTTGTCCCTAGCCCCCCGTCAAGGGGTGTACCTTTAGCCTGGCTTAAGGCGTTTACTCTTTGGGGGTATGAACGGGCGGTGTGGGATAAGGGAAGGGGGCTTGTGAATAAGTACACGGGGGATTGTCGCCCGGGGCTCTTGATTTTTTCCTGACCTGCGGGTAAGGTACAAATGTCCTTGGGTGTACCCAGGCGGTGTGAAGTATGTACGTATACCGGGTACTTTGGATGCTCCTTCTGGGCCTGGCCCTGGCGGCCCCGGATTTCGCTCGCTGGTATCCCTTGCCCCAGGCCCAGGTCCTGGCCCAGGCCCACGGGCGCATGGTCCTGGTCTACTTCCACAGCCCCCACTGCCCCTACTGCGACCAGATGAACACCTTCGTCCTCTCCGACCCGGCCGTGAGCCGCCTTTTGGAGGAGCGGTTCGTGGTGGCCTCCGTGGGCACCGAAACCCCGGAAGGGCAGGAGCTTGTCCGGCGCTTCCGGGTGCCCGGAACCCCTACCTTTGTCTTCCTCGCCCTCCGCAAGGGGGCGTGGGAAGAGGTGGGCCGGCTTTTCGGCAGCCGGCCCCGGGCGCAGTTCCTGGAGGAGCTGCGCCAGATGTGTGCCAAGGGAGGTGCGTGTGAATAGGCGAGCGTTTCTAAAGGCAACCGGCATGACCCTGGGGGCCGTGGCCCTTTCGGGGCTTCCCGTGAGGGCCCAGGGCCTCGAGGGCGAGGACCTGGCCCACCTGGAAAAGGCCCTGCAGGAGACCCTGGGCAAGGGCTTCAAGGACCTCGCCCCTTCCGATCTGGTGAAGCTCACCATGCCTGCCATCGCCGAAAGCGGGGCCAACGTGCCCGCCGAGGTGGAGGTCAACCTGCCCTCGGCCCAGGTCAAGGCCGTCCACCTTTTCGCCGACAAGAACCCCACTCCCCGCCTGGTGAGCTTCATGCCCATGAAGGCCCTACCCTACTACGCCACCCGGGTGCGCCTGGCGGAGACCACGGCCATCCGTGCGGTGGTGGAAACGGCGGACGGGAAGCTTCTCCTGGCCTCGGCCAGCACCCGGGTCACGGTGGGCGGGTGCGGTTAAGGAGGTGAGCCATGGCGATTCGCGTGATCGTACGCACGACCCCGGCCAAGCCCAAGGTGGGCGAGGAGTTCAAGCTCCAGGCGGTGGCCCAGCACCCCAACGAGCCCGGCACCCGCCGGGACGCCGAGGGGAAGCTCATCCCCGCCAAGTACATCAACCTGGTGGAGGTCTACTTTGAGGGGGAGAAGGTGGCGGAGGCCCGCCCCGGGCCTTCCACCAGCGCCAACCCCCTCTACGGCTTCAAGTTCAAGGCGGAGAAGGCCGGGACCTTCACCGTCAGGCTCAAGGACACCGACGGGGACACGGGCGAGGGCACGGTCAAGCTGGAGCTGGCGTAGGGCAGGCGCCCGGGCTTTCCCGGGCGCCTTTATGGAGGTGGCGTATGCAGAAGGCGGTGCTTTTGGCGCTTCTCCTCCTGGCCGTGGCCCTGGCCCAGGGGGATGTGGACCCCAGGGAGGAGGCCAAGCGCCAAAAGGAGCTTCTCCTAAAGACCGCGGGCATCCTCCCCACGGAGCTGGTGGTGGCGCAAGGGGAGGAGCTTTTCCGCCGTAAAGGGCCTTCCGGCAAAACCATGGCCGAGTGCGACTTCGGCCTGGGGAAAGGGGTGTTGGAGGGAGCGGCCGCCCGGCTTCCCCGCTACTTCCTGGATACGGGCAGGGTGGAGGATCTGGACAGCCGCATCGTCACCTGCATGACCCGGGTCCAGGGGTACAAGCCCGAACAGGTCAAGCGCTCCGAGGTGGTGGCCGTGGCTTTTTACGTGGCCAGCAAGTCCACGGGGCACAAAATCCAGGTGCGCCTCCTCTTTCCGGAGGAACGGGAGCTTTACGCCCTAGGGGAGAAGCTCTTCTACGCCCGCACCGGGGCCCGGGACGTGGGGTGCGCCACCTGCCACGTGACCTACGTGGGGCGTCGCGCCGGGGTCCTGCCCTACGCCGATGTCCTGGGCAAGGACAAGTCCTGGACGCACTGGCCCGCCTACCGCTACTCCAACGACCAGACCTGGACCATGCAGGACCGCATCCGGGCCTGCTACGGCAACATCGCCCACCCCCAGCCTGCCCTTTACTCCCAGCCCGTCCTGGCTTTGGAGCTCTTCCTGGCCTACCACGCAAACGGGGCGGTGGTGGAGGAGTGGCCCGCCTTCGTGCGGTGAGGAGGAAGCATGCGGAAGGTTCTTGTAGCCTTTTTAGCCTTTGCCCTGGCCTTCGCCCTGGCCCAGCGCTACTTCGCCGAGGGGGAGCTTAAGCTCATCCAGACGGGAGGCAAGGCCTACGCCGAGGTTTTTGCGAACCAAAGGCCCGACCAGGCCCTCTGCTCCCTCCACCAAAACCGCCTGCCCGCAGACCTCCTTCCCAAGTTCCTGGAGGAGCAGCGGGCCCAGATCCAGTACCCGGCGGGCGGGAAGCTCATGGGGGACTGGAAAAAGGGCGGGGCCATCTTTAACAACCTGCAGAAGGCCAACTGCTTCTCCTGCCACTTCGGCTCCCCGGTCCACCTGGGGGGGGATGTGGGGCCGAGCCTGGAGAAGTACGGCCTCAAGCGGGGCCAGTCCGAGGCGGTGCAGCGCTACACCTACGAGGTGATCTACAACTCCTGGGCCTACTTCCCCTGCACGGTCATGTACCGCTTCGGGGCCCAGGGCCTCCTCACCCCGGAGGAGATCGCCGACGTGGTGGCCTACCTCCTGGACCCGGAGAGCGAGTTCAACACCAAGCCAGCGGTGGGGTCTAGATGAACCGCAGGGAGCTCCTCAAGCTTCTTTCCGCCCTGGCCGTTTTGGGGCCTAAGGGGGCGGCCAAGGCCCTGGAGAACCCTTCGTCCCTCTACGACCTCCCTCCCTTCGGCAACGCCACCCTCCTCTACTTCTCCGACCTCCACGGCCAGGCCTTTCCCCACTACTTCATGGAGCCCCCCAACCTCATCGCCCCCAAGCCCCTCATGGGCCGCCCCGGGTACCTCACGGGGGAGGCCATCCTTCGCTACTACGGGGTGGCCCGGGGGACGCCCCTCGCCTACCTCCTCTCCTACCTGGACTTCATGACCCTGGCCCAGGCCTTCGGCCCCGTGGGAGGCCTCTCCGCCCTCACCGCCCTCATCCGAGACCAGAAGGCCCGGGTGGAGGCGGAGGGAGGGCGGGCGCTGGTCCTGGACGGCGGGGATACCTGGACCAACTCCGGCCTCTCCCTCCTCACCCAGGGGGAGGCCATCGTGGCGTGGCAGAACCTCGTGGGCGTGGACCACATGGTCTCCCACTGGGAGTGGACCCTGGGGCGGGAAAGGGTGGAGGAGCTTCTTAAGACCTTCCGGGGGGAGTTCCTCTCCTACAACATCGTGGACGAGCTTTTCGGGGACCCCCTCTTCCCTGCCTACCGGATTCACCCGGTGGGGTCCTATGCCCTGGCGGTGGTGGGGGCGAGCTACCCCTACGTGAAGGTTTCCCACCCCGAGGCCTTCACGGAGGGCCTTTCCTTCGCCCTGGACGAGAGGAGGCTCCAGGAGGCGGTGGACAAGGCCCGCTCCGAGGGGGCGAACGCCGTGGTCCTCCTCTCCCACAACGGGATGCAACTGGACGCCGCCCTCGCCGAGAGGGTGCGGGGGATTGACCTCATCCTCTCCGGCCACACCCACGACCTCACCCCCTTGCCCTGGCGGGTGGGGAAGACCTGGATCGTGGCGGGGAGCGCCGCCGGCAAGGCCCTCATGCGGGTGGACCTGAAGCTTTGGAAGGGCGGCATCGCCAACCTCCGGGTGCGGGTGCTTCCCGTTTTGGCCCAGCACCTTCCCAAGGCCGAGGACGTGGAGGCCTTCCTCGAGGCCCGGCTCGCCCCTCACCGAAACCACCTCTTCGCCCCCTTGGCGGTTTCCGAGACCCTCCTCTACAAGCGGGACACCCTCTACTCCACCTGGGACCAGCTGGTGGGCCAGGCGGTGAGGGCCCTCTACCCCGAGGTGGAGGTGGTCTTCAGCCCGGCGGTGCGCTGGGGGACCACCCTCCTCCCGGGGCAGGCCATCACCTGGGACCACCTCTACGCCTTTACCGGCTTCACCTACCCCGAGCTCTACCTCTTCTACCTGCGGGGGGAGCAGATCAAGGCCGTGCTGGAGGACATCGCCAGCAACGTCTTCACCCCCGACCCCTTCTACCAGCAAGGCGGGGACGTGAGCCGGACACACGGCCTCACCTACGTCCTGGACCCCGATGCCCCCGCGGGCCGCCGGGTGGGGGAGATCGCCCTTAACGGCAAACCCCTGGACCCCAACCGCCGCTACCTGGTGGCCGCCTACGGGGGCAGGCTCCAGCGGGTGGGGGAGGCCAAGCCAGGCCACGAGCCCAGGCCCATCTACGAGATCTTGGCCGACTACCTCAGGTCCGTGGGCCGGGTGCGCGTCCCGCCCGAGCCCAACGTCAAGGTTTTGGGGCGCAACTACCGCGTGCCGGAGGTGTGGGAATGAGAAAAAAAGCGGTTTTGGCCGTGGGCGTTTTGGTCTTGGGCCTGGGGCTCTCCCAGGGGCCTTTCCGGGCCCGCCTCGAGGCCGCCATCCAAAGCGGAGGCCCCGGGTTCGCCAAGGTGATGCTTTCCCAGGACAAGGGGCAGGCCCTCTGTTCCCAGTACCGGGACAAGCTGCCCCCGGACCTTATCCCCCAGTTCCTGGCGGAGCAGAAGGCCCTGATCCGCTACCCTGCGGGCGGGAAGCTCATGGGGGACTGGAAAAACGGGGAGAAGGTCTTCACCGACCCCAAGCGGGGCAACTGCTACGCCTGCCACGCCGGGGTGCCGGGAGAGGTGGCCCACGGCACCATGGGGCCGAGCCTCACGGGCTACGGCCAGCGGGGGCAGTCGGAGGCGGTGGTGCGGTACACCTACGAGAAGATCTACAACGCCTGGGCCTTCGTGCCCTGTTCCCTCATGTACCGGGGCGGGGTCCACGGCCTCTTCACCCCCGAGGAAACCGCCGACCTGGTGGCCTTCCTTCTTGACCCCGAGTCCCCCATCAACCGGAGGTGAGTCGTGAGCGTGCGGAAGAAGCGTTTGGCCTTGCTGGCAGGGGTGGCCCTGGGGGCGCTGGGAGGGCTTGTGGCCTACACGCAGCAGAGCAAGCCCCTGGACCCCTTTGAGGAGGCCATGCGCCAGCGGCAGATGTACCTGGAAACCTTTGGCGTCCTTCCGGGGGAGCTCTTCGCCGAGGAGGGGAAGGAGCTCTTCCACCGGAAGGGGCCTTCGGGCAAGACCCTCGAGGCCTGCGACTTCGGCAAGGGCCCGGGGGTCCTGGAAGGGGTCTACGCCCTCCTCCCCAAGTACTTCCCCGACACGGGAAGGGTGGAGGACCTGGAGAGTAGGGTCTACACCTGCATGCAGCGGGTGCAGGGCTTCAAGCCCCAGGAGATCAAGCGGGACGAGGTGCGGGCCATCACCACCTACATCGCCTCCTTCTCCTCCAAGGCCAAGATCCAGGTGGTGCCCAAGCACCCCCAGGAGCTCGCCATGTACAACCTGGGCCGGGAGCTTTGGTATACCCGGGCAGGCCCAAGGGACATGAGCTGCGCCGTCTGCCACGACCAGTACGCCGGCCAGCGGGTGCGGCTTTCCCCGGTCAGGAGCCCCAAGCAGGGCCTGGGCAACGAGTGGCCCGCCTACCGTTTTGAGGAGGACCGCCTCTACACCTTTGAGGACCGCATAGACTTCTGCTACGAGTCCATCGGCATCCCCAAGCCGGAGTTCTACTCCGATGCGCACATCGCCCTGGCCACCTACATCCTGGCCGAGGCCACCAAGGCCGGGCACGCCTTTGAGGAGTTGCCCTTCTTCACGAGGTAAGGATGCGCCGCCGGGACCTCCTCGCCCTTCTACCCCTCCTCGCCCTGGGGAAGGCCCAGGGGGAGGAGGGCTGGACCCAGGCCTTCGGCCGGTTCCTCAAGCGGGTGCCCCCGGCGAGCTATCTGGTCTACCCCACGGAGGCCCGGGACCTTCTCCTCTTTGAGCCCTTCCTTCTGGACGTGCGCACCCTGGAGGAGCGGAAGAAGGGGTACATCCCGGGCTCGGTGCACATCTACGCCGGGGAGGTCCCGGACCGCCTGGCCGAGCTTCCTAAGGACAAGGAGGCGCTCATCCTCGTCTACTGCAACTCGGGGAGCGTCTCGGCGGTGGTGGCGGCGTTTCTGCAGGCCATAGGCTACAAGAACGCCAAAAACATAGCCCACGGCTTCAAAGGCTGGCTGGACGCCGGCCTTCCTGTGGAGGGAGGATCATGAGGAAACTGGTTGCCCTTTTGACCCTGGTCCTGGGTCTGGCCTCCGCCCAGTCCCTGGTGGTGGAGGTCCAAGGCTCCTTGGAGGAGGTGGAGGCCAAGACCCTCCAGGCCCTCAAGGCCTCGGGCCTGGAGGTGGAGCGGGTCCTGAACCTGGGCGAGCAGGTGCGCCAGGTGACGGGCCCGGGCTTCCCCGATTACCGCCTGATCGTGCTCAAGCCGGAGAAGGGAAGCGCCGAGGCCGTGAGCAAGAACCCCATGGCCGCCATCGTTCTGCCCCCCACGGTCTTCGTCACCGGGGAGGGGAAGCGGTACATGGTGGGCACCTTTGACGGCAGGCTCCTCTTCTCCATGCTCCAGGTCTACGGCGGGGAGGTGGAGCGCCTCACCTGGCGCCTCGAGGCCGCTTTGGGCCGTCTCGGCCCCGTGAAGCGGGTGGCCCCCGCCCTCATGCCCGACCCCCAAAGCGGCATGATGCCCGCCCTCCTCTACCGGGTGCCCGGGGCCAAGGTGGAGGACGTGGTGCTCCTGGTGGAGTCCGAGCTCACCGCCCACGGGCTCAACCTCCTCCCCAACGTCAAGGTGGGGCCGGTGACGGTGATCATGCCCTGCAAGAGCGAGTGGGCCCGCATCATGTTCCTCACCCAGCCCGCCGGGGGTTTCGCCGCCCCCTGCCGCTTCTTCGCCATGCAGATGGGGAGGGACGTCCTGGTGGGGGCCATTGAGCCCATGCTCATGACCATCATGCCCCGGGTGATGGGCTCGCAGGCGGTGCCCATGCTGCAGGAGGCCCGGCAGGTCATGACGGAGATCCTGGAAACCACGGGCGGGGCTCCCTACCGCCCTGGTCAGTGAGGAGGGAAGATGGCAAAGGTGAAGCGCAGGGATCTTCTCAAGGCGGGGGCCGCCATGGCGGCGGCCGGGGCTTTGGGGGGCAAGGGCCTGGCCCAGGAGTTCTACGCCAGCCCCCCCACCCTCCTCCCCCGCACCCGGGCCCCCCGGGTGGTGGTCATCGGGGGTGGATGGGGGGGGACCACGGTGGCCCGCAAGGTGAAGCAGCAGGCCCCCGAGGTGGAAGTGGTCCTGGTGGAGCAGAAGCCCATCTTCATGTCCTGCCCCATGTCCAACCTCTTCCTGGCGGGGCTGAAGCCCTTGGAGTGGCTGGTCTTTGACTACACCAACGTGGTCAAGGACGGGGTCATCTTCGTCCAGGAAAGGGTCCTGGACATCCAGCGGGACCGCCGCCTGGTGCGCACCACGGGGGGCTACCTGGCCTACGACCTTCTGGTCCTGGCCCCGGGGATCGATTACATGTACGAGGCCATCCCCGGCTACGCCGAGGTGAAGCACCTCATGCCCGTGGGCTTCAAGCCCTTTGAGCACATCGCCCTACGCCGCATGCTGGACCAGTTTGACGAGACCGGGGGGGAGCTGGTCATGTACATCCCCAACCCTCCCTACCGCTGCCCCCCTGGGCCCTATGAGCGGGCGGCCATGCTGGCCTGGCGGCTTAAGACCAAGGGGGTCAAGGGCAAGGTCATCGTCCTGGACGCCAACCCGCAGCCCGTCTCCAAGGCCCCGGGGTTCCTCGCCGCCTACAATGAGCTCTACAAGGACTACCTGGAGTACCACCCCAACACCCGCATCACTGGGCTGGACTACGGGAAGAAGCGGGTCCTGACGGAGCTTGGGGACGTGCCCTTCGCCCTGGCGGACATCATCCCCCCCATGAAGGCAGGGGAGCTGGTGCGCACCGCAGGCCTGGGGGAGCGCTGGGCCAACGTGCGGGTGCCCTACTTCCTCTCGGAGAAGGACGACCGCGTCTACCTGGTGGGGGACATTACCGGCAACACCCCCTTCCCCAAGAGCGGCATGGTGGCCTACGTCTCCGGCACCATCGTGGCCCGGCAGATCGTGGAGCGTCTGAAGGGCAAGCCCCTCGCCGAGATCCCCCCCGAGCTTCCCCACAACATCTGCTACTCCTTCGTGGACTCGGAGGAGGCCATCTGGGTCTCCGCCAACTACTCCTGGGACGAGGCGGCCAAGCAGATCAAGGCCCAAAGCGCCGTGGACAACCAGCGCTCCCAGGCGAACGGCATCGCCGCCATCGGCTGGGCAACGGGGCTTTGGAACGACATGTTCGGCCCGGCCTGAGGGCCTAGACCCCCGCCCCTTTGGGGGGCGGGGTTTTCCCTTGCCGGAAGGGAATACGCTAGGAGGGTATATGGACCGAAGGAGGTTCTTTCGGCTTTTGGGCGCCGGAGGGCTTTTAGGCCTCCTCAAGGGCAAGGCCCAGGGGCTTCCCTGGACGGAGGAGACCTTCGCCCCCACCAAGACTCTGGGGGCGCCCCTTTCCGAGTACGGGGAAAGGAGCCCCTTCGAGGCCGAGGTGGTGCGCTACATCTCCCCCAACCTGCGCACCCGTCACTCGGGGGCGGACTTCGCCCCTCTGGAGAAGCTGGAAGGGGTCATCACCCCCAACGGGCTCCACTTTGAGCGCCACCACGCCGGCGTGCCCCAGGTGGACCCCAGGCACTACCGCCTGGTGATCCACGGGATGGTGGAGCGCCCCCTGGTCTTCACCCTCGAGGACCTCAAGCGCTTCCCCTCCGTTACCCGCACCTACTTCATTGAGTGCGCCGGGAACGGGCAGAACGGCTACCGCAACCCCCCGGACCCCAATCTCACCGCCACCCGCAGCCGCGGCCTCGCCTCCAACGCCAGCTGGACCGGGGTGCCCCTGGCCCTCCTCCTCAAGGAGGCGGGGGTGAAGCCCGGGGCCAGGTGGCTCATCCCCGAGGGGATGGACGCCGCCATGTACACCCGTTCCCTCCCCCTGGAGAAGGCCATGGAGGACGTCCTGGTGGCCTATGCGCAAAACGGGGAGGCGCTTCGGCCCGAGCAGGGCTATCCCGTGCGCCTGGTGGTGCCGGGGTGGGAGGGGAGCATCCAGGTGAAGTGGCTAAGGCGCATCCTGGTCACGGACCTCCCCGCCATGGCCAAGGACGAGACCAGCGAGTACACCGACGTCATGGCCGACGGGCGGGTCCTGGCCTTCACCTGGGTCATGGACCCCGAGTCCATCATCACCTACCCCTCGGGGCTGCAGAGGATCCGGCCCGGCTTCCACGAGATCCGGGGTCTCGCCTGGAGCGGCCACGGGCGGGTCACCAAGGTGGAGATCTCCTTTGACGAGGGCCGGACCTGGCGGGAGGCCGCCCTCGAGCCCCCCGTGGAGCGGTACGCCTTCGTGCGCTTTAAGCTCCCCTGGTACTGGAGGGGCGAGGAGGTGGTCCTTTGGAGCCGGGCCTGGGACGAGAAGGGAAACACCCAGCCCACCCGGGAGGAGTTCTTCAAGAAGTGGGGGAGGAACAACCGCTACCACTACAACGCCATCCAGGCCTGGCGCATCCTGCCGGACGGCCGGGTGGTGAACGGGGACCGGCCCCTGGGAGGCCGGGCTTCCGGCCCCGCCGGGGGATGCGGGGGGGAGGTGTTTGATGTTTAGGCGCGCGCTCTTGGCCCTGGCCTTGGCGGGTTTGGCGGTGGGGGCCCGGTACCAGCTGGGCACCCCCATCAGCGAGGAGCTCGCCGCCCAGTACGACCTAAGGCCCGTGGTCCTCCCCGACGGCCGTGGGCTTCCCCCGGGGGAGGGGAGGGTGGAGGAAGGGGAGCGGATCTACGCCGAGAAGTGCGCCTCCTGCCACGGGGCCCGGGGGGAGGGCTACCCCTTCAACCGCCTGGTGGCCGAGCCCTTCCCCATCACCCCCGACACCGAGCCCGCAGAGTACGCCATCGGCAACTACTGGCAGTACCCCACCACCCTCTTTGACTACATCCGCCGGGCCATGCCCTTTGGACAGGAGGGGACCCTCACGGACGAGGAGGTCTACCACCTGGTGGCCTTCCTCCTCTACATGAACGGCATCACCGAGGCCAATACCCCCATCAACCAGAAGACCCTGCCCACCCTCAAGATGCCCGCCCGGGAGCTTCTTCACCTGGACCCTGAGACCAAGCGCCGCTTCCCCTGGCTCACCCTGCCCTAGGATGGAGGTATGACGCTTTCCCTGACGGCGGCCTTTCTGGCGGGGGTGCTCTCCTTCCTTTCCCCGTGCGTGCTCCCCCTGGTGCCCACCTACCTCTTCTACCTGGGAGGGGAGAGGGGACGGCCTCTCTTCAACGCCCTTTTCTTCGTCTTGGGCTTCGGGGCGGTCTTCTTCCTCCTGGGCCTGCCCTTCACCCTCCTGGGGGGGCTTCTCTTTGAGCACCGCCAGACCCTGGCCCGGCTTGGGGGGGTGGTCCTCATCCTCTTCGGGCTCTACATGCTGGGCCTCAGGCCCAGGTGGGGGGTTTCCCTCCGCTACGAGGGGGAGACGGGCCGCCCCTTGGGGGCCTTTCTCCTCGGGGCCACCCTGGCCTTGGGCTGGACCCCTTGCATCGGCCCCATCCTGGGGGCCATCCTCACCCTCACCGCCGTGGGAGGGGGGGTGGGGTTCCTCCTGGCCTACATCCTGGGGCTTGCCGTGCCTTTCCTCTTGGTGGCCCTCTTCGCCGAGCGGCTAAAGGGGTGGCTTAGGCGCGCGGGGCGGCTTTCCCACTACGTGGAGGTCTTTGCCGGGGTGGTCCTCATCGCGGTGGGGGTCCTCCTCCTCACCGACACCTTCACCGCCCTGAACACCTTCTTCCTGCGCCTCACGCCGGAGTGGCTACAGAAGTACTTGTGAGGCCACCCCCATGGGGCTCCGGAAAGGCCTTCCCTCCCCTCTCGGCCCGGGCGAAACCCCTAAACTGGGTTAGGCATGCTCCTTCGCCTCGAGGCCCTCTCCAAACGCTTCGGACGGGACTGGGTGGTCCGGGACCTGAGCTTCTCCCTGGACCGGGGGGAGGTGGTGGCCCTCCTGGGGCCCAACGGCTCGGGGAAGACCACCCTCTTAAGGCTCATGGCGGGGCTTTTGAAGCCCACCCGGGGCCGGGTGGAACGCCGGGGCCGGGCCCTCTTCCTCCCCAACCCCCCGGCCTTCCACCGGCACCTCACCGCCCGGGAGCACCTCCTCTTCGACCTGGCCTTCCACGGGGCCCGGGGGGACTGGAGGGGGGCCTTGGGGCGCTTTGGCCTCCCCGCGGACCTTCCTCTGGCCGCCTTTTCCAGCGGGATGAAGAAGCGCCTGGCCCTGGCCCGCCTTACCCTCCTGAGGCCGGATCTTTGGCTTTTGGACGAACCGGAGACCGCCTTGGACCTGGAGGGAAGGACCCTCCTTCTGGAGACCATCCAAGACGCCCGGAAGGGGGCTTCCGTGGTCCTGGCCACCCACGACCGGGCCTTGGCCGAGGCGGTGGCCGACCGGGCCCTGGAGCTGGGGGGGGCATGAGGCCGTCCTACCCTGGCCTGGACCGGGGAGGGGAGGGAGGGGTGCGGCGGGTCTGGCTTTTGGCCTTGCGGGACCTCCGCCTCGAGGTCCGGGACCGCTCCGGGCTTCTCTCCATCCTGGCCTTCCTGGGGGCGATGCTTTTCATCATGGCCCTGGCCTTGGGTCCCGAGGAGGCCCCCCTGCGCCGGGCGGCTCCAGGGGTCTTATGGGTGGCCCTGGCCTTCCTCTCCACCCTCCTCTCCACCCGGGCCTTCGCCTTGGAGGTGGAGGAGGGCACCCTGGAGGACCTCCTCCTCGCCCCGGGGGGCAAGGAGTGGATCTACCTGGGCAAGCTGCTCTTCCAGATGCTCCTTCTTCTTCCCTTAAGCCTCCTGGCCCTTTTTCTGGCCGCGGGGCTCTTCTACCTGCCCCTGGAAAGGGGGCTTTCCCTCTTCCTCACCCTGGCCCTGGGCACCCTGGGCTACGCCAGCGTGGCCACCTTCTACGCCGGCCTTCTCGCCCGGCTCCGGGGGCGGGAGGCCCTTTTGCCCCTCCTCCTCTTCTCCCTGGTGGTCCCCGTGGTCTTGGCCTCGGTGCGGGCCACGACGGGGCTTATGGAAGGCCTTCCCCTGGGGGAGGTGGCCTCCTGGTGGCAGCTTCTCCTGGTGTTTGACGCCGTTTACGTGACGGCCAGCGCCCTCCTCTTTCCCCTGGTCATGGACGGGTGAGGCCACAGACTTCTAAGCCAAGGAGGGCCTATGCTGGAAACGGAGGAATGCCATGCTTAAGGCGGCCTATCCGGAACGCCCCGATGCCCTGACCTGGGTTTTCCTGGGCCTGGGGCTTCTCCTCTTGCCCCTGGGCCTCTACCTGGCCCTGGCGGCCCCGCCCGATGTGAACCAGGGGTACCTGGTCCGCATCATGTACCTGCACGTCCCCGGGGCCTGGCTCGGCTACCTGGCCTTTCTCGTCACCTTCCTCTACTCCCTCCTCTACCTCTTCCGCCAGGACCCCCGCTACGACCGGGTGGCCTCGGCCAGCGCCGAGATCGGCCTGGTCTTCATGGGCCTGGCCCTGGTGACGGGGATGCTCTGGGCCAGGCCCACCTGGGGGGTCTACTGGACCTGGGAGCCCCGGCTCACCACCACCGCCATTCTCTTCGCCGTGTACGTGGGCTACTTCCTCCTCCGGGGGGCCATAGAGGACCCCGAGCTTCGCCGCAAGGCGGCGGCGGCGGTGGGCATCCTGGGCTTCCTCAACGTGCCCATCAGCTACATGTCGGTGAAGTGGTGGCGGAGCCTGCACCAGACCCAGTCCATTGACCTCACCACGGGCAAGATCCACATAGCCCCGGAGATGCTCCAGGCCCTTCTCTTTAACCTCCTGGTCTTCACCCTGCTCTACCTGGGCTTCGTGCGCTTCCGGGGTTTTCTGGTCGCCCTGGAGGAGAGAAAGGAGGAGGCGTGATGGGGGTCTTCGTCACCTGGGTTTACGCCCTCACCTACCTCACGGTCTTCGGGTACCTGGCCTACCTCTTCTTCCGTTACCGGAGGGCCAGATGAGGGCGAAGTACGTCTTCGGGCTCGTGGTGGTCCTCGGGGCCCTGGCCTACCTCCTCTTTGGGGGGCTTGGGCAGAACCTGGTGTACTTCCTCACCCCCTCGGAGTACCTGCAGGCAGAGGCCAAGTACGCCGGCCGCCCCGTGCGCCTGGGGGGGTTGGTGAAGCCCGGCACCGTCCGGTACGACAAGGACCTTTTGGAGCTTCGCTTTGTCCTCACGGACGGGGTGGCGGAGGTGCCGGTCCTCCACAAGGGCACCCCCCCGGGCATGTTCAAGGAGGGCCAGGGGGTGGTGGTGGAGGGCCGCTTCCAGGAGGGGGTCTTCCGGGGCACCAACCTCCTGGTGAAGCACTCCGAGACCTACCAACCCCCCAAGGCGGGCTGGACCCCGGAGGACGTGCGCAGGCTCATTGAGGAGGCCAAATGACCCCGGCCCTTCTCGGCAACCTGGGGGTGAGCCTGGCCCTGGCCTTCAGCCTCCTGGGGCTTGCCTTGGGCCTCCTGGCCTACTTCCAGGGGGATGGGCGCTTCCTTAAGGGGTTGAGGGCCCTGGCCCCCCTGGCCCTCCTGGGGGCCCTGGCGGCCTTTTTGGCCCTGGAGTGGGCCCTCCTCACCCACGACTTCAGCCTGGCCTACGTGGCCCGGAACCACTCCACCAAAGACCCCCTATGGGTGACCCTGGTGACGCCCTGGGCGGCCCTCGAGGGCAGCATCCTTCTCTGGGGCCTCCTCCAGACCCTCTACACCCTTCTCGCCAGCCGGAAGCCCCTGGACCCCTGGCGGGCCTCCCTGGTCCTCGCCGTGCTTTACGGCGTCCAGGTCTTCTTCTTCGGGGTCATGGCCACCATCGCCAGCCCCTTTGAGACCCTTGCCAGCCCGCCCCAAGACGGCGTGGGCCCGAACCCCCTCCTCCAGAACCACTGGATGATGGCCGTCCACCCCGTGCTCATGTACCTGGGCTTCGTGGGCCTGAGCGTGCCCTTTGCCTACGCCGTGGCGGCCATGGCCTCGAGGCGCTACCAGACCTGGGTGGAGGAGACGAGGTGGTGGACCCTCATCGCCTGGGGCTTCCTCACGGCGGGGAAGGTGGCGGGGATGTGGTGGAGCTACGAGGTCCTGGGCTGGGGGGGGTACTGGGCCTGGGACCCGGTGGAGAACGCCAGCTTCATCCCCTGGCTTCTCGCCACCGCCTTCCTGCACACGGCCATCGTGCAACAGACCCGGGGGGCCTTCAAGGCCTGGAACTTCGCCTTCGTGACCCTGGCCTTCGCCGCCACGGTGCTCGGCACCTTCCTCACCCGTAGCGGCGTGATCCAGTCGGTGCACGCCTTCGCCGAGGGCCCCGTGGGGCCCGCCTTCCTGGGCTTCTTCCTCCTGGTCATGGGCTTGGGCCTGGGCCTTCTCTCCCGGGTTTCCCGGGAGGTGCGGGACCTTACGGTCTTCCACCCCTTTTCCCGGGAGGGGGCGCTTCTCCTGGGGGCCTTCTTCTTCGCGGGCTGGGCCCTCGTGGTGGTCCTCGGCACCTTCTACCCCCTCCTGGTGGAGGCCTTCGCCAAGGCCAAGGTGAGCGTGGGGGCCCCCTTCTTCAACCAGGTTTCCGCCCCCTTGGGGGCGGGGATCCTCCTCCTCATGGGGGTAGGGCCCCTCCTGCCCTGGCGGAGGCCCCGGAGGGAGGCCCTGCGCAACCTGTACCTGCTCCTTCTGGTCCTGGCCCTGGGCACGATTCTCGGCTTCCTCCGAGGCTACGCCCCGGGGGCCTCCCTGGCGGTGGGGCTATTCCTCTATAACACGGCCGCCATCTACCTCTTGGCGCGGGAGGGCGTCCTGGCCCGGGTGCGGGCGGGGCTTTCCCCCTGGGGCTTTCTGGAGAACCGGAGGCGGGTGGGAAGCCTCGTGGTCCACTTCGCCGTGGCCCTCATGGGCCTGGCCATCGCCTTCAGCCAGACCTACCGCCTGGAGAGCGAGAAGACCCTCTACCGGGGGGGGACGTGGGAGGTGGCGGGGGTGCGCATGGCCTTCCAGGGGGTGCGGGCTTTGGACGAGGGGCGGCGCTTCGCCGTGGAGGCCCTCCTCAGGACCGACCGCTTCGGCGAGGTGAGGCCCAGGCTCCACTTCTACCCCCAGATGAACAGCCCCCTCCCCGCCCCCAAGGTGGTCTACACCCCGGGCAACGACTACTACTTCCTCCTCATGGACTTTGACCGGGAGAAGGGGGAGTGGGCCTCCTTTAGGCTCATCGTCACCCCCTTGGTCTTCTGGATGTGGGTGGCGGGGGGGCTTATGGCCCTGGGCACCCTGTACATCCTCTGGCCCACGGCGAGGCCGGAGGAGGCCAAGGGGGTGAGCCCGGCGTGAGGGGGTGGCTCTGGCTCCTCGTGGTTTTGGGCCTGGGAGGCCTGTTCTGGTGGGGGATGCAGCGGAACCCCAAGGACCTTCCCTCGGTCCTGGCCCAGGAAAGGCGGCCCGCCCCGGACTTCGCCCTGCCCCTTCTTCCCCCGTACCGGGAGGCCTGGGGGGAGACCTTCCGCCTGGCCGACTACCTGGGGAAGAAGCCCATTGTCCTGAACTTCTGGGCGAGCTGGTGCTACCCCGCCTGCTACGAGGAGGCGCCCGTCTTGGAGGCCGCTTGGCGCCGCCACCAAGGGGAGGCCCTCTTCGTGGGGGTGAACACCCAGGACAAGGAGGCCGAGGCCTTGCGGTTTATCGCCCAGTTCGGCCTCACCTTCCCCCAGGTTTACGATCCCCGGGGGCGGGTGGGGGTGGACTACGGGATGTACGGGGTGCCGGAGACCTTCTTCATTGACCGGGAAGGCCGGGTTCTGGCCCGGCACGCCGGGGCCATTGACGAGGCCACCTTGGAAAGGTATCTGGCGGAGGTGGTGCCATGAGGTGGGTTCTCTTGCTCCTCGCCCTTCTCCTCCCCGCCCTGGCCCAGGAGGGCCCGCCCCCTGACCTCTCCCCCGAGGTCTTCCAGATCGCCCGCACCCTGCGCTGCCCCGTGTGCCAGGGGGAGTCGGCCGCCGAGAGCAACTCGGGGGTGGCGGTGGAGATGCGCCGGATCATCGCCGAGATGCTTCGGGAGGGGAAGACCAAGGAGGAGATCCAGGCCTTCTTCGTGGACCGCTACGGGGAGTGGATCCTCTACGAGCCCCCAAGGCGCGGGGCCACGCTTTGGGTGTGGCTTCTGCCCCTTTTGGGGCTTCTCCTCCTCGGCCTTGGCCTTTTTGCCTACTTCCGGCCCAAGCCGCTTCCCAAGGAACTCCTCGAGGAGGCGGAGCGCCGCCTAAAGGAGCCTCCCCGATGACGGCCACCCTGCTTTTCCTCGGCCTTTTCCTCCTGGGCCTCTTCCTGGCCTTGAGGCCCCTCCTCGGGCCCAAGGAGCCCTTTCCCGAGCCCCCGAGGCGGGAGGAGCTCCTTAAGGAGCTTCAGGTCCTTAAAGGGGAGGTGGAGGCCCTGGAGGGGGAGGAGAAAAAACGGGCCCTGGCCCGCATGGTGGAGGTGGAAAGGCTTCTTGAGGGCTACCGCCCCCCGGCCCCCCGGGCCTTCAACCCCTGGCCCGTGGCCCTGGCCCTGGGGGCCGTGGTCCTTCTGGGGGTGGGCCTTTGGCGCTACACCCTCCCCCGCCTTCCCGGGGAGACCACCGTGACCCAGCGCCAGGAGGCCCGGGAGCTCAAGGCCCTGGCCGACAGGGCCAGGCGCACGGGGGCGGTGGAGGACCTCCTCGCCTGGGGGCGGAAGGCCTACGAGCTCCAGGCCTTTGACCAGGCCGCCGAGGCCTACCTGGAGGTCCTGAAGAAGGACCCCAAGAACATAGAGGCGGTGCGCCGGGTGGGGATCCTCCTCTTCATGGGGGGGCGGCTGGAGGAGGCCAGGCTTTTCCTGGAGATCGCCCAGCACGCCGACCCCAAAGCCGCCGAAGGGTGGCTTTTCCTGGGGAACCTCTACTTCCAGGAGGGGAGGATGGAGGAGGCCATCGCCGCCTGGGAGAAGTACCTGGAGGCAGGGGGGGAGGCCCGGGAACGGGTGGAGGGCCTCATCGCCATGGCCCGGGCCCAGGCCCAGGGAGGGAAGGACGGGAAGAGCGTCTACCAGGCCCGCTGCGCCGCCTGCCACGGCCCCCTGGGGGAAGGGGGTCTTGGCCCCAGGCTTAAGGGGAACCCCATCTTGAAGGCCCCGGAGGCGGTGCGGGAGATCGTGCTCAAGGGAAGGGGGCAGATGCCCCCCGTGCCCCTCTCCCAGGAGGAGCTTAAGGCCCTCCTGGACTACCTGGCCAGCCTCTAGCCATGAAGCGCCGCGACCTGGTCTTTTACCTCCCCGTGGCCGTGGCCGGGGGGTTCTTCGCCTGGTTTGGGGTGCGCACCTACAACCTCCGCTTCCGCCCGAGGCCCGAGGTGGGAGAGCCCACCTGGAGGGAGGGCCCGAGGGTGGCCGTGGCCCACCTCGGGGAGCTTGGGGTGTGGCAGGTGAAGCCCTTCGCCTATCCCCTCCCCCTGGGGGGGCTTAAGGCCTACCTCCTCCGCCTGCCCGAGCCCGCCCCCGGGGGGCTTTCCGTGGGGGAGGAGCACTACCTGGCCCTAAGCCGCATCTGCACCCACCAGGGGTGCACGGTGAACTTCGTCCCCGACCCCGAGGCGGCCTCCCTCCTCTACAACTTCCGCTACGAGAGGCCCTTTTTGGGCTGTCCCTGCCACTTCGGGGCCTTTGACCCCCTGCTTGGGGGGAAGGCCGTCTACGGCCCCCCCCGCTTTCCCCTCCCCAGGCTCCGCCTTCAGGCGGAGGGCGAAACCCTCTACGCCACCGGCCACGAGGTGCCCCTAAGGCCCATGGAGGGCGGTTAGCCCCTGAGCCGCACCCGCACGAAGCGGTCCCGGCCCCGCTGGAGGATGCGGGGGCGGGAGAGGTCCACCTCGAGGCTCGGGTCGGTGAGGACCTCCCCGTCCAGCCTCAGGCCCCGGTTCTGGATGAGCCTCTTGGCCTCGGCGTTGGAGGGGGTGAGGCCCGCCAGGGTGAAGAGCCTGGCCACCCAGATCCGGCCCCCCTTGAGCTCGGAGGCGGGGATCTCCACCTCGGGGATCTCCTCGGGAATCCCTCCCACGGCCACCTGGTCGTAGCGCGCCTCCGCCCTTCTCACCGCCTCGGGGCCCGCCTCCTTGTCCTTCCCGAAGGCCTCCCAGGCGTACCCCAGCCCCTCGTAGAAGGCCCGGTCTATGCGGGGGGGGATCTGCGGCAAGGCGTAGGCGGCGGTGAGGAGGCGGGCGAGGACCCGGTGGGCGGGAACGGGCCCTTGCCGGAGGAGGGCCTCTATCTCCTCCTCCTCCTCCAGGTCCGTGAGGAGGCGGAGGTAGCTCGGGAGGAGGGGGTCCGGCACCCGCATGAGCTTCTTGAACATCTCCTCCGGGGGCTCGGCCACCCCGATGTAGTTGTCCAGGCTCTTGCTCATCTTCTCCCGCCCGTCCAGGCCCACCAGGAGGGGCATGAGGAAAGCCACCTGGGGGCTTTGCCCGTAGGCCTTCTGCACCTCCCGGCCCACCAGGAGGTTGAAGCGCTGGTCCGTCCCCCCCATCTCCACGTCGGCCTTTATGGCCACGGAGTCGTAGGCCTGGGCGAAGGGGTAGAGGAACTCGTGCAGGGAGATGGGGATCCCCTCCTCGTAGCGTTTTTTAAAGTCCTCCCTCTCCAGCATCTGGGCCACGGTCATGAGGGAGGTGAGGCGCACCACCTCCTTGAAGGTGAGGCCCTCCAGCCACTGGGAGTTGTAGCGGAGTTCAAAGAGGTGGGGCTCCTGCCTCAGGATCTTCCCCGCCTGCTCCACGTAGGTCTTGGCGTTTTCCCGGGTCTCCTCCAGGGTGAGGGGGGGCCTGGTCTTGGATCGGCCTGAAGGGTCCCCGATCATCCCGGTGAAGTCCCCGATGATGAGGACCACCTTGTGCCCGAGTTCCTGGAACTGACGCATCTTTCTCAGGACCACCGCGTGGCCCAGGTGGAGGTCGGGCCGCGTGGGGTCGGCCCCCAGCTTCACCGTGAGGGGCCGACCCTCCCTTAGCTTCTCTAGAAGCTCCTCCTCGGGGAGGATCTCCTCTGCTCCCCGCTTCAAAAGGGCCAGGGCCGCTTCCGGGGAAAGCCTCGGGTCCGCCATGAGCCCAAGTATACTGAAGGCAATGCGGAGCCTGCTTTTCCTTGCTTTGGCCGCCCTGGGCCTCTATTGGTACGCCGAGCGTTACGGGCTCGCGGTGGGCTACCCCCCCTTCCTGCCCGTCTTTTACTGGAAGTACACGGGGGAGGCGGTCTACCCCATCCGGGTCACGGGGCTTTACGATGCCATCAAGGTGAAGGTTTCGGGAAGCCTCCAGGAGGGCCGCCTCCAGGTGGCCCTGCTCAAGGGAGGGCGACCCTTGGGGGAAAGGACCTTCGCGGGCACCTTCCAGGAGGAGCTCCGCTTCCCCGTGGAGGCCGGGGAGTATGCTTTGCGCTTTCACCTGGAGGGGGCCAAGGGCCAGGCCCGCTACGACTGGGTGGCCACCAAGTTTGCCCCTTAGGCGCAGGGTGTGCTACACTTAGCCCTGGCTTGCCCTTAGGGGCACGAAGGGGAGAGAGATGGCGCAGAAGAAGCCTAAGAGGAACCTATCCGCCCTCAAGCGGCACCGGCAGTCCTTGAAGCGCCGGCTTCGCAACAAGGCCAAGAAGTCGGCCATCAAGACCCTGAGCAAGAAGGCCATCCAGCTGGCCCAGGAGGGCAAGGCGGAGGAGGCCCTCAAGATCATGCGCAAGGCCGAAAGCCTCATTGACAAAGCGGCCAAGGGCTCCACCCTGCACAAGAACGCCGCCGCCCGCAGGAAGTCCCGGCTGATGCGTAAGGTGAACCAGCTCCTCGCCGCCCAGGGGGCGAGCGCCTAAGGAGGTGGGGCATGGGTAAGGGCGACCGCCGCACCCGCAGGGGCAAGATCTGGCGGGGCACCTACGGGAAGTACCGCCCCCGCAAGAAGAAGTAGGAGGCCCGGAGGGGTAAGGGCACGGGGGGTAGTTAGGCTTCCCCCTCTTTTTCCATCTCCCAGGTGAGGTCCCGGAGGAGCCAGCCCCGGCCCGGGGGGGCGACCTCCCCGGAGGCCAGGGCCTGGACCAGGTAACGGCGCACCAAGCCCACGGGCACCCCCTGGGCGATGACCTCGCCGAGGTTTCGGGTGCCGTCCAGAAGGCCCTGGAGCTGGCCGAACTCCTCCAGGGTCTTGCCCTTTCGCCCCTGGTAACGGATGCGCAGGGCATACCAGGCGTAGCGGCGGAGGGGGTAAAGGTCCCCTTCCCGCACCCCCATGTAGGCCCGTTCCATGGCGATGAGGAGGGGAACGCCCCAGGCCTTGGCCGCCGCCCGCACGCTTTTCCCTCCCTGGAAGACCTCCAGCAGAGGCTTGGGGCGGAGGGCTTCCAGCACGCGGCTGGGCGAGTCTAGGAGGCAGCGGAAGCGGTCCCACTCGTCGTTGACCCGGGCCCACTCCCCGAGGAGGGTGGGGAAGGGTAGGGGGGGTTTTTCCGGGGGGGCCTGCCCCGGCTGGAAGCGGAAGGTGCCTTCCTTAGGGTGGAGGGGGAAGGTGAAGAGGGCCTCGAGGCCCTCCCAGTCCAGGATGGCCGCCCCCACCACCTCCCCCTGGGCGAAGCGGAGGGTGAGGGGGAGGGGGCCGGCCTGCACCTCCAAGGTGCCGGAACGGCGGTGGCCGTGGATGAGTTCCAGGACCTCCGTGAGGGGGATGAGGCTCAGGTCTCCTTCCACCGGTATCCCTCCCCGATGCCCAAGACCAGGGTACGCCCCTCTCCCCGGTAGGCGGCAAGGGCCCTCATCACCGGCCCTTCCTCCCCCTCCCGCACCAGGGCGGCCAGGGTGGGGCCCGCCCCGCCCACGAAGGCGGCCAGGGCCCCGGCCTCCAGGGCCTTCTCGGTGGCCTCCAGAACCCCGGGCATGAGGTGGGCCCGGTGGGGCTGGTGGAGGCGGTCGCGGCAGGCCTCCCTTAGGGCCTCGAGCCTCCCCGAGCAAAGCGCCGCGGGCCAGAGGGCGCTTCTTGCCAGGTTGAAGACGGCGTCCTCCAGGGGCACCTCCCGGGGCAGGGCTTCCCGGGCCAGGGGGGTGGGGACCTCGTAGGGGGGAATGGCGAGGACGAAGCGCACCCCTTGAGGCCTGGGCAGGGGGATGGCCAAGGGAGGGTGGCTCAGGGCGGCCACGAAGCCCCCGTAGACCGCGGGGGCCACGTTGTCGGGGTGGCCCTCGAGGCCCGCCGCCACCCGGAAGACCCCATCCCGCCCGAGCCTCCCCCCGGAAAGGCGGTCCGCCAGGGCCACCCCGGCCACCAGGGCGGCGGAGGAGCTTCCCATGCCCCGGGCCAGGGGGATGGGGTTGAAGGCCCGCACCCGCAAGGGGAGGGGTTCCAGCCCCAGGGCCCGCATCCCGGCCCGGTACCCCTCGTGGATCAGGTTGTCCGTACCCTCCACGCGGCCCTCTCCTTGGTAAAGAAAGGTGTCCTCCAGGGCGGGGGCGGCCTCCACCTCCAGGTAGAGGTCCAGGGCCACGCCCAAGGCGTCAAAGCCCGAGCCCAGGTTGGCCAGGGTGGCCGGGACATAGAGGGGGGGAAAAGGTTCCATAGGCCCTATACCGCCCCCAGCATACCAGGACTTTCCCTGTGGTCTTGACAAGAAGAAGAAGAAGAGGCCCTATTTTAGGAGCGGAGGTGATAGAATGAAGCTGGCCACGCTGGGAGGGCTTGTGTTTATGGTCTTGGGTTTGCCATTGGCCATGGCTCAGGCCATGCCCTTCTCTCAAGAAGGGCCTTCTTGCCCATTGCCGTGGGATGAGATGGTGAAACCTCTGGAGAACCAGTGCTTGGACCCCGGCAATGGTGGCTCAGCGGTGTGCGGGAGCTACAATTGCTTTACGAAATGCGAAACCGTGACAGTTCAGGACTGTACCTTGAAATGGGCTTGCATAGCGGGCGAGGTAGTTTGTGTAAGGTATGGTGCAGTAGCACCTTATCCGTGTATGGCCACAATATTTGTCTGCAATGCTTTTGGCTGGGTAAACGAGTGTTTTGAGAGGCAGGAGGAGAGATGCCAAACTTACTGCGTACGCTAGCCAATAGTTTTGCAAGGTTGGCTCGCAGGGCTGCAGAAATCGTTTGGTATACTGGATTTCCCATCAGCTTCTTCAATCTTCTACGTGAGGTCCTCCATCATTGGAGGGCCGGAACATTTTCCGGGGAGGACGCTTTGGTTACCCTTGCATTGGTTATAATGGTGTGGAGCGCATTCCGATTTGTGGGCACCCCACTTGGTGGATCTCTCTTAGCTATCGCTTACATCGCCTATTCCTTGGAAGGCAGGTAATGGGTTTGCGCAGTCTTCGCTGCGACATGCCTTTGTGTGCTACCTCATAGCTCCACCCCGGCCATCCTGAGAAGCACCCGGCTACGGGTCAGCCGTTAGGCTACCTTGCTGAGGTTGTGAACGAGCAGGATGAGATTCACCCGGGCCACCAGACCCCAGTAGGACCGCGCTACAAGATGTTTCCCTAACGGGAAAGCAGCTATCCGATGAAGCCCCAAAGACCGCACCATCACGCTGAAGCGGGTCTCAATCCAGTTCCGTACCCTCCCCAACAAGGTACGCTGGCGCGTGACCCATCCTTTCCATCCCGTCTCCACCACCTTCCCTCCCCTGACCCGATAGGGCGGCGTCTTGACCCCCTGGACCCAGCGAAAGCCCCGGTCTCCCAAGACCGCGGGCAATCCCTCCACCAGCTCCTTTCCCCAGGTCTCCCGGGCGTTGCCGGGGAGGATGGTCCAACGAAAAAAGAGGCCGTGCTCGTTCATCACCGGCATGAGGACGTAGCCTGCAAAAGCCCCCAGGGGTCCCACCCCCACGGCAGCCTCGGGAAGAGAGAGGCCGTGAATCCGGTGGCCGTGGGCCAGGGGGATGGGCTTGAGGTCCACCACCTGCAGGAGGCCTTTTCCCCCGGAAAGCCTTATGGCGAGGTGGGCCAGCAGTTTCTGAGCCTTTTGAAGGACCCGGTAGAAGCGGGATAGGTGGGGCAGGGAGGGGAAGTAGGCCTTGAGGGTGGTCTTAGCGGCCAAGTAGCCTTTGGCAAGATCCTGGCCTTGAAACAGGAGAGTCACGGCCGAAGGCCGTATCTTGCAGATAGCGAGGGTCAGGAGCTCGGCCAGGGTGGCCTTCTGGTGCTTTTGCTTTGGGGGGAGCTTGAGGCCCTGGGCCTCCAGGGCTTTCAGTTCATCGGCGAGGTACGGGCTACGCCCGTGACCTACCCAGATGTAGGTAGCCACGAGAGTCAGCTCCGAAGGAGCTACCTTGCGGGTTTCCGCGTCAAGATGGTAAGTCAGCCGAAGGCTATGTTCTGGGGGTGCTCACGATCTTGCCTCATGGCACCCCCTCTTTTTTCACACCTCGGGGGTCCAGGTCAAGTAGCACACGAAGGCATATAAGTGCCCACGCATAGACCTTGCGACACCCCCTGCCCCATCCGCTCCCGCAGCCTCTCAAGGGCCTCGGCCACCGCCCCCCTCAGCTCCCCCACGCTCCCGTAGTGCCTCCGGGGCAGCAAAAACCCCTTCACCCGCCGCCACACCCCCTCCACCGGGTTCAGGTGCGGGCTGTACCGCGGCAGGTAGGCCACCTCCAACCCACGCTCCCTCCACCTCCCCGCCGCCTCCCGAAAGGCCCGGGACCGGTGAAAGGGCGCGTTGTCCAGGAACACCACCCCACGCGCCGCCTCCCGCTCCACCTCCCGGCTCAGTCCCTCCAGGTAGGCCACCACCTCCCCCGTCCCGCACCGCCCCTCCAGAAGCCTGTACCCCAGGACCCAGCCCCCCCAGGGAAGCCTCTCCAGGTGCGCCACCGCGTTCACCCGTCCCGACCTCCCCCAGGACCGCGGCACCCGCACCGCCTCCCCCTTCCTCGCCCAGGCGTAGGTGGGAGGCAGGGAGAGCCCAAACCCGCTCTCATCCAAAAAGAACACCCTCAGCCCCCCCTTTCCGCCTCCCCCAGGGCCGCCTTGAACCCCTCCACCTCCTCCTCCCGGGGCTTCCCCGTGGGCACATAGCGCGTCCGTTTCCACCGGTAGCCCATCTCCAGAAGCCTCCGCCGCACCGTCCCCGGGTGGAAGGTCACGAAGAAGCGCCTCTCCAGAGCCTCCAGAAGCCGGGGGGCCGTCCAGGCCTCCTCCCCCCGCAGAAGCTCCCGCAGGAAGGCGCTCATGGCCGGGGTCCACCGGGGCCTGGCCCCGGGGGCTTACCGTCCTCAAGCCCCTCTATCCCTCTCTCCAGCCACCGCCTGAGGTCGCGGTGGAGGGTGGTGCGGTCCAGGCCCAGGTGGCGGGCGATCCGGGGAGCCGTCCACCCCTGGGCGGCAAGGCGTACCGCCTGGGCCCGGCGCCGGACCTTGTGGGGGACCACGGGGTTGGTCTCCAGCTCCCGGAGCTGGGCCTCCTGCTCGGGGGTCAGGTGGATGCGAAGGGGGGCGGGCATGTAGATAGTTTAATGCATGGACACTTAGCAAGGCCGAGGGCAAGGCTATCCGCTGAATGGGAGCAGGAGGAGATGCTCATACCCGGGAAAGGGGCCAGGGGGTCCGCCCCTCCGCCAAAAGCTTCCTTGCCCAGGGCAAAGCCTCCGCCACCTCCCGGGCGAGGAGGCCCACCCCCTTCTCCTCCGCCAGGAGGTCCCCGGCGAGGCCGTGGAGAAAGACCCCAAGCCTGGCGGCGTCAAAGGGGGGAAGCCCTGCGGCCAGTAGGGCGGCCATGGCTCCCGAAAGCACGTCCCCCGTGCCCCCCGTGGCCAGGGCGGGGTTTCCCGTGGGGTTCACAAAGAGGCGGCCCCCTTCCGCCACCACCGTGGGGTTCCCCTTGAGGACCACGGTGAGCCCCGTCCGCTCCGCCAGGGCCCGGGCCGCCCCCAAGGGGTCCTTGGCCACCTCCTCGGGGGAAGCCCCAAGGAGCCTCCCCGCCTCCCCCGCGTGGGGGGTGAGGAGGGCGGGGACGCCCGCCTCCCTATAGGCCTCGGCCACCTCGAGGTGAAGGGCATCGGCGTCCAGAACGGTGGGGAGACGGGCCCTTAGGGCCTCGAGGGCCCACTCCCTGCCCCACGGCCCCCCGCCCATGCCCACGGCCAGGGCCTCCACCTTGAGGGGGGGGAGGGTGGGGTGGGAGACGGGGTGGAAGACGGCTTCCAGGGGCTCTAGAGGGGCGCCCTCCGGGGCCACCAGGTGCACAAGCCCCGCTCCCATGCGGTAGGCCCCGAGGGCGGCGAGGATGGGCGCCCCGGCGTAGCGGAGGCCCTCCCCCCTATACCCTCCCAGGACCCCCACCCGGCCCACGCTCCCCTTGTGGGCGGTGAGGGGGCGCTTGGGGAGGAGGGGCCTTAGGGCTTCGGGACTCGCCACCTCGGGGAGGTCTTCCCGCTCCAGGAGAGCCTTGGGGAGGCCGATCTCGGCCAGGTAAAGCTTTCCGCAGGCCTCCCTCTGGAAAAGGTGGGGGGTTTTGAGGGCGGCGAAGGCCACCGTGGCCGTGGCCTTGATGTGGGGGCTGAAGGGGAGGCCCGAGGGCAGGTCCAGGGCGAGGACGGGAAGGCCCGAGGCGTTCACCCGCTCCACGAGCCCGGCGAAGAAGCCCGTGAGGGGCCCCTTGAGCCCGGTGCCGAATAGGGCGTCCACCACCACCTCCCCTTCCTGGAAAAAGGCCTCCTCCAGCGGCTTCACCTCCACCCCGTGGGCCAGGAGGGCCTGAAGGGTGAGAAGGGCATCCCCCCCTTGGCCTTCGGCGGCGTGGACCCGCACCCGCACCCCTTCCAGGAGGAGGTGCCGTGCCAGGACCAGGCCGTCCCCGCCGTTGTTCCCCTTCCCCGCCAGGACGAGGGCGGGGGCCTTGCCAAAGAGATCCAGGTAAACCCTCGCCGCCTTCATCCCCGCCCACTCCATGAGGAGGAGGCTGGGGTAGCCCATCTCCACGGCCTTCCGGTCCGCTTCCCGCATGGCCTCGGGGGTGAAGAGCCTCATGGGTTAAGGATACGATGGGACCATGGAGCGCCTGGAGGAAGCCCGGAAGCGCCTGGAGAAGGCGGGGCGGGTGGCGGTCCTCACAGGGGCGGGCATCTCTAAGCCCTCGGGCATCCCCACCTTCCGGGACGCCGAGGGCCTTTGGAAGAACTTCAACCCCCTGGACTACGCCACCCCCGAGGCCTACGCCCGGGACCCCGAGAAGGTCTGGGCCTGGTACGCCTGGCGCATCCAGAAGGTGCGGGAGGCCCGGCCCAACCCGGCCCACCTGGCCCTGGTGGAGCTGGAAAGGCGGGTCCTGCAGAGGGGGGGAAGCTTCCTCCTGGTGACCCAGAACGTGGACGGCCTCCACGCCCTGGCGGGAAGCCAGAACCTGGTGGAGCTTCACGGCAACATCCTGAGGGCCCGGTGCGAGGCCTGTGGGAAGCGGTTTTCTTTGCCCGAGGTTTTCACCCCGCCTCCTTTCTGTCCAGATTGCGGCCACCGGGCCCGGCCCGACGTGGTCTGGTTCGGGGAGTTCTTGCCGGAGGGGGCCTGGGAGAGGGCAGAAAGGGCCTTCGCCGAGGCCGATTTTGCTCTGGTGGTGGGCACCAGCGCCGAGGTGGAGCCCGCCGCCTCCCTGGGCCGGATCGCCTTCGCCTCGGGGGCCCACCTGGTGGAGGTGAACCCGGAACCCACCCCCCTCACCCCCCTGGCCCACCTCTCCTTGAGGATGGGGGCGGTGGAGGGGATGGCGGCCCTTCTGGAGGGGGCATGACCGCCGGTCTGCGGCTTCTTGCGGACCTCGCCACCCTGGCGCGGGCCGGGGTGGTGGGCTGGGTCCTGCTCCAGGTGGGCCTGGGGCCGGAGGCCTTGGAGCGGGTGGTTCGCCTGCTCCTCCTAGGCTGGAGCCTGGACGTTTTGGACGGGGTTCTCGCCCGGGCTTCCGGGAGGCCCTCCCCCCTGGCCGCTTGGGACTATCCCCTGGACGCGGGCCTGGCCTGGGCGGGCTGGGCTTACCTGGCGGAGGCAGGGCTTGTGCCCGTGGGGTTCGCCTGGGCCTGGGCGGTGTTGGCGCTGGTCTTCCTCCTCCGCCACCCCCGGAAGAGCCTTTCCATGCTCCTCCAGGTGCCTCCCACCTTCGCGCCTTTCCTTGTGGCCTTTAACCTGGCCCCTACGGCTTTCCGGGAGGCGGTCCTTTGGGCGGCCCTGGCCTTGCTCCTGGACGGCCGCCGCTTCCTCGGGGTGGTGCGGGAGTTCATGGAGGAGACAGGCCTTCTCCCCTCTTCCCGGTCCCGAAGCCGCTAAGGGCCCGGTGGTCCAGTCCAGCCAAAGGTCCCCGCGCTCTGTCTAGGGTGCGGGAAAGCCCTTTGGGGGCCCCCACTACTTAGGCCTCCTCCCGCCTGCCCCGGAAGACCAGGCGGAAGGGGACCTCCCTCAGGCCCAGGTCCTCCCCGATGCGGTTTTTGAGATAGTTCTCAAAAGCTCGGGTGACGAACTCCGGGTGGTTCACGAAGAAGACGAAGGTGGGCGGGGCCACCTCGGGCTGGGTGGCGTAGAGGATCTTCAGGGGCTTGCCCTTGAAGTTGGGCATCTGGACCCGGCTGGTCCACACCGCTAGCCAGCGGTTGAGTTCCGAGGTGGGGATGCGGGTGTGGTTGAGCTCGTAGAGGCGCACCGCCTCGCGGAAGACCTTGTCCAGGTTCTGCTTGGTGAAGGCCGAGGTGTACACCCAAGGGAGGTGCTCCAGGTGGGCGAGCCTTCCCCGGAGTTCCCGGCGCACCCTAGGGGCCTCCTCCTTGGCCACCAAGTCCCACTTGGTCACCACCAGGAGGACGGGTTTGCCCTGCGCCAAGGCGTGGTTGGCCAGCTTCAGCTCCCGGTCCCCCGCCTGGAAGGGGTCCACCACCAGGAGGACCACGTCCGCCTCCTCTATGGCCCGGAAGCTCCGCTTGATGGCCAGCTCCTCCACCAGGCTTTCCGGGCGCTTGCGGATCCCGGCGGTGTCTACCAGGACGAAGCGCTGGCCCCCAAAGAAGAACTCCACGTCAATGGCGTCCCGGGTGGTGCCGGCTTCCTCGGATACGATGACCCTCTCCTCCCCCAGGATGGCGTTTAGGAGGCTGGACTTCCCGGCGTTGGGCCGGCCCACGATGGCGAGCCGTATGCCCACCACTTCGGGCTCGGTCTCGATCTGCCGGACGGGGAGCTTCTCCCAGATGGCCTCGAGGAGCTCCTCCAATCCCCTTGCGTGCTCGCTGGAGGTGGGGATGGGGTCGCCGAAGCCTAAGGCGTAAAGGGGGCCCAGGTAGTGCTCGTGCTTGGGGTCGTCCACCTTGGTGGCCACCAGGATCACGGGCTTGCCCTTCTTGCGCAGGTGCTCGGCCACCTCGAGGTCCGCCGGGGTGAGCTCCGCCCTCCCGTCCACGGCGAAGAGGACCAGTTCCGCGTCCTCCAGGGCCTGGTCCACCTTCTCCTGGATCTTCCTCTCCCACTTATCCCCCGACCAAAGCCCCCCGGTGTCCACCAGGAGGAAGCGGCCCCGGTCGGTTTCCACCACCCCCTCCTTGAGGTCCCGGGTGACCCCGGGCACATCGGCCACCACCGCGCTCCTTTTTTTCAGGAGGCGGTTGAACAGGCTAGACTTGCCCACGTTGGGCCTTCCCACGATCACGACCTTATGCATCTTGACCCCACAAAAAGGGGCGGGGAGGCCCCCGCCCGCACTGGTTTTCAGTATAGCACGCCGGGTATACTCTCGGGGCATGCGGCGGCTTGCCCTCTTTCTGCTTCGCCTCTTCGGCTGGACCTTGAAGGTGGAGCCTCCTCCCAGCAAGCGGTACGTCCTCATCGGGGCGCCCCACACCTCCAACTGGGACTTCGTGGTGGGGATTCTGGCCCTGTGGGGGGCGGGCATCCCCGCCCGGTGGCTGGGCAAAAAGGAGCTCTTTAAGCCCCCCTTGGGCTTCCTCATGCGGGTCCTGGGGGGCATCCCCGTGGACCGCTCCCGGCGGAACAACCTGGTGGACCAGGCGGCGCGGATTCTCCGGGAGCGGGAGGTGGCCATCCTCGTCACCCCTGAGGGCACCCGGGGCAGGGCCCCCTACTGGCGCACGGGCTTTTACTACATGGCCCTCGAGGCGGGGGTGCCCATCGCCCTGGGTTATGTGGACTTCCCCCGCAAGGAGGTGGGCATCGGGGGCTACCTTTACCCCACGGGGGACCTCCTTAAGGATTTCGCCGCCATCCGCGCCTTTTACCGGGACAAGCGGGGGCTCAGGCCGGAGAAGCAGGGGCCCATCCGCATCCGGGAGGAGGGGACCTGAGGGCTCCCTCACGCCCCGCCCCTCTGGAGCGGGGAAGACTTCGGAATAAGGCCCCTTCTCCTTTTAGAGTAAACTGCTTTCATGGAACAGCCCACGCCGGTATCCGAGGCGGACCGCACCTGGGCCGCGGTGGCCCACCTGGCTCCCCTGGTGGGTTACTTTTTGCTCATCGGCCAGATCCTTCTTCCCTTGGCTATCCTCCTTTGGGGTCCCAAAAGCGCCTTCGTACAGGATCACGCTAAGGAATCCCTGAACGGCCAGATCAGCTATACCCTTTACGGGCTGGCCCTCTTTCTCCTGGCGATCACCGTGGTGGGCCTAGTCTTGGTCGTGCCCTTGGGGATCGCCTTGGTGGGGTTGGTCCTTTGGAACATGGTGATGGGGGCCTTGGCCGCGGGACGGGGGGAGGTGTACCGCTACCTCCTCATTCTCCGCCTGGTTCCCTGACCAGGACCACCACCGCCAGGGCGTGGGTCCGCTCGTGGCTTAGGGAGAGGTGAGCCACGAGGTTTTGGCCTCGCATCACCCCTTCCAGCGAGGGGGCGAAGCGCAGGACGGGCCTCTTCCCCTCCATGCCTACCCAGACCGCTTTCCAAGAAATGGGATCGGGCCAGCACTTTTGAAAAGCCTCCTTGGCGGCCAGGCGGGCGGCGAGGCTTGGGAAGGGGTTTTTGCGGGCCAGGGCATAGGCCACCTCTTCCTCGTGGAAAAGCCGCCTTAGGGCCTTTTCCCCGTGCCGGAAAAGGAGCCTTTCCACGCGGGCGATCTCCACCAGGTCGGCCCCCAGGGCGACGATCATGGGCCCATGGTATCCCTTGAGCCCTTCGGGCTTCCCGTGCTAGGGTACTCGGGTGCTGCCCAAGGCCTTTCTCTCCCGCATGGCCGAGCTCCTCGGGGAGGAGTTCCCCGCCTTCCTGAGGGCCCTCACGGAGGGAAGGCGCGCGTATGGCCTACGGGTGAACACCCTGAAGCTTTCCCCCGAGGGCTTCGCGAAAATCGCTCCCTGGCCCCTCACGCCCATCCCCTGGTGCGAGGAAGGGTTTTACTACCCTGAGGAAGCCCGGCCTGGCCCTCACCCCTTTTTTTATGCCGGGCTCTACTACATCCAGGAGCCCAGCGCCCAGGCGGTGGGGGTGCTTTTGGACCCTAGGCCCGGGGAGCGGGTCTTGGACCTGGCGGCGGCCCCGGGGGGCAAGACCACCCACCTGGCCGCCCGCATGGGGGGAAGGGGCCTCCTCCTGGCCAACGAGGTGGACGGCAAGCGCATCAGGGGTCTCTTGGAGAACGTGGAGCGCTGGGGGGCGGGGCTTGCCGTGACCCAGGCTCCCCCTAGGGCCTTGGCCGAGGCCTTCGGGGCCTACTTCCACCGGGTCCTCCTGGACGCCCCCTGCTCCGGAGAGGGGATGTTCCGCAAGGACAAGGAGGCCGTGCGCCACTGGGGGCCCTCGGTTCCCAGGAGGATGGCCGAGGTGCAGAAGGGCCTCCTCGCCCAGGCCTCGAGGCTGGTGGGCCCTGGGGGGGTCCTGGTCTACTCCACCTGCACCTTCGCCCCCGAGGAGAACGAGGGGGTGGTGGCCCATTTCCTCAGGGAGCACCCGGAGTTCCGCCTGGAGGACGCCCGCCTCCACCCCCTTTTCGCCCCGGGGGTGTCGGAGTGGGGGGAGGGGAACGGGGAGCTTTGGAAGACCGCGAGGCTCTGGCCCCACCGCCTCGAGGGGGAGGGGCACTTCCTCGCCCGCTTCCGCAAGGAGGGGGGGGCCTGGAGCACGCCGCGCCTGGAGCGCCCTTCCCCCCTTTCCCCGGAAGCGGGGAGGGTCCTAAGGGCCTTCCTGGAGGAGGCGGGGCTTTTTTTGGAGGGGCCTGTCCTGGAACGGGCGGGCCACCTCTACCTCCTTCCCGAAGAACTTCCTGCCCTCTTGGGCCTCAAGGCCCCCGCCCCCGGCCTCTACCTGGGGAAGGTGCAGAAGGGCCGCTTCCTCCCCGCCAGGGCCCTGGCCCTGGCCTTCGGGGCTACCCTCCCATGGCCCGGGGGGCTTCCCCGCCTCGCCCTCCTCCCCGAGGACCCCAGGGCCCTGGCCTTCGCCACCGGGGAGGGGGTGGCCTGGGAGGGGGAGGATACCCCCCTGGCCCTGGTGGTGCTGAGGACGGCGGTGGGGGAGTTCCCACTGGACTGGGGCAAGGCCAAGCGCGGGGTGCTCAGGCCCGTGGGGATAGGGCTTTGAGGGCCCCAGCCTCCTCATGTTGCCGAGCCTGGGCGCGTTCACCCAGGGTTCACAGAAAACGCCTGTTTCTTTCACGCCTTCCTCCCTACCCTAGGGCTGACCCTGGTAGGGGTCAGAAAGGAGGAAGGAGGATGAAACGGCAAGCTTGGATGGTTCTGATGGCGGTGGCGGCGGTGGGAGTGGCCTTGGCCTACGGGCCCCGCATGGGAGGGGCAGGCCAGGGTGGTTCCCAGGCGGGGATGGCGGCGGGGTTGGTCCGGACCTTGCACGACGATGTGGTGACCGCCCTGGGCCTCGCCCCGGAGGAGCTCATGGCCCTGCGTCAGCAGGGGAAGACCCTCGCCCAGATCGCCCAGGAGCGGGGGGTGGATCTCGCCAGCCTGGAGGCCAAGCTGGTGCAGGCCCGTAACGCTGCCATTGATGAGGCGCTTAAGAACGGAAGCCTCAGCGAGGCCCAGGCCGCTTGGATGAAGGCGCGCACGCAGGTGGTGGTGCGGGCCATGCTGGAGCGGCAGGTGGGGCCGGGGACCGGTTCGGCCTACGCCAAGAGGGCAGGGCAGGCAATGACCCCTGGAGGGCCCGGCTATCCCACTTCTCCCCGCTCCCCCCGGGGCGGGGCCCATGGGCCCTTCGGGCCGGCTTGGAATAGGTAGCGGGTGAGCGTTTCTTACGGGCCCACACCGGAAGGGTGGGCCCTTAAGCTTGGAGTATGGCAGGAGAGCTCATCCTGGTGGTGGAGGACGAGCCCCAGATAGCCGACACCTTGGAGCGCTATCTGAGGGCGCAGGGATTCCGTACCGAACGGGCGGCGGATGGGGAGCGGGCCCTGGAGGTTTGGCGGGTTACCCGGCCTGACCTGGTCCTGCTAGACCTGATGCTGCCCCGGCTGGACGGCCTCGAGGTGTTGAAGCGCATCCGCCAGCAGGACCGTACCCCGGTTATCGTGATCACCGCCCGGGCGGAGGAGGTGGACCGCGTCCTGGGTTTGGAGCTGGGCGCGGACGATTACGTGGTGAAGCCCTTTAGCCCCCGGGAGGTGGTGGCCCGGGTCCGGGCGGTGCTTCGGCGGGCCCAGGGCTTGGTCCGCCCCGCCAGCCATCTTCAGGTTGGGGCCTTGGAGGTGGACCTCGAGGCCCTAAGGGCTCGTTGCCAAGGCCAGGAGCTCTCCCTCACCCCCACCCAGGTCCGCCTCCTGTACCTTCTCATGGCCCGGGCGGGGAAGGTGGTGTCCCGGCAGGAGCTTTTGGATGGCCTGGAGACCGAGGCGGACGAGCGCACGGTGGACGCCCACGTGAAGAACCTGCGGGCCCGTCTGGGGCCCTGCGCCGCCCTCTTGGAGACGGTGCGGGGCTACGGTTACCGCTTGCGGGAAGGACTGGAGGAAGGATGAGGCTTCTCCCGCGCCTCGCCCTGGCCATAGCCTTGGTGGCGGTGTCCGTGGCGGGTCTATCCGGCTGGTTGGCCTACCGGGTGGCGGCGGACCACGTGGGGCGGGCCTTGTCCCTGGGTGGGGGCCTGGGTAACCCGGGGGCCCCTCGCATAGGCCTGCGCCAGCAACGCCTCTTGCAGGACCTGCGTTCCTCCTTGTGGACGGCGGTGGGGGGAGCGCTTCTTCTGGGTTTGGGGGTAGGGACCCTCCTCGCCTTGAACCTGGTGCGCCCAGTGCAACAGCTGGCCGAGGTGGCCGAGGCGTACCGCAAGGGGGATAGACACCGCCGAGCCCGGGCAGAGGGGACGGACGAGGTGGCCGAGGTGGCCAGGAGTTTCAACCTCTTGCTGGACACCCTGGAGCGCAAGGAGGCTGAGGAAAAGAGGCTCTTCTCCGACATCGCCCACGACCTGCGCACCCCCCTCACCGTTCTTCAGGGCGACCTGGAGGCCATGGAGGACGGGCTCCTGCCTTGTACGCCGGAGAACCTCCGAAGGCTTCAGGAAGAAGTGCGCTTCTTGGCCCGGCTCGTGGAGGATATCCGGCTCCTTACCCAAGTGGAGGAGGGAGCCGTGCAGCTCTCTCCTAAGGTTTTGGACCTGGGGGCGCTGGCCCAAAAAATGCTGGACCGATTTCGTATTCAGGCGGAGGCCAAGGGGGTGCAGCTCTCCCTGGAGGTGGAACCTCTCTGGGTGTTGGCAGATGCGGGGGCGCTTTCCCGTGTCTTGCAGAACCTCTTGGACAACGCGGTGCGCCATACCCCACCGGAGGGAAGGGTGGAAGTGGTGTTGGGAAGGGAGGGAAGCTGGGCCCGGCTGGAGGTGCGGGACACGGGGCCGGGGCTGCGCCCTGGGGAAGAGGAGAAGGTGTTCCAGCGGTTTTACCGGGGAGACCCCGCCCGCACCCGGGGGGGAAGCGGCCTGGGGCTATCCATAGCCAAAGCCCTGGCCGAGGCCATGGGAGGAAGGCTTCAGGGCGCGAACCGAAAGGAGGGGGGAGCGGTCTTTACCCTCTGGCTTCCCTTAGCCCAGGGGAAGGGGTTGCCTTCGTGAGCCCCCTTGCCCAGCGCCGGGCGGGAGGCCGGTTAAGGTCCCGGCTTCTCGAGGCCGAGGGCGGCGAGCTCTTCTTGCCATGGGCCGAAGGCCTCCCGCAGGAGGGCTTCGGGCAGGGGGCGGATCTCCAGGCGCCCGGGGGCTAAAGGGATGACCCAGTGGAGGCTTTCCGAGACCTTCTTCTTGTCCCGGAGGAGGTAGGGGAGAAGGTCCTCCAGGGAGAGGCGGGGAAGGGGGGGCGGGGAGAGCCAGAGGAGGAGGCGGCGCACAAGGGGCAGGAGGTCCTCCCCGCCCAGGGCCTTCCCCAGAAGGGCGGCGTAGAGGAGGCCGTAGGCCACCGCCGCCCCGTGGGGGAGGGCGTGGCGGGTCCTGGCCTCCAGGGCGTGCCCCAGGGTGTGGCCCAGGTTTAGGAGGCGCCGCTTCCCCTTTTCCAGGGGGTCTTCCTCGGTGAGGGCGAGCTTCACCGCCACCGCCCTGGCCAGGTAGGCCTCCAGGCGGGGGCTTTCCGGCGTGAGGTCCTCCACCTGGAGAAGGTCCTCGTCCCCGGCGATGAGCCCGTGCTTGAAGCCCTCCACCAGGCCCTCCCGGAAGACGAAGGGGGGAAGGGTCTTGAGGGCCCTTAGCTCGGCGTAGACCCCCCTGGGGAAGTGGAAGGCCCCCACCAGGTTCTTCCCCTCGGGGAGGTTGAGCCCCGTCTTGCCCCCTACGCTGGCGTCCACCACGGCCAGGGTGGTGGTGGGGAAGGAGAGGTAGGCCACGCCTCTTAGGTAGGTGGCGGCCACGAAGCCCCCGAGGTCGGTGAGGGTCCCGCCCCCCACCACGAGGAGGGTGGCGTCCCGGGGAAGGCCCTCCCCGGCCAGCCAGGAAAGGACCTCCCCGTAGACCTCGAGGCTCTTGGCCCCTTCCCCCCCTTCCACCCCCAGGCGGGCGCGAACCCCCAGGGCCTCGGCCACCTCCTCCGCGAAGCCCGCCACCTTCCGGTCAAAGAGGAGGGCGGCGGGGCCCGGGGGCGGGGGCGCCTCCTTAAGGGCCCCCTCCCCGATGAGGACGGGGTAGGGGACCGGGTTACGGACGTTTAGCCTTCGCATAGGCCCAAAGCTTTTCCACGATCTCCGCCACCACCTCCTCCACCTTCCGGTGGTCGGTGGAGACGTGGATGGGGGCTTCCTGGTAGACGGGGGTGCGGGCTTCCAGGAGGGCCCGGATGCGCTCCAGGGGGTTTTCCACCTGGAGGAGGGGCCTTTCCCCCGGCTTGCGCAGGGTCCTTTCCAGGATGGTCTCGGGGCTCGCCCAGAGGGCCACCACCGGCCCCCTCCTCATGAGGGCCTTCCGGTTTTCCGGGTCCACGAAGGTACCGCCGCCCAGGGAAAGCACCAGGAAATCCTTCTCCAAAAGCTCCCGCACCGCCTCCCGTTCCATTTTACGGAAGGCCCCCTCCCCCAGGTGGCGGAAGATGTCGGGGATGGAAAGCCCCGTGCGCCTTTCTATGTAGCGGTCCAGGTCAATGAAGTGGAGCATCAGGGCCCGGGAGAGCTCCTTGCCGATGCGGCTTTTCCCCACCCCCATGAAGCCGGTGAGGCTCACGAAGGTGGCGGGGCGGGGGATTTCCAGGCGGGCCATGGGGTTATCCTACGCCTAGTAGGCGCGCGCCCGTTCCTTGTAGCGCTCCACACGTTCCTGGATTTCCTCCAAAGTATCCCCCCCAAACTTCTCCAGGTAAGCCTGGGCCAGCACGATGGCCGAAAGGGCGCAGAGGATCACGCTGGCCGCCGGCACGGCCGTGGTGTCCGAGCGTTCCCTGGCGGCGTCCTTAGGCTCGTGGGTCACCACGTCCACGGTGGGGAGGGGGCGCATCAGGGTGGCGATGGGCTTGAGGGCGGCCCGGACCACCAGCTCCTCCCCCGTGGTCATGCCCCCCTCCAGGCCCCCGGCCCGGTTGGTCTGGCGGTAAAAGCCTTTTTCCGGGCTCCAGTAGATGGCGTCGTGCACCTCCGAGCCCCGCTTCATGGCGTTCTCAAAGGCGGGGCCGATCTCCACCCCCTTCACCGCCGGGATGGAAAGGGCCATCTGGGCCAGGCGGCCGTCCAGCTTCCGGTCCCAGTGGACGTGGCTGCCGAGGCCCGGCACCAGGCCACGGAAGCGGGCCTCAATGACCCCCCCCAGGGTGTCCCCCTCGGCCTTGGCCCGGTCTATGCGGCGGATGGCCTCGGCCTCGGCCTCAGGGTCGGTCATGCGCAGGGGGCTTTCCTCAATCCGGGGCACCAGGTCCCAGGAGAAGGGCACCCTGGACCACACCCCGGCCATCCCGGGCACGTACCCCACCCCCTCCACCCCCAGGAGGGCGAGGAGCTTCAGGGCCACCGCCCCCACCGCCACCCGCATGGCCGTCTCCCGGGCGCTGGCCCTTTCCAGGACGTCCCGAAGGTCCTTGTGCCCGTACTTGATGCCCCCCGCCAGGTCGGCGTGGCCGGGGCGGGGAGCGGTGAGGGCCCTTTTGCGGGGCTCGTTCCCGGGGGCCGGGTCCATGATTTCCACCCAGTTCTTGAAGTCGGCGTTCTTGATGGCCAGGGCCACGGGGCCTCCCGTGGTGCGCCCCGCCCTTATGCCGGCCCGGAACTCCACCCGGTCGGTCTCTATGACCATGCGCCGGCCCCGGCCGTAGCCTTTCTGCCGCTTTTCCAGCCAGGGGTTGATGTCCTCCTCCGAGAGGGGAAGCCCGGCGGGAAGCCCTTCAATGATGGCGAGAAGCTCGGGGCCGTGGGACTCGCCTGCCGTGAGAAACCTCATGGGCCCATTGTAGGGAGGGAAGGGGCCGGGGTCCAGCGCCCCCGGCCCCCCGCTGGCCCAAGCGGTGTTATACCACCCCATGCCGGCTTGCGCCAGCATGGGGGCCCCGGCAAAAGGTTCCTAGGCAGGCTTCCTGGAGCCCGTAGAGCGAAGGAAACAGGGAGAAAGGGTATTAGGGCCTTTGCGCCCGTTCCTTGAGGATGTCGGCGGTGATGACCACCAGAAGCTCCCGGTCGGTGGTCTCGTTGGTCCTTTGCTTGAAGAGTTCCCCGATCAGAGGGATGTCCATGAGGAGGGGCACGCCCTGCTGGGTCTGGTTGTTCTCCTGGGAGGTGAGGCCCCCCAGGACCACGGTCTCCCCGTCCCGCACCCTCAGGGTGGTGGTCACCACCTGCTTGGTGAAGCGGTCCACGTCCCCGTCTACGGGGTTGCGTTGGACGTTCCCCGAGACCTCGGCCTTGATGTTGAGGAGGATCTGGCCGTCGGCGGTGATCTGGGGGGTGACCTCCACGATGATGCCGATGTCAAAGGGCACCCGTTCCACCCGGTCCCCCACCACCCTCCGGATGAGGAAGGTCTCCCCGGACTGCAGGCGGGCGGTCTGGTTGTTGAGCACGGTCTGGTTCACGTCCCTAAGGGCCCGGGAGAGGCCCTGGCGCTGGAGGGCCTCGAGGGTAGCCAGGATGTTGAGGGCGGCGAGGCTACGGGTGGAGTCAAAGATGAGGGAAAGCCCCGAGTCCAGGACGCTGGCCACCACGTTCCCCCCGGCCACGGTGTTCCACTTGAGGCCCAGGTTCCGGGTGAGGTTGGACTGCACCTCCTGGATGCGCACCCTTAGGTTCACCTGGGGCACGGCCTGGTCCAGCTTGGGGATAAGGCCTTCCACCAGGGCCAGTTCCTCCTGGGTGCCGGTGACGATGAGGGTGTTGGTGCGCTCGTCGGCCACCACCGTGGCCTGCCGGGTTGGGGCTTGGGCCTGGCCCTGAGCCTGGGGTTTTTGCGCCTGCAGGGCCTCTTGCAAGACCTTGGCGAGGTCGCTGGCCTTGGCGTTGGAGAGCTGGTAGGCCCGCTGGAAGACGGGGGGCCCTTGCTCCGGGGCCCGGTCAATCTGGGCCAGGAGGTTTTCCACCTCGGCGAGCTGCCTTTCCGTGCCCCTCACGGAGAGGACGGGCTGGCCCGGGACGGTCTGCACCACGATCCCCGGCACCTCCCGGGCGAGGAAGGGGGCCACCTTCTCGGCGTCGGCGAAGCGCAGGGGGTAGAGGCGGCGGGTGGTGGCCTCCGGGGTGGGCGGGGCCACCTGGGCCACCACGTCGGCGGCCTTGAGGAGTTCGGCGAAGAGAGCCTGGTCCGCCTCGGGGGCCTCGAGGAGGAGGGCCTTGGGGTTGCCGGGGATGCTTTCCAGGCGGGCGCCCCTGAGCTCCTTTTCCAGGAGGGGCTGGAGCCGGGTCTTGGCCTCCTCAAAGGTGAGGTTTTGCAGGGCGTAGACCCGCCGGACGGTCTTGGGGACGTCGGCGGCCTTGAGGAGCTCGCTGAGGCGGGCGTGCTCCTCCTCGGTGGCCAGCACCACGGCCCTTTGGGGATTGGTGGGCACCACGCTCACCTGGGCCCCGGGCACCTGGCTCTGGAGGAAAGCCAGGAGCTCGGGGAAGGTGGCGTAGGTGAGGGCGTAGGTCCTTTCCACCCGGGGCTTGGGCTGGGCCAGGGCCGGGAGGGGGCGGAAGTCTATGCCCGCCCGTTGCAGGATATCGGCAAAGCGGGTGTGCTGCTCCGGGGTGGCCAGGACCGAGAGGATGGTCTTAACCCTCCCTCCCTCCTCCACCACGATCCAGTTCACGTTGAGCCCGGCGGCCTCCCGGGAGAGGAAGGGGAGGAGGTCGTTTTGCACCCAGGCCTTGGCCCCCTCGAGGTTCACCACGGTCCGGGTCTGGCCCTGGGCATCGGTTTCGGTGCGCTTGTAGGCGATCTCGGGAACGCCCACCAGGTAGGGCCTCCGCTCCATGGCCCCCGCGCGGCTCGGGGCGTCCACCAAAGCGGTGATCACCTGGGTGGGGGCCACCACCACCACATCGGGGGGCAGGAAGAGGTAGTCCAGGTTGAACTGGGCCCCGTAGGTGGCGAAGAGGAGGTCCCATACCTCCCGGAAGGGCTTGCCCTGGAAGTCCAGCTTGACGTTGGGGAGGGGGGGCTGGGCCTTGGCCGGGTCCCCGCTGGGATCGTAGGCCCGGTAGATGAGGGGTTGCAGGCCCACGCTCCGCGCCAGGGCCTCCAGGGCCACGTCCAGGGGCAGGGTGAGGCCGGCCCGCACCTGGCTTTCCGAGACCTTGAGGTCCACCTTGGCCCCGAAGCGGGGCTCGTCGGGGAAGCTTCCCGCCAGGGCCGAAAAACCCAGGGCCAGCGAGGCCCAGATCAAGGGCTTCATAAGGGTTCCTTTCACCGTCCACCTCCGGCCTGCACGCTTACCAGGGGGATGTCCAAGGTTTCGTCTTTGAGGGCGAGGACCACGCGGTCGCCCTCTATGCGGCGGATCACCGCTTCGCTCCCGGGGATGGGGCTTCCCGCCGGGAGCACCAGGTAGCCTTCCTTGCTCTCCAGGATGGCCACGCTCACCGGTCCCAGGAGGGTCCCTGCGAGCTTAAGCCCTTTCTCCTCCACCAGGGCCTGCAAAGGGGTCTTGGGGGTGGTGGGGGCCTGGCCGGAAGGAGGGGCGGATTCGGGTAGGGGAGCCTCCACCAGGCCCGCCGGGGCGGAGGGGAGCACGGGGGGTTCCGGGGGGGGCGAGGGGGCCTCGGCTTTGGGCCCGGGGGTCAGGACCTTGGGGGCGGGTAGGGCCCCGGCGGTGCCGGGGAGGGGTCTCTGGGGGGCCTGGGCTGGGGCCAGGCTCGGCGTGGGGAGGGGGGTACCCGGGCTCACCCGTACCGGGGGTCCTTGGGGTACGGGCTTTGGGCTTGGGGAGGGCGCGGGGGGAGGGGAAGGCGGGGCCTCCACGAGAAGGGGCACGAAGGGGTTGGGGGGCGTGGCCTCCTCCTGGGCCTTGGGCAGGGGAAGCCCCTGGGGCTTGGCTTCCGTGGGGGTTTGGGCCTTGGGGGCGGGGGGGGGCGGGGTGGTCTGGGCGGGGGCGGGTTCGCTGAGGGGAGGGATGGGGGCGACCTCGAGGGCCTTGGGCTCCTCCCTGGGGGTGGGGCTTGGGGCCTCCGCCCCGGGGGGCATTTGGGCGGGGAGGTAGAGGCTCACGTACCAAAGGGTGACCGCTCCTACCAGCAGGAGTCCCGCCAGGAGAAGCTTGGTGGACTGGGGAAGGTTTTTCCAGGAGGCGGCGAGGCGGGCCAAAAGGTCCTTCACCGGGTACCCCCTTCCTGCGCCTGGTTGGTCTCGAGGTCCTTGGCCAGCATGTAGAGGGTGAGGGTCAGGCTGGTGGAGAGGATGGGATTGAGGTCCTGGCCCTGGACGCTTAGGTTAAGCCCAGAGAGGGAGCTAAAACGGGAGAGGCCCTCCAGGCGCCTGAGGTAGGCGTAGGTCTCCGGGAAGGGGCCCTCCAGGGACAGGGCCAGGTTCACCGCCCGCACCTCGGGCACGGGGGCGGTGGTGGGGGAGCGGGTGAAGGAGCGCACCGTGACCCCGCTCCGGTTCGCCTCTCCCAGGATCTCGGAGAGCACCTCCGCAAGGCGCTCTTCCTTGGGGAGAGCCCGGAGGAAAGCCTGCTTTTCCGCCTGCAGGAGGGCGATGGCGGCCCGGAGCTCGGGTAGGGCCCTCTGGGCCCGGCGGCCCTTGTCCCTTTCGGGGAGGAGGGTTGCTATCTCCTGGCGCACCGCCTCCGTCTCCTGCCGCAGGGGCAGGATTCCCAGGTAGTACCAAAGGAGGCCCACCACCAAGGTGAGGACCATGGCGATGAGGGCCCACTCCCTTTGCCCCAATCTAGCGAGCACCTTGCTCACCTCCCACCACGCCCACCCGGGCGCTGAAGGTGTAGAGCCCTCGGTTCTGGTCCAGGGAGGCCCCTTGGAACTCTATGCCAAAGCGGGGAGAGGTCTCAAAGGCCCGCACGAAGCGCACCAGGGCGCCTTGGCTCTGGACCTCCCCCTGGAGGGTGAACTCCACCCGCACCCGCTTGCCGCCAAAGGCCCCGTTTTGGGCCTGGGTGTTGGCCTCCTCCTCCGAGAGGGCACGGGTCCCCACGGAGCGCAAGGCCACGGGAAGACGCCCCCCTTCTTTGGGAATCTGGTTGATGAAGGCGGCAAGGTACTCGGACCAGGGGACGAAGTTTTTCCGTAGCCCCTCGCGGATGGCGAGGAGGGCCTCGAGGGTCTTCCTCTCCTGCACCAGGCGGTTCTGCTCCACTATGAAGGGCTTTAGGGCCTCCACCTCGGCCCTTAGGGCGTCCCGCTCCGACCTGGCCAGGGAAAGCTCGGTGTAAGCGGTGTAGTGGAGGAAGCCCAGGGTGCCCAGGACCACCAGGGCGAAGAGGGCCGCCGCCAGCCGCCACCACCCGGGCTCCACCCGGCGGCGAAGGTTCTTGGGAAGGAGGTTCAGCCTAATCAAGGGGATTCACCCCCCTCAGGGCCAACCCCACGGGCACCATCCACTCGGGGCCCAGCTCCCTAAGCTTCTCCGGGTCAAAGCGCTTGGGGTCCGCACGGATACCCTCCCAAGGATTGGGCGTGAGGAAGTTGACCCCAAGCACGTCCGTGAGCAGGGTGGAAAGCCCCCGGAGGCGGCTTCCCCCCCCGTAGAGGAAGCCCACCTCGGGCTGGATGTCCCCCAGCTGCACGCGGAAAAACTCCAGGCTCCGGCGGATCTCCTGGGTGAGGTCCACCAGAACCGGGCGGATGGCGTCGTAGATCTTCCCGGGGCTATACCGCTCCCTTTCGGCGTCAAAGTCCAAGAGGAGCTCCTCGTCCTCCGTGGGGATGGTGGCTAGACCATAGGTGCGCTTGACCTCCTCGGCGGTGAGGAAGTCCAGGCCAAAGCCCTTGGCGATGGCCTCGGTGAAATCCTTTCCCGAGAGCGTGAGGATGCGGATGGCCAGGGGACGGTCCCCTCTGAGAAGAAGGAGGCTGGTGCTTTCCGCCCCGATCTCTATGGCCACCGCCACCCGGTCCGGTTCTCCGCTTAGGGTTTCCTCCAGGGGATAGAGGCCGGCGAAGGGCTTCACGTCCAGGGCCACAGGGATAAGCCCCGCCCCCCTCAAAGCCTCGATCAAGGAGGCCACCGCCTCCTGCCTTGCGGCGGCGACCATGACCTCCACCTGTTCCCCCTCGGCCACCTCGGCCAGGGGGTCCAGGGGGGCGTAGTCTAGGACCACCTCGTCTATGGGGAAGGGGATGTACCGCTCGGCTTCCCAGCGCACCGCCTCCTCCATCTCCTTGGGGGGCATCTTGGGCACCTGCAGGGTGCGGAGGATGACGCTGGGATTGGGGACGGCGGACACCACGTAGCGCTTGCGGGTGCGGGCCTCGGCCAGGAGTTCCCGGATCTCCTGGCTTAGGGCCTGGGGCTCTGCCACCACCCCTTCCGTCAAGGTCCCCGGAGGCAGCGGGCGGGTGGCCAGGGCGGTGAGGGTGGGCGGAAAGCCCCGAAGCTCCACCAGCTTCAGGGCTTGGGCTCCCACCTCCAAACCCAGGGCCTCCACCCGGGGCCGGAATAGCTTGCTAAAACCTGAAAACACGGCACCTCCTCCTACGCTTTTTCAGCCGAACCCGAAGTCATACCCTAACCTAGCCCTATTGTATGGCCACCTCCACAAAAGGGGAAGAGGCTAAAGCCGAGGCTTTAGCCTCTAACCACGGAACGAGCTTTTAAAGGGATCGCAAGGCCGCCACCACCGCTTGGGTGAAGGTTTCCGTGGTGGCGTTGCCCCCTAGGTCCGGGGTGCGGGGGCCCCTCTCCAGCACCAGGTCCACCGCCTGTTCCACCTTCCTGGCGGCCTCCTTCTCCCCCAGGTAGTCCAGCATCATGGCCGCGGAGAGGATGGCGGCCGTGGGGTTGGCGATGCCCTTGCCGGCGATGTCGGGGGCGGAGCCGTGGACGGGTTCAAACACGGCCGTGGTGTCCCCGATGTTGGCGGAGGGGGCAAGGCCCAGGCCGCCCACGAGCCCGGCGGTGAGGTCGGAGAGGATGTCCCCCAGGAGGTTGGTGGTGACGATGACATCAAAGCGCTCGGGGCGCATGACGAGCTGCATGGCGCAGTTGTCCACGATGATGTCCTGAAGGTTCACCAGGGGGAAGTCCTTGGCCACCTCCTTTACCGTATCCAGGAAGAGCCCCTGGGTGACGGGAAGCACGTTGGCCTTGTGGGCGATGTGGAGGGTCTTACGGGGCCTACCCTCGGCAATCTTTAAGGCCACCCGTCCGATGCGCTCGCTGGCTTTCTTGGAGATCACCGCGTCGGCGATGGCCACGTCCAGGTAACGCCTTTCCTGCTCCACGTAGAGCCCTTCGGTGTTCTCCCGCACGATGACCAGGTCCACCCCGGGGCGGCTTTGGGGGATGGGGCGGCTTTTGGCGGGGCGCACGTTGGCGTAGAGGTCCAGCCGCCGCCTCAGGTAGCGGATGGCCCCGAAAAAGCCGGGGACCTTGCGGGTGGGGCTGGTGGCGGCCCCGAAGAGGGTGGCGTGGCAGGAGAGGATTTTTTCCACGGTTTCCTCGGGGACGGAGGAGCCTCTTCGCTCAAAGGTTTCCCAGCCCGCCTCGGCCTCCACGAACTCCAGGGGGAGGCCCGTGGCCTCCAGGACCCTTCTTGCGGCCGGAACCACTTCGTGCCCGATGCCGTCGCCTTCAATCAAGCAGATGCGGTACGCCATTTGCCCTCCGGGTCAGGGGTATAACCCCCTTACGGGACTATACACTACACTGCCGGGAGAGAGGGTTAGGAGCGGACCGCCAAAAGGCCCAGGACCAGGGCCAGGTAGACCAGGGTCCGTAGGGCCGCCTGGCGCAGGGAGAGGCGGAAGCCCCCGGCCTTGAGGGCGCCTTCCACCACCACGCCCACAAGGCCCAGCAGGACGAAAACGTCCCCCGGGCTGATGACCTTCTGCAAGGGGGGCAGGGGGATTACGTCTCCCAGGAAGGGCAGGCGGGTGGTCTCGTCTAGCAGGGCGTGGACCGCGTCCCCTTTGGTGCGCAGGATGGCCTCAAACCCTCCGATGCCCGCCTGGCGCAGGGCGGGTAGGCTTACCGGCATGTGCCCCCCGTTGGCGAAGATCACCAGGGTGTTGAGGAAGAGTCCCAAGAGCACCAGGTAGAGGCTTTTCAGGTGACGGTTTTGGTAGAGGCCGTAACCCACCAGGGCGAGCACCAGGACTTTGGCCAGAGGCCCTGCCACCTCCGGGGGGAAGAGCCCCCGGTAGGTGCCATAGGCCAGCCCTCCCTCCAGGAGGGCGGCCAGGAGGAAGGCCCAGGCCGCCCTTAGCTCTATCCCTCCGAAGTCCTTTGGCCGGGCTCCGAGGGCGAGGGCGAGTCCGAGGCCGAAGAGAGCTGCGGCAAGGTAAAGCGTGATAAGGATCCCTCCTTTGCCTTGAGGTAGGCTTCCCGGTCGCGCCACAGGGGATTCTCCTGCCAGAGCGCCGTGAAGGCCTCTACCAGCCTGGGGTCAAACTGGATGCCGGACATGTCCTGGACTTCCCGGAGCGCTTCCTCCGGGGTCTTGGCCTTCCGGTAGGGGCGGCCTGCGGTCATGGCCTCGTAGGCGTCGGCCAGGCCCACGATGCGGGCCTCCTCGGGGATCTCGTGCCCGGCGAGCCTCTCGGGGTAGCCCCGGCCGTCCCAGCGCTCGTGGTGGTAGAGCACAACGTTGTAGACCAGCTCCTCAAAGGCCACCTTTTTCCCGGGCTTGAGGATCTCCACCCCGAACTTGGGGTGCCTTTCCACGGCCTCGCGCTCGGCCGGACTGAGGGGCCCGGGCTTCAGCAACACGGCCTCGGGGATGCCGATCTTGCCGATGTCGTGAAGCCGGGCCGCCCGGTAGATGGCCTGGGCGTAGACCTCGTCCTTCTTTACCCTGCGGGCCAGGTCGCGGGCGATCTCGGCCACACGCTCGGAGTGGAGGCGGGTTTCCGTTTCCTTGGCCTCCAGGGCGTGCATGAGGGTTTCCAGGGTGGCGTCAAAGGCCTGTTCCAGGCGCACCTTCTCGTCCCAGTAGAAGCGGCTGTAGTAGAGGGGGATGAGGAAGAAGAGCACCGTCCAGCCGCCCCAGCCTGCGAGAAGGGGCGTCTCGTAGGCCCGGGCCAGGAGGAGGGCGATGGGGGAGAGGAGGAGGTAGCTGGCTGCAATCCAGGCTGAGTTTCTTCGCCAAACTTCCCTCCAAGGGGTTTGGGAGGCAAAATGGATTGCTGTTGTAACAAGAAAAGTATTTGTGAGGAAAAAAAGCAGTGACGCAGAAGCAATGCCTATGCCAGAGCTTAGGTTGAGTGTTCCCAAATAGACGGGATTTTGCTGAAAGAACTGCCAGGCCAGGGCCGCCAGGGCGGTGGCCAGGCCATCCTGAGAGCGGTTGAAAAGTTCTTTAAACCAAGCTTTTCGGCTCCATTGAGACAAAAAGCTAAAGAGAGGAGGTATCCATGGGGGGGCTATAACGACCAGCGCAAGAGCAAAGATAAAAAGTTGGCTCATGCTTGCGTTTAGGGGAAGGCGCACACGAACAACCACGCTCCAGAGCATGAGCGCGCCCCAGAAGAGCAGGTCCAGGAGGCTCAAGCGGAGGGGCATATGCCCGTAGGCCCAAAGCAGGAAGCCCTCCAGGGCTAGGAAGCCTAGGAAGGCTGAGAGGACCAAGAAGAGCACCCGCGGCGGGGGAAGCTCCGGGCGTTTAGCGGCCATAGTGGCCTGAGTGTAGCAAACTTCCCCCGCTAAGGCAAGAAAAAGGGCCAGCTAAGCTGGCCAATATGTTACTCCCAATGCATAGAAGCCCCAGCCGCAAGCCCCAGAGCGATCAAGCTGCCGAGAAGAACCAACACGCGAGCGATCAGCTTCTTCATCTTCATCCCTCCTTTTTCCTCCGCTTCCGGGGGGTCGGCCCCGTTTGCTTGTTTTTCACTTTAGGGGGTGGTGTCAATACTGTCAAGAGGGGAAGAATAGGTATCACAACGGTAAAAACTGCTTCTTCGGTCACATGCACTTGGAACCAGTCAGATTTTCACTACCCAGCTTAGCACACCCGGTGCCGGCTGGGTAGTGGCCTGGTCCGGCGGGGGGAAGCCTTCGGGGTTTGGGGGGAATGGCTTACAAAATACCGGGGCCCGCGGGGAGGCAGGCCCCCCCACGGACCCAAGAATGGCCTAGCTTGAACACATCCCCAGAATGCACGGGCAATACCGGAAAATACCTGCGAAAATGCCCTAAGAATGCCTGGCCCAAATACCGCCCCGAAATGGCTGAGGACTTCTTTCGGCTTCCCACCCCCTTCGGGGGCATTGTACCAGACTTTCTGGGCGCAAGGCTACCCTCTTGGAAGGCCGCCCCTAGACCTTTTCCTTTGGGCCTTGTACCCTGAGGAGCATGTACGAGGGGAAGATCCTCTACGAGGGGCTTACCTTTGATGACGTGCTCCTTTTGCCCGGCTACTCGGAGGTGCTGCCCAAGGAGGTCTCCGTCAGGACCCGCCTCACCAAGCGGCTTTTCCTGAACATCCCCATTCTCTCCGCGGCCATGGACACGGTGACCGAGGCGGAGATGGCCATCGCCATGGCCCGGGAGGGGGGGCTTGGGGTGATCCACAAGAACCTCTCCATAGAGGCCCAGGCGGCCATGGTGCGCAAGGTGAAGCGCTCCGAGGCGGGGATGATCCAGGACCCCGTGACCCTTCCCCCCACGGCCACCCTGGAGGATGCCGAGCGCCTCATGCGGGAGTACCGCATCGGGGGGCTTCCCGTGGTGGACCTCTACGGGAAGCTTTTGGGCCTCGTCACCAACCGGGACCTCCGCTTTGAGCGGGACCTGAAGCGCCCAGTCACCGAGGTCATGACCCCCTTTGAGCGCCTCATCACCGCTCCGCCCGGGACCACCCTCGAGGAGGCCGAGGAGATCCTCAGGCGGCACAAGGTGGAGAAGCTTCCCCTGGTGGACGAGTCGGGGAAGCTTAGGGGCCTCCTCACCCTGAAGGACATCGTGAAGCGCAAGCAGTACCCTAACGCCGCCAAGGACGCCCTGGGGCGCCTCCTGGTGGGGGCGGCAGTGGGGGCCAGCAAGGACCTTCCCGAGAGGGCCCAGGCCCTGGTGGAAGCGGGGGTGGACGTCCTGGTGCTGGACTCGGCCCACGGCCATTCCAAGGGAATCCTGGAGGCCCTGGCCTACCTCAAGGAGACCTTCGGCGAGAAGGTGGAGGTCATCGCCGGGAACGTGGCCACCCGGGAGGGGGCCAGGGCCCTGGCCGAGCGGGGGGCGGACGCGGTGAAGGTGGGCATCGGTCCCGGCTCCATCTGCACCACCCGGGTGGTGACCGGGGTGGGGGTGCCCCAGATCTCGGCCATCCTCGAGGCGGTGGCGGGGGTGGAGGGCCTGGACGTCCCGGTCATCGCCGACGGGGGGATCAAGTACACCGGGGACGTGGCCAAGGCCCTGGCCGCCGGGGCCCACACGGTGATGCTGGGGAGCATGCTGGCGGGCACCGAGGAGGCCCCGGGAGAGGAGGTCCTGAAGGACGGGAGGCGGTACAAGCTCTACCGGGGCATGGGCTCTTTGGGGGCCATGAAGCAGGGCTCCGCCGACCGCTACTTCCAAGACCCCGGGAAAGGTGGGGAGACCGAGGCCAAAAAGCTTGTTCCCGAGGGGATTGAGGGCATGGTGCCCTACAAGGGCCCGGTGGCCGACGTCCTCTACCAGATCGTGGGGGGCTTAAGGAGCGCCATGGGGTACGTGGGGGCGCCCGACATTGAGACCTTCCGCAAGAAAGCCCGCTTCGTGCGCATGACCATGGCCGGGCTCATTGAGAGCCATCCCCACGACGTGGTGGTCATGAAGGAGGCCCCCAACTACTGGCGCTGAGGGCCTCCCTTAGGGCTCGCCCCCGAAGAGCTTTTCAAAGGCCGCCTTGTCCCCCTTCTTGGGGGCGAGGCGGTAGGTGCCTTCCTTTTCCTCCACCCTGCCCTCCTGCACCAGGGCCTTAAGGGTGTCCTGGAGCTCCTTACGGGAGAAGGGCTCCCCCTCCTCGTCCAGGTAGCGCTGGATCTCCTGGAAGGTGGCGAAGCGGAGGGCCTCGAGGGCGCGCATCACCCAAGCCTTGCGGTCCATGGCACCATCCTATCCCTCCCGCCGTGGCATCCTGGGGGTGTGGACCCCTACCGGGAGTACCAGGATTACGTGGTGGCCTCGAGGCTCCTCGTGGCCCAAGGCCTTTCCCTGGAAATCCTCTCCCTATCCCGGTACGCCCGCCTGCGCCTGAAGCGGCTGGAGCTTGTCCGGGAGGGTCGGTGGGGGGCTTTGGAGGCCCTGGACGAGCGCCTGCGCTATGGCTTTTGGACCAACCCTTGGCGGCTCAAAGAGGCCCTGAGGCACCTGGGCCATGCCCCTTATCTGGCCTCCCTCGAGGCCTTTGAAGGGCTCCTTTTCCCCGAAGAAAGGGCCCGGCTCCGCTACCCCGGCCAGGCGGGGGAGTACTACCTGGGGTTTTTGCGCCTTCCCTCCTTGGTGATGGACCCCCTGGCCTTTGAGGAAGCCTTGAAGGAGCAGGAGGCCCGCGGCGAGCGCCTCCCTCTTTTTCTGAACGCCTTTCACCGCGTTCTGGGCTGAAAGGGCGGCCCCCCACCCGGAGTGGCATCTCCTGGCGTGGCCAGCATGGGGGCCCCGGTAAAAGGTTCCTAGGCGGGCTTCCCCGGGCCGGCAGGGCGAAGGAAACCGGAAGCACGGGTATGAAAGGCCAGTCCCCCGGGAATCGGCACCCGGGGGATTTTCCCCTGCGCATCGTGGTGGGCGATGGTGGACTTGAACCACCGACCTCACGCTTATCAGGCGTGCGCTCTGACCAGCTGAGCTAATCGCCCCCGCACGCAACGCTTAGCATACCGAGAAGGCGTGCCCTCGTCAAGATGGAGGGCGTGGCCCGCCGAAGGAGGAAAACCCCGCCCTCCGAGGGCGGGGGCTTTGGTCGGGGAGGCCGGATTTGAACCGACGACCACACGCACCCCAAGCGTGTGCGCTACCAGGCTGCGCTACTCCCCGGCGCGCAAAGGTTAGTGTAGCCCGCCCCAGGCCCCCCGTCAAGTAGACTCGGGGCATGGAGATCCGGGACTTGAAGAGCCTGGTGCGCTACGACCCAGAGAGGATGGCCAAGATCCCCGTCTTCCATTCGGAAAGGATGTTCTACGACCTGTACGCCCTCCTTCCCGGGCAGGCCCAGAAGGTGCACGCCCACGAGGGTTCGGACAAGGTGTACTACGTGCTGGAAGGGGAGGTGGTGGCGCGCGTGGGGGAGGAGGAGGCCCTTCTGGCCCCGGGGATGGCCGTCCTGGCCCCGGCGGGGGTGCCTCACGGGGTGCGCAACGAGTCCGCAAGCCCCGCCCTTCTCCTGGTGGTCATGGCCCCCAGGCCCTAGGCTTTCACGGGACTTTCAAGCGCCTCTCCTAGACTGGGGGCGATGGTGCAGAACCCCCCTGGGGACCTGGCCTTTCTGTCGGACCTTCTGCGCCGCTACCCGGTGCAAGTCGCCTGGCGGGGGGTGGTTCTGCCCGAGGGCCCTTTGCGGGGAGAAAAACTCCTAGAGGAAGGGGAGGCGGCCCTTTATTGGACGGGAAGCCGTCCCCCGAGCCCGGAGACCCTGGAGGCCCTGCGCCTCCTCCTCAAGGCTTTCCAGGAGGTCTTGGCCCTGAGGGAGCGGGAGCTTTCCCTGCTGCGGGCCCAGGACGAAACGGCGAGGCTTCTTAGGCTTCTTCTCCACGAGATCAAGAACCCCCTCATGAGCGTCCTCGGGGCCTTGGAGCTCACCCTGGGAACCGAGGGCCTGCCAGAGGAGGCCAAGGAGCTTTTGGGGATCGCCGAGAGGAGCGCCCGGCGCATCCAGGAGCTTCTGCAAAAAGCCCAGGAGTACCTGAGGCTCGGCCAGGGGGTGCGGCTCAGGAGCGAGCGGGTAGACCTGAAAGCCCTCCTCCGTCAGGCGGCCGAGGAGGTCCGGCCCCTGGCCCGCCGGAAGGGCCTCGCCTTGCGGCTTGTCCTCCCCCGGGGGGAGGCTTGGGTCTATGGAGATCCGGACTGGCTCTACCAGGCGGTGCTCAACGTCCTGAACAACGCGGTGAAGTACACCCCGAAAGGGGGGCGGGTGGCGGTGCGGCTCCTCTTGGGGCGGGAGCGCTACGGCATCGCCGTGGCCGACACGGGGCCCGGCATCCCAAAGGAGGAGCAGGACAAGGTGTTTGAGCCCTTTTACCGGGCCTCCACCCGGGGGGAGGTGGAGGGGACGGGGCTGGGGCTCGCCCTGGTGAAGCGGGTCCTCGAGGCCCACGGGGGGGAGGTGCGCCTCAAAAGCCGCATGGGCCGGGGGAGCACCTTCCTCCTCCTGTTGCCGCGGCCTAGGCCCGGGCAGAGGGCCCCCGTGGGCAGGCTCCTCCTCCTGGCCCTGGCCCTCCTGGCCCTGGCCCGCCTGCCCCTCTACCCCGCCCCTCTGGGCTCCCGGGCCTTCGGGGAGGTGCCCGCGGGCGAGGTGGTGCGGCTTAGAGGCTTGGAGCTCGCCTTCGGCCCGGAGGCCCGGGGAGAGGCCAGGCGCTGGCGGAGCCTCTGGGGCGGGGGGGAGAGGGTGCAGATCGCCCTGCAAGAGGGGGGGGTGGAGGTGGTGCGGGAGGCCCCCGTGCCCCTCTTCCTCTCCACTCCGGAAGGGGAGGTGAGGCCTCTTGGCACCCACCTCCGCCTTTCCCGGGGGGAGCGGGGGCGGCTTTCCCTTTACCGGGGGGAGGTGGCCTTGGGCCGGGAGCGGCTTCCTTCCGGGGAGGGGGCGGTGCTGGGCACGGGGGTGCGCCGAAGGCTCCTTCCCGCCCCCCTGGTGCGCCCCGCGCCGGGCCCAGAGGGGGAGGTGGCCTTCCGCCTTCTCCTTCCCGAGGGGGCCCGGGGCTTCCGGGTGGAGGTGCGAAGCGCCGACGCCGTGGTCCTTTCCGCCCGGGGAGAGGGAAGCCTCTTCCTCTACCGGCCGAAAGGGGACCGGGTGAGCCAGGTGCGGGCCTTCGCCCTGGACGAGGTGGGCCTCGAGGGCTACCCTTCCGACCCCGTGCCCTTCCGGGAGCGGCTTAGCTTCCACGAGGGGAAGCTAAGACTGCCCCAGGACCCCAAGGGGGCGGAGGCCTTCCTGAGGCGGGCGGTGGCCGCCTTCCCCGACGACGCCGAGGCCATAGGGGAGCTCGCCTTCGCCCTCTACCTCCAGGGGCGGCACGCCGAGGCCAAGCCCCTTTACGAGAAGGCCCTGGCCCTCCTGGACAGTCCCGACCTTCGGGTGCGCTACGGGAGGCTCCTCTACCACCTAAGGCGGTACGGGGAGGCCGAGGAGAGTTACCGCCGGGTCCTGGCCCAAGACCCCGGCAACCTGGACGCCCGCTGGGGCCTGGCGGAGGTGGTTTTGGCCCTGGGCCGGGCCAGGGAGGCCGAGCTTTTGGCCCGGCAGGTGCTTGCCCTCAAGCCCGACTACCCCCTGGCCCGCTTCACCCTGGCCAAGGCCCTTTTGGAGCAGGGGAGGAAGGAGGAGGCCAAGGGGCTTTTGCGGGAGGAGCTCCGCCGAAACCCCGACCCCGAGGTGGAGGCCCTTTTGGCCCGGATAGAATGAGCGCCGTGGCGCGGGTGCTGGTGGTGGAGGACGATCCGGCGGTGGCGGCCATCCTGGAGGTGGCCCTGAGGCGGGCGGGGCACGAGGTCTTCTTGGCCCGGGACTTCGCCTCGGGCAAGAGGGCCCTGGAAAAGGAGGTTGACGCCGTGGTCCTGGACCTCAACCTCCCCGGGGGCTTCGGTCTGGACCTGTTGCGCCACCTGCGCCAGGAGCTCGGGAAGAACACCCCGGTGGTGGTGCTCTCCGGGCTCAAGCAAGAGCGCCATATCCTGGAGGCCCTCCGGCTTGGGGCCCAGGACTACCTCACCAAGCCCTTCAGCCCAAGGGAGCTCGTACTTCGCTTGGAGCGGTATGTGGCGGCGGGGTGAAGAGCTTTACGCCCTCTTGGTCTTCCTGGTGGTGGGCCTCGAGGCCCTGGCCCTGGGGCAGCTGGTGCTGGCCTTTTCCGCCCGGCTTTTTGCCCTCCTAAACACCCCCCTCGCTTACCGGGCCCTCCTCCAGGCCCTCCTCCTCACGGGCCTGGCCTTGGCCTTCCTTTCCGCCTACGTCCTCCTCTACCACGCTTACACCGAGGCTAAGGAGGGGCGGGACCGGAGGGCCTACGAGGAGTGGCTCCGGCGCTTTACCCGGGCCCTTTGGGCGGAGGAATCCCTGCCCCCGCCCCCTTGGCCGAGGCCTGCCCTGGAGGCCCTTTTGCACCTCCGGGAGATGCTCCGGGGAGAGCTTGCCGAGCGCCTCGCCCTCTGGCTTCGCCAGGCGGGCCCTCCCTGGGGAAGGGTGCTCCGAGGGCGGTTCTACTCCCGCCCTGCGCGCCTGGAGGCCCTGGAGGCCCTGGCCCAGGCCCGGCTCCCCGAGACCCTGGACCTGGTCCTCCCCTACCTGAAGCACCCGGACCCCGTGCTCCGCCTGGCGGCGGCCCGGGCCGGGGCCAGGATCGCCCGGGGGGAGGGGGTAGGGGCCTTGGCCCAGGCCCTATTGGAGGCGGGACTTCCCCGGGGGGCCCTCCTGGAAGCCCTTCTCCTTTTGGAGGACCGGGCCGAGGCGGCCTTGCAGCGCCTTTTGTCCGAAGGTGGGGGGGAGGAGCGCTGGGCGGCCCTGGAGGCTGTGGGCCGCCTCAAGCTCGCTTCCCTGGGAGAGGAGGTGGCCCGTTTCCTCCAAGACCCCGACCCCGAGCTGCGGGCGGCGGCTTTGCGGGCCCTTTGGCGCCTGGGCTTTGTGCCTTCGGGCCTGGAGGAGGTGGTTCTCGCCCACCTGCAGGCCCCCGAGGAGTACTTGCGGCTCCAGGCCACCAGGCTTCTTCCCCTCCTCGGGAAGACCCTGGCCCGGAGGGCCCTGTGGAAGGCCCTTTACGATCCCTCCTTTTACGTGCGTCGGGCGGCGGCCGAGGGGCTTAGGGAACTCGGCCTGGAAGCCCTGGCCGAGGCCGCCCGGGCCCACCCCGACCCTTACGGCCGGGCCATGGCCCAGCAGGTGTTAAGGGAGGCGGCGTGAACCTTCTTCACTCCCTGCTTTTCGCCTACCAGGTCCTCGTTCTCTGGTACTTCGCCCTCCTTAACCTCCTCTACGCCCTCTTCGCCCTCTTTGGCATCCGCATGGTGGCCCGCTACGCCCGGGAGCTTTCCGAACTGGCCCTTAAGGACCTTTTGGAGCGGGAGGCCTATCTCCCGGTTTCCATCCTCGTGCCCACCTACAACGAGGAGAAAACCATCGCCGCCTCGGTGCGCTCCTTCCTGGCCCTCCACTACCCGGAGTTTGAGGTCATCGTGGTGGCGGATGGGCCCAAGGACCGCACCCTGGAAGTGCTCAAGGAGGCCTTCCACCTGGTGCCGGTGGAGGCGGCCTTTCGCAGGGTGGTCCCCACCCAGCCCATCCGGGGGGTCTATCGCTCCCTCCGCTACCCCAACCTCCTGGTGGTGGACAAGGAGAACGGGGGCAAGGCCGACGCCCTAAACGCCGGGCTCAACCTGGCCCGCTACCCCCTCTTCTGCGCCGTGGACGCCGACAGCCTCCTGGACGCCCAGGCCCTCCTCCGGGCGAGCCGGCTCTTCCTGGAGGACGACCGGGTCCTGGCCGTGGGGGGGACCATAAGGCCCCTGAACGGGGCCGTGGTGCGGGAGGGGATGGTGGAGGCCCTGCGCCTTCCCGGGAGCTTCCTGGAGCAGATGCAGGTCATTGAGTACGCCCGGGCCTTCTTCCTGGGGCGGGCGGGCTGGAGCGCCATGGACGCCCTCCTCATCATCTCCGGGGCCTTTGGGGTTTTCCGCCGGGCGGAGGCCCTTAGGGTGGGGGGGTACCGCACGGACACCGTGGGAGAGGACATGGAGCTGGTGGTGCGCCTCCACCGCCGGGCCCGGGAGGAGGAAAGGGCGTACCGCATCCTCTACACCCCAGACCCCATCTGCTACACCGAGGTGCCCTCGGACTGGGCCACCCTGAGGCGGCAGCGGGACCGCTGGCACCGGGGGCTTTGGGAGGTGCTTTGGATTCACCGGGCCATGCTCTTTAACCCCCGGTACGGGCGGCTTGGGCTTGTGGCCATGCCCTACTTCCTGCTCTTTGAGGCCCTGGCCCCGGTGGTGGAGGTGGTGGGGTATCTGGCCCTTCCCCTTTTCCACTTTTTAGGCCTGCTCAACCCGGAGTTCGCCCTTTTGTTCCTTCTCCTGGCCGTGGGCTACGGGATCCTCCTTTCCCAGCTGGCCGTGGGCATGGAGACCTTACTCCTTAAGCGCTATCCCCGGTTCCGCGACCGGCTTTGGCTCCTCCTTTTGAGCGTGGTGGAGGGGCTCGGTTACCGCCAGGCCTTGGCTTTGGTGCGCTTTTGGGCCACCTTCCAGGTGTGGCGCAAGCGGGGGGTGTGGGGGGAGATGCGGCGCAAGGGTCTAGGGGCGGAAACGCCAGACCAGGAGAAGCCTTAGGCCCATGGAGACCAGGATGGGCAGGTGGTAGGGGCTTGGGCCCCCAGGGAGGCGGGCCACCTGGCCCGCCAGGAGGCTTCCGAGAAGCCCTCCTAGCCCCAAGGCCAGCCAGAAGAGGGCCAGGTATCCCCTGCGTAGGTTCTTAGGGGAACGGGCCAGGACCACGTTGACCAAGGCGGTGTTGAGGCCGCTCCAGGCCAGGGCGTCGGCCACGGCCGCAAGCCAGATGGGCCAGGGAAACGCCCGGGAACCGGAGAGCCAGAGAAGGGGCATCAGAGCGGCCACGAGCCCCGCGCGAAAGAGGACCGTTCCGTGGCCTTCCCGGTCGGCGAGGCGCCCCCACATAGGGCCGAAGAAAAGGCCGGAAACCGCCGAAACCACCGTCCAGAGGCCCACCTGGGTCATGGAGAGGCCGCCCACCCCGAGAAAGTAGGGCACCACGTAGGGCCCCCCCACCATCACCGCCAGGTACCAGGTAAGGACGAGGCCCAGGTAGCGGCGGTAGCCTCGGTCCCGCCAGGCGGCCTCGAGGGCGGGAAGGGGCGCCGGGCTGGCCGGGGGAGGAGGCTCGGCCTGCAGGCGGAGGAGGAGAAGGGCGAGGAGTCCCAGGGCTACCCCCAGGAGGAGGACGGCCTGGTAACCGGAGGGGGGAGGGAGGCGGTCGGCCACCGCCCCTCCCAAGAGGTTGCCCAAGGTGGCCACCAGGCCCAGGAGGGCGTTGCGCAGGCCAAAGTAGCGCCCCCGCTTTTCCTCCTGGACCAGATCGGCCATCCAGGAGAGCCAAAGCACCCCCACGGGAGCGGCGAGGAGCTGGGAAAGCCCGGCGAAGACCAGCAAGCCGGGTACCCGGTAGGCCTCCGGCAGGAAAGGCGCCAGGATGGCGGGCAGGAAGAGTCCCCGGCTCAGGAGGTTCAGACGCATGCTCCAGGCCTTGCGGCTTCCCTCCAGGAAAAGGGCCAGGGGAGCCAGAAGCTGGGCCAGGAAGGGAAGGCCCCCCAAAAGGGCCAGGGCTTGGGGGGAGGCGCCCAAGGCCAGGGCGTAGCCCGTGAGGATCACTCCCGTGCTCCAGTTGAGGAAGAGGACGGAAAGGGTGCCTTCCCAGATGGCGAGCCTTAAGGAGCGGCCCGGTTCCACCTCCCGATTATCCTTGAACCCGGTAAAATCTCCCCCATGGAGACCGCCATCACTAGGATGCTGGGGATCCGTTACCCCATCGTGGCCGCGCCCATGTTCCTGGTTTCCGGGGCCAGGCTTCTCCAGGCGGTGGCCGAGGCGGGGGGGATTGGGGTTATCCCCAGCCTCAACTTCCGCACCCACCAGGCTTTCCGGGAGTTTCTGGAGGGCTTTCCCCAGGGGGTGCCCTTTGGGGTTAACCTCATCCTGAAGGACAACCCCCGCCTCGAGGAGGACCTAAAGGCCGTGGCCGAGCGCAAGGTCCCCCTGGTGGTCACCTCCCTGGGGGACCCCACCCCGGTGGTGGAGCGGGTCAAGGCCTACGGGGGGGTGGTCTGGTGCGACGTGGTGGGCCTGAGGCACGGGAAGAAGGCGGTGGAGGCCGGGGCGGACGCCCTGGTGGCGGTGGCCTGCGGGGCCGGGGGGCACGCGGGGAGGGTGAGCCCCTTCGTCTTGGGGCCCTGGCTTCGGGAGGAGCTTGGGGTGCCCGTGCTCATCGCCGGGGGTATCGCCACGGGAAGGCAGCTTCTGGCCGCCTTGGCCCTGGGGGATGGGGCCTACATCGGCACCCGCTTCATCGCCACCCTGGAGTCGGAGGCGCCTTTGGAGTACAAGGAGGCCCTCCTCCGGGCCTCTCCGGAGGACGTGGAGTACACCCCGGAGGTCACCGGGGTGCCCGCCAACTTCCTTAAGGAGTCCCTGGAGCGCTTCCGCCAGGGCGGGGGCAAGGCCTGGAAGGAGGTCTACTCCGCCGGGCACGGGGTGGCCTTCCTCCGGGAGATCCCCTCCGCCAAGGAGGTGGTGGCCCGGCTGGTGGCGGAGTACCAAGAGGCCAAGGAGCGCCTGCCCTAAGGCCCCCCGTTCTGGAAAACATGCGCGCCTTGGCGTTGTCCCTGGGTTTGGGCCTGGCCTTGGCCCAGTACGACCTCCTGGTCTACGGGGCCACGCCCCAAGGGGTTACGGCCGCCGTGGCCGGGGCCCAGGAGGGGCTTAGGGTCCTCCTCCTGGAGCCCGGGCGGGGCGTGGGAGGGGTGCTCACCCAAGGGTGGCTCGCCACCCTGGACCTGGCCAAGGACCGGGAGGGGCTTCTGCAGGGGGGGCTTTTCCGGGCGTTTTACCGCTCTATCGGCCAGGAGGCCTCCTTTGACGTGGAGGCGGCGGAAGGGGCTTTAGGGGCCATGCTCCGCGAGGCTAGGGTGGAGGTGCGCCTCGAGGAGCCCATAGACCGCCTGGAGCGGGAAGGCCCAAGGCTCCTCGGCCTCGCCACCCCCCGGGGGACCTACCAGGCCCTCTACTTCGTGGACGCCACCGACACCGCAGAGCTGGCTTTCCGCGCCGGGGCCTCCTTCACCCTGGGCCGGGAGGACACGGGGCTGGACGGGCGGAGCATGGCGGCCACCCTGGTGTTCCGCCTGGAAGGGGTGCCCTGGGGGGCGGTCTTTCTGGCGCTGAACTACGAGGGCCAGGTGCGGCGCACGGGGGCCGGGGCCTGGGGCCGGAGCGGCTGGGGCTTCGGCCAGCTGGTGCGGGGGTACGCCCCCTCGGACCCGGGCCGCTATGTCCTTCGCGGCCTGAACCTGGCCCGCCAGGACGACGGGAGCCTCCTGGTGAACGCCCTTTTGGTCTTCGGGGTGGACGGGACGGACCCCCTGGCCCTGGAGCGGGTGCGGGCCGAGGCGGCCCTGGAGGCCGACCGGGTGGTGGCCTTCCTCCGGGAACGGGACCCCTTGGTCTTCGGCACCGCCCGGCTCGCCGGGGTGGCCCCAAGCCTCTACATCCGGGAAAGCCGCCACCTTAAGGCCCTCTACCGCCTGCGGGCCGAGGAGGTTCTCCTGGGCAAGGACTTCCCCGACGCTGTGGCCCTGGGAGGGTATCCCTTGGACGGCCAGGCGTATTTCCCCGGGGAGACCCCCTACCTTCTGGGGACCCCGGCCCCTTACGGGGTACCTTTCCGCGCCCTGGTCCCCCGGGAGCTCGTGAACCTCCTGGTGGTCTCCCAGGCGGCCGGGTTTGACAGCGTGGCCGCCTTCTCTGCCCGGGTGGTGCCCCTGCAGATGGCCCTGGGGGAGGCGGCAGGGGTGGCGGCGGCCCTCCTGCGCAAAGCCCCCCAAGCGGGGCTGGAGAAGACGCCTTGGTCCGACTTCCACCAGCTCGCCAAGAGCCCAACGGGCCTTGGGGCCTTGCGTAAGCGCCTCCTGGAGCGGGGGGCCCGGCTTTCCTCCCCGGAGAAGGGGCAGGTGGAGGCCGGGGCCAGGGGCTTCGGCCAAGCCGTGAGCCTCCTCAGGCGGGGCCTGTTCGCCGCTCCTTACTACCTGAAGGGGCGCTTGGGGCTTTCCGAGCCCATGCTGCTGGGGGACTTCCTGGCGAACCTGGAGCATTACCACCGGGCTAAGGGCCCGGAGGACCGCCTGCGGGTGGTGCTGAAGGCCCGGGAGCTTTACCGGGATGACCTGCAAAGACCCCTCCAGCGGGCGGTTCTCAACACCCTCCTCCAGGCCTTGGGAGAGAAGGACTGGCCGGGAGAGGAGGTCCTGACCCGGGGGGAGGCGGCGGAGCTCCTTTACCGCCTTCTGCCATAATGGGCGAAGGTGCTTGCGGTCCTGCTCCTGCCAAGCTTTTCCGAGCTGGAGGCGGCTTTGGCCCTGGAGGCCGCCCGGCGCCTGGAGATCCCCGCCTACACCGTGGCCAAGGGACGGAAGGGCACGGAGGGCCTGGCGGGCTCGGTGTGGACCCCCACCTACGCCTTTCCCGCGGCCCCGCCCCCCAGGGCCCTCCTCATCCCGGGGGCCAGGAGGCCTGAGCGGCCGGCCCAGGACCCCACCTGGCTCGCCTTTTTGGAAGAGGTTTGGGAGGGCCTCGAGGCCGTCTTTTTGGGCTACAACGCCCACCTTTTCCTGGCCGAGGCGGGAAGGCTTCCCAAGGAGGTGGCGGCCCCGGGGGAGGTGGCGGAGGCCCTTCGGGTCCGGGGCCACCGAGTGGTGCCTGGGGGCTTCCACCGGGAGGGGAAGGTCTACGCCACCCAGGGCGGCCTTGCCCTGCTTCCGGCCCTCTCGGACTGGGTCGGCAAAGCGATTGAGCTTTGAGTTTGTACGGAAGTACACTTACCCCATGGGCGTCAGGGAGTACCAGAAAAAGCGCCGTCGCGACCGGATCTTCCAGGCGGCTATGAACCTTTTCCGCCAGCGCGGCTTCCAGGCCACCACGGCCACGGACATCGCCAAGGCCGCCCACGTTTCCCGGGGGACCTTCTTCAACTACTACCCCTACAAGGAGGCGGTCCTTCTGGAGTACGGGAGCCTGCTCCTTTCCCGCCTCAAGGAGGAGGTCAAGAGGCGGCTGGCCCAGGGGATGGACCCCCTGGCCATCCTCCGCTTCCTTCTCCAGGAGGTGGCCAAGGCCACCGAGGAGGAAAAAGACCTCCTCCTTCCCCTCCTTTACGAGCTCTTAAACCCCGACCCCGTCCGGGCCAGGGCCGCCTTTGAAGCCCTTCCCCTGGGGGACCTCATCGCCGAGGTCCTCAGGCCCTTGCGGGAGAAGGGAGCGGTGCGCCAGGACCTTTCCCTGGAGCGCATGGGCCGCACCCTGGCCGACCTCTACTTCCTCGCCGCCCTGCGCTGGGCCGCCTACACCCCCCACCGAAGCCTTTCCGAGGAGCTGGAGAAGTCCCTTGCCCTGGCCTTGGAGGGGATCCTCGCCCGGAGCCCCAAGGGGGCCAGGACCTAAAGCCTGCCTAAGGGCCCCCATGCTGGCCCAAGCCAGCATGGGGTGGTATCAGTCCGCCGCCACCCTTAGCCTCTCGGCGATCTCGGGGATCTTGGCAAGGAAGGCTCCCGTGGGGCTTCCCGAAAGGGCCACTTCCTCCGGGGTCCCCTCGGCCACGATCTCCCCGCCCCGGTCTCCCCCCTCGGGCCCCAGGTCTATCACCCAGTCCGCGGTCTTCACCACGTCCAGGTTGTGCTCAATGACCACCACGGTGTTCCCCGCCTCCACCAGGCGGTGGAGCACGGAGAGGAGCTTGGCCACGTCGTCAAAGTGGAGGCCGGTGGTGGGCTCGTCCAGGATGTAGAGGGTGCGGCCCGTGGACTTGCGGCCGAGCTCCGTGGCCAGCTTGATCCGCTGCGCCTCGCCCCCCGAGAGGGTGGGGGAGGGCTGGCCCAGGCGCATGTAGCCCAGGCCCACGTCCACCATGAGCTGGAGCTTGCGGGCGATGGTGGGGACGTTCTGGAAGAAATCCAGGGCTTCCTCGGCGGTCATGTCCAGGACGTCGGCGATGCTCTTGCCCCTGAGCTTTACCTCCAGGGTTTCCTTGTTGTACCGCTTGCCCTTGCACACCTCGCAGGGCACGTAGAGGTCGGGGAGGAAGAGCATCTCAATCTTCACCGTGCCGTCCCCGCCGCAGGCCTCGCACCGCCCCCCCTTGACGTTGAAGGAGAAGCGGCCTGGGCCGTAGCCCCGCTTCCTGGCCTCGGGGGTCTTGGCGAAGAGGTCGCGGATCTCGTCAAAGATGCCGGTGTAGGTGGCGGGGTTGGAGCGGGGGGTGCGGCCGATGGGGGACTGGTCAATCTCAATGACCTTGTCCAGGTGCTCCACCCCTTCCAGGCTCTCGTGGGCCCCCGGGGTGGCCTTGGCCCGCATGAGCCTTTGGGCCAAGGCGGCGTAGAGGACGTCGTGGATGAGGGTGCTCTTGCCGCTTCCCGAGGGGCCGGTGATGGCCACGAAGCGGCCCAAGGGGATCCTCAAGGTGACGTTTTTCAGGTTGTGCTCCCGGGCCCCCTTGAGCACGAGCCACTTGCCGTTGCCCTTGCGGCGCTCCTTGGGCACGGGGATTTTCTTGTCGCCCCGTAGGTAGGCGGCGGTGAGGCTCCGGGGGTTTTGCAGGATGGCCTCGAGGGGACCCTCCGCCACCACCTCCCCCCCGTGGATCCCCGCCCCCGGGCCCATGTCCACGATCCAGTCCGCGGCCCGCATGGTCTCCTCGTCGTGCTCCACCACGATGAGGGTATTCCCGAGGGCCTGGAGCCGCTTCAGGGTGGCGATGAGGCGCTGGTTGTCCCGGGGGTGGAGGCCGATGCTGGGCTCGTCCAGGACGTAGAGCACCCCGGTGAGGCCCGAGCCCACCTGGGTGGCCAGGCGGATCCGCTGCGCCTCGCCCCCGGAGAGGGTGTTGGCCGCCCGGTCCAGGGTGAGGTAGTCCAGCCCCACCCCCACCAGGAACCCCAGGCGTTCCACGATCTCCCGCAGGATGGGCCTTGCGATCTGGGCTTGGAAGGGGGGAAGCCTTTCCTCCAGGTTCTGGAAGAAGTCCAGGGCCTCCCGCACAGGAAGGGCCGAGACCTCGGCGATGTTCTTGCCCGCCACCCGCACCGAGAGCACCTCCTTCTTGTAGCGGGTCCCCCCGCACACCGGGCAGGGCTTCAGGGACATGAACCCCTCCAGGGCCTCCCTTACCCCCTCGGAGTCCGCCTCCTGGTAGCGCTTTTCCAGCCAGGGGATGACCCCTTCGTAGTGGACCTCCACCCGGAAGGTCTCCTTGCCCCCCCGGCGGAAGACCACCTCAAAGGGCTCCGGAAGCCCGTAGAGCACGGCCTTTTGGGCGGTTTCGGGAAGCTCCTTGAAGGGGGTCTTGAGGTCAAAGCCCAGGTGCTCGGCCAAGGCCCTCAGCCGGTCCCACAGGTAGCTCCGCCCCGTGTCCCGCCCCCGGGACCAGGGGAGGATGGCCCCCTCGGCCAGGGAGAGCTCGGGGTTGATCACCAGGGCGGGGTCAAACTCCTGCTTGTAGCCCAGGCCCGAGCAGGCGGGGCAGGCCCCGTAGGGGGCGTTGAAGGAGAAGATGCGGGGCTCCAGCTCCTCCAGGACCGAACCGTGCTCCGGGCAGGCGAACTTCTCGGAGAAAAGCTCCTCCTCCCCGGTGTCCGGGAAGAGGACCCGCAAAAGGCCTTCCCCCCGGAGGAGGGCGAGCTCCACCGCCTCGGCGATGCGGGGGCGCTCCTCCTCTCTAAGGACCACCCGGTCAATCACCAGGTCTATGTCGTGCTTCTCGTACTTCTCCAGGTTCAGGCCCTGGGCCTCCTCCAGGAGGTAGATGACCCCGTCCACCCGCACCCTGGCGTAGCCCTCCTTGATGAGCTGCTGGAAGAGCTTCTTGTACTCCCCCTTCCTCCCCCGCACCAGGGGGGCCATGAGGATGGCCCGGGTGCCGGGGGGGCGCTTGAGGAGGCGGTCGGTGATCTCGCTCGCCGACTGCTTCTCAATGGGGCGGCCGCACTCGGGGCAGTAGGCCTGGCCCACGCGGGCGAAGAGGAGGCGGAGGTAGTCGTGGATCTCCGTGACCGTGCCCACGGTGGAGCGGGGGTTGTGGCTCGTGGTCTTCTGGTCAATGGAGATGGCGGGGGAAAGCCCTTCAATGCTCTCCACCTCGGGCTTGTCCATCACCCCCAGAAACTGCCGGGCGTAGCTGGAGAGGCTTTCCACGTAGCGCCTTTGCCCCTCGGCGTAGAGGGTGTCAAAGGCCAGGGTGCTCTTCCCCGAGCCCGAGACCCCGGTGATGACGATGAACTTGCCCCGGGGGAGCTCCAGGCTGATGTTCTTGAGGTTGTGCTCCCTCGCGCCCCGGATGAGGATGCGGTCCATCCGTGGAAGTATACCACTCCTCCGGGGAAGGGAGTAGGGCCTAGGCGCAGGCGGGGATACCGCCCCGTGCCGGCTTGCTTCGGCGTGGGGACCCCGGAAAACCCCCCCAAGGGCTTCCCCTCCTTGGTTTGGGGGAAGGGCGCACTTTTATCATGGAGTCATGCCCTCCTGGACCTTGCGGGAAGCTGAGGAGGCCCCCATGGTGGTGGAGCGCCTCCTTCGGGAGAACGAGCCCGAGGTGCGAAGCCTCGCCCGGTTTCTCCGGCGGAAGGCCCCCGCCTTGGTCCTCACCGCCGCCCGGGGAAGCTCGGACCACGCCGCTCTCTTCGCCAAGTACCTCCTCGAGGCCCGCCTCCTCTGGCCCGTCCTCTCCCTGGCCCCCTCCGTCCTCACCCTCTACGGGGCGAGGCCAAGGGTCCCCCACCCGGCCCTGCTTCTGGCCTTCAGCCAAAGCGGGGAAAGCCCCGACGTGGTGGAGGCGGTGCGGGCCTACCGGGGGCTTGGGGTCCTCACCGTGGCCTTGGTGAACCGGACGGAAAGCCCCTTGGCCCAGGCGGCGGAGGTGGTCCTCCCCCTCCACGCCGGGGAGGAGCGGGCGGTGGCAGCCACCAAGAGCCTTCTCGCCATGCTGGCGGCCACGGCCCAGCTTCTCGCCCACCTCCTGGAGGAACCCCGCCTAAAGGAGGCCCTTCCCGCCCTGCCGGAGGCCTTGGCGAAGGCCTTGGCGGTGGAGGGGAGCTTGGAGTATTTGGAGGAGGCGGAGAACCTCTTCACCCTGGGGCGGGGCTTTGCGTATCCGGTGGCCCTCGAGGCCGCCCTCAAGCTCAAGGAGGTGGCGGGCCTCCACGCCGAGGGCTTTTCCGCCGCCGAGTTCCTCCACGGGCCGCAGGCCCTCTTGGAGCCGGGCTTTCCCGTGCTGGCCTTGGTCCAGCGAGACGAGGCCCTGGAGGGGGTCCTGGCCACCTTGGAGGGCCTAAAGGCCAAGGGGGCCCATCTTTTGGTCCTTTCCCCCGAGCCCGAGGCCCTGGCCCTGGCCCACACCCCCTTGCGCCTCCCGGTGGCCCTGCCCCCGGAGCTTACCCCCCTCCTCCTGGCCCAGGGCCTTTATCCCTTGGCCGAGGCCCTGGCCCGGGCCCGGGGCCTGGACCCGGACCGGCCCCGGCACCTCGCCAAGGTGACCCGCACCCGTTGAGTGCCCGCGCCTTGGTTCTGCGGCCTGTAAGCCCCTACCTAAAGGCCCAGGAAGGGTCTTTTCGGGGCCCTTTGCCCTACCGGCTCGGGGAAGCCTGCCTAGGGGCCCCCATGCTGGCTTGGGCCAGCATGGGGTGGTATTAGAAGACCTTCCCCCCCAGGGGCACCTCCCGGTCGGGGGCGAGGAGGACCACCCGCCCCGCCTCGTCCGCCACCCCCAGGACCAGCACCTCCGAGGGAAACCCCCCGATGACCCGGGTTCCCAGGTTCACGGCGCAGACCACCAGGCGGCCCTCGAGGTCCTCCGGGCGGTAGAGCTCGGTGATCTGGGCCGAGCTCCTCCTCACCCCCAGGGGGCCCAGGTCTATCCAGAGCTTGTAGCTGGGCTTCCGGGCCTTCTCGTGGGGCTCGGCCCGGAGCACCCGGCCCACCCTCAGGTCCAGAAGCCCGAAGGCTTCCAAAGGCTCCATGCCCTAAGTGTGCGGAAAGGCAAAGCCCCCGGCAAGGGGGCCTCTGGTGGGCCGTGCAGGACTTGAACCTGCAACCAACCGGTTATGAGCCGGCCGCTCTCACCGATTGAGCTAACGGCCCACGCCGAAGGCTCATTGTAGCACAGGGGCTTGCGGGTATACTATCGGTTAGGAGGTGAACCATGACGGTGAACGAAAGCACCCCCGATCGGGTGATCCGCTTTGTCCTGGCCCTGGTCCTCTTCTACTTCGCCTTCCAGTCCGCTTCCCCCTGGAACTGGATCCTGGGCATCGTGGCGGTGGTCTTGCTTTTCACCGCCATCACCGGCTTCTGCGCCCTTTACCGGCTTCTCGGGATTAGCACCAAGCGGTGAGCTTCCCCGTGGCCCCCGGGGAGCGGGTACGGGTGGAGTTCTACAAGTTCCCCGGGGATCGGCTCCACTACTTTTGGGAGGCCCAGGTGGTGGAGGTGCGGCCCGAAGGGGTCCTCACCCTTCTCCCCCAGGGTGGGGTCTTTCACCATGTGGCCAAGGGGAAGGCCGTGGTCCTGGACCACGACGCCTACGTGGCCTTCTTCCCCGGGGCCTGGTACTCCGGGGGGCCCGATGTGCGGGAAGGGCGGGTCTTGGAGTACTACTGGAACGTGCAGACCCCGGCGGAGTGGACGGGGGAGGGCTTTCGCCAGTACGACCTGGAGCTGGACGTGCGGTGCCGCGCCGACCACACCTGCCAGGTCTTTGACCGGGAGGAGTTTTGGGCCAAGCGGGCCCTTTACCCGAAGACCTGGGTGGAGGAGGCGGAAAGGGCCCTTCAGGCCATCTTCCGCCACGTGCGGGAGGGGCGTTGGCCGGTCCTGCCCCCGGGGGAGCCCCTCCCCTGGATGGAGCGGCCTTAGGGAGTAAGCCCGGGAGTGGGGGAGGGGCGGGGCTCGGGGAGCCCTGGGCCCCAGGCCCTAAGGGGAAGGAGGCGGTGGTCCTGGAGGGTCCAGCGCCCTTCCAGGACCACTTGGTAGAGGAGGCCCTTGAAGAAGCCGTGGAAGCTGTCCTCCCAGGTTTCCAGGTTCTGGGCCCTGAGGGGGTAGTTGTGCCAGGCGGGGCCCAGGTAGTACAGCCAGGGGTCTTCCAGGGGGCGGGTGTCCTCCGGGGGGAGGGAGAGGAGGGCGTTGAAGTAGCCGCGCAGGCGGCTTGCGGTGAAGAGGAGGTTGAGGTAGGGGTCCTTGAGGGCCTCCCGGGCTTCGGCCTCCGTGTGGGGAAAGGGCCTTAAGGGGTCCCAGGCGCCGAAGCGGAGAAGGCGGGCCTTCTGCTTGAGGGCGTCCTCCCAGCTCATCTGGGCCAGGCCCAGGGTGCGGCTTAGGGGGGCCTGCCCTTGGGTATCGGCCAGCCCTTCGGCCAGGGTGTCCGCCACCTCCCGCACCCCCCGGGAGAGGCCCAAGGCCTTATCCCCTCCGTACTGCTCGTTGTCCACGATGGCCGCCAGCACCCCGTAGGGAAGGCGCAGGGCGGAAGCGGCGGCCCGGATTTCCCGGGCGTGGGGCAGCACGTGGTGGGGGGCGGTGGGCAGGCCCTCCAGGTGGACGGGGCGCCCCCGCACCGCCTGGCCTATGGCCAGAATCCAGCGGTGGGCGGCCTTCAGGGCGTCTTCCGGACGGGCGAAGGCCGAGCGCTTGCCGGAAAGCTGGTTCCGAAGCTCCAGGCGTAGGAGGCGGTCGTAGGCCCGGGCGGCCTCCTCCCCTAGGAGGAGGTGAAGGCTAGCCTTATGGCTTAGGTGCAGGGCCACCCATACTTCCCGCTCCTCGGGGGGGTAGGGGAGGAGGTCCCGGAGGCTGGGGGAGGGGGGCGGGGCAGGGGCTTGGGGTGGGGCAAAGACGAGGAGGAGAAGAAAGAGGAAGGCGGGCCAGGGGCCTAGGGGCATGGAGGAAGCGCCTCTTGCCTCTCTCCTGAGAGCCCGCGGGGGCGCCTAGGTGTCCGGCTCCTCGGCCGGGGCAGGGGGCATCTCCACCGTGGCCTCGAGGGGATACCCGGCGTAGGTGCGCCGCCCCCCCATGGTCCTTTCCAGCACCTCCCGCCACTCCGGGAGGTTCAGGAAACGGTCGGCCTGGTTGCGAAGCTCCAGGTCGGCGAGCTCATGGAGCCCCAGGAGGTAGAGTTCCTTGCCCAGGGCCCTTAGGGCTTGGAAGGTGTGCACCAGGTCCCCGGAGCCGCTGGCCACGATGGCCCGGTCCCAACGGGGGGCGGTGGTGAGGAGGTCCGTGGCCATCATGGCCTCAAAGCGGGCCTCTCCCCGCACCAGGCGGCTCCGCACCGTGTAGCCCATGAAGACCAGGGCGTCGATGAAGCGTTGCTGGCGTTCGTCCTCGGGGTCGGTGATGGGCACGTAGTAGAAGGCGTTGTAAAGCTGCTCGGGGGTGGCGAACTGGGTGATCACCCGCCGGTGGTCCACGTTCCAGCCCAGGCGCTTGGCCGCCTGGTACATGAAGGACCCATCAATGAAAAGGGCAACCCGCATATGCCCCCATCTTAAGGAACCCTCTGCCTTTTCGCCAGGGAGGGAGAGGAAAGGCCGCCTCCCTCCGGGGCAGGCCTTTCCCTTAGGCGGGGGCCTTCTCCTCGCTCTTCTCCGAGGAGTGGCCGGGGTTTACCTTCAGGGCGGGGTTGGCGTAGGCGGCGGCGTGGTTGGCGGCGATGGCCGCTTCCCCGAAGCCCAAGACGATGAGGGGGAGCTTCCCAGGGTAGGTGACGATGTCCCCGCAGGCGTAAACCCCAGGGAGGCTGGTGGCCATGGTGGTGTCCACCTTGATCTTGTTCTTCTCCAGCTCCAACCCCCAGTTGGCCAAGGGGCCGAGCTTGGTGAGGTAGCCGGCAAGGATCAGCACGGCGTCCACCTCCAGCTCCACCTCCTCCTGGGTCTGGTTCTGGAAGATCACCGCCTTCCTCACCCAGGCCTCCCCCTCTATGCGCCGGACCTCGTAAGGGGTGAGGACGCGGAGGCGCTCCTCCTCATGGGCCTTCATGAGCTCCTTGACGCTGGCCTCGTGGGCCCGGAACTGGGGCCTGCGGTGGATGAGAGTAATCTCCTGGGCGGTGCCCAGGAGGTTTAAGGCCCAGTCCACGGCGCTATCCCCCCCGCCCACGATGAGGACCCGCTTTCCCTGGAACTCCGCCTTGCTTCTCACGGCGTAGTAGACGCCCTTCCCCTCGAGCTCCCTCTCCCCCGGGGCCCCCAGGCGCCGGGGTTCAAAGGCCCCCACCCCAGCGGCGATGATCACCGCCTTGGCGGTGAAGGTGTTCCCCAAGGAGGTGGTCACCCGGAAGAGGTCCCCTTCCTTGGAGAGGGTTTCCGCCCGCTCCCCCAGGTTGTAGAGGGGGTTGAAGGGGGCTACCTGCTCCACCAGGCCCTTCACCAGGTCCTTGGCGTAAACCTTGGGAAAGCCCGCCACGTCATAGATGTACTTTTCCGGGTAGAGGGCCGATAACTGCCCCCCGGGCTCGGGCAAGGGATCCAGGAAGCGGAAGGAAAGTCCCCGCATGCCCACGTAGAACCCCGCGAAAAGCCCCGCGGGCCCGGCGCCGATGATGATCACGTCCGTGTGCTCCATGGCCCTACCTCTTCCCGCATTCTAAAGGCTCCTTCTTGGCCGAAGGGAACGGGGTCCTCTTAAAGGGACAAACCTCACGGCCCGGGATGGCCGGCTTCACCCCACCCGGAGGACCACCTTGCCGAAGACCCGCCTCTCCTCCAGGAGGCGGTGGCCCTCGGCGGCCTCCTCCAGGGGGAGGATCCGGCCCACCACGGGCTTAAGCCGCCCGTCCTCCACCAGGCGCAGGATGGGGAAGAGGCGGCTTTTGGAGGCCATGGTGGAGCCCAGGATGGAGAGCTGGCGGAAGAAGACGTGGGCGAAGGGCAGGGTGCCCTCGTACCCCGAGGAGGCCCCGGCGATGGCGATCCGGCCCCCGTTGGCGGTGGCCCGGATGACCCCTTCAAAGTACAGGGCCCCGGTGTGGTCCACCACCTTGTCGGCTCCCTTGCCCCCGGTAAGGCGGCGTACCTCCTTGGGCCAGTCGGGGTGGGTGTAGTTCACCACCTCGTCCGCCCCCAGCTCCCGGGCCTTCCTTAACTTCTCCTCGGAGCCTGCGGTGGCGATGACCCGCCCCCCGAAGAGCTTGGCGATCTGGATGGCGGCCACGCTGACCCCGCTTCCCGCGGCCATCACCAAGACATCGTCCCCCGGCCGTACCCCTAGCTTATCCACCACCATCTGCCAGGCGGTGAGGAAGGTGAGGGGGATGGCGGCGGCCTCCTCAAAGGAGAGGTTCTTGGGCTTGGGCAGGAGGTTGACCTCGGGGACCACCAGGTACTCGGCGTAGGCGCCAAAGCGGTGCTCCCCCAGGATCTCGTAGTGGGGGCAGAGGTTGTCCTCGCCGGCCAGGCACCGCTGGCAGCGCCCGCAGGAAAGCCCGGGGTTCACCACCACCTCGTCCCCCGGGGCGAAGGCGGTGACCCCCGGGCCCACGGCCTCCACCACCCCGCTGGCGTCCGCCCCCAGGATGTGGGGCAGGGGAAGCCTGGGGCTCGCCACGCCTTTGCGCACCCACACGTCCAGGTGGTTTAGGGCCGCGGCCTTGACCCGGATGCGCACCTCCTTGGGGCCGGGTTCCGGGGTGGACACCTCGGCCAGCTTGAGGACCTCGGGGCCGCCTCTGGCTTCCATCACCACGGCTTTCATGTCGCCTCCTTATGCCAGGGATTTTCCCACGGGCGCTTCCTGGGGTCAACTCCTTGACAAGGTCCTGAGGAAGCGGGTACCCTTACCCGCGTAGGACCTCTTAAGAGGAGGAACGTCTATGAGAAAAGCCCTGGTGGTTTTCGGTCTTGCGGCCCTGTTGGGAGCGGCCAGCGCCCAGACCTTCGTCTGGCCGCAGAAGTGGACGGTGGCCAAGCCCTCCGAGGTGAAGCGGGGAGGGACGCTTAGGGCGGCGGTGATCTCGGACTACCGCACCTTCAACCCCTTCCTCACCGCCGAGGCGGGCAACGTGCCGGACCTCATCTCGGGGGCGCGGGGCCTGGTGACCCGGGACCCCACCACCGGGGACTGGATCCCCTACATGGCGGAGTCCTTTACCGTAAGCCCCAACAAGCTGGAGATCACCTTCAAGATCCGCAAAGGGATGAAGTGGTCGGACGGCCGGCCCATCACCGCCGACGACTGGATCACCACCTGGCGCATCCACACCGACAAGGCGGTGGGCTCCAACAGCTACGACTCCTTCTTCATTGACGGCAAGCCCATTACCCTGAAGAAGATAGACGACTACACCCTCCGCTTCGTCTACCCCAAGACGGACGCCGAGGCCTTCACCGTGGCCAGCTTTGAGCCTTGGCCCGCCCACGTCTTCGGCCCCGTCTACCAGAAGGAGGGGGCCGAAGGCATCAAGAAGATGTGGACCCTGAACGAGAAGCCGGAGAACATCGTCTCCGGCGGGCCCTGGCTCATCGAGAGCTACCGCCCCGGGGAGCGCCTGGTCCTGAAGCGCAACCCCGCCTTCGGGGAGTGGAACAAGGACGAGGCGGGGAACCCCCTTCCCTACCTGGACCGGTACGAGATCAAGATCGTCAAGGACACCAACGCCCAACTGGCGGAGTTCCTGGCGGGGAACATCAACCTCATGGCTCCTTCCACCGTGGACCACATCTCCCAGATCCGCCAGGCCATCCAGCAGGGCCGCCTGGACGCCACCCTCAAGGTGAACGCCTCCCCCGTGGCCTCTAGCCAGTTCATGGTCTTCAACTGGAACAAGGCCTCGGACCCCTTCAAGCAGAGCCTCTTCCGCTCGGACAAGTTCCGCCGGGCCATGAGCCACCTCGTCAACCGCCAGGCGGTGATTGACATCGTCTACGGCGGCCTGGGCACCCCCATGTACTCCAGCGTCTACCCCGTGCTCACCCAGTGGATCAACCCCAAGGTGCCCAAGTACGAGTACGATCCCAAGCAGGCGGCGAAGCTCCTTTCCGAGCTCGGCTTCACCCGGAAGGACAAGGAAGGCTACCTGGTGAACGCCAAGGGCCAGCGGCTTGAGTTCAACCTGGCCACCAACGCCGGCAACGCCCAGCGGGAGCAGATGGCCAAGCTCATCGTGGACGAGGCCAAGAAGGTGGGGGTGAAGGTCAACTTCCAGGCCATCGACTTCAACACCCTGGTGGGGCAGCTCCTTTCCTCCGGTCCCGACCGGCCCTTTGACGCCATCATCATCGGACTCTCCGGGGGCGGCCTGGACTGGCCCTTCGGCTCCAACGTGGTGCCCTGCAAGGGGAACCTGCACATGTGGAACAAGTCCGGCCAGTGCCTGGACCCCCGGGAGACCCAACTGGACGCCCTCTACTCCCGTGGCCGCACGGAGCTGGACTTCAAGAAGCGGGTGGAGATCGGCTACCGCATGCAGGAGATTGAGGCAAGCCTCCTCCCCGTCATCTACATCGCCGGGCCCAACTACCACCCCGCTTGGAACAACCGCCTGGGCGGCGAACACCCCGACGCCATCATCAGCGCCATCTGGGGCCAGCGGGAAGTGGAACTCACCTTCATCAAGAAGTAGCCGGGTGCTGGGGGTCCCCGGGGCCCAAGGCCCCGGGGCCTCTTTGGAAAGCCATGACCGCATACATCCTCAGGCGCATCCTCTACCTGATCCCCACCTTTTTCGGGGCCACCTTCCTGGCCTTCCTCATCATCCAGCTGGCCCCCGGGGACTACCTGACCCAGCTGGAGCTGGACCCCAAGGTGACCCCGGAGACCATCGCCCGCCTGCGCGCCCAGTTCGGCCTGGACCGGCCCATCTACGAGCAGTACCTTCTTTGGATGAACAACCTCTTCCACCTCAACCTGGGCTATTCCTTCGCCTTTCAGGCGCCGGTCCTCGAGGTCATCTGGCCCCGGGTGGTGAACTCCATGGTCATCGTCATCCCCTCCACGGTCCTCCTCTACCTGGTGGCCATCCCCATCGGGGTCTACGGGGCGGTGCGCCAGTACTCCCTGGGGGACCGGGTTCTTTCCTTCCTGGCCTACGTGGGCCTTTCCGTGCCCAGTTTCTTCCTGGCCCTCATCGCCATCTACATCCTCCTCCAGATCAAGTTCCGGACGGGCACCCTGGTCTTCCCGGTCTCCGGCATGACCTCCACGGGCTTTGAGCAGATGCCCAGGCTTAGGCAGGTCTTGGACATCGCCTGGCACGCTGTGGTTCCCGTCCTCGTGGCCACGGCCAACGACATCGCCGGGCTTTCCCGCCTCATGCGGGGGCAGATGCTGGAGGTGCTTTCCCAGGACTACATCCGCACCGCCCGGGCCAAGGGGCTTTCCCAAAGGGTGGTGCTTTACAAGCATGCCTTCCGCAACGCCGTGATCCCCTTCGTGGCCACCTTAGGAGGGCTTCTTCCCGGCCTGATCTCCGGGGCGGGGTTCGTGGAGGTGGTCATGGCCTGGCCGGGTATCACGCCCTTTTTCCTGGACGCCATCGCCAACCAGGACCTTTACGTCATCGCCGGTTTCCTCACCGTGAGCCTCGTCCTCCTCATGGTGGGCAACCTGATCTCCGACCTGCTTCTGGCCTGGGTGGACCCCAGGATCCGCTACGAGTAGGGGGTTATGGGAACCGTTATGCGTACCAACCCCGTCTTGCACCGCTTCCGCAAGCACCGCCTGGCGGTATGGGGCGGGCGCATCCTCTTGGTGCTTTACCTGATGGCGGCCTTTGCCGGCTTCTTCAGCCCCTACGATCCCAACCACTACGAGCTTTACCCCCCCAAGGGCCACCACCCGCCCACCCGTATCCACCTCGTGGACCCGGAGACGGGAAGGCTCACCCGTCCCTTCGTCTACGCCACCAAGCGGAGCATTGACCCGGTTTCCTTGCAGCCCCGCTACGAGGAAGACCCAAGCCAGGGCAAGTTCTACATCCGTTTCTTCGTGCGCACCCCGGACCAACCCTACACCCTTTTCAAGGTCTTCCGCGCCGACCTCCGCCTCTTTGGGGTGGACCCCCCAGGGAAGATCTTCCTGATGGGCACCGACAACTTCGGCCGTGACCTCTTTAGCCGCATTGTCTACGGCGGCCAGGTGTCCTTGACCATCGGCATCCTCTCGGCCCTGGTCTCCTTCGCCCTGGGGCTTTTGTTGGGAGGGATCGCCGGGTATTTCTCCGGCCGCCCCTTCGCCCTTTCCCTGCCCCCGGCCCTGTGGAGGGGCCCGGGCCTTCTCCTGGGGCCCCTGGCCCTCCTCCTCTGGCTTGGGGTAGCGGGCACGGCCCTTTACCTGTCCCTGGCCTTCGTTCGGCTGAGCCCAGGAAGGGAGGCTTTTTCCTATCTGGTGGACGGGGCGGTGCTGCTCCTCGGGGTGGGGGCGGCGGGGCTTATCCTTTACCGCGTGTTTCGGGACCCCATCCGCCTGGACCCCGACGACCTCATCATGCGCACGGTGGAGATCATCGCCGCCATCCCCTCCCTTTTCCTCCTCATCTCCTTGCGGGCGGTCTTCCCCACCAACATTGACCCCCTCCTCACCTTCTACCTGGTGGTGGGGCTTTTGGGCTTCATTGGCTGGGGAGGGCTGGCCCGGGTGGTGCGGGGGATCGTGCTTTCCGTGAGGGAGATGGACTACGTGCAGGCGGCCAGGGCCCTGGGGGCCTCGGACGGGCGCATCATCGCCCGGCACGTCCTCCCCGCCACGGCCAGCTACGTGATCGTGAGCCTCTCCCTTACCATCCCGGGCTTCATCCTGGGGGAAAGCGGCCTTTCCTTCCTGGGCCTGGGGGTGACGGAGCCCTACACCAGCTGGGGGCTTCTCCTGCAGGCGGCCCAGCAGGGGGGTTTCGCCTCCTTCACCGACCGTCCTTGGGTGCTCTGGCCGGGGTTTTTCATCTTCCTCTCGGTGCTTTCCTGGAACTTCCTGGGCGATGGCCTGAGGGACGCCTTGGACCCCAGGCGAAAGACCTAGGCCCTTCTCTTTTGACCGGGTATGGCGTATAACGGGTGAGGTGTCTTTGGGGCAGTGCCCGGAGGAGTGCACATGGACGAAAAGCGCTTGCTGGAGGTGAGAGACCTCAAGGTCCACTTCTTCACCGACGACGGGGTGGTGAAGGCGGTGGACGGGGTTTCCTTTCACGTGGACAGAGGGGAGACGCTGGCGGTGGTGGGGGAGTCGGGTTCTGGGAAGAGCGTGACTGCGCTGGCCATTATGCGTTTGATTCCCACGCCTCCTGGGCGGATTGTGGGTGGGGAGGTGCTTTTTCGTGGGAAGGACGGGCAGGTGCGGGACCTAACCCGGCTTTCTGAGGCGGAGATGCGTGGGATCCGGGGGAACGACATCGCCATGATTTTCCAGGAGCCCATGACCTCCTTGAACCCGGTGTACACGGTGGGGGACCAGATTGCGGAGGCCATCATGCTCCACCAGGGGAAGAGCCGGAGGGAGGCCATGGAGCTGGCGGCGCACATGCTGGACCTGGTGGGGATTCCGGAGCCCAAGAAGCGGCTTGGCAACTACCCGCACCAGATGTCTGGGGGCATGCGCCAGAGGGTGATGATCGCCATGGCGCTTTCCTGCAATCCCTCGCTTCTCATTGCCGACGAGCCCACCACGGCCTTGGACGTGACCATCCAGGCGCAGATTTTGGAGCTGATGAAGAGGCTCCAGGAGGAGATTGGGATGAGCATTCTCTTCATCACCCATAACCTTGGGGTGGTGGCGGAGATGGCGGACCGGGTGGTGGTGATGTACGCGGGGCGAGCGGTGGAGGAGGCGGAGGTGGTGCCGCTTTTTAAGGAGCCCCTGCACCCCTATACCCGCGGGCTTTTGCACTCGGTGCCGCGGCTGGACGTGGCGGCGGAGCGGAGGGAGCGGTTGGAGGCCATACCTGGGAACGTGCCGAACCCGCTTTATCTTCCTTCTGGATGCGCCTTTCACCCGCGGTGCAAGCACTACGTGGAGGGGCTTTGCGACCGGGAGGTGCCGCCTTTGGAGGATACGGGGGAGGGGCGGCGGGTGCGGTGCGTGCGCTGGCGGGAGATCCGGGAGGTTAGGGCATGAAGGGGAACTCCATCCTCCTGGAGGTCAGGGACCTGAGGAAGCACTTTCCCATCCGCGGGGGTGTGCTTTCCCGGGTGGTGGCCAGCGTCAAGGCGGTGGACGGGGTTTCCTTTGCCATCCATAGGGGGGAGGTTCTGGGGCTGGTGGGGGAGTCCGGGAGCGGGAAGACCACGGTGGGCCGGACCCTTCTCCGGCTCATTGAGCCCACGGGGGGCCGGATTTTCTTTGACGGGCAGGAGATCACGGGGATTTCCCGGAACGCTCTGAGGCCTTTTCGGCGGCGGATGCAGATTATATTTCAGGACCCCTTTAGCTCCCTGAACCCGCGCATGACCGTGGGGGACATTATCGCCGAGCCGCTTGTGATCCACGGGATAGGGAGGACACCCCAGGAGCGGACGGAGAGGGTGGCGGAGCTTCTCAAGCTGGTGGGGCTTTCTCCGGACCACATGCGGCGCTACCCCCACGAGTTTTCTGGGGGCCAGAGGCAGCGCATTGGGATTGCCCGGGCTCTGGCGGTGGCGCCGGACTTTATTGTGGCGGACGAGCCGGTTTCGGCCCTGGACGTTTCCATCCAGGCGCAGGTGGTGAACCTTCTCCAGGACCTGAAGGAGGAGCTTGGGCTCACCCTGCTTTTCATTGCCCACGACCTGGCGGTGGTGGAGTACATTTCCGACCGGGTGGCGGTGATGTACCTGGGGAAGGTGATGGAGCTGGCTCCTGCCCGGGAGCTTTACCGGAACCCCAAGCACCCCTACACGGAGGCGCTGCTTTCGGCGGTGCCCATACCGGACCCCACGGTGAAGCGGGAGCGGATTGTGCTGGAGGGGGACATTCCTTCGCCCATCAACCCGCCCTCTGGGTGTGTTTTCCGCACGCGGTGCCGCTATGCTCTGCCGGAGTGCGCCCAGGTGGTGCCGGAGCTTAAGGAGGTGGCCCCGGGCCACTACAAGGCCTGCATCCGGGACGACATCCTCTAACACCACCCCAGGCTGGCCCGGGCCAGCCTGGGGACCCCGGTCAGGCCATCCCACCCTAGATGGGCCCCGGCTTCCGGGGCCCCTTCGCCGTATACTGGCCCCATGCTGGTCAAGGACGTGATGAAGAGCCCCGTCCTCACCGTGGGGCCGGAGGTGGCCCTGGAGGACGCCTACCGGCTCCTCCTGGAAAAGGGCATCCGCCACCTGCCCGTGGTGGCGGAAGGGAAGGTGGTGGGCATCCTCACCGACCGGGACATCCGCCTGGCCACGAGCCACCTCAACCCCAAAGGCCCCTGCCCCGGGTGCGCCCAGGTGGGGGAGGTGATGACCCGGGAGGTGATCACCGCCCACCCCCTAGACCCCGTGGAGGAGGCGGCCCGGGTGATGCGGGAGCGGAAGATCGGGTGCCTGCCGGTGTTGGAGGACGGCGCCCTCGTGGGCATCGTCACGGGGATTGACCTTTTGGACGCCCTCCTTAGGCTCACCGGGGTCACGGAGCCCTCGGGCCGCCTCGAGGTCCGCCTCCCCGACCGGGTGGGGGAGCTTTCCCGCCTCACGGGCTTCTTGGCGGAGCGGGGGGTGAACATCCACTCCCTCCTCTCCTATCCCGAGGACGAGGCCTTCGTCCGGGCGGTGGTGCGGGTGAACACCCTGGAGACCCACCTTTTGGCCGAGGCCTTGCGCCGGGTGGGGTTTGACGTCCTCTGGCCCCCCAAGAAGCCATGGTGATCTACCGGGACGAGTACCGCCTATACAACTTCGGTCCCAACCACCCCTTCAGCCCCGTGCGCCTGGAGATGCTCACCTCCCTCCTGGAGGCCCTCGGGGTGTGGCGGAAGCCCCTCTCCCCCCCCGAGGCCTCGAGGGAGGAGGTCCTCACGGTCCACTCCGAGCGCCTGGTGAGGCGGGTGGAGGCGGCAAGCCGGGGGGAAGGGGGGCCGGACCTGGAGCACTACGGCCTGGGCACGGGGGACACCCCGGTCTTCCCCGGCATGGACCGGGCGGCCCGCCTCCTGGTGGGGGGGACCCTGGAGGGGGCGAGGCGGATCCTCTCCGGGGAGAGGCGGGTCTTGCAGCTTGGCGGCGGCCTGCACCACGCCCAGTACGACCGCGCCTCGGGGTTTTGCGTCTACAACGACCTCTCCGTGGCCATCCGCCACCTCACCCGGTCTGGGCTTCGCGTGGCCTACCTGGACATAGACGTCCACCACGGGGACGGGGTGCAGTGGCTCCACTACGAGGAGAGGGAGGTCCTCACCCTAAGCCTCCACGAGTCGGGCCGCTACCTCTTCCCGGGGACCGGGCACGTCCACGAGATCGGCCGGGGGGAGGGCCTGGGGAAAAAGCTCAACCTCCCCCTGGAGCCCTTCACCGAGGACAGGAGCTACCTGGAGGTCTTTGAGGCCCTGGTCCCTTGGGCCCTAAAGGCCTTCCGCCCCGATGTCCTCGTGGTCCAGGCGGGGGCGGACGCCCACTATCTGGACCCCTTGGCGGACCTCCTCCTCACCACCCGGGCCTATGAGGGGCTTTTCCGCCTCCTCCTGGAGTACGCCGAGGCCTACGCGGGGGGAAGGGTCCTCTTCACCTTGGGGGGCGGGTACAGCCTGGATGCGGCGGTCAGGGTCTGGGCCCTCCTCTACCACCTCTTCCACGGCCTTCCCCTGCCCGAGCGCCTGCCCGAGGGGTGGCGGAGGTCCTGGGAGGAAAGGCTCGGAAAGCCCCTCACCCCCACCCTCCACGACCCCGGGGAGGGTTACCCGGAGATCCCCAGGCGGCCCGAGATTGAGAAGCGGAACCGCCTGACCTTGCAGAGGCTCACGGAGCTCGTGGGCCCCCACCTGCTAGACTAGTGGGGTGAGGGTCGTTCTGCGGCTTCCCGAGCGCCAGGAGGTGGAGGTCAAGGGGAACAGGCCCTTAAGGGAGGTCCTGGAGGAGCTCGGCCTGAACCCGGAGACCGTGGTGGCGGTGCGGGGCGAGGCGCTCCTCACCCTGGAGGATGAGGTGCGCGAGGAGGACGCCATAGAGGTCCTCTCCGCTATCTCGGGAGGGTAGCGTGGTCTGCAAGGTCTGTGGGGAGAAGGCCCAGGTGGAGATGAAGTCCCGGGGGCTCGCCCTCTGCCGGGAGCACTACCTGGACTGGTTTGTCAAGGAAACGGAAAGGGCCATCCGCCGCCACCGGATGCTCTTCCCCGGGGAGAGGGTCCTGGTGGCGGTATCGGGGGGGAAGGACTCCCTGGCCCTTTGGGACGTGCTCTCCCGCCTGGGCTACGAGGCGGTGGGGCTCCACATAGAGCTCGGCATCGGGGAGTACTCCAGAAGGAGCCTCGAGGCCACCCAGGCCTTCGCCAAGGAAAGGGGCCTGGAGCTTTTGGTGGTGGACCTAAAGGAGGCCTACGGCTTTGGCGTCCCCGAGCTTGCCGAGCTTTCCGGGCGGGTGGCCTGCTCCGCCTGCGGCCTCTCCAAGCGGTACATCCTCAACCAGGTGGCGGTGGAGGAGGGCTTCCGGGCGGTGGCCACGGGGCACAACCTGGACGACGAGGCCGCTGTCCTCTTCGGGAACCTCTTAAACCCGCAGGAAGACGCCCTGGTCCGCCAGGGGCCTGTCCTGCCGGAAAGGCCCGGCCTCGCCGCCCGGGTCAAGCCCTTCTACCGCTTTACCGAGCGGGAGGTCCTCTCCTACGCCCTCCTTCGGGGCATCCGCTACCTCCACGAGGAGTGCCCCAACGCCAAGGGGGCCAAGAGCCTCCTCTACAAGGAGGCCTTGAACCTGGTGGAGCGGGCCATGCCCGGGGCCAAGCTTCGCCTTCTGGAGGGATTTCTGGAGAAGATCCAGCCCCGCCTGAAGGCCGAGGAAGGGGTGGACCTAAGGGAGTGCCAGCGGTGCGGCTACCCCACCACGGGGGCGGTCTGCTCCTTCTGCCGCATGTGGGACGCCGTCTACCGCCGGGCCAAGAGGCGGCGGCTTTTGCCGGAAGAGGCCGCTTTCCGGCCCCGCGTGGAGCCCCTCCGCGTGGGCTAAGTGTCCACGCCTTGGCTCTGCCACATAAAGGCCTCCACCCCCGCCACGGGGGGCAGGGGGTTTCCCCCTGCCAGCCTGTGGAAGAGCTTCCAGGCCCGGGTGTACACTGAGGCCATGTGGTGGAAAGAGGCGGTCATCTACCAGGTCTACCCCCGGAGCTTCCAGGACACCAACGGGGACGGCGTCGGGGACCTCGAGGGCGTCCGCAGGCGGCTTCCCTACCTGAAGTCCCTGGGGGTGGGGGCGGTCTGGCTTTCCCCCTTCTACAAAAGCCCCATGAAGGACTTCGGCTACGACGTGGCCGACTACTGCGATGTGGACCCCATCTTCGGGACCCTGGAGGACTTTGACCGCCTCCTAGAGGAAGCCCACGCCCTGGGGCTAAGGGTCCTCATAGACCTCGTCCCCAACCACACCTCCAGCGAGCACCCCTGGTTCCTGGAGTCCCGCGCTTCCCGGAACAACCCCAAGCGCAACTGGTACGTCTGGGCGGACCCTGGGCCGGATGGCGGCCCCCCCAACAACTGGCAGAGCTTCTTCGGCGGCCCCGCCTGGACCCTGGACGAGGCCACGGGCCAGTACTACCTGCACCAGTTCCTTCCCGAGCAGCCCGACCTCAACTGGCGTAACCCCGAGGTGCGGGAGGCCGTCAAGGAGGCCATGCGCTTCTGGCTGAGGCGGGGGGTAGACGGCTTCCGGGTAGACGTCCTCTGGCTTCTGGCCGAGGACCTCCTCCTGCGGGACGAGCCCGGCAACCCCGAGTGGCGCCCGGGCATGTGGGACCGGGGCCGCCACCTCCACGTCTTCACCGAGGACCAGCCGGAGACCTACGCCTACGTGCGGGAGATGCGCCAGGTCCTGGACGAGTTCTCGGAGCCCGGCCGAGAGCGGGTGATGGTGGGGGAGATTTACCTGCCCTTCCCGCAGCTGGTGCGCTACTACCAGGCGGGGTGCCACCTGCCCTTCAACTTCCACCTCATCTTCCGGGGGCTTCCCGACTGGCGGCCCGAGAACCTGGCCCGCATCGTGGAGGAGTACGAGAGCCTCCTCACCCCCTGGGACTGGCCCAACTGGGTCCTGGGGAACCACGACCAGCCTCGCCTCGCCTCCCGCCTGGGGGAGGCAGGGGCCCGGGTGGCGGCCACCCTCCTCTTCACCTTAAGGGGCACCCCCACCTGGTACTACGGGGACGAGATCGGCATGCAAAACGGGGAGATCCCCCCGGAGAAGGTACAGGACCCCGCAGCCCTAAGGCAGAAAGGCCGCCTGGGGGAGCACGGCCTTCCCCCGGGCCGGGACCCCGAGCGGACCCCCATGCAGTGGGACGACACGCCTTTCGCGGGCTTCTCCACGGTGGAACCCTGGCTTCCCGTGAACCCTGACTACCAGACCCGCAACGTGGCCTTCCAGGAGAAGGACCCCCGCTCCATGCTCCACCTGGTGAAGCGCCTCATGGCCTTGAGGAAGGACCCGGACCTCCTCTATGGGGCCTACCGCACCTACCGGGCGAGGGACGGGGTCTACGCCTACCTCCGGGGGGAGGGGTGGCTCGTGGCCCTGAACCTCACGGAGAGGGAGAAGGCCCTGGAGCTTCCCCGCGGGGGGAGGGTGGCCCTTTCCACCTACCTGGACTGGGAGGAGGAGGTGGGGGAGAGGCTTCTTTTGCGCCCCGACGAGGGCGTGGTGGTGCGGCTAGACTAGGGGCGTGGACCCCTTCGCCCCCTTGGCCGAGGCCTACGAGGACTGGTATGGGACCCCCTTGGGGGCCTTCGTCATCGCCGAGGAGGAGAGGGCTCTAAAGGGGCTTCTTCCGGAGGGGAAGAGCCTCCTCGAGGTGGGCGCGGGGACCGGCTACTGGCTCAGGCGCCTTCCTTACCCCGGGAAGGTGGGGGTGGAGCCCTCCGAGGCCATGCTCGCCGTGGGTAGGAGGCAGGTGCCCGAGGCCACCTGGGTGCGGGCCCGGGGCGAGGCCCTGCCCTTTCCCGAGGCGGGCTTTGACGTGGTCCTCCTCTTCACCACCTTGGAGTTCGTGGAGGAGGTGGGGCGGGTCCTTCTCGAGGCCAGGCGGGTCCTCCGCCCGGGCGGGGCCCTCCTGGTGGGGATTCTGGAGGCCCTCTCCCCCTGGGCCGCCCTCTACCGGAGGCTCGGGGAGAAGGGGGTGCTTCCCTGGGCCGCGGCCCGCTTCCTCACCCGGGAGGATCTGAAGGCCCTCCTGGGGCCCCCTGAGGCGGAGGGGGAGGCGGTGTTTCTTGCCCCCGAGGCTAAGCCCCCCTACGAGGAGGCGGACCTTGCGGGAAGGCGGGCCGGGAACCGCCCCGCCCTATACTTGGGGAGATGGCGGTGAAGGCCCTCTTCGCCCTTTATCCCCTCCTCCAAGGGGACTACAAGGCGGTGGAGAAGGCCCTCCTGGCCCTGGAGGAAAGCGGGGCGAGCTACCGCGTCTTCCCCACCCACTCGGAGGTTTCCGGGGAGGAGGAGGCGGTCTTCCTCACCCTGCAAAGGGCCTTTCAGAAGGCGGCGGAGGAGGGGGCGTTGGTCATGTGGGCCCTTTTCACCAACGCCTGCGAGGCTAAGGACCCCTTCCGCAGCGAGGAAAGGCTCAGGCGCTTTCCCCCCGGGGAGGTGGCCCGCAAGGCCCTGGAAGGCTTGGAGGCCAAGAGCGCCCTGGACATCGGCACCGGCACCGGGGTCTTCGCCGAGGCTTTCGCCGCCTTGGGCCTCTTCACCGTGGGCCTGGACCCCCGGGCGGACCGCCTCGAGGTGGCCCGGGCCAGGGTGAAGGGGGCCCGGTTCGTGGAGGGGCGGGCCGAGGCCCTGCCCTTCCCCGAGGATAGCTTTGACCTGGCCTTCTTCGGCCTCGCCCTCCACCACCTGGACCCCATCCCGGCCCTAAAGGAGGCCTCCCGGGTGGCCAGGCGGGTGGCCGTCTTGGAGTGGCCTTACCGGGAGGAGGAGGTGGGGCCGCTCCTCGCCCGGCGGCTTTCCCTGGAAGCCTTGGAGGCCCTCTTCCGGGAGGCCTTGGGAAGCCCGCCCCGCTTCCGGGTGGAGGAAGGCTATGTCCTCGCCCTTTGGGATAAAGCCTAAGGCCCCCGAAGGGGCCTTTTGGTGCCGGGGGCGGGACTCGAACCCGCACGTCCTTGCGGACAGCAGATTTTGAGTCTGCCGCGTCTACCGGTTCCGCCACCCCGGCGGACGCACCCTAAGGATAAGGCCAAGGAGGAAGATGGTCAACGCCAGGCCCACCGCCCAGTCCCCGAAGCGGGCGTAAGGGGTGAGGCCCGTCTTTAGGGCGTAAGGGGCGAGGAGGAAACCCTCTTGGTGCGGGGGGATTTCCGCCACCACCCGGCCGAATGGGTCAACGCTTGCGGTGATCCCGTCGTTCCCGGCCCTGAGGAGCCAGCGCCCCGTCTCCACCGCCCTTAAGCGTCCCAGGGCGAAGTGCTGCCTGCCCCCAAAGGAGGGGCCGAACCAGGCGTCGTTGGTGAGGAGGACGAGGACCCCCGCCCCTTCCCGCGCCAGGCTTCGGGCCACGGAGGGAAAGACGGACTCGTAGCAGATCATGACCCCAAAGGGCCCCATGGGAACCACCCTTTCCCCGGGGACGCGGTCGGCCAGGTCCCCAAGCCCCATGGCCCGGAAGAAGAAGGCGTAGACCCCGCCCAAAACCTCCCGTAGGGGAAAGCGCTCCCCGAAGGGGACGAGGCGGGTCTTGTCGTAGTGGCCGAGGAGCTTGCCCTCCCGGTAGAGCACCGCCCGGTTGGGGCCGAAGAGGTTGAGGCCGGTGAGGAGGGGCCGCCCCTGGAGGAGGGTGTCCACCTCCCGGGGGATTTGCCAAACCGCCGTCTCTGGCCAGACCACCAGGTCCGCCTCGGGGTGGGCCTTTAGCCCGGCCTCGGTGAGCCTCAGGTAGACCGCCTCGTCCAGCTTCCCCTGGTACTTCTTCAGGGGGTTGATGTTCCCCTGGACCAGGAGGGCCTTCCCCTCGGGCTTGGCGGGCGGGAGGGGAAGGAGCCAGAGGAGGGTCCAGGGGAGGAGGACCCAAAGCCGCCTCTCCCTGAGGCCAAGGGCCACCAGGAGGACCAGGAGGGAGAGGAGGTAGACCCCGCCTAGGGCGGCGAGGACCCTCCCCGGGGCCTCCACCAGGGCGTAGCCCAGAAGCCCCCAGGGGAAGGCGAGCTCCCCTTGCTCCGTGAGCCACTCCAGGAGGACCCAGCCCCCCACCCGCATGAGGGGCGTGGGGGTGAGGGCGAAGAGGAGGCCGAAGGAGAGGGCCTTGACGAGGACCAGGGGAAGGAAGGGCACCGCCCCCCAGGGGCCGAAGTTTTCGGCGAAACTTTGGGGAAGCCAGAGGAGGTGAAGGCCAAAGAACCCTACCCCCATCCAGAACCCCTCCCGGAACCCCCCCCTTAGGAGGAAGGCCAGGACCAGGGGGGTGAGGAGGCCCAGGGGGAAGGGGGGCAGGGTGAGGGCCAGGAGGAGGCCCAAGAGGAAGGCCCGCACCCTTCCACCATAAGGGTTCCCTGGCCGCTTTGCACCCGGCTTTGGCGGGAAGGATGGCAGAATGGACCCATGCGCCTCGGGCTCCTCTCGGACATCCACGCCAACCTGCCCGCCCTCGAGGCCGCCCTCGAGGCCCTGAGGGCCGAGGGCGTGGACGAGGTCCTGGTCCTCGGGGACCTGGTGGGCTACGGGCCCCACCCCCGGCAGGTGATCCACAAGATCTGGCAGGAGGGGCTTTCCGCCATCGCCGGGGCCTGGGACTTAAGGGTGGCCTACCCCTTGCCCGGCCCCCTCCCTGAGGGGATCGGCAAGGCCACCCTGGAGTGGACCCGGGCGCAACTGGGGGAGAAGGAGCTCGCCTACCTGCGCGCCCTCAGGCTCTCCCACCGCAGGACCTACGGGGAGATGCGCCTTGTGGCCTTCCACGGCAAGCCCGGCAACCCCGAGGCCCAGGTGGACCTTCTGGGGGAGGCCCGGGAGCTCCACGGATTCTTGGAGCGCTACGGGGCGGAGGTCCTCCTCCTCGGGGGGCGGCACCTGCCCCTGGCGCGGCGGGTGGGGAGGGGAGTGGTGGCGGACCCGGGGAGCGTGGGCTTGAGCCTTACCGGGGAGCACGGGGCGGACGCCATGGTCCTGGACACCAAGACCCTGGAGGCCCGCTTCCTCAAAGTGCCCTACGACCTAGGCCCCCTCCTCTTTGACCTCCGGGCCTGGGGGCTCCCTTCGGTCCTGGAGAAGGTCTACCGCACCGGGCGCTTCCAAAAGGAGTAGGGCTTCCCTCCGGACCCGGGGGTCGGGGTCCTTCAGGAAGGGGTCCAGGGGCTTTCCCAGGAGATGGAGGGCCTGGAGGGCGGTGTGCCGGACCAGGGGGCTTGGGTCTTGGGCGGCCTCCCAAAAGAGCCTCTCCCCGAGGCCCAGGTGGAAGAGGACGATGAGGGCGTTCCGGGCCATGCGGGCCCTTCCCGCCCGGAGGAAGGCGGTACCCGCGTACTTCCTTTGGAAGGCCCGCCCCGAGAGGCGGAAGAAGTCCAGAAGGTCTGGGTGGGCGAGCCCGGGCTCGGGCCGGAAGCCCCTCCAGACCTTGCCGAACCGCTCCCAGGGGCAAGCCTCCCCGCAGAGGTCGCAGCCGAAAAGCCAGTCCCCTATCCCCGGCCAGAGGGAGGGGGGGATGAAGCCCTTGTGCTCAATGGTGAGGTAGCTCACGCAGGCGCGGGCGTCCAGGGTGCCGTCCCCCAGGAGGGCTCCCGTGGGGCAGGCGGCAAGGCAACGGGTACAGCGGCCGCAACGGTTCTGGTGGAGGGGGGGCGCCTCCACCTCCAGGGGGGTAAGGAGGACCCCGAGGAAGGCGTGGACCCCGAAGGCCTGGGAAAGGAAGTAGCCGCTTCTCCCGATCCAGCCCGTCCCGGAGAGGGCGGCCAGGGTGCGCTCGGGGAGGGGCCCGTGGTCCACGTAGCCCTTGGCCGGGAGGCCCAGGCCCCCCGCCACCCCCTCCAGCTCCCCAAGGACCGCCCCCAGGAGGAGGTGGTAGTCCCGCACCCAGGCGTAGCGGGCCACCCGGCCCCTCCTTAGCCCCCCCGGGGGGAGGCCGGGGTCGGGGTAGGCGTAGGGGGCATAGAGGAGGAGGGCGCTTTTCGCCCAGGGGAAGCGCCTTCTGGGGTGGAAGCGCTCCGGGGGTTCCAGGTAGGCCATCCCCCCGTGGTGGCCCGCCCGGACCCAGGCCCGGTGGCGGGCCTCCGCCTCAGGGGGCGGGTCCAGGGGGGCCCAGGCGGTGAGGAGGCCGAGCTCCCGCGCCCGTTCCTCGAGGAGGTCCTTCGCTTCCACCCCTTTATAATCCCCTACATGGAGGCTTTAAAGATCGCCCTCCTGGGGGGCGGCACCGTGGGGAGCGCTTTCTACCGCCTGGTGCTGGAAAGGCAGGAGGAGCTTTCCGCCCTGGGGTTTGCCCCCCGGTTTCTGGGCGTTTTGGTGCGGGACCCCAAAAAGCCCAGGGCCATTCCCCAGGAGCTCCTCCACACCGAGCCCTTTGGCCTTCTGGAGGCCGACCTGGTGGTGGAGGCCATGGGGGGGGTGGAGGCCCCCCTGAGTCTCCTCCTTCCCCCCTCGAGGCCGGCATCCCCCTCATCACCGCCAACAAGGCCCTTTTGGCCGAGGCCTGGGACCGCTTGAGGCCCTTCGCCGAGGAGGGGCTCATCTACCACGAGGCCAGCGTCATGGCGGGCACCCCCGCCCTCTCCTTCCTGGAGACCTTGAGGGGAAGCGAGCTCTTGGAGCTGCACGGGATCCTGAACGGCACCACCCTCTACATCCTCCAGGAGATGGAGAAGGGCCGGACCTACGCCGAGGCCCTTACCGAGGCCCAGCGCCTGGGCTACGCCGAGGCCGACCCCACCTTGGACGTAGAAGGGATAGACGCCGCCCACAAGCTCACCCTCCTCGCCCGGCTCCTGGTGGACCCCGCCTTCCCCTTCGGGGAGGTGGAGGCCCGGGGGATCGCCCGCCTCACCCCGGAGGCCCTGAAGGAGGCGGAGGCCCGGGGAGAGAGGGTCCGCCTGGTGGCGAGCCTCTTCGGGGAAGGAGGGAGGTGGCGGGCCCGGGTGGCCCCGGTGCGGCTTCCCCAGGACCACCCCCTGGCGAGGGCGCAGGGGAACGCCCTCCACGTGCGGGCGAGGCCCTTGGGGGAGGCCTTCGTGGCGGGGCCCGGGGCGGGGGGCGGGGCCACGGCCAGCGGCCTCTTCGCCGACCTCCTCCGCTTCCTCTCCGGGGCCCCGGGGCACCTGCCCGCTCCCCGGGCGAGGCCCCCTTTGGAGGAGGGAAGCCCCTGGCCGGGGGTAGAATGAGGCCGTGCCCCTTTTGGACCTCCTGCGCCCCGTGAGCGATGAGGAACTCCGCCTCCTTTCTGAGCGGAACCCCGGCTGGCAGTTTGAGCGCCTGGCCGACGGGAGGCTAGCCGTGTCCCCTACAGGTGGCGAGAGCGGGCGCATCAGCGCCGCCGTTCTCGGGCAGCTTTACCGCTGGAACGAGGCGCGGGGCTTAGGGGTGGTCTTTGACGCCTCCACGGGGTTCAAGCTCCCCGACGGCGCGGTCCTCTCCCCGGACGCCGCCTTCCTCCGGGGCGAAAGGTGGCGGGCCCTCTCCCCGGAGGAGCGGGAAGGGTTTCCTCCCTTAGCCCCGGAGGCGGTCTTTGAGGTACGCTCCCGGAGCCAAAGCCTGGAGGAGCTGCGGGAGAAGGGGGCTTGGTACCTGAAAAACGGGGTGCGCCTCGTGGTCCTTTTGGACCCTTACGCCCACGGGGTGGAGGTCTTCCGCCCGGGGGGGGTGGAGCGCCACCGGGGGCCGGAACGGGTGCCTTTGGACCCCGAGCTTCCCGGCTTCGTCCTGGAAACCCGGGGCCTTTTCCTCCCTTGACGGCGGGGCCTGGGAGCCGGAGCATAGGGCCATGCGGCTGCCCCTCATAGAGCGCTACCGCAACCTCCTCCCGGTCTCGGAGAGAACACCGGTCATAAGCCTCCTGGAGGGCTCCACCCCCCTCATCCCCCTGAAGGGCCCCGAGGAGGCGAGGAGGTGGGGCATCCGCCTCTACGCCAAGTACGAGGGCCTGAACCCCACGGGGAGCTTCAAGGACCGGGGGATGACCCTGGCCGTCTCCAAGGCGGTGGAGGCGGGGGCGAAGGCCATCGCCTGCGCCAGCACCGGGAACACCGCCGCCTCCGCCGCCGCCTACGCCGCAAGGGCCGGGATCCGGGCCATCGTGGTCCTCCCGGCGGGGTACGTGGCCCTGGGCAAGGTGGCCCAGAGCCTGGTGCACGGGGCCAGGATCGTCCAGGTGGAGGGGAGCTTTGACGACGCCCTCCGCCTCACCCGAAAGCTCACGGAGGCCTACCCCGTGGCCCTGGTGAACTCGGTGAACCCCCATCGCCTGGAGGGCCAGAAGACCCTGGCCTTTGAGGTGGTGGACGAACTGGGCGATGCCCCGCACTACCACGCCCTTCCCGTGGGGAACGCCGGGAACATCACCGCCCACTGGATGGGGTACAAGGAGTACTTCGCCCTGGGGAGGGCCACAAGGCTTCCCAAGATGCTGGGCTTCCAGGCGGCGGGGGCGGCGCCCCTCGTCCTCGGGCGCCCGGTGGAACGGCCCGAGACCTTGGCCACCGCCATCCGCATCGGCAACCCGGCCAGCTGGCAGGGGGCCATTCGGGCCAAGGAGGAGTCGGGGGGGCTCATAGAGGCGGTGACGGACGAGGAGATCCTCGAGGCCTACCGCTACCTGGCCCGGGAGGAAGGGATCTTTTGCGAGCCCGCCAGCGCCGCCGCCATGGCCGGGGTCCTCAGGCTCCTCCGGGAGGAGAGGCTTGGGCCGGAGAGCACCGTGGTCCTCACCCTCACGGGCCACGGCCTCAAGGACCCGGCCACCGCCGAGCGGGTTGCCGAGATGGTCCCGCCGGTTCCGGCAAGCCTGGAGAGGGTGGCCGAGGCCGCCGGGCTTTTGTGATAGCCTTGGGGCATGGCAGAGGCCAAGCGCACCCGCAAAAAGGTTCCCGAGCCCTTCCCCGGGGCCTACTACCTGGCCGGGGCCATCACCATCGCCCTCATGCTCCTCTTCCTGGCCCTGGGGGCGAGCCTCTCCCCGGGGGTGGCGGGGTTTCTGGTGGCCTTCGTCCTGGGCCTCACCGTGAGTCCCAGGTACGTGCCCTTCTTCCTCCTGGCCGGGGTCTTCTCGGCGGCCATGGGCTTTTTGGGGCGGGAGCCCCAGGTGGCCTGGGGGGGCGTGGCCTTGGTCCTTTCCCAGCTCCTGGTGGCCCGCTTCGTGAAGGCGTGATGGACCCCAACCGCCTGGCCCAGGCCCTCTCCCTCCTCGGGGTGGCGGGGTACGTGTACTTCCTCTGGCTTCGCCCCCACCAGGAGGGCATCGCCTTGGCCTTGGGCCTGGCCCTGGGGGGGGCGGGCCTGGCCTACGGGGAGAGGCCCTTCCCCGTGCCCCTCTTCCTGGGGCTCTTGGCCCTTTACCTCCTCCTGCAGGTCTTCTTCGGCTACCCCCTCCACGCCCTTCTGGGAGGGGCCTTGGGCCTCGGGCTACCCTACCTGGCCTACCGCCTGCGGAAGCCCGCCAGGTAAAGGAGGGCCCCCAGGAGCAGGCCTTCCCCCATGGCGGGGAGGTAGAGGACGAACTCCTTTAGGTCCAGGCGCAGGTAGAGGAGAAGGGGCCAGGGAGTGAGGGCCCAGGCGAGGCCCGGCCTGCCGTAGCCCGCCGCCAGGAAGAGGCCCGCCCCCAGGCCCCGAAGATAGGCCAGCCACCCGGAGCCCCACTGGTTTTGGTAAACGAACCAGAGAAAGTTGATCCACACCCCCAGGACCCAGAGGGGAAGGCGCCTTTCCAGCCGGAAGGCCAGGGCCATGAGGAGGGGGAAGACCAGGGCCTCAAGCACGGGCCGCCTCCGGGCTTTGGGCCTCGAGGTAGGCCACCAGCACCTCCAGGGCCTTTTCCACCGCCTCGTCCAGGTCCTCCCCGGGGATGACCGGGGTCCCCTCCTCCTGGGCCAGGAGGAGAAGGTGGTCTTGGATGAGGCGGATCTCGGGGAAGTGCCTCAGGTACTTTTCCTGGGGGCGGGCGTGGCCCGTTTCCCGGTCGCGCAGGAGGAAGCGGTCCCGGTGGAGCTTCTCGTCGTGGAGGACCACCAGCATGGGCACGGTAAGGACCCTCTCCCGGTGGGGATGGTCCAGGTAACGGGGCACCACGTGAACCCCCTCCAGGACTATGGAGGTGCCCTCCAGGGCGCTTCGTTCCTGGATGGCCCTGAGGCCCACCGCCACCCGGGCCACCTGGTCCAGGAACCCCCTTAGGACCCGGGCCTCGTGGCCTTCCTCGGTGAGGAGGTCCGGGGTGAGGGCCTTCCAGGCCTCAAAGGTGGAGAGGTGGAGGGTGGGGAGGAGGTCCCGGGAGAGGCTGGCCCGGAAGACCTCCCGCACCGCGTCCGAGGGGACGATGTGGGTGATGCCCAGCCTGTAGGCCAGGGCCGAGGCGAGGACGCTTTTCCCCACCCCCGTGACCCCCCCGATGAGGATGTGGACCGGCCGGGCGCTCCTCCGGAGGCTCCGCAAGAGGAGGTAGCGGCGGGCCGCCTCCTCCCCCACCTCCTTGAGGAGGGCCTGGTATACCCGTTCCCTGAGCTCCGTGCGCCCCACCACCCGCCTTCCCTCCTGGCGCAAGGCCCGTTCCATCTCCCGGGCCAGGCGGTAGGCCTGCTCCGGGGAGAGGCCGATGCCCATGAGGGACTGGGCCAGGATGCCCTTGGAAAAGGGCATGCGGGGCTCGCCGCCCTCCTCCTCTACGAAGAGTTCCCCGGCGAAGGCCTGGCGCTCTAGGTAGCGCTGGCCGGCACCCTTGCCCTTGGCCCGGGCCACCTCCTCCGCCACCACCTGTTCCAGGCGACGGGCGGAGATCCTCCGCACCCCCTCCTCCCTCAGGCGGCGCTCCACCGCCTTGGCCAGGGCGTGGGCCTCCTTTAGGGGAAGCCCGGCCTCCTCCAGGCTCTGGGCCAGGAGCCCCTTGGAAAAGGGCCTCTGCCGCCTTCCCCGCAGGACGAGGATCTCTTCAAAGGGAAGGGTCTGCCGCGAGAGCCTTTCCGCCATCCCCTGGCCCAGGGCCTTGGCCACCTCCTCCAGGAAGACCTGCCGCAAGGCCTTGGGCCCCACCTCCTTGCGCCCTTCCTCCTTGAGGCGCTCCTCCACGGTGTGGGCCACGGCCTGGGCGGCCTCCAGGGACACCCCTAAAGGCAGGAGGGCCTCCACCAAAAGCCCCTTGGAAAGGGGCCAGCGGCCCCGCCTTAAGCGCACGAAGACCTCGCCCATTGCCTGGCATCATAGCATTTCCCGCTGGGAAAGGGCTTTCCTTGACAGGGCTTCCTTCCCGTGCTACCATACCTTACGGCTTGGCGCCGTAGCCAAGGGGTAAGGCAGAGGTCTGCAAAACCTCCATTCGCCGGTTCGAATCCGGCCGGCGCCTCCAAAGGCAAGGGCGCGTAGCTCAGGTGGCCAGAGCACTACCTTGACACGGTAGGGGTCGGTGGTTCAAGTCCACTCGCGCCCACCAGGAAGCCCCGGGAACCCCCGGGGTTTTGCCCCTTCTGGCCGGGGCCCCGGGGCGGAGCCCCCTTAGCCTTGAGCCACCTCTATCCGGATCTCCCCCGCTTCGGCCTGGAACCCCAGGGTCTTGTGGGTGCCATCGCAGAAGGGCTTCCTCTGGGAACCGCCGCAGCGGCAAAGGGCCAGGTTGCCCTTAGGAAGGGGAATCTCTTCCCCGTTGAGGCGCACCTTGGCCCCCGGGGGGAGCTCCACCACGTAGGGCCCGTTTTCCCGAAAGCGGATCCGCATGCCCCCAGTCTATCGTAGACTGGACCCATGCGGGGTGTGGCGGTGGGGCTGGAAAGGGCAGGCCGCCCGATCCCGCTCTGGGTTGCTGGAGGCGTGATGCCACCCCATGCTGGCTTGGGCCAGCAGGGGGGCCCCTAGGCGGGCTTCCCCAAGCCGGCGGGGTGAGGGAAAGGGGGAGAAGGGGTATTGGGCTTGCTTCCCCTCGAGGCCGCCTTTAGAGAGCGCCTGGAGCGGCTTGCCCCCAGGGACCCCTTGGTCCTGGCCGTCTCGGGGGGCGGGGACTCGGTGGCCCTGGCCTACCTGGTCCGGCGGGCCGGGAGAGGGGGGGTGGTGGCCCACCTGGACCACGGCCTCCGCCCTGAAAGCCCCGAGGACCTGGCCTTCGTGCGGGCCTTGGCGGAGAAGCTGGGCTTTCCCTTCTTCGCCGAGCGGGTGGAGGTGGGAAGGATCGCCGGGAGGCGGGGGGAGAACCTGGAGGCCTTGGCCCGGGAGGTGCGTTACGCCTTTCTCCACCGGGTGGCCCGGGAAGTGGGGGCCAAGGCCATCCTCACCGCCCACACCCTGGACGACCAGGCGGAAACCCTTCTCCTCAAGCTCCTCCAGGGCACGGCCAGGGGTCTTGGCATCCGGGAGAAGGAGGGGCTCGTGGTCCGCCCCCTCCTTCCCTTTCCCCGGGAGGACCTGAGGGCTTACCTGCGGGCCCTGGGAGAGGCCTGGCGGGAGGACCCCAGTAACCGGGACCTCTCCCTGGACCGGAACTACCTGCGCCTCGTGGTCTTCCCCCTCCTCCTGGAGCGCTTTCCCCGGGCCCGGGAGGCCTTCTTCCGCTTCGCCCAGGTGCGGGAGGCCGAGGACCCCCTCCTGGAGCGGGAAGCCCAGGCCCGCCTCCTCCCCGATGCCCGCTTCTTCGTCCCCGCCTACCGGGCGGCCCCCCTCCTCCACGCCCCCCAGGCCCTGCGCCACCGGGCGTTGCGCCAGGTGCTGGAGGCCTTGGACCTCCGCCCCGAACACCGGCTGGTCCTCCTCCTAGAGGAGGCCTTGAGGGGAAAGGCGGGCACCCTCCCAGGCGGGCACACCGCCCGCAGGCAGGGGGGGACGCTCTTCCTCATCCCTCCCACCCCCAAGGTGCCCCTTCCCCCGGGCTTCCGCCGGGCGGCGCCCGGGGACTACCTGGCCCTGCCCTTTGGAAGGAAGCGGCTGGTGGAGTTCCTGGCGGAGAAGGGGGTGCCTAAGGAGCTCAGGCCCCTCTGGCCCGTGCGGGGGGAGGGGAGGCAGGTGGAGGAGGTCTTGGGGCTCTTCCCGCCCTCCGAGGCCGAGGGCCTCATGGGGCTCGCCCTGGAGGAGGCCAGGCGGGCCTTTGCGGAGGGCGAGGTGCCCGTGGGGGCCGTTCTGGTGGTGGGGGGGGAGGTCCACGCCGCCCACAACCGGGTGGAGGCCACCGGGGACCCCACGGCCCATGCGGAGATGCTCCTCCTCCGGAACCTGGGCCGGGGGGCGCGGGGCGGGAGGCTTTATGTCACCCTGGAGCCCTGCCGCATGTGCCACCACGCCCTTCTCGAGGCCGGGGTGGAGGTGGTCTACGGGACGGAGAACCTCAAGGAAGGGGCCCTCACCCGCTTCGGGGACGGGCGGAGGATGGCGGGTGGTGTTCGGGAAGGGGAGTGTGCTAAGCTCTTAAGGGACTTCTTCTCCCGGCTCAGGGAGGGGTGCCGGAGCGGTTGAACGGGCCGGTCTCGAAAACCGGTAGGCCCTAAGAGGGGCCTCGCGGGTTCGAATCCCGCCCCCTCCGCCAAAGGGCGGCCTGCGGGCCGCTTTTCCTTTCGCCCCAAGCGCCCACGCCAGGGCGGGGTACCTAGACCAGCTGGTACCCCCACCTCCCCCCCAGGACCCCCAAGGCCTCCAGGGCCTCCTCCACCCCCGCCCGCTCCCGGGGGAGGCCCTGGAGGAGGAGGTAGAGGAGGCCCGCAAGCTCCCCCAGGAGGACGAAGCCGTAGCGCTTCCTCTCCTCCTCCCAGAGGGCTTCCATGCGCAGGCGGGCCATGCGCCAGGGCACGGGGAGGAAGTGGCCCTCGGGGGCCTCGGCCTCGGGAAGGCAGAGGTGGGGGCTTCCCGCCGTGAGGAGGCCCCGGCAGGCCAGGGGCCTCCGGGGGTAGACCCCGCATAGGCCCCCTTCCAGGAGGGGGCAGGGGGTGCGGGTCCGGAAGTGGCGGCCGGGAAACCCGGGGTCGTCCTTGCCTTCCTGCAAAAGGGCAAGCCGCCTCGGGCCTTCCTCCAGGAGGCGGGCCTTCTGGGCGGGGGTGAGGTGGGGGAGGAGGGCCAGGGCCTCGAGGCGGGAGAGGGTGACCCAGCCGAAGCAGCAGGCGAAGCACCCCGCCCGGCAGGAGGGCCGCACCCCCTTTTTCTCCAGGTAATCGGCGAGGTCCCGGTCAAAGGCCTGGTGGGTTTCCTCTACCCTCATCGGCGCTCTCGGTAACCCCCCGCCTGGGGCCGAAGGGGCAGGCGCGGACGGCCACATGGGGGCAGAAGCGCTGGTAACGGGCCGCCTGTGCCGCCAAGCCCCGGGGGAGGCCGCAGGCGGGGCAGGCTTTTGGGGGCCTTCGCCGAAGGAGGAAGGGAAGGGGAGGGAGGACCAGGCCTTCCATACCCTACCCAGTCTAGGGGTTGGGGTAGCATAGGGGCATGCCCGCGCCCTTTTTGGAACCCTTGGTGCCGGGGGTGCCCCCGGCGGTCTCGGCCTGGGTCCAGGGCCTGAAGGAGGTGGCCCTGCACCTGGAAAAGTGGGCCTTTGACCTCCCCGAGGAAGGCTTCTGGTGGCGGCCCAAGGAGGGGGTGAACCCCATCGGCGGCCTGGTGCGCCACATCGCGGGAAGCTCCCTGCGCCTCGGCTCCTACGCCCTCCCCCTCCACCTCCCCGAGTGGGCGAGGCGGGGGAGGGAGTGGGAGCTTTTGGGCGGGGCCGAGCCCAAAGAGGTGGTGGTGGCCCGCTTCCGGGAGGCTTGGGAGGCCCTCTTCCCCGCCCTCCAGGGCCTGAAGGAGGAGGACCTGGGGAAGCCGGTTCCCGTGGGGAGCCAGGGGGTGGAGGCCCCCCGGGCCCATGTGCTCCACCACCTGGTGGAGCACGCCCAGCACCACGCCGGGCAGGTGATCTACGCCCGGAAGCTCCTGGGGAACTTTGCCCCTACCTCCAGGGAATAAGATGGGGATATGGAACGCGTGGGCATGCGCGCCGCGCCCCGGGTGAGCCTCGAGGCCCTGAGGGCGGCCCTGGGCGGGATGAAGCTCTCCGAGACCAAGGTCTACCTCATCACCGACTGGCAGGACCGAAGGGACCGGGCCCGCTACGCCCTCCTCCTCCACGGGGGCAAGAAGGACGTCCTGGTGCCTGACGCCTTTGGCCCCGCCTTCCCCGGCGGGGAGGAGGCCCTTTCCGAGCTGGTGGGCCTTCTCCTGGAGCGGGGGGCCCGGAGGTTTTACGAGGCCGTGGTCTCCCCCGGGGAGCTCACCGCCCTCCTTGGCTACCCTTCGGAGGAGGTGCTTAGGCGGGTGCAGGCCGTGGCCAACCCCACGGACCCCGGGATCTACCTCAAGCGGGCGGCCTAGGCGTAGCGGGCCTTAAGCCGCGCCGCCTCCTCCGCGAGAAGGGGGAGGCGGCTTAGGTCCACCCCGGTGGCGAGGCCCTTCCTTTCCAGGTGGGGGAGGACCGTCTCGGTGGGGAGGTTCCCCACCAGCTCGTCCCCCGCGAAGGGGCACCCCCCCACCCCCGCCAGGGCCCCCTCCAGCCAGGTGACGCCCGCCTCCAGCACCGCCTCCACCTTCTCCAAGACCCCCTCGGGCCTGGCGTGGAGGTGGGCCCCTAGGCCCTCGGGGCCAAAGCGCTCCACCGCGGCCTTCAGGACCTCGAGGATGCGCCTTGCGTCCGCCACCCCGTAGGTGTCGGCCAGGGCGATCTCCCTCACGCCCAGGTCCCGCAGCCTGGCCATGGCCTCCAGAACCCCCTCCACGCTCCAGGGGTCCCCGTAGGGGTTGCCGAAGGCCATGGAGAGGTAGACCACGAGGCCGAGCTTCCCCTGGGTCTCCTCCACCATCTCCGCTACCAGGGGCCAGGACTCCTCTATGGAGCGGTTCGTGTTCTTGCGCTGGAAGGTTTCGGAGAGGGAAAAGGGGTAGCCCACGTGGGTGAGGTTGGGGGCGGAAAGGGCCCTCTCCAGGCCCCGCTCGTTGGCCACGATGGCGAGGTAGGTGCGCTCCCCCGGGGGTGGGAGGGCCTTAAGCACCTCCTCGGCGTCCGCCATCTGGGGCACCCACCTGGGGGAGACGAAGCTCGTGAGGTCCAGGTGGCGGAAGCCCGCTCCCAAAAGCTCCCTCAAAAAGGCCACCTTCTCCTCGGTGGGGATGAAGCGGGAAAACCCTTGCCAGGCGTCCCTGGGGCACTCCACCCATCTGGCCTCGGCCACCTCGCCCTCCTACACCTGGAAGACCCCCACCCGGAAGGGCTCCCGCTCGGGGTTCAGGGCGCAGGCCTCCAGGGCCTTGATGAGCCACTTCCGGGTCTCGTGGGGGAAGATCACCCCGTCCACCCAGAGCCTGGCGGCGGCGTACCGGGGGTCCAGGGTCTCCTCGTAGCGGCCCTTGATGCGCTCGTAGAGCTCCTTTAACTCCTCATCCGAGGGTTCCTTACCCTCCCGCCTGAGCTTTTCCACCTCCAGCTCCAGAAGGGTCTTCGCCGCCTGGGCCCCGCCCATCACGGCGTACTTGGCGCTGGGCCAGGCGAAGAGGAACCGGGGGGCGTAGGCCTTGCCCGAAAGGGCGTAGTTTCCCGCCCCGAAGGAACCCCCCAGGATCAGGGTGATCTTGGGCACCACCGAGTTGCTGACGGCGTTCACCAGCTTCGCTCCCCGCCTGATGATCCCCGCCTGCTCCGACTCCTTCCCCACCATAAAGCCCGTCACGTCCTGGAGGAAGAGAAGGGGAATATTCATCTGGTTCACCTCCAGGATGAACCGGGCGGCCTTGTCGGCGGCCTCGGCGTAGATGACCCCGCCCACCTCAATCCGCCCTCGCTTCTTGAGGACGAGGCGCTGGTTGCCCACAATGCCCACCGGGTACCCCCCGATGCGGGCGAAGCCCGTGACCAGGGTCTCCCCATAGCCCCCCTTGTACTCCAGGAACTCCGAGCCGTCCACCAGGCGGGCAATCACCTCCCGGAGGTCGTAGGGGCGGCTTCCGTCCGGGGAGACCAGGCCGTAGAGGTCCTCCACGGGGTAGAGGGGCTCCTTGGGCTCCTTGCGCCCCTCCGCCCAGGGGGCGGGGCGGGGGGGTGGGTAGAGGGCGGCGAGCTCTCTTATGCGCTCCAGGGCCGCCTCGTCCGTGGGCTCGTAAAAGTCCACGGTCCCGGAGACCTCGTAGTGCATCCTCGCTCCCCCCAGCTCCTCCGAGGAGACCTCCTGGCCGATGGCCGCCTTCACCAGGGCGGGGCCCGCCAGGTAGAGCCCGCTCCCCTCGGTCATGAGGAGGACGTCGGTCATCACCGGCAGGTAGGCCCCCCCGGCCACGCAGTTCCCCATAATGGCCGAGATCTGGGGGATCCCCAGGGCGGACATGCGGGCGTTCAGGTAGAAGATGCGGCCGAAGTCGTCCTGGTCGGGGAAGACCTCGTCCTGAAGGGGCAGGAAGACCCCGGCGGAGTCCACCAGGTAGACCGTGGGGATGCGGTTCTCCAGGGCGATGGTCTGGGCCCGGATGACCTTCTTGGCGGTGATGGGGAAGAAGGCCCCCGCTTTCACCGTGGCGTCGTTGGCGATGATCATCCAGTCCCGCCCCTGGATGCGGCCGATTCCCGCGACCACCCCTCCCGCCGGGGCCCCGCCCCACTCCTCGTACATCCCCCAGCCGGCGAAGGCCATGAGCTCGTAGAACTCCGTCCCCGGGTCTATGAGCCTCTGGATGCGTTCCCTTGCGGTGAGGCGGCCCTTCTGGTGCTGGCGCTCAATGGCCCTGGGGCCCCCTCCCTGGCGGACCTTCTCCAGGCTCTCCTTGAAGTCCCGCACCAGGGCCACCCAGGCGTCCTTGTTGGCCTTGAAGGTGGGGCTTTCCCGGTCCTCGGGGCGGAGGGCGGTTTCCAGCATGCCCCGATTATAACGCTTTTATGCCTACTGGTGGAAAAGCGTGGAGGGCCGGGGCGGGCAGGGCGCCTTGGGCTGGGCCCGGGCCTGGCGCCTGGCCTCCCGGTCCACCCTTTCGTTTTCCGGGTGGCCGGCGTGCCCCTCCACGAAGTGGAGGTGCACCCGGTGGGGGGCCATGGCCTGCAGGAGGGCCTCCCAGAGGTCGCGGTTCTTCACCGGCCTGCCCTCCGCCGTCCGCCAGCCCCTCTTCTGCCAGCCTTCCAGCCAGCCCTCGGTGAAGGCCTTCTTCAGGTACTGGCTGTCGGTGTAGAGGTCTACCTGGCAGGGCTCCTTGAGGGCTTTCAGGCCCTCTATGGCCGCCTTCAGCTCCATGCGGTTGTTGGTGGTGCAGAGCTCCCCGCCGGAGAGGAGCTTCTCGTGGGCACCGTGGCGCAAAAGGGCCGCCCAGCCCCCGGGGCCGGGGTTTCCCAGGCAGGCCCCGTCGGTGAAGAGCTCCACCCGCTTCATGCCAAGGAGAGGGAAGCCCTGGATCAGGGAAGCCTGCGGGCCTCCCTGGACAGGAGGGCCATGCTTAGGGCGATGAGGAGGAAGGCGAGGAGGGCCTGCAAGGGAATGGGGAACTGGGGGATGTATTCCGCGCTGCAGGGCACCGGGGGCTTGCAGGCCAGGGTGAAGAGGTGGGGAAACCTCTGCTCCAGGAGGTGGAGGGTGCTGATGCTCCCGCCCACCAGGGAAAGGGCCAGGCTGTAGGGCCAGACGCCGAAGTCCTGCCGCCAGAGGGCCATGGCCAGCAGGACCGCCTGGGGATACATGAAGATCCGCTGGTACCAGCAGAGCTCGCAGGGCAGGAAAAGCCGCACCTCCGAGTAGTAGAGGCTTCCTAAGGTGGCCACCAGGGCCACCACCCAGGCGAAGGCGAGGAGGAGGGAGGCGCGCTTCATGGGGAGGAGCATACCTCTAAACTGGAGGCCATGGAGGAGGAGGCGCCCCGGGAGCTCCAAGAGGGAGAGGACTTCTACTGGGAGGAGGGGCGGGTGGTCTTCACCGAGGCCTACCACCGCAAGCGGGGCTACTGCTGCGGCTTTGGGTGCCGCCACTGCCCCTGGAGGGGGGAGGAGAAGGGTTAAGCGCCCCGCAACGAGGTGCTTAGGCCTCCAGCAGGGCCTCCACGAAGGCCTCGGGATCGAAGGGCTGGAGGTCCTCCGCCCCTTCCCCTACCCCCACGAAGCGGATGGGCACCCGGAGGGTGCGCACCATGGGGACCAGCACCCCTCCCTTGGCCGTGCCGTCCAGCTTGGTGACGATGACCCCGGTGAGGCCCAAGGCCTCGTGGAAGCGCCTGGCCTGCTCCAGGCCGTTTTGGCCGGTGACGGCGTCCAGCACCAGCCACACCTCCCCGGGCTCCCCGGGATCGGCCTTGGCGATGGCCCGCTTCACCTTCTTCAGCTCCTCCATAAGGCCCTGCTTGGTGTGCAGGCGCCCGGCGGTGTCCACCAGGAGGAGGTCAAAGCCCCGTGCCTTCCGGGCCTGGGCGGCGTCAAAGGCCAGGGCGGCGGGGTCGGCGCCTTCCGCCCCCTGGATCACGGGGATCCCCAGGCGCTTTCCCCACTCGGCGAGCTGGGCGCTGCCGGCGGCGCGGAAGGTGTCCCCGGCGCAGAGGAGCACCTTCTTGCCCAGGCCCTGGTAGTAACGGCCCAGCTTGGCCAGGGTGGTGGTCTTGCCCACCCCGTTCACCCCCACCACCAGGACCACGTGGCCCTTGGGTTCCACGGCCTTGGGCCTTTGCGGGTTGAAGCCCAGCTTCCTCAGGCTGGCCCGCCGCTCGTCCGGCTCCAGCATCTGGACGAGCTTTTCCTTCACCGCTTCCTTTAGGTCCTTGCGGCCCGAGGCCCGCACCTCCTCTAAGAGCTCCTCCGTGGCCTCGAGGCCCACGTCGGCGGCGAGGAGGGCCACCTCCAGCTCCTCCAGCACCGCCTCGGGGTTGGCCCCCCAGGGGATGCCCTTGAGGAAGCGCTCCCGGGTCTTGGCAAGGCCCGCCTTTAGGCGCTCAAAGAAACCGGCCATGTTCCTTTAGCGGAAGTTCACCCCCAGGGCCAGGCGCCAGACCTTGGGGAACTGGGCGAAGCCGTAGACGTAGGTGCCCTCGGCGAAGAGGCCGGTGTAGGGGTCCAGAAGCCCTTCCAGCCCTAGGGTGAAGCCCACCCCCAGGGTGGGCGTGGGCCCCACCAGGCCGCTCAGGCCCCCGCCGAAGTAGGGGAGGGTCCCGGCCAGGGTGGGGTCGTACTGGCCCAGGTCCGGCTTGAAGAGGAGGCTGGCCTCCAGGACCACCCCGGGGGCTGCCGGGGAGAGCTCCGCCAGGAGGCGGCCCGAGAGGTTCTGCCGCAGGCGGTTTTCCACCCCGGCCCCGAAGGTGAGGCCCAAGCCTTCCCCGTAGCCAAAGCGCATCCCTATGGCGCTTTGGGCGCTAGCCAGGCCCAGAAAAAGGGCGAGGGCGAGAAGAAGCCTCTTCATCCCTCTAAGTATACGGAAGCTTGCGGCCTCTTTCACGAGAGGACCCTTGCCAGGCGGGAAAGCACCCGGGCCTTCCCCAAGAGGGCCAGGATCTCAAAGAGGCCCGGGGTCTCCAGGCTCCCCGTGAGGGCCGCCCGCAGGGGCTGGGCCACCTGGGAAAGCTTCAGCCCTCTCTCCTCTGCGAATCCCCTAAGGAGGACCTCCAGGGCGGTTTCCGTCCACTCCTCCTGCCTTTCCAAGAGGGGCTTGAGCTCGAGGAGTAGGGGAAGCCCCTCGGCGAGCTTCGCCCGGGCCTTTTCGGAAAAAGGGTAGTCCTCGGTGAAGAGGTAGGGGGCCTTCTCGGGAAGCTCCTTCAGGGTGTCCAACCGGGGGCGCATGAGCTCCACTGCCCGCCTTAGGTAGGCCTCGCTTTCCCAGGAAAGCCCCGCCTCCCGGAGGAAAGGCTTGACCCTCTCGGCCACCTCCTCCAGGGAGAGCACCTCCCGGAGGTACTTCCCGTTCATCCAGCGGAGCTTCTCCAGGTCAAAGACGGGGCCCCCGAGGGAGACCCTCTCCCAGGTGAAGGCGGCGATGAACTCCTCCAGGGTGAAGATCTCCCGCCCATCGGGCATGGAGAAGCCCATGAGGCAGAGGTAGTTCCGCAAGGCCTCGGGCAAGAACCCCTCCGCCTTGTACCACTCCAGGGAGGTGTGGCTCTTGCGCTTGGAGATCTTGGTCTTGTCGGGGTTGCGCAGGAGGGGCATGTGGTAGAAGCGGGGCACCTCCCAGCCGAAGGCCCGGTAGAGGAGGACGTGGATGGGGGTGGAGACCAGCCACTCCTCGGCCCGGATCACGTGGGTGACCCCCATGAGGTGGTCGTCCACCACGTTGGCCAGGTGGTAGGTGGGGTAGCCGTCGGACTTCAGGAGGACCACGTCGGGGATCTCCCCGTTGTCGTAGGCCACCACCCCCCTGAGCTCGTCCTTGACCTCGGTGGTGCCCGGGCGGGGGACCTTCAGGCGGATCACGTGGGGCTCCCCCCGCCTCGCCCTTTCCTCGGCCTCCTCGGGGGGGATGTTCCGGGCCCTCCCGTCGTAGCCGCCCTTCTCCTTCCGGATTCTCTCCAGCTCCTCTGGGGTCTCAAAGGCCCGGTAGGCCCACCCCCGCCTCAAGAGCTCCTCGGCGTGCGCCCGATAGATGGGAAGCCGTTCCGACTGGCGGTAAGGCCCGTGGGGGCCGCCGATGTCGGGCCCCTCGTCGTAGGTGAGGCCGAGCCACCTGAGTGCGGCGAGGATCCTCTCCTCGGCCCCGGGGACGTAGCGCGCCCGGTCGGTGTCCTCAATGCGCACGAGAAAGCGGCCCCCGTTTTTCCTGGCCCAGACGTAGTTGAAGAGGGCGATGTAGGCCGTGCCCACGTGGGGGTCCCCCGTGGGGCTCGGGGCGATGCGGGTCACCACCATACCGTGCCCATTATCTCACCCGGGCCTAAAGGTTGGGCCTTAGGCTTGAGGGTAATGGACGGGGAGCTCTTGGCCCAAGGACTCCGCAAGCGCTTCGGCCCCAAGGAGGTGGTGCGGGGGGTGGACCTTCACCTGAGGCGGGGCGAGATCGTGGCCCTCTTCGGCCCTAACGGGGCGGGGAAGACCACCACCTTCTACATGGTGGTGGGCTTCATAAAGCCCACGGCGGGGCGGATCTTCCTCAAAGGCCAGGAGATCGGCCGCCTGCCCATGTACAAAAGGGCCCGCCTGGGCCTAGGCTACCTCCCCCAGGAGCCCAGCGCCTTCCGGCGCATGACCGTGCTGGAGAACCTCCTGGCCATCCTGGAATTCCAGCCCCTCTCCAAAAGGGAGCGGTTGGAGAAGGCCAAGGCCCTCCTGGAAGAGCTCGCCATCTACCACCTAAAAGACCGCATGGCCTACGCCCTCTCCGGGGGGGAAAGGCGGCGGCTGGAGATGGCCCGGGCCCTGGCCACCGACCCCGACTTCATCCTTCTGGACGAGCCCTTCACCGGGGTGGACCCGAAGAACGTCAAGGAGATCCAGAAGGTCATCGCCGAGCTCCGGGAGAGGCGGGGGGTGGGGGTGTTCATCACCGACCACGCCGTGCGGGAGACCTTGGCCATCACCGACCGGGTCTACGTGATGTACGACGGCCAGATCCTCTTCCACGGGGACCCCGGGACCTTCGCTAAGGACCAGGGGGTGAGGCGGCACTACCTGGGCGAGGACTACGAGCTGTGACCTTCTGGGCGCTTCTTGTCCTCATTCTCCTCCTTTCCGCCTGGGTGGCCTACCTGGGGGACAGGGTGGCCAAGTGGGCGGGGAAGCGCCACTACCGCCTCTTCGGCCTAAGGCCCCGGCAGACGGCCACCCTGGTGGCGGTGTTCACCGGGGTGGGGATCGCCCTCTTCAGCTATCTGGGCTTCCTCCTGGTCTTCCGCGAGGCCCGGGAGACCATCCTGGAGGCCGAGGCCATCCGCCAAGAGAGGGACCGGCTTAGGGTGGAGCGGGAGGTTCTCCTGCGCGCCAAGGAGGCCCTGGAGGCCGAGGGCGCCCGGACCCTGGCCGAGGTGACGGCCTTGCGGAAGGAGCGAAAGGAGATGGCCCAGGCCCTGGCCGAGGCGGAGGCCCTGAGGAAGCGCCTCGAGGCCGAGACCCAGGCCCTGGAGGCCCAGGTGGTGGCCTTGGAAGGGGAGAAGCGGAGGCTTTCTGCCCTCCTGGAGGAAAGGGAGAGGGCTTTGGCGGAGAAGGAAAGGCTCCTTCTGGAAAGGACCCAGGCCCTGAAGGCCCTGGAGGCGCGCCTTCGGGGCCTTAAGGAGGAAGGGCAGAAGGCGGAGGCGGAGCGGGACCGGCTCGGAAGGGAGAAGGCCCGCCTCGAGGCCGACCTGGCCCTCCTGCAGGCCAGGCTGGGGGAGGTCCAGCGGGAGCGCCAGGCCCTGAAGGCCGAGGCCGAGGCCGCGCGGGCCCGCCTAGAGGAGGTCCGGGCCGAGCTGCGCCGGGCCGAGGAGCGGGTGCGCGCCCTTTTGCAGCAGGCGGAGGTGCTCCAGGGGGAGAGGGGCCAGCTTGCGGACCGCCTGGCCCGCCTGAGCCAGGGGCTCTACCTGGGGGAGGTGCGCCTGGGGCCCGAGGAGGGGCGGGTGGCCCTAGAGCGGGCGGCGGAGCGCCGGGCCCTTTTGCAGGGCTTCCGGGGAGTGGAGCTCCTCCTGGAGGAGGAGGCGCGGGGGCCGGGGGTGGCCATCCTGGAGGGGGCGGGCTACCGGGAGGGGCGGCTCCTGGTGCGGGTGCGCTTCTACCCGGAGAAGCGGGCCTTCGCCGCCCGGGAGGTCCTGGCCAGCGCCACCTTCCGCCTCTCCACGCCCGCCCGCCACCGGGAGGTGCTGGAGAGCCTGGGGGAGGAGGCCCGCCGAAGGCTTATTGGGGCGGGCTTTCCCCCCGAGTACGCCACCTTCCCCTCCCCCGAGGAGCTGGCCCGGGGCCTGGCCCTCCTGGAGGGGCGGAAGGGGGTGGTGCGGGTGGGGGTGGTGGCCGTCCAGGACCTACGGACCAGCGAGCGGCCCCTCCTCGCCTTCCAGCTCCTCGGGGGGCCTCCGGGCCCGGAGGTACCGGTCCCGACCCGTGAGGTCCGGTAGCGCCTCCACCGCCTCCCAGCCCCTCCCCTTAAGCTCCTCCCCCAGGAGGCGGACGTTCTCGGGGGCGAGCTCCAAGAGGAGGAAGCCCCCGGGCCTAAGGGCCCAAAAGGCCTCCGCCGCCAGGGGGCGGGCCACGGAAAGGCCCTCGGGCCCGGCGTAGAGGGCCAGGGGGTTCTCAAAGGCGAGCTCCTTGGGAGCCACCCCCCGGTAGGCCTCGGGCAGGTAGGGGGGGTTGGCCACCACCAGGTCCAGCCCCCGGAGCCCCCCGGTGAGGGGGGCCGGGAGGAAGGCCACGGAAAGCCCCAGGCGCCTGGCGTTCTCCTGGGCCAGGGCCAAGGCCTTGGGGTCCACCTCGGTGGCGTGGACCTCCGCTTCGGGCAGGTGCCGCTTCAGGGCCAAGGCGATGGTCCCCGTGCCCGTGCCCACGTCCAGGATCCGGGGCCTCGAGGGGAGGGGAAGCCCCAGGGCCAGGGCCACAAGCCCCTCCGTCTCGGGGCGGGGGATGAGGACCCCCTCGGCCACCTTCAGGGGCAGGCCGAAGAACTCCACCTCCCCCAGGAGGTACTGGAGGGGGTAGCCGGAGAGGCGCTTTTCCAAAAGGGCCCGGGCCCTTTCCTCGCTCCCCGGGGGCGGGGGCTCCTTGAGCCCGAGGAAAAGGGCCTTGCGGGGAAGGCCCGTGGCCAGGCCGAGAAGGTCCCAGGCCTCTCCCTTGGGGAGGCCCGCGGCCTCAAGCCTCCCTTCCAGTTCCCGGAGGAGCCTTATCACGGGGGTAGACCACCACGTGCCGCTCCTCCCCCTCCCCCTGGCTCTCCGTGGTGACCTTGGGATGGTTCTTGAGGAGCATGTGCACCATGCGCCGCTGCGAGGGGGGCATGGGGGGGAGGGGCAGGGGCTCGCCCGTGAGCTCCACGGTGAGGGCGGCGTCCTCGGCCAGCTTGCGGATCTTCTCCTCCTGGCGCCTGCGGTAGCCGGCGGCGTCCAGCACCACCCGGTACTCCCCGCCGAAGTGCTTGGCCAGGACCACCCCGGCCAGGTACTCCACCGCCTTCAGGGTCCGCCCTTCCTTGCCGATGAAGCGGCCCAGGTCCCCGCCCTTGACCTCGGCCTTCAGGAGGTTCCCCTCCTGGCGCACCTCCACGTAGTGGGCCGGGTCCAGGCGCAGCAGAAGGCCCACCAGGAAGGCCTCCAGGACCTCCTTGGGGCCCTTGGGCTTCTCCTCCTTTCCCGCCTCCTTGAGCCCCACCTCCATCGGGGCCTCTTCCAGCACCCCGAGGTCGGCGAGGAGATCGTCAATGTTCTTTTTCTTCTCCTCCATAAGCGTAGTTTACGCCGCCAGGGGCTTCAGGCTCTTGTTGATGAGCCACTGCTGGAAGAGCCCGATGAGGTTGGAGAGCACCCAGTAGAGGGTGACCCCGGAGGGGAACTGCAGGACCAGGAAGATGAAGAGGAGGTTCATGAAGAGGCTCTGGCGGATGAGGTCCTTGTTGCCGTGGGCGGAAATCCAGGTGGAGAGGAAGGTGGTGGCCACGTAGAGGGCCGGGAGGACGTAGAAGGGGTCGGGGAGGGCGAGGTCGGGGATCCAGAGGAGGCCCTGGCCGAACTCGTAGTTGGCGATGACCTTCCAGAGGATGAAGAGGATGGGCATTTGGATGAAAAGGGGCAGGCACCCGGAGGCGGGGTTCACCTTGTGTTCCTGGTAGAGCTTCATGGTGGCCTCGGCCCGCTTGTTGGGGTCGTCCCTGTACTTCTCGTTGATCTTCTGGATGAGTGGCTGGAGGCGTTGCATCTCCGCCATGCTCTTGAACTGCTGGTGCATGAGGGGCCAGAGGAGGAGGCGGACCACCAGGGTGAGGAAGAGGATGGCCAGGCCCCAGCTTCCCGTGTAGCGGAAGGCCGTTTCCATGAGCCAGAGAAGCCCTAAGGAGAGCTGGCCCCAGAGGTTGGGGGCAAAGAGGCCCGGCAAGGAGAGGAGGCCCTCCACGTGGAAGCGGACCAGCTCGTTCTGGCCGCCGTAGACCTTGAGGACCTCTCCCGGGGGGAGGAAGACCTCCCCTTCCTTGCCCAGGAGCTTGGCCCTAAAGGGCTTCTCGGCGAAGGCCACCAGGGCGTAGCCCGCCTTGGGCCGGGTCTGCCAGGCCAGGTAGAGGGCCTGGCCTTCCCCGCTGGGCAGGGGTTCCTTCTGCCCCTCCAGGAGGATCTTGGGGGTGCCTTGGGGGGCGAGCCTTAAGGTGAGGGGGAAGTCGGCGGCCACCTCCACGGTGTACCGCCCCTTGGCGATGCGGTAGGTGAGGGTGCCCTGGGGCCCTTGGAAGCGGGCCAGGAGCCGGCCGTCCTCCACCTGAAAGGCCGCCTTTTCCGGGCGGAAGCCCACGGGGGAGAGGATGGGGCCTCCGGCTGCGAGGCTTGGGGCCCGGGTGTAGTCGCCGATCTGGGTGCCCTTGTAGGTCTTCACGTACCAGCCCACCACCTGGCCCTGGGCGTCAAAGGCCAGGTCCATGAGGTTGGTGACGGCCAGCTTTTCCGGTTTGCCGTCCCCGCTCAAGTCCAGGTCCTTGAAGGTGGCCTCCAGGGCCAAGGCGGGCACCAGGAGAAGGGCCAGGGCAAGGAGCCGCTTCATCGCACCCCCTCCTTGGCCCGCCTGGGCGGGAAGACCAGGGGCACGGGGTCCAGTCCCCCTGGGTGGAGGGGGTGGCACCGGAGGAGGCGCCTCGCCGCCAGGTAGCTACCCCAGAAGGCCCCGTGCCGTTCTAGGGCCTCGAGGGCGTAGGCCGAGCAGGTGGGATGGAAGCGGCAGGTCCGGGGCTTGAGGGGGGAGAGGAAGCGCCGGTAGGCTTTCACCAAAAGGATCAGGAAGCCACGCACGCCGCCTATTGTATCAGCCCGCTTTTCCTCAAGGCGCGCACCAGGTCCTGGAAGAGGGCGGCGAAGTCCGCCTCCCGGGCCTCGGGGGTGGCCACCAGGAGGAGGTGGGCCCCCGGGAGGTGGAGGCGGCGGAGGATCTCCCTAAGCCGCCTTTTGATGCGGTTCCGCACCACCGCCTTGCCCACCTTCTTGGAGACCACGATCCCCACGCGCAGCTCTGGGGCGGGGAGCCACTTCACGCTCACGTACCGGCCCCTTCCCGCCCTCCCCTTCCGGAGGCGCTGGAAGGCCCGGTCTCCCTTTAAGGAAAGGAGCTTGCCCCCCGGGGTGGGGGGCTTGGGGCCTAGCGCTTCCGCACCGCGGGGGTCAGGCGCCAGCGGCCCTTCTGCCGCCTGCGCTTCAGCACCCTCCTGCCGCCTGGGGTCCGCATGCGGGCCCGGAAGCCGTGGGTCTTGGCCCGCTTCCTCCGGTTGGGCTGCCAGGTCCTTTTCATTCATTTCCCTCCCTGGGGCCTGGGGCCCCCGATACCCTAAAGAGTGTAGCACAAGGGAAGGGGAACCTGGTCTAACGGTTTTTTGCAGGCAGGCGGCCTGGCGTTGACAACTCCCGCCCGGCTCCCCTATACTCCCCGGTAAACGGTCGTTAGGGAGGGACCCGTGGCCCAACTGGCGGTGGAGAACATCACCCTCACCTTTGGCGGCGTGGCGGCCCTTTCGGCGGTCTCCTTGCAGGTGGCCCGGGGGGAGCTGGTTTCGGTGATCGGGCCCAACGGGGCGGGGAAGACGAGCCTCTTGAACTGCATCTCCGGCTTCTACCACCCCGAGCGAGGACGCATCCTCTTTGAAGGGCAGGAGATCACCCGCTCAAGCCCCCACGAGATCACCAGGCGGGGGATCGCCCGCGCCTTTCAGAACATAGAGCTCTTCTCCGGCCTCACCGTGCTGGAGAACCTCATGCTGGCCAGGCACACCCACCTGCGTTACGGCCTTTTGCAGGCGGGCCTGTTCTACGGCCGGGCCTTGCGGGAGGAGGTGGAGAACCGCAAGGCGGTGGAGGAGGTCATAGACTTCATGGAGCTGGAGCCTTACCGCAAGGCCCTGGTGGGGAACCTCCCCTATGGGGTGAGGAAGCGGGTGGAGGTGGCCCGGGCCCTTTCCCTCTCCCCCAGGCTCCTCCTCTTGGACGAGCCCATGGCGGGGATGACCCTGGAGGAAAAGGAGGACATGGTGCGCTTCATCCTGGAGATCCGGGCCCGGGGCACCACGGTCATCCTCATAGAGCACGACCTGGGGGTGGTCATGGACATCTCCGACCGGGTCTACGTCCTGGACTTCGGCCAGGTCATCGCCGAGGGCAGGCCGGAGGAGGTGGCCAGGAACCCCAGGGTGCAGGAGGCCTACCTGGGGGTGGAGGCGTGAAGGCCTTGAGGCCCACCTACGAGATGAAGCGCTACACCCTGCCCCAGCTCCTCAGGCTTCGCGCCCAGGAGGAGGGGGACCGGGTGGCCCTCCGGGAAAAGGACTACGGAATCTGGAACGAGATCACCTACGCCCAGTACTACGAGAACGTCCTCCTCTTCGCCCACGGCCTCCTGGCCTTGGGTTTCGGGCCGGGGGAGAGGCTTGCCATCATCGCCGACAACATCCCCGAGTGGCTTTACGCCGAGCTCGGGGCCCAGGCGGTGCGGGGCATCAGCGTGGGGGTCTACCAGAGTAGCCTCCCCCAGGAGATCGCCTACATGCTCACCTACACCGGGGCCAGCGTGGTCCTGGCCGAGGACCAGGAGCAGGTGGACAAGCTCTACGAGATCCGGAACGAGATCCCCCACGTGCGCCACGTGATCTACGAGGACGAGAAGGGGATGCGGGGCTACAGGGACCCCTGGCTCCTCTCCTTCGCCGAGGTGCTGGAGCGGGGGCGGGAGCACCGGAGGAAGCACCCGGATGCGGTGGAGAGGCTTCTCCTCGAGGCCAGCCCGGAGGAGGTCTGCCACCTCTCCTCCACCTCCGGCACCACGGGAAGGCCCAAGGCGGCCATGCTCCGCCACCGCAACCTGATCCACATGGGGGTGGCCCTGCAGGAGGTGGACCCCCTTCTGCCCACGGACGACTACCTCTCCTTCCTGCCCCTGGCCTGGATCGGGGAGCAGATGATGTCCGTGGCCATGGCCCTCACCGGGGGGTTCGCCGTCAACTTCCCCGAGGCGGTGGAAACCGCCATGCAGGACCTGAAGGAGATCGGCCCCCACGTGATGTTTAGCCCTCCCCGGGTCTGGGAAAGCATCCAGAGCCAGATCTGGGTGCGCATCTCGGAAAGCTACGCCCTCAACCGCTTCGTCTACGAGAGGCTCCTTAGGGTGGGCTACCGGGCGGCGGAGTACCGCATGCGGGGGAAGCCCATGCCCCCTGCCCTCCGCTTCGCCTACGGGCTTGCCGACCGGGTCCTTTTCCGGCCCCTAAGGGACCAGCTCGGCTTCCTGCGCCTTCGGCGGGCTTACACCGGGGGTGCGGCTTTGGGTCCCGATGTCTTCCGCTTCTTCCACGCCATCGGGGTCAACCTCAAGCAGATCTACGGCCAGACGGAGATCATCGGCATCGCCTTCGTCCACCGGGACGGGGACGTGCGCCACGACACCGTGGGCCTGCCCATCCCCGGCACCGAGGTCAGGATCAGCGAGGAGGGGGAGATCCTCTGCCGCTCCGACGCCGTCTGCGCCGGGTACTGGGAAAGGCCCGAGGCCACCGCCGAGACCTTCCGGGAGGGCTGGCTCCACACCGGGGATGCGGGCTACCTCACGGAGGACGGGCACCTGGTGGTCATTGACCGCCTCTCCGACGTGATGCGCACCGAGAGGGGCACCCTCTTCAGCCCCCAGTTCGTGGAGAACAAGCTGAAGTTCTCCCCCTACATCAAGGAGGCCGTGGTCTTCGGCCATGGGAAGCCCTTTTTGGCGGCCTTCCTCAACATAGACCCCCAGACCGTGGGCAAGTGGGCCGAGGACCGGGGCCTGGCCTACACCACCTACCTGGACCTCTCCCTGAAGCCCGAGGTGGCCGAGCTGGTCCGCAAGGAGGTGGAGAAGGCCAACGCCGAGCTTCCCGAGGAGCTAAGGGTCCGCCGCTTCGTCCTCCTCTACAAGCTCCTGGACGCCGACGACGAGGAGCTCACCCGCACGGGCAAGGTGCGCCGGGGCCTCATCGCCAAGAAGTACGCCCCCCTGGTGGAGGCCCTCTACTCGGGGGCGCGGGAGGTGGAGGTGGAGGCGGAGTACCGCTACCAGGACGGCACCGTTCAGCGGGTGCGGGCCGGGGTGCCGGTGTGGGACCTGGGAGAGGGGGTGTTGGTGTGAGCTTCTTCCTGCAGCTTTTCTTCTCCGGGGTGGTGCTGGGGCTGGTCTACGCCCTGGCGGCCTTGGGGTTCGTCCTCATCTACAAGGCGAGCCGGGTGGTGAACTTCGCCCAGGGGCAGTTCATCGCCATCGGGGCCTTCTTGGCCTACTGGGCCATGACGGCCCTGGGCGCCCCCTTCTTGCTGGCGGCGGCCTTGGCCCTGGCCCTGACCGCCCTCTTGGGCTTCGGGGTGGAACGGGTGTTCCTGAAGCGCTTGGTGGGGCAGCCCGTCATCTCCGTCATCATGGCCACCATCGGCCTGGCCTCCTTGCTGGACGGGCTCATCCACCTTACCCCCTTTGGGGCGGGCAACTTTAGCTACCCAAGCTTCCTCCCCGCCGGGGGGGTGAACCTTTTGGGGGTGCAGGTCTCCTACGCCCAGCTTCTGGCCACGGTCTTTACCCTGGGCTTTCTCGCCCTCTTCACCTGGTTCTTCCAGCGCTCCACCTTGGGCGTCGCCATGCGCTCGGTGGCCGATGACCAGATGGCGGCCATGAGCCTCGGGGTTTCCGTGGAGCGGGTCTTCGCCTTGGCCTGGGCGGCCGCCGGGCTCACGGCGGCGGCGGCGGGGATGGTGGTGGGCACCATCTCCGGCCTGAACCTGGACGGGCTGGTGCACATCGGCCTTCGGGTCTTCCCCGTGGTCATCCTGGGGGGGTTGGACTCCATCCCCGGGGCGGTGGCGGCGGGCATCCTGATGGGCGTTTTGGAAAACCTGGCGGCGGGCTACCTGGACCCCTTTGTGCCCGGCGGGGGCACCCGGGACGTCTTCCCCTTCCTGGTCCTCCTGTTGGTCCTTTGGTTTAAGCCCCATGGTCTTTTCGGCACGGAGGAGATTGAGCGCGTATGAGGAACCCTTGGGCGCAGACCGGCAACTACCGCACCAGCTACCGGCAGGACACCAGCCTCTTCGCCACCCATCGGGAGCTGGTCTCCTTGCTCTTCTTCCTGGCCTTTCTCCTGCTCCTCCCCCAGTTCCTTTCCCGCACCCAGGTGTTTATCCTGGACCTCATCCTGGTGTACAGCGTGGCGGTCCTGGGCCTCAACATCACCACCGGATACGCTGGGCTCATCAACATCGGCCAGGCGGCCTTCATGGGGGTGGGGGCCTACACTGCGGCCCTTCTCGCTCCCCAGGGCCTGCCCTTTTGGCTGGTGATTCCCCTAGGGGGCCTGGTGGCGGCCCTCTTCGGCTTCCTGGTGGGCATCCCGAGCCTGAGGGTGAAGCACCTCTACCTGGCCATGGCCACCCTGGCCTTTCAGGTGGTCTTCGAGTGGGCGGTGGGGCACACGCCCCTTCTCCGGCAGGGCGGGGCCATGGACATGCCCCGGGCGAGCCTTTGGGGCTACGAGGCGGGCTTTCGCAACCACTTCCACTTCTGGTACTACGTGAGCCTCGCTGTGTTGGTCTTACTCGCCCTCTTCTGGCGCAACCTTTTGCGCACCAAATACGGGAGGGCCCTGGTGGCCGTACGGGACAACGACCGGGCGGCGGACGCCATGGGCATGGACCCGGGCCGCACCAAGCTCTTTGCCTTCGCCCTGGGGGCCTTCTACGCCGGGGTGGCGGGGGTGCTCTACGCTTACCTTTCCCGGGCGGTGGTCATAGAGGACTACACCTTCGCCATCTCCATCAAGCTCCTGGCCATGGCCATCGTGGGGGGCCTCGGTACCCTGGTGGGAAGCTTTCTGGGGCCTGCTTTTCTGGAGCTTTTGGACGTGAACATGGAGGCCCTTTCCAACCTCATCAAGGCCTTGGGCTTCAGCGTGGCCGGGGTGGACGTGGCGAGCGCCCTAAGGCCCTTCGCCTTCGGGTTGGTGATCGTCCTTTTCCTGGTGTTTGAGCCCCGGGGGCTTTACAACTGGTGGCGTTTGGTGCGAAGCTACTTCCGCACCTGGCCTTTCAAGTACTAGGCAACCCCCCGCACGGGGTTAGCGAAGGGAGGGAAGCGCATGAGGAGGACACTGGTAGGCGTAGCGGCGGTCTTAGGGTTGGCCATGGGCCAGCAGCAGGTGACCCTCTTCTGGTCGGGGGCCATCACCGGGCCCACCTCGGACGCCGGGGCCCCTTATGGGGCGGCGGTGGAGGACTACTGCAAGTACGCCAACGAGCGGAAGCTGGTGCCGGGGGTGGTCTTCAACTGCGTGGTGCGGGACGACCAGTACAACAACGCCAACACCCAGCGCTTCTTTGAGGAGGCGGTGGACCGCTTCAAGATCCCCCTTTTCCTCTCCTACGCCACCGGGGCCAACCTGCAGCTCAAGGCCCTGATCCAGGAGCTCAAGATCCCCACCATCCCTGCTTCCATGCACGTGGAGCTCATTGACCCCCCCAACAACGATTACTTCTTTATCCCCACCTCCACCTACTCCGAGCAGGTGGTGGCCCTTCTGGAGTACATCGCCAAGCAGAAGAAGGGGGCCAGGGTGGCCCTGGTGGTGCACCCCTCTCCCTTTGGCCGGGCCCCCGTGGCGGACGCCAGGAAGGCCGCCCAGCTGCTTGGCCTGCAGATCGTGGACGTGCAGGAGGTGGGCTCGGGCAACCTGGACAACACCGCTCTTCTCAAGCGCTTTGAGCAGGCGGGGGTGGAGTACATCATCCACCAGAACGTGGCGGGTCCCGTGGCCAACATCCTTAAGGACGCCAAGCGCCTGGGCTTGGACAAGAAGATGCGGCAGCTGGGAGCCCACTACACGGGTGGCCCCGACCTCATCAAGCTGGCCGGGGATGCGGCGGAGGGCTTCCTCTGGGCCACCAGCTTCTACATGTACCACGAGGAGGCCCCGGGCATCCGCCTGCAGAAGGAGCTGGCCCAGAAGTACGGCCGTCCCCAGGCCATCGCCGAGAGCACCAACTACACCAACGGGATGCTGGCGGCGGCCATCGCCGTGGAGGCCGTCCGCCGGGCCCAGGAGCGCTTCAAGCGGGTCAGCAACGAGACGGTCTACCAGGCCCTCGTGGGCATGAACGGGCCTAACGCCTTCAAGCCGGGCTTCGCCGTCTCCACCAAGCAGGGTATTGAGATTGACTTCACCAAGAGCGAGCACACGGGGGCCGAGGGCCTCCGGATCCTCGAGGCCAAGGAGGGCCGCTTCGTGCCCGTCACCGAGCCCTTCACCTCGGCCCTCTTCCGCAAGGTGCACTACGGCAAGTAGCCCTCTTCCCGGGGCCCGGGGCATCCCGGGCCCCCTTCCTAGGCGCCATGGACACCCTGAACCCCACCCGCCCGGAGGACCTCGGCCCCGTCCTCCTTTTGGTCAACAACATTGAGGTGGTCTACCACGACATCATCCAGGTGCTCCGCGGGGTCTCCCTCAAGGTCCCCGAAGGAAGGATCACCGCCCTCCTAGGCCCCAACGGGGCGGGGAAGACCACCACCCTTCGGGCCATCTCCGGCCTCCTCATCCCCGAGGACGGGGAGGTGGTGCGGGGGGAGATCCTCTACCAGGGAAAGCCCATCCAAAACCGCCCCCCCGAGGAGATCGTGAAGCAGGGCATCGTGCAGGTGCTGGAGGGCCGGAGGGTCTTCAAGCACCTCACGGTGGAGGAAAACCTCAAGGTGGGGACCCTGACCCAGGGGAGCCGGCACCTTAAGGAGGAGCTGGAGCGCATCTACCACTACTTCCCCCGTCTGGCCGACCTCAGGCACCGGCTCGCGGGGTACTGCTCGGGCGGGGAGCAGCAGATGATCGCCATCGGGCGGGCCCTCCTCGCCAGGCCCCGGCTTCTCCTCCTGGACGAGCCTTCCCTGGGCCTCGCCCCCCTTCTGGTGCGGGAGATCTTTGACATCGTGGCCCGGGTGAACGCCGAGGAGGGGGTCACGGTCCTGGTGGTGGAGCAGAACGCCCGGATGGCCCTCTCCGTGGCCCACTACGGCTACATCATGGAGACGGGGCGCATCGTCCTGGAGGGGGACCGGGACAGCCTCCTGGAAAACCCCGACGTGCAGGAGTTTTACCTGGGGGTGGCCAAGGGAGGGGGACGGAAAAGCTTCAAGGAGGTCAAGGCCTACAAGCGCAGGAAGCGGTTCATGTAGGGCTTCCCCGTGCGCCGGGCCGGGGGTTGCGGGTGGCCTGGCCCGCGCGGGGGTGCGTATCATGGGAGGCGTGGTGCGCTTCCGCAAGGAGGGTCTTCGCCTGGACCAGGCCGTGGCCGAGGCCTTAGGGGTGAGCCGGGCCCGGGCCCAGGCTTGGATCGCCCAGGGCCGGGTGCGGGTGGGGGAGAGGGTGGTCTCCAAGCCCGCCTACCGCCTCAAGGGGGAGGAGGTGGTGGTAGCCCCTCCCGAGGAAAGGCCCTGGGTGGTGCCGGAGGACCTGCCTTTGGCCGTCCTCTACGAGGACGAGGACATGCTGGTCCTCAACAAGCCCCCGGGCCTCCTCACCCACCCTGCCCCCGGGGTCTACACCGGCACGGTGGTGAACGCTCTTTTGGGCCGCTACTTCCCCTTGGAGGAGGCCTTGGTCACGGGCGGAGCCCCCGAGCTCCTGCGCCCTGGCATCGTCCACCGCCTGGACAAGGACACGAGCGGGGTGCTGGTGGTGGCCAAGCACGGGGGGGCCCTCGAGGCCCTCTCCCAGGCCTTCCGCGACCGCCTGGTGATGAAGCGCTACCTGGCCCTCACCGAGGGCCATCCCAGGGAGGGCACCCTCATCGCCCCCATTGGCCGCCACCCCGTGGAGCGCCACAAGATGCACGTGGGGGGCATCGCCCCGCGCTACGCCGAAACGGACTTTGCCCTCCTCGGGGTCTCCGGCCCCTACGCCCTGGTGGAGGCGAGGCCCCACACGGGGCGCACCCACCAGATCCGGGTGCACCTCAAGCACCTCGGGGCTCCCATCCTGGGGGACGAGGTCTACGGACGGAAAAGCCCCCACATTTCCCGGCAGGCCCTGCACGCCTACGAGCTCCGCCTTCCCCACCCCCGCACGGGGCGCATCCTGGAGTTCCTGGCCCCGGTGCCCCGGGACATGGTGGCGGCCTGGCGCGCCCTCGGGGGGGAGTGGCCTCAAGGGATTGCGTTGGCGGAAGACCCCGTATAATCGCTCCTAATGAGGCACGCTCCGGTTCCTCCGGCGCAAGGCGCGGGCGAAGCCCGTGGCCCGTCCTCGGGGGCTTCCTACGTCCTCCACGTGGGGGACGCCCGGGAGGTGCTGGCCTCCTTCCCCGAGGCCTCGGTCCACCTGGTGGTGACCTCCCCGCCCTACTGGACCCTGAAGCGCTACGAGGCGGTCCCGGGCCAGCTGGGGCACATAGAGGACTATGAGGCCTTCCTGGACGAGCTGGACCGGGTGTGGCGGGAAGTCTTTCGCCTCCTGGTCCCGGGCGGAAGGCTCGTGGTCGTGGTGGGGGACGTGGCCGTGGCCCGGAGGCGCTTCGGGCGGCACCTGGTCTTTCCCCTGCACGCCGACATCCAGGTCCGGTGCCGCAAGCTGGGGTTTGACAACCTGAACCCCATCCTCTGGCACAAGAAGACCAACGCCAGCCTCGAGGTGGAGGGGAGGGGGGTCTTCCTGGGCAAGCCCTACGAGCCCGGGGCCATCATCAAGACCGAGGTGGAGTACGTTCTGATGCAACGTAAGCCCGGGGGCTACCGCAAGCCCACCCCCGAGCAGCGGGAGAAGAGCCGCCTTCCCAAGGAGGACTTCCACCGCTTTTTCCGGCAGATCTGGGACGACATCCCCGGGGAGAGCACCAAGAGCCATCCGGCCCCCTTTCCTCTGGAGCTGGCCGAGCGTTTGGTGCGCATGTTCAGCTTCGTGGGGGACGTGGTCTTAGACCCCTTCGCCGGGACCGGGACCACCCTCATCGCCGCCGCCCGGTGGGGAAGGCGGGCCTTGGGGGTGGAGCTCGTGCCGGGCTACGCCGCCCTGGCCCGGGAGCGCTTCGCCCGGGAGGTGCCCGGGGAGGTGTTGGAGGTGAGGGGGCTAGGGGAGCTTGAAACCCTTTCCTTCACTTTCCACGTGCAAAGAGAAGGACGGTATCTTTAGGTCATATAAAAGTTCCTTAAGTTTTCTGAGAATAATTTTAGTTGAGCGACGAACAAACAAATACTCCCCAGAGCTTAGCGCTTTGAATGCGTTGTTGTCGTAGGGCTCTCCGCTTTTTTTCTCTCGGGAGGGCGTGGGTGCCATGTCTCCCTTTTTCCGGAGCTTTTCTATCACGTCCCCTTTATCCAGGCGTATGGCGGTTTCTACCAAGGCCCAGTAGAGCTCGCGCCAGCTTTTTATAGAGAACTTTTCCCCCTTCACCTCAACGGTCAAGTGGGAGGCTGTGGGATTGTGGATGCTTTTTAAGACTTCTTGCACTTTTTCTGCAAAATCCTGGATTGACCCCACGAAATCTTGGTCTAACAATTTTTGTGCAAGCTCCTCAAAATGCCTCTTCGCAAGCTCCTGCTCATTGGCGGAAAGTTCTTTTTCTATGGCTTTTCGAAGACCTTTTTCGCTGCGCTCATATCCTTCTTCAAGAGCTTTGGAGAGTTTTGTAGTGATTTCGGTGAGGTCTTGTTGGGTTTCGATCTCTTTTTGGATCTCCTTAGCGATATTTTCAAGTTTCAAAGAAGCATTTTCCTCTTCCCAGAAGGACCTGGAAAGAAGGCGCTCTAAGTACCTGGCGGCGTGGAGGTTGTCTAGTTGGAAGTAAAGGACGCGTTTCTCCGATGCCTTGGCTTGAACGTTGTTGTCAAAAAACTCCCACAGCTTCCCCGTGGTCAGTATGGACCAACGGATGCCTTGGCTGTTGGCGTAGTTCACCACTTGCGTGCGGTCTTCCTCAGTGGGCGCCTTATCTAGAGCTTTGACCTCTAAAACCAAAACGGGCTCGTTCTCCCTTGCGCAGAGTAGAAAATCCGGCCGGTAGTTTTTATTCCCCGTGTCTTGGGGAACCACTTCGTAGGGATCCCATATATTCCAGCCGAGGGCTTGGAGAACCCGCAAGATTATGGCTTGAGCTGTTTGTGCCTCCTTTAGGCCACTCCAGTTTTTTAGCTTATGGGTGATCTCCCTCACGACTGTGGCCAGAGTTTCGTTCCCGCCCATTACGAGAAACTATACCGCAACACCCCGCTCCGGGGAAAGGACCGGGGCTCGGGAGCGGGTTAGGGGGCTAGACCGCGGCCAAAAGCCCCTTTAGCGCCCGCCCCAGGCGGCGCACGCCCTCCCCGATTCCCTCCCGGTCCAGGGTGGCGTAGGAGAGCCTCAGGGTGTTCTCCCCGCCTCCATTCGCGAAGAAGGGCCCCCCGGGCACGAAGGCCACGTTCTCGGCCATGGCCCTTTGGAAGAGGGCCTCGGCGGAAACCCCTTTGGGAAGCTCCATCCAGACAAACATCCCCCCCTTGGGCCTGGTGTAGCGCACCCCTTGGGGCATCTCCCGGTCCAGGGCCTGGAGCATGGCCTCCGCCTTCTCCCGGTAGACCCGGCGGACGCGCTCCAGGCGCCCGGCCAAGCCTTCCTTCAGGAGCTCGTGGACCAGGATCTGGTTGAGGACGGGGGTGTGCAGGTCGGCCCCCTGTTTGGCCTGGACGAGCTTCTGCAGGGCCTCGAGGGGGCCCACGGCGAAGGCCACGCGAAGCCCTGGGGCGAGGATTTTGGAGAAGCTTCCCAGGTAGATGACCCCGGGATACCCTGCCTCCCGGGCGAGCTCAAAGAGGCTTTTGAGGCGGGCTTCGCCGAAGTAGAGCTCCCTATAGGCGTCGTCTTCCACCACCACGAGGCCCCGTTCCATGACCATCCCCAAAAGCCTTTCCCGAGCCCGGAGGGGCATGAGGCCCCCCGTGGGGTTCTGGAAGGAGGGGATGAGGTAGAGGAAGCGGGGGCGTTCCCGCTTGAGGGCCTCCTCCAGGGCCGGGAGGTCCGGCCCCTCCTCCCCGGCGGGCACGGTGAGGAAGCGGGGGCCGTAGGCCCGGAAGGCCTGGATGGCCCCCAGGTAGCTGGGGGCCTCCAGGAGGAGGGGGCTTCCCTCGTCCAGAAAGACCTTGCCCACCAGGTCCAGGGCCTGCTGGCTTCCCGTGGTGATGAGGACCTCCTCCGGGGCCACCCCAAGCCATTCCGCCACGAAGGCCCGCAAGGGGAAGTAGCCCTCGGTGGGGCCGTACTGCAGGGCCACGTGCCCCTTTTCCCTTAGGATCCTGGCCGCAAGCTCCGCCGCCTCCTCCCTGGGGAAAAGCTCCGGGGCGGGCAGCCCGCCGGCGAAGCTCAAGACCCCGGGGCGCTGGGTGAGCTTGAGGAGCTCGCGGATGGTGGAGGCCTGGAGGCGCTCCGCCCGCTGGCCGAAAAGGGTACTCCAGTCCAGGGTTTTCACCGCACCATTTTACCCCCGGGCCCGGGGCCCTTAGGGAAAGAGCTTACGGTAGGCCTCCAGGGCGTAGCGGTCGGTCATCCCCGCCAGGTAGTCGCACACCGCCCGCTCCAGCCCCTCTTCCCCAAGCCGCCCCTGCACCCCTTTGGGGAGGAGCCTGGGGTCGCGGGTGTAGGTGCGGAAGAGCTCCTCCAGGACGGTTTCCGCCTTGCGCCTTTCCCTCAGGACCTCGGGGTGGCGGTAGAGCCTCTCCATGAGGAAGGTCTTGAGTTCCCGGTGGGCCTTTCCCGCCTCCGGGGAAAGGGCGGCCAGGCGCTCCGGGTGGTGGCGCACGGCCTCGGCGCTCGCCACCCCGGCCTCTTCCACCCGCCGGTGGGTGGCCAGGGTGGCCTCGGTGATGAGGTAGCCCAAAAGCTGGCGCACCAGGACCCTCCGTCCCAGCTCGGTGAGCCTTTCCAGGTCCAGGCCCTCCTCCCGGGCCAGGTCCCTGAGGAAGGAGACCTCGGCCAGCTCTCCCGGGCTTAGAAGCCCCGAGCGCAGGCCGTCGTCCAGGTCGTGGGCGGCGTAGGCGATGGCGTCGGAGAGGTCCACCACCTGGGCCTCGAGGGTCCCCTGTCCCTCGTAGAGGGGCTTGAAGCTGGGGGCGTAAGGGGTCTCGTGGGTGGCGATGCCCTCCAGCACCTCGTAGGTGAGGTTGAGGCCTTTGAACCCGGGGTAGCGCTCCTCCAGGTGGGTGAGGATCCTCAAGGCCTGGGCGTTGTGCTCAAACCCCCCGTGGTCCCGCATGAGTTCGTCCAGGATCCGCTCCCCGGTGTGGCCGAAGGGGGGGTGGCCCAGGTCGTGGGAGAGGGCGATGGCCTCGGTGAGGTCCTCGTTGAGGCCCAGGGCGCGGGCGATGGAGCGAGAAACCTGGACCACCTCCAGGGTATGGGTGAGGCGGGTGCGGTAGTAGTCCCCGGCCCAGTTGGGAAAGACCTGGGTCTTGTACTCCAGGCGGCGGAAGGCGGTGGTGTGGAGGATCCGGTCCCGGTCCTTCTGGTAGGGGGTGCGGTAGGGGGACTCGGGCTCAGGGTGCTCCCGCCCCCGGGTGTCCCGCGCTTTCTGGGCGTAGGGGGCAAGGCGCTCCGCTTCCAGCTCCAGAAGCCTTTCCCGGGGGAAGAGCATCTAGACCCTTTTGAAGAGGAGGACGGCGTTTTGCCCGCCGAAGGCGAAGGAGTTGGAGAGGGCGTAGTCCACCCGCGTTTCCCGGGGCTCGGGGACGAAGTCCAGGTCCAGCTCGGGGTCGGGGTCCTCCAGGTTCAGGGTGGGAGGGATGACCCCGTGGTGGAGGGCCTGCACCGTGGCGATGGCCTCCACCGCCCCCGCCGCCCCCAGGAGGTGGCCGATCATGCTCTTGGTGCTGGAGACCATGAGCTTCTTGGCGTGCTCCCCAAAGACCCGCTTGATGGCCAGCACCTCCGCCCGGTCCCCCACGGGGGTGGAGGTGCCGTGGGCGTTGATGTAGCCCACGGCCTCGGGGGGAACCCCGGCGTCCCTCAGGGCCCGCTCCATGGCCAAGGCCGCTCCCCGGCCTTCGGGGTGGGGCTCGGTGATGTGGTGGGCGTCGGCGCTCCGGCCAAAGCCCACGAGCTCGGCGTAGATGCGGGCACCCCGCCTCTTGGCGTGCTCGTACTCCTCCAGGACCAGAACCCCCGCCCCCTCCCCCATGACGAACCCGTCCCGGGAGAGGGTGAAGGGGCGGCTCGCCTTGGTGGGCTCCTCGTTCCTGGTGGAGAGGGCCCGCATCACGGCGAAGGCCCCGATGGCCATGGGGGTGATGGCGGCCTCCGTCCCCCCCGCCAGGACCAGGTCGGCCTCTCCCAGCTGGATCATGCGCATGGCGTTTCCCAGGGCGTCCGAGCCCGTGGCGCAGGCAGTGACGGCGGTCGAGGAGGGCCCCTGGAAGCCGTAGCGCATGGCGATGTGGGCCGAGGCCATGTTGGCGATCATCATGGGGATGAAGAAGGGGCTGATGCGGTTCGGGCCCCGTTCCAGGAAGACCTTGCTCTGGGCCTCCCAGGTCTCCATGCCCCCAATCCCTGTGCCCACCAGGGTCCCTACCCGCTCGGGGTCCAGCTCCCCGGGCTTTAGCCCGGCGTCCTCCAGGGCCAGGTGGGCGGCGATGAGGGCGTACTGGACGAAGCGGTCCAGGCGCCTGAGCTCCCTTTTGTCTATATAGGCCTCGGGGTCCACCTCCACCTCGGCGGCGATGCGCACGGGGAGAGCCGAGGCGTCAAAGCGGGTGATGGGCCTGACCCCGCTCTGCCCCGCAAGCTGGGCCTTGTGGAAGGCCTCCTGCCCCACGCCGATGGGGGTGAGGGCCCCTAGGCCGGTGACCACCACGCGTCGCATGGGGGTAGTATACCCGGGCCTCCCCGGGACAAAGGGAAGGTGGGGCGCTTTGGGCGCCCCACTCCCCAGGGCCCGGCTAGCCCAGCTTGGCCTTGATGTACTCCACTGCGTCCTTGACGGTGCGGATCTTCTCGGCCTCCTCGTCGGAGATCTCCAGGCCGAACTCATCCTCCAGGCCCATAATGAGCTCCACGGTGTCCAGGCTGTCCGCCCCCAGGTCCTCAATGAAGCGGGCCTCGAGGGTCACCTTATCCGGTTCCACCTGGAGCTTGTCCGCGATAACCGCCTGGACCTTTTCAAAGATCTCCTGCTCGGTCATGAAAAACCTCCTCTCGGGATTTTAGCACCAAGCCCTAGTGGGGCGTGAGCCCCCCGTCCACGCAGAGGGTCTGGCCGTTGATGTAGCCTGCCTTTTCCGAGACCAAGAAGGCCACGGCCTCGGCCACCTCCTCAGGTTTGCCAAAGCGCCCGGCGGGGATCTCCTTCAGGTAGGCCTCCTTGACCTCCTTGGGGAGGTTTGCGGTCATCTCCGTCTCTATGAACCCCGGGGCCACGGCGTTCACCGTGATGCCCCTTTGGGCGTACTCCCTGGCCACCGCCCGGGTGAAACCGATGAGCCCCGCCTTGGAGGCCACGTAGTTGGCCTGGCCCGGGTTGCCCAGGATCCCCACCACGCTGGCGATGTTGACGATGCGCCCGAAGCGGGCCTTCATCATGAGCTTCACCGCTTCCCGGGTGGTGCGGAAGGCGGCGGAGAGGTTGGCCTCTAGGACCGCCTCCCAGTCCTCGTCCTTCATGCGCACCAGGAGGGTGTCCCGGGTGATGCCGGCGTTGTTCACCAGGGTGTCCAGCCCCCCCAGGACCTCGGCGGCCTGGTGGACCAGGGCCGTGGCCGCCTCGGCCTCCAGGAGGTTGGCCCCGAGGACCGCCACCAGGGGGCTTCCTAAGCGGCGGGCCTCCTCCGCCACCTCCTCGGCCCTTTCCCGGTTTTGGCCGTAGTGGATGGCCAGGGCGAAGCCGTCCTGGGCGAGCCGCAAGGCGATGGCCCGCCCGATGCCCCGGCTTGCTCCGGTGATGAGGGCTTTACGCATGCGCCACCTCCAGGGCCTTTTTTAGACTCTCCGGGTCCTGCACGCTCAAGGCCTCCGCCTCCTTCAGGGTGCGGAGGACGAGGCCCTTGAGCACCTCGCCGCTTCCGAACTCCAGAAAACGCCTCGCGCCCCGGGCCTCCATGTCCTTCAGGATCTCCACCCAGCGCACCGGGGCGGTGATCTGCTCCAGGAGGAGGCTTCGGATCCTCTCGGGGTCCTCCTCGGGCCTTGCGGTTACGTTGCTGTAGACGGGGAAGCGGGGCCTCCTTAGGGGGACCTGGGCCAGGTCTTGGGCGAGCCTCTCACGGGCCTTGGCCATGAGGGAGGAGTGGAAGGGGGCGGAGACGGGCAGGAAGACCACCCGGGCCCGCTTGAGCTTCAGGCGCTCGGCGGCCGCCTCCACCGCCTCCTTCCTCCCGGAGATCACCGTCTGCTCGGGGGCGTTAAGGTTGGCCACCTCCACCCCCTCCAGGCCCTCCAAAGCGGCCCGGATCTCCTCCGGGGGGAGCTTCAGGATGGCGGCCATGGCCCCTTCCCCTGGGGGGACGGCCTCCTGCATGTACCGCCCCCTTAGGCGCACCAGGCGGAGGGCCTCTTCCAGCTCCAGGGTCCCCGCCGCCACGTGGGCCGTCCACTCCCCCAGGGAGTGCCCGGCGGCCAGGGCGGGCAGGCCCCCCCCCGCTTCCAGGAAGGCCCGGTAGGCGGCGTAGCCCACGGCCAGGAGGGCGGGCTGCTGGTTCTCCGTGAGGGTGAGGGCCTCCTCGGGGCCCTCCCACAGGAGCTTGAGGAGGCCGGGGAGGGCGGCCTCGGCCCGGTCCAGGACCTCCTTGGCGGCGGGGGAGGCCTCGTAGAGCGCTTTTCCCATCCCCACCCTCTGGGAGCCCTGCCCGGGGAAGAGGGCGGCGTACATCAGGCCCCTCCCCAGGTGAGGACGGCCGCGGCCCAGGTGAGCCCGGCCCCGAAGGAGACCAAAAGGACGTGGTCCCCCTCCCGGATGCGCCCCGCGTCCACCGCCTCCTGGAGGGCCAGGGGGATGGAGGCGGTGGAGGTGTTGCCGTACCGGTCCACGTTCACCGCCACCCGCTCCCAGGGGAGGCCCAGGCGCTCCCGGGCGGCGTCAATGATCCGGAGGTTGGCCTGGTGAGGGACGAAGAGCGCGATGTCCTCGGGGGCGAGGCCCGCCTTCTCTATGGCCTCGAGGGTGGCGGTGTTCATCACCCGCACGGCGAACTTGAAGACCTCGCGGCCGTTCATGTAGAGGCGGTTTCGCATGGAGGTGCCGTCGGGGAGCCTGGGGGCCACGCAGGCGTGGAAGAGCTCCTTGGCCCCGGTGCCGTCCGCCCCCAGGACGAAGGATTTAAAGCCAAAACCCTCCCGCACCCTCCCCACCACCGCCGCGCCCCCGGCGTCCCCGAAGAGGACGGCGGTGGCCCGGTCGTTCCAGTCCAGGATCTTGGAAAGCGCCTCCGCCCCCACGGCGAGCACTTTTCGGGCTAGGCCCGCCTCCACCAGGGCGTGGGCCTGGGCCAGGGCGTAGAGCCACCCGGGGCAGCCCGCCAGGAGGTCGTAGGCGAAGGCCTGGAGGCCGAAGCGGGCCTGAACCAGGGCGGCGGTGTCGGGGAAGAGGGCGTCCGGGGTGTTGGTGGCCACGATGACCCCGTCCACCCCTTCCAGGGCGCCGGGGTGGCGCCTTAGGAGGTCCTCCACCGCTTTAAAGGCCAGGTCCGAGGTGTACTCGTCCTCGGCGGCGATGCGCCTCTCCCGGATCCCCGTGCGGGTTACGATCCACTCGTCGGAGGTGTCCAGGTAGGCCTCAAACTCCTCGTTTTTCATGACCCTCTGGGGCACGTAGGTCCCCAGGGCCAGGATGCCGCTCATGCCCGACCTCCCGTCATGGGCCCCACTATACCCGGGGCGCCGGGGAAGGTTAAAGCCCCGGGGGCCGGGGCCTCAGGTCAGACCTCCAGGACCTTGCGCCCGTCGTAGTAGCCGCACTCCGGGCAGACGGTGTGGGGAGGCCTCATCGCCTTGCACTCCGGGCAGGGGACCAGGGTGGGGGGGGTGAGGGCGTGGTGGCTTCTGCGGGCATCGCGCCGCGCCTTAGAGGTCTTCTTCTTGGGTACTGGGTGCTTGGCCATCTCCCATCCTCCGCGCGGGGCCTTGGGCCCCGCTAAACCCTTGGCAGTATAGCAGAAGGGCTAGAGTTCGGGAAGGAGGTTCTTGAGGCCCAGGAGGGGGTGGGGGGTTTCCACCTCGTGGCCGCAGTCCACCAGGTTGCGGTCGGCCCCGCACACCGGGCATAGCCCCTTGCACCCTTCCTCGCAGAGCACGGTGAAGGGCATCTCGGTCACGAAGGCCTCGGTGAGGAAGGGCAATAGGTCCAGGTCGGGCTCGCCGAAGGCGTAGTACTCGTCCTCGTCCTCCTCGTGAAAGACCACCCCGGCAAGGCCCGGTTCGTAGCGGAGCAGGTGCTGGAAATGGGCCCGCACGTGGGTAGGGGTGGGCTTGAGGCAGCGCCGGCACTCCATGTACACCACCCCCTCCACCTCTCCGGAAAGCCAGTACTCCTTCCCCCCCACGGAGGAGACGGCCACCTTCCAGCTGGCCTCCCCGGCCAGGGGGAACCGCTCCTCCCCCACCTGGAAGGCCTCCTCCACCACCCCCGAGGCGCGGGCGGTCCCCCCTTCCTTCAAAAGCCGGGCCAGGTTAATGCTCACCACCTTGCCGTAATCCATCCTTACAAGTATAGCGCGGAAGCCTGGCTTTTCCTAGGGCATAAACTTCCCGAGCAACGCATAGGGGTTTTTGCTACCCTCAGGCCCATGGAGCGCGTGGCCGTCTTGGGCGTACCCATGGACCTGGGGGCGGGAAGGCGAGGGGTGGACATGGGGCCTTCCGCCCTGCGCTACGCCCGGCTTCTGGAGGAGCTGGAGGCCCTGGGGCTTTCCGTGGAGGACCTGGGGGACGTGCGGGTTCCCCTGGCCGAGACCCTGAGGGCGAAAAAGGGACCTTACCTGGAAGAGATCCGCCAAGCGGCCCGGGAGCTCCAGGAACGCCTCAGGGGCCTTCCCGAAGGGGTGTTCCCCATCCTCCTCGGGGGGGACCACTCCCTTTCCATGGGCTCGGTCTCCGGGGTGGCCCGGGGGCGGACGGGGGTCATCTGGGTGGACGCCCACGCGGACTTCAACACCCCCGAGACCAGCCCCTCCGGCAACATCCACGGCATGCCCTTGGCGGTGCTTTGCGGCCTGGGCCACCCGCGGCTTACCGAGGCCTTCCAGGCGGTGGACCCAAGGGACGTGGTGCTCATTGGGGTGCGGAGCCTGGACCCGGGGGAGAGGCGCCTCCTTAAGGAGATGGGGGTCAGGGTCTACACCATGCACGAGGTGGACCGTCTGGGCATCGCCCGCATCGCCGAGGAAACCCTGGCCTACCTGGAGGGGCTTCCCCTGCACGTCTCCCTGGACGCCGACGTCCTGGACCCCGCCCTGGCCCCGGGGGTGGGCACCCCGGTGCCCGGGGGGCTCACTTACCGGGAGGCCCACCTGCTCATGGAGGTTTTGGCCCAGTCGGGGAGGGTGCGGAGCCTGGACCTGGTGGAGGTGAACCCCATTCTGGACGAAAAGAACCGCACGGCGGAGATGATGGTGGGGCTTACCTTGAGCCTTCTCGGGAAACGGATCCTCTAGGGCTAGGGAAGCCCCTGGCGCACCCTTCTCCCCAGGGCGAGGCCCTGGGCGAAGGCCCCGTGCAGGGAGGGGTAGGGGGGAAGGCGCTTGCGGTGGAGGAGGGGCTCGAGGGCCTCACGGGCCCACTCGCTCACCAGGAGGGGAAAGTCCAGGCCCGTTTCCAGGAAGTATTCCTCCGCCTCCCGCCAGGCCCCCTCGAGGCGGCGGAAGAGGGCCTCGGGGTCCTGGGGGGGCGGGGCCTCGGGCCAGAGGAAGCCGCTCGCCACGCCCAAAAGCCAGCTCCCCCGCAGCTCCTGGCGCCACACCTGGGCCCCCAGGCGCACGTAGGCCAGGGGGTCCCTGCGCAGAAGGGCCTTGGGGAGATGGGCCAGGGGGTCTTCCATGGGTCTGCCTGGTCAACCAAAGCGCACATTACTACGCGCCGGCCCCCCACCAGGATGAGGACCTAGGCCAACCCTCCACCCCTCCCACGGTCCCAGAGCTGGCGGAGCCAGGTTCAGGACGGGCTTGAGGGGAGAGAGGTCCCTCGGCACCTCGCGCCCGAGGAGGGGAAGGGTCAGGCCCGTAGGGCCTATCTTGCAGAGGCCTACCCTCAGGACCCGCCAGGGATTAACGCCGAAAGAGTTCCTTCCATAGGTCAACCCCTTCTGGCTCCCTGGAGAACCCTGAAGGCTTGAAAGCAAGGACAGGAAAGCGCGGGCCTTTCTCAGCTCACGAGAAAGCCTCCTCTTGAGGTAGGGGTTGCGCTCAGCCCCGTGCCTGGCCCCGAGTTCCTGGACCCTGGAGGCGTAGAAGCTTTGAGCGTGGCTCCTGAAACTCTCGTCCTGGAAAAGCCGCTGGTAGCCCTTAGGAAGCCTCTCCTGGAATCCCAAGGCACGCCTACCGATGACGAGGGCGGCGGCCACGTCCTTGGAGAGGGAAAGCTGTGGAGCGTACTTGAGCATCCCTATCGTGGAGGTGTCCTGGGGGTTCACCTCCAACACCTCCACGCCCCGCTTCCTGGCGAGGGAGTGGACCTTCCTCAGGAGGGAACGGTAGGCGAAGCGGTGCGCTTTCCTCCGGAAGGCCCTGCCAGAGCCATCGCCCCTCATCGTCTTGCGGAGGTATCTGAGGCGTTCCGTGGCGATGGCCACCCCGCGCTCCTCGGCCAGGGAGACCACCTGGTGGGCCACCTTCCAGAGGACCAGTTCCTTCGCCCCCCTGTTCTCTGCCCGGTCCACCTCCTCCAGGGAGAGGGTGAGGTGGCGCCTCAGGTTCCCGTCAGGGGAGACGAGGGCCAAGGCAAGATGGTAAGGGTCCGAGTTCACGTCCAGGGCGAGGACGCCGTTCTCCTTCGTGGCCACGAGGGGCGCGGGCTCCTCCTCCCAGGCGAAGGTGGCGTAGACCTTGCCCCCCTTGAGGGTGAGCTCCACGTTGTAGGGAAGCGAGGCGTACACCCTCTGGAGGAGGGCGTTAAGGTTCGGGTGGCCCGTCTTCACCAGGGCGTGGGCGTAGCTCCCGTCCCCCAGGTTGATCCGGAGCCACAAGCTCCCGTCCTTGACGAGGAGCCTCAGGTTCAGGTTGCCCCCCTTGGTCCTGTCCCCGCGGGAGTAGAGAAGGCCCTGACGCCTTTCCCGCCACTCCCGTTTGAGTTTCTTGAGGGCTTCGCCGGAGAGGTGCTTCCGCTTCAGTTGCTCAAAGAGCTTCCTTCCCCCGAAGACGACTTTGCGGGGGTCTTCTCCTCTCTCCCTGGTGGAGTCCAGGATGGCCCCGGCCTTCACGATGGCGTCGTCCGCGTGGCGGGTGTTGAGGCGGAAGAGGGTACAGAGGGGGCCGTCCTGTCGTTTGAGCTCCTCCCGGTCCTTTCCTTCCAGAAGGCGGTTGTAGGCGAACCTCACCGCACTAGAGAAGCGGCGCATGAGGTCCAGGGTGGCTTTCCGGCCTTCTTCAGAAGGGAAGGCGAGGAGGGCCTGGGCCCCGGTGAAGGCCTTCTCCTTCTTCCTTTTCCTGGACCTTCCCCGCGAGGTAGCTCCGCTGACCACCGACGGCCTCCTGTGAGGGAGTATAGCCCTTCCGGGGCTTTTCATCGTACGGGACTCGCTCGGGTGAGGCGGAAGGATGCGAAGGCGTGCGAGCGCTTGGGTAAAGAGGTGTGCGCTATGTCCCAACTGTTTGCACCTCCACTTTAGGCCCAGGGGCCTTCCCGGGGCAAGGGGGAGGCGGGCCAGCTTAAATACCCCGTTGCGGCGCAAGCCGCAACGGGGCCCCAGAAGGGCTCCCAGTGGCCTTCATACCCTTTCTCGGCCTACCGGCCCGGGGAGCCTGCCTAGGGGCCCCTATGCTGGCCCAAGCCAGCATGGGGTGGTATCAGCCTCCCGCCGCCAGGGCGGGGAGGACGCTTCCCGGCAAAAGCCCCAGGAGAAGGAGGGCCAGGGCCACCAGGAGGGCCACGCCCCGGGCCAGGGGGCGGGGCCTGGCCTCGGCCTCTCCCCGCCCGAAGACGGAAAGCCCCAGGGCCAGGTAGTAGTAGGCGCTCACGGCGCTGGTGACCAGGGCCAGGACCAGAAGCCCCCACTGGCCCGCCTTGGCAGCCTCGGTGAAGACCAGGTACTTGCCCCAAAAGCCCGCCAGGGGCGGAAGGCCCAGGAGGGAGAGGGCGGCGAGGAAGAGGGCCAGGCCCAGGAGGGGGTCCCGGTGGAAGAGCCCCCGGAGGGCCTCTAAGGGCACCCGGTCGGGGGAGATCTCCGAGAGCACGGCGAAGGCCAGGCCGGTGGCCAGGACGTAGGTGAGGAGGTAGAAGCCCAGGGCCTGGGCGTTCCCGGTGTAGAGGGCCAGGGCCATGTAGCCGGCGTGGGCCACGGAGCTATAGGCGAGAAGCCTTTTGGCCTCCCTTTGGGCCAGGGCGGCCAGGTTGCCCACCACCACGGAAAGGGCGATGAGGAGGGCCAAGGCCTCGGGTGTCCCGGGGGCCACCACCCGGAGGAGGGCGGCGAAGGCGGCGGCCTTTACCGAGGTGGCCATGAAGAGGACCACCGGGGTGGGGCTTCCCTGGTAGACGTCGGGGGTCCAGAAGTGGAAGGGGGCGAGGGCCGCTTTAAAGCCCAGGCCCACCAGGAGGAGGCCCAGGGCCAGGGCGTAGAGGGGGCCTTGGCCGGGGGTGCCCGCCAGGAAGCTTCCCGTAGCCCCGAAGTGGAAGGCCGCCCCGTAGAGGAAGAAGGCGGCGGCCAAAGCCCCCAGGAGGAAGTACTTGAGGGCGGCCTCGAGGCCCTGCCCCTTGCGCCAGGTGGCCAGGGCATAGAGGGGGAGGGAGAGGGCCTCGAGGGCCACCAGCATCAGGATGAGGTTCTTGGTGGAGGCCAGGAGGTGCATCCCCAAGGCGGCGTAGAGCACGAGGAGGTAAAACTCAAACCGCCCGCTCCGCACCAGGCCCACCGTCCACAAAGCCCCCAGGAGGGCGAGGAGGGTGAAGGTCTGGGAGAGGGCGTCCACCTGGTAAGGCCCCATGGCCAAGGGCCTCCCCCAGGTGGCGAGGAGGGAGAGGAGGGCGAGGCTTAAGCCCAGGATGGTGAGCCGCTTGAACAGGGGCACGGGCAGGAAAAAGCCCAGGAGGGTAAGGGCTACCGAGAACAGGGCGAGGACCAAAAGGGTCATGCGCCACCTCCGAGGATCTTGGCGAAGGCCTCCGCCAGGGGCCTAAGCCCCTGGAGGAAGTACCCGGGGAAAACCCCCATGAGAACCAGGGCCAGCCCCACCAGGAGGGCGAAGCCCCACTCCCCTGCCTTCAGGTCCTCCACGGGCCTGCCCTCCTCCTCCCAGAAGGTCTTCTGGAAGGCGGTGAGGGCGTAGGCCGCGGAGGCGATGACCGAGAGGAAGGCCAAAGCGGCAAGCCAGGGGCTGGCCTTGTAGGCCCCGAGCAGGGTCAAAAACTCCCCGGGGAAGCCGGAAAGCCCGGGGAGGCCTACCATGGCCAGGAAGAGGAGGAGGGCCAGGGCGGCGAGGCCCGGGGCGCTTTGGGCCAGGCCCCGGTAGCGCCCGATCTCTAGGGTGTGGAGCCTTTCGTAAAGCCTCCCGAAAAGCAGGAAAAGCCCCCCGGTGTAGACGCCGCTGGCCGAAAGGAGGTAAAGCCCCCCCGTGGCCCCCTCCGGCGTGCCCGAGAAGACGCCCAGGGCGGCCACCCCCATGTGGGAAACCCCGGCGTAGGCCAGGAGGCTCTTGGCGTCCCTGGCGGCGAAGGCCACCCAGGCCCCGTAGAGGGCGGAGAGGGCGGCGAGGAAGAGAAGGAGGCCCTGGAGCCCGGAGAAGCCCTCGGGGGCCAGGGGGATGGCGTAGCGGAAGAAGGCGAAGACCCCCACCTTGTAGAGGGTGCCCAGGGCGTCGGCAAGCCCTGAGGGGTGGTTCTCCCGGTGGAAGAGGGGGAGCCAGGCGTGCACCGGGAAAAGGGGCGTCTTGATGGCGAAGGCCAGGGCGAAGCCCAGGAAGATCCAGAAGGCGGCCTGTCCCCGGACGGGGTGGGCCAGGAGGTCCTGAAGGAGGAAGCTCGGGCTTCCTCCCAGGGCCTTCACCGCCAGGATGGCGGCCAGCATGGGCAGGCTCCCGGCCAGGGTGAAGAGGAGGAAGGTGTAAAGGGCCCGGAGGCGCCCTTCTCCCCCGTAGAAGAGGAGCATGAGGAGGGCGGGGATGAGGGCCGCTTCGAAGAAGAGGTAGAAGACGAGGAGGTCCCGGGCGGCGAAGAGGCCGAGGAGGAGCCCCTCCATGAGGAGGGCGAGGCCCAGGAAGCGCCCCTCCACCCTCGCCACCAGAGCCCCCAGGAAGACGGTGAGGGCGATGGTGAGGAAGAAGAGGGCGGAAAGCCCGTCCAGTCCGAAGGCCCAGTACACCCCGGCCCCGGGAAGGAGGGGGGCCTGGAAGGCGTGGGCCACCCCGCCCGGGTGGGTCAGGAAGAGGTAGAGGTTAAGGAGCAGGGAAAGCCCCGCCCCCCAAGGCCCCAGGCCTCGAGGCAGGCCCAGAAGGAGGAGGATCCCGAAGAGGATGGGTAAAAGGATCGCCAGGACTACCACCGCATCACCCCCAGAAGCACCAAAGCGCCCAGCACAAAGAGCAGGGCGTAAAGCCTGAGGTAACCCGTCTGCAGGCGGCCCAAGGTCTGGCCCAGGCCCCGCACCCCTCCCCCTAGGCCCACGTACCCCCGGAGGAGGCCGTTGTCCCCGTAAAAGAGGGCTTCCGCCAGGGCCTTCAGGGGGTTCACCACCAGGGCGTTGTAGACCTGGTCCACGTAAAAGCTCTCCCGGCTCCAGGCCTCAAAGGCCAGGTACCAGGCGGGGAGGGCCTTCCTTTGGAAGAAGGTGTAGCCGAACCAAAGCCCAAAGACCGCCACCGCCGCCGAGAGGGCGATGAGGCCCCACTCCGCCCCTAAGGAGAGGTGGTGGGCCTCCACCTCCGCCAAAGCGGGCTTCAAGAAGGGCTCCAGGAGGTTGGGCAGGGGGTGGGGCAGGGCCAGGTAGCCGGCGAGGACCGCTCCTAAGGCCAGGAGGTGGTTGGGCCAGAGCATCACCGGCGGGGCCTCGTGGGGATGGCCGTGGCCCCGTTCCTCCCCCAGGAAGACCAGGACGAACCAGCGCATGGCGTACATGGCGGTGAGGACCGCCACGAGGAGCGCCCCCACGTAGAAGCCCACGCCGCCGAAGGGGTAGGTGAGGGTGGCGGTGAGGATGGCGTCCTTGGAAAAGAAGCCGGAAAGGAGGGGAAGGCCTCCCAGGGCCAGGGCCCCGATGAGGCCGTGCCAGCGGGTCTTTGGCAGGTGCTTCCAGAGGCCCCCCATCCTGCGCACGTCCTGCTCGCCCCCCAGGGCGTGAATCACGCTCCCCGAGGCCAGGAAGAGGAGGGCCTTGAAGAAGGCGTGGGTGAAGACGTGGAAGAGGGCGGCCCAGTAGGCCCCCACCCCCGCCGCCAGGAACATGTACCCCAGCTGGCTGATGGTGGAGTAGGCCACGATCTTCTTGATATCGGTCTGGCCGAAGGCGGAAAGGGCCCCGTAGGCCGCCGTGAGGAGCCCGATCACGGCGATGGCGTAGGAGACCTCGGGGAGGGCGCTGTAGAGGAAGGAGCTCCGGGTGATGAGGTAGACCCCCGCCGTCACCATGGTGGCCGCGTGGATCAGGGCGGAGACGGGGGTGGGGCCGGCCATGGCGTCGGGGAGCCAGACCATGAGGGGCACCTGGGCGCTTTTTCCCACCGCTCCCAGGAAGAGGAGGAACCCCGCCAGGGCCAGGAGGCTGGGGTTCCTCAGGGGGCCTTCCAGGGCCTCCTTGAGCTCGCTGATGGAGAGGGTGCCGTAGAGGGCCCAGAGGATGGCCATGCCCAGCATGAAGCCCAGGTCGCCGATGCGGTTCACGATGAAGGCCTTGCGGGCGCTGTCGGCGTACCGGGGGTTCTTGTACCAGAAGCCGATGAGGAGGAAGCTCGCCAGGCCCACCCCCTCCCAGCCGATGAACATCACCGGGTAGCTGTCGGCGAGGACCAGGGTGAGCATCATGGCGATGAAGAAGTTGAAGTAGGCGAAGAAGCGGCTGTAGCCGGGGTCTTTCGCCATGTAGCCGATGGCGTACACGTGGATGAGGAAGCCCACCCCGGTGACGATGATCAGCATGAGACCGGAGAGGTTGTCCAGAAGGAGGCTAAAGGGGATCCCGGGAAGCCACTCCGCCTTAAAATGGGCCCCGCCCGAGAGGAGAAGCCCCACCCCCACCAAAAAGGAGGCCAGGACGAGCCCCGAGGCCAGGACCCCGGGAAGGGGTTCCCGCATCCTTTTGCCAAAAAGCCCCATAAGGGCGAAGCCCAAGAGGGGCAGGAGGATGGTGGAGAGAAGCGCCATGTTCACCCCCTAAGCTCGGAGAGGTCGTCCACCGCGGTGCTTTCCCGGTGGCGGAAGATGGCCACGATGAGCCCCAGGCCCACGGCCACCTCGGCGGCGGCGATGGCGATGACCATGAGGGCGGCCACCTGGCCTTCCAGGCCATGGGCCCGGGCGAAGCCCACCAGGGAGAGGTTGGCCGCGTTCAGCATGAGCTCAACGGAGAGGAAGACCAGGATGGCGGTCCTGCGGGTGAGGACCCCGTAGACCCCCAGGGCGAAGAGGAGGGCGGAGGCCAAGAGGAAGCTCACCGCACCACCTCCTTTTCCCGCTCTTCCCGGGGAAGGGCGTCCAAGGGGCGGGAGGGCTGGACCAGGGCCACGGCCACCACCGTGGCGGCCATGAGGAGGAAGCCCACGGCGAGGAGCACAAAGACCCAGTCCCCGTAGAGGAGGGGTCCCAGGGCCTGGGGAAGCCCGCCCTGGAGGTCCTGGGTGAAGGCGAGGTTCAGCCCCCCAAGCCCCGAAAGGAGCATCCCCGCCACCCCCAGGGCCAGGAGGGCCGCCAGGGGCTTGGAGCGCACCAGGGGGTCAAAGCCCACCTCTCCCTGGGCGGCGAAGAGAAGCATGATGACGAAGAGGAAGAGGACCACGATGGCCCCGGCGTAGACGATGATCTGGATAAAGCCCAAAAAGCGTGCGTCCAGGGCCATGTAGACCCCCGCCAGGACCAGAAAGTTCAGGATGAGGGCCAGGGCGGCGTGGATGGCGTTCCTGAGGGTGACCACCAGCACCCCGCTCAGAAGGAGCAGGGCCACCGCCAGGCCTTCAAAGAGGCTCACGGTTTCCTCCTTTCCGTGGGGGCTTGGAAGCCCTCCAGCTCGGGCCGCACGTAAGGCACCACGTAGCCGGGCTTGACCGCCTTGCCGGTGATCTTGGCCTCCCGGCGCTGGGGCTTGGTGCCCACCACGTCCACCAGCATGTCCTCCTTGCCGTAGACGAGGTCGGAGTACTGGTAGTCGGCCATCTCAAAGTCGTACCCCAACACGATGGCCCCCGTGGGGCAGGCCTCCTCGCAGAGGCCGCAGAAGATGCACCGGAGCATGTTGATCTCGTAGACCTTGGCGTACCGCTCCCCCGCGGAGACCGGGTTTTCCGGGTCGTTCTCCGCCGGCTCCACGTAGATGGCGTAGGCGGGGCAGGCGGCGGCGCAGAGGGAGCAGCCGATGCACTTCTCCAGGCCGTTCGGGTGCCGGGTGAGGACGTGCCGCCCGTGGAAGCGGGGCTTGAGGGCCACGGGGGCGTCGGGGTAGGGGACGGTCACCGGTTTGGAGAAGAGGTACTTGAGGGTGATGCCGAGGCTTTGGGCCAGGGCCTTCAGGGTCATGCGCCACCTCCTTTGCGGGCAGGCTTAGGGGTGTAGAGGACCGCCCCCATGAGGACGAGGAAGCTTAGGGCGGAGAGGTAGAGGAGGTAGGTCCTGGGGAGGTCCAGGGCCACCACCAGGGCGGTCAGGAGGAACCAGAGAAGGGCCCCGGGGAAGAGGAAGCCCCAGCCGAAGCGGAGGAGCTGGTCGTAGCGCAGGCGGAACCAGGTGGCCCGGATCCAGATGAAGAGGAAGAGGAAGAAGGCGATTTTGAGGAACATCCAGAGGTAGGGGACCTCGAGGAAGGGCATGGTCCAGCCTCCCAGGAAGAGGGTGGGGATGAGGGCACTGGCGGTGATGAAGTGGATGTACTCGGTCATCTGGAAAAGGGCCCACTTGATGGAGCTGTACTCGGTGTGGTAGCCCCCCACCAGCTCCTGCTCGGCCTCGGGGAGGTCAAAGGGGGTGCGGGCGGCCTCGGCCAGGGCGGCGATGGCGTAGATCAGGAAGGCGGGGAAGGCGTAGAGGAAGAGCCAGCCGTGCTCCTTCTGCCAGTTCACGATGTCGTTCAGGTTGAGGCTCCCCACCAGAAGCACCGGGGAGAGGAGGGCGATGCCCAGGCCGAGCTCGTAGGAGATGAGGCTCGCCGAGGAGCGCAAGGAGCCAAGGAGGCTGTACTTGCTCCCCGAGGCCCAGCCCGCCAGGAAGATGCCGTAGATGGCCATCTCGCTCACGGCGAAGAGGTAGAGGAGGCCCAGGTCCAGGTTCAGCACCCAGGGGCTATAGCCGAAGAAGCTCCCCGGGGGGCCGAAGGGGATGGCCCCAAAGGCCAGGAGGGCGAAGACCACGCCGATGAGGGGGGCCAGCACGAAGAGGACCTTGTCGGCCCTCTCCACCACCAGGTCTTCCTTGAAGATGCTCTTGATGGCATCGGCCATGGGCTGGAAGAGGCCCATGGGCCCCACCCGGTTGGGACCCAGGCGGATCTGGAAGCGGGCGAGGAGCCTCCTTTCAATGAGGGTCATGAAGGCGAAGGCGGTGAGGAGGCCGATGACAACCAAGAGGGCCTTCAAGGCCACCATCCAGTAGGGGTCCAGGGGGTAGCTCACGCTTCACCTCCTGTGGGAACCAGAACCCGGCCTTCCAAGAGGCGCCCGGCGGCCGCTCCCAGGCCCGAGAGGTAGAGGAACCCCTTGGGGAGGTCCTCCCGGTGGACCACCCGGGCCTCGAGGCGGCCCAGGGGGGTTTCCACGGCCACCCGGGCCCCCTCGGGCAGGGCCTCGGATTTGGCCGTTTCCGGGTGGGCCCAAAGCTCGGGGCTCGCCGCCTCTTGGGCCTTGCCCACGGCCTGGTGCGCCTTCCACATGCTGGGCCGGAGGTAGAGCCCACCCCCTTGGGGCCTGGGCCTCAGGGCCTGGGTGCGGAAGGCCAGGAGGCCCAAGGCCCCGGGCACCTTGCGGGACTTGAGCTCCCGCTCGGCCTCCAGGTGGAGGCGGAAGGGGGGCCGCACCCCCAGGGCCTCGGCCAGGAGGGCGAGGACCTGGAGGGCACCCTCCGCCTCCCCGTTCTCTATGGGGGCGGGGGAGAGGGGAAGGACGCGGCCTTCCAGGTTTGCCAGGTGCCCCCGCTTCTCGTAGAAGGTGGGGGCGGGGAAGACCACGTGGGCGTACCGCTCCGCCAAGGGGTGGAGGTGGGAGAGGTGCATGGCCACGAAGCGCTTCCCCTTGAGGGCCCCTTCCGGGGGCACGAAGCCGTAGTAGGCGTAGGGGGCCCCGGGCTCGTCCCAGGCGGCGCCCCTTTCCCCCGGCCATACCCCCATGGCCTCGAGGCCCCGGGCGTTGGCCGCAGGGGTCATGGCGAGGACCTTGGCCCCCTTGCGCTCGGCGAGGAGCCTCGCCCTCTCGGCGGCCACGGTGTCCTGGAGGACGGCGGCTCCCAGGATGAGCACCGGGTTTTGCGCCTTCTCCCAGGCCTCCCTGGCCTTGCGCGCCGCCTCGCTCCCCTCCTTCTCCCCGAGGAGGGCGAGGAGGATCTCCCGCTCCTCCCCGGGGCGGTGGACCTCCTGGATGGCGGCCCACCTCATGAGGGGGGCGCGGTAGGGGGCGAAGAGGGCCATCTTGTCCGCGCGCCGGGGCATCCTCTCCTTGATGGAGAGGTCGGCGAAGGGGATGCCGTGGGCAAAGCGGTGGGGGGGCTTGAGGTCCCGCACGAACTCGGAGAGGCGGAGGTGGAGGATGGGGGCTTCCTCCGTGGGGTCCCCGAGGACCAGGGCGAAGTCTGCCCGCAGGAGGTCTTCCAGGGTGGCCGCCGGGAAGAGGCTCGCCGGGGCGGCGGTGCGGCCCTGGAAGTCCAGGTGGGGGGTCTTGAGGGCCTTGGCCAGCTCGGCCGCCAGGAGGCCCTCCTCCAGGGTGGCGTCGTGGGCGAGGTAAAGCCCCACCTCCTCGCCCCTCGCCTCCCTCAGGCCCTCCTTGAGGGCCAGGAAGGCCTCCTCCCAGGTGGCCTCCACGAGCCTCCCCTCCTTCCGCACCAGGGGGGTCTTGAGGCGGTTTTGGTCCGCCCACTCGTGCCCGAAGCGGCCCGCGTCGCAAAGCCAGATCTCGTTGACCTCGGGGACCTCCCGGGCCCGGACCCTGAGGAGCTCGCCGCTACGGGTGTCGGCGGTGATCCCGCACCCCACGGGGCAGAGGGCGCAAGTTGTGGGGGTTTCCTCCATCTCCCAGTTGCGGGCGCGGAAGCGGGCGGTGAGGTCCAGAAGGGCCCCCACCGGGCAGATGTCCGTGATGTTCCCGGAGAAGCCCGAGGGGAGGCCGAAGTCCATGGTGCCGATGAAGGTGTGCACCCCCCTTTCTATGAAGTCCAGCACCTCGTCCCCGGGCACCTCTTCAAAGTAGCGCACGCACCTTTTGCAGTGGATGCACCGCTCCCGGTCCAGGATGACGAAGGGGGAGAGGGGGTGGTGCTTGTCCACGTGGCGGCGGGTGAACTCAAAGCGGGTGTAGACGGGCAGGGAGAGGGGGTCCTTCTGGTAGTACTTCTCGTAGAGCCCGTACTCCACGGTGCGGTCCTGGAGCTCGCAGGCCCCCCCCTTGTCGCAGGTGGGGCAGTCCAGGGGGTGGTTCAAGAGGGTGAACTCCACCATCCCCGCCTGGGCCTCCCTGACCACCTCGGAGAGGGTGTCCACCACCATCCCCTCCGCCACCGCCGTCACGCAGCTTGCGGCGAGCTTGGGCTGCCAGGCGATCTCGGGCTCGCCTTTCTCGTCCAGAACGGGCTTCCCGTCGGGGCCTTTCTTGGGAAGGCCGATCCTGACCAGGCACATGCGGCAGGCCCCGATGGGGGAGAGGTGCTTCTCCGAGCAGAAGAGGGGCACGTCGTACCCCGCGTGGAAGATGGCGTCCATGACGCTGGTGCCCGGGGGCACCTCCACCGTGCGGTCGTTGACCTTGACCCTCACCATGTCACCTCCAAAGAGCGGGCCTGGGCACGGGGCGCTTCTCCCGCGCCAGGGCCAGGTACTGGTCCTTGAAGTGCTTCAAGGAGCCCTTCACCGGCCACACCGCCGCGTCCGCCAGGGGGCAGAAGCTCCGGCCCTCGATGAGGGGGAGGAGGGCCTCGAGGTTCTCCACGTCCTTCTCCTCGCCCTCGCCCTGGCCGATCTTGGCGAAGAGGTTCACCATGAAGCCCGCCACCCCCTCGCGGCAGGGGGTGCACTTGCCGCAGGACTCGTGGGCGTAGAAGCGGGTGATGTTCCACATGGCGTCCACCATGCTCACCCGCTCGGGGATGAGGATCACCCCCCCGGTCCCCAGCATGGAGCCCTTGGCCTGCAGGTGCTCGTAGCTCATGGGGGTGTCCAGGATCTCCTCGGTGAAGGGCAAGGGCGGGGTGGAGGAACCGCCCGGGATGAGGGCCTGGATGGGCTCCAAGGGCCCCCCCGCCCACTCGTAGATGAGCTCGCGGAAGGTGGTGCCCATGGGAAGCTCGTAGACCCCGGGGCGCCTCACGGGCCCGGAGATCTGGTAGAGCTTCATCCCCTTGGACTGCTCCGTGCCCATCTGGGCGAACCAATGGGCGCCCCGCTCCAGGATGGGCACCACCGCCGCCAGGGTCTCCACGTTGTTGATGGTGGTGGGCATGCCCCATAGCCCCGCCTGGGCGGGGAAGGGGGGCTTCAGCCGGGGGTTGGCCCGGAGGCCCTCCAGGGAGTTCATGAGGGCCGTCTCCTCCCCGCAGATGTAGGCCCCGGCCCCCCGGTGGACGAAGAGGTCAAAGGAAAAGTCCGTGCCGAAGAGGTTCTTCCCCAAATAGCCCCGCGCCCGGGCCTCCCCTATGGCCGCCTCGAGGCGGTCCGCCGCCCTGCGGTACTCCCCGCGGACGTAGATGTAGCCCACCGTGGCCCGAATGGCGTACCCGGCGATGATCATCCCCTCGATGAGGAGGTGGGGGACGTCCTCCAGGATGTAGCGGTCCTTGAAGCTCCCGGGCTCGGACTCGTCGGCGTTGCAGATGAGGTAGTGCTGCTTCCCGTCCTTGGGCATGAAGCTCCACTTGACCCCGGTGGGGAAGCCCGCCCCGCCCCGGCCCCGTAGCCCCGAGCGCTTCACCTCCTCTATGACCTCCTCGGGGGTCTTCTCCTTCAGGACCCTTCGCGCCGTCTCGTACCCTCCCTGCCTCAGGTAGTAGTCCAGGGTCCAGGACCCCTCCTTGCCCACGTGGGCGTAGAGGGTCCGCTGGAAGCGGGGGTCCAGTCCGGAAAGGATGGGTCCGGTCATACCTCCACCTCGTGCACGTGGTGGCCGCACTTCCCGGGGAGTTCTATCTCCTCCAGGCGCTTGCCCGCCCGTAGGCCCTCGAGGAGGGCCGTAAGCCTCGCCCGGGTCACGCACTCCACATAGGGCTCGTCGTTCACCTGGATCACGGGAGCGGTGTGGCAACTCCCCAGGCACTCCACCTTCTGCACGCTGAAAAGCCCGTCCGGGGTCACCTCCCCGGGGCCGATGCCCAGGGTCTCGGTGAGGTGGTCCCAAAGCTCCTCCGCCCCGGCGAGCTTGCAGCTTAGGGTGGCGCAGACCTGGAGGTGGTAGCGCCCCGTGGGCACGAACTGGTAGTAGGAGTAGAAGCTCGCCACCCCCATCACCTCCGTGGGGGTGGTGCCCACCAGGCGGGCGATCTCCTCCACGCGTTCGGGCCGGATCCAGCCCTCCTCCTGCTGCACCCGCCTTAAGAGGGGCATGATGGCCGAGCGGCGCCCCTCGGGCGGGTACTTGGCGAAGGTCTCCTCCAGGAAGTCCTGCTTGTCGTCAAAGAACCCCATCTTCCCTCCCTTAGCGGTCCACGTCCCCCATCACGGGGTCCAGGCTGGCGATGATGGCCACCATGTCGGGGACCTGCTGCCCCTTGCAGGCGTAGGGGAGGCTTTGCAGGTTGACGAAGCTCGGGGCCCGCACCTTGACCCGGTAGGGCATGCTCCCCCCGTCGGAGACGATGTAGTAGCCGAGCTCTCCCCGGGCCGACTCCGTGGGCACGTAGACCTCCCCCTTCGGGGGGTGGAAGCCCTCGGTGTAGTGCTTGAAGTGGTAGATGACCGCCTCCATGGAGGTCTCCAGGAGGTGCCGGGGGGGCGGGGTGATCTGGGGGTTGGGGTCGCGCACGGGGCCCGGTTCTAAGCGCTCCAGGGCCTGCTGGATGATCCTCACCGACTCCCGCATCTCCCGGATGCGGACGAGCATCCGGTCAAACACGTCCCCGCGCTCGCCCAGGGGCACGTCAAAGGCGTAGGTCTCGTAGCCCGAGTAGGGGTAGGCCTTGCGCACGTCGTAGTTCACCCCGCTGGCCCTTAAAGACCCCCCGGTGAGGCCGAGGTGGATGGCCACCTCGGGCGGGATCACCCCCACGCCCCGGGCCCTCTCGTGGAAGATGGGGCTTTCGGCGAAGAGGGCCTCGTACTCGTCGATGCGGTGGGGGAGGACCTCTAAGAGCTTCTTGAGCTCGGGGACGAACTCCTCGGGCAGGTCTTCCTTGACCCCGCCGATGCGGATGTAGTTGTGGTGGAAGCGCTGGCCCGTGACCCACTCAAAGAGGTCCAGGATGCTCTCCCGCTCGCGGAAGGCGTAGAAGAAGGGGGTGAGGGCCCCGAGGTCCAAAAGCCCGGTGCCCAGGAAGACCAGGTGGCTCGCCAGGCGGGAGAGCTCGTTGAGGATGACCCTTATGGTCTCCGCCCGGGGAGGCACCACCGCCCCCACCAGCTTCTCCACCGCCAGGGCGTAGGCCAGGTCGTGGGCGAAGGAGTGGAGGTAGTCCATCCGGGGCGTATACGTGATCACCTGCGTATACGTCCGGTTTTCCATGTTTTTCTCGAAGCCGGTGTGGAGGTAGCCGATGTGGGGCACCACCTCCAGGACCTCCTCCCCGGAGAGGGTCACCACCAGGCGCAGCACCCCGTGGGTGGAGGGGTGCTGGGGGCCCACGTTCAGGGTCATCACCTCGGTGCGGAGCTCCCGGGGTTCCTCGGGAAGGGGGGCGTCCAGCTCCAGGTAGTCTTTCATTTGACCTCCTTGGCCTTCATGAGGTCGGCCCAGAGGGCCCTGTAGCCCTTGCGGCTTCCTCCCTTGTAGAGGGTGAGGCCCGGGCTTTTGCCGGTGATGGCCGCCCGGAACTCGCTGGGGATGATGTACCGGCCCTCGCGGAAGAGGGTGGGGGTTTCGCCCAAGGGGTAGTCCTTGCGCAAGGGGTGGCCCTCGAGGTCCTCCGGGGTGAGGATCTTCCGGAGGTCGGGGTGGCCCTCAAAGACGATGCCGAACATGTCGTAGACCTCCCGTTCCAAAAAGTTCGCGCTTCCCCAGAGGTCGGTCACCGTGGGGAGCCGGGGGTCTTTCTCGGGGACGAAGACCCGGGCGAAGAAGCGGCTCCCGTCCCCGTCCTTCCACCCCGGGAGGGAAACCAGCTCGTAGACCACGGCGAAGCGCTCGGGGCGGGGGTCGGGGTAGTCTAGGTAGTCTATCCCCACGATGTCCGCCAGGTAGTTGAAGCCGAGCTCCTTGTAGCGGGCCATCTCCTCCTTGAAGCGCTCCCTCGGCAGGACCACCCAGAGGTTGCCGAGGCCGTTATCCTCAATGGGGTAGCCCTTGGCCCGGGCCTCTTCCAAGACGCGCTCAAGCCGCATGCCTCACCCCCTCGCCCGCTTCCAGGCGGCCACCGGCGGGAGCCTGCGGCCACTTTCGTCGTAGGCCTGGCCCCGCACCTTCTTCTGGAGCTGCATCACCGCGTAGATGAGGGCCTCGGGCCTGGGGGGGCAGCCGGGGACGTAGACGTCCACGGGCACCACCGAGTCCACGTTCTGCACGATGGCGTAGTTGTTGAACATCCCCCCCGAGCTGGCGCAGGCCCCCATGGAGATCACCCACTTGGGGTCGGGCATCTGCTCCCAGACCCGGCGCATCACCGGGGCCATCTTCTTGGAAAGCCTCCCGGCCACGATCATCACGTCCGCCTGGCGGGGGCTTGCCCGGAAGACCTCGCTTCCGAAGCGGGCCAGGTCGTTCCGGGCGTCGGTGGAGGCCATCATCTCAATGGCGCAGCAGGCCAGGCCGAAGGTGGCGGGCCATAGGGAGTTGCTCCGGCCCCAGGCCACGAGCTTCTCTAAGGTGGTGAAGAGGATTCCCTCCCGTTCCAGCTCCTGCACGTCCCGCTCAAAGAGGTCCTTCAGTGCCACCGCATCACCCCCTTCCACCACTCGTAGAGGAAGCCCACGAAGAGGAGCAGGGTGAAGCCCAAGGCCCCGAGGAACCCGTAGAGGCCAAGCCCCCCTGCGCTCACCGCATAGGGCCAGAGGAAGGCCACCTCCACGTCAAAGAGGATGAAGAGCATGGCCACCACGTAGAAGTGGACGGGGAAGCGCCGCACCTCCCCCGCGGGGTCGTTCCCCGACTCGTAGGGCATGAGCTTGGCCCGCCCCGGCTTCTTGGGGCCCAGGACGGCCCCCACCACCAGGGCAGCCACCCCGATGAAGAGGGCCACCCCCAGGTAGATCAGGATGTTCACGTACTCCGCTATGGGCGCCAAGGTTCCCTCCTTTCGTGCCTCTCTTCACGAGCTGGGTCCCCGAAACCCTCAAGGACCCGCCCAGGTTCCTGCCCATCTTACTACCCCATCCCCGGGACAAAGGGGTAGGGCTACACCGTGCCCGGGGCTATTGGTGTAGTTCCCCTTTTTATGGGAAAAACGCCGCTACACTCCGGTGTAAGAAAGCCGGTCCCGCAGGCGGCGGAAGGCCTCGAGGTCCAGTTCCTCGGCCCGCACCCTAGGGGAAAGACCCAGGGCCACTAGGGCTTCCTCCACCCTCTCCCTGGGGTAGCCCGCGGCGGCGAGGGCGTTGAGGAGGGTCTTGCGCCGTCGGGAGAAGGCGGCCTCCAGGAGGGCGAAAAGCCCCGGATCGTCGGGAGCGCCCGTGGGGGTGAGGCGCACCAGGCTGCTCCACACCTTGGGCGGGGGGAAGAAGGCCCCCGGGGGGAGGTCCCAGAGCCTTTCCGCCCGGGCGTGGTGGGCCACCCGGAGGGAGAGGAGGCCGTAGGCGGGGGTCTTGGGCCTTGCGGTCATGCGTTCCGCCACCTCCTTCTGCACCAGGAAGACGAGGCGGGCGAAGCGCCCCGTCTTTAGGAGCCCGGTGACGAGGGGGGTGGCGATGTGGTAGGGGAGGTTGGCCACGAGGAGGCTTCCCTCCGGCACCTCCTCCCAGGGGTAGAGGAGGGCATCCTGGAAGACGAGGCGCACCGGGAGGCCCGAAAGGGTTTCCTCCAGAAGGGGCTTCAGGCGCAGGTCTTTCTCTATGGCCGTGACCGCCGCCCCGGCCTCGAGGAGGGCCCGGGTGAGGACGCCCAGGCCCGGCCCCACCTCGTACACGGGGCCGGTGAAGGGCCGGGCCGCCTCCACGATGCGGCGGAGGTGGGCCTCCGAGACCAAAAAGTTCTGGCCGAAGCGCTTGTCGGCGAAGAGGCCGTGGCGGGCCAGGAGCGCCTGCACCGCCTTGGGGGAAGTGAGGGGGTTAGCCATGGGGAAGGCGCTTCACCCTGGGGGCCAGGGGCTCTTCCTCCGGGAAAAGCTCCAGGTACTCCCCCAGGTCCAGGGCGTCAATCAGGGCGAACCGCTCCTTGAGGAGCACGCCCTCCTTCAGGGGCACGTGCCCGTAAACCCCGAAGCGGTAGCCCATGCGCTCCACGTAGTCGGGGGTGCGGAACCACCAGGTCTTGGGCTCGCTTTGGGCGTAGAAGAGGGCATCGTACTCCTGGAGCCAGGGTACGGGGCCCACGTGGGCGAAGTGGACCCCCTCCAGGACCAGTTCCCGGGGAAAGGAGGCCATCCAGCGCTTTAGCCCCTCGGGCAGGGGCTTGCCCCCGCGCTCGGGGTGGAACTCCAGGTGCTTGAGGTGGCGGTTGCCCAGGATGGGCTCCCCTCTCAAGGCGGCCTCGTCGTGGTTGCCCAGGAGAATGGTCACGTGGCCTTCCGCTTCCTCCTGAAACCCCTTCAGGCGGAACAGCTCGCGGATCTGGGCCCCGGCGGCCAGGCGGAGGTGGGTGGGGTCCTCCGGGTCGTAGGGGGAGAGCCCGGTGAGGCGCTCGTAGTCCCGGAGGGTCTTGGGGTGGACCAGGTCGCCCAGGAGGACCAGACGCGCCTCCCCTGCCCGCAGGGCCGCCGTGGGGCGGAGGTGGGCGTCGGCCAGCCCCTCGGCCTTGAGGAGGCGCCAAAGGGCGGGGAAGTTGCCGTGGAGGTCCCCGACGGCGATGACCCTCATCCCTTGAGGAGCTTCCTAAGCTCCCCGTAAAGGCTCCGGGTTTCCTCGGGGGTTTTGCCGTAGCCCCCGTACCTGGTGATGATCCGGGCCGCCTCTTTCCCCAGGCCCTTTTCCTTGAGCCTTTCCAAAAGCTGGTCAATGAGGCGGTAGGCCTCGGGTTTTTCCTCTTCCGGGGGGGTTTCAGGGAGGCCCTCCCCCTCCCCTTCGGGGAGGCTTGGGGGGGTGAAGCGGCCTTTTTCGGGGTCGTAGTCCACCCACTGCTTCTCCAGGCGGTAGAGGTACCTTCCCACGCCGAACTTCACCGCCGCCCGCTTGAGGGCGTCGGAGAAGGCGGCCTTCAAGGAGTCCCCCTCGCCCACGTCCTCCTTGGTGACCTCGAGGACGGTGAGGCGGCACTTCACCTCCACCACCCGCTCGCGGCGCTCCCCCCGCTCGTCCTTCACCGTCCTTTCCGCGTCGGCCAGCACCTCGTAGGCGTCGTGCCAACCCTCGGGGCCCACCACCTTGTCCAGCCGGTCCAGAACCGTGCGGGCGTCCACGTAGGGGACCACGAGGGCCCGCTTTTTATCCCGGGAGAGGGCCTCTATGCGCCACTGCACCTCCCCTTTGGGGAAGGGTTCGGCTAGCTTGCGCCAGACTTCGTCCATAGGTCCAAGTTTACTTTAGCTTTTTCTCACCCTAAAGCCCCCCTAAAGGAGGGAGACTAGGGGCATGAAGCGCTGGCTGTGGTTCCTGCCCTTTCTGGGCCTAGCTTGGGCCATGGAGGTCCGCCTCACCGCCACCTTGGCCTTTGACCTCTTTCCCCAGGCGGTGGTGGTGGAGCGGGTGGTGGAGCCCCAGGGAATCGTGGTGGTCTACGGGGGCTCACAGGCGGGGGCCGTTTTCCGCTACCACGACGAGGACCTCCGCCGCCGGGGCTGGGTGCGGGTGAAGTACGAGGTGAAGAAGAACGAGTGGAAGGCGGAGTACCGCAAGGGCAAGGCCAAGGCCACCCTCTCGGTCAAGGACAAGAAGGGCCGGGTGGAGGTGCGCCTTAAAGAAGGGGACTAGACAAGGCCCGGGCCCCTTGCTACCCTAAGGGGCGCGTGGGGCCGTGGCGCAGCTGGGAGCGCGCCTGAATCGCACTCAGGAGGTCACGGGTTCGAGTCCCGTCGGCTCCACCAGAAGGCCTCCCGCCCTTGGGCGGGAGGCTTGGCCTTTTTAAGTACCCCGCTCTGGCGAAAGCCAGAGCGGGGGCCCCAACACCCATGCGAATCCGCCTCCAATCCGGTCCAATGAGACCAGGATTAGTGTAGGCGGTCCGGGGCGTTACGGAGGCGTTACCCCGTTACAGCCCGAGGAGCCACTCCACAAAAGCGTTGACCACGTCGTTCTCCGCAAGGAGTTCGGGGTTTTCCAGGGCCGCCAGATAGAAGGCGCGGACGAGGTCCGGGGGCGGGTCCCTAAGGAGGTCCTGGACGCTTTTCCCCGGGTAGGGTCCCTTCGCCAGGGGGGCGGTCAGGCGGGAGGCGGTGGCCAGGGGGGCGGCCTCCTTCAGGGCCTCCAGGGTCCTTTCCAGGAGAAGGCGCTCCCCGTCCGCCCCCAAGGCCTCCTTGGGGGTGAGGAGGGGGTTTCCCGAAAGGTCCCGCGCCTCCAGGCCCAGGGCGTAGAGCCTGCGGGCGAGGCTTTCCGGGCCCACCTCCAGGGGAAGGAGGACCTGGGCCTTCCCGTAGCGGACCTCGAGGGTGTACCTGCCCTCCTCCGGCAGGGTGACGGCGGGGGCCACCTCCTCCAGGGCCGCCGTGAGGGGGGGGAAGCCCAAGGGCTTGGACGCCTGGGCCAGCGCCTTCCCTTCCTGCCAAAGGAGGGTTTCCAGGGCCCCCCTTTCCAGGTAGGGGGTGCCTTCCAGGCGCACCATGGGGAAGACCGCCTCCCCTTTGCGGAAGGGCCGGGCGTCCTGGTCGCCGGGGATAAGGGTGAGCCTGAGGACCTGAAGGCGGACCTGGGGGGCCTCGAGGCGGGCCAAGGCCCTCCTGGCGGCGAAGGCGGCGGGATGCCCCGGGTAGCGCTCCAGGAAGGCCCGGTAAAGCTCCCGGGCGTCAAGCCCGGCCCGCTCGGAGAGGTAGGCCCGGAAGAAGAGGGCCAGGGGCTCCTTCCTTCCCTCCAGATCCTTCAGGGCCTCCTGGAAGTCCCCGCCCTCGTCCAGGCGGAGGGCCCGGTCGTAGGCGGCCTTGGCCCCCAGGTAGTCCCCGTAAATGGCCCTGAAGAGGCCCAGGTTGTAGTAGGCGGTGGCGTTGGGGTTTAGGCCCACCGCCCTCTCCGAGGCCAGGAGGGCCCGGGGAAGGTCCCCGGTGAGGTAGTAGGCCCAGCCCAGGTTGGTCCAGTAGAGCCAGGCCTCGGGGCGAAGCCTTAGGGCCTTGAGGAGGGCCTCCCTGGCCTCCTCCCCCTTTCCCTCGGCAAAGGCGGCGAAGCTCACCTCCTCCCAGGCCAGGGGCAGCTCGGGGAAGGCCTTTGCCAGCTTCCTCGCCGAGGCCTTCCAGCGCTCGTCCTCCAGGGCCCGGAGGACCAGGTGGGCGGCGGTCCTTTCCAGGACGTCCCCTCCCTCCATGGCCTCCGCCAGGGCTAAGGCCTCCTCTTTTTTCCCCTCGGAAAGGAGCCGGAAGGCCTCGTAGGCCCGGGGAAACCTCCCCTGCCAGAGGAGGAGAAGCCTTTGGGGAAGAAGCCCCTCTAGAAGCCCACTTCCCCGGCCTTCCTTCAGGTCCAGGGCCGACCGGTGGAGGGGGTCGGGGTCCTCGCCTTGGGCCAGGGCCCGCAAGCGCTCCTCGGTAAGGGTGGGGGCGGGAGGGCGGCTGAACCTCTGGGCCAGGCCCTCCCGGATGAGCCAGGGCCAGGCGGCCTCGAGGCCGGGGAAAAAGGCCTCCTTCACCCCCTCCTTCCGGGCCAGAAAGAGCCTCAGGCCCCTTTCCTCCTCCCTCCCCAGGAGCACCCACTCTGCCCCCGTGGCGGCCTGGACCAGCCGGGCGCCGGCTTGGGTGTAGAGGCCCCCTGCCAGGTCGTAGCCTCCCCGCCAGGGGAGGTCGGGCAGGAGGAGGGCGAGGAGGGTGGGGGGAGGGGCCTTCAGCCCTTGGGCCAGGGACTGGGCCAGGCCATACCCCCTGGGGCCCTCAAAGGGCAGGACGAGGCCCTGGCCCAGGGCGAGCCCCAAAAGGAGGAGGCTTGCGAGGATGCTCCGCATGGGGCTATTCTAGCGCCTTTCCCTTAGGACCATGTAGGCGAAGCGGAAAAGCCTCGGGACCCGCCGCCAGCGCTTGGGGTCCAGGCCCACCCGGAGGAGCCACTCCAGCCCAAGCCTCTGGGCCCAGAGGGGGGGTCTTTGCGCCTCGCCCGCCAGCACGTCCAGGGTGCCCCCCACCCCCACGGCCACCCGGGCCCCCAGGCGGGGCTTGTGGCGGTGGATGAAGGCCTCCTGCCTTTCCCCCATGCCCACCAGGAGGAGGTCCGGGGCTTTTTGGCGGATCTCTGCCACCACCGGCTCCTCCTCCCGGAAGTAGCCGTGGTGGAGGCCCACCACCACGCCCCCCAGGCGTTCCACTTCCCGGGCCGCCTTCTCGGCCACCCCGGGCCTTCCCCCCAGGAGGTAGACCCTGAGGCCGGGGAAGCGCCGGAGAAGGGCCAGGGTGAGGTCCACCCCGGTGACCCGCTCCCGGAGTTCCACGCCCAGAAGGCGCCTCGCCGCCCAGAGGATCCCCACCCCGTCCGGCGTGACCAGCTCGGCCTCGAGGATGGCCCGCCTCAAGGTTTCGTCCTCCCCCGCCCGCACGGCGATCTCCGGGTTAAGGGTCACCACCTGGTGGGTCCTTTCCTCTTGGAGGAAGCCCCCGATGCGCCTCAAGGCCCCCTCCATGTCCACGGGGTCCAAAGGAAGGCCCAGGAGGGTCAGGCGCTCCATGCCACGAACCTCTGGGCGTAGCGGTCCTGGGTGAGGCCGAAGGCGGCCTTGGGGAAGAAGCGCACCTCGGCCAACCTGGGCACCACGGGGTCCACCCCGATGAGGCTCGCCCGGGCCAGCTCCTCGGCGCGACCTTCCCTGTAGAGGCGCTGGCCCTCTTGGCTTTGGAAGAGGGCCTCCTGGGGGTCGGGGAAGGCCTTGAGGAGGGCGGTGGCCAGGGAAGGGGGGGCTTCGGAGGAGAGCCTCCGCATGAGGAACCCGGTGGCCACCACCGCGGAAAGCAGGGGCTCGGGGGCCCCGGCGGGGCGCAGGGTGGGGCCCAAAAGGCCCTTGGCCAGGGCCAGGGCCGCCTTGGCGTTGCGGAGGTTGGCCACGTAGACCTCCCGTTCCTCGGGAAGGAGGCTTCCGTTGAGGATGGGGGCCACCAGAACGGCGCTTTTCCCCCGGACCTCTGTCCTTTCCAGGTCTACCAGGGAAAGCCTTCCGTGGAACCCCTCCGGGGGGAAGCCCTCCACCTCCCCAAGAAGCAGGGCCTCCCCGGCCAGCTCCCCGGCCAAAAGCCGGGCCACCTTGGGCCCGGGGGCGACCCAGACCTCCTTGGCCCCCTGGGCCAGGAGGAAGGTGAGGACGCTTCCTGCGGGCAGGACCTCGAGGAGGAAAAGGGGTCCCGCCGCCGGCCTCAGGCAAAGGTCAACCCGGCACACCCGGCCATGATACCCTAGCCTGGGCATATGCGGCTTAGAGACCTGGGCGAGCGGGCGCTTTTGCGGCGGCTTGCCCCCGTGGGCTATCCCGAAGGGGCGCCCTTGCCCCCCGGGGACGACGCCGGGGGGGTGTGGGTGGAGGGGGTGGCCTGGCTCCTCAAAACCGACGGCTTCCTCTACCGGGAGGTGGCCCTGAAGGGCATGGAGCCCTTTGAGGTGGGGTTTAGGGGAGTGGCGGCCACGGCCTCGGACCTCCTCGCCAAGATGGGGCGGCCCCTGGGCTTCACCCTGGGGCTTTTCCTGCCCGAGGACCTGGAGGAGGGTTTCGTCCTGGAGCTCGTCCGGGGGGCGGCGGAGGCGGCCAGGCGCCTTGGGGCCTTCCTCCTCGGGGGGGACACGAACCGGGGGGAGGAGGTGGCCCTCACCGTTTCCGGCTACGCCCGGGCGGAGACCCCCTTGCCGCGGCAGGCCCGCCCGGGGGACCTGGTTTATCTGGCCGGGGACCGGTGGGGAAGGACCGGGGCGGCCATAAGGGCCCACTACGAGGGGCGCTCCTTGGAGAACTTTCCCGAAATCCGGGAGGCCGCCTTCTACCCCCTGCCGCGCCTCGGGCTCCTCGCCCTCGCCGGGCTTCCCCGGGGGAGCCTGGACTCCTCGGATGGCCTCGCCGAGACCCTATGGCAGCTTTCCGAGCTCGGGGTGCGGGTGGAGCTGGAGGGCCTTCCCCTTTACCCGGACGTCCTGGCCTTCGCGGGGAGCCCTGAGGAGGCCGAGGGGCTCGTCCTCTTCGGAGGGGAAGAGTTTGAGGCGGTCCTCCTCCTGCCCCCCGAGCGGGAGGCCGAGGCGCTCAGGCGGGCGGAGGCTGCAGGGCTTCCCCTCTTCCGGGCCGGCCGGGTGGGGGAGGGGGAGGGGGTTTGGCTCCGGGGGGAGGCGGTGCCCCGGCGGGGGTACGCCCACTTCGGACCCCCGGAGGGTCTCCTCCCGGGTTAAGTACCCCACCGCGGCGAAAGCCGCGGTGGGGACCCCAAAAAAATCTCCCCCCAGCCCCGGCTTGGGCATCCCATGTTGCGAAACCAAAGTGTGGGCACTTAGGCGGGGGCTACCCCTCCCACCGCCTGCCCCTGGAGCGGGTAGGCCTTTGGCGCTAGGGAGGGGGGAGGAGCCAGCGGGTTTCCTCCCGGAGGACCCGGGCCAGGCGGGGGCTCCTTTGGGGCAGGCTTGTCCACTCCTCCAAGGTGTAGACCAGGGCCTCCGCGGGCACGGGAAGCTCCTCTAGGGGAAGCCCCAGGGGGCGCTTCCAGGGGGGGAGTGCGCCACCAGGAAGAGGAGGTCCAGGTCGCTTCCCACCCCCGCTTCCCCCCGGGCGTAGGAGCCGAAGTAGCCCGCGGCCACGAGCCCCGGGATAGGGTGGCGGGAAAGCCAGGCCCTAAGGGCCTTCTCCACCTCTTCCCGGCTAGGCCATCTGAGCACGGACGAACCCAAGGACCTCACGGGCATAGCCCACCGCCTCCTCGCTCTGCAAGGGTCCGTAGTGCTCCGCCGAAGGCCCCTCGGGGAAGGCGTCGGGGTAGCGGGTAAGGATATAGAGCCCGTCTAGGTAGCGGGCCTTTTCCACCAGCTCCTGGGGCACCTCTAGGGGGAGCTCCTTCAGAAGCCGGGCCACCAGGTGCCCCCAAGCCTCCTGGCCCAGGCGGAGGTGGAGGGCCTTCACCGCCTTCCCGGCCGCCTGCTGGGCAGCGAAGCAGGCCCACTCGTGCCTCCCGGCGTTCCGGGCGATCTCGGCCATCTCCAGCTCCTTCTCCGCCTGGAGAAGCCAGTCCTTGGCCCGGTTCATGCCCTGAGTTTACCGCTATACTCGGAGCATGCGGGCCTTCAAGGCGCACCTCCGGGGCCTTGCCCCCTACCCTTACAGGAAGGAGGAGGCCCCGGTGAAGCTGGACCAGAACGAGAGCCCCTTTGACCTACCCGAGGGGCTAAAGGAGGAGGCCCTGAGGCGCCTTCGGGCCATCCCCTGGAACCGCTACCCGGAGATCCACGGGGAAAGCCTCAGGAGGAGACTTTCCGCCCTCTTGGACTGGCCGGAGGAGGGGATCGTTTTGTCCCCGGGGTCCAACCTCCTCATCCTGGCCCTAAGCCTGGCGGCGGAGGAGGTCCTGGACCTCGCTCCCTCCTTTCCCCACTACGCCCACGCCGCCAGGGTGGCGGGGACCCCTTACCGGGCGGTGCCCTTGGGGGAGGGGTTTTCCCTGGACTTGGAGGCCCTCCTTTCCGCCTTCACGGGGGGGGTGCTCTTCCTCCCTAACCCCCACGCCCCCACGGGAACGCTCTTTCCGGGGGAGGCCCTTTGGGCCCTGGCGGAAAGGGCCAGGGAGGTGGGGGGGCTTCTCGTGGTGGACGAGGCCTACCGGGAGTTCTCCGGCACGGACTTCCGCCCCCTGGCCCGGGAAAACCCCCATGTGGCCCTCCTTCGCACCTTCTCCAAGGCCTTCTCCTTGGGAGGTATCCGGGCGGGCTACCTCCTGGCGGGCCTCGAGGTGGCGGGGGTGGTGCGGGAGGTTCTCCCGCCCTTCGTCCTTCCCGCCCACACCGGGGCCATTTTGGAGGTGGTCCTGGAAAACCCGGGATACGTGGAGAGGGTGGTGGCCGAGGTGGTCTCCCAGCGGGAAAGGGTGTACCGAAGGCTTCTGGAGCACCCCACCTGGCGCCCCTACCGGAGCCACGCCAACTTCCTCCTGGTGCGAACCCCCGATGCCGAAGAGGCCTTCCGCCACCTCCTCTCGAGGGGGGTCTTGGTGCGGCGGCAGGACCGCTACCCGGGGCTTGCGGGGTGTCTCCGGGTGACCCTGGGCCGAAAGGAGGAGATGGACGCCTTCCTGGAGGCGGCCTTCGGGGTGGCCTATGCGTGAGGCCTTGGTGGAGCGGGCCACGGCGGAGACCTGGGTGCGGCTCCGCCTGGGCCTGGACGGGCCCCCGGGGGGCAGGGTGGCCACAGGCCTGCCCTTCTTGGACCACATGCTCCTCCAGCTTCAGCGCCACGGCCGCTTCCTCCTGGAGGTGGAGGCCAAGGGGGACCTGGAGGTGGATGTCCACCACCTGGTGGAGGACGTGGGCATCGCCTTGGGGATGGCCCTCAAGGAGGCCCTGGGGGACGGGGTGGGCCTGGAGCGGTACGCCGAGGCCTTCGCCCCCATGGACGAGACCCTGGTGCTTTGCGTCTTGGACCTCTCGGGGAGGCCCCACCTGGAGTACCGCCCCGAGGCCTGGCCCGTGGTGGGGGAGGCCGGGGGGGTGAACCACTACCACCTCCGGGAGTTCCTGCGGGGCCTGGTGAACCACGGGCGGCTTACCCTCCACCTGAGGCTCCTTTCGGGAAGGGAGGCCCACCACGTGGTGGAGGCCAGCTTCAAGGCCCTGGCCCGGGCCCTCCACCGGGCCACGAGGCGCACGGGAGAGGAGCTTCCCAGCACCAAGGGGGTATTGTGAGGACCCTCCTCATAGACTACGGCTCGGGGAACCTCAGGAGCGCCGCCAAGGCGCTAGAAGCGGCGGGGTTTTCGGTGGCGGTTTCCGCCGACCCCCACGCCCATCCGGGGGCGGACCTCCTGGTTCTCCCGGGGCAGGGCCACTTCGGCCAGGTGATGCGGGCCTTCCGGGAAAGCGGCTTCCTGGAGCGGGTCCTCCGCCACCTGGAAAGGGGCCTTCCCTTCCTGGGAATCTGCGTGGGGATGCAGGTCCTCTACGAAGGGAGCGAGGAGGCCCCGGGGGTAGAGGGCCTGGGCCTCTTCCCGGGGGAGGTGCGCCGCTTCCGGGCGGGGCGGGTTCCCCAGATGGGGTGGAACGCCCTCGCCTTCCAGGGGGCCTTCGCCCCCCTTTCGGGCCGCCACTTCTACTTCGCCAACTCCTATTACGGCCCCCTCACCCCCCACTCCCTGGGGACGGGGGAGTACGAGGGGACCTCCTTCACCGCCCTCCTCGCCAGGGAAAACCTCCTCGCCCCCCAGTTTCACCCCGAGAAGAGCGGGAAGGCGGGCCTGGCCTTTCTGGCCTTAGCCCGCCGCTACTTCCAGATCCTCTAGGCGGAGAAGCCGCCCCTGGGCCCCCAGGCCGGTGGCCGCCAGGGCCCCCGCCAGGTTGGCGAGGCGGGCGGCTTCTTGGGGCTTCTTCCCCTGCAGGACGGCGTGGGCGAAGGCGGCGGTGTAGGCGTCCCCGGCCCCGGTGGAGTCCACGATGTCCTCCATGGGGAAGGGCTCCAGGAGCTCCTCCCCTTCCGGGGTGACCACGATGGAGCCCATGGCCCCCACCTTGATGGCCAGGTGGGCGAAGCCTTCCCGCCGAAGCCGCTCCACCCCTTCGGAAAGGGAAGAGGCCCCCGTGAGGGCCATAAGCTCGGCCTGGTTCATGAGGAGCCAGGTGACCCCCCTAAGGTACTTCAAGAGCTCCCCCCCCGCCGCCCGCACCGCTCCCGTGCCCAGATCGGCGAAGATGGGCATCTCCCGTTTTCTGGCGGCCTCGAGGACCTCCACCGCATAGCTCCGGGAGGGCCCCCCCACCAAGGCGTAGGCGGAGAGGACCACGGCCTCCGCCTGGTCCAGGTAGCGGGGCTTGAAGAGAGAGGGGTCCAGGTGGCGGCTCGCCCCCTCGGCGCTCACCATGGCCCGCTCCCCCCCTTGGACCACCAGGATGAGGACGGAGCTCGTGGTGTGCTCCGGGTCCTCCTGGAGGTGGCGGAGGTCCACCCCCACTTCCCGCACCCGGCTTAAGGCCAGCTCGGCGAAGGGGTCCTGGCCCACCCGGCCCGCCAAAAAGACCCGGTGGCCGAGGCTCGCCAGCTGGGCCGCCAGGGTGCCTCCCGCTCCCCCGGGTTTCATGAGCGCCCTTCGGGCGGGGAGCTCCTCCCCGGGCTCGGGTATGCGCTCCACGAAGAAAAGCAGGTCCACGGAAACATCGCCCACCACGAAAAACCGCATCTTACCCCCTTTCCCAGGCAAAGGCTTTTGCCCTCACTATACCGCAAGGGCCCCGTTGCTTTGCCCCCCAGCTTACCGCCCCAAAATGAGAAAAACATAACAAGGCCCCGCCGGGGCCTTGCCTGGGAGTCTCCCCTTTATGCCCTTTCTCCCTCTTTCCTTCGCCCTGTCGGCTCGGGGACCCCATGCTGGCTTGGGCCAGCATGGGGTGGTATTAGAACCTCCGGTCCACCACCAGGCCCCCTTCCAGGGCCTCCACCAGCTCCGCCTCGTCCACCCTGAGGCCCGTGGCCTTCTGGATGGCCTCAAAGAGCCCGGGGGGGACCTTTTCCGCCTTCAGGCGGAGCACCAGCTTGTCCGTACCCTCCAGCTTCCGCTCCACCACCACCTGAAAGCCCCTGGAGTCCAGGCCGAAGCCCGCCAGGATGGGGGCGAGCTCCGTGGGGTAGAGCTTGACCCCCTTCACCTTCACCATCTGGTCCGTGCGGCCGAAGACTCCCCGGGGGAGCACGGTGAGGCCTTCCCGCCTCTCGGCCACGGCCAGGTCCCCGGTGCGGAAGCGCACCATGGGCATGAGGGTGCGGCTTAAGGCGGTGACCACCAGCTCCCCCTTCTCCCCCTGGGGGACGGGCTTCAGGGTCTCGGGGTCTAGAACCTCCAGGACCGCCATCTCCGGGATCTCCCAAAGCCCGTCCTTCTCCATCCGTTCCCCGGCCACGATGCCGAGCTCGCTGGTGCCGTAGGCGTCCAGGGCGGTGCCGCCCAGGAGGGCCTCCACCTTCTCCCGGAAGCCGGGCACCGAGGTGAAGGGCTCCCCCCCCGCCAAAAGGAGGGGGAAGCGCCCTCCCGCCTGCCCCACCTTCAGGGCGAAGGAGGGATTGGTGACCAGGACGTCAAAGCCGTAGCGCTGGCCGATCTCGGCGATGCGGGCCGCCTCCCCGGGGCCGTGGGGGAGGACCATGTTTCCCGCCCGCCATAGGGCCTGGTGGAAGAGCCATCCCCCGGCGAAGACGTGGTAGCTGAAGGCCACCAGCACCTTCCTGCCCACGATCCCAAGCCTCCGGTAGTGCTCCGCCAAGGCTTCCGCCTGGTAGCGCAGGTCCTCTTGGGAGAGGTACTCGGGCATCCAGCCTAAGGCGGGGCTTGGGGTGAGGTGCATGAGGCTCGCCCCGGGGGGCGGGGTGGGGTTTTCCTTGAGGTAGGCCAGCCACTCCTCCCGGGTGGTGAGGGGCAGGGAGGGGAGGTCCTCGAGGGCGAGCTTTTCCGGGTCTACCCCCCGGAGCTTTTCCGCGTACACGGGGTGGGCTTTGGCCTTCCGAACCACTTCCCTTAGCCTGGCCGCGCGATCCATGCCTGGCCTCCTTGGTGGGGAGAATTATACCCTTCCCCCCACCCCTCGGTGTGGGGTTCTTTTGGGGCCCGGGCGTGGCCTCCCTGTGCCGGGGTGTTTAGAGGCGCTCCTCCCAGGGCAACCCGGCCAGGGGGGCGAGCCGGGCGAGCCCCTCCCTTAGCGCCTTCAGATTATCCCGCCTCAGGGTGATGTGCCCCACCTTGCGCCCGGGGCGCACCGCCTTGCCGTACCAGTGCAGGTGGGCCCCTTCCACCTTAAGGACCTCGGCGAAGTCGGGTTTCCACCCGATGAGGTTCACCATGGCGCTGTGCCCCCTTGGGGCGGTGCTCCCCAAGGGGAGGCCTAGAATGGCCCGGAGGTGGTTTTGGAACTGGCTCGTCTCCGCCCCCTCTATGGTCCAGTGGCCGGAGTTGTGCACCCGGGGGGCCATCTCGTTGAAGAGGAGTTCCTCCCCTACCTGGAAGAACTCCAGGGCTAGGACGCCCACGTAGTCCAGGGCTTCCATGGCCCTCAGGGCGTAGGCCTCCGCCTTCCCCTGCAAGGCCTCGGAGGCCCCGGGGGCCGGGGCCAGGGAGAGCCTGAGGACCCCTCCCCGGTGGTGATTCTCCACCAAGGGATAGAAGGCCACCTCCCCGCCCCGCCCCCGCACGGCGAGGAGGGAGACCTCCCGGTCAAAGGGAACGAAGCCCTCGAGGATCACCCCTTTTCCCCCTAAGGCCAGGAGGGCTTCCCGGGCCTCCCCCTCCGTGCGCACCAGAACCTGCCCCTTGCCGTCGTAGCCCCCCCGCCTGGTCTTGAGGAGGGCGGGAAGGCCCACCCGCTTCAGGCCCTCCTCCAGGTCCTTTGGCCCGTCCACGGGGTGGAAGGGGGGCGTGGGCACCCCGAGGCCCTGGAAGAAGCGCTTTTCCTTTAGGCGGTCCTGGGCCACCTCCAGGGCCTTGGGCGGGGGGTAGACGGGAAGCTTTTCCGCGAGGAGGTGGACCACCTCCACGGGCACGTTCTCAAACTCGTAGGTGGCGAGGGAAAGCCCCTGGGCGAAGCGGGAAAGGGCCTCCTCGTCCGAGAAGCCCCCCACCACCAGCCCCCCCACCTGCCCGGCGCAGGCCTCGGGGGAAGGGTCCAGGAAGCGGAAGGAAAGCCCCAAGGGGTAACCCGCAAGGGCCAGCATCCGCCCCAGCTGCCCCCCGCCCAGGACGCCGATCATGCCCCCTCCCTGGGGTCGGGGTGGGCGAGGACCGCCTCGGTCTGGGCCTGGCGGTAGGCCTTGAGGCGCTCCATCACCTCGGGGTACTTGAGGCCCACGATGCTTGCGGCAAGAAGGGCTGCGTTCACCGCCCCCGCCTTCCCGATGGCCAGGGTGCCTACGGGGACCCCCGCGGGCATCTGGACGATGGAGAGGAGGGAGTCCAGGCCCTTTAGGGCCCGGCTTTCCACGGGGACCCCGAGGACGGGAAGAGGCGTGTGGGCAGCGGTCATCCCGGGGAGGTGGGCCGCCCCCCCGGCCCCGGCGATGAGGACCATGAGCCCCCTCTCCTCGGCGGTCTTGGCGTACTCGGCCATGAGGTCCGGGGTGCGGTGGGCGGAGACCACGCGCACCTCGTAGGGGATGCCTAGGGCCTCCAGGGTCTCCGCCGCATGGCGCATGGTCTCCCAGTCCGAGCGGGAACCCATGATGAGGCCTACCAACGGCGCCATCGTACCGGATTGTAAAAGCCCCTCCCGGGATTGTAAAGGTAAGGGGATGGACACCTTGGAGCTTTTGCGCCTTAACCTCCTTTCCCCCATGGTCCTGGCCTTCTTCCTGGGGGCCCTGGCCCGGTGGCTTAAGAGCGACCTCGCCTTTCCCGAGGCCCTCTACACCGCCCTTTCCATCTACCTCCTCTTCGCCATCGGCTTTAAAGGCGGGGTGGAGCTTTCCAAAACGCCCCTCTCGGCCCTGCTCCTCCCGGCCTTGGCCACCCTTTTCCTGGGCCTTTTCCGCCCCCTCACGGGCTACGCCCTGGCCCGCCGCCTCCTCCGGGTGGGGCGGGCGGACGCCGGGGCCCTGGCCGCCCACTACGGCTCGGTCTCCGCCGTCACCTTCCTCGCGGCCCTCACCTTTGCCCAGGAGGTGGGCCACCGCCCCGAGGGGTTTCTGCCCACCCTGGTGGCCCTTCTGGAGGTGCCGGGGATCGTGGTGGCCCTCCTCTTCGCCAAGCGGGGCGGGGGTCGCCTGGGGGAGGCCCTGAGGGAGGTCCTCACGGGGAAGAGCGTGGTCCTCCTCCTGGGGGGGCTTCTCGTGGGGCTCCTCTCGGGAGAGGCGGGGATGGAACGGGTGAAGGCCTTCTTCGTGGACCCCTTTTACGGGGCCCTGACCCTCTTTCTCCTGGACCTGGGCATGGTGGCGGCCTCGAGGGTCTCCGCCCTCCGGCAGGTAGGCCTCCGCTTGGTGGCCTACGGAACCCTGCTTCCCCTCTTCCACGGGGCCTTGGGGGCTTACCTCGGCCACCTGGCGGGGCTCTCCCCCGGGGGGGCCACGGTGCTTGCGGCCATGGCGGCGAGCGCTTCCTACATCGCCGCCCCGGCCGCCGTGAGGATCGCCCTTCCCGAGGCCAACCCCAGTTTGTACCTCACGGCAAGCCTCGCCGTGACCTTTCCCTTTAACCTGGTCCTGGGGATTCCCCTCTACCACGCCCTGGCGGTCCTTTGGGGAGGTTAGGCATGGACCTGGTGCCCTTGAAGCTCGTGACCATCGTGGCGGAGAGCCTTCTGGAGAAGAGGCTGGTGGAAGAGATCAAGCGCCTGGGGGCCAAGGGGTACACCATCACCCCGGCCCGGGGGGAGGGCTCCCGGGGGATTAGAAGCGTGGACTGGGAGGGGCAGAACATCCGGCTGGAGACCATCGTGAGCGAGGAGGTGGCCCTAAGGATTCTGGAAAAACTACAGGAAAGCTACTTCCCTCACTACGCCGTCATCGCCTACGTGGAGAACGTCTGGGTTGTCCGGGGGGAGAAGTACGTGTGATGCCGCTCCGTGCATGGGGGCTTCGGGCCGCTACCCGCAGCGGGAGGGGCGCCGGGAAAGGGAAAGCCCCACGCCCGCCAGGAGGAGAAGCCCCAAGAGGATGGCCCAGAGGGGGAGGTGTTGGCCCAGGAAGTAGCCCAGAAGGAAAAGCCCCTGGGTCCAGAGGAGGCTTCCTAAGGCCACCAGGGGGAGGAAGCGGGCGAGGGGGAAGCCCCAGGCCCCGAAGAGGAAGGGGACGAGGGCGCGCACCCCTCCCAGGAAGGGGGCGAGGAGGAGGACGAGGGGGCCAAAGCGGAGGGCCAGGCGCTCGCCCTTTCGCCAGAGGTCCTCGGGGAAGCGCCGCCTCAGGGTTTTCCCCCCGTACCGCCCCAGGGCGTAGCCCAGGAGGTGGCCGAGGAAGCTTCCCAGGAAGAGGAGGGGGAGGAGGGGGAAGGGCCTGAGGCCTCCTTCCCCGGCCAAGGCCCCCAGGGCGAGGAGGAGGGTGTCCCCCCCGGGGACGAAGAGGCCGATGGGAAGGCCCGTCTCCAGAAAGAGGGAGAGGGGGGCGAGGAGGAGGAGGGCGCTCATGCGGGGGCGGGCTTGCGGGTGGCCCAGAGGCTACCCAGAAGGAGGACCAGGAGGATAAGGAGGCTGAAGGCCTCTTTGCTGAGCCCCAAGGCCAGCTCGGGGCGGAGGAGGACCTCCTTGGCCAGCTTGTCCCACCCGCCCACGGCGAGCTTCACCCCGGCCAGGCCCACCACCAGGTAGGCCAGGTGGGCGAAGCGGGGGTAGCGGTCCAGGAGGGAGACCACGAGGCTTGCCAGCATCCGGAGGGCGAGGATGCCCAGGAAGACGCCGGTGTAGATCACCCAGAGCCTGTTCGAAAGGGCCACGGCCACCAGGACGGAGTCCACGGCGAAGGCCAGGTCCATGAGCTCCACCTGGGCCACCACCTTCCAGAACTGGGCCGCGCTCACCTCCAGGGGTGGGGGGGCGTGGGCCTCCTCGGGCCTCAGGAAGTGCCTCAAGGCGATGTAGAGGAGGTAGGCCGCCCCCAGGGCCTGCACCCACCAGAGCTTGATGACCAGGGTGGCGAAGAGCAGGGCGAGGCCCCGGAGGATATAGGCCCCCAGGATGCCGTAGAAGAGGGCCTTTCGCCGCAGGTGCGCGGGAAGCTTCTGGACCATGACCCCGAGGATGAGGGCGTTGTCCGCCGAAAGGAGGACCTCGAGGACGACAAGCGTCAGGATGGCCGCGAGGGCGCCCGTGAGTTCCATGCTCCACCTCCCAAAAGAAAGGACCACCGCCAGAGGCGGTGGTCTCGCCCGAGGGCTTCCGCCCTCCCGGCCCCCGGGGCCTCCGGGCCCGTCATGACGGGGGACCGGCCTTGGGGCTACTCCCCAACCGGGACCAGTATACGCCAAAGGTGGGCAAAGAGGGGACGGGGCCCGGGGCCTTTGGCTATACTCGGAGGCATGGACGAGGTGCAGAGGGTGTCCCAAGGGGAAGCGGCCCCGGCGTTGCCCACCAAGGAGCAGGTCCTCGAGGCCCTGAAGGTGGTCTACGACCCGGAGATCCCGGTGAACATCGTGGACCTGGGCCTGGTCTACGGCGTGGAGATCCACGAGAACGGCGTGGTGGACATCACCATGACCCTCACCGCCATCGGCTGCCCGGCCCAGGACGTGGTCAAGGCCGACGCCGAGATGGCCGTGATGCGCCTGCCTGGGGTGCAGGGGGTGAACGTGGAGTTCGTCTGGACCCCCCCCTGGACCCCCGCCAAGATGACCGAGGAGGGCAAGCGCATGATGCGCATGTTCGGGTTCAACGTGTAGCCCCCGGAGGGCAGCGGGGTCATTTTTCCCCTGGTGCCCTGCCTTGGCCCGTGGGAGAATGGGCCCATGCCGGTTAGCCGTTACTACGACGTCAAGCGGGACGAGAGAGGCGAGCGCTACCTGGAGCCCTACGTCACGGGGTTTTTGCTCCTCAGGCTTCCCCTCCTCAACAAGGGCACGGCCTTCACCGAGGAGGAGCGTCGGGCCCTGGGCTTAGAAGGCCTCCTTCCTCCCCACGTGAACACCCTGGAGGAACAGAAGGAGCGGGTCTACCGCCGCTACCGCCTCGTCCAAAGCCCCCTGGAGAAGCACATCTACCTGCGCCACCTCCAGGACCGGAACGAGGTCCTCTTCTACGCCCTCTTGGTGGACCACCTGGAGGAGATGCTTCCCATCCTCTACACCCCCACGGTGGGGGAGGCGGTGCGGGAGTTCTCCCACATCTACCGCTACCCCCGGGGCTTTACCGCGAGCACCGCCAACATTGACCGCATAGAGGAGGCCCTCCAGAACGTGCCCTTGGAGGAGGTGCGCCTCATCGTGGCCACGGACTCCTCGGCCATCCTGGGCATCGGGGACCAGGGTTACGGGGGGATGGCCATCTCCATCGGCAAGCTCACCCTCTACACCGCCGTGGGCGGGGTGGGCCCCGACAAGACCCTGCCCGTGGAGCTGGACGTGGGCACCGACCGGGAGGACCTCCTCAAGGACCCCCTCTACCTGGGGGTGCGGCATAAGCGCCTTAAGGGCGAGGCCTACTACCGGTTCCTGGACCGCTTCGTGGAGGCGGTGCGGCGGCGCTATCCCAAAGCCCTCATCCAGTGGGAGGACTTTTCCAAGGAGGCAGCCTTCAACGTCCTGGAACGCTACCGCAGGGTGGTCCCCTCCTTCAACGACGACATCCAGGGGACGGGGGCGGTGGCCCTGGCCGGGGTGCTCTCCGCCTGCCGCTTAAAGGGGGAGAGGCTTTCGGAGCAGGTGGTGGTGGTCTACGGGGCCGGGGCCGGGGGGGTTGGGGTGGCCTGGGCCCTGGTGGAGGGGATGAAGCGGGAGGGCCTCTCCGAGGAGGAGGCCAAGGCCCGCGTCCTCGTCCTAGACTCCAAGGGTCTTCTGGTGGAGGGCCGGGCCATGGAGGACTACAAAAGGCCCTACGCCCAAAAACCCGAGCGCCTCCAGGGCTGGCGCTTTGCGGGGGCCTACCCCAACCTTCTGGAGACCGTGGAGAACGCCCGGGCCACGGTCCTCCTGGGCCTCTCCGGCCAGGCGGGAAGCTTCACCGAGCCCGTGGTGCGGGCCATGCTGAAAAACGCCCCCCGCCCGGTGATCTTCCCCCTTTCCAACCCCACCTCGGCCACGGAGGCCCTGCCCGACGACCTCATCTACTGGACGGAAGGCCAAGCCCTGGTGGCGGCGGGAAGCCCCTTCCCCCCGGTGGGCTTCAAGGGGCGGACCATTCCCATCGGCCAGGGGAACAACGCCTTCGTCTTCCCGGGTCTCGGCCTGGGGGCGGTCTTGGCCCGGGCCCGGGAGGTGACGGACGGGATGGTCCTCGAGGCCGCCTATGCCCTCTACGACTACACCACCAGGCACTTTCCCGACCTCCTCTACCCCCCCGTGGCCCGGATGCGGGAGGTCTCCCCTTACGTGGCCGCCCGGGTGATGGCCAAGGCCTTGGAAGAAGGGGTGGCGGAGGAGGAGCGGATCCAGGGGCTTTCCTTCAAGGGCCTCCAGGAGTTCGTGCGGAGCCGCTTCTGGGAGCCCAAGTACCTCCCCTACCGCCCGGCCCCGGTAATCTAGGGGCATGGCCTGGCGCCTCCTAAGCCTCGAGCCCGCCCGGCTCCAGGAGGAACCTCCCCTGGCCCTGGAGCCCGAGGCCTTCCGCCCCCTGGAGGAGCCCTGGGAGGCGAGGCGGGGGACCGGGGCCCCTTGGCCTGACCCCCTCTACTTCGTGGACGGCCGGGAGCGGGCCGAGGCCCTGGTGGTCCAGGGGGCCCGCCTGGCCCTCCTGGGGTGCGTGGCTGCCGGGGCGGTGGTCCTTGCGGGGGGAAGGGTGGGCCTCCTGGGCCTTAGGGTCCGCCGGGTGGGGGTGGGGCTGGAGGAGGCCCTGGGAGTGGGGGAGCTCCTCTACGAGCCGGTGGCGGCCTTGGGGGAGGGCCTGGAGGGGCTCCAGGCGGGGCTTAGGGCCGCCCGGGAGGCCCTGGAGAGGGAGGTGGCCGAGGGGATGGAGGGGGGGCTTCTCGTGGTGGACGGCCCGGTGCGCCTCCTGCGGGAAGGCCCCCTCCTCGGCTACATCAAGACCCACTGGGCCCGCTACCTGCCCAAGGAACGGGAGGCCCTCCTGGAGGCCTTGGCCCCGGGAGAGCGCACCCCCGCCTTCCGGGTCCGCCGGAGGGGCCTGGAGCTCGCCAGCTGGTACCTGCGCCTGCCTTTGCCCCCGGAGGGGCTTCGGCCGCCCTGGGCGGGGCTTCTCCGGGTGGAAACCCCTCTGGAGGGCCCCTACGGGGAGCTTGCCGACCTTTCTTTGGGGCTCTTCCCCGCCCTGGCCTCCCACCCGGTGAAGGACCCCAGGGCCCCCCAAAACCTCCTGCCCGTGGGGGGGCTGGAGCGGGAGCTTTCCCGCAGGATGGGCAGGCCCGAGGTGGTGGGCCGCCTTCTCTCCAGGTATCTAGGAGGTGCGAGGTGAAGCGCATCGGCGTGGTCTTGGGACGCCGGGAGGCCACCCCCCTGGAGTTCTGGGTGGGGGTGGAGGGGGACGGGCTTTTGCGCCTGGATGACCTGGTGGTGGTGGAGGGCTACCACCCCCAGGTGGGCCGGGTGCGCTACTTCGGCATGGTGGACCACGTGGCCAAGGTCCACGAGGGGGAAAGCTTTGACACCGACACCTTCTTGGCGGTGGAGGGGAAGATCCCCGTGAGCCTGGCCTACGTGGCCCACGTGAGCGTGACCCGCATCCTCCCCGAGGAGTTCTTCCCCCCGGACCCGGGCTCCGCGGTCTTTCTGGCCCAGGGGGAGGATCTGGAGCTCGCCCTCTACTACGAGGCCATGCGGAACCAAAGGGGGAGCACCAAGCTCCCCGCGGGGTTTCTGAAGAACGGGGAGGTGGCCTACCTCAACCTGGAGTTCTTAAACGGCGTGAAGGGCGGGCACGTGAACATCTCGGGCATCAGCGGGGTGGCGGCCAAGACCAGCTACGCCACCTTCCTCCTCAAGAGCCTCCTGGAAAGCGGGGTCCTGGAGGACGCCCACCAGGCCAAGGTCCTCCTCTTCAACGTCAAGGGGGAGGACCTCTTCTTCCTGGACAAGCCCAACGCCCGCCTCACCGAGGAGGCCAGACGGGCTTACGAGAGGCTCGGCCTGCCCGCCACGCCCTTCGGGAGCGTGGCCTTCCTGGCCCCGCCCAAGAAGGAGGGGTACGTGCCCGACCTGGACTCCCGCCTGGAGGGGGTCAGGGCCTACCACTGGGACCTGGTCCAGTTCGCCCAGAGGGGTCTCCTTCCCTTCCTCTTCGCCGACCGGGGCCTCATGACCAACCTGGGCTTCCTGGTCCAGCACCTCACGGAAAAGCTCCGGCGCCTCGCCGAGGGGCAGAAGGGCCCCCACCTCCTGGTGGAGGACTGGCCCGGGGAGGAGGTTCCCGAGGGCGCCTCCTTTGACCAGCTGGGCAAGGTGCGCCTCAAGAGCTTCTCCGACCTGGTGCGCTACCTGGAGCACAAGCTCCTGGGCCCCGAGACCGGGGAGGGGGAAGGGGATAGGACCTGGACCGCCCGCCAGGCCAAAGGGACCCTCGAGGCCTTCGTCCGGCGCCTGCGCTCAAGCGTGGAGAACGTGGGCCACCTGGTCCGCGGCGACCGTCCCGGAAACCCCCCAGACCCCTTGAAGGGCGAGCAGGTCCACGTGGTGGACCTGGCCAAGCTCTCCCCCCAGGGGCAGATGTTCGTGGTGGGAAGCCTCCTCAAGGACCTCTTTGAGAGGAAGGAGCGGGGGCAGTACCGGGGAAGGGTCTTCGTCGTCTTGGACGAGCTCAACAAGTACGCCCCCAGGGAGGAGGAAAGCCCCATCAAGGACGTGCTCCTGGACATCGCCGAAAGGGGGCGCTCCTTGGGGGTCATCCTCATCGGGGCCCAGCAGACGGCGAGCGAGGTGGAGAGGCGGGTGGTGGGGAACGCCGCCATCCGGGTGGTGGGGCGGCTGGACGCCGCCGAGGCGGAGCGCCCCGAGTACCGCTACCTCCCCGCCTCCTTTCGCCAAAGGGCCCTCATCCTGCCCCAGGGGGCGGTGATCCTCCACCAGCCCGAGATCCCCGTGCCCCTCCTCGTCCACTTCCCCTTCCCCGCCTGGGCCACCAAGAAGGAGGAGGTCCTGGAGGACAACTCCGCCGAGGCCCTGAGGCGGGAGCTTTTTTGAAGGGGTAGGATAGCCTTGCCATGAAGGAGACCCCTCTTTACCAGGCCCACCTGCGCCACGGAGGGCGGATGGTGGCCTTCGCCGGCTACCTCCTCCCCCTGCAGTACACCTCCATCGTGGAGGAGCACCTAGCGGTGCGCCGGGAAGCCGGCCTCTTTGACGTGAGCCACATGGGGGAGTTCCTCATCCGGGGGGAGGAGGCCTTGGCCTTCCTCCAGTGGGCCACGGTGAACGATGCGAGCCGCCTCAAGGTGGGAAGGGCCCAGTACTCCATGCTCCCCAACGAAAGGGGCGGCGTGGTGGACGACATCTACCTCTACCGCCTGGGGGAGGAGGAGTACCTCATGGTGGTGAACGCCGCCAACATCGCCAAGGACTTCGCCCACCTAAAGGCCCTTTCCCAGGGCTTCCGGGTGGAGCTTCTGGACCTTTCCCAAAAGACCGCCCTTCTCGCCCTCCAGGGTCCCAAGGCGGCGGAGATCCTCCAGGGCCTGGTGGACGTGGACCTCTCCCAGAAGAGAAAAAACAACGTCTTCCCGGCCCGGGTGGCGGGGCGCCCCGCCCGCCTCGCCCGCACCGGGTACACGGGGGAGGACGGGTTTGAGGTCTTCCTGGCCCCGGAGGACGCCGAGCCCGTCTTTGAGGCCCTCCTGGGAGCGGGGGCTAAGCCTTCCGGCCTCGGCGCCCGGGACACCCTGAGGCTCGAGGCGGGCTTCCCCCTCTACGGCCACGAGCTCACCGAAGCCACCAACCCCCTCTGCACCCCCTGGGCCTGGGTGGTGAAGGGGGAGAAGGCCTACCTGGGCAAGGAGGCCATGCTCTCGGAGGCCTGCCGGGAAAGGCTCGTGGGCCTGGTGCTGGAGACGGGCATTCCCCGGGAGGGGTACCGGGTGCTTTCTGGGGAGCGCCCCGTGGGCCGGGTGACCAGCGGGGGGTACTCCCCCCTCTTGGAGAAGGGCATCGCCCTGGCCTACGTGGAGAAGGAGGCGGAGGGGCCTTTCCAGGTGGAGGTCCGGGGCCGGGCAGTCCCCGCCGCCCTTAGCCCTCTCCCCTTTGTGCCGCTAAAATAGCGGGGGTTAGGAGGCGCTATGGACATCCCAAAGGACCGCTTCTATACCAAGACCCACGAGTGGGCCCTGCCCGAAGGGGACACGGTGCTCGTCGGCATCACCGACTACGCCCAGGACGCCCTTGGCGACGTGGTCTACGTGGAGCTACCCGAGGTGGGCCGGGTGGTGGAGAAGGGCGAGGCGGTGGCGGTGGTGGAGAGCGTGAAGACCGCCTCCGACATCTACGCCCCCGTGGCCGGGGAGGTGGTGGAGGTGAACCCCGCCCTGGAGAAGACCCCCGAGCTCGTCAACCAGGACCCCTACGGGGAGGGCTGGATCTTCCGCCTCAAGCCCCGGAACATGGCCGACCTGGACGGGCTTCTGGACGCCCAGGGCTACCAGGTGGTCCTGGAGAGCGAGGCATGAGGTCCAAAGGCCCTGGCCTCGCCCGCTCCTTAGGGCGGGAGGGCCTTCTGTAGCCCCGGGGCAAATGGCCCTGGGGTTTTGTTTAAGGATGGAGCCATGGACTACACGCCCCACACGGAGGAAGAGATCCGGGAGATGCTCAGGCGGGTGGGGGTGGAAGACCTTCAGGGCCTCTACGCCCACCTGCCCGAGGAGATCCTGAACCCCCCCATAGACCTCCCCGAGCCCCTCCCGGAGTGGAAGGTGTTGGAGGAGTTAAGGCGGCTTGCGGCCCAAAACCGCCCCGCCCCCAAGGCCTTCCTGGGCGGCGGGGTGCGGAGCCACCACGTGCCCCCCGTGGTCCAGGCCCTGGCCCTAAGGGGGGAGTTCCTCACCGCCTACACCCCCTACCAGCCCGAGGTGAGCCAGGGGGTTCTCCAGGCCACCTTTGAGTACCAAACCATGATCGCCGAGCTTGCGGGCCTGGAGATCGCCAACGCCTCCATGTACGACGGGGCCACCGCCCTGGCGGAAGGGGTGCTCCTCGCCCTCCGGGAGACGGGCAGGATGGGGGTTTTGGTCTCCCAGGGGGTCCACCCCGAGTACCGGGAGGTCCTCAAGGCCTACCTCGAGGCCGTGGGGGCCGGGCTCAGGACCCTTCCCCTGGTAGGGGGAAGGACCCCTGTCCCCGAGGTGGGGCCGGAGGTGGGGGCGGTGGTGGTCCAGAACCCCAACTTCCTGGGGGCCCTGGAGGACCTAAAGCCCTTCGCCGAGGCCGCCCACGGCGCCGGGGCCCTCCTCGTGGCCGTGGCCGACCCCCTCTCCCTGGCCCTCCTCAAGCCCCCGGGGGCCTTGGGGGCCGACGTGGCCGTGGGGGACGGGCAGGCCCTGGGGCTTCCCATGGGGTTTGGCGGCCCCCACTTCGGCTTTCTCGCCACCCGGAAGGCCTTCGTGCGCCAGCTTCCGGGAAGGCTCGTCTCCGAGACCGTGGACGCCGAGGGCAGGCGGGGCTATATCCTCACCCTCCAGGCCCGGGAGCAGTACATAAGGCGGGCCAAGGCCAAGAGCAACATCACCACCAACGCCCAGCTCACCGCCCTCATGGGGGCCATGTACCTGGCGGCCCTGGGCCCCGAGGGGCTTAGGGAGGTGGCCCTGAAGGGGGTGGCCATGGCCCACCGGCTTCGGGCCCTTCTCCTGGAGATCCCCGGGGTCCTTCCCTTCACCCCGGAGCCCTTCTTCAACGAGTTCGCCCTGAGGCTTCCCCGGGACCCCGCGGCGGTGCGCCGGGCCTTGGCCCAAAGAGGCTTCCACGGGGCCACCCCGGTGCCCGGGGAGTACGGGGAGAACCTGGCCCTCTTCGCCGCCACCGAGCTTCACGAGGAGGGGGACCTCTTGGCCTTCCGGGAGGCCCTTAGGGAGGTGCTGGCATGAGCTATCCCCTGATCTTTGAACGGAGCCGCAAGGGAAGACGGGGCCTGAGGCTGGTCAAGGAGGTCCCCAGGGCGGAGGACTTCCTCCCCAAGGAGCACCTCAGGGAAACCCCTCCCCGGCTTCCCGAGGTGGACGAGCTCACCCTGGTGCGCCACTACACCAACCTCTCCCGCCGCCAGGTGGGGGTGGACACCACCTTCTACCCCTTGGGGTCCTGCACCATGAAGTACAACCCCAAGCTCCACGAGGAGGCGGCGAGGCTCTTCCAAGACCTCCACCCCTACCAGGACCCTAAGACGGCCCAGGGGGCTTTGGCCCTCATGTGGGAGCTCGGGGAGTACCTCAAGACCCTCACCGGCATGGACGCCATCACCTTAGAGCCCGCCGCCGGGGCCCACGGGGAGCTCACCGGGATCCTGATCATCCGCGCCTACCACGAGGACCGGGGGGAGGGGAGGACGAGGAGGGTGGTCCTCGTGCCCGACTCCGCCCACGGCTCCAACCCCGCCACCGCCAGCATGGCGGGCTACCAGGTGAAGGAGATCCCCTCGGGGCCCGACGGCGAGGTGGACCTCGAGGCCCTTAAGCGGGAGCTCGGCCCCCACGTGGCCGCCCTCATGCTCACCAACCCCAACACCTTAGGCCTCTTTGAGAGGCGCATCCTGGAGATCGCCAGGCTCTGCAAGGAGGCCGGGGTCCAGCTCTACTACGACGGGGCCAACCTCAACGCCATCATGGGCTGGGCCAGGCCCGGGGACATGGGCTTTGACGTGGTCCACCTGAACCTCCACAAGACCTTCACCGTGCCCCACGGCGGGGGCGGTCCGGGCTCCGGCCCGGTGGGGGTGAAGGCCCACCTCGCCCCCTACCTTCCCGTGCCCCTGGTGGCGAAGGGCGAGGAGGGCTTCTACCTGGACTTCGGGCGGCCCAAGAGCATCGGGCGGGTCAAAGCCTTCTACGGGAACTTCCTGGCCCTGGTGCGGGCCTGGGCCTACATCCGCACCCTGGGGCTCCCCGGCCTGAAGAAGGCCGCGGCCCTCTCCGTGCTCAACGCCCGTTACCTGAAGGAACTCCTCAAGGAGAAGGGCTACCGGGTGCCCTACGATGGGCCCACCATGCACGAGTTCGTGGCCCAGCCGCCTTCGGGCTTCCGCGCCCTGGACCTCGCCAAGGGGCTTTTGGAGCTCGGCTTCCACCCGCCCACGGTCTACTTCCCCTTGATCGTCAAGGAGGCCCTCATGGTGGAGCCCACGGAGACCGAGGCCAAGGAGACCCTCGAGGCCTTCGCCGAGGCCATGGGGGAGCTTCTAGAGAAGCCCAAGGAGTGGCTGGAAAACGCCCCCTACACCACCCCGGTCCGCCGCCTGGACGAGCTTAGGGCCAACAAGCACCCCAAGCTCACGTATTTTGACGAGGGGTGAGCCAGTCCTTTTGGGGCCCCCGTTGCGGCAAAAGCCGCAACGGGGCACTTAAGAAGGGGGCGGGGTGTGGGCCCCGCCCCCCCGGGCTTCAGCCTACTTCTCCACGGGTAGGTTGGCCCCGGTCCAGGCCTTGAAGCCGCCCAGGATGCTCTTCACGTTGTAGCCCTGGCCCCGGAGGAAGACCAGGCCCATGGCCCCCCGGTGTCCGATGCCGCAGTAGATGATGATGGGCTTGCCCTTGGGGATCTCGCCGATCCTCTTGGGCAGGTCGCGGATGGGGATGTTCACCGCACCGGGGATGCGGCCGTCCTTGAACTCGCTGGGCTCCCGCACGTCCAGGATGAAGACGTCCAGGGTGTCCATCATCTGCTTGGCGGCGGCGGGCTGGATGCCGTAGAAGTCGGCGGGGAGGGCGGTGAGGAAGTTGCCCAGCTCCCGCACCGTCAGGGCGGAGAAGGTGGCGGTGGTCGCCTGTGCCAGCACCGGAATCGCCGCCAAAAGCCCTAACCAAGCCAGCTTCTTCATGCCTTTCATGACCCACCTCCTTATTCCCTAGGGGCCTTAAGCCCCTAAAGGCCCAGTCCTTGCCACTGGCCCACCAGGACCCAGAGGGCCCTGAGGCCGGCCGCCGCCACGAGCCCCGCCCAGGGGGCGAGGCGTTCCTTGCCGAAGACCCCAAGCCCCGAGAGAAGGAAGAGGAAGAAGGGCAGGCCTCCCTCCTTCAGGAAGTGGCCCCGGGCCTCCGAGGAGAGGGTGAGGGGGTAGAGCAGGGCCAGGAAGAGGACCGCCCCCATGGCCATCCTCAAGGGGGCCTTGGACCAAGGGCTTCCCAGGAGGGCCGCCAGGGCTAGGGCCAGGCCCAAAGCGGTGAGGGGGAAGACCCCCGCCAAGAGGGCGTTCCACAAGGGGCGGTTCAGGTTCACCGCCAGGGCCATCCCGGGGTAGCCCAAGGCCACCAGGCTAAAGAGGAGGAGGCCCCAGGCTAGGAGTTTTCTAGGCCCTTTGCCCAGGTAAAGGAGCCCCGCCGAGAGGAAGGAAAGGGCAAGCCCCCAGGAGCCCCACCAGATGGGGCTTTGGGGATGGAAGGAAAGGAAGAGCCAGATGTGGGTGAAGCGGAAGCGGGCCGGAGACTCGGCCCAAAGCACCAGAAGATCTAAGGCGATGAGGAGGAGGGCGAGGAGGGTGTAGCGCCTGGCCTCTTCCTGGCCTTTCAGGTGCAGCAAGGCCGCCAGGAAGGCCATCCCCCCCGCCAGCCCCACCAGGACGAAGTGCAGGGCGTTGGTCCAGTGCCAAAACTCCCCAGCGTTGGGCAGACCGTAAAACTCAGTCATGGCGCACCTCGCTTTCCCGGGTAAGCCCCTTTTTGGAAGGAGCGTTGAGGTAGAAGAGCTTGGGCCTCGTGCCCAGCTCCCCCCGCAGGACGTCCACCCTCCCGGCCTCCTTCAGGGCCTTGACCACGGGGCTTTCCGGGTCGTCCAGGTCCCCGAAGGCCCGGCAGTTCGTGGGGCAGGTTTCCACGCAGGCGGGGAGCCGCCCCTTGTCCAGGCGGTGGGCGCAGAAGGTGCACTTGTCCACGTAGCCCTGGGGATGCAGGTAGCGGGCCTCATAAGGGCAGGCGGCCACGCAGGCCCCGCAGGCGATGCACTTTTTGGGGTCCACCAGTACCAGGCCGTCCTCCCTTTGGTAGCTCGCCCCCGTGGGACAGACGGGGACGCAAGGGGGGTTTTGGCAGTGGAGGCACTGCTCGGGCCGGAACTCCACCACAAGGTCGGGGAAAACCCCCAGTTCCCGCTCCCGGATCCAGAGGCGGAAGCCTCCTGGGGGCACCTCGTTCTCCATCTTGCAGGCCACGGCGCAGGCGGCGCAGCCCACGCAGAGGCTTAGGTCTATGGTCATGGCGTACCGGGCCATCACATCCTCCTTTCCTCCAAAGGACGGCGGGCCAGGGAGGCCAGGGAGGGGAGCCTGGGCCTTTCCGCCCTCTCCAGCTTCACGAAGTTCACCCTCAGGCCCGCCCCGCCGGAGATGGGGTCCAGCTTGTACCGGGTCTGGAGGTAGTTGTCCGAGGCTCCCCGGCCGTGGGCCACCTTCATCAGGGGGGCCTTGTGGCCGAAGCCGTGGACCAGGTAGACGCAGTCCCTGCGGATGCGCTCCGTGGCCTTGACCCGCACCGGGCCCTCCCGGACGCCGTCTTGGTTCACCAGGTAGGCGTAGTCCCCGTTTTTCAGGCCGAGCTTACGGGCTTCCTCGGTGTGGACCCAGACCTCGTTTTCCGGGTCCATCTCCATGAGGACCCAGTTGTTCTGGGTACGGGCGAAGGTGTGCACGGGGCTACGGCCGTAGAGGAGGCGGTAGAAGCCCTGGGGTGGGGGCTCGGGGGGCGTGTAGACGGGAAGGGGCTGGTGCCCGGCCTGCTTGAAGGCCTGGCAGTAAAGCTCAATCTTTCCCGAGGGGGTACCGAAGGGCAGGCGCCCCTCCTTTTCCCAGTCCGTAAGCCAGGGTTTCCCCTTCTGGACCAGGGTGCCCATGCCCTTCAGGGTTTCTAGGTCAAGGCCGATGCTTTGCAGGCGGGTGTCCAGGTACTCCTCAATGCCCTTCCAGGGGAAGTACTGCTCCAGGCCGAGCCTGAGGCCCAGCTCCCGGGCGATCCACCAGCCCGGCCTGGTGTCAAAGAGGGGCTCGTGGGCGGGCACCCGGAGCTCTATGAAGGGGGTCTTGTGGGCCACGGCCACCAGGTCGTCGTAGCGCTCCAGGTAGGTGGCCTCGGGCAGGATCACATCCGCCCACATCACGTGCTCCTGGGGCAGGACGTCTATGGCCACGTAAAGGTCCAGCCTCTTCAGGGCCTCCTTGGTGCGGGGCACGTTGGGGATGGAGTGGAAGAGGTTGATGCCGTAGGCCAGGAGCCCTTTGATGGGGTAGGGCTCCCCGGTGATCATGGGTTCAATGAGCTCCTGGATGGCCGTGGTCCTGGCGAAGAACTTGCCCTTGTCGGCACGGGGGCGGAAGCCTTCCGGCTCGTGGTCGCCCCCTGCGGGGCCGGAGCATCCCCCGGCGGCGGGCTCCAGGGGGAGGGGTGGGGTGGGGTACTTCTCCAGGTAGGGGCTCTGGGCGATGTAAAAGCCCCCGGGCCGCCCGTAGTTCCCCAGGAGGACGTTCACGTAGAAGAGGGCCATCATGCGGTAGGTGTCGTCCCCGTACCAGACGGTGTGCCGCCCGGGGGGGAGGACGGCCTGGGGCTTGTGGGCGGCCATCTCCCGGGCCACTTCCCGGATCACCCCTGCGGGGATCTCCGTCTCCTTCTCGGCCCACTCGGGGGTGAAGTCCTTCACGTGGGCCTTGAGCTCCTCAAAGCCGGTGGTGTACTTCTCCACGTACTCCCGGTCGTAAAGCCCCTCGTAGATGAGGACGTGGATCCAGGCCAGGAGCAAGGCGGTGTCGGCGCCGGGCTTTATGGGAAGCCAGCGGTGGGCTTTGGCGGCGGCGGTGGAGAAGCGGGGGTCCACCACCACCAGCTTGGCCCCCCGCCTCAGGGCCAGGGCGAAGTCCTGGAGCTGGGTGTTGTGGGTGTCCTCCCCGATGTGGTGGCCGATGAGGACGATGTAGCGGGTGTTTTCCCAGTCCACGGGCTCGTGGCCGCCCACGGGCCGGCCGAAGACCCACTGGGAGGCCACCTCCCGGGGAGCGGTGCAGATGGCCACCGAGGGCTTGGCGGCGTTGGGGCTTCCCCAGGCGGCGGGAAGGAAGTCCACGAACCAGGTGTCCCCGGTGCCGTGGCCGAAGAAGGCCACGGCCTCGGGGCCGTAGGTCTCCCGGATCTTGAGCATCCTCTCCGCCACGTGGTCCAGGGCCTCTTCCCAGGTGGCCACCCGGTACTTCCCCTCGCCCCTTTGGCTACCCTCCACCCGGATGAGGGGGCGCTTCAGGCGATCGGGGTCGTAAGTGGTCTGGGGCATGCCCTGGCCCCGGGGGCAGAGGCGGCCGCGGCTTTTGGGGTTGGCCTCGTAGCCGTCCACCTTGTAGACCCGCTGGCCCACGGCGTAGGCCACGATGCCGCACCGCCAGAAGCAGCCCTCGCAGATCTGGTAGACCTTCCGCACCTCCTTTGCGTACCAGGGGGCCCGAAGGGCCTTGGCGGGACCGCTTCCCCTAAGGGCCAGGGCCCCCACCCCGAGGGCGCTAAGCTTCAGAAACTCCCGTCTTTGCATGGACTACCTCCTGCAAAAACCCCACCAGGGCGGCGTAAAAGCCCGTGGGGTCGTGGGCCTTCACCGCCTCGCCGAACCGCTTGAGCCAAGGGGCCAGGAACTCCTGGGCGAGCCTCCTCGCCAGGTCGGGGCGCCTGGGGGCCAGGAGGGCCATGGCCTCCCCCAAGGCAGCCAGGTGGTCGGGAAGGTCCCGCCAGGTTTCCTGGACCTCGAGGCCCCCCTCCCGATAAAGCTCCAGGAGCCGGTGGTAGGAGGGCCCCAGGAGCTCCCCGTCCCGGGCGTAACCGGCGTAGGGCGGGGCGGGGACCCCTTGGGGGTTGGTCACGAAGAGGGCGGTGTAGGCCGCCTGGAGCTCGGCCAAAGGGGGGCGGGGGAGGGCCACCGGGCCGCCCTTGAGCTCGGAAAGGGCCTCCTCCAGGGTCCCTCCTTGGAGCTCCCGCCAGAGGGCCTCTCCCGGAGGGGCGAAGAGACTGGCTGTGACCCAGCCCAGGAGTTCCATGCTCCACCTCCCGGTCCCAGGCTAGGGCTTGCCCCTCATTTCACAAGACGGAAGGTTTTCCCTGGCCGTGTCGGCCGTCTTCCTAAGGCAAATGTCCCTAGGCCAGGCCGTGCTCCCGGGCCCAGCGCACCAGCTCAGGGGTGTCCATGAGGCCCAGTTTGTTGAGGGCCCGGGCCTTGTAGGTGGAGGCAGTCTTGACGGAGAGCCCGAGCTTCTCCGCGGCCTGGGATAGGGTGTAGCCCTGGGCCAGGAGGGCCACCACCGCCCTTTCCCGCCGGGACAGCGCCTCGGGGCCCGGGGTGGCCTGGCCCTCCAGGAGGGCCTGGGTGAGGCTTGGGTGGAGGTAGCGGAGGCCTTTGGCCATCCGCTCCAGGGCCTCCAGGAGGTCCTGGTCCAGGGCGTGTTTGGGCAGGTACCCCTTGGCCCCCAGCTGGAAGGCCCGGGCCACGTAGGCGGGCTCGTCGTGCATGGAAACTACCAGGACCGGGGCCCGCCCGGCCAGGTGGGGGAGGGCCTCGAGGCCCCCCATCCCCGGCAGGTTCAGGTCCAGGAGGACGAGGTCGGCCTCCCAAGGGGCGCTTAGGGCCTCCTCCGCCCGGGCGAACTCCCCCACCACCCGGTGCCCTCCCTCCTCCAGGAGGAGCCTGAGCCCTTTGCGCACCAGGTGATGGTCCTCTACCAGCAGGATCCGCATCCTTGCCCCCTATGCCCTGCGCCGGGAGGGTTTCACAGCGGCACCCCGAACTCCACCCGGGTCCCCTCCCCGGGGGCCGAGTGGAGGCGGAGGCTTCCCCCCAGGCCCTGGACCCGCTCGTGCATCCCCAGAAGGCCCACCGAGGGCGGGGTCTTCTCCGGATCAAAGCCCTGCCCGTCGTCCTCCACCAGGCCGAAAAGACGGTCCCCCTCGGTCCATAGGGCCACCTGTACCCTTCGGGCCTGGGCGTGGCGCAGCACGTTGGTGAGGGCTTCCTGCACCACGCGGAAGAGGGCCACCTCCTTCTCCTTGGGGAGCGGGGGCACTTCCAGGCGAGCCTCCACCCTGAGGCCGTTTTTCCGGTACTCCTCCAGGTAGCGCCGGAGGGCCTCCTGAAGGCCCAGGTCGTCCAAAAGGGGAAGCCTTAGCTCCCGGGAAAGCCGCCGCACCTCCTCCAGGGCCTCCGCCACCCGTTCCCGGGCCTCGGCGAGCCTCTCTGGGTGCCGCTCGGCCACCTTTAGGGTGAGGAGGGCGGCGGTGAGGAGGCTCCCCACCCCGTCGTGAAGCTCCCGGCCTACCCGGCGGCGCTCCTCCTCCTGGGCCCGGAGAAGCCTCGCCGCCTGGCCCAGGCCCGTCCGCTTGAGGGCGAGGAGGAGGAGGGCTCCCAAGGCCTCGGGGGGCCTCATCCCCGCCTCGAGGCTCAGGACCAGGACGGCCAGGGGCTTTCCCCCAGGGGGGGATACGGGGAGGGCGAGAAAGGGGTCCTCCGCCACGGGGTTTCCCGTGGTGGCCGCGGCCTCGGCCAGGTGCCGCGAGCGCTCCACCAGGGGGCAGGCGGCGCGGCAGGCCTGCATCTGGAAGAGGCGGAGGTCCTCCCCCACCCAGTAGGCCTCCCCACAGCGGATGACCCCCTTCTCCTCCAGGAGGCGGAGGGCCTTCCGCACCACCTCCTCCCGGGTCCTGGCCTCCGCCAAGACCAAGGCCAGCTCGGCGCACCCCATCCCCCCTAGGCTACCCCCTGGGCCAGGGGAAAGGTGTCCCTAAAGCCCGAAGTAGGCCCGGGCCGCCGCCACGTCCTCTGCGATCTGCTCCCTCAGGGCCTCCGGGCTGGGAAACCGCCTTTCCTCCCGCAGGCGCTTGAGGAAGCGCACCCGCACCTCCTCCCCGTAAAGCTCCCCGGCGAAGCCCAGGAGGTGGACCTCGAGGCGCCTCTCCCCGCCCCCCAAGGTGGGCCTGGTCCCCACGTTGGCCACCCCTTTGTAACGCCCGAAGGCTCCCTCGGCTTCCACGGCGAAGACCCCCGGGGGAAGCACCTTGAGGGGGTGGACGGCCAGGTTGGCGGTGGGAAAGCCCAGCCTCCGCCCCACCCTGTCCCCTTCCACCACCACCCCGTAGGCCCCGTAGGGGTGGCCCAGGAGATGGCGGGCCTCCTCCACCCGGCCTTCTCGCAACAGGGCGCGGATGCGGCTAGACTTCACCGCCTCCCCCCCCAGGGCGAGGAGGGGAACCACCCGCGTGGGGGCCACCTTCTCCAGGGCCTCCGGCCCCCCTGCCCGGCCCTGCCCGAAGCGGAAGTCCTCTCCCACATAGATCCGGCTCGCCCCTAAGGCCCTTAGGTCCTCCAGGAAGGCCTCGGCCGGGCGGCGGGCGAAGGCCTCGTTGAAGGGCACGGCCAGGATGAGCTCCACCCCCACCTCCTTTAGGGCCTCCACCTTCTCGCTGAGGTCCATGAGGAACCCCTCTCCCCGGGTGAAGACCTTGGTGGGGGGGTCAAAGGTGTAGACCAGAAAGGGCTCCTTCAGGGCCTTGGCCTCGGAGAGGGCCTGGCGCAGGAGGAACCGGTGGCCGAGGTGGACCCCGTCAAAGGAGCCCACGGCCACCACCTTGGACCCTTTGGGGACGTCAGCCACCTCGGAGAAAAGCATGGTAGTAGAGCACCCCCACCATCCCCGTGGCCGAGAACTCCGCCTCGCCCCTTCGGTGAAGCTCCAGGGCCTCCTCCGGCCTCAGCCAGAGCACCTCTATCTCCTCGTCCTCGTCGGGGGTGGCCTGGGCCTCCCCCAGGTTCTCCGCCAGGAACACGTAGGTCTTCTCGTCGGTGAAGCCGGGGGAGACGTAGAAGCTGAAAAGATAGGTGAGGTCCCCGGAAAGCCCCGTCTCCTCGGCCAGCTCCCTTCTGGCAGCCTCCAGGGGATCCTCTCCCGGCTCTATGAGCCCCGCCGGGATCTCCAGGGGGGCGAGGCCCACCGCCGGGCGCATCTGGCGCACGAAGAGCATCCGGCCCTCCCTTAGGGCGATGACGGCCACGGCCGGCTTGTGCTCCACGATCTCGTAGCGGCCTTCCAGGGCCAGGTTAAGGATCCGGCCCCGGTAAAGATAGGTGCGTTCCACGCCCCCATGTTATCCCCATCCGGGTATGGGGGACGGCAAGAAAACCCCCGGGGAGGGATAGCCCCGGGGGCTTCCGGTGGCCGTGGCCGCGGGTGGGCGCCCGACGAAGAAGAACGGGAACTGTTGCAAATGAGAGCCCGGGTATACTGGCGGCGTGTACGGGGTCTTGGTCTGGCCCCCCGAGGACCTGCGGGTCTTTCTGGAAGGCTTGCAGGCCCAGCATGGGGTTAAGGGTTTCGGCCCGCCCCACCTCAACCTGCGTCAGCCCTTTGAGTGGCCTTACGAGGAGGAGGCCTTGCGGATCGCCGTGGCGGGGATCCTCCGGGGGCATGCCCCCTTTCGGGTGCGCCTCGGCGGTTGGGGGTACTTCCCCCAGGGCGTGGTGTACCTGAGGGCCTACGGGGGAGCCCCCTTTGCCCGGCTTTACCACGCCCTCGAGCCCCTGGCCCCTCCCCTTAAGGAGATAGAGGGGCCAAGCTACCTGCCCCACCTCACCCTGGCCCTGGGGGTGGGGGAGGGGGAGGCCAGGCGCCTTCTAGGGCTTCTGCCCCCGCCTCCCCGGGGTTCTTTCCTGGTGAAGGAGGCCGCCTTGGTGAAAAGCGATGAGGAAGGGAACCTGGTGGAGGTGGCCCGCTTTCCCTTGGGCCCTAGCCTAGAGCGATGAGGGCCATGGCCAGGAGGCTCAGGCCCACCCCGAGGAGCCTTCCCTGGGAAAGCCTTTCCTTCAGGACGAGCCAGGCCAGGAGGACGGTGAAGACGGGGTAGAAGGAGGAGAGGACCGCCGCCACGTCCAGCCGCCCGGCCTGGGCGGCGAGGAGGAAGAAGAGGTTTCCCCCGGCGTCTCCCAGGCCCGCGAGGAGGACCCAAGGGGCCCCGCGCCCTCGAGGCCAAGGCCTGGCCTTAAGGGCGGCGGGGAGGACCAGGAGGAAGGCGGTGAGCTTGGCCCAGGCGGCGGGGTAGAAGAGCCCTTCCACCCGGTCCATGAAGGCGTAGAACCCGCCGAAGCCCAGGCCTGCGAGGAGGGCGAGGGCCAGGTTTCCCGGTGGGGCCCGGCCCTCGGGCCGGGAAACGAGCCAGACCGCGAGGAGGCCCAACCCCATGCCCAAGGCGGGGAAGAGGCCCGGCCACCCCTCCAGGAAGGCCCCCAGGGCCACGGGCAGCGCCGCCCCCACCACCCCGGCCACCGGGGCGGCGAGGCCCATCTCCCCTTGGGCCAGGGCCCGGTAGAAGGCGAGGAGGCCGAGCGCCCCGGAGGCCCCACCCAAAAGGGCGAAGGGGAGGTCCCGCCCTTTGAGCGCTTCCCCGAAGGCCAGGGCCAGGAGGAGGAAGAGGAGGAGACCGATGCCGGAAACCCAGAGGACCACCGCCTGGGCGTGGGCCCGGCGGGAGGCCATGCCGCCGCCGAAGTCCCCGGCCCCCCAGGTGAGGGCGGAGAGGAGGCCGAAGCCTAGGGTGAGAAAGAGGCTTGCGTCCATGGGCCTAAAGGAGCGCCCGCCCCGGGCCCGGAGCGGGCGGCAGGTCCGCGGAAGGCCTAGTCCAGGAAGTCCCGGAGCTTCCGGGTGCGGGACTCGTGGTACTTGAGCTTGCGGAGGGCCTTGTTCTCAATCTGGCGGATCCTCTCCCGGGTCACGCCGAAGTAGGCCCCCACCTCCTCCAGGGTGTGCTCCCGCCCGTCAATAAGCCCTTTCCGGAGCTTCAGGACCATGGCCTCCCGCTCGGAGAGCTTGGAGAGGGCCTTTTCCAGCTCCTCGGCCAGAAGGCTCTGGGAGGCGGCCTCCACGGGGGAGGGCAGGTTCTCGTCGGGGATGAAGTCCCCGTAGAAGCTGTCCTTTTCGTCGCCGATGGGGGTTTCCAGGGAAACGGGCTCCTGGGCGATCTTGAGGGTTTCCTCCACCCGCTTGGCGTCCCAGCCCGGCCCCATGGCCTCGGCGATCTCCTCGTAGGTGGGCTCCCGGCCCAGCTCCTGCTGGAGCTGCCGCGCGGTGCGGGCGAGCTTGTTGATGGTCTCCACCATGTGCACCGGGATGCGGATGGTGCGGGCTTGGTCGGCGATGGCCCGGTTGATGGCCTGCCGGATCCACCAGGTGGCGTAGGTGGAGAACTTGAAGCGCCGCTTGTACTCAAACTTCTCCACGGCCCGGATGAGGCCCTGGTTACCCTCCTGGATTAGATCCAGGAAGGAGAGCCCCCGGCCGGTGTACTTCTTGGCGATGGAAACCACCAGGCGGAGGTTGGCCTCTATGAGGTGCTGCCTTGCGGCCTCCCCCTCCCGGGCGATGTGCAGGTAGCGCTTGAGCTCCTTGGGGAGGCTCTTGAGCTTCTGGTCCACCTCCTCTAGGACCTTGGGGTCCGCTTTCTCCTTGGTCAGCCCCGAAGGGGCTACCTTGAGGCCCGGGATTTGCTGGATGCGCGCCGTGCCCAGGATCTTGGCCCGCACCGCCTCCCGGATGAGGTCGGCGTCCAGCCCCGTGGCCTCGGAGAGCTTCTTGATGGCCTCCATGCCCTCCTCCACCTTCCTGGCCAGCTCAATCTCCTCCTCCAGGGTAAGGAGGGGCACCTGGCCGATCTCGTGCAGGTACTGGCGCACGGGGTCGGAGGTGGACACCTTGGGGAGGGCCAGCTCCTCCTCTTCCTCAAAGAGCTCCTCCCCCTCGCCCGCGAGGAGGTCGTCCGCCTCCAGGTCTAGGGGCTCCTCCAGGGCCAGGTCCCCTTCGGCTTCCAAAAGCTCGGGGTCAGGCTCGGGGAGGTCGGCGAGGTCCGCCTCCGCGAGCCCCTTCCCCAAGAAAGGGTCCGGCGCCTCGAGGGGTTCTTCCGACAGGGAAGGGGCGGACGAGGCGGAAAGCTCCGCCACGGGCTCCGGGGTCTTGGCCAGGGTCTTGGTCTTTTTCTTGGCCTTCAAGGCTCTCCTCCCTCCTTCGTCGCGAAAAGCACCTTGTACTCCCTCGCCGGGGTCGGCGAAGCGATCCTTAGGGTCTTGCAGTTGCCGAAGCGCGCCTCCAACAGGGGCTCGTACTTGAGAAAGGGGTTGGCCACCAGAAAAAACCCACCGCCCGGCTTTAACCGGGCCGCCGCCGCTTCCACGAAGGCCTGGGCCACATCCAGGATGACCGCACCCCCCACGTGAAAGGGGGGGTTCGTCACTATGATGTCAAACCGCGCCCCTTCCGTCAAGGCCTCGTCCACGTCCGAGTGGAGGACCCGGGCCTTAAGCCCGTTCACCTTAAGGCTCTCCTCCAAGGAGAGCACCGAGGCCCAGTCGTCCTCCACCGCCGTGACCTCCCCTCCCAGGTGGGCGAGGGGCAGGGTGAGGGCCCCATAGCCCGCACCCAGGTCCAGGACGCTCCTTCCCCCGAGGTCCCCGGCCTCCCCCTTCAGGGCCTCCAGGAGGAGGAGGGAGGCGGGGTCCACCTTGCCCGCCGAGAAGACCCCGGGGAGGTGGCGAAAGGTGAACTCCCGGCCCAGAAGGCGGGCCTTAAAGGTGTGCCAGAGGGGAGGGAGGGGCGGGGCTTCCTTCTCCTTCTCCAGGAGGGCCACCCGGTAGGGGCCCTCCCGCCGCACCACCTCCCCGTAGCCGAGGAGACGGCGGGCCTCCTTGAAGTAACGCTCGAACCCCTTGTTCTTGTCCCCCGCCAGGTAGGCCCGGCCCCCCATCCTTAGGGCGCGGGCAGCGGCCACGAGGCTGGCCTCCACGTAGCGGCTTCCCCGCCCCGCGGGGAGGGCCAGGACCACCAGGTCGTAGGCGCCCTCCTCGGCTTCCCAGGGAAGGGCCAGGCGGGCCTCGAGGCCGCTTGCCAGGAGGCAGCGGAGGGCCGCCCGGGAGGTCTCCAGGCGCTCCACCTCCATGGCGCCTTCTAGGGGGAGGCTCCCCCAGCCCACCCCGGGGTTGAGGTCCAGGGCCCGCTTTCCGAAGGGGGCCACGCTCTTCTGGAGGAGCTCGTACACCGGGTCCCGAAAGCCTCGAGCCCCCGGCTTCAGCGTAAAGCACCCCCCCGGGCCGGGGCAGGGGGGTGAGGCGGTGGTACTCCGCTAGGGTCAGGCCCACGTCCTTTCAGGATACGGGGCTTGGGGAGGAAGGGCAAATGTGCTAATATTCCCTTTCAAACCGCCCTTGGGCGGGGAAGGAGGGAAGCGTGGCCCTGGTGGTTCAGAAGTACGGCGGCACCTCGGTGGGGGATCTGGAAAGGATCCACAAGGTGGCCCAGCGCATCGCCCACTACCGGGAGAAGGGGCATCGGCTGGCGGTGGTGGTCTCGGCCATGGGCCACACCACCGACGAGCTCATCGCCTTGGCCAAGCGGGTGAACCCGAGACCGCCCTTCCGCGAGCTGGACCTCCTCACCACCACCGGGGAGCAGGTGTCCGTGGCCCTCCTTTCCATGCAGCTTTGGGCCATGGGCATCCCGGCCAGGGGGTTCGTTCAGCACCAGATCGGCATCACCACCGACGGCCGCTACGGGGACGCCCGCATCCTGGAGGTGGACCCGAGGCGCATCCGGGAGGCCCTGGACCAAGGCTTCGTGGCGGTGATCGCCGGTTTCATGGGGACCACGAGGGAGGGGGAGATCACCACCTTGGGCCGGGGGGGATCGGACACCACCGCCGTGGCCGTGGCCGCCGCCCTGGGGGCCAAGGAGTGCGAGATCTACACGGACACCGAAGGAGTCTACACCACGGACCCCCACCTCATCCCCGAGGCGAGGAAGCTTTCGGTCATCGGCTACGACCAAATGCTGGAGATGGCCGCCCTGGGGGCCAGGGTCCTCCACCCCCGGGCGGTCTACTACGCCAAACGCTACGGGGTGGTCCTTCACGTGCGCAGCAGCTTCTCCTACAACCCCGGTACCCTGGTGAAGGAGGTAGCTATGGAAATGGGCAAGACGGTGACGGGGGCGGCCCTGGACCTGGACCACGCCCAGATCGGCCTCATCGGCATTCCGGACCAGCCGGGCATCGCCGCCAAGGTCTTCCAGGCCTTGGCCGAGCGGGGCATCGCCGTGGACATGATCATCCAGGGCGTGCCGGGCCACGACCCCTCCAGGCAGCAGATGGCCTTCACGGTGAAGAAGGACTTTGCCCAGGAGGCCCTGGAGGCCCTAGAGCCCGTCCTCTCCGAGATCGGGGGAGAGGCCATCTTGAGGCCTGACATCGCCAAGGTGTCCATCGTGGGGGTGGGCCTGGCCTCGGCCCCGGAGATCCCGGCCAGGATGTTCCAGGCGGTGGCCTCCGTGGGGGCCAACATCGAGATGATCGCCACCAGCGAGGTGCGCATCTCGGTGATCATTCCCGAGCGGTACGCCGAGGCCGCCTTGAGGGCCGTCCACCAGGCCTTTGAGCTGGACAGGCCCTGATGGAGCGGGTCTTTCTCTCCTGGGAGGACCTCCTCGGCCTGGTGCGCCGCCTGGCCCTGGCCCTGGAGGGGGAGGAGTTTGACCTCCTTCTGGGCATTGCCCGGGGCGGCCTGATCCCCACCGCCCTTCTGGCCCAGGCCCTTTCCGTGCGGGAGATTCTCACGGCGGCGGTGATGTTCTACGAGGAGGAGGCCACCCTGCCCGAGCCCGTCTTCCTGCAGTTCCCCCCGGACCCCCTGCTTTTCGGCAAGCGGGTCTTGGTGGTGGACGACGTATGGGACTCGGGGCGCACGGCCTTCGCCGTGAAGGCCCGGGTGCGCCAGGCAGGAGGGGTTCCCCGGGTGGCCACCCTCCACTTCAAGCCGGGGCGGAACCGGGTGCCGGACCGCCCCGACTTCTACGCCCAGGAAACCGAAGCCTGGGTGGTCTACCCTTGGGCCCCGGAGGTCTGGTGGCTCCGGCCTAGATGAGCCCCAGGGCCTTCACCTGCTCCATCTCGTCCAGGAGTTCCTGGGCGGTGATCTCCATGCGCTTCCGGGCGAAGGCGTTCACCTCGAGGCCCTCCACGATCTGGTACCTTCCGCCCCTGGCGGTCACGGGGAAGGAGTAGACGATCCCCTCGGGGATGCCGTACTCCCCCTGGGAGGGCACGGCCATGGAGACCCAGTCCCCCTCGGGGGTGCCCAGGGCCCAGTCGCGGATGTGCTCAATGGCGGCGTTGGCGGCGCTGGCGGCGCTGCTGGCCCCCCGGGCCTGGATGATGGCCGCCCCCCTCCCGGCCACGGTGGGGATGAACTCCTTCTCGTACCACTCCATGTCCACCAGCTCCAGGGCGGGCTTCCCATCTACCTCGGCGTGGAAGAGGTCGGGGAACATGGTGGAGGAGTGGTTGCCCCAGACCGCCACCTTGCGGATGCGGTCCACGGGGACCCCGGTCTTCTTGGAGAGCTGGGCCTTGGCCCGGTTATGGTCCAGGCGGGTCATGGCGGTGAAGTTCCTCGGGTCAAGGCCCGGGGCGTTTTTGTAGGCGATGAGGGCGTTGGTGTTGGCGGGGTTGCCCACCACCAGCACCTTCACCTCCTTCTTGGCCACCTCGGCCAAGGCCCGGCCCTGCTCGGTGAAGATCCTACCGTTCATCTCCAGGAGGTCCCGCCGCTCCATGCCCGCCTTCCTGGGAGCGGCCCCCACCAAAAGGGCGTAGTCGGCGTCCTTGAAGGCCACCTTGGGGTCGTCGCTGGCCTCTATCCCGGCCAGGAGGGGGAAGGCGCAGTCCTCCAGCTCCATGATGACCCCCTCCAGGGCTCTCATGGCCTGGGGGATCTCCAGGAGCTTCAGGACCACGGGCTGGTCCTTGCCCAGCATCTCCCCCGCGGCGATGCGGAAGAGGAGGCTGTAGCCGATCTGGCCTGCGGCGCCGGTCACCGCCACGCGAACAGGGCTTTTCATCCTCTACCTCCCTTGGGCCTACGCCCAGGGGGCATTTTACCCCTAGAGGCCCCGGTAGATGCGCCTTTCCGCCTCTATGGCCTGGTCCAGCTCCTGAATCTCCCGCAAAAGCTCCAAGCTGGGGCTTTGCCGCAGGAGCTCCTTCAGCTTGGCCCGCCTCTCCAGGTAGTAGGCCTCCCGCAGGCGGGCCAGGGCCTTGTTCATCACCTCGGGGAGGCGGGCCTCCTCCACCTCGGGGGTCATCATGAGCCGCTCAAAGAGGATGCCCCCGGCTTCCTTACGGCTTAGAACCTGGCGCAGGTAGTCTTTGCGGGGCTCTTTTCGGGCGAGCTCTAGGAACTCCGCCAGGGGGGAGCCTTCCGGAGGCCAGACATGGTCGGCCACGTAAAGCACCCAGTTTGGAAGGCGCTCCTGGGGGAGGGAGAGGAGGAGGGCGATGACGTCCAGCTCCAGGAGGAGGGCGCGGTTTCTGGGCTCGGCCTTGGGGGGTGGGGGCGGGGAAGGCTTGCCCCGGCGGCGGCTTAGGAGGTACTCGTTGAGTTCCTTGGGGGAGAGGCCCAGGCGCTCTACCACCAGGGCCTTGAGCCTTTCCGCCACGGGGTCAAAGGGCTCGGGGGAGAGCATCCTGGGGGTGAGGGTCTCCAGAACCTTCCGCTTGTGCTCGGGGCGGGAAAGGTCCCGGCCCCTCACCGCCTCCTGGAAGCGGAACTCCACCTCGGGGAGGGCCTCCTCCAGGGCCCTTTGGAAAAGGGCGGGGCCCTCGGGGTGGAGGAGGAGCTCCCCGGGGTCCTTGGCGGGGAGGCGCACGGCGTAGAAGAGGAACTGCCGGGCCATCTCCAGGTCCAGGCTCTGCAGGGTGGCCTTCTGCCCGGCCTCGTCGGCGTCGAAGGCCAGGTAGACCTCCCGCACCTCCTGGGCCTTGAGGAGCCGGGCCTGTTCCTCGGAAAGCCCCGAGCCCAAGACGGCCACGGTCTCGGGGAAGCCCATCTGGTGGAGGGCGATGGCGTCAAAAAGCCCCTCCACCACGATGGCCCGACCCTCACGCAGGCGGGTTTTGGCCTCGGGGTAGGCGAAGAGCACCTCCCGCTTGCGGAAGAGGGGGGTTTCCGGGGAGTTCAGGTACTTGGGAAGCTCTTCCCCCAGGGCCCTTCCCGTGAAGGCCACAATGCGCCCCAGGTGGTCCTTGATGGGAAAGGTGATGCGGTGGCGGAAGCGGTCAAAGAAGCGCCCTTCCCGTTCCGCCAGCACCCCCGCCTTCAGGCCCTCCTCCGGGCTCACCCCGTGGCGGGCGAGGTAGGTGAGGAGGCCCTCCGCCTTGGGGGGGGCGTAGCCCAGGCCGAAGTGGGACAGGCTTTCCGGGCTTAGGCCCCGGCTTTGCAGATAGGCCTGGGCCTCCCTGGAGGCCTCGAGGCCTTCCCGGAAGTAGGCCTGGGCCAGCTGGAGGACCTCTAGAAGCTCCTTGCGGGCCTTAGGGCTTCCCCGCCTTGGGAGCTCCACCCCGGCCTCCTCCGCCAGGCGCTCCAGGGCGGCCTGGAAGTCCAGGCCCTCTATCCGTTCCACAAAGGCGATGAGGTCGCCCCCGGCCTTGCAGCCGAAGCAGTGGAAGAGGCCCTTCTCCTCGTCCACGTAGAAGGAGGGGGTCTTTTCCTGGTGGAAGGGGCAAAGCCCCTTCCAGCGCCCGCGGCCCGCCGGCTTGAGGGCCACGTAGCGGGAAACCACCTCCTTCAGGGAGAGGCGGCGCTTGATGGCCTCTATGGCCTCCCCGTCCATGCCTCCCTCCGCCTACGCCAAAGCTGGCGGACCCACCTTCCCAGCATACCGTACCCCCGGAGGTCAGGGGCCCCTTCCCCGGCCAAGGCCGCCTTCCAGGAGGCGGTGAGGGGCACCGAGGGGGTGAAGCCCAGGAGGTGGTCCACCCTTTCCCCCTCTTCCAGGAGGAGCTGGGCCCTGAGGAGCCGGGCCACCTCCAGGTGGACCAGGAAGCCGGTGCGGTGGGTCCGGTAGAGGAGGTGCTGGGAGAGGACCCGGGCCTTGTGGGGGTTCGTGGGCCAGTGGTAGAGGGCTAAGGAGGTGAGGGCCAGGTGGTGCACGTAGGGGTTGGAAAGCCGCCTGGCCTCCCGGAGGGCTTCCTTTAGGAGGGGCTTGGGGTTTTGCCCCCGGAGCCAGCGGTGGTGGGCCAGGGCCAGAAGGGCCAGGCCCCGGCCGTCCTGGTGCCGCCTCGCCGCCTCCAGGAGGTCCTCCCTAAGCCTCCCCTTTAGGGTCCAGGCGGTGAGGAGGGCGGCGGCGAGCCAGGGGTGAGGGGTTTGCCGGTAAGCGGCCTCCCCCTCGGCCAGGGCCTCCTCCAGGCGGCCTGTTTCCAGGAGGAGGCGGAGGCGGGTGGCGTGGAAGCGGGCCTGGGCCTCGAGGTCCCCTTCCTCCCCGGCCTCCAGGAGGGCCCAGGCCTCGGGGTAGCACCCCAGGTCCATGAGCAGGCCCGCCTTCAGGCTCCGCCCGTGGAGCCTCAGGGCGGGAGGGGCGTTGGAGGGGAAGGCCTCCAGGGCCTCCAGGGCCTGCCGGGGCTGGAAGGCCCGCCAGAAGGCCCCCGCCAGGGCCAGGCGGGCCTGGGCCTCCTCCAGGGGGTAGGGCCTGAGCCCGGGAAGCAGGGGAAGGAGCTCCCAAGGCCCTTGGGCCTCCTTGAAGGCCTGGAGCACCGGGTCCTGGGAGCGGGGGCCTCCCGGGGCCTCCTCGCCCAGGCCCAGGGAGGCCAGGGCGTCCTGGCGCTCCCTTTCCAGGAAGTCCCGCAAGGAGGGGTCGGCCTCCAGGGCCATCCGGTAGAGGGGAAGGGCCTCTTCGGGGTGGCCTTTCCGCCAGGCCTCCTGGGCCAGGAGGCGGTAGGCGTGGGCGGCCTTGCGGGCCTCCCCCGCCTCTTGCAGGTGGCGGGCCATGGCCAGGAGGTGGCCCTTTCGCCGGAGGAGGTCCGCCGCCTCCCGGTGCCAGGCCTGGGCCTTGGCCTCGGGCACCAGGGTCCGGGCGGCCCGGGCCACCTCGGGAAGGGGCTTTCCCCCCTCCAGCAGGCCCTCCCGCTCCAGCCTTTCCCGGGACAAGCGCCCCACCAGGGCTTCCAGGACCTCTTCCGGGGCCTCTCCCAGCACCCCCCAGGCCAGGAGGGCCTGGCGCTCCCGGGCGGGCAGGGCGTCCAGGGCGGGCTGGAGGGCGAGGAGGAGGGGCTCTTTGGGGGCATGGAGGGCCAGGGTGGGGGCGAGGAGGGGCTTGCGGCTTTCCACCACCAGAAGGAGGCGGGGAAAGGGATGGGGGAGGAGGCGGGCCAGGGTGGGGTCAGGGCAGTGCAGGTCCTTGAGGACCAGGAGGAGGGGCCCCGGCAGGCGCCAGAGCACCCGCCGCCAGGCCTCGAGGATGGCCCCTTCCAGGGCCTCCCGGCCCCAGGAGGGCCTTGGGGCTAGGCCCAGGCTGTAGCGCCAGGCCAGGGCGAGGCCCTCCGGGAGCCCCGCCCGGTCCAATAGGGCCTCCGGCCCTCCCCAGGCCCTTTCCACCGCCTCCCGCAGGCTGGTCCGCAAGGGGGTTTCCGGGCCCATGCGCTCCAGGACCACCACCGGGAAGGGGAAGGGTTCCTCCAGAAGCCTTTCCAGGAGGAAGGTCTTGCCGCTCCCCGGGGGGCCCACCAGGTTGAGGCGGCCGGGAGGCCTGGCCAGGGCCTGGCGGACCCGGGCCAGGAGGGCCTTTCCCTCGGGGCCCGGGTCGGGGCGCGCCCGGTGGACCCGGGCCACCTCCACCCTTCCCAGGCCCCTGACCTCCTTGGAGCCCAGGGGCTCGGCCTCCGTCCCGGGGGCCAGGGCCAGGGTGGCGGCGTCCGTTAGGACCTCCCCGGGGGCGGCCAGCTTGCTCAGCCTTTCCGCCAGGACCACCGGGGGGCCCACGGCCGTGGGCTCCCCCGCCTGGCCGCTTCCCAAAGGAGCCCAGAGGGCGAGGCCGCTGGCCACCCCTGCCCGGGCGGGGAAGGGGGAGGCGGCCACCATTTCCAGGGCCGCCTCCAGGGCCCGCCAGGGTTCCCGCCCCCTGGCCCTGGGGGCCCCGAAGAGGACCAGGACCCCGTCCCCCAGGAAGCGGTGGACGAAGCCCCCGTGGGCCCGGGCCACCCGGCTGGCCTCCTCCAGGGCCCCTTGCAGGCGCTGGTAGGCCGGGGCCAGGCCCTCCCGGAAGCCCTCGCTGGAGGCCACCAGGTCAAAGAAGACCACGCTCACGTGGCGCCTTTCCTCGGGCAGGAGCACCTCCAGGGCCCGGCCGCAGGCCATGCAGAACCGGGCCTCGGGGGGATTTTTCTGCCCGCAGGCGCAGCGCATCTCACTCCCGGAAGAGCATCAAGGGGGGCCAGAGGAGGGCCTCGGCCTCCTCGGGCAGGGGGGCTTCCCCGTGGACCAGCACGGGCACGGGAGCCTCCAGGAGGTAAAACCCGTCCCCCAGGGCCCGCGCCCTTCCCCCCAGGCGGTAGGTGGGGCCTTCCCGCCTCAGGAAGGGCGCCCCTTCCAGGGGCTTGGCCTCCCGCACCACCCCGTGGAGGAGGGCCTTCACCCGGCCCGTGGGGGCCGGGGGAGCCCCCCGGTCAAAGGCGTAGACCACCTGTTCCCCGCAAAGGACCTCCACCAGGGGGCTTCCCCAGGGCTCGGGGAAGAGGTAGACCTCGAGGGCGTGGGCCTGGAAGCGCTGGTAGAAGGCCTCGGGGCTTTCCTCTATGGCCCGCTTTGGGCTCATGGGGAAGAGTTTACGCGCCCACGCCCGGTTTCCGCAACGTCACCGCCTGGGCCTTGAGGGAGAGGGCCAGGTGGGCCGCGAGGAGGAGGGCGGCCCCTTTGTCCAAGTACTGGTTGCCGTTGCCGCACTTGGGGGAGAGGACGCACCGGGGACACCCCTCCTCGCAGGGGCAGGCTTGGAGGAGCTCCCAAGTGGCCCGGAGCCACTCCGGGAAGCGCCGGGCGGCGGCCCGGGCGTAGCCCACGCCGCCGGGGTAGCCATCGTAGATGAAGACGGTGGGCCCTTCCCCCGAGGGCAGAGGCCGCGGGTAAAAGGGATAGGAAAGCCCCCCGATGTCCTGCCTTTCCGCCAGCACGAAGAGGGGAAGCAGGCCGATGAGGGCGTGCTCCAGGGCGTGGATTCCTCCGGGGACCCGGTGGGGGGGGACCACCCCCTCGGGGTGGAACCAGAGGGCCTCGGTGGGAAAGGCGATCTCGGGAAGGTCCAGGGGCACTTCCTCCAGGACGCTTCCCGTGAAGAACCGCTTTTTCACGTACCCCACCACCCGCTCCCTCAGCACCACCCTTCCTACCCAGACCCCGTGGCCCACGGGCTCGCCCGAGAGCACCTCCAGGTGGGTCTCCGCCCGGGGCTCGGTGTAGTAGTCCTCCAGGGCGGGCAGAAGCCAGATCTCCCGCCTATGGGGGTCGTGGTTGCGCACCAGGTAGCTTTCGCCCTGGTGCAGGTAGATGGCCCCGGGGTGGGCCTCCCAGTAGGCCTGGCGCTCGTCCAGGTGGCCCAGCACCTCCCCTTCGGGACCCCTTAGGGTGAAGGTCGCCCCCAGGCCCCGGAGGCCGATCTCCCGGTGGGGGTGCCTTTTGGGCGTGTAGTAGCGGCCGTCCTTCTCCTTAAGCTCCTCCAGGGCCTCGGGGCAGAGGACCTCTTCCCGGTGGAGGGGCCACTCCCAGGCGGCGGCGTGGAGGTGCAGGGGGCAGAGGACGGGGTTCTTGGGGTCGGCCACGGCCTCCTCCGGGGGGCTTCGCAGGAGGAGGTGGGGGCGGTGGAGGAAGTACTCGTCCAGGGGGTCCTCCCGGGGGATGAAGACCACCAGGGCCCGCCTCTCCCCCCGGCCAGCCCGCCCCGCCCGTTGCCAAAAGCCCGCCACCGAGCCCGGATAGCCCACCAGGACCACGGCGTCCAGCTCCCCGATGTCCACCCCAAGCTCCAGGGCGCTGGTGGAGACCAGGACCCGCACCTCCCCTCTTTTGAGGGCCTCTTCCAGCCTCCTCCGGTCCTTGGCGGTGTAGCCCGCCCGGTAGGGGCGCACCATGGGGTGGGCGGCGTAGCGGGCGATGAGCTCGGCGCTTTTGCGGGCGTTGGTGAAGACCAGGGCCCTGAGGCCCCCTTCCGCCAGGGTCCTGGCCAGGTAGGCGGCCTCGAGGAGGGGGCTTCTCCGCCTCTCCCCTTTGCGGTCCAGGGGCTTGGGGAGGAGGATCAGGACCTCCCTTTCCGAACGGGCCACCTCCTCCCGGAGCTCCACGAAGGGGAGGCCGGTGAGGGTTTCCGCATGGGCCTTGGGGTTCTGGATGGTGGCGCTGGCGGCGATGACCTGGGGGTTCGCCCCGTAGCGGCGGGCCAGGCGCAGGAGGCGGAAGAGGACCAGGGCCACGTGGGTGCCGAAGACGCCCCGGTAGGCGTGGAGCTCGTCCAAGACCAGGTAGCGGAGACGGGAGAGGAAGGAGGCCCACTCCCCGTGCCGGGGCAGGAGGCCGTGGTGGAGCATGTCCGGGTTGGAGAGGAGGACGAGCCCCCGTTCCCGGGCCGCCTTGCGGGTGGGCCCGGGGGTGTCCCCGTCGTAGGGGAAGACGCCGTCCAGGCCCAGGGCCTGGGCCATGGCCTTTAGGCGCCCCAGCTGGTCGTGGGCCAGGGCCTTGGTGGGGAAGAGGAGGAGGCTGGTTTCCCCTTCCAAGGCGGCCTTGAGCACCGGCACCTGGAAGACCAGGCTCTTCCCGGCGGCGGTGGAGTAGGCCATGACCACGTTCTTCCCGGCCTCCACCTCCTTTAGGGCCGCCACCTGGTGGGCGAAAGGGGTTAGACCCAAGGCCCGAACCACCCCGGCGAAGACCCCCCGGTAGGGGGCTGGCCTCGGGGGTTTCTTCGGGAGGAGGCGGGCGAAGACGATGCGCCCCCGGAACTCTTCCTCCGCTTCCAACCACTCCCGGTAGCTGGAAAACCCTTTCAGGGCCTCGGGCAGCACCCCCTTATTATGGGGACATGATCCTCACCACGACTCCCCAGGTGGAAGGGCGCCGCATCCAGGCTTACCTGGGCATCGTTTTCGGAGAGGCCATCGTGGGGGGCGGGGTAGGCGCCTGCGCCTTGGTTCGGTGACACAAAGGCCCGGGAAAGTCCTTCTGGGGCCCCCGTTGCGGCTTGGGCCGCAACGGGGTACTTGAGGCGGGCCCGGGAAGTGGCCCTAGCGGAGCTGGCAGAGGCCGCTCGTCGCTTGGGCGCGGACGCCGTGGTGGGCGTGGACTTGGACTACGAGGTTCTGGGCTCGGGCAACTCCATGCTCATGGTCACCGCCAGCGGCACCGCGGTGAGGCTCGCCCCCTAAACCTCCCGCACCCACACCTCGTGGACCACGGGACGGCCCAGGTAGGGGGCCCAGAAGGGGCTTGCCCGCTTGGCGTAGAGGCGGAACCCCAGGTTGCGGTAAAGCTCCCGGGCGGCTCGGTTGGCCCGGGTGGTGGAAAGCTGCACCCCCCTTACCCCCTTGGCCTTCAGGCAGTCCAGGAAAGCGGTAAGGAGGGCCCTGCCGAGGCCGCGGCCTTGGGCCTTTGGGTCCACGGCGATGTGGAGGTGGGCGGGGTAGGCCTTCCGGGGGGCCTTGGGCCCCGGGAAGAGGAGGAGGCGCAGGAGGTAGCGGAGGTGGGGAAGCCTGGGGCCGTAGCGCCCCAGGAGGAAACGAAGAGATATCCCCGGCAACCGGGCGAGGAGGGCCAGGGCCAGGGGGAGGTGGGCGCAGGCCCCCAGGATGTACCCCACCACCTGGCCTCCCTCCTCGGCCACCAGGGAGCAGCACCCGCCCCTTAGGTAAGGGGCCACGAAAAGCTCCCCCCACAGGGCCTCGCTGGGAAAGGTCCCGGACCCTTCCCGGCCCAGGAGGAGGGTCTTGTGGGATAGGTGGGCGATGGCGGGAAGGTCCTCCGGGCGGGCCGGGCGCAGGGTGGCCACCCCTCCAGTTTAGAATGGCCCTGGTGCGCCGCCTGGCTCCTTGGCAGTGGCTTCTTCTCCTCTTCCTCCTCTACCTGGGGCTGGGGGAGGCCCTGAGGCTCTGGCTTGGGCTTCTATGGACCGAGCGCCTTCTGGTGGTCCTGGCCGCCTTGGGGGTCTGGGCCTTCGTCAACGGCCGTTTTGTCTTCGCCTACTACCACGCCCTCCTCTCCACGGCCCGGGTGCGCCGCCTGCCCCTCTTTCCCGGGCCGGGGGAAGGGGAGCACCTTGTGGTCCTGGCCCCCCACCCCGACGACGAGGTGCTGGCGGCGGCGGGACGCATGCGCCGCACCTGGGAACGGGGAGGACGGGTGAGCGTGGTCTACCTCACCTCCGGGGACGCCTTTGACCTGGCGGCGGGAAGCCCCTTGCCCTCCCGGGAGGCCATGCGCCGCTTGGCCCTTAGGCGGATGGTGGAGGCCTGGCGGGGATTGGAGGCCCTGGGCCTTCCCCGGGAGAGCGCCTATTTCCTGGGCTTCCCCGACCAGGGCCTCTTTCACCTCTTCACCACCCACTACTACCTGGCCTACGAGAGCCCCTACACGAGCCTCAGGGCCGTGGCCTACCCGGGGTGCTACCGCCCGGGGCTTCCCTACACGGGAAAGGCCTTGGAGGCCACCTTGGTGGAGCTTCTAGAGCGCCTAGACCCCACCCGGATTCTCCTGCCAAGCCCCCTGGACGCCCACCGGGACCACCAGGCCACGGCCTACTTCGGCATGCAGGCGGCGGCTTCTTTGGGCCTCGAGGGCCGCCTGGAGTACTACCTCATCCACGGGGGCTACCAGTACCCCTTGCCCAAGGGCCTCCACCCCAGGCTGCCCCTCTACCCCCCGCCCAGGGGGAGGGGGCTTCCCTGGCAGCGCTTTCCCCTGAGCGAGGAGGAGGTGCGCCTCAAGGAGAAGGCCATCCGCGCCCACAAAAGCCAGATGCGGCTTCTCTCCCGTTTCCTCCTGGCCTTCGTGCGGCAGAACGAGCTCTACAGCCCCCTTCCCGTTCCCGCCAAGGAGGCCCTAGCCCCGGAGGAGGAGGGGTGGGCCATCTTTGAGGGGCGGGAGCTCCTCTAGGCTTTCCAGGCCGAAAACCTCCAGGAAGCGCTGGGTGGTGCCGTAGAGCTTGGGCCTTCCCGGGGCCTCCTTCTCCCCCACCACCCGGATGAACCCCCGTTCCAGAAGGCTTTCCAGAACCCCCTCGGCGCTTTTCCCCCGCATGGCCTCGAGCTCCGCCCGGGTGAGGGGCTGGTGGTAGGCGATGAGGGCCAGGACCTCCAGGGCCGCCTTGGAGAGGCGGGGCGGGGTGGGCTTGAGGACCTTCTCCACCGCCGGGAGGACCTTTTCGTGCACCAAAAGCCGCCACCCCCCCGCCACCCGCTCCAGGGCCACCCCCAGGTGGCCCTCCCGGAGGTCGGCCTCCAGAGCTTTGAGGGCCCTTAGGATGGCCTCTTCCGGGTGGCCCAGGGCCCTGAGCTCCTTTAGGGAAACGGGCCTCCCTGCGGCGAAGAGCACCGCCAGGATTTCCGCCTTCAAGCCGGGCCCTTCCATGGGCTAGGCGAGGTAAGGGAGGAGGGCCTCCTTGGGAATGGCCCCTTCCCGCAGGACCTCCCCCGTGCGCAGGTCCACCACGCTGGAGGCGAGCCCCCCCGCCTCCCCCGGAAAGACGAAGTCCACGGCGAAGGCCCGGGCCTCGGCCTCGGTGCGCACCGGGGGTTCCCCGCTCCGGTTTAGGCTGGTGGCGGCGGCGTGCCCCCCCACGAGCCGGAGAAGCCCCCGCAGGAGGTCATGGGCCGGCATCCTGAGGCCCACGGAGCCGTCCTTGCTGATCCAGGGGGGAATGCCCCTACCCGGCACCACCACGGTAAGCCCCCCGGGCCAGAAGGCCTCGGCCAGGCGGAGGAACCTCTCCTCCAAAGGGCCCAGGTCCGCAAGCCGGAGGGCGCTTTCCAGGTCCGCTACCAGCACCTGGAGGGGCTTGTCCTCCTGCCTGCCCTTTAGGGCGTAGATCCTCTTGCAGGCGGCCTCGTTCTCCATGGGGGCCAGCACCCCCCAGACCGTGTCGGTGGGGAAGGCCACCAAACCCCCTTCCTTAAGGGTCTTCGCCGCCTCGGTGAGCTCCTTCTGGTATACTTCTACCATGCCAGTCTACCAGTATAAGGCCCGCGACCGCCAGGGCCGCCTGGTGGAGGCCACCATTGAGGCCGAGGACCTGCGCACCGCCGCCAGGCTTCTCCGCGACCGGGGTCTTTTCGTGGCCGAGATCAAGGAGCCGGGGCGGGGCCTCCAGGCCGAGGTGCGCCTTCCCGTTTTGGAGAGGGGCCCCGGCCTCCGGGACCTCGCCATCTTCTCCCGGCAGCTCGCCACCATGCTGGGGGCGGGCCTCACCCTCCTCCAGTCCCTGGCCATCCTGGAGCGCCAGACGGAGAACAAGAAGTTCCGGGAGATCCTCAAGGAGGTGCGCGCGGACATAGAAGGGGGCATGGCTTTCTCCGAAGCCCTGGCCAAGCACAAGCTCTTCTCCCGCCTCTACGTGAACCTGGTGCGGGCCGGGGAGACCTCCGGGGGCCTGGATGTCATCCTGGACCGCCTGGCCACCTTCTTGGAGAAGGACCTGGAGCTCAGGGGCAAGATCCGGAGCGCCATGACCTACCCGGTCATCGTCTTCGTCTTCGCCGTGGGCGTGGCCTACTTCCTCCTCACGGGGATCGTGCCCCAGTTCGCCCAGATCCTCACCGACCTGGGCTCGGAGCTTCCCCTCCTCACCCGCTTCCTCATCGCCGTCTCCAACTTCCTGCGGGCGGCCACCCTGCCGCTTCTCCTCCTCTTCGTGCTCCTCTTCTTCGCCTACCGCTGGTACTACCGCACCCCCCAGGGGCGCAGGGTGATTGACCGCATCAAGCTCAGGGTGCCGGTGTTCGGCAACCTCAACCGCAAGACCGCCGTGGCCCGCTTTTCCCGCACCCTGGCCCTCCTCCTCACTAGCGGCGTGAACATCGTGGAATCCCTGGACATCACCAAGGGTACGGCGGGCAACAGCGTGGTGGAGGAGATCGTGGAAGGGGCCAAGCTCAGGATCCAGCAGGGGGATCCCCTGAACCTCACCCTGGCCCAGCACCCCTTCGTCTTCCCCCCCATGGTGAGCTCCATGGTGGCCATCGGCGAGGAGACGGGGGCTTTGGACACCCTGCTTTCCAAGATCGCCGACTTTTACGAGCGGGAGGTGGACGAGGCGGTGGCCAGCCTCACCGCGGCCATAGAGCCCCTCATGATCATCTTCCTGGGCGTCATCGTGGGCATGATCGTGGCTGGGATGTTCCTGCCCCTCTTCAAGATCATCGGGACCCTCTCCGCGCAATAAGCCCCTCCGCCACCTCCGGGGGGACCGGCATCACGGAAAGCCGGTTCCCCCTCTTTACCAGGGGGTGGTCTGGGGGGAAGAGGGCCTTGAGCTCGGCGAGGGGGATGAGGGGCCACCGTTCCAGGAAGGCTACCTCCACCGTGTACCAGCGGGGCTTCTCGGGGGTGGCCTTGGGGTCGTAATAGGGGCTTTCCGGGTCAAACTGGGTGGGGTCGGGGACGAGGGTTCGCACCACCCGGCAAAGCCCGGCGATCCCCGGGGGGGTTGCGCCGGAGTGGTAGAAGAAGCAGAGGTCGCCCTCTTCCATCCGCATCAGGTAGTTCCGGGCCTGGTAGTTCCGGACCCCGTCCCAGACCGCCCTTCCTTCCCGCTTCAGGTCCTCAATGCTGTAGACCTCGGGCTCGGACTTCAAGATCCAGTAGGCCACGCCCCAAGTCTAAAGGGGGGTTTAGCCTGGCGTCATGGGTCCGGGCGGGCTAGGGAGGAAGATGGGGGCATGGGTTCCCTGGTTCCCCTCTTGGCCCTGGCCCTCGCGGCCTGCACGGTGACCGTTTCCTTCGTTCCTCCTACCATCCAGAACCTCTGGACCCAGGACCGCTACTGTACCTACAAAACCACGCGGGTGGACTTCAGCTTTGACTTCTCCGGGGTCCTCACCCGTCTGGACGTCTACCTCCTGGACGACGGCCAGACCCCCCACCAGGCCCGCCCCGGGCAAAAGGTGGCGAGCCTTTCCACCTTTACCGCGGGCCAGGGCCGGGCTACGGGTTACGTGGACGTGGCCCCGAGCCAGATCCAGCAGGGCCTGAGCCCCCAGGGGATCATCGTGGAGCCGGTGGGGAACAAGCGCCTCTGGGTGCAGGGCTTCAACGTGAACGCGCCCTCGGAGTTCGTGAGGAGTTCCGTGGTCATGGTCCCCGACAGCACGGGGGCCTGCGACCCCCTGAACACGGCCCCCTGAACCTCTGCTACCCTGAGGGCGTGCCGGTCCGGCCTGGCCTAACCCGGGAGCTTGCCTCCGAGCTCAAGGCCCTTTTCGGCGGGAGGGTCCTCCTTGCTCCGGCGGAGAGGGCCCCCTACCGCTACGATGCCATCCTGGTGGGGGAGGCCCCCCTGGCCGTGGTCCTGCCCGAAACCCGGGAGGAGGTCCAGGCCCTGGTGCGCCTGGCCCGGGAGCACGGGGTACCCCTGGTTCCCCGGGGGGCGGGAAGCGGCCTCTCGGGAGGGTCGGTGCCCTTAGGGGAGGCCATCGCCGTGGCCTTCACCCGCATGACCCGCCTGCAGGTGGATCCCGTGGCCCAGACCGCCTGGGCCGAGCCCGGGGTCACCACCGCCCGGATCTCCGAGGCGGCGAGGCCCCTTGGCCTCTTCTACCCCCCAGACCCCGCCTCCTACCGCACCAGCACCCTGGGGGGAAACCTGGCGGAAAACGCCGGGGGGCCCCTCTGCTTCAAGTACGGGGTCACGGGGGACTACCTTTTGACGCTGGAGTGGGTGGACGCTTGGGGGGAGGTCCACCTTCTGGACCGCAGGGCCTACGACCTCCCGGGGCTTCTCATCGGCTCCGAGGGCACCTTGGGCCTCATCACCGGGGCCAGGGTGCGGCTTCTTCCCCTGCCCCGGTACCGGGCCACGCTGATGGCGGTCTTTCCCGGGGTGGAGCCCCTGGCCGAGGCGGTTTCCCAGGCGGTGGCCCTGGGGGCCGTCCCGGCCCGCATGGAGTTTCTGGACCCGGTCTGCGCGGGCGCCGTGGAGGACTACCTGAGAATGGGCCTTCCCCGGGACCGGGCCCTTCTCCTGGTGGAGACGGACGGGGACGAGCCGGAGCTTGTGGAGGAGGAGCTTTCCCTGGTGGAGGAAAGCGCCCGGCGCCACGGGGCCCAGGTGGTCCGCGCGGGAAGCGAGGCGGAGGCCGAGGCCCTCTGGCGGGCCAGGCGGGCGGTGAGCCCGGCTTTGGGCCGCATCCGCCCCAAGCGGGTGAACGAGGACATCGCCGTGCCCCGCTCCGCCCTGCCCCAGGTGGTGCGGGAGATCCGGGCCCTGGGGGAGGCCTTTGGCCTCATCGTGGCCCAGTTCGGCCACATCGGGGACGGGAACCTCCACCCCAACATCCTCTTTGACCCCAGAAGGGAGAGCGAGGAGAAGGTCTGGGAGCTCGCCCACGAGATCGCCCGGGTGGCCTTGCGGCACGGGGGGGTGCTTTCCGGGGAGCACGGCATCGGTCTGATGAAGCGGGACTTCCTGCGGGAGGCCTTGGACCCGGAGACCCTCGAGGCCCTGCGCTGGGCGAAGGAGGCCATGGACCCCGTGGGCCTCTTCAACCCGGGCAAGGTCCTTCCCTGAGGTCGGTTTTCACACGGGCTTCACCGCCTGGGGCAGAGAATGGGATCGTGGAAGGGCTTTACCGGGCCCTTTACCTCCTCGCCTGGATAGGCCTTCCCCTGGGCGTGGGTCTTCAGCTCCTGGCCCGCCCTCCTAGGGGCTGGTAGGACTGGGCCTATCCCCTTTTCGGCCTCCTCTTTCTGGCGGCCCTCAGGCAGGGGCCCAAGAGGGCGCCCCGCCTCCTGGTCCACACCCTGGGGGCCTACCTCCTCTTTGAAGCGGCGCGAGCCCGAGAGGCTTGGTGGGTGGTGGGCTTCTGGTCGCCCTCTTTGTACCTGCTTTCCGCCTTCGCCTATCCTCTGCCCTGGGCCCTCCTTGCGGGCGCTTTTTGGGGAGGGGCTTTGGCCCTCTTCCCCCTCTGGGTGGGCCAGGGGCCGGGCCTGGCGTACGGCCATTTCGCCTTGGCCCAGCCTGTACTTCTGGCCCTCACGCTCCTCCTCGCCCGCTTCCGGGAGCTTTACGGCCAGGTGCGCTTCTGGCGGGAACAGGCCCTCACCGACACCCTCACCGGCCTACCCAACCGCCGGGCCCTGGAGATGGCCCTGGAGCGGGAGGCAGCCCGGGTGGAGCGCGGAGAGGAGCCCTTTAGCCTGGTGCTTCTGGACCTGGACGACTTCAAGAAGGTGAACGACGAGAAGGGCCACCCGGAGGGGGACAGGCTTCTTAGGGAGGTGGGGCGTTACCTGGTGGCCCACGTGCGCAAGGGGGACCTGGTGGGGCGGTGGGGGGGCGAGGAGTTCGCCCTCCTCTTGCCCAAAACCCCTGGGGGGCAGGCGGTCCACCTGGTGGGAAGGCTTCGGGAAGGCCTAAGGAAGCTGGGGGTCACGGCGAGCTTCGGGGTGGCCACCTACCGGGGGGACCTTTCGGACCTCTACCGCCGGGCGGACCAGGCCCTCTACCGGGCCAAGGAGAAGGGCAAGGACCAGGTGGCCCGCTCCACGCTGGAGCTAGGGTAGGCGGTAGCCCGCCCCCTTGAGCACCGCCTTCGCCCGCTCCTTTTCCTCCCGGGTGGCGAAGGAAAGCCGGAGGGCCCCCGCCGCCTCCCGGATGGTGAGGACCTCGATGTCCTTGATGTTGACCCCGGCCTCGCCGAGGGCGGTGGCGATCCTGGCGATCTCCCCGGGGCGGTCCGGCACCTGGACCACCAGGTCGTGCATCTCGGGGAGGAGGCTCCGCCGCACGATGGGGAGGCTGTCCCGGGTGCGCTTGGCCTCCTCCGCCGCCTCAAGAAGCCCCTCGGGGTCGTCCAGCAGGCCTTCCAGCTCAAGGAGGACGCCCCGGAGCTCCTCTATGGCCTCCTTCAGGGCCTCCTTGTTCTCCACCACCATGTCCCGGCTCATCCTCGGGGACCCGGAGGCTACCCGGGTGAGGTCGCGAAACCCTCCCGCCGCCAGGAACATGAGGAGGTCCCGGTGGGGGTTTCGCCCCACCATGCGGTTTAGGGCGAGGGCCAGGAGGTAGGGGAGGTGGGAGATGCGGGCCACCAGCTCGTCGTGGAGGAGGGGGGGGACCTCCAGGGGGTAGGCCCCCAGGGCCTCCACCAGCTGGCGCACCCCTTCCTTGGCCCTGGGGCTCGTCCTCTCCGTGGGGGTGAGGACCCAGACGGCGTTCTCCAGGAGCCCGGCGTGGGCGTTTTCCACCCCCGCCCGTTCGCTTCCCGCCATGGGATGCCCCCCCAGGTAGTGGGGGAGGAGGCCTTCCAGCAGGGCCACCACCTTCCCCTTCACGCTTCCCACGTCGGTCCAGAGGCTTTCCGGGTGGGCCAGGGGGGAGAGGGCCTCCCCCAGGGCGGGCAGGGCCCCCACGGGGGCCGCCAGGACCCCTAGGGAAAGCCCCTCTACCCAGGGACCGAGCTCGGTGTGCACCCGGTCCACCGCTCCCAGGAAGAGGGCCTTCTCCAGGGCCACGGGGTCCTGGTCGTAGGCGTGGACCTCCTCGGCCAGGAAGCGCTCCTTGAGCCCCAGGGCCACGCTCCCTCCCAGAAGGCCCACGCCGAAGACGCCCACCTTGCCGAAGAGGGGCCTCATCCCAGGACAGGGGCGGCCAGGGTCTTGTCCAGGGCCGCGGCGAGACGGCGCACCTGGTCCATGAGCCTGGCGAACTCGTGCTCGTGGAGTTGCTGGGCGGCGTCGGAGAGGGCCTTCTCCGGCTCGGGGTGGGTCTCCACGATGAGGCCGTCGGCTCCCGCGGCGAGCCCCGCCAGGGCCAGGGGGAGGACCCACTCCCTCTTGCCCGCCGGGTGGGAGGGGTCCACCCAGACGGGGAGGTGGGTCCAGCTCTTGAGGACGGGCACCGCCGAGACGTCCAGGGTGAAGCGGGTGGCCTTCTCAAAGGTGCGGATGCCCCGCTCCACCAGGATGACCCGCATGTTGCCCCGGGAGAGGATGTACTCTGCGCTCATGAGGAACTCCTCCAGGGCCATGCTCATCCCCCGCTTGAGGAGGACGGGCTTGCCCGCTTCCCCCACCGCCTGGAGGAGGGGAAAGTTCTGAGCGTTTCTGGCCCCGATCTGGAGGACGTCGGCGTACTCGGCCACGAGCTCCACCTGGTCCGGGGAGAGGACCTCGGTGACCACGGGAAGACCGGTCTCCCTCCTGGCCTCGGCCAGGATCTTTAGGCCCTCCACCCCCAGGCCTTGGAAGGCGTAGGGGCTGGTGCGGGGCTTGAAGGCCCCGCCCCGGAGCATGTGGGCCCCGTGGGCCTTCACGTAGCGGGCGGCCCTTAGGGTCTGCTCATGGGACTCCACCCCACAGGGGCCCGCCGCCACCATCACGTGGTCCCCCCCGGTCCGGCCCGTGGGGAAGTCCAAGACGGTGGGGAAGGGTTGGACCTCGAGGCTCGCCAGCTTCCAGGGCTTGGAGATGGGGATGACCTCGGCCACCCCGGGCAGGGCCCGGAAGTGCTCCATGAGCTCGGGGGTGGGCCCCCGGCCGATGGCCCCCACCAGGGTGGTCTCCACTCCTTGGGAGACATGGGGCCGGTAGCCCACCTTCTCAATCTCCCGGACCACCTCCCGAAGCTCTTCCTCCGTGTACCCCCGCTTCATCACGATCAGCATGGCTTCCCTCCCAAAGACTTCGGGCGCCCCCTTTTTGGGGGCGCCCTGGGTGCGGTGAAGACCTACGCGGACCGCAGGGCGCCCCCGGCGGGATAATAAAAGCCGAACTGGCGCCCTAGGGTCCGCATAGTTGCTAAAAGCTTAGGCCAGATGGGCCCCTTTCGTCAAGCACCTCCAGGCTGGCCCCGGTGGGGTCCCGGTAGGCGCCCCGCTCCACGCCCTGGGGGGCGAGGAGGGCGTAGGCCACAAGCCCCGTGGCCCCCGGGGGCGCCCTGCGCCTCCCGGCCCAGGTGTTGGCGCCCACATGGTGGTGGTAGCGGTCCCAGGCGAAGAAGAGGGCCCCGGGGTAGGTGCGGAGGGTCACCTCCATGCCGAGCCTCCCGGCGAAGAAGGCCTCCGCCTCCCGGAGGTCTTCCACGTGCAGGTGGAGGTGCCCGAGGAGGGTTTCCGGGGGGAGGGGGGTGGGCTTGGGGTTCTCGGCGAGGAGCTTTTCCAGGCTCAAAGGCGCCGTGAACATGAGGGGGCCTTTGGGCCACTCCCCTTGCGGGCGGTCCCGGTAGAGCTCGAGGCCGTTGCCCTCGGGGTCGCAAAAATAAAGGGCCTCGGAGACCCCGTGGTCCGCCGCGCCCTCAAAGTGGACCCCCGCCTCCAGCGCCCTGCGGAAGACCCCGGCGAGGGCTTTGCGGTCCGGAAGGAGGAGGGCGAAGTGGTAGAGGCCCACCGAGGGGTGGGGCCTTAGGGGGGCCTGAAGATCGTGGATTAAATCCAAAAAGAAGCCCCGGCCCTCGGGGAAGAGGCGGTAGCGGGGCGGGTCCGCTTCCACCCGTAGTCCCAGGAGGTCCCGGTAGAAGGCCAGGGCGGCTCCCAGGTCCTTGACCCTGAGGCTCAAGGAGAGGAGCCGCCCTTGGGGCTTCATGCGCCCACCCTCTCCTTGGCCGCCACCAGCTCCGTGTCCACGCTGAAGCGCACCTCCTCGCCCACGAGAAGCCCCCCGGCCTCCAGGGGCATGTTCCAGGTGAGGCCGAAGTCCTTGCGGTTCAGCTTCCCCCCAAAGTGGGCCGCCAGGCGCTCGTTGCCCCAGGGGTCCTTCACGGGGCCAGAGGTTTCCACCTCAAAGGCCATGGGCCGGGTCACGCCCCGGAGGGTGAGCTCCCCTTCCACCTGGTAGCGGCCCTCCCCCAGGGGCGTGATTTTCTCGCTTTTGAAGACGATTTCCGGATAGTTCGCCACGTCCAGGAAGTCCGGGGAGCGGAGGTGGTTGTCCCGGTCGGCCACGCCGGTGTGGATGCTCGCCGCGTCCAGGCGGGCCTCCACCTGGATGGGCTTCCCGCTTGGATCGGTCTCCACGTAGCCTTCCTTGAGGTTGAGGGTGCCTTTTACCGTGGCGATCACCATATGCCTCACCGCAAACTCCACGCTGGTGTGGGTGGGGTCAAGGTTCCAACGCATGGGCTTGCCTCCTTGGGCCTAGGGCCCAAGGCTACGCTACCTCAATCGCTATAAAATGTCAAGCGCTATTCGGGATAGTAGGAGGGCCGGAAGGGAAGCCCCAGGGCTTCGGCGAAGGCCTGAAGGCCCAGGCGGTCGGGCTCTTCCAGGTGGTAGCGGAAGTTCCAGAGGTAGTGCTCCATGAGGGCGGGGTGGACCCCAAGCCTCTCGGCCTCCCGCCCGGCCACCTCCCCCAACCGGGCCAGGCCCTCCCGCCTGGCCCGCCTCAGGGCCTGGACCAGGGCCTTGGGGGGCGGGTTCTCCTTCCGGTAGGCCCAGACGGCGAAGACGAAGGGGAGGCGGGTCTTTTGGAACCAAAGGACGGAGAGGTCGGTGACCTGGACCCCGCCCAGGCTTGTGGGGAGGGCGTGGGGGGTTTCGGGGAGCCCCGGGAGGAGGGCGGCGTAGGCCTTTATGGCCTGGTCGCCGATGAGGAGCACCGCATCGTAGGCGGAAAGGAGCTCGAGGCCCCCCCTAGCCTCCTCGTAGCGGGGGTGAATGCCCTGCCTTTCAAGAAGGAACTTGAGGAGGGCCACGCTGGTGGCGCTTTCCGTGGTGAGGGCCACCCGCTTTAGGTCCCTTAGGGGCAGGCGGTGGAAGAGGTTCACGGAGTAGACGGGCCCGAGGACCGCCACGGAAAAGTCCGGCAGGAGGCCCAGGGCCTCCTGGTGCCGGAGGTAGGCGTAGCTGGAGGCCAGGGAAAGGTCCAGCCTTCCCTCCAGAAGCCAGGCGTTGAGGGCGGTGGGGGGGGCGTGGACCACCGAGAACCCCTCCGGCCTTAGGAAGTGGACCAAGGGGGCCACGTTGGCGTAGGGAGGAAAACCCACCCGTAGGGCCCTCATACCCTGTTTCTCCCGAGGCCTACCCCGGGCTGGGGTGGGATCAGGCCCAAAGGCGCACCTCCCGGTAGAGGGCGTCCCGCTCCACGGGGATCCGGCCCGCCATGAGGATGATGCGGGCGAGCTCCCTCTTGGAAAGCCCCTGGGGCGTGGGGCTTCCCGCCATGTGGACGATGCGCTCCTCAATGAGGGTGCCGTCTATGTCCGTCACGCCCCAGTCCAGGGAGACCTGGGCGAGCTCGGGGGTTAAGGTGGCCCAGTAGCCCTTGATGTGGGGGAAGTTGTCCAAATAGAGCCGGGCCACCGCCAGGTTCCTGAGGTCGTCCAGCCCCGTGGTGAACTCCCTCTTGCCGAGCTCCCGGGCGAGCTGGTTCCCGTCGGGCTGGAAGGCCAGGGGGATGAAGCTCATGAACCCCCCCGTCTCGTCCTGGAGGCGGCGCAGGCGGTCCATGTGGTCCAGACGCTCCTCCAGGGTCTCTATGTGCCCGTAGAGCATGGTGGCGTTGGTGGGGATGCCCAGCTCGTGGGCGGTGCGGTGGACCGCAAGCCACCCCTCCGCCGAGACCTTGGCCCGGGCGATCTTCTTGCGCACCCTCTCGGCGAAGATCTCCGCCCCGCCTCCCGGCATGGCGTCCAGGCCCGCTTCCTTCAGGGCCTCTAGAACCTCCCGGTAGGGCAGGCGGGCGATCTTGGAGAAGTGGTGGATCTCCGCCGCCGTCCAGGCCTTGACCTGGACCCCGGGGAAGCTCTCCTTGAGGGCCCGCACCAGGTCCAGGTAGTAGGAGAAGGGCCTCTTGGGGTGGTGGCCTGCGGTCATGTGGATCTCGGTGAGCCCGGGCTGGTAGCGCTCCCTTACCCAGGCCACCACCTCTTCCACCTCCCAGTCCCAGGCCCCCTCCTCGCCAAAGCGCCTCTGGAAGGCGCAGAAGGTGCACCCCACGTAGCAGATGTTGGTCTGGGAGACGCGGATGGAGTGGACGAAGTAGGTCTTGTGCCCGTGCTTCCGCTCCCGCACCAGGTTGGCGAGGCGCATGAGGGTGGGAAGGTCCTTGGTCTCGTAGAGCACGAGGCCGTCCTCAAAGGAAAGCCGCTTCCCCGCAAGCACCTTCTCGGCGATGGGGAGGAGGCGGGGGTCCCGGATCCCTCTCACGCCCTGGAGTCTACTCCCCTTGGAGGCGCCGGACCAGGGCTTCCACCTCCCTTCGCCTTCCCCCCACGCTCCTCTCCGGCAGGAGGTTCCTCAGGTAGCGGTCGGTGAGGAGGAGGTCCACGTAGGGGTAGACCGTGGCCGCCATGACCGCGTCCAGGAGGTCCGAGGGGCGGGGCTTGCGGTGGGGATCGGAGGCCATGCGGGCCAGGAGGTGGGCGAGAAGCCTTACCAAGGGCACTTCCTTAAGCCCGGTGCGCGCCCGCACCTCCCTTAGGGCCAGGGCGTGGGCCTCCCCGTAGGGAAGCCCGCGGAGGGCCTCGGGGAGCCCCTGGAAGGGGGAGAGGTCCGCCGGGACCTCCCAGCTTCCCTCCTCGGAGAGGAGGTCTTCCCGGTAAAGCCCCCTCTCCTGCCTTACCGCCACCTCCGGCCAGGGCCGGACCCAGTAGCCTCCCGAGAGGGCGGTGAAGACCTCCTTGAGGGCGGGAAGCAGGTAGCCCGCCTTCTCCTCAGGACCCCGCTGGGGGTAGAGGGTTTCCAGGACGTGGAAGGGGCTCGGGGGGGCAAGGGCTTTCCCCCTCAGAGCCTGGAAGAGCCTGCCGAAGGCCTCGTGCCCCCTCTGGCCCAGGAGGTGCTTGGCCATGCGGCTGGCGTGGTTTTGGTCCAGGTAGACCAGCACCTACTCCTTGGCCCGCGCCAGCCACAAGGCGGCGCTTAGGAGGGCCACCCCCCCGGCGAAGAGGAGGAAGTCCAGGGCCTCCTGGGGTTTGAAGGCCAGGGCCTTTTCAAAGAACTTCACCACCAGGATCATGACGATCACCTGGCCCAGCTTGTTCTTGAGGTCGGCCAGGCTTTCCACCGCCAGGACGTTGTCCAAGGGCACCTCCAGCTTGCCGATAAAGAGCTCAAAAAGGCCCACGCCGAAGATGAGGAAGACGGCGGAGAGGAGGGCCAGATCCACGGCCCCCACCAGGGCGGGGAGGGCGGCCTCGAGGCCCTGCCCCAGGGCAGAACCGGCCTCCAGGAGGGCGTGCCAGGCGAAGTAGAGGGCCCCGAGGAGGAGGCCCGCCACCGGCAGGACCATGACCCAGCGCACCAGGTTGGTCAGGGCGTCAAAGAGGCCCATGGGAGGATTCTAGGGCACGTAGGGGGCGGGGCCCGGGGTCAGGGTGGAGGTCCTTTCCACCAGGGTGGGCTCAAAGCGCACCTCCCGGGGGGCCCCCGCGTAGCCCTGCATCCTCTCCAGGAGGAGCTGGGCCGCCCGGGCCCCCATGGCCTCCACCGGCTGGGCGATGGTGGAAAGCCCCACCTCCTCGGCGAAGGGGTGCCCGTCAAAGCCCAGGACCCGCACGTCCCGCCCCGGGGTGAGGCCGAGCCTCTGGGCCTCCTCCAGGACCCCCAGGGCCACCTGGTCCGCCCCGGCGAAGACATTGAGGGGCGGGGAGGCCTTTTCCAGGAAGTGGCGGAGGGCGAGGCGCCCCCCCTCCTGGGAGAGGCGGGTGACGTAGAGGTGGTCCTCCGGGAAGGGGCGGCCCGCCTCCTTCAGGGCCTCCCGGAAGCCCGCCATGCGCTCGGCGAAGACGGTGTGGCGGAAGGCCCGGTCGGGCTCCTCCTCCACCTTGATGGCGAAGACGGCCCCGGGGAAGCGGGCGAGGTAGGCCCCGGCGAGCCTGCCCCCCAGGAAGTTGTCCAGGTAGACTGAGTCGTACCGGGGGTTCTTGGCGTCCACCAGGACCACGGGGCGGTCGGTGGGGAGGCGGCCCTCCTCAAAGTGCTCCGTGAGGTCGTAGGAGGCGAGGATGAGGCCATCGGTGAGGTAGGCCAGGGTGGAGCTCTCCAGGTAGCGCTTGAGCCGGGCCTGGGAGAGGATGGGGAAGAGGGCCAGGTCGTAGCGCTTTTCCAGGAGGACCCCCTCGAGGCCTTCTATGAGCCTGCGGTAAAACTCCGTGGCCACGAAGGGCAGGAGGACGCTCACCGTGTAGCTCCGCCCCCCGGCGATGCGGCGGGCGTGGGGGTTGGGGGTGTAGCCCAGCTCCTCCATGGCCCTGAGGACCCGGGCCCGGGTCTCGGGGCGCACCGCGGGGTGGTTGTTGAGGACCCGGCTCACCGTGCCCAGGCCCACCCCGGCCCGGGCGGCCACCTCGTGGATGGTGGGTTGCTTCTTCTTCATGGCGTGTGGAAGCGCTTCATGGAAACTTCCATCTTAAGGATACCCCAAGGTCCCGGCCTTTGCAAGAATGGGGGCATGGCCTACCTCCTCCTGGCCTACCTCCTGGGCTCCTTGGTGGGGGGGCTCCTCTTCTTCCCCGAGGTGCGGGAGAGGGACCTTCCCGGGGGCTCGGGGGTCTTCCGCCGCAAAGGTCCCTGGGCCGCCCTGGTGGTGGTCCTCTTTGACCTGGGGAAGGGGGTTTTGGCGGCCCTCCTCACCCCTCCTGAGCTTCGCCCCTTTGCGGGGGCGGCCTTGGTGGCCGGCCACAACTGGCCCCTTTGCTTCCGCTTCCGGGGAGGCGGGGGGATCGCCCCCTCCTTGGGCTTCTTCCTGGCCTGGCTTCCCGAAGAGACCCTCTGGGCTGCGGCCCTGGGCCTTGGGGTGGCGGGGGCGTACCACCTCCTCTACTGGGGGCGAAGGCGGAAGGGGGTGTATCCCATCCCCTTCGGGGCCATGTTCGGCTACCTGGCCCTCTTCCTCCTGGCCCCGCCCGAGGGCCGGCTGGGGGCGCTTTGGGTGGCGGGGGTGGTGGCCTTGAGGGGCCTGCAAATCCTTAGGGGAAGATGGTAGCTTTAGGGCATGAAGATCCTGCGCTTCAACGAGGGTCGCTGGGGGATTCTGGAAGGGGAGCTGGTCTTGGAGACGGACGCCCCCGGGGGCAACCCCACGGGCAGGCGGTACGACCTGGCCTCGGTGCGCCTTCTGGTGCCCGCCACCCCCAGCAAGATCGTCTGCGTGGGGCGGAACTACAAGGAGCACATCCGGGAGATGGGGCACGACTTCGGGGAGGACCTGCCCAAGGAGCCGGGCCTTTTCCTGAAGGCACCCAACGCCCTGGCCCACCCCGCCAACCCCAGGGACCCCGGGAACACGGGGGACGCCGTGCCCTACCCCTTCTTCACCCAGGAGCTCCACTACGAGGGGGAGCTTGCGGTGGTGGTGGGGGACCGGATGCGGGACGTCCCCCCCGAAAAGGCCCTGGACCACGTCCTGGGCTACACCATCGCCGTGGACATCACCGCCCGGGACGCCCAGAAGAAGGACCTGCAGTGGGTCCGGGCCAAGAGCGCCGACAAGTTCCTCCCCTTGGGCCCTTGGATTGAGACCGACCTGGATCCCCAGGACACCTGGGTGCGCACCTACGTCAATGGGGAGCTCCGCCAGGAGGGGCACACCTCCCAGATGATCTTCAGCGTGGCGGAGATCCTCTCCCACATCTCCGGCTTCATGACCCTCGAGCCCCTGGACGTGGTCCTCACCGGCACCCCTTCCGGGGTGGGGGCGCTAGGCCCCGGGGACCGGATAGAGGTGGCGGTGGAGGGCATCGGCACCCTCCACACCCGCATCGGCCCCAAGGAGGAGAGGCCGTGGTAGAGGTCTTGGATCTCGGCTTTCAGGGAGCGGAACGGGTCATCGCCAGCTTCCTCCTCAGGACCGAGGAAGGCCCCCTCCTCATAGAGACGGGCCCTGAGAGCACCTATCCCCGCCTGGTTTCCGCCCTCAGGGAGCGGGGAGTGGCCCCCGAGGAGGTGCGCCACGTCTTCGTGACCCACATCCACCTGGACCACGCCGGGGCCGCTTGGCGCCTGGCGGAGCTCGGGGCCACGGTCTACGTCCACCCCAAGGGGGCCCCCCATCTGGTGGACCCCTCGAGGCTTCTGGCCTCCGCCGAGCGCATCTACGGGGCCATGCTCAGGCCCCTCTGGGGGGAGCTTAGGGGCATTCCCCCGGAAAGGGTCCGGGTCCTGGCCGATGGGGAGAGGGTGGAGGTGGGTGGGGTCAGGGTGCAGGCCCTGGAGACCCTGGGCCACGCCAGCCACCACCACGCCTACTTGGTGGAGGGCCTCCTCTTCGCCGGGGACATCGCCGGGGTGCGCATCGCCCCGGGACCCGTCCTTCCCCCCACGCCGCCCCCGGACATCCACCTGGAGAGCTGGTACGCCTCCTTGGACCGTCTCCTGGCCTTGCGCCCCGAGGCCCTTTACCTCACCCACTTCGGGGCCTATGGGGACGTGGAGGCCCACCTCCAGGCCCTGAGGGAAACCCTGGAGGCCTGGGCGGGCTGGGTGCTCCACCGCCTAAAGGAGGGGCTCTCCCAGGAGGAGATGACCCGGCGCTTTGAGGCCTACTGGCGGGAGGGCTTGGGAAGGGCGGGGGTAGAGGAGGCGGGCATGCGCCTTTATGAGCTCGCCGACCCCCCCTATATGAACCTCCAGGGTTTGGTGCGCTACTGGCAGAAGCACCACCCCGAGGCCTTGGAGGGGTAGATGGTCTGGCCTTTTCCCCTGGGCCGGAGGGCCCGGATGGCCGTCTTCGCCTCCGGGAGGGGGACGAACCTCGAGGCCCTCCTCCAGGCCTTCCCCCAGGGGCACCCCTTGGGGGAGGTGGTCCTGGTGGTCTCGGACAACCCCTCCGCCTTGGCCCTGGAGCGGGCAAAAAGGCGAGGGATAGAGGCCCAGGCCCTCCCCTGGCGGGGGCGGAGGGCCTTTGAGGGGGAGGCTTTGGGGCTTCTGGAGGAACGGAGGGTGGACCTCGTCCTCCTCGCCGGATTCATGCGCCTCCTCTCCCCCGCCTTCGTGGAGGCCTGGTACGGCCGCCTCCTCAACATCCATCCCTCCCTCCTTCCCGACTACCCGGGGCTTGACGTCCACCGGAGGGTCCTGGAGGCCGGGGAGAGGGAGACCGGCTCCACGGTGCACTTCGTGGACCAGGGGATGGACACCGGGCCCATCCTCCTCCAGGGGCGGGTGCCCGTCCTGCCCGGGGACACGGAGGCGGTCCTCGAGGCCCGCGTCCTACACCTGGAGCACCGCCTCCACCCCCGGGCCGTGGCCCTCCTCCTCCTGGGCCTCGCCTTTCCCCCGCCCGAGGGGCTTGAGGGCCTCCTGGGAGAGGAGGCGGCGCGGGCCTTCCAGGCCCTCTCCCCGCGGGAGAAGCCCCTCTACCTCCGGGCCTGGGCCCTCCTCAGGGCCTGGGGGAGGGAGGCCTTGGCGAGCCCGGCCTTCTTGGGCCGGGGAGGGGAGTGGGGCAGGGGGGCCTTCCTCGCCGCCCACCTCCTGGCCCAGGACCACCCGGCCCTGAGGGCCGAGGTAGCCTCCCTCCCGGAGGCGGTGCGCCGGGAGGTGGAGGCGAGCCTCCACCGGGTAGAATCCTCCCTATGAGGGTTCTGGTGGTGGGAGGCGGGGGGCGGGAGCACGCCCTCCTCTGGAAGGCGGCGCAGAGCCCCCGGGTGGAGAGGCTCTACGCCGCCCCCGGCAACGCCGGCATGGAGGCCCTGGCCGAGCTCGTCCCCTGGAACGGGGACGTGGAGGCCCTGGCGGACTGGGCCCTGGCGGAGGGGATAGACCTCACCCTGGTGGGCCCCGAGGCGCCCCTGGTGGAGGGCATCGCCGACGCCTTCCAGGCCCGGGGCCTCCTGGTCTTCGGCCCCACCCAGAAGGCGGCCATGATTGAGGGCTCCAAGGCCTTCGCCAAGAGCCTCATGGAGCGCTACGGCATCCCCACGGCGCGCTACCGGGTCTTCCAGGAGCCCCTGGAGGCCCTGGAGTACCTGGAGGAGGTGGGGGCGCCCATCGTGGTCAAGGACTCGGGGCTCGCGGCGGGGAAGGGGGTCACGGTGGCCCTTGACCTGCACCAGGCCAAGCAGGCGGTGATCAACCTCCTCTCCGGTCCCGAAGGAGGGGAGGTGGTGGTAGAGGAGTACCTGGAGGGGGAGGAGGCCACGGTCCTGGCCCTCACCGACGGGGAGACCGTCCTGCCCCTCCTCCCTTCCCAGGACCACAAGCGCCTCCTGGACGGGGACCAAGGCCCCATGACCGGGGGGATGGGGGCGGTGGCCCCTTACCCCATGGACGAGGCCACCCTGAGGCGGGTGGAGGAGGAGATCCTCTGGCCCCTGGTCCGGGGCCTCCGGGCCGAGGGGGTGGTCTACCGGGGGGTGGTCTACGCTGGGCTCATGCTCACCCGTGAGGGCCCCAAGGTCCTGGAGTTCAACGCCCGCTTCGGCGACCCCGAGGCCCAGGCGGTCCTCCCCCTTCTGGAGAACGACCTGGTGGACCTGGCCCTCAAGGTGGCCGAGGGGCGGCTTGCGGGGACGAGGCTTTCCTGGAGGGAAGGGGCGGCGGCCTCTGTGGTCCTGGCCGCCCCGGGCTACCCCGAAAACCCCAGGAAGGGGATCCCCCTCCACCTCCCCGAGCCCCCGGAAGGGGTTTTGGTCTTCCACGCCGGGACCCGGAGGGAAGGGGGCCGCCTGGTGAGCGCCGGGGGGCGGGTCCTGAACGTGGTGGGCCTGGGGAGGGACCTGGGAGAGGCCCTGGAGCGGGCCTACGCCTTCGTGCCCCGGGTGGGCTTTCCCGGGGCGGTGTACCGGCGGGACATCGGCCGGAGGGCCCTGGCCCGCCTCAGTACCTGAGCCTGGCCAAAGGGAGCCTCCCGCAGGCGCGGAGCACCGCCCCCAGGGTGCGGAGCCCCCTCTCCTTTAGGAGGGGGACCATCCGGACGAAGACCTCGGCGGTCATGAGGGCGTCCCCCAGGGCGGTGTGCCTTCCCAAGACGGGCACCCCGAAGCGCTCCGCCAGGGTTTCCAGGCGGTGGTCCTCGAGGTCGGGGAAGAGGAGGTGGGCGAGGAGGAGGGTATCCACCAGGGGAGGGTGGTCTATCCCCGCCCGCTTGAGGAAGGCCACGTCAAAGGCCCCGTTGTGGGCGAGGAGGACGGTGTCCTCTATGAAGGCCTGGAAGGCGGGCAGCACCTCCTCCAGCCGGGGCTTTCCCCGGAGCATCTCCCAGGTGAGGCCGTGGACCTCCTGGGAGGCCTTGGGGATGGGGCGGCCCGGGTCCACCAGGGCCTCGTACACCTCGTGGCGGAGGACCCTGGTCCCCAGGACGTGCACCCCCCCGAGGGCGAGGATGGCGTCTTTGGCCGGGTCCAGCCCCGTGGTCTCCAGGTCAAAAGCGGTGTAGAGGAGGCCCTCCAAGGGGGCTTCCTCCAGCGCCTCGGGGACCTGGAGGAGAGAGAGGTCAAAGACCTCGGCCCGGGGCGGGGGGCCTTCGGGCAGGGAGAGCCTCGGGGCCTTGCGGGCGGGGAGGAGGAGGTGGAGGCGGCTTCCCTCGGCCCAAAGGCTTCCCCCGCCCTTCTCCACCGCCTCCTTGAGGAGGGGGTGGGGTGGGGGAGCGGGGTGGGGGAAGGCGAGGGTGAGGTGGAGGAGGCCGCCCTCCCCCTCCGCCCCCAGGAAGACCTCCTCGTTTTCTTTCAGGGTGGCGGCCAGGCCCCGGGCCAGGGCGTAGGTGTCCGCCCGGACCAGGAGGGTCCGGGCCTCCTCCCCCAGGGCCAGGCCGGGGTGGACCCCCGCCTCCCGCTCCAGGGCTTGGGAGAGGAGGGCCAGGAGGTCCTCCGCCAGGACCTCCGCCGCCCCCGAGGGGGGCTTGAGGTTCTGGAGGAGCCGGGCCAGCTCCAGGGCCGCTTCCCGGGCGGCTTGGGCCAGGGGGCGGGCCTCCTGGGCCTCGGCCTCCAGGAGCTCCACCAGGGCCTTTAGCCCGGCCAGTTTGTCCTTCAGGCGGTGGAGGGCGGCCTCCTCCAGGCCCCCTTCCCCCGGGGGCTCTTCCAGGATCACCAAAAAGCCCTCCTCTCCCTGGAGGGGCAGGGCCCTAAGGGCCAGGGGCCCTGCCCGGGTCTGGGTGAGGAAGCGCTCCCCGGGAAGCCCCAGGGCGTGGACCAAAAGCCCCCGGTCCAGGAGGGCGAAGAGGCTCTTCCCCACCCCCAGGCCCTCCCCCAGAAGCCGCCGCGCCGGAGGGTTGTAGAGCATGACCTGGCCCTTGGAGTTGGCCAGGACCACCCCTTGGGGCAGGTGGCCGATGAGGGCGGAAAGCACGCCCCGCTCCCGTTCCAGGAGGGCCTTGGCTTCGGCCACCCTGGCGGCCACCTCCTTTTCCAAGGCGGCCCTCTCCTCGGCCAGGCGCTGGATGAGGCGGGCCAGGGCCTGAAGCTCCAGGGGGCCTCTTAGGGATAGGCGGTGGCCGGGGTTGGCCAGAAGGGCCAGGGCCTCCTGCCCCAGGGCCCGGGTGGCCACCAGGTAGCCCAGGAAAAGGGGGTGGAGCAGGGCGGCCAGGACCATGAGGAAGAGGAGGAGGGCGAAGAGGAGAAGGGGAAGCCTCTCCCGGGCCAGGCGGGAAAGCTCCCGGGCCAGGGCCTCCTCCCCCTGGAGGAGGAGAAAGAGGCCTAGCCCCACGGCGCCTCCCAGGAGCAAAAGCCCCAGGAGCAGGGCCCCGAGGAAGCGGAGGGCGTTTCTCATCCTAGAAGCTCCTCCACCTTGCTCAGGAGTTCCTGGATGCCGAAGGGTTTGGCCATGAAGGCCTCGGCTCCCAGGGCCTTGGCCTTGGCCCGGTCGGCCTCCCGGTTCCTGGCGGTGAGGATGAGGACCTTGGGCCTACGGGAAAGCCTTTGGATGCGTTCCAGGACGTCAAAGCCGTCCAGGCCGGGGAGCATGAGGTCCAGGACCACCAGGTCCGGGGGGAGGGCCTCCAGGTGGGCCAGGGCTTCCTCCCCCGTGCGGGCCAGGGCCACCTCATGCCCCGCCCTCTTCAGGAGAAACTCCAGAGGGATCAGGATGCTTTCCTCATCGTCCACCACCAGGATCCGCACGCTCCACCTCCAAGGGCAGGGCGAAGGCGAAGACGGCCCCCTCCCCTTCCTCCAGCCAGATCCGCCCTCCCAGGGCCTCCACGAGCCTCCGGGCCAGGAAGAGCCCGAGCCCCGCGCCCCCGGCGAAGCTCCGGAAGGGCTCAAAGATGCGGGGCCGCAAGGCCTCGGGCACCCCGGGGCCGTCGTCTCCCACCCGGAAGAGGGCCTCCCCCGCCTTCTGGCCAAGCTCCAGGCGCACCCGGCTTCGGGCGTGGCGTAGGGCGTTGTGGAGGAGGTTCAGGAGGACCTGGAGCACCCGGTCCCGGTCGGTGAGGGCCCGGACCTCCTCCAGGTGGACCTCCATTGTAACCCCCTTTTCCCGGGCCAGGGGCTCGGCCAGGGCCAGGGCCTCCCCGGCCAGGGCCTTCAGGTCCGTGGGCTCCAGGCGGAGGGGCAGGCCCCCTTGGAGGCGGGTGTAGGCCAGGACCTCCTCCACCAGGCGGGAGAGGCGGAGGGCTTCCTTGGCCAAAAGCTCCGTGAAGCGGCGGCGCTCCTCCTCGGGGAGGTCGGGGTGGGCCTTGAGGATCTCCGCCAGGGCCCGCACCGAGGTCAGGGGGGTCTTGAACTCGTGGGCCACGGCCCAAAGGAGCTCGTCCTTGGCCTGGTCCAGGGCCTGGAGCCGCTCGTAGGCCTCGGAAAGCTCCCTCCTGGCCTCCTCCAAGGCCTTGGCGTAGGCCCGCACCTCCTTGGACTCCCGGGCCGCCTCCAGCAAGGCCTCCGATGGGGCCTCCCGGGTGGCGGAGAGGAGGAGGAGCCGGGCCGTGGCCGGCCCCACCGCCCCCGCCAGGAGGGCCTCGGCCCGGGCCGCCGCCTCCGGGCCGGAAAGGCCTTGGGCCTGCCGGCGGAAGGCCTCCTCCGCCTCGAGGCCCAGCACCCGCCGGAGGAGGGCGGCCAGCTCCTCCACCTCTCCCGTGCGCCCCTCCTTGGGGGCGGCCCCCCGGGTGAGGAGGGAGACCCCCAGGGTCAGGCCCAGGTTCAGGAGGAGGCTGGCCAGGAAGCCGTGGGTGATGGGGTCCAACCCCCTCACCCCCAGAAGCCCCTCGGGGTGGAGGAGGGGGTGGGGGCCCTGGAGGAAGGCCTGGGGGAGCCAGCCCGAACGGGCCAGGGCGGGGAGGAAGAGGGTGTAGGCCCAGAGGGCCATGCCCCCCAGGAGGCCCGCCAGGGCCCCTTGGGCCGTGGCCCCTTTCCAGTAGAGGCCCAGGAGGGCGGGAGGGGCGAGCTGGGCCACCGCCGCGAAGGAGAGGAGGCCCATCCCCACCAGGGCGTAGGCCTCCCCCGCCAAACGGAAGTAGAGGTAGGCCAGGAGCATCACCGCGAAGATGGTGAGCCTGCGCCAGAAGAGGAGGCTTCCCAGGGCGCGGAAGCGGAGGAGCAGGGGGGAGAGCAGGTGGTTGGAGACGAGGATGGAAAGGGCCAGGCCCTCCACCACCACCATGGCCGTGGCGGCGGAGACCCCGCCCAGGAAGGCCAGGAGGGCCAGGGAGGGTCCCACCTCCAGGGCCAGCCCCAGGACGTAGAGGTCGGGGTCTTCCTGGGGAAGGGAAAGCCGTCCCCAAAGGGCCAGGGGCACCACCGGCAGGTTGATGAGGAAAAGGTAGAGGGGAAAGGCCCAGGCGGCGTGGGGAAGATGCCGGGGGTCCACGTTCTCCACCACGCTCACGTGGAACTGCCGGGGCAGGAACAAAAAGGCCAGGCCCGAGAGGACCACCAGGGCTCCCCAGGCCAGGTGGCCGGAAACCCCCTCCGGGGGGAGGAGCAGGGGGAGGAGGTCGGGCCGGGAGAGGGCCTTGGGGAAGGGGTTTCCCAGGAGAAGGAGGACCGCGGCCCCCACCAGGAGGAAGGCCAGGAGCTTCACCAGGGACTCAAAGGCCACCGCCAGCACCAGGCCCTGGTGCCGCTCGGAGGGGTCCAGGCGGCGGGTGCCGAAGAGGACGGCGAAGAGGGCGAGGAGGAGGGCCGTGGGCAGGGCCACGTCCTGCAAGGGGGCCTTTTCCCCGCTCAGGAAGAGGAAGGCCTGGGCGATGGCCTTGAGCTGGAGGGCGAGGTAGGGGAGGAGCCCCACCGCCAGAAAGCCCGCCGCCAGGCTTCCCAAGAGGGGGTGGCCGTAGCGGAGGAACAGGTAGTCCGCCCAGGAGGTGAGGCGGTGGGCCCGGGCCAGCTCCAAGAGCCTGCCGTGGAGGAAAGGCCAGAGGAGGAGGACCAGGGTGGGACCCAGGTAGATGGGCAGGAAGCCCGCCCCTTGGGTGGCCGCCCGGCCCACGCTCCCGAAAAAGGTCCAGGCGGTGGCGTAGACCGCCAGGGAGAGGGCGTAGACCCAGGGCCCTTGGGCCCGGGCCCGGCCCCACCCCTCCCCCCACAGGGCCACCAGGAAGAGGAAGCCCAGGTAGAGGAAGAGGCTGAGGAGGAGAAGGGGAGGGCTCATGGCCTGCGGAAGAGGAGGTAGGCCAGAAGGACCACCAGGCCCCAGGCCCCGAAGAGGTAGAGGTAGAGGGGAGGAAGCCCCGAGGGGCCTTGGGGTCTCGGGAAGAAAAGCTCTAGGGGCAGGAGGAAGAGCAAAAGGGCCAACAGGAAGAGGGCGAAGGCCTTTTCCTTCATCGCAGCTGGAAGCGGCTCGCGGTGCTTTCTTGGATCTCTTGGATGGTCCGGAAGCCCTCCAGGGCCTGCCGCTTTTCCCCAGGGCTTAGGGCGGCCCAGAGCACCCGGTTGCCCACGGCCTCGCCCTTCTGCCAGGCGAGGAGCTGGTGCTTAAGCCTTAGGTGGAAGAAGAAGCGGAAGGCCTCGGCCAGGCGCCCGGCCCCCTCCTGGCTCAGGGTGGCCCCGCCCGCCGCCTTGAGCCTCTCCAGGGTGCCCCGGGCGGGGCTTCCCGCCAGGAGGGCGTAGAGCCGGGCCAAGGAGACGATGGGGGCAAGGGCGTGGCGCTTGAGGTCCAAAAAGCCCTCCTCCGTGCGCACCCGGCCGAAAAGGCCCAGAGGCGGGCGGAAGGCCAGGGCCGCCTGGGCCAGGTGGTAGAGGAAGACCCCTCTTTGGCTGCCCTCCAGGACCGCCTTCTCCAGGGGCCTTAGGGAAAGCTCCCCCGCCACCCCCCGGAAGTCAAAGAAGATCTGGGTTTCCAGGAGGGCCTGGGGCTCGGGGGCCTCCATCCACTTGCGGAAGGTTTCCAGCCACGTGGGGAGGGGAAGGCGCCAGCGGGTGGCCATGTACCCCCCCTTGCACTCGGGGATGCCCGCCCTGAGGAGCCCCCCCACCACCCGCTCCGCCAGGGCCTGGAAGTAGGCCTCGTGGCCCCCTTCCCCCAGGGCCAGGGCGTTGTCCTGGTCGGTGAGGAGGGCCTGCTCCCTCCGCCCTTCCGAGCCGAAGACCATGAAGCTGTAGGCCACGGGGGGCGGCCCCAGGGCGGCCTCGGCTTCCTTCAATAGGCGGCGGATGAGGGCATCGTTCAAGGAGGCCACCACCCGGCCGATCTCCACCCCCTCGAGGCCCCGCCCGAAGAGCCCCTCCACCAGCCGGGCCACCTCCTCGGCGTAGCGCGCAAGCTCCAGGCGCTCTATGCGCCTTAGGAGCAGGAGGGGGCTTTGGGCCTGGTGGAGGACCAGGTCGGTGTGGGTGACCACGCCCACCACCCTTTCCCCTTCCAGGAGGGGCAGGTGGTGGATCCCCCGTTCCACCATGGCCGCCACCGCCTCGTAGATGGGGGTGTCGGCGGGAAGGGCGAAGAGGGGCGCGGTCCTCACCTCGGCCACGGGGGTGGTGGGGGGAAGGCCCTCGGCCAGCACCCGGTTCCTCAGGTCCCGGTCGGTGAGGATGCCCAAGGGGCTTCCCTCCACCAGCAGACTGGAAACCCCTTCCGCCCGCATCCTTAAGGCCGCCTCCTGGACGCTGGCCGAAGGGCTTATGAAGACGGGCGGGCGCTTGACCAGCCTGCCCACCGGGCTGAAGAGGGAGAGGTCGGGGGCCGCCCGGAGCCGCACCCTGTCCGCCAGGCCCTGGCCGAAGAAGCGGGCGGCCTCGGGGAAAAGGAGAAGCCTCCGGAAGGCCCCCTCGGGGAAGACGAGGAGCCGCACCGGGGTCTTGGCCACCACGCTGAAGGCGGGGGGTTCCCCGGAGAGGAGGGAGGGGAAGCCGAAAAACTCCCCGGCCTCGAGGGTCCCCACCTCCTCTTCCCCGTCCAGGAGGGCCACCTGCCCCTCCAGCACCAGGTAGAGGGCCGGGGCCAAAGCCCCCTCCTGCTCCAGGAAGCGGGTCCCCTGGGGGTGGGCCTCTTCCCGGGCCTCCCGGAGGAGGGCCTCCCGCTCCCCTTCAGGAAGGGCGCTCAGGGGCGGTACCGTCCGGGGGTCCATAGGCGGGGGTGAGCCAGGCCAGGAGGGGGACGAGGAGGTGCAGGGCCACCTGGGCCTGGAGCAGGATGAGAAGCCCTATCCCCAGCATGAAGGCCGGGGGCAGGAGGACGAAAAGCCGCACCACCCGGCCGAGCCCCGGGGGCGGGAGGGGCCAGAGGCGGTGGTAAAGCACCCCAAGCCCCACCCCCAGCCCGGCTCCCAAGGCGATGTGAAAGAGGGTCCTGGGGGTGGGGAAGGCAAGGCCTAGGAGGTAGTGGCCGGTCAGGTAAAAGCCGAAGAGGAGGAGGAGGCTTCCCAGATAAAACCTAAGGTAAAGAAGGGCCATGGGCTCCTTCAGGATAGCGGCTGGAGGGGAAGCCGGGGGGCTTTTGCCCCCCCTCTTCTCAGTGCTCCGCCGCCTCGCCCGCTCCTTTAGGGATGCGGACCTCCTCCACCAGGTGCTGGATGTGCTCCGGGGGCGGGGGCGTGGCCCGGGAGACCAGGTAGGCCACCAGGAAGTTGAGGAGCATGCCGATGACCCCCACGCCCTCGGCGCTGATGCCGAAGAGGTTGGGGATCACCGGGGCGGGAGCCCCGAAGATCTGGGGAGCCCGCATCATCCCGATCATGGTGGCGGTGAAGATGAGCCCCACCAGGATGCCGGCGATGGCCCCCTCGCGGTTCATGCGCTTGTCAAAGATGCCCAACAGGATGGCGGGAAAGAGGCTGGAGGCTGCCAGGCCGAAGGCGAAGGCCACCACCTGGGCCACGAAGCCCGGCGGGTTGACGCCGAAGTAGCCCGCCAGGATCACCGCCAGGAGGATGACGATGCGGCCCGCCAGCAGGCGCTGGGCCTCGGTGGCGTTGGGCTGGAAGATGCGGTAGTAGATGTCGTGGGAGATGGCGCTGGACATGGCCAGGAGCAGGCCGGCCGCCGTGGAAAGGGCCGCTGCCAGAGCGCCTGCCGCCACCAGGGCGATCACCCAGGGGGCCAGGCGGGCCACCTCCGGGGTGGAGAGGACGATGATGTCGTTGTCAATGTAGACCTCGTTCCTGCTCTTCTCGTCAGGGGTGTTGAAGTCGGGCCGGCCCCCCTTGAGGGCGAAGGCCCGCCCCGGGGCGATGGTCACCTTGCCGTCCCCATCCTTGTCCACGAAGGCCAGGAGCTTGGTCTTTTCCCACTTGGCCACCCAGTCAATCTGGCGCACCTCCTCCAGGGTCTTCCCGTTCAGGGTGGAGATCAGGTTGTAGCGGGCGAAGGCCGCCAGGGCGGGGGCGGTGGTGTAGAGGAGGGCGATGAAGAGAAGGGCCCACCCCGCCGAGTAGCGGGCCGAGCGCACGTCGGGCACGGTGTAGAAGCGGATGATCACGTGGGGGAGGCCGGCGGTGCCCACCATCAGGGCCAGGGTGATGGCCAGGATGTCAATCATGGGCTTGCCCTGGAAGGGCTTGGTGTACTCGGTGAAGCCCAGGTCCACCTGGATCTGGTTCAGGCGCTGGACCAGATCGCTGAAGGTGAAGGCCAGCTGGGGGATGGGGTTGCCCGTGAGGACGTTGGCGATGGCGATGGCCGGGATCAGGTAGGCGATGATCAGCACCGTGTACTGGGCCACCTGGGTCCAGGTGATGCCCTTCATGCCCCCCAGCACGGCGAAGAAGGCCACCACCGCCACCCCGATGATGACCCCGGTGGCGATGTCCACCTGCAGGAAGCGGCTGAAGACGATGCCCACACCCCGCATCTGCCCCGCCACGTAGGTGAGGGAGATGAAGATGGTGGCGATGGCGGCCACCGCCCGGGCGGTGTTGGAGTAGTAGCGGTCTCCGATGAAGTCGGGCACGGTGTACTTGCCGTACTTCCTGAGGTAGGGGGCAAGGAGGAGGGCCAGAAGGACGTAACCGCCCGTCCAGCCCATGAGGTAGACCGCCCCGTCGTACCCCATGGAGGAGATGAGGCCCGCCATGGAGATGAAGCTGGCGGCGGACATCCAGTCGGCGGCGGTGGCGGCCCCGTTGGCGATGGCGGGCACCCCCCGGCCGGCCACGTAAAACCCGGCGGTCTCCCGCACCCTCGAGGCGTAACCGATGTAGATGTAGAGGGCGAAGGTGAGGCCTACAAGGAGATAGGTCCAAGCTTCAACGCTCACGGTTGCCTCCTATTCGTGCACGTCGTACTGACGGTCCAGCTGGTCCATCTTCCAGGCGTAGTAGAAGATGAGGACCACGAAGACGTAGATGCTCCCCTGCTGGGCGAACCAGAAACCCAAGGGAAGCCCTCCCAGGCGGATCCCGTTCAAGGGCTCCACCAGGAGGATGCCAAAGACGTAGGAAACCAGGGCCCATGCGATGAGGAGATTTCGGATCAGGGACGTGTTGGCCTTCCAGTATGCCTCCAGCTTCTCCATAACTCCCTCCCCCGCGCGGGAAACGCCCGAAGGCTTCCCAGAGACGGTTTCCCTCGCGGTTGGCGGCTATCTTAGGGAAGCATGAGGGGCCTGTCAAGAAACCTTGGCTTTGCGGGCATGCGCAAAAGGAGGGGTTTTCCCTAAAGGCCCTGGGCCGCAAAGAGGCCCCCGCCCGCGGCCCAAACCCGGGCGGGGAGGGTCACACCCTTGCTTCCGGTTTCCTCCGCCCTGCCGGCCCGGGGAAGCCCCAAAGGAACCTCCCGCCGGGACCCCCGCCAGCATGGGGTGGGATCACTCCTCCAAGGTGGAGAGGTCCCCGGGGTCTTTGCCCAGCTCCTTCGCCTTGAGAAGCCGCCTCAGGATCTTCCCGGAGCGGGTCTTGGGGAGCTTGTCCAAGAAGACCACCTCCTGAGGCGTGGCGATGGGGCCGAGCTCCCGGCGCACGTGCTGGATGAGGCCCTCCTTGAGTTCCTCGGAGGGCGTCTTTCCGAGCCTTAGGACCACGAAGGCCTTGATGGCCTCCCCCTTCAAGGGGTCGGGGATGCCGATGACGGCGGCCTCGGCCACGGCGGGGTGGGAGACTAGGGCGCTTTCCACGTCGGCGGTGCCGATGCGGTGGCTCGCCACGTTCAGGACGTCGTCCGCCCGGCCGAGGACGCTAAAGTAGCCCTCCTCGTCCCGGCTTGCCACGTCCCCGGCGGCGTAGACCCCTCCCGGGACCTCCCGCCAGTACCGGAGGTAGCGCTCGTGGTCCCCCCAGACGGTGCGCATCATGTGGGGGAAGGGCCTTTTGAGGACCAGGAGCCCGCCCTTCCCCGGGGGCACCGGCCTTCCCTCCTCGTCCACCACCTCCGCCTCCACCCCCGGCAGGGCCACCCCGGCGTATCCCGGCTTGGCGGGGAGGGTGAGGGGGGTTCCCAGGGTGGGGCCGCCGAGCTCCGTCTGCCACCAGTTGTCGGCCACGAACCCCCGCCTGCCCCCTCCCGCCAGGTGCTCGTAGGCCCACCGCAGGGCCTCGGGGTTTAAGGGCTCCCCGGCCACGGCCACGAGGCGTAAGGAGGAGAGGTCGTGCTTCTTGGGCCACTCGGGGCCAAACCGCATGAACATGCGCACCGCCGTGGGGGCGGTGAACATCACGTTCACCCGGTACCGCTCCACCGCCTGCCAGAAGGCCCCGGGGTCGGGGTAGTCGGGGGCGCCTTCCCTGAGGAGGCTGGTCACCCCTTCCAGGAGGGGGGCGTAGACGATGTAGGAGTGGCCCACGATCCAGCCGATGTCGCTCGTGGCCCAGAAGACGTCCTCGTCCTTGACGTCAAAGAAGGCGCGGAGGTGGTAGGTGGTGCCCACCATGTACCCCCCGTGGACGTGGACCACCCCCTTGGGCTTCCCCGTGGAGCCCGAGGTGTAGAGGATGAAGAGGGGGTGCTCGGCCTCCACCATCTCCGCCCGGGCCTCGGGGGGGCTATCCCAAAGGAGCTCCTCAAAGTCGTGGTGGCCCGGGGGAAGCTCCGCCTTGTACGCCCGCTGGAACCAGACCACCTGGAGGGGGAGGTCCCGGATGGCCTCCTCGGCGATGCTCCGGAGGTCCACCCCCTTGCCCCGGCGGAAGCCCACGTCCCCGGCGATGAGGAGTTTGGCCCCGGCGTCCAGGATGCGCTCCCGGAGGGCCGAAACCCCGAGCCCGGCGTAGACCACGCTGTGGATGGCCCCCAGGTAGGCCGTGGCCAGCATGGCCAGGACCCCTTCCAGGGTGAGGGGCATGTAGATGACCACCCGGTCCCCCTTGCCCACCCCAAGCCGCTTAAGCCCCGTGGCCAGGCGGCGCACCCGGTCCAGAAGCTCCCCGTAGGTGAGCTTCCGCTCGCCGCCGTCCTCGGCGAGGTAGAGGAGGGCCACCTTGTTCCTCAGGCCCCTTTCCACGTTGCGCTCCAGGGCGTTGTAGACGGCGTTGGTGGTGCCACCCAGGAACCAGCGGTGCTCAGGGGGGTTCCACTCCAGGACCTTCTCAAAGGGCCTTTCCCAGTAAAAGCGCCTCGCCCACGCTCCCCAGAAGCCCTCGGGGTCCTCGAGGCTTCGCCGGTACTCCGCCCAGAAGTCCTCGAGGTTGGCCCCTTGCCGCAGGGCCTCGGGGGCCCAAAGCCGTTCCTCGCCCTTAAGGAGCTTTTCCACCGCCATATCCTTCCTCCAGTCCCGAGGTGTCCCCCGGGTCCATGCCCAAAAGCTCGGCCTTCAGAAGCCGCCTGAGGATCTTGCCGCTCCGGGTGCGGGGGAGGCTTTCGGTGAAGAAGACCCTGGGGGGTGGCAAGGGTCCCAGGTGGCGGAGGAGGTGGGCCTTGAGCTTTTCCGCCAGGAGGGGCTTGAGCTCCTCGGGCACCTCTTTCCTCGGCACCACGAAGACGGCGATCTCCTCCCCCTCCTCCCCCGGCACCCCCACGGCCGCCGCCTCCGCCACATGGAGGTGGGTGAGGAGGGCGGCCTCCACCTCGGCGGTGCCGAGCCTGGCCTCCCCCACCTTGATGACCTCGTCGCTGCGGCCCAGGATGCGGAAATACCCCTCCTCGTCCATGGCGGCCAGGTCCCCCGTCCAGTAGAGCCCCCCTTTCCAAGGGCTTTCCCCGCCCAAAAGGCCCACCATCTGCGCCGGTCCCGTGCGCAGGAGGACCAGATGCCCCTTCTCCCCGGGGGGCAGGATCCGGCCTTCCCCGTCCACCACCCGGGCCTCCACCCCCGGCAGGGGCACCCCCACGTACCCCGGCTTGGCGGGGAGGGGGAGGGGGGTGGCCAGGGCCGGGGCCCCCAGCTCCGTCTGCCACCAGTTGTCCAGGGGCCAGGCCAGGTGCTCCCGGGTCCAGCGCCACACCTCGGGGGCCAGGGCCTCCCCCACGCTCCCCACCAGGCGGAGCTCCGTGGGCCTGGCCTCCCCGTGGCGGCGGAGGGTGCGGAGGAGGGTGGGGGAGGTGAGGAGGAGGCCCACCCCCAGGCGCTTTAGGCGCTCGTAGAAGGCGGCGGGGCTTGGGTGGTCGGGGCGGTCCTCCAGGAGGAGGCTGGTTCCCCCGAGGAAGAGGGGGGCATAGAGGCCAAAGGAGTGCCCCACCACCCAGAAGAGGTCGGCGGTGGTGTGGAAGACCTCCCCGGGCTTCAAGTCAAAGAGGTGGCGCAGGGCCCAGGCCACCCCCACCATGTACCCCCCGTGGCCGTGGAGGACCCCCTTGGGGGTGCCGGTGGAGCCGGAGGTGTAGAGAAGGAAGAGGGGGTGGTCCGAGGGGACGGGATGGGCCTCCTCGGGCCTGCCCTCCGTGGCCCGTTCCAGGAACTCCGTGGTGCCCCGAAGGTGCCAGAGGACGGGCAGGTGCAGCCCGAAGAGGGCCGCCTCCACCACGGGGCGCAAGGGGACGAGTTGCCCCCGGCGGTAGTGGCCGTCGGCGGCGATCAAAAGCCGGGCCTGGCAGGCGAGGAGGCGGGCCCTCAGGGCCTCGGGGCCCAGGCCCACGGGCAGGGCCACGTGCACCGCCCCCAGGCGGGCCAGGGCCAGGAGGCTTAGGGCGGCCTCGAGGCCCGTGGGCAGGTACAGGGCCACCCGGTCCCCCGGGCCCACCCCCAGGGCCTTCAGGACCCCGGCCAGGCGGGCGGAGAGGTCCCAAAGCTCCCGGTAGGTCCACTTGGCCAGGGTGCCCTCCCCGTCCAGGGTGAGGAGGGCCACCTGCTGGGCCCTCTCCGGCAGGTGGCGGTCCAGGGCGTTTAGGGCGGCGTTGGTGAGCCCGCCTACGAACCAGGCGCGCCCCTCGGGGTCGTAGGCCCGGTCCCAGGGCTTCTCCCAGGCGAAGGCCCGGGCCCATTCCCCGAAGAAGGCCTCGGGGTCCTCGAGGCTTTGCCGGTAGGCCTCCTGGAAATCCCTCAGGTTGGCCTGGGCCACCAGGGTCGGAGGGGCCTCCACTGCCTCCTGAGGGGCGTGGACCTCCACCGGGGGCGGCAGGGGGGGAGGCTCCGGGGGGGGCAGGTGGGGGGAGACCTGGGCCACCTCCGCCAGGGCCCGGGCCAGGCGGCTGAAGGCGAAGGGGAAGCGCCGTGCGGGCACCACCACCCCCAGGGCCCCGAGGAGCTCCCCCTTGGGGCCGAAGAGGGGGGCGGCCAGGGCGGAAAGCCCCGGGGCGTACTCCTCCATCTCCACCGCCAGGCCCGACTCCCGCACCCGCTTGAGCTCCTCCTCCAGGGCCAGGGGCTCGGTGAGGGTGTAGGGGGTGCGGGGGCACAAGGGGGGAAGGGGCAGGGCCCCGTGGGCCAGGAAGACCTTACCCAGGGCCAAGGCGTGGGCTTCCTCGGGCAGGACCTCCCCCAGGGGATGGGGCTGGCCCTGCCGCCCCCGGGTCTTGAGCCGCACCCCCTCGGGGGTGATGAGGGCCAGGTAGCACCGCTCCCGGGTGCGCAGGTAGAGCTCCTCCAGGGCTTCCTCCAACGGGGGGGCCTGGGCCGGGACGGGCTTGGCCTTGCCCGGCCGGTAGCCCCGCTCCGTCTTCACGGCGAAGCCCTCCTCGGCGAGGCTGTTGAGGAGGGCGTAAGCGCTGGAGAGGCTTTTCCCCAGGAGGCGGGCCACCTCCTTGACCTCCACCCCCTCGGGGTGCTCGGCCAGGTAGGCGAGGATGCGCAAGGCGGCCTGGACCGTGGAAAGGCTCCGCTTCCTGGCCATTTGGGCCCATCTTCCGTGAGGGCCGCCCCCCCTGTCAAGAAACGGGGGGTTTGGCACATGGTGAAAAACCCCCGGTTTCTTGACCCCAGGGGAAGGTCCCTTCTATCCTCAGGGGCAAAGGAGGGGGTATGGACCGGATTGAAGGCGTTCTTAAGGAAGAGCGGGTGTTCTACCCCAGCGAGGCCTTCCGGAAGCAGGCCCACATGGGAAGCGAGGAGGAGTACGAGAGGCTCTACCGGGAAAGCCTCGAGGACCCCGAGGGCTTCTGGGGACGGGTGGCCTCGGAGCTCCACTGGTTTGCGCCCTGGCAGAAGGTCCTGGAAGGGGACCTGCCCCACCCCAAGTGGTTCGTGGGGGGGAAGACCAACCTGGCCTTTAACGCCCTGGACCGCCACGTGAAGACCTGGCGCCGCAACAAGGCGGCCCTCGTCTGGGAGGGGGAGCCGGGGGAGGAAAGGGTCCTCACCTATTACGACCTCTGGCGCGAGGTGCAGAAGTTCGCCAACGTCCTCAAGGGCCTGGGGGTAAAGAAGGGGGACCGGGTCACCATCTACCTCCCCATGGTCCCCGAGGCGGCCATCGCCATGCTGGCCTGCGCCCGCATCGGGGCGGTGCACTCCGTGGTCTTCGGGGGCTTCTCCGCCAACGCCCTGGCCGAGCGCATCAAGGACGCCGAGGCCAAGGTGCTCATCACCGCCGACGGGGGTTACCGCCGGGGCGGGATCGTCCCCCTCAAGCAGAACGCCGACGAGGCCCTGAAGGACGCCAGGAGCGTGGAGCACGTGGTGGTGGTGCGCCGCACCGGGGAGGAGGTGCCCTGGATTCCGGGGCGGGACCACTGGTGGCACGAGCTCATGGAGGCCGCCTCGGACCGGTGCGAGGCGGAGCCCATGGAGGCGGAGGAGCCCCTTTTCATCCTCTACACCTCCGGCTCCACCGGCAAGCCCAAGGGCGTCCTGCACACCCTGGGCGGCTACATGACCTACGTCTACTACACCACCAAGCTGGTCTTTGACCTCAAGGACGAGGACGTCTACTGGTGCACCGCCGACGTGGGCTGGATCACCGGGCACTCCTACGTGGTCTACGGGCCCCTCTTGAACGGGGCCACCACGGTGATGTACGAGGGGGCCCCCAACTGGCCCGAGCCCGACCGCTTCTGGCAGGTGGTGGACAAGTACGGGGTCACCATCCTCTACACCGCCCCCACCGCCATCCGCAGCTTCATGAAGTGGGGGGAAGGGTGGCCCCTCAAGCACCGCCTGGACTCCTTAAGACTCCTCGGCACCGTGGGCGAGCCCATCAACCCCGAGGCCTGGCTCTGGTACTACAACGTCATCGGCAAGGGCCGCTGCCCCATCGTGGACACCTGGTGGCAGACGGAGACGGGGGGCATCATGATCACCACCCTGCCCGGGGTCCATCCCATGAGGCCGGGGCACGCCGGGAAGCCCTTCTTCGGGGTGAAGCCGGAGATCCTGGACGGCCAGCACCGCCCCGTGGAAAACCCCGAGGAGGGCGGCCACCTCTGCATCACCCGCCCCTGGCCCAGCATGCTCCGCACCGTATGGGGCGACCCTGACCGCTTCCTGCAACAGTACTTCAGCCAGCACCCCGGGGTCTACTTCACCGGGGACGGGGCCAGGCGGGACAAGGACGGCTACTACCTGATCCAGGGCCGGGTGGACGACGTTCTGAACGTGGCCGGGCACCGCCTGGGCACCATGGAGATCGAGTCGGCCCTGGTGGCCCATCCCGCCGTGGCCGAGGCGGCGGTGGTGGGGAGGCCCGACCCCGTGAAGGGGGAAGCCATCGTGGCCTTCGTGACCCTGAAGGAGGGGTACGCTCCCTCGGAGGCCTTACGGGACGAGCTCAAGGCCCACGTGGCCAAGGTTATCGGCCCCATTGCCCGCCCCGACGAGGTGCGCTTCACCGACGCCCTGCCCAAGACCCGCTCGGGCAAGATCATGCGCCGCCTCCTGCGGCAGATCGCCGCCGGGGAGCAGGAGATCAAGGGGGACACCTCCACCCTGGAGGACCGCTCCGTGGTGGAGCGCCTGAAGCAGGGCTCCTAAGCCCCACGGACGCCGCCCGTGGCGGGGTGGCCTCACCCCGCCGGGCTTTTGTGGACGTGCACCACCTTCCACCCCTCGGGGAAGCGCACCGCCACCCGGCTCTCGTTCACCGCCCGGTGCCTTAGCCCCTCCTCTTCCTCCACGGTGAGGAGGAGGGTGTAGCTGAAGATGGCCACGTCCCCGTAGCGCTGAAGCCTTCTCTCCAGGAGGTCCAGGCGGTAGGGCCTTCCCCGGGTGGCCCAGCGCCTTTCCGTCATGAAGAGGTGGAAGGGAAGGCCGTCTAAGCGGTGAGGGGCCACGAACCACTCGTAGAGGGAGAGGTCCTCGTGGGTGGTGGCCCGGTAGCCCTCGGGGTCCCCCTCGTAGATGCTCCTGAGGTGCCGCTCCAAGAAGTCCCAGAGCTCGGCCTCGCCTTCCATCCTCTACCTCCCGGGCTGGTACTCCCCCCACTCCTCCCTTAAGACCCCGCAGACCTCCCCCAGGGTGGCCCGGCGGCGGAAGGCCTCGAGGACGTAGGGGAAGAGGTTCTCCTGGCCCCTTGCCGCCTCCCTTAGCCTTTCCAGGCCGACCCTTACGCTCTCCCCGTCCCGCCCCGCCTTGAAGGCGGCCACCTCCCGCTTGCGCCTCTCGTGGAGCCCGGGGTCAATGCGCTGCACGGGGACGGGCTCGTTCAGGGGGCTTTGCGGGTCAACGAAGCGGTTCACCCCCACGATGACCCGCTTTCCCTCTTCCACCTCCTTCTGGAACTGCCAGGCGGACTCCTCGATGGCCCGTTGGAAGTAACCCGCCTCCACGGCGGCCACCGCGCCCCCCAGGGCGTCAATCTCCCGGATGAGCCTTTCCGCCTCCTTCTCCAGGGCCTCGGTGAGGTGCTCCACGTAAAAACTCCCCCCCAAGGGGTCCACGGCCCGGGTCACCCCGCTTTCATGGGCCAGGATCTGCTGGGTCCTTAGGGCGAGGAGGGCGCTCTTCTCCGTGGGGAGGCCCAGGGCCTCGTCGTAGGCGTTGGTGTGGAGGCTCTGCGTGCCCCCGAGCACCGCCGCCAGGGCCTGGTAGGCGGTGCGCACCACGTTGTTCAAGGGTTCCTGGGCCGTGAGGGTGGAGCCCCCGGTCTGGGTGTGGAAGCGGAGCATCCAGCTTCTGGGGTCCTTGGCCCCAAACTCCTCCCGCATGATCCGGGCCCAGAGGCGCCGCGCTGCCCGGAACTTGGCCGCCTCTTCAAAGATGTCCCCGTGGGCGGCGAAGAAGAAGGAGAGCCTGGGGGCGAAGCGGTCCACCTCCAACCCCCGCTCCAGGGCGGCCCGCACGTACGCCTTGCCGTCCGCCAGGGTGAAGGCGATCTCCTGGGCGGCGGTGGCCCCGGCCTCGCGGATGTGGTAGCCGGAGATGCTGATGGTGTTCCACTTGGGGACGCGCTCGGCGCAGAACTCGAAGATGTCGGTCACGAGGCGCATGGAGGGCCCAGGGGGGTAGATGTAGGTGCCCCGGGCGAAGTACTCCTTGAGGATGTCGTTTTGCACCGTGCCCGAGACCTTGTCCCAAGGCACCCCCTGCTCCTCGGCCACCAGGAGGTAGAGGGCGAGGAGCATCATGGCCGGGGCGTTGATGGTCATGCTGGTGGAGACCCGGTCCAGGGGAATCCCGTCAAAGAGCCTCCTCATGTCCTCCAGGGTGGCGATGGACACCCCCACCCGCCCCACCTCCCCCACGCTCATGGGGTGGTCGGGGTCTAGGCCGAGCTGGGTGGGGAGGTCAAAGGCCACGGATAGCCCTGTCTGGCCCTGGGAGAGGAGGTAGCGGTAGCGGGCGTTGGACTCCTCGGCGGTGGAGAAGCCCGCGTACTGGCGCATGGTCCAGGGCCTTTCCAGGTACATCCGGGGGTAGATGCCCCGGGTGAAGGGGTACTCCCCCGGACGGCCCAGCTTCTCCCGGTAGCCTTCCGGCAAGGACTCAAAAAGACCTTCCATGCCTTAGTTTTACAGTAAAAGCCGGAGGAGAAGGAGAAAGGCGAAGAGGACCCCCAGGAGGAGGAAGAGGGGAGGGAGGAGGAGGCTGTAGGCCGCCAGGACCAGGGCCAGGAAGTCCTTCCAGTCGGGCTTGGGCTCCCCCTTCACGCTCCACAGGATAGACCACCCCGCCTTCCGGGGCAACGCTTCCTACTTCCCCTCTTTCTAGCCCTTTTGATAGCATTGGCCCATGGCCCTCTCCAAAAACGCCCGGAAGGTGCTCAAGGTCATGGCCCGCCGGGGGGCCCCAGAGGTCCTCTTCGCCCTGGGTCGGGGGCCTTCCCGCTTTTCCGACCTCCAGGCCGTTTTGCTCCTCTCCCCCCGTACCCTGGCGGAGAGGCTCAGGGAGTTCCACACCCTGGGCTTCGTGGAGCGGCGGGCCTTTCCCGAGGTGCCCCCTCGGGTAGAATACACCTTGACGGCCAAGGGGAAGCGAGTCTTGGAGTTCTTTCGGGATTTGGAGGCGATATTGGACGCACAGGAGGTAAAGCGGTGAAAGCGCGCGCCATCGTGGTGACTTCGGGTAAAGGGGGGGTGGGCAAGACCACCACCACCGCCAACCTGGGGGCGGCCCTGGCCAAGCTGGGGGAGAAGGTGGCGGTGATAGACGTGGACGTGGGCCTCCGCAACCTGGACGTGGTCATGGGCCTCGAGGGCCGCGTGGTCTTTGACCTCATCGACGTCCTGGAGGGCAGGGCCAAGCCCCGCCAGGCCCTCATCCGGGACAAGCGGGTGGAGAACCTCTACCTCCTCCCGGCCTCCCAGACCAAGGACAAGGAGGCCCTGGACCCCGAGCGTTTCCGAAACCTCGTCCAGCACCTCCTTGCCGAGGAGGGGTTTGACCGGGTGCTCATAGACTCCCCGGCGGGCATAGAAAAAGGCTTCCAGACGGCGGCCACCCCGGCGGAAGGGGCCCTTGTGGTGGTGAACCCGGAGGTCTCTAGCGTCCGGGACGCCGACCGCATCATCGGCCTTCTGGAAGCCCGGGAGATCCGGGAGAACTACCTCGTCATCAACCGCCTGCGGCCCAGGATGGTGGCCCGGGGGGACATGCTCTCCGTGGAGGACGTGGTGGAGATCCTGGGCCTGAAGCCCATCGGCATCATCCCCGAGGACGAGCAGGTCCTCGTCTCCACCAACCAGGGGGAGCCCTTGGTGCTCAAAGGGAGTGGCCCCGCCGCCCAGGCCTTCATGGACACCGCCCGGCGCCTCCTGGGGGAGGAGGTGCCCTTCCGCGCCCCGGGGTCCGACTTGGACGCCCAGGGCCTCCTGGGGGTGTTGAAGAGGCTCTTCGGAGGTCGCTGATGTGGTGGCGTAAGAAGAGCAAGGAAAAGGCGAAGGAGCGCTTGAAGCTCGTCTTAGCCTACGACCGGGCCAAGCTCTCCCCGGGCCTGGTGGAAAACCTCAAGAAGGACCTCCTGGAGGTCCTGCGCCGCTACTTCCCCGCCCAGGAGGAGGGCCTTTCCGTGGCCTTGGAGGAGCGGGGGGAGAAGATGGTCCTGGTGGCCGACATCCCCCTCAAGTGAGGCGCCCAAGGTGATCCTGCGGCGGCCCAACCTCCTGGCCTACGACTGGGGCTTCGTCCTCCTGGCCCTGACCCTTGTGGCCTTGGGCCTGTTTAACCTGCGAAGCGCCGCCCCGGACCCCGGCCTCCTCCCTCGGCAGGGGATGGCCTTTCTCCTGGGGATGGTCCTGGCGGTGGGGGTGCAGTTCCTCTCCCGCCGCACGGTCTTCGCCCTGGCCTACCCCCTCTACGCCCTCTCCTTGGCCCTTCTGGTCCTGGTCCTCCTGGTGGGCCGGGAGATCAACGGGGCCAAGGCGTGGTTTGTCCTGGGGCCTTTGCAGTTCCAGCCCTTGGAGGTGGCCAAGCTGGGGCTGGTTCTGGCCCTGGCCCGCCTTTTGGAGAACCGCCCTGTCCTACGGGTTTGGGACTACCTCCTTCCCGGCCTCCTCACCCTGCCCGTGGTGGCGCTTCTCCTGCTCCAGCCCGACCTGGGGGGCACTCTGGTGGTGCTCTTCGGGGCCTTTGCGGTCCTTTGGGTCCGGGGGTTGCCCTGGAGGCACCTTCTGGTGGGGGTCTTGGCCCTGGTCCTCCTGGTGCCCACCGTGGTCTGGCCCAACCTCAAGCCCTACCAGCGGGAGCGGGTGCTCATCGTCTTGGACCCTTACCGGGACCCCTTGGGCCAGGGGTTTCAGGTGATCCAGTCCACCATCGCCATCGGTTCGGGGGGGGTTTTGGGCAAGGGCTACGGCCAGGGCACCCAGACCCAGCTGGGCTTTGTGCCCTTCCGCCACACCGATTTCGTCTTCGCCGTCTGGGCGGAGGAGTGGGGTTTCGTGGGGGCGGTGGCCCTCCTCGGCCTTTACGCCCTCTTCCTCCTGCGCCTCTTCGCCTTGGCCCTGGAGTGCCCTCGCCTGGCCGACCGGCTCTTCCTCGCCGGGGTGGGGGGAATGCTGGGCTTCCAGGTGGTGGTGAACCTGGGGGTGGCCCTAGGGGTGATGCCCGTGACCGGCCTGACCCTGCCCCTCTTCTCCTACGGGGGGTCCAGCCTCATGGCCACCCTCTTCTCCCTGGGCCTGGTGCTCTTGGTCCACCGGGACCGGGCCGTTCCCTAGAGGCCCGGGGTTGGATAAACTGGGCCCCGTGGCCGGGGACGTTTTGGTGCGCCTTCAGGGGGTGCGGAAGGCCTACGGCGGGGTGGTGGCCTTGGACGGGGTGGACCTCGAGGTCCACCGGGGAGAGTTTTTCAGCCTCCTGGGGCCCTCGGGCTGCGGCAAGACCACCCTCCTCAGGCTCCTCGCGGGCTTTGAGACCCCGGACGCTGGCCGCATAGAGATCGGCGGCAGGGACATGGCTGGGGTGCCGCCTTACCGCCGCCCGGTGAACACGGTGTTCCAGAACTACGCCCTTTTCCCCCACATGACCGTGGAGGCCAACGTGGCCTTTGGCCTGCGCATGAAGGGCCTGCCCCAGGAGGCCGTGCGGCGGAAGGTGGCCTGGGTCCTGGAGCTGGTGGACCTTCTGGGCCTGGAGAAGCGCTACCCCCGAGAGCTTTCCGGGGGGCAGAAGCAGCGGGTGGCCCTGGCCCGGGCTTTGGTGCTGGAGCCGGAGGTGCTCCTCCTGGACGAGCCCCTTTCCGCCCTGGACCTCAAGCTTCGCCAGGAGCTACGCGTGGAGCTGATGCAACTCCAGAGGCGGCTTGGCACCACCTTCATCTTCGTCACCCACGACCAGGAGGAGGCCCTGGTGATGTCGGACCGCATCGCCGTCATGCGGGCGGGGCGCATCGTGCAGGTGGGCCTTCCCGAGGAGGTCTACGAGCGCCCTGAGAACCGCTTCGTGGCCGAGTTCCTGGGCCGCTTCAACTTTCTTCCCGCAAGGCCCCACCCTCTGGGGGCGGAGACCCCCTTGGGACCCCTGCGCCTCCAAGGCCCCCTGGAGGGGGAGGCCCTTTTGGGGATCCGCCCGGAGAAGATCCGCCTCTACCCGGTGGGAAACGGCCTTCCCGCCCGGGAAAACCTGGTGCGGGCGGTGGTGGAGGAGATCGTCTACACCGGAGCGGAGAACCAGTACTACCTGCGGGCGGAGGGGGTGCGCCTTCTGGCCTACACCCTGAACCAGGACCTCCAGGAGCCGGGGGCCGAGGAGTTCGGGTACGGGGAGGAGGTCTTCTGCTACCTTCCCCCGGAGAACCTGGTGGTGCTCCATGAATGAGGCGGCTACCCCCTTCCAGCGCTTCTTCCGGGTGCTGGTCACCGTGGGCCCGGGGGGGCTTTGGCTCTTCCTCTTCGTCCTCCTTCCCACCCTCCTGGTCCTCCTGGCCTCCTTTATGAGCCGGGGGCCTTACGGGGAGCTCCAGGGGCCCCTGACCTTCAGGAACTACCTGAGGCTCCTGGAGCCCCCTTACCTCGAGGCCTTCGCCCAGAGCCTCTGGGTGGGGGCGCTGGCCACCCTCCTCTCCGCCCTGCTGGGCTATCCCCTGGCCTTTTACATCGCCCGCCACCCCAGGCGGGACCTCCTGCTCCTTTTCCTCCTCCTGCCCTTCTTCACCAACTTCCTCATCCGGGTCTACGCCTGGCTGGTCCTCCTGCAACGGGAGGGGGTGGTCAACGCCCTTCTCCAGGCCTTCGGCCTAGGCCCCTTCGCCCTTTACCCCTCCTTCCTGGCGGTGCTCCTGGCCACGGTCTACACCTTTCTGCCCTTTTTCGTGCTCCCGGTTTACGCCAGCGTGGAACGGATCGACTGGCAGCTTCTGGAGGCGGCCTACGACCTGGGGGCGAGGCCCTTAAGGGCCTTTTTCCACGCCGTCCTTCCCCAGACCTACCCCGGCCTCTTCGCGGGAAGCGTCCTCGTCTTTATCCCGGCCATGGGCACCTTCGTGGTGGCGGACCTTCTGGGGGCGGGGCGGGTGGTGCTCATGGGCAACCTCATCCAGCAGCAGTTCGGCCTCACCCGGGACTGGGCCTTCGGGGCGGCCTTGAGTCTCTTCCTCATGGGGTTTGTGCTCCTCGCCCTCTACCTTTACGCCCGCCTCCAGGGAGAAAGGGGGCTTGACGAGCTGGTATGAGGCGGCTCCTTACCCTCCACGCCCTTTTGGTCTACGCCTTCCTTTACCTGCCTATCCTGGTCATCGTGGCCCTCTCCTTCAACGAGAGCCGCCGGGGGGTCCACTTCACGGGCTTCACCCTGAAGTGGTACCAGGACCTCTTCCAGGACCCGAGGGTTCTGGAGTACTTCCTGAACACCCTGGTGGTGGCCACGGTTTCCACCCTGGTCTCCACGGTCCTCGGGACCCTCCTCGCCTTGGGCTTGGTGCGCTACCGCTTCCCCGGGAAGGGCCTATTGCGCTACCTCCTCTACATCCCCGTGGTGGTGCCCGACGTGGTCATGGGGGTTTCCCTGCTCCTCCTCTTCGCCTTTTCCCGGGAGCTTCTGGGCTTTCCCCGGCTCTCCCTCCTCACGGTGATCCTGGGGCACATCACCTTCCAGGTGGCCTTCGTGACCCTGGTGGTGCGCTCCAGGCTCCTCCTCCTGGACCCCGCCCTGGAGGAGGCCGCCCGGGACCTGGGGGCGAGGGGCTTCCAGACCTTCCTCCACGTGACCCTGCCCCTGGCCTGGCCGGGGGTGGCGGCGGGGACCCTTCTCGCCCTCACCCTCTCCCTGGACGACTTCGTGGTGACCTTCTTCACCGCGGGGCCGGGGGCCACCACCCTGCCCCTCTACATCTACTCCAGCGTGAAGCTGGGGGTGAACCCCAAGGTCCACGCCCTCTCCACCCTCATCGTGGGGCTCAGCGCCTTCTTCCTGGCCTTGGGGTATGCTCTCAGCCGGAGGAGGGTATGAGGCGGATCGGTGGTTTGTTGGTCCTCGCTCTCTTGGCCCTGGTGGGGTGGTTCCTGCTTCGCCCCAAGGCCCCCGAGGGCGCAGGCACCCTTTACTTCCTCAACTGGGCGGACTACATCCCCGAGGGGCTTCTCAGAAAGTTTGAGCGGGAGGCGGGGGCCAAGGTGGTCCTGGACACCTTTGAGTCCCCCGAGGCCATGCTGGCCAAGCTGAAGGCGGGGGCGGACCGGGAGTTCTCCTTGGTGGTGGCCCCCGACTACTACGTCCTGCAGATGGCCCGGGAAGGGCTTCTGGCCTCCCTGGACCGGGGAAGGCTCAAAAACCTCGCCCACCTGGACCCCTTCTTTCTGGACCCCCCATATGACCCCGGCCTCCGGTACTCCGTGCCCTACCTCTGGGGCACCACGGGCATCGCCTACCGGGAGGACCGGGTGACGGGCCCCGTGGACTCCTACGCGGCGTTCTTTGACCCGGCCCGCCAGGTGGGCCCCTTCTTGCTCCTGGACGAGATGCGGGAGACCATCGGGGCCGCCCTTAGGTACCTGGGCTACTCGGTGAACACCACCGACCCCAAGGCTCTGGAGAAGGCCAAGGAGCTCCTCCTCGCCGCAAAGAAGCGCTCCGTGGGCTTCGCCGGGGGGGTGGAGGCCTTGAACCGGATCCTGGCGGGGGACGCGGCCCTTTCCCTCGCCTACTCCGGGGACGTCCTCCAGGCGAGGCAGGAGGACGGGAGGCTCCGCTACACCCTGGCCAAGGAGGGGGGCACCCTCTGGACCGACGCCATGGTGGTGCTCAAGCGGGGCCCGGCCCAGGACCTGGCCTACCGCTTCATAGACTTCCTCCTGGAGCCGGAAAACGCCGCGGAGCTCGCCACCTACACCCGCTACGCCACCCCCGTGGCCCAGGCCCTCCCCCTCCTTCCCCAGGAGATGCGCCAAGACCCCACCGTGTTCCCGCCGGAGGAGGCGCGGGCGAGGCTGGAGTACCTCAAGGACCTGGGGCCGGACATCGCCCTTTACGACCGGGTCTGGACCGAGGTGAAGGCCCGCTAAAGGGGGCCTGGGCACAAAGGGCCTATACTGAGGCCATGAAGCGGGCCCTCCTTCTCCTCTTCTTGGGGCTTTCTGCCCTTGCCCAAGGGGTGGAGGGGCTCTGGGCCAGGACCTGCGCCCAGTGCCACGGGGATAAGGCCCAAGGGGTAAAGCCCTATCCCGGCCTCCAGGGAGCCCTTCCCCTTTTCGCCACCCCGGAGGGGCGGCGCTACCTGGTCCTGGTGGTCCTTTACGGGAAGAAGGGGGAGGCGGGCCTCATGCCCGGCTTCGCCCAGCTCAAGGATGAGGAACTCGCCGCCCTCCTCAACCACCTCCAGGCCCTTCTTAAGGCCAAGGGAGAGGCCTTCAAGCCCGAGGACATAAGGAAAGAACGGGGCCAGAACCTGGCCCCGGACCGGATCCAAAGGCCCTAGAAGGGGTCCTCCAGCACCGCCCCCTCGTCCGCCTGGCGCACCAGGGCGGCGTAGCGGGCGAAGAGGCCGTGGGTGAAGGACGGGGGGCGCGGTTGCCAGCGGGCCTTCCGCTTTTCCAGCTCCTCCCCGGGGAGGAGGACCTCGAGGAGGCGGTTTTCCACGTCAATCCGGATGCGGTCGCCCTCTTCCAAAAGGGCGATAGGCCCGCCCACAAAGGCCTCGGGGGCGATGTGGCCGATCATGAGGCCCCGGGTGCCTCCGGAGAAGCGGCCGTCGGTGAGGAGGGCCACCTCCGGCCCCAGGCCTTCCCCCACGATGGCGCTCGTCACCGAGAGCATCTCGGGCATGCCGGGGGCGCCCTTGGGCCCCACGTAGCGGATGACCACCACGTCCCCGGGGCGAATCTCCCCCTTTAGGACCTTCTCCATGGCCGCCTCCTCCGAGTCAAAGACCCGGGCCGGCCCCTCAAAGCGGGTGCGCTCGGTGCCGGCGAGCTTCAAGACCGCCCCCTTGGGGGCGAGGTTCCCCTTGAGGACCACGAGCCCCCCGTGGGGCTTCAGGGCCTTTTCCACGGGGAAGACCACCTTCTGCCCCTCGGCCTCCCGGTAGGCTCCCTCCACCTCCTCTTCCAGGGTGCGGCCGGTGAGGGTCTTTTCCTCCCCAAAGAGGAGGCCCGCCTCCAGGAGGCGCTTGAAGACGAGGGCCGTCCCCCCGGCTTCATACAGCTCCCAGGCGGTGTAGGTGCCCCAGGGGCGGAGGTCGGCGATCACCGGGGTCTTGCGGGAGACCCGGTCAAAGTCCTCCAGGCTGAGGTCCACCCCCGCCTCCTTGGCCATGGCGAGGAGGTGGAGGACGGCGTTGGTGCTTCCCCCCGTGGCGGCCACGGTGGCGATGGCGTTGAGGAAGCTTTTCCGGGTGAGGAAGTCCTTGGGCTTCCAGTCGTGGGCGATGGCCCGGGCGAGGATCCTTCCCGCCTCCCGGGTGGCCCGTTCCTTCTCGGGGTGGACGGCGGGGATGGCGTTGTAGCCCACGGGGGAGAGGCCCAAGGCCTCGAGGGCCATGGCCATGGTGTTGGCGGTGTACTGCCCCCCGCAGGCCCCGGGGCCGGGGATGGCCCTTTTTTCTATCTCCAAGAGCTCCTCCTCGGAGATCTTTCCCGCCGCCCTCTGCCCCACGGCCTCAAAGACCTCCACGATGGTGAGCTTCCGGCCCCTCCACTCCCCGGGGGCGATGGTCCCCCCGTAGAGGACCATGCCGGGGACGCCGCTCCTCATCACCCCCATGGCCCCCCCGGGGATGGTCTTGTCGCAGGCGGAGAGGGCCACCATGCCGTCGTAGAGGTAGCCCTGGGCGATGAGCTCCACGCTGTCGGCGATGACCTCGCGGCTTACGAGGCTGGCCCGCATGCCCGGGGTGCCCATGCTGATGCCGTCGGAGATGGCGGGGGCCCCGAACTCAAAGGGGAAAAGCCCCGCCTCCTTGAGCCCGGCCTTGAGGTGAAGGGCCAGGGCGCGCAGGTGGAAGTTGCAGGGCATCCCGTCGGTGAAGGTGTTCACCACCCCCACGAAGGGCCTCCCGAAGTCCTCGTCCCCCACCCCCACCGCCCGCAGCATGCTACGGGCAGGGGCCTGCTGCAGTCCTTTCTTGATGCGGTCCGACCTCATGCGTCCCTCCAAGTGGCGATCTTCCCGTGGAAGCTCCTGGCCCTGGGGAGAAGCCGCACCAGGGCCCTCGCGGCCTCTTCCGGCGCGAGGAGGAGCCCCTCCTCCTTGTAGCCCCTAAAGATCTGGTGGAGCACGCCCGCGGCGCTCCCCTGGGCCTCCCGGGCCTGGCGCTGCATCTCCGTCTCCACCACGCCGGGGCGGAAGACGAAGCAGGCGACCTCCGGCGCCTCGGCGGCAAGCTGCCTGGCCAAGTGCTCCTCCGCCGCCTTGGCCACGGCGTAGGCCCCGATGCCCGGGAGGTTGCTCTCCGCTGCCCCCGAGCCCACGTACACCGCGAGGCCCTCCCCTTTGCGCCGGAGGACGGGGTAGGCGAAGCGGGCCAGCTGGTAGCCGGCGAGGAGGTTGGCCTCGAGGACCTCCATGAAGAGGTCCTCGGCGAGCTCAAAGAGGAGAGGCCCGGGGTGGAGGACCCCGGCGTTGTGGATGTAGCCCGCCAAGTTTCCCAGGGCCTCGGCCCGCTCCACCAGGGCCCGGGCCACCTCGGCCTTCCCGGCGCTGCCCGCCACCCACTCGGCCCTCGCTCCCAGGGCGCGCACCTCCTCCGCCACCCCCTTCAAGGGGCCTTCCGAGCGGGCGTTCAGCACCAGGTCAAAGCCCGCCCTGGCGAGCTCCAGGGCCAGGGCCCTCCCGATGCCCCGGCTCGCTCCCGTGAGGATCAGGGTCTTTCTCATAGAAGCTCCTCCAGAGGGATTTCCACGTTCAGGAAGGAGAGCCTCCTCCCCGGTCCCAGGGCCTCCACCTCCCGGTAACCCTCCCCCTCGGGATGGCGGTGGACCAGGACCTTCTGGCCCAGGAGGTCCACCACAAAGACCTCGGGCACCCCGGCTTGAGCGTAGAGGGGGAGCTTCACCTGGAGGTCGTAGCGGAGGGAGGTGTCGGCTACCTCCACCACCAGGAGGGCGTCCCCCCCCTGGGGCAGCTCCTCCTCATAGAAGTCGGGCCGGGGCTTAAGGAGGGCGAGGTCGGGGTAAAGCTCCGACTCCCCCACCACCAGGGGGCTTTGCACGAAGAGGATGGCCTGATGGGGCACAAGGGGGCCGAAGAGGGCGGTGAGCCTGGCCACCTTGGCGGCATGGCGTTTCCCAATGGGGCTCATTTCTACGAGCTCTCCTTCCACGAGCTCCAGCCTCAGGTCCTCCGGGAAGACCCCAGCCTCCACCATGCGGTGGAACTCCTCCAGGGAGACCTTGTGGCGGGTCACGGCAGGACCTCCTTGACCGGCACCTTAAGGCCCAGGACCGAAAGCTCCCCGTCCTCGAGGGCTTGGGCCTCCCCGTACCCTTCCCCTTGGGGCTTGCGGAAGACGTGCACCCTCTCCCGCACCAGGTCCACCACAAGGACCTCGGGTATCCCGGCTTGGGCGTAGAGGGGGAGCTTCACCTTTAGGTCGTGGTCCAGGCTGGTCTCGGCCACCTCCACTATCAGGAGGGCGTCCTTGGCCTCGGGCAGGCGGTCCCGGTACCGGGTTCGCGGGGGCTGGAGGAGGGCGAGGTCCGGATAAACCTCGGTGTCCGGGGAAAGCAGGAGGGGGTTTTGCACCGAAAGCAAGGCCTTTCCCCGTAGAGGGGCCAAGAGGTCCACCAGAGCGTTGAGGACGTAAGCGTGCCGCTTGCCGATAGGGCTCAGCTCCACCACCTCCCCCCGGATGAGCTCCACCCGGTCGTCCTCCCCCAGGATCCCCGCCTCGGCCATGCGGTGGAAGTCCTCGGCGCTGAAGCGGTGCCGGATCATACCCCCATCTTAGGCCAGGTGGCGGAGGACCTCCCGCGTGAAGGCCTCCGTCCCCGCACTGCCCCCCAGGTCCGGGGGCGGGGTTTCCAGGAGGGCCTTGGCCACGGCGTCCTCCACCTTGCGGGCCAGGGCCACCAGGCCGAAGGCGTGCTCCAGCATCATGGCCGCGGAGAGGATGGCCGCCGTGGGGTTGGCGATCCCCTTGCCGGCGATGTCGGGGGCGGAGCCGTGCACGGGCTCAAAGACCGGGGTCCCCCTTCCCAGGGAGGCGGAGGGGAGGAGGCCCAGGGAGCCCGGGAGGACGCTGGCCAGGTCCGAGAGGATGTCCCCGAAGATGTTCCCGGTGACCACCACGTCAAAGCGGGCCGGGCTTCGCACCAGGTGCATGGCCATGGCGTCCACGTACTGGTGCTCCAGGGCGATGTCGGGGTAGGCCCGCCCCACCTCCTCCACGGTCTTGCGCCAGAACTCCCCCACCTCGAGGACGTTCGCCTTGTCCACGCTCACCACGCGCTTCCTGCGCTTCCTCGCCGCCTCAAAGGCCACCTTGGCCACCCGTTCCACCTCGGGCTTGCTGTAGCGCTCCGTGTTCCAGGCCTCGGCCTCCGACATCCCCCGGGGCTCCCCGAAGTAGATCCCCCCGGTGAGCTCCCGCACGATGAGGAGGTCCACCCCCCGGGCGATCTCCTCCTTCAGCGGGGAAAGCCTTTCCAGCCCGGGGAAGACCCTGGCGGGGCGGAGGTTGGCGAAGAGGTCCTGGCTTTTCCTTAGGGCGAGGAGACCCGTCTCCGGGCGGATCCTGCGGGGGAGGGGGTCCCACTTGGGCCCCCCCACGCTGCCCAAAAGCACCGCCTCCGCCGCCTCCACCCCCTTGCGGGTGGGCTCGGGGAAGGGCTCCCCGAACCGGTCAATGGCCGCCCCGCCGAAGGGGAGGACCTCGTAGGCGAGGCCCAGGCCCTCGGCCTCGTCCAGGGCCTTGAGGACCTTCAGGGCGGCCTCGGTGACCTCGGGGCCGATCCCGTCCCCGGGCAGGACCGCCACCTTCATTCCGCCCTCCTGGGGTAGGGGAGCCTCCGGTCAAACTCCTCCAGGAGCGCCCCGGCCTCCAGGAGCTCCCCGATGGGGTCCCAAAGCCCCTCCACCAGGGCTTCCCGGGCCTCCTCCCGGATGGCAAGGGGGGCGGTGCGGTCCCCGAAGCGCACCTCCTTCTGCACCAGGTCTATCTCCACCTCCAGTTCCGGGTTCTCCTCCACCCTCTTATAGAGGAGAGCCAGGTCCTCGGGGGCCAGGCTTACGCAGGGGAGGCCGATGGCGGTGGCGTTCCCGAAGAAGATCTCGGCGAAGCTCTCCCCGATGATGGCCCTGAAGCCCGCCCGCTTGATGGCCTGAGGGGCGTGCTCGCGGCTAGAGCCGGAGCCGAAGCCCGACTCCACCAGAAGGATGGTGGCCCCCCGGTAGCGGGGGTCGTTCAAGGGGTGGGGCTTGGGGTTTCCCCGCTCGTCAAAGCGCTCGTCGTAGAAGAGGTACTGGCCCAGGCCCTCAAAGGTGAGGGCCTTCATGAAGCGGGCGGGGATGATCCGGTCGGTGTCGATGTCCTCGCCCCTCAAGGGCACGGCCCTTCCGCGGATCACGGTGAACTTTTCCAGCATGGTTACCTCCCGATTCCGAAGACTTCCCGGGCGTCGGCGATCTCCCCCGCCACCGCCACCGCCGCCACCATGAGGGGGCTCATGAGGACGGTGCGGCCCCTGGGGCTTCCCATGCGCCCCTTGTAGTTGCGGTTGGAGCTACTGGCGGCGAGCTCGTCCCCTTCCAGGCGGTCCGGGTTCATGGCCAGGCACATGGAGCAGCCGGGCATCCGCCACTCAAACCCCGCCTCGCGGAAGACTTCGGCGATCCCCTCCTCCTCGGCCTTCCTCGCCACCCACTCCGAGCCCGGCACCACCAGGGCCCGCACCCCCTTTTTCACCTTGTGCCCCTTGAGGTGGCGGGCCACCTCCCGGAGGTCGGAGAGCCTGGCGTTGGTGCAGCTACCGATGAAGGCCACCTGGATGGGCACCCCCTTGATGGCCTGGCCCGGCCTGAAGCCCATGTAGGCCAGGGCCTCCTCGGCCACGGGGCGCTCCTCGGGCGGGAGCTCCTCCAGGAGGGGGATCCTCCCGTCAATGGGGATGGCCTGGCCCGGGGTGATGCCCCAGGTCACCGTGGGGGCGATCTCCTCGGCCCGGAAGGTGACCACGTTGTCGTAACGAGCGTCGGGGTCGGAGCGGAAGGCGAGCCACCTCCTCTTGGCCTCCTCCCACTCGGGCCCCTTGGGGGCGTAGGGGCGGCCCTCGAGGTATCGGAAGGTGGTCTCGTCGGGGTTCACGTAGCCGATGCGGGCTCCCCCCTCAATGGACATGTTGCAGAGGGTCATGCGGCTTTCCATGTCCATGGCCTCCACGGCGCTTCCCCCGTATTCGTAGGCGTAGCCCAGGCCCCCCTTGACCCCCAGGTGGCGGATGATGTGCAGGATCACGTCCTTGGCGTAGACCCCGGGGGCGAGGCTTCCTTCCACGTTGATCCGCCGCACCTTGAGCCTCTGGGCGGCCAGGGTCTGGGTGGCGAGGACATCCCGCACCTGGCTGGTGCCGATGCCGAAGGCCACCGCCCCGAAGGCCCCGTGGGTGGAGGTGTGGGAGTCGCCGCAGGCGATGGTCATGCCGGGCTGGGTGAGGCCAAGCTGGGGCCCGATGACGTGGACGATGCCCTGGTCCCCGCTTCCCAGGTCAAAGAAGGCGATGCCGTGCTCCTTGGTGTTCTCCCTGAGGGCCTCCAGCATGCTCTGGGCCAGGGGGTCCTGGAAGGGCTCGGTGCGGTCGTGGGTGGGGACGATGTGGTCCACGGTGGCGAAGGTGCGGTGGGGAAACCGTACCTTGAGGCCCAGGTCCCTGAGCATCCCGAAGGCCTGGGGGCTGGTGACCTCGTGGAGAAGGTGGAGGTCGATGAAGAGCTGGCTTTGCCCGTTTCGGAGCCTCCTCACCTCGTGGGCTTCCCAGACCTTCTCGTAGAGCGTCTTTCCCATTCTCTCCCTCCCTGTGAAAAACCCCCCGGGTTTGGGGCCCGGGGGTAGGCGGCAAAGCCTTTCCCTAAACCGGGCCTGCCCGGCTTAGGCGTAGTAGGGCGCTCCGCCGCATTGGACCTTAGCCTAAGGGGAAGCGCCCTTTCGGTCAAGGCCCCTATACTGCTAACGTGCTTGGCCTTTACCACGCGGCCCGGGCCCTGGGGCTAAAACCCGCCCTCCTGGAGTCCTTGGGACCAGGGACCCCCTTTTCCCGGCTTTCCCTTCTGGGCCTCGGGCCCAGGCACCGCCTCGAGGTCCTGGAGGGCAGGCTTTACCTGGACGGAAGGCGGGTGGGGGAGGCCTTGGAGGTCTTCTCCTACCTGGAAAAGGGCCTGGGCAGGGGCTTCTTCCCCGCCTGGATGGGGTTTTTCGCCTACGAGTTCGCCCGCCACCTGGGCCTTCCCACAAGGGAGCCCCTTCCCGGCCTCCCCGAGGCGGCCTTCTGCTACTACCCCGAGGGCTTCGCCCTCCTCTCGGGGAGGCTCGTGGAAAGGCCCTCCTTTCCTTTGCGGCCTAAGCCCTACCCTCTTCCTCCCTTGCCCCCTCACCCCCTGGTTTCCGACTTCCCCCAGGAGGCCTTCCTCGGGGGCGTGGAGGAGGTGCGGGAGCGGATCCGGGCCGGGGTGGTCTACCAGGTGAACCTCTCCCACCGCTTCCGCCTCCTGGGGGCGGTGGACCCCCTGGCCCTTTACGCCCGGATTCGCGCCCTAAACCCTTCCCCCTTCATGGGGCTCTTGGAGGGGGAGGGGTGGGCGGTGGTCTCGGGAAGCCCCGAGCGCCTCTTAAAGAAGGTGGGGAGTAGGCTCCTGGCCCGGCCCATCGCCGGCACCAGGCCGAGGGGGGGAACCCCGGAGGAGGACCTCCTCCTGGAGGGGGAGCTCCTCTCCTCCCCCAAGGAGCGGGCCGAGCACGCCATGCTGGTGGACCTGGTGCGCAACGACCTGGCCCGGGTGGCCAGGCCCGGCAGCGTGCGGGTGCGGGAGCTTTACACGGTGGAGCGCTACGCCCACGTGATGCACCTGGTTTCCGAGGTGGAGGCCTACGCTAAAGTTCCCCTGGGGAAGGCCTTCGCCGCCCTCTTCCCCGGGGGGACCATCACTGGGGCCCCCAAGGGAACGGCCATGGAGGCCATCCGGGACCTCGAGCCCGTCCCCCGTGGGGCCTACACGGGAAGCCTGGGGTACGTCTCGGGGAGGGGGGCGGACTTCAACCTCCTCATCCGCTCCTTCCAGAAGGTGGGGGAGGAGGTGCTCTTCTCCGCCGGGGCGGGTGTGGTCATGGCCTCGGACCCAAGGCGGGAGTACGAGGAAACCCTCCACAAGGCGCAGAGCCTCCTCCTGGCCTTGGAAAGGGGGAGGCCCGGCCAACCCCCCGCCCCGCCCAAAAGGCGGACCTCCTGGAACCCTCCCCCTCCCCCCTTGCGCCGGAGGGCGCGGGTCTTATTCCTGGAGAACCGGGACTCCTTCAGCTACAACCTGGTGGACTACCTGAAAAGCCTGGGGGCGGAGGTGGAGGTGGTGGACCAGGAGGAGGCCCCCCGCTTTTCCGGCTTCACCCACCTGGTGGTGGGGCCTGGGCCCAAGGACCCCTTCACCGCCGGGCGGGTGCTGGAGTGGACGGAAAGGGCCCTGGGGGAGGGGCTTCCCTTCCTGGGGGTCTGCCTGGGCCACCAGGCCCTGGGGGTGGTTCTGGGGGCGGAGCTCTACCGGGAGGACCCGGTCCACGGGGAGGGGCACGCCATTTTCCACACCGGGGAGGCTCTCTTCGCCGGGATCCCCAGCCCGGCCCCCTTCGCCCGCTACCACTCCCTGGCCCTAAGGCGTCTTCCCCCGGAGGTGCGGCTTCTCGCCTGGACGGAAGGCGGCGTGCCCATGGCCCTTTGGGACGGGAGGCGGGCCTTTGGGGTGCAGTTCCACCCGGAAAGCCTCCTTTCCCCCTGGGGGATGCGCCTTCTGGCCAACTTCCTGGAGATGGGATGAAGCGGGTCTTGCGCGACGGCCTTCCCTTCGCCGAGCCCCTGCCCGAGGGGTTCCTCTACCACGGGGCCAGCGTCTTCACCACCCTGCGGGTGGAGAGGGGGAAACCCCTTTGGCTGGAGGCGCACCTTCGCCGCCTCCGCCGCCACGCCCTGGCCCTGGGGCTTCCCTACCCTGGGGACGAGGCCTTCGCCCGGGACGTGAAGGCCCTCCTCGCCGCCTTCCCCCAGGCGCCCTGCCTCCGCCTCCGCCTCACCGTGGGGGAGGGGGTACGGCTCGCCGAGGCCAGATCCTACACCCCCTTGCCCCTCTCCCTTTACCGGGAGGGGGTGCGGGTCAGGCTCACCTCCTTCCGCGTCCACCCCGACCTCGCCCGCTACAAGACCGGGAACTACCTCCCCTACCGCCTGGCCTTGGAGGAGGCCCGGAAGGCGGGGGCCTTTGAGGGGCTTCTCCTGGACGCTTCGGGGCACGTGGTGGACGGGAGCCGCACCAGCCCCCTCCTCTTCCGGGAGGGCACCCTGTACCTTTTGGAGGGGGGCCTAGAAGGCCTCACCCGGGAGAAGGTGGCGGAGGCCGCCCTGGCCATGGGCTTCCGGGTGGAGCGGGTCTTCCTTGGGCCGAGGGCCCTGGAGGGCACCCTGCTCCTTGCGGGAAGCGGGGTGGGCCTCCTTCCCGTGGGAAAGCCTTCCCGGGAGCTCCTCCCCCTCATAGAGCGCTTCCTCCCCGCCTGCTATACTGAATAGCGGTACCGCCAGCCCAAGGCCTTTGGGCTGGTGTCCCCTTTTACGCAGGAGGAGGCATGAAAAAGCCCGTCTACTTGACCCCAGAAGGCTACCGGCGCCTTCAGGAGGAGCTCCACCACCTCAAGACCACCAAGCGGCAGGAAATCTCCGCCGACTTTGAGCAGGCCCTGGAGGAGGGCGACCTCCGGGAGAACGCCGGCTACGACGAGGCCCGGCGGGCCATGTGGCAGAACGAGGCCCGCATCGCCCAGCTGGAGGACCTCCTCTCCCGGGCGGTGGTGGTGGAGGGCAACGGCTCCTACGACCAGGTGGCCCTAGGCTGCCAGGTGGAGCTGGAGACCGAGTCGGGGGAGAGGCTTTCCTTGGCCATCGTGGGCAGCCACGAGGCCGACATCTTCAGCGGGAAGATCTCCGACGAATCCCCCCTGGGCCAGGCCCTCCTGGGCAGGAAGGTGGGGGACGTGGTGGAGATCAAGGGCAAAAAGGGAGCCCAGGTCTACACCATCCTGGAGATCAAGCCCCTATAACCTCCGCCGAGGAGAGAGGCCCCAGGGCCTCCCGGGCGTGGGCCTTCAAGGCTTGCAAAAGCCTTTCCAGGGGGGCTTCTTCCAGGTAAGGCAGGGCCTCTCCCCCGGGGAGGTGGAGGACGGCGCGCAGGGCCTCCACCCCCTTTTCCCCCAGGTAAACCCCTTCCTCCCCCAGGCGGCCTTGGGAGAGGAAGAGGCCCGGCCCCAGGAGGTTGGGGGCCAGCCCCCCCGCCTTCACCACCCGCCAGCCCGCCCAGACCAGGGGGAGGAGGGGGTTTGGGTGCTTGGCGATGCCCCGGAGGCCGGAGACGAAGACGGGGTAGATCCGAGGGGCGGCCTCGGGGGAGGCCAGGCGGTAGGCCAGCTCGGCGAGAAAGGAGGCGAGGAGGAAGCGGCGGGGCTCCTCCAGGCCGTGGAGGCGGCCCACCAGTTCCGCCTGGATCAGGGTGGGGAGGCCTTCCCCCTTGGCGTAGAGCTGGAAGCGCACGTGGTGGAAGAGGGAGAGCCTGCCCGCGCGCCCTGTGGGCCTTTGCCCCTTCCTGGCGAGGGCCTCGAGGCTCCCCTTGGGGGTGAGGAAGCGGAGGAGGAGGTCCCCTTGGGGGAGGGCCTTGCGGCCCACCACGATGCCCTCTTCCAGGCGGTAGCGCTCCACCTTTCTAGTATGCTTTAGACATGGGAACGTTGCGCGACCTCTTGGAGTGGGTGGTCTTGGGCCTCTTGGTGGTGGTGGGGGTGCTCCTCCTCCTTTGGGTGGGGGGCTGGGTCTTCACCTTCTTGGGCAAGGTCCTCCTCGGCCTTTCCGGGCTCGTCGCCACCCTCCTGAAGTACGCCATTCCCGTTCTGCTCCTCGCCGCCGTGGGGTATGGGGTGTTTTACCTTCTCCAGAAGCGGCAAGCTTGAGGCGGCCCTCCGGAGGGGTGGGCGTAAACCCTTGACAAGATTGGGCTAAGCCCTATATCCTCCTCCCTAAGCTGCGGAGGGAGGAGGACATGGATAGGAGGTTTTTGCTCAAGCTGAGTGCGGCCTTAGGGGCGGGCTCGTTCCTCAGGGCCCAGGCCAACGAGCGGGTGGAGTATAGGGAGTTTAAGAAGGAGACTCCCATCGCTGTGGTCTACCATCTGGACTTCGGGGACCCGGGCCGCTTCGGCCAGATGCTCACCAACATCGCTAACCACCTCTCCGTCTACGACAACGACCCCTTCAAGATCAAGATCGTGGTGGTGGCCCACGGGGCGGGGGTTCAGTTCTTCTTGAGGGACCTGGAGGGCACTCCTTGGGCCCAGGCCCAGTACGACCGGGAGGCCCTCTTTTCCCGGGTGCGCCAGCTGGCCCAGCTGGGAGTGGAGTACTACCTTTGTGAGATCACCTTCGCCCGCAACAACATCCCCAAGGACAAGCTCCGCTCCGAGGACTTCCTCAAGTGGGTGCCTTCGGGCGTGGGGGCTCTGGGGGAACTCCAGGCCAAGGGGTACGCCTATATCAAGGTGGGTTAAGTCCGCAGAGGGCTCGGCGGGTGGGGGCATATAATGCCCCCATGCGGCTTCTTTTCATCGGGGACGTGATGGCCGAGCCCGGCCTCCGGGCGGTGGGCCTCCACCTCCCGGACATCCGCCACCGCTACGACCTGGTCATCGCCAACGGGGAAAACGCCGCCAAGGGCAAGGGCCTGGACAGGAGAAGTTACCGCCTCCTGCGGGAAGCGGGGGTGGACCTCATCTCCTTGGGCAACCACGCCTGGGACCACAAGGAGGTCTACGAGCTTTTGGAAAAGGAGCCCATCGTGCGGGCCCTCAACTACCCCCCGGGCACTCCGGGGAAGGGGTACTGGCGCCTCGAGGCCGCCGGGGAGAGCCTCCTTTTCACCCAGGTGATGGGCCGCATCTTCATGGACCCCCTGGACGACCCCTTCCGCGCCCTGGACGCCCTCCTCGCCCGGGAGCGGGCGGACTACGTGGTGGTGGAGGTCCACGCCGAGGCTACCAGCGAGAAGATGGCCCTGGCCCACTACCTGGACGGGCGGGTCTCGGCCGTCCTCGGCACCCATACCCACGTCCCCACCCTGGACGCCGCCCCCCTGCCCAAGGGGACCCTGTACCAGACCGACGTGGGCATGACCGGGACCTACCAGTCCATCATCGGGGGGGAAGTGGAGACCTTCCTGGCCCGCTTCCTCACGGGCCGCCCCCAGCCCTTCCGCGCCGCTCAGGGAAGGGCGCGCTTCCACGCCACGGAGCTCGTCTTTGAGGGGGGAAAACCCCTCTCCATCAGCCCCTACGTCTGGGAAGAGCCATGACCGAGCCCTTTGACCGCCTTCGCGCCGAGGTGGACCTCCTGGGCCGCCTCCTGGGGGAGGCCATCCGCACCCTCTCGGGGGAGCGGTTCTTCGCCCTGGTGGAGGAGGTGCGCCTTCTGGCCAAGGCCCGGCGCCAGGGGGACGGGGAGGCGGGGGAGGCGCTTTTGCGCCGGGTGAGGGAGCTTTCCCTGGAGGAGGCCGAGGCCCTGGTGCGGGCCTTCACCCACTACTTCCACCTGGTGAACCTGGCGGAGGAGCGCCACCGGGTACGGGTGAACCGCCTGCGGGCCCAGGCCGAAACCCTGGAGAACCCCAGGCCCGAGGGCTTCCTGGCCCTGGCTAAGGCCCTGAGGGAGCGGGGGCTCTCCCTGGAGGAGGCCGAGGCCCACCTGAACCGCTTGGAGCTCCTCCTCACCTTCACCGCCCACCCTACGGAGACCCGCCGCCGCACCCTGCGTCACCACCTGGAGGCCCTGCAAAAGGAGCTGGAGGCGGGGGAGAGGGAGAGGCTGGCTGCCCGGGTGGCCCTCCTCTACGCCACCGAGGAGGTGCGCAAGGCCCGGCCCAGCGTGGAGGACGAGATCAAGGGGGGGCTCTACTACCTGCCCACCACCCTCTGGGAGGCGGTACCCCGGGTGGTGGCGGGCCTCGAGGCCGCCCTGGAGCGGGTCTACGGGAAAAGGCCCCGCCTGAAAAGCCCCGTGCGCTTCCGGAGCTGGATCGGAGGGGACCGGGACGGCAACCCCTTCGTCACCCCCGGGGTCACCGCCTTCGCCGCCCGCTACGCCCGGGAGGTGGCCAGGAGGAAGTTCCTGGAGGCCTTGGAGGCCATGGTGCGCGACCTCTCCCTCTCCGGGGCCCGGGTGCCCGTTCCCCGGGAGGTGCAGGAGGGCGGCCAGGGAGTGGAGCGCTTCCCGGGGGAGCCCTACCGGCGCTACTTCGCCGCCCTCTACCGCAGGCTGGAGGCGGGGGAGGCCACCTTGGAGGAGATGGAAAGGGCCCTCCGGGTAGCGGCGGCGGGGCTTGAGCCCCTGGGCCTCGGAGGGGTGGTGGAAAGCTTCCTCCGCCCCTTGGAGGCCCGCCTTTCCGCCTTTGGCCTGGAGCTCGCGCCCCTGGACCTCCGGGAGGAGTCGGGGAGGCTTTTGGAGGCGGCGGCCGAGCTCCTCCGGGTGGGCGGGGTCCACCCCGATCTCCTCTCCCTTTCCCCGGAGGAGAGGGAAGGCCTCCTCACGGAGGAGCTCAAGACCGCAAGGCCCCTCCTTCCCGTGGGGGAGGCCCCCCGGGGAGAGGCCTTGAGGGTGGCCCTCGAGGCCCTCCGGGCCTGGCAGGACAAGGGGGCCCACGTGGTCTCCATGACCCACCACCCCGCCGACCTCCTCACCGTCTTCCTCCTGGCCCGGGAGGTGGGGCTTTACCGCCCCGGGAAGCCCCTTCCCTTGGACGTGGTCCCCCTCTTTGAGACCCTGGAGGACCTGAAGCGGGCCCCGGAGGTCTTGAGCCGCCTCCTGCGAAACCCCGTCTTCCGGGCCCACGCCGAGGGGAGGGGCGGGGTGGAGGTGATGATCGGCTACTCCGACTCCAACAAGGATGCGGGCTTCCTCATGGCCAACCTGGCCCTCTACGAGGCCCAGGAAGCCCTGAGCCGGGTGGGGGAGGAGGCGGGGCTTCCGGTCTTCTTCTTCCACGGCCGGGGCACCTCCACGGCCAGGGGCGGGGGCCCCGCGGGCCGGGCCATCGCCAGCCTACCCCCGAGGAGCGTGGGGCGCCGCCTCCGCCTCACGGAGCAGGGGGAGGCCCTGGCGGACCGCTACGGCCACCCGGACCTCGCCGTGCGCCACCTGGAGCAACTCCTCTTCCACTTCGCCCAGGCCGCCCTGGGGGATGGGGTGGAGCCCAAGCCCCTCTGGCGGGAGGCCCTCTGGGAGGCCGGGGAGAGGAGCACGCAGGGCTACCGGGCCCTCCTCGGCGAGGAGGGGTTTTTCCCCTTCTTTGAGGCCTTGACGCCCATAAGGGAGCTGGGAGAGCTTCCCATCGCCAGCCGCCCCGTCTACCGCCACGGCCGGGTGCGGGACATCCGGGACCTAAGGGCCATCCCCTGGGTCATGGCCTGGACCCAGGTGCGCCTCCTCCTTCCCGGCTGGTACGGGCTTTCCGCCCTAAGGATCCTCCCTTTGGACCTCCTCCGGGAGATGTACCGGGAGTGGCCCTTCTTCGCCACCACCCTGGAGAGCGCCGCCATGGCCCTGGCCAAGGCCGACCTGGGGGTGGCCCGCCTGTACCTCTCCCTGGTGCCCGAAAACCTCCACGGGTTCTTCCACCGCATCGCCCAGGAGTACGAGGCCACGAGGGCCCTGCTGGAGGCCGTCTTCCAAGCCCCCTTGCTTCACAACCAGAAGACCCTGGAGCGGCAGATCGCCCTGAGAAACCCCTACGTGGACCCCATCAACATCCTGCAGGTGGAGCTTCTGCGCCGTTACCGGGCCCCGGGGGGAAGGGAGGACGAGGGGCTTAGGCGGGCCCTGCTCCTCTCCCTCCTGGGGGTGGCGGCGGGCCTCAGGAACGCGGGGTAAGATGAGGACCGATGGAACTCCTCGGCCACCACCAGGACCAGCGGGTTGGGGTTTTCGTGGACACCCAGAACCTCTACCACTCCGCCCGGGACTACTACGAGCGCAACGTGAACTTTGAGAGCCTCCTGCGCTACGCCGTGGGGGGGAGGCGCCTGGTGCGGGCCACCGCCTACGTGGTGGAAAAGGAGGGGGACACCTCCGCCTGGCCCTTCATCTACAAGCTTTCCACCATCGGTTACCGGGTGCGGCGCATGTACCTCACGGTGAAGGAGCTGGGGGAGGGGGGAAAGCCCATCTACGAGGGAAACTGGGACATGGGCATCGCCGCCGACATGGTGCGCCTCATGCCCTACCTGGACGTGGTGGTGTTGGGGAGCGGGGACGGGGACTTCGTGGAGATCCTGGAGGTCCTGATGGAGCGGGGCATCCGGGTAGAGGTGGTCGCCTTCCGGGAGACCACCGCCCAGAAGCTCATTGACGCCGTGGACCGCTTCACCCACCTGCCCGAGATCCCCAACCCCTTCATGGAGCCCCGGTCGTCCGAGCGCTAGGATGGAGGGTTTGGAGGCTTACGACTACCACCTCCCCCCCGAGCAGATCGCCCAGGAGGGGGTGGAGCCCCGGGATCTGGCCCGGCTGATGGTGGTTTACCGGGAAGGCCCCTTTCGGGTGGAGCACCAAAGGGTGCGGGACCTGCCCGGGTTCCTGCGCCCTGGGGACGTGGTGGTCTTCAACGAGAGCAAGGTGATCCCGGCGAGGCTTCTCGCCAGGAGGCCCACCGGGGGCCGGGTGGAGATCCTCCTGGTGCGGGAGCGCTCCCCGGGGCTTTGGGAGGCCCTTCTGGGCCCGGCGAGGAAGGCCCCTCCCGGCACGAGGCTATCCCTCCTTTCCCCCAAGGACCTAGAGCCGGTCCCGGGCCTTCAGGCGGAGGTGGTGGGGGTGGAACCCGATGGGGTGCGCCTTCTGCGCTTCCAGGGGGACCTCATGGCCCACCTGGAGGAGGTGGGGGAGGTGCCCCTTCCCCCCTACATCAAGGCCAGAATCCCCCTGGAGCGCTACCAGACGGTCTACGCCAGGCGCCCGGGCTCCGTGGCCGCCCCCACCGCCGGGCTCCACTTCACCCCGGAGCTTCTGGAGCGCCTGAAGGCCGTGGGGGTGGAGCTCTGCTTCCTCACCCTCCACGTGGGCCCCGGCACCTTCCGCCCGGTGAAGGGGGACCCCGAGCGGCACGAGATGCACCCCGAGCCCTACGAGATCCCCCAGGAGACCGCCTCCGCCGTCAACCGGGCCAAGGCGGAGGGGAGGCGGGTCATCGCCATCGGGACCACGGTGGTGCGGGCCCTGGAGAGCGCCTACCGGGAAGGGGAGGGGGTGGTGGCGGGGGCGGGGGAGACCCGGCTTTTCATCCGGCCCCCCTACGCCTTCAAGGCCATAGACGCCCTCTTCACCAACTTCCACCTGCCCCGCTCCACCCTCCTCATGCTGGTGGCGGCCTTCCTGGGGCGCGAGCGCACCCTCGAGGCCTACCGCCTGGCCGTGGCCCAGGGCTACCGCTTCTACTCCTTGGGGGACGCCATGCTCATCCTGTAAGGCCCGGGCTTCGCGCCACGCCTCAGGACAGGTTCAGGAGGAGGCGGGCCACGGAGAGGTAGATGAGGAGGCCCGAGACGTTGGAGAGCGTGGCCACCAAGGGGTTGGAAACCAGGGCCGGGTCCACCCCGAAGCGCCGGAGGACCACCGGAAGGAGGGCCCCCACCAGGTTGGCGAAGAGCACCAGGAGGAAGAGGGCGAGGCCCACCACGGGGGCCAGGAAGGCGTGCCCGTCCAGGAAGACCTTGCCCAGGAGGAGCAAGGCCAGGGTCAGGCCCAGAAGGCTTCCCACCAGGCTTTCCTTGAGGAGCACCCTTCGCCAGTCCTTGAGGTCCAGGTCCCGGGTGGCCAGGGCGCGGATGATGAGGGTGGCGGACTGGTTGCCGGTGTTCCCCCCGGTGCCCAGGAGGACCGGGACGTAGAAGGCCAAGGCGGTGACGGCCTCGAGGACGCTCTCAAACCCCTGGAGGATGGAGCTGGTGACCATCCCCGTGAGGATCAGGATCACCAGCCAGCGCACCCGGGCCAGCCATAGCTGCACGGGGCCCGCCTGGCTGTAGACCAGGTCGGGCACGTCCACGGCCCCCAGCTTGTGGATGTCCTCGGTGGCCTCGGCCTCGAGGACGTCCAGGACGTCGTCCACCGTGACGATGCCCACGAGCCTTCCTTCCTCGTCCACCACGGGGAGGACGGTGAAGTCGTAGTCGGCCATGAGGCGGGCCACCTCCTCCTGGTCGGTGTCGGTGCGCACGAAGACCACCTTGGGGTTCAGGATCTCCGCCACCTTGGTCCTGGGGTCGGCCACGATGAGGTCCCTTAAGGAGAGCACTCCCTTGAGGCGGCCCTTCTCGTCCACCACGTAGAGGTAGTAGATGGTCTCGGCATCTGGGGCGGCCCGGCGCAGGAAGCGGAGGACCTCCTCCACGCTCATCCCCTCCCGCACCGCCACGTACTCCGGGGTCATGAGGCCGCCGGCCTCGTCCTCCTCGTACCGGGTGAGCTCCTCCACCTCGGCCCGGGTCTTGGGGTCCAGGGCCTCCTTGAGCCTTTGGGCGAGCCCGGGGTCCTCCTCCTCCACCGCCTGCAGGGCGTCCGCCAGGTCGTCCAGGGAGAGCTCCTCCAGAAGCTCCTGCACCCGCCAGGGGGGAAGGGTCTTGAGGTACTCCGCCTGGGCCTCCGGCGGTAGGTTGGCGAAGACCTCCGCCGCCTTGTCCTTGGGGAGAAGGGTGAGGAGGACGTAGCGGTGCTCCCCTTTGAGCTCGTCCCAAAGGGAAAGGAGGTCCTGGGGGTGGACGTCTTCCAGGAGGCGCTTGAGGGTCAGGGTGTCGCCTTCCTCTAGGGCCTGGAGCAGGGGGGAAAGGGTGGTTTCCACGGGCGGCCTCCTTTCTCGCCGAAGGCCGCCCGGAGGCGGCCTTCAGGGCCTGGGACTCGAGGGCAACGCCTCTCGCATACCTTTTCTAGCCTAGGGGGGAGGGGTCCTCCCGTCAACCATGCCCACTAGAAGTGTGGGAAAAATTGCGGTTGACACGCTCAAGGAGCGTGCCCTATCCTGAAGCCCGGCCTTAGGGCCGGGAGGGGCATGTTCGGAAAGCTTTCGGCGCGATTGCAAGAGGCCATAGACCGGCTCCGCGGCCGGGGGCGGATCGGCGAGGAGGACCTGAACTCCACCCTGCGGGAGATCCGCCGGGCCCTCCTGGGCGCCGACGTCCACCTGGAGGTGGCCCGGGAGTTCGTGGAGAAGGTGCGGGAAAGGGCCCTGGGCCGGAAGGTCCTGGAGAGCCTGACCCCCGCCCAGGTGATCCTGGCCACCGTCTACGAGGCCTTGAAGGAGGCCCTGGGGGACGAGGTGCGCCAGCCCCTCCTCCAGGACCAAAACCTCTGGTTCCTGGTGGGGCTTCAGGGCTCCGGCAAGACCACCACCGCCGCCAAGCTCGCCCTCTACTACAAGGGCAAGGGGCGCCGCCCCCTCCTGGTGGCCGCCGACACCCAGCGCCCCGCCGCCCGGGAGCAGCTTAGGGTCCTGGGAGAGCGGATCGGGGTGCCGGTTCTGGAGGTGCGGGACGGGGAGCCTCCCGAGTCCATCCGCCTCCGGGTGGAGGAGGAGGCCAGGCGGGGGGTGCGGGACCTGGTCCTGGTGGACACCGCAGGCCGCCTGCAGATAGACGAGCCCCTCATGGAGGAGCTCGCCCGCCTCAAGGGCGTCTTGCGCCCCCAGGAGGTCCTCCTGGTCCTGGACGCCATGACCGGCCAGGAGGCCCTCTCCGTGGCCCGGGTCTTTGACGAGAAGGTGGGGGTCACCGGCCTCATCCTCACCAAGCTGGACGGCGATGCCCGGGGCGGGGCGGCCCTCTCTGCCCGGCACGTCACCGGGAAGCCCATCTACTTCGCCGGCGTCTCGGAGAAGCCCGAGGGCCTGGAGCCTTTTTATCCCGACCGCCTGGCGAGCCGCATCCTGGGCATGGGGGACGTGGCCACCCTGGCGGAGCGGGTGCGGGAGGCGGGCCTCGAGGCCGAGGCCCCCAAGGCGGCCAAGGAGCTCACCCTGGAGGATTTCCTCAGGCAGATGCAGAACCTCAGGCGCCTGGGGTCCTTCTCCGAGATCCTCAGGATGCTCCCCGGGGCGGGCAAGGCCCTGCCCCAAGGGCTTCAGGTGGATGACCGGGCCCTGAAGCGCCTGGAGGCCATGGTCCTTTCCATGACCCCCGAGGAGCGCAAGAACCCCCGCATCCTCAACGCCTCGAGGCGCAAGCGCATCGCCCAGGGCAGCGGCACCACCGTGCAGGAACTCAACCGCCTCATCAAGGCGTTTGAGGAGACCAAGGCCCTGATGAAGTCCCTGGAAAGGCAGAAGGGCCGGGGACTCATGGGAATCTTCAGGAGGTAGAAACGGTATGGTCAAGATCAGGCTTTCTCGGTTCGGCTCCAAGCACAACCCCCATTACCGCATCGTGGTCACCGACGTCCGCAGGAAGCGGGACGGGGCTTACCTCGAGAAAATCGGCTACTACGACCCCCGCAAGACCACCCCGGACTGGCTCAAGGTGGACGTGGAGCGGGCCCGCTACTGGCTTTCCGTGGGGGCCCAGCCCACCGACACCGCCCGGAGGCTTCTCCGGCAGGCGGGGGTCTTCCGGCAGGAAGGCTGACTTAAGTACCCCGCTCTGGCTTTCGCCAGAGCGGGGGCCCCAAAGGACGCTCTCGGCCCTGGGTAAAGGCCTTCATGTCGCAGAACCAAGGCAGGGGCACTAAATACCCCACCGCGGCTTTCGCCGCGGTGGGGGCCCCAAAAAAGCCTCCCCCAGCCCCGGCTTGGGCATCCCATGTTGCGAAGGCAAAGTGCGGGCGCTTAGAACATGGGCCCGATGCGGAAGTGGAGCCTTCCCGTGGGGCTTTCCGGGCTGAAGGCGTAGTCCAGCCTTAGGGAAGGCAGTAGGGCCCCGAAGACGTCCAGGTCCAGCTGGAAGCCGATGCCCGCCCCCCACTTGGGCCCCCCGGTGTTGTCGGCCAGGCCCAGGTCCAAGAAGGCGATGCCGTAAAGGTTGGTGCCTCCCTGGGGGGAGAGGCGGAAATCGTAGCGGTACTCCACCCCCCCCGTGGCGAAGGAAAGCCCCCCGTACTTGCGGTCCTCGTAGCCCCGGAGGAGGAAGGCCTCGGCCCCGCCCCCGGAGAGGTAGAAGCGCTCGCTCTCTGGGGGGAAGCCGAGAAGGGTGCCGGCGGAAAGGCGGAAGGCCAGGGCCTGGCGTTTCTCCGGGTCCAGGCCGAAGTAGGTCTTGCCCGTGGCCACCAGGGGCACGAAGAAGCTCCGGCCCCCCGTGTCCGGCAGGGAGAGGCCGAGGCCGGTGGCCAGGCTCGCCTCGTAGCCCTGGGTGCGGAAGCGGGGGTCGTCCACATCCAGGTAGGCGAAGGTGGTGTCCAGGCGGACCGTCCAACCGGGGGTGGGGAGGAGGCTTTGGGCCAGGGAGGGGTTTTTGTAGCCGGTGCCGTCGCAGTACTTGGGGCTCGTGGTATCGGTGACGCTGGGATCGCAGGGGGCGTTGGGGTCGTAGACCTCCAGGGCGTAGGTGGAACGCCGGGCGGAAAGCCCAAAGGAAAGGCGCAGGTTTTCCAGGTCCTTGGAGAAGGGCCGGGAGAGGCTGAGGCCGAAGCCCGTGCGGCGCTCCGTGTACTCCCAGCCGGTGTCGGTGGTGCCCTGGAGGAGCTTGTTGTTGCCGATGGGGGTGGAGAAGGCGCTCAAGGAAAGGCTCGTGCGCACCTCCTTGAGGTCGGCGAAGTCCAGGTAGAGCCAGGGCACGGTGTAGCTCAGGGAGAGGGAGAGGTTGTCCCGGGCCTCGTTTTGGAGGAAGGCCAGGTCCAGGCTTGCCTGGTGGGCGAGGCCGAAGAGGTTGGTCTCCTTAAAGGAGACGCTTCCCGACCACCCCTCCAGGGAGCTCCAGCCCAGGGCGGGCTGGAAGAGGCCGGTGCGGGCCTCCTTGAGCCCCAGGACCACCACCACCTCCTCCGGCCTCTCCGCGGGGGCCAGGGAGACCCGGGGCGGTTCGGCCAGAAGCCCCGTGGCCAGGAGGCGGGCCATGGCCTTCCGGAGCTCGGGGACGCTGAAGAGGGAGCCTGGCTTGGGAAGCTCCCGGAGGATCACCTCCTCCTGGGTGCGGTGGGGGCCCTGCCACTCCAGGCGGTAGCCCGCGATCTTGAGCTCCACCACCTCCAGGCGGAAGACCCCTTCCCGGAAGCTATAGCGCACGTTGGCCACCTCGTAGCCCTTCTCCCGGTAGAAGCTCGCGATGCGGCGGGCGTCCTCCTGGGCCAGGAGGGGAGTGTAGACCTCCCCGGGCTTCAGGCGGAGGAGGGGGAGGAGGGTTTCCGTGGGGAAGGCCGTGTTCCCGGTGATCTCCACCCGCTCAATCCTGCCCCCCTCGGCCCCCAAGGAGAGGCGCACCACCACCTGCTCCCCCTGGGGAAGGAGGCTAAAGTCCACCACCCGGGAAAGCTTCCGGGAGAGGGCCTGGACCCCTTCCAGGAGGCGGGGGTAGTTCAGGTAGTCCCCCGGCTTCAAGGGGAAGTCCCCGAGGTCCAGGCCTTCCCCCTCCACCCGGGCCACCCGGAGTTCCCGCACCTGCACGGTGAGGATGCCCCCCTCCAGGGCGGAGGCCTGGGGGTCGGGGCCGCTAAAGCGGTAGCCCGCCTCCTCGTAGCGGCCGGCCAGGGCCCTCAGGGCCTCCTGGTACCTGGCGAAGTCAAAGGGGCCCTTGAGGGGTTCCAGGAGCTTTAAAAGCTCCCCTTCCGGGAGGAGGCTCACCCCCTGGAGGCGGACCTCCTTCACCTCGGGGCTTTCCGCCACCCGGAAGGTAAGGGCCATCCTGCCCCCCGCTTCCTTGGCCTCCACCTCCACCTTGGGGGCGAAGGGGAAGCCGTTTTGCCGGAAGGCCTGGGCCAGGGCCTGGGCGGCCTCCTGGGCCTTGAGGGGGTTGTAGGTGGCCTCCTTGCCGATGGCGAAGTTCTCCTCCAGGAAGCGCAGGAGGGTTTCTTGGGGGAAGGCCTTGGCCTCCACCGTGACCTCGGCGATGGCGGGGTAGGGGACGAGGCGGACCTTGAGGACCTCCCCTTCCAGGCGCACCTCCGCCTCCCGGAAGTAGCCCGTGGCCAGGAGGGCCTTGCGGGCGGCCTCGAGGTCGCCCGGCTCGTCCCCTTCCCCGAAGGGCAGGGCGGCCCGGGCCAGGGCCTGGAGCACGGGGTCGCCCCCTTCTATGACCACTTCCTTCAGAGGGGCGGCCAGGGCCAGAAGGCCCAAAAGGGCAAAGGACAAAAGGCGCTTCATGCCCCAGAGCTTACCCAGGAGGCGTGAAGGGGCGGTGAGAAGTAGAATGCAAGGGTATGGGGGTTTACGAGAACATCCAGGAGGCCGTGGCGGCCATCCGGTCTAGAACCGACTTCCTCCCCGAGGTGGCCGTGGTCTTGGGATCGGGCCTGGGGCCTCTGGCCGAGGAGGTGGAGAAGGTGGCGGAGATCCCCTACGGGGAGGTCCCCCACTTCCCCCTCTCCACCGCCCCGGGGCATGCGGGAAGGCTCGTCCTGGGGTACCTCGAGGGCAAGCGGGTCCTGGTCTACCAGGGCCGGGTCCACTACTACGAGGGCTACTCCGCAGAGGAGGTGGTCTTCCCGGTGCGGGTGGGGTTTTTCCTGGGGGCCAGGACCTTCCTCCTCACCTCGGCGGCGGGGGGCCTCAACCCCCGGTTCAGGGCGGGAGGCATCATGCTCCACCTGGACTACCTCAACTTCGCCGGGGCAAACCCCTTGCGCGGCCCCAACGACGAGCGGCTTGGCCCCCGCTTCCCGGTGATGTTTGAGGCCTACGACCCGGGGCTCATAGCGTTGGCCCGCAAGGTGGCCCGCAGGCAGGACCTCCACCTCTTTGAGGGCGTCTACGCCTGGTTCATGGGGCCCTCCTTCGCCAGCCGGGCCGAACTCAGGATGCTCAGGGAGCTGGGGGCGGACGCCATCGGCATGTCCACCGTGCCCGAGGTCCTCGCCCTCCGCCACCTCGGGGCCAGGGTCTTAGGGCTTTCCACCATCACCGACATGGCCGTGCCCGAGCGGGAGTACCACGCCACCGAGGAGGAGGTCCTGCGCGTGGCCGCGGAGACGGGCCCCGTCTTCCGGCGCTTCGTCCGGGGCATCCTCGCCGAGCTCTGATGGGGCTTCCCCAGGTCCTGGAGCGTATAGAAAGGGCCTGCCGCCGCGCGGGCCGACGGCCCGAGGAGGTGCGCCTGGTGGCGGTGACCAAGGGGCGTACCCCGGAGGAAATCCAAGAGAGGGTCCTCCGCCACGGGGCCTTCCCCTTGGGGGAGAGCCGGGTCCAGGAGGCCCTGAGGAAGATGGAGCACCTCCAGGCGGAGTGGCACCTCGTTGGCCACCTCCAGCGGAACAAGGCCAAGTTCGCCCCCCGCTTCGCCCTGATCCACTCCCTGGACTCCCTGCCCTTGGCCGAGGCCCTGGCGAAGGCGGCGGAGAAGGCGGAAACCCGGCTTAAGGTCCTGGTGGAGGTGAACCTGGGGCGGGAGCCCCAGAAGCACGGGGTCTTGGAGGAGGACCTTCCCGGGCTCTTGGAGCGCCTCCGGGAGATGCCCCGCCTCGAGGTCCTGGGCCTCATGACCGTTCCCCCCATGGGTCCCGAGGGGGTGGTGCGCCCCATATTCCGCAGGCTTTCCGAGCTCGCCGACCGCTTTGGCCTTCCCGAGCGCTCCATGGGCATGTCCGACGATTTTGAGTGGGCGGTGGAGGAGGGGGCCACCCTGGTGCGCGTGGGCCGGGCCCTTTTTGTAGACTGAGGGGCACATGGACCTTACGCCCTTGGACGTCCGTTACCAGGAGTTCCCCACGGGGTTTCGCGGCTACCAGAAGGAGGCGGTGCGGGCCTACCTGGCCCGGGTGGCCGAGGTGATGGAGGGCCTCATGGGGGAGAACGAGGCCCTGAAGGAGCGCCTGAGGGGCCTGGAGGAGGAGGTGGCCCGCCTCAAGGAGGCCGAGGGGGAGTTGAAGCGGGCGGTGGTGGCCGCGGAGAAGATCGCCCGGGAGCTCAAGGCCCAGGCGGAGCGGGAGGCGGAGCTCATCCGCAAGGAGGCCCTGGCGGCCAAGGAGCAGGTCCTGCGGGAGGCCGCCGAGGAGCTTAGGCGCCTCCGGGGGGAGATAGAGCGGGCCAGGCAGGAAAAGGCCCTCTTCCTCTCCCAGTTTCGGGCCCTCCTCCAGGGTTACCTGGATTCCGTGGAACGCTTGGCCAAGGAGTAGTCCCCCTCCGGGAGGCGGCTCTGCCCTTTTAGAAAGGGCCTGAAGCCCAGGTAAAGCCAGAGGCGGTAAAGGGTCTCCCTAAGCCGGTAGCCCAGGGGGTAGGCCCCGGGTACCCCGTAGCCCTCCGCCCGAAGGCCCAGGGCGCGGGCCAGGAAAAGGGCCCGGGGTAGGTGGGGGGCATCGGTGACCAGGAGGACCTGGCCTCGGAGAAGGGGCTTGAGGAAGAGCAGGTTCTCGTAGGTGGACTGGCTTTGGGTCTCGCAGAGGAGGGCTTCCCGGGGGATGCCCCTTTCCCGGAGGTAGCGGCACCCCACCTCCCCTTCGCTATAGCGGTCCCCCGGGGCCTTTCCCCCGGCCACGGCGATCCTGGGGGCGAGGCCTTTATGGTGGAGGGCGAGGGCGGCCTGGAGCCGCCTTTCCAGGACGGGGGAGGGGTGGCCGCCGTACTGGGCCGCCCCCAGGACCACGATCCAGGCGTAGGGTTCCTGGGCCCAGGCCAGGGGAAGGAGGAGGGCGAGGGAGGCGAGGCGCCGCACGCCCCCCACTCTACGGCAGGGCGGCTTTTTGGTATACTGAGAGGGCGTTGGAGAAGATCTTCGGGAAGACGGAGGGGCTCAGGAAGAGCGACCTTAAAAGGCTTTCCAACCTTTACCGGAGGCGGTTGCCCCCGGAGCGGGTTCTGACCCCGGAGCTCGCCCACGCGCTGGCGGGGCTTTCCCACGAGATCCACCGTCCCATTGCCCTCCTCCTGGACCGGGGCGGCCGGGTGGTGCGGGTGGGGGTGGGGGACGCCAAGGACCTCCCCATCCCCGAGGGGGCGAGGGCGGAAAGGCGGCTTTCCGGCTTCCGCCTCCTCCACACCCACCTCTCTCCCGGCGGGCTTTCCCGGCCCGACCTGTCCGTCCTCTTCCTCCACCGCCTGGACAGCCTGGCGGCCCTGGAGGTGGAGGGGGGCCAGCCCACCACCTTGCACCTGGCCTTCCTCTCCCCCCCCAAGGCGGCGGAGGAGGACTGGCGCCTCCTGCCCCCCAGGCCCTACTTCCAGTATTTGGACCTGGACCTGAGGGCCGAGGTGGAGGCCCTGGAGGAGGAGCTCTCCCGCCAGGCCCGGGTGCGGGAGGTGCTGGACGGCGGCGGCGAAAGGGCCATCCTGGTGGGGGTGGACACCGGGGAGGGTCCCGAGGCCGAGGCCGCCCTTAGGGAGCTGGCCGAACTCACCCGCACCGCCGGGGGGGTGCCGGTGAAGCGGGTCCTGGTCTTCCGGCCGAGCCTGGACCCCCGGTACCTGGTGGGCCTGGGGAAGCTGGAGGAGTTGAAAAGCCTGGCCTACCACGAGAACGCCGCCACCCTCATCTTCGGCCTGGAGCTCTCCCCGGCCCAGGCCCGGGAGATAGAGAGGGCCACGGGGCTTAAAGTCCTGGACCGGACCCAGCTCATCCTGGACATCTTCGCCCTCCACGCCAAGACCCCCGAGGCCCAGGCCCAGGTGGAGCTGGCCCAGCTCAAGTACCTCCTCCCCCGCCTGGTGGGGAAGGGGAAGGAGATGAGCCGCTTAGGGGGTGGGATCGGCACCCGGGGCCCGGGGGAGACCAAGCTGGAGGTGGACCGCAGGCGCCTTCAGGAGCGCATCGCCCACCTCACCCGCAGGCTGGAGGAGTACGCCAGAAGGCGCGAGGAGGCCCGGAGGCAGAGGAAGCGCCGGGGGGTGCCCCTCGTCGCCGTGGTGGGCTATACCAACGCCGGCAAGACCACCCTCCTCCAGGCCCTGGCCCGGGGCGGGGAGCCGGGGGAGGACAAGCTCTTCGCCACCTTACGGCCCCTCACCCGGAGGGGGTTCCTGCCCGGGGTGGGGGAGGTGCTCTTCACCGACACCGTGGGCTTCATCCGCCACATGCCGGGGGAGCTCCTCACCGCCTTCCGGGCCACCCTCGAGGAGGTGCGGGAGGCGGACCTTTTGGTCCACGTCCTGGACGCTTCGGAGGAGGGAGCCTTGGAGCGGCACCGGGTGGTGGAGGCCCTCCTCCAGGACCTCCGGGTGGAGGCCCCAAGGGTTCTGGCCTTGAGCAAGGCCGACCGGGCGGCGCCCTACGACCTCCACTACCTGCGGGAGCGCCTGGGAGGGGTGCCGGTTTCGGCGGTGAAGGGCACGGGGCTGAGGGAGCTCAAGGAGGCCCTGGCCGAGGCCCTCTTGGCCTCGGGGGTGAGGCCCCAGGCCTGGGCTCAGTACACGTAGAAGCCCTTCAGCCCCATCTCCTCGGCCCACTGGACCTCCACCGCCTCCACCCGGGCCAGGCGGGGGCCTTGCCTCAGGTGGTGGAGGAAGGCCTCGAGGTCCTCCTTGGGGCCTTCGGCCACCACCTCCACCCGGCCGTCGGGGAGGTTCTCCGCATAGCCGGCAAGGCCAAGCTCCAGGGCCTTCTTCTGGGCGAAGGCCCGGTATCCTACCCCCTGTACCCTTCCCTTGACCAAGGCCACCAGACGCGGCATGGGGGCATTTTACAAAAAAGAGGAGGTGTGGGGGAGCTATGTCAGCCCAAAGGGCTACCTTGTTTCCCCTGGTTTTTAAACCGGAGATACATGGACTCCCCCACGTGCTCCGAAGGGGCACATACCATAGTGGGCGGCGAATGTGCTAGCATACGCACGTGCCCGAAGAACGCACCACACGCCACTATCAGGACGACCATGCTTAAAGCCTTCAAATACCGCCTTTACCCCACCAAGCCCCAAACCCGGGACCTGGAGAAAACCCTGGACCTTTGCCGCCAACTGTACAACGCCGCCCTGCAAGAACGCAGGGGTGCCTACAAGAAGGCAGGAAAGACCGTAGGCTTCTACGAACAGAAGAGGTATCTACCCGAGATACGGGCCGAGCTGCCGGAGTACAGAGGCATTCATTCCCAGGTCTTGCAGAACGTCATCAAGATACGGGCTCTGCCCGTGACCGAGCGGGTGGATAAAGCCTTCCAGGGCTTCTTCCGCAGACTGAAGGAGAAAGGGAAAGCCGGATACCCTCGCTTCAAGGGAAAAGGACGCTACGACTCCTTCACCTTCCCCCAGGCCGGGGCTACCGGGGTCAAACTTCAAAAGGATGGAAAACGAGTTCTCATCTACGGCATCGGCTCGGTGAAGATAAAGCTACACCGCCCCCTGGAAGGCAAGGTAAAGACCGCTACCGTAAAGCGGGAGGGGGACCACCGGTACATCGTTTTCACCTGTGAGGTGGAGCCCAAGCCTCTTCCCCCAAACGAAAGGGCCGTAGGCATAGACCTGGGCACCAACCCCCACTTCCTCATCACCTCGGATGGCAAAACAGTGGAGGCCCCACGGTACTTCCAGAAGTCACAGGAGAAACTAGCCAACGCTCAAAGGGAGCTTTCCCGCAAGAAGATGGGCAGCTATCGGTACAGGCAGATCCAAACCCGGTTGGCCAGGCTGCACCGCAAGATTGCCAACCAGCGCAAGGACTTCCACCACAAACTTGCCAGGGGGTTGGTGAAGGAATATGGCACCATCGTCCACGAAGACCTGAACATACTTGGCCTGGCTCGTTCTCACATCGCCAAAGGGGTACTGGATGCCGGTTGGGCACAGTTTCTCCAAATCCTCGCCTACAAAGCGGAGGGTCAGCCCGGCAGGGCTAAGCTTGTGGCTGGTAGGCGGGTCATCGGGGTAGACCCCAAACATACAAGCCAGGATTGCCCGGTGTGCGGTCATCGGGAAAAGAGGCCGTTGTGGGTGCGGGAGTACACCTGTCCCCGGTGCGGTACCCACCTACACCGGGACATAGCGGCGGCACGGAACATCCTGGCAAAGGCTCGCACGGAGCCTGCGGGGACAGGGACGGCCCACGCCGTCCCATGAGAACCGCGGTCACGGGCGTAGCCCGTATCTTGTAGCCCTGCTCTTTAGAGCGGGGAGTCGTCACCTTCCTCCTGAGGAGGCCGCTCGGGTAGCGGATGATGCCGTGTACGGCCCCCTGCCCTTCTGAGGGAGAAAGGGGTTCCCAAACTACCTTGTGTTGGGTTAGAGTGAAATAGGGGTAAGTACAAACATGAAGTTCCTGGGTCGCTGGTGGCTGGTTGTAGGGTTCAGCGGACTTGTGGCGTCCTGTCAGTTGGGCGGGGTTCAACCCTCCAGTGCATCCCCTTCGGATGGGGACCCCATCCCTCCTGCTCTGGCTGAATCTCTTGCTGTGGGTCTGAAGGTTTCCACGAGCGGGCTTAGTCCACAGGCGGCAAAAGGGAAGAGCTACAGGATTGCCAGGGAAATGGTCTACGATATGTCTGGCAAGCCGCTACACCACTTGATTCTATTGGGGCCTGGGACTGGCGAGTTCTGGGCAACCCTGAGTGCACCGGACCCAGAGCATGCCCTCTTTGCGGTTGGGGCCACGGATAAGCGTAGCTTCTTCTCCTTCATCATCCCTGCCAGCAGTTTCAAGAGCATAGTGGAAACCCGGGACCGGGCAGGCTCCTTTAAGCGGTTCCTCAGCCCCACCCCCGGGGTTCTCTACCTGGAAGACCGCAGTGGGCGCATCTGGGATACCACCACGGCGACCGAGGTGGACCCGGCGGTTGTAGAGCAGTGGAGAAAGGCACAGCGGACCCTCATTGAGCAGAGGCAAAAGGACGGCATCCTGGACAAGATGAAAGAAGACTGGGCAAGGGTCCTTGCCGAAGCCAGCGGACAGGGCCTTAGCCCTCAGAGCACCGGAGTACCGACCCTAAGGGCGCTTACCTTGCCTGACGGCAGTCTGGATGTAGAGGGGTTTTTGACCCTCCTGGAAACCCAGATGGCTTCCAGGGGTATAAGCCCGCAGTATGTCAACGAGCGGGCTTGGTGTATGGGCTGGTTCTGTGCTGGCATGGGCTATGCCAGTGTGGTGAGGGGAAACCGCTACAACGGCGACATTGCCAACGACAGCCTTTACAACCCCAATGACCCGCAGGATTGCTCCACGCAAAACAAATGCGACATTGCTAATGGTCTTTTAGAGGGAGACCCGTTTGGGAATGAGCAGACAATAGCAGAATATCGTTATCTGCCGGACGGTACTTGGGGTGCTTGGGATTTTGGTCCTAGCGGGCTAATGCGCCTGGACTATGTCGGTTGCGGCCCCATGTCCATAGTTCGGCTCTTCAACTGGTACGCCTTCCACCGGGAACGGTTTGGAAGCGGCCCCAATGTGCATTTCGTAACCGTGAACGGAAGACCGCCAAGCTCTGAAAGGGAGCTCGCCCAAATCATGTTCGACCCGGTGCTCCTCGGGACACGGGATGGCATCAACTACTACCAGCCCAGGATTGCCCGCTACACGGACACCTGGCATTTCATGGGGCAGGGTATGACCCGGGATACCAATATGATTCCTGGGGCCAACACATGGATTAGTTACCACGCCAGCCCAGAAGGGAAAAACTGGGAGATGCGGGGTAGCCACAAGGCATTTGTGAACCTGGCTTATGCTGGGTCAGTACTCACTGTCGTAGGTATACCAATCTCCCTGATTGACTTCTCCCAACACACCTGGCGTGTGCGGGACATTGTGCGGGGTAAGATTGGACGGGACAACGAACCTGTTATTGCCCTCTATGCTACTGGTCGTGCTTTGGGGCTTGAGGGCCACTACGCCATGTCCCAGGCATACATTGTGCACGAGGGTTGGTTTTCCGCCAGTGTCCTCCTGTGGACAACAAAAGGTGCGGGGGACATACCACAAGGGCGGTATGTCAATGTAACCGATATGGGCTCTTTCTACAGCGGAGCATACGGCATGTACCGGAGGTGAAAGAGATGAGGTCCCTCAGAACAGTTGGGTTTTTTGGGCTTCTTGCCGGCCTCTCCCTCCTGCTTACCGCTTGCCCGGGGTTTGTTCCTGAGCGTATTCCGAGTTTGTTCGTGATGTACGAAGCCGGGGGTGTTTGTCAGGGGGTGATGGTGACGAATCACATGGGGGAGCAGTGGCGGATGTGGAGTTATGATCGAGGCAATGAGGAGTTCGTAACACTTCTCCCCCCAGGCCAAACCGTGCGCATCCCAGACCCCTTACCTTACCCCGAAATCACACGGTACAGCTTGAAAGGGCCTCAACTCCTTCCTCTGGGCCAGAAGGTACCCATAGACATAAGCTGGCACTGCTTGCCGGATAGACCTCCCGAGAGGTTTACGAGGGAGATTGAGAACGACCCCTCCAGGTACCTGTATGTCAGGGAAGACCCCAGGGCACCCAGCGGATTGCGCATCTACCTGGTCCTGGGAGAGCCACCCCGACAGTGAAGACCAATGCCGCCTACGGGCTTGTCAGCCTGCTGGCTAAAGTGTTCGGACAGCTTCACCCAGGGGGTCTGTCCACTCATCCCCCCAAAGGAGCAGGGCTTCATGTAAGGCTTCCTCGGGGGACATGTGGTTTTCCCCTTGGGGGAAGAAGAGGTCTAGAACAGGCTTTGTAAGGCGTATACCTCCTCCTAAGGCTAAATACGCGGAAGGCACTTCTGGGTACAGGGCGATTTTTCCTTTACCGGGACATAGCGGCCGCACAGAACATCCTGGCAAAGGCTTAGGCGGAGCCTGCGGGGATTGTGGTGGCAGTAAATGCTCTACACGAACCGTGGTCACGGGCGTAGCCCGTATCTTGTAGCCCTGCTCTTTAGAGCGGGGAGTCGTCACCCTCCTTGCCACGCGGTTTTCATCTCCGGTGCCTATGCTAATAGGGATGCGGCGGGGGTTTCTCCTCCTCCTGGGGTTCGCCCTGCTCCTCCTCCTTTTGGCCTGGCCTTCCCTTTTGCGTCTTGCCGTGGAGCGGGGCCTGGTTCTGGCGGGCTTTAAGGGCCAGGTGCAGGAGGTGAGGGGGCACCTCCTCCTGGGGCTGCGCTTAAGGGGGGTGGTGCTTAAGGGGGAAGGGCTTGCCCTCGAGGCGGAGGAGGTGCGCCTGGGCTATGATCTATTGGGACTTCTTCGCAAGGAGCTTCCCGTATCCCTGGTGGTAAGGGGGGCTAAGGTCCGGCCCACCTGGGAGGCCTTGATCCCGGAGAAACCGGGGCCTCCCCCCGCCATCCGGGTGGTCTTCCGGCAACTCCGTTTGGAGGAGACCCAGGTGGAGCTTCCCAAGGGGGAAAGGCTCTTTCTGCCTCCCGTCCGCCTCACCCTACTGGGGGAAAACCCCTATACCTTCGTGGCCCGGCTCCCCGGGGGGAGCTTCCAGGGGGAGGCCAGGGCCCTGGCCCCGGACCTCTCCGCCTGGGAGGTGCGCTACCAGGGAGAGGTGCGGGGGCTTTCCTTCTTCTACGAGGGGCTGAAAGGGGGCAGGCTCTGGGGGAGCTGGCGCCTTGGGCCCGGAGGACTGGAGGGGGAGAACCGGGTAGAGGGCGGGGTGGTGGAGCTGGTGGGCTTCCTCCTCACCGGGGTCAAGGGGGAGGTGGCCTTCCGGGAGGACCGGGTGGAGGCCAGGCTTCAGGGGGTGGGCCTCGAGGGGCCCCTTTGGGCCACGGGGGAGGTGGACCTGAAGGCCGAGCGCTACCGCTTCCAGCTGGAGGGGCGCCCGAAACTTCCCGCCCTGGCCCGCCACTTCCACCTGAACCTGCCCGTGGAGGGGGACGGGGCGCTCTTCCTGGAGGGGGAGGGCTGGGCCGAGGTGCGGCTAAGGGGGCGCTTCCAGGGGGAGGGGCGCTTCCTGGGGGAGGCTTTCCGCCACCGGGGACGGCTTTCCTTTGACCGGGTCTTCGCCCTGGGGGCGGAGGCCGAGGGGCGCCTTTTTGACCGCACCTACGCCCTGGCCCTGGACCTGAAGGGCGGGGGCTACCGCCTCCGGTACCAAGACTCCTTGGGGAGCGCCCTCGGGCTCTTTGGGAAAGGGGCCCGGGTCCGGGGAGAGGGCCTCGCCGCCTGGCCCAGGCCCCTGGAGGGCCTGGCGAGGGTGGCCTTCCGGGGGGAGGGGGGGCGCTGGCGGCTTTGGGTGCAAAGCCCTGGGGTCCGCCTTCCCCTTTTCCGGCCCTTGGACCTCTCGGGGGAGGTGGCGGGGGAAGGAAGCCTGGTCCGGGGGGCCCTGGGGCCTCTGGCCCTGGAGGGCTCCTGGGGGGACCTGGGCCTTTCCCTGCGCCCGGCCTCCCTGGTGGTGGGGCGCCTTCAGGGCCAGGGCCGCCTGCGGGGAGGCCGCCTTAGGGCCGACCTCCGCTACACCTCCCCCTACGCCGCCTTTCCCCTCTCCGTGCGCCAGGAGGGGGCGGGCTTTCGCTTTTATAGCCCTTACGGGGAGGGAAGCTACCGGGGCGGGGCCTTGGCCCTAAGGTTTACGGGGCTTCCCGTCCGGGCCCTGGACACCCTGGTCCTCTCCGGGGAGGCCCTTTACCGGGAAGGGGCCCTTTCGGGCAGGCTCCGCCTGGCGGGGCGCTACCTGGACCTCGTGGGAACCCTCCGCCCTCTGGGGGCGGACCTGGAGGGGCGCCTCCTTACCCCCTTGGGGGAGCTTCCCCTTTCCGGGCGCTACGAGCTTGGGGAGGGCCTCCTCCTCCGGGGCCAGGGCCTCACCCTCACCTACCGGGAGGCCCTGCGCCTCGAGGGGGAGGCGGACCTAGGCCCCTGGGCCCTCCGGGCGGACCTGGCCTTCGGCCAAGGCTTTTCCGGATGGGCCCGGGTGCGGGGGCCCTACGGGCTGGAAGGCCGCTTCCGGGGGGAGGGCGGGCGGCTTCTCCTCAGGCTTTTGGGGCCCGTGGAGGGGGAAGGGGAGGTCTTCCCCGCACTCCGGGTGCGGGGCCGGCTGACCCCGCCCCTTCCCCAGGGCCTGGAGCTTCCCCCCTTGGCCTTCCGCCTGGAGGGAAGGACCCTGGACCTCCCCGGGGTGGGGCGGGTGGCCTTCCCCGAGGGGGCCTTCCGCCTGGCCCTCCCCTTCCGCTACCGGGGGGAGGAGGGGAGGCTTTGGGGGGAGGGGGACCTAAAAGGGGGCCTTTTCCGCCTGGAGACCCGGTACGGGGCCCTGGAGGGAAGGGGGCCCTGGGGCGGCTTGGTCCTGGCCGGGGAGGGGGAGGTGCCCCTTCTCGGGCCCTGGCGCTTCCGGGGGAGGGCGGACCTCCCCGGCCTCCGCTACGGGGGAGAGGCGGTCTGGCCCCGGGCGGCCCTCCGCCTGGACCTAACGGGGGCGGGCCTTAAGGGGCGCCTCCTGGGCCAGGCCCCCGGGCTTAGGGTCATGGGAAGTTACGGGGAGGGGCTTGCCCTCCTCCTGCAGGCGGAGGGGTATGACCTTTCTCCCTTGGGCCTTCCCCTAAAGGCCCGGGGCACCTGGGGGACGAGGGGGGGGAGGCTTCGGCTGGAAAGCCCCTACGGGGAGGCCTCCCTCTGGGGGGAGGAGCTCCTCAGGGCCAGGGTGCGCCTCCTTGGCCCCTACCTGGAAGGGGAGGGGACGGCCTCCCCCCTGGGGGCCGCCCTGGCCTTCCGCGCCCACTACCGGCAGGGGGGGGTGGAGGTGGAGGCCCAAGGGGAGGGGGGCGGCCCCTGGCGGGCCCTGCGCTTCCGGGTGGCGGGGGAGGCCCGGGTGCCCTATTTGGGGCCCGTTCCCTTCCGGGGGGAGGTCTGGACCGAGGGGGGGGTGGGGTACCGCCTCCAGGGGCCGGTGTCCTTGGAAGGGGAAGGGGGGCGCTACCGGGGGAGCCTGGACCTGCCCCTGGCCCTCCTGGGCAGGGAGGGAAGGGTTTCGGGGAGGTTCCAGGGGGAGGGGCTCCGCCTCCACGGGGAAGGGGAGGGGGTGTGGGCGGGGCTTCCCTTCGCCTTCCAGGGGGGGTACGGGGAAGGGTTTTCCCTGAGCCTCCGCTACGAGGGGGGGGAGGTGGCCTTGGCGGGGGAGGAGGTCCTCCTGAACCTCTGGGAGGTGGCCCCCTTGGCCAAGGCCTTGGGGGTTCCCCTGGAGGGCGGGGTGGAGGCCCGGGTTTCCCTCCGGGGCGAGGGGGAGGGAAGGGCCTCCCTGCGCTACGGGGAGGAGGCCCTGGAGGCCACCTACCGGGGCAGGCTTTTGGAGGTCTTCCTGCCGGGGAGGGAGGCGGGCCTGGCCTGGGACTGGAAGACGGGGGAGGTCCGGGGCCTGGGCGGGCTCCGGGGAGAGGGCTCCCTCCGCTTCCGGGGTTTTCCCCAGGGGGAGGCGGAAGGGCGCTTCGCCTACCGGGGGGTGGAGGTGGCGCTTTCGGGGCCCTTGGAGGCCTTGGACCTTCGGGCCCGCTACGCTCAAGCGCCCTTGGGGGAGACCCTCCTCTCCGCCCGGCTGGACCTTCCCGCCTTAAGGGGCGAAGGGGAGGTGCGCCACGCCTCGGGCTACGCCGAGGGCCGGGCCCGGCTTTCCTGGCAGGGAGGCCGCTACCTCCTGGAGGGCCAGCTCAAGGGCCTCCGCTACCTGGAGCAGGAGGGGCCCTTCTGGCTTAAGGGCGAGGGGAGCCGGGTGGAGGCCCGCTGGGAGGCCCCCCTGGCCTTGGGCGCCCGGTATGGGGGGAGCCTGGACCTTTGGGCCAAGGGGAGGGGGGAGGTCCTGGGCCTCCAGGTGGTGGCCGACCTCGCCTACGGGCCCCAAGGGTACCGGGGCACCCTGGAGGCCCAGGGGAGGGGCTTGGCCCTCTTTGGGGAGGGGAAGGGGCCCTTGCGGCTTCGTCTGGAAGGCGAGGGCCTCCCGGGGAAGCTGGAGGCGGAGGCCTCCCTGGAGGGCCTAAGCCTATCGGGGGAGGGCCGCTACGCCCACGCCTTGGGCCAGGCCCGCCTCGAGGCCCAGGCCCGCTTTGCGGGAAGCCTTTCCCCCCTGGCCCTGGAGGGGGAGGGGGCCCTGGTGGGGCTGCCCTTCCGCTTCGCCTACCGCCCCGGGGGGGCCGGGCTGGAGGTTTTCGGGGAGGCCGAGGGGTTCCATCTGGCCCTGAGGGAGGGGCACCTTTCCCTGAGGCTGGACCGGGACCTCACCCCCTTCGGCCTGCCCGTGCGCCTCAAGGCCCAGGGGGAAGGCCCCTGGGACGCGCCCCTCTGGGTGGCCCTGGAGGGGAGGGAGGGGAGGATGGCCGGGGAGGTGGGGCTTTGGCCCCTTAGGGCGGAGCTTTCCGGGGAGGTCTTGGGGGAGGCCCTCCACCTCCGCTACGGGGAGGGGCTTGCCCTCACCTTCCTCGGCCCCCACCTCCAGGGGGAGGCCCGCTACCAGGGGGGGCTTTCGGGGGCCTTGGCCCTCCACTACCCCTTGCCGGGCGGGGGGCTTAGGGGAAGGGTGGACCTGGCCCGGGGCACCCTGGACCTGGAGGGGGAGGAGGCCTGGAAGGGGAAGGTGGAAGGGAGCTTCTGCCTGCCCCCACCCCTGGGGCCCTGCCCGGGGCTTAGGGCGGGGCTCGAGGGGGATCTGGCCTACGGGGAGGTGGCCTTCAGGGGAGCTTATCGCTACGTTGCCCGGGAGGGCTACCTGGGGGAGGTGGCCGGGGAGGGCGGGGTGTCCACCCCTTACGGGGGCCTCCGCCTTCTGGGGCGGGGATTGGGCCTGGACTTTCTGGGGGAGGGCCTGCCCCTTAATGGGAGGCTGGACCTCTTTCCCTTCCGCCTGGCCTACCGCTACCAGGGCCCCTTGCCCCGGGGCCTGGGGGAGCTTTCCGCCGAGGGCCTTTACCCCGGGGCCTGGCTTTCCGGGAGGTACCGCCTGGGGGAGGTGGAGCTTGGCCTTATGGGCCTCCCCGGCTTCCGGGTGGCGGTGGAGGGGGAAGGGCTTAGGGGAGAGGTGGGGCCCGGGGGGGTCTTTCTGGCCTTCTCGGGCTTCCGCTACGGGCCCCTGGCCCTCACGGGGAAGGCCCAGGGGCCTTGGTCGGGGGTGGCCCTGGAGGGGGTCTTTTCCGCCTTTGGGCGGGAGGCCAGGGCCACGGGGGTCTGGGGAAGGGAAGGCCTGCGCCTGGCCTTCTTTGGGGACCTGGAGGGGGAGGTGGCCTGGCGGGAGGCCTGGGAGGGCCGGCTGGCCTTCCCCGGGGGGGTCCTGGCCCTTTCCGGCCGGGGCCTGCCCCAGGTGGAAGGGGAGGTTTTGGGGGAGCGGGTGCGCCTCTCCTGGCCCCTTTTGCAGGTGGGGGGCCTGCGGGTAGACCTCCTCCGCCGGGAGGCCGAGGGGGAGGCGAGGCTATTGGGGAGCCTTGGGGTTTCGGGGGAAGGGGAGGCCCTGCGCCTGGCCTACCGGGTCCCGGGGGTGGGGCTTCCCCTGGAGGGGAGGCTTGGCCTTAGGGACCTGGCCCTGGACCTCACCAGCCCCAAGGGGGAGGGCGGGCTCCGCTACCGGGGGGGGAGGGTGGAGGGGAGGCTTGCCCTGGACCTCGGGGGTTTCGCCCTCGTCCTCCTGGGGGAGGGGGACCGGGTGGGCCTTTCGGGGGAGCACCCCGCCTACCCCTGGTGGGTGGCGGGGGCGGGGAGGCTCGAGGGAGAGGTGGGACTTGCCGGGACCTACCGCCTCCGCTACCGGGCGGGCCCCCAGACCCTGGCCCTGGAGGGAAGGCTCCTGGAGGCCACCTTGCGGGCGGAGGGGCCTTACGTGGAGGGGCTTCTCCGCTACCCTTCCTCCGGGGACCTGCGCCTGGACCTTCCCCTTCCCCCCCTGGAAAGCCGCTTCCAGGGCCGGATAGGGGGGGAGGGCTACCGGGTGGAGGGGACCCTGGTGGGGGGTGTGGGGCGCCTCCAGGCCAAGGGGCGGCTCCTCCCCTTGGAGGGGGAGCTCCTCCTGGAGGAGGCGGCCCTGGAGGACTTCCTGGGCCGCTACGCCCCCTATCTCCAGGGGAGGGTTTCCGGAAGGCTCGTCCTCCGGGGGTCGGAGGCCCAGGGCCAGGTGCAGGGCCGGGTGGAGGCGGCGGGGACCTCCCTGCCCTTCCGCTTCCAGGGGGCCCTGGGGGCAGGGCTTTTGCGGGGGGAGGGGAGGCTTGGGGAAACCCCCTTCCGGCTGGACCTCGAGGCGGGCAGGCTGGACCTAAGGGCCTCCCCCCGGGCCTTCCCCCTGCACCTCCTCCTGCAAGGGGTGGCGGGGCCCCTGGAGGGGGAGGCCTACTGGACGGGGGAGGTGCGCCTCCGCCTTCCCCTGGCCGAGCCCCTTTCGGGGGAGGGGGTGCTGGTGGGGGAGAGCCTGGTCTTCCGGGGAGGGGGGGACGAGCTCAGGGGAAGGGCGGCCTTCCGCTACCGGGAGAAGAGGCTTTACGTGGACTACCTCCGCCTTTCCGGCAAGGGCTCCTGGGAGGGTGGGGGGTACTGGAGCCCCGAGGGGAGCGACCTCTATCTGAACCTGAGGGACACCGTCTTCACCCCCGTGCTCCAGGTGGTGCCCGCCCTCAAACCCTACCGGCCCGAGGCCTCGGGAACCCTCCTCGCCCGGCTCAGGCGGGACGGTTTCCAGCTCGCCTTTCAGGACTTCCGCTTCCGCCTGGGGCCCGTGGCGGGCTACCTGCCCAAGGGGCTTCTGGCCCTGAACGGGGGGGCGGAGGCGGAGGGGGAGCTGGTCCTGAGCGCCCCCTTCCCGGGCCGGGGGCGGCTTGGCCTCGAGGGAAGCCTCGGCGACTTCCGCGTGACCGCCCAAGGGGCGGTCTCCCTCCCCGGGCTCAAGGAGGATACCCCCGCCCAGGTGGCCTTCCGCTACCCCACCTACGGGGTGGAGGTCCGCCTGGGGGAGGCCGAGGTCCAAGGCACCCTCTTCCCCCTGCGCCTCGCCGGGTACGGCCGCCTTCCCCTTTACTACCCGCAGTACTACCTGCAGGAGGGCCTCCTGGACGTCAAGGGCTTCTTCCTCTACGAGGAGAAGGGCGCCTACCACCTCACGGGGAACGCCGAGGTGGTGAGGGCCCGCCTGGCCTTGCCCGAGGGAAGCCAGCGCCAGCTCAAGGAGGGGGTGGCGGTGGGGGAGGCCCGGGCCTCCCTGCCCCTCTTCTTTGACGGCGTGCGCCTTTATGCGGAAAGGGGCATCCTGGTCCAGGAGAGCCTGGCCCAGGGGGAGCTCAGGGGCGAGGTCTACCTGGGCGGGACTTACCAGGACCCCTTCCTCACCGGGGAGGTCCAGGCCCTCTGGGGGAACTTCCGGCTCTGGGAAAGCCTCTTCGCCCTGGACCCCACCGCGAGCTTCCTCCGCTTCCGGCCAGACCGGGGCATCCTCCCGGAGTTCGCCCTGAGGGCCCAGGCGGAAACCCGGGGCTACAAGGTGTTCCTCGAGGCCAAGGGGGAGTTCCTCCGGGAAAACGGCCGGGTCAAGGTGCGCCTCGAGCCCCACTTCACCTCCGAGCCCCCCCTCACGGAGCCCGAGATCTACGCCCTCCTCACCCTGGGGACCCCGGACGTGGCCCGCCTTGGGGAAACCCTGCCCCAGGCGGCCTTGGGGGCGGCCTTGGAGAACCTGGTGCTGGGCCAGCTTGAGCGGGAGCTCTCCCGCGCCCTGGGCCTGGACCGCTTCCAGGTGCAGGTGCCCCTTTTCCAGGGCGGGGAGCTGGAGGCCACCCGCTTTTCCGTGGGCAAGTACCTGAGCCCGGAGCTCTTCCTGGGCTACGAGGTGGACCTCCGGGGGGAGCAGACCTTCTCCGCCCAGTACCGGAGGGACGGCCTCACCTTCACCCTCTCCTCCACCTTCCTGCCGGGGGACGGGAGGCTTGCCCGCTTCAGCTTCGCCCTGGGCTACGACCTCACCCAGGCCCTGGGCCTGACCCTGGCCCTCGAGGCCAACGACGCCACCCGCTTCAGCGTGGGCGCGGCCTACCGGTGGTAGCATGGCCCCGGTATGCGCGCTTTGGCCAAGCTGGCCCCGGAGGAGGGCCTAACCCTGGTGGACCGCCCTGTGCCCGAGCCGGGCCCCGGGGAGGTCCTGGTGCGGGTGGAGGCGGCGAGCATCTGCGGCACCGACCTCCACATCTGGAAGTGGGACGCCTGGGCGAGGGGCAGGATCCGCCCGCCCCTCATCACTGGCCACGAGTTCAGCGGGGTGGTGGAGGCCGTGGGCCCCGGGGTGAGGCGCCCCCAGGTGGGGGACCACGTGAGCCTGGAAAGCCACGTGGTCTGCCACACTTGCCCCGCCTGCCGCACGGGCAACTACCACGTCTGCCTGAACACGAAGATCCTGGGCGTGGACCGGGACGGGGGCTTCGCCGAGTACGCCCTCGTGCCCGCCGAAAACGCCTGGGTGAACCCCAAGGACCTCCCCTTCGATGTGGCGGCCATCCTGGAACCCTTCGGCAACGCCGTGCACACCGTCTACGCCGGAAGCGGGGTCTCGGGGAAGAGCGTCCTCATCACGGGGGCGGGGCCCATCGGCCTCATGGCGGCCATGGTGGCCCGGGCGAGCGGGGCCGGGCCCATCCTGGTCTCCGACCCCAACCCCTACCGCCTGGCCTTCGCCAAGCCCTACGCCGACCGCCTGGTGAACCCCCTGGAGGAGGACCTCCTAAAGGTGGTGCGGGAGGTCACGGGGAGCGGGGTGGAGGTGCTTTTGGAGTTCAGCGGGAACGAGACCGCCATCCACCAGGGCCTCATGGCCCTCATCCCCGGGGGCGAGGCGAGGATTTTGGGGATCCCTTCCGACCCCATCCGCTTTGACCTGGCGGGGGAGCTTGTCATGCGGGGGATCACCGCCTTTGGCATCGCGGGGAGGAGGCTCTGGCAGACCTGGATGCAGGGCACCGCCCTGGTCTACTCGGGGAGGGTGGACCTTACGCCCCTCCTCACCCACCGCCTCCCCTTAAGCCGCTACCGGGAGGCCTTCGGCCTTTTGGCCTCGGGCCAGGCGGTGAAGGTGATCCTGGACCCCAAGGCCTGAGGCGGCTATTTCGGTTCGGGGGAGAGGGGGCGTGGCCCCCCTCCCCCGTTAAGGTTTTTGTAAGCCCCCCTGATGGAGAATGGGGATAGGGACCATAGGGGTCCCGGAAAGGAGGCAGTATGCGTAAGGGCAAGGGATACGGGCTTCTCGCTAGGGGCTGGCTCTGGGTAGGGCTCCTTCTAGGGGTTGCCGCCTGCAGCGTGCCCTTCAACTACGAGATCAACGTCCTGAACTTTACGGACCTCTCGGGAACCTTCACGGTGGGGCAGGGGGGGATCAGCCCCAACCCCAAGACGGTGGGCCCCGTGGAGATCCGCTACACCCCCGACAGCAGGGTGAACCTCACGGGGGCTACCCTGGACTACAAGGTGTGCTTCACCTCGGAGACGCCGGGGGCGAGCTTCCAGGGGAGCGTGGTCTACACCGCCTACCTGGGCGGGGATGGGGGGACGCTCTTCCAGGACGCCAACAAGCTGGCCGAGGGCACCAAGGAGGTCTCGGCCCTCTCCACGGGGGCGGTGTGCGTGGAGGGGCAGGCCCAGGCCACACCCGCCCAGGTCCAGGCCCTGCAAAGCGGCACCTTCTACGTGGGGGCCAGGATCTCCGGGGACGCCACCAGCTCCCAGGAGGCCACGGTACGCTACCAGACCGAGCGCTTCCTCCTCCGGCTTTCCGGGACGGTGCGTCCGTAGGGGCCTTCTCTAGGGACGTGGGCCCCGCCCCAAGGGCGGGGCCTCGCTTTGGGGTAGCCTCTTCCTTAAGGAGGGGCTATGCTGAGCCGGAGGCGGCTTCTTTGGGGGCTTCTGGGCCTGGGACTTTCCCGGGCCCAGGGCTTGAGGGCCGAGGAGGTGGTGGGGGGCCTCGAGGTCCCCTGGGCCTTGGCCTTCCTGCCGGACGGGGGGGTTCTGATCTCGGAGAGGCCCGGGAGGATCCGGCTCTTTAGGGAGGGAAGGCTTTCCACCTACGCCGAGCTACCCGTCTACCCCCGGGGGGAGTCTGGGCTTTTGGGCCTTGCCCTCCACCCCAGGTTTCCCCGGGAGCCCTACGTCTACGCCTACCGCACCGTGGAAGAGGGGGGCCTGAGGAACCAGGTGGTGCGCCTTAGGCACCTGGGGGAGAGGGGGGTACTGGACCGGGTGGTCCTGGACGGCATCCCCGCCCGCCCCCACGGCCTCCACTCGGGGGGCCGCATCGCCTTCGGCCCGGACGGGATGCTCTACGTGACCACGGGGGAGGCCTACGAGCGGGAGCTCGCCCAAGACCTGGCCTCCTTGGGGGGGAAGGTCCTCCGCCTCACCCCGGAGGGGGAGCCCGCCCCCGGAAACCCCTTCCTGGGGCGAAGGGGGGCGAGGCCCGAGGTTTACAGCTACGGCCACCGCAACCCCCAAGGGCTTGCCTGGCACCCCAGGACGGGGGAGCTCTTCCTGAGCGAGCACGGGCCGAGCGGGGAGCAGGGCTTTGGCCACGACGAGGTGAACGTGGTCGTTCCCGGGGGGAACTACGGCTGGCCCAGGGTGGTGGGAAGAAGGAACGACCCCCGCTACCGCGACCCCCTCTACTTCTGGCCCCAGGGCTTTCCCCCCGGGAACCTGGCCTTCTTCCGGGGGGACCTCTACGTGGCGGGCCTCCGGGGGCAGGCCCTCCTGAGGCTCGTCCTGGAGGGGGAAAGGGGAAACTGGCGGGTTTTGCGGGTGGAGACCGCCCTCTCCGGCTTCGGCCGCCTCAGGGAGGTGCAGCTCGGCCCCGATCACGCCCTCTACGTCACCACCTCCAACCGGGACGGCCGGGGCCAGGTGCGTCCCAAGGACGACAAACTCCTCCGCCTCCTTTAGGCTTAGGGCGTGGAGCGGATCCTGCCTTTCCGCTTTGACGAGGAGGAGGGGGTCTTCTGGCTTCTGGACCAGAGGCGGCTTCCCCTCGAGGAGGCCTGGGTGCCGGTGCGCACCGCCAGGGAGATGGCCGAGGCCATAAGGGCCATGGTGGTGCGGGGGGCTCCGGCCATCGGGGTCTCGGCGGCCTTCGGCGTGGTGCTGGCCCACCTAAGGGGGGAGGACCCCCTGGAGGCGGACCGCCTCCTGAGGCAAAGCCGCCCCACGGCGGTGAACCTCTTCCACGCCCTGGACCGGATGCGCCCCCACTTTGGGGACCTAGAGGGGAGCCTAAAGGAGGCCAAGGCCCTCTGGCGCGAGGTGGAGGAGACGGAAAGGGCCATAAGCCGCCACGGGGCGAAGGTCTTGAGGGGCCAGGTCCTCACCCACTGCAACACCGGGCCTTTGGCCACGGGGGGCTTCGGCACCGCCCTCGGGGCCATCCTCGAGGCCCACCGCCAGGGGCGGGTCACCCACGTCTGGGTGGACGAGACGAGGCCCTACCTCCAAGGGGCCCGCCTTACCGCCTTTGAGCTCATGAAGGCGGGGGTCCCCGCCACCCTCATCCCCGACAGCGCCGCGGGGTTCCTCATGCAGCGGGGCCAGGTGGACGCGGTCGTGGTGGGGGTGGACCGCATGGCCCTGAACGGGGACTTCGCCAACAAGATCGGCACCTACGCCCTGGCGGTGTTGGCCCACCACCACGGCATCCCCTTCTACGCCGCCCTGCCCCTCTCCTCCGTGGACCCAAGCCTCCCAAGCGGGAAGGGCATTCCCATTGAGGAGCGCCCCCCCGAGGAGGTCCTGGAGCTAAGGGGGGTGCGCCTCGCCCCCGAGGGCTTTCCCGCCTACCACCCGGCCTTTGACCTGACCCCCCACCGCTACCTCACCGGCATCGTCACGGAAAAGGGGGTGCTCTACCCCCCCTTTGACGAGGCGCTGAGGGATGCCCTGGGCCTTTCTTGAGGGGCTTCTTGGGCACACCTGCCCGGGCTGCGGGGGAAGGCTGGACCGCCCCCTGCTTTGCGCCGCCTGCCGGGCGGGGCTTAGGCCCTGGGTGCGGGAGGAGTTGGTCTACCTGGGACCCTACGGCCTGAGGGGAGGGTTGGTGCGGGCCCTGAAGTACGGCAGGCGCTCCGGCCTCGCTCCCCTCCTTGCGGCTCCCTTGGCGGAAGGGGTGCGGGAGGCGGGCTGGCCCCTCCACGGGGTCACGGCGGTGCCCACCCTTCTTCCCCGGCTCCTCCTCCGGGGCTATAACCCCCCTGAGCTCCTTGCCCGGGAGATGGCCCGCCTCCTCGGCCTCCCCTACCGCAGGGCCATCCGCCGGGTGCGCTACGCCCCGAGCCAGCCCTCCAGGGGCAGGGCCCGCCACAAGCTCCCAGGGGACCTCTTTGCCCCCGCCCTTAGGGTGGAGGGGGCCTGGCTTCTGGTGGACGATGTGCTCACCAGCGGGGCCACCTTCCTGAGGGCCAAGGAGGCCCTAAAGAGGGCGGGGGCAGACCGGGTCTACGGGGCCTTTATCGCCGTGAGGGACCCGGAGGCCTTGGGCCCTTACCGGTAAGGGGCACATTCCTTACAAGGGGTTTCCCCTAGACTGGGGCGCAAGGGGGTGGTTCCCCGTGAAAAAGCCCCGCCTCCGCCGCCTCCCGGACCTCCTTCCCCACCTCAAAGAGGGCCGCTACCGCCTGGGCCCCCACGTGGCCCGGCACATGCTCCAGGAGGGCTTCACGGAGCTGGACGTCCTCCGGGCCTTGGAGTGGGGGAGGGAGCTCGCCATCTATCCCGAGGACCAGAGGATGCTCGTCCTGGGCTACATGGTCTTTCCCCCCAGGCTTCGGCTTCCCCTCCACGTGGTTCTGGAGTACGCCACCCCCCGCCAGGTGGACATCGTCACCGCCTTCATCCCCAAGGACCCCTACAGGGTCTACTCCAGAAGGCGGCTTGCCGCCATCCTGCGCTTTGACGGGGCCCTCGAGGAGGTGCGCTGGACCAAACCCTTGGACCTCTACCCCGCCCGGGAGTAGCACTGGGGACAGCGTCCGTAGACCGTGACCTCGTGGGCCTCGGCCAGGAAGCCCGGGGGCAGGTGGGTGAGGGCCAGGTCGCACCCCAAGAGCTCGTACACCCGGCCGCAGACCCGGCAGAGGAAGTGGTGGTGGTGGGCCTGGCCTGCCCGCTCGTACCTCGGGGGCTCCCCGGGCAGGGCCACGGGCACCAGAAAGCCTTCCTCCTGGAGGTTCCTCAGGTTGCGGTAGACGGTGGCCAGGCCCAAGGAAGGCACTTTCTTGCGGGCCAGCTCCAGCACTTCCTGGGGGGAGAGGGGGCGGTCGGTCTCCAGGAAGACCTCCCGGATGGCCCGCCGCTGCCGGGTGGAGCGCTCCATGCTTAGGAGGATAACCATCTGAGAAGAAATTTTCATCCTCCTGCGATACAGTTGACCCATGCGTTCCCTTATGGCCCTGTTCTTCTTCCTGTGGTCCCTCTCCGCCTGGGCCCAGGGGGCTGGGGAGTACCTCCTGGGGCGCATCCTCGGTCTGGACCGGGAGAGGGGCGTGGCCCAGGTGGAGGTGCGGGAGGGGGTGAGGGAGGCCCTCCTGCCCACCGACGGGGGGGGCTTTAGGGCGGGCATGCGGGTGGTCCTCTACCGTGAGGGAGGGAGGCTTTACGTGACCGAGCCTGACCGGATGCCCGGGCTTTTGGGGCTTTTGGGCCTCTTCGCCCTGATGGCGGCCCTCCTGGGCCGCGCCAAGGGGGTGCGGGGGCTTCTTGGCACCCTTCTGAGCCTTCTGGTGGTGGTCTACTTCGTGGTGCCCCGGGTAGCCTCCGGGGGAAACCCCCTGCTCTACGCCCTTCTGGGGAGCCTGGGGGTGCTCCTCTTCACCATCTACCTCGTCCACGGGGTCAACCGCAAGACCACGGCGGCCCTTCTCGGCACCCTGGGCGCTGTGGCCTTCGTCCTCTTCTTGAGCGCCTTCTTCGTCCGGGCCATGGGCTTCACCGGGCTGGCCTCGGAGGAGGCCCTCCTCCTCCGCCAGTGGGGCGGGGTGGACCTCCTCTCCCTCTTCCTGGCCGGGGTGGTGGTGGGGGCTTTGGGGGCCCTCACGGACGTGAGCGTGACCCAGGCGGCGGTGGTCCAGGCCCTAAGCCACGCCAACCCCCGCCTGGGGCTTTACGAGCTCTACCGCCGGGGAATGGAGGTGGGCTACGACCACATAGGAAGCCTGGTGAACACCTTGGTCCTGGCCTACGCCGCGGGCTCCTTGCCCCTGTTTCTCCTCCTCACCAAGGACCCCACCCCCTTGCGCTTCCTCCTGAACACCGAGCCCTTCGCCGCCGAGATCGCCTCCATGGTCCTAAGCTCCTTGGGGCTTCTCCTGGCGGTTCCCCTCACCACCCTGGTGGCGGCCGGGTTCTTCCAGGGGGGAAGGGGGGAGGCCCCGGAGGACCGGGGGCATTTTCATTAGAGGCCTTCGTGTCGCAGGGCCAGGGCCCGGGGGGGTTCTCCTACAATGGGGGCGTGCGCCTATTGCATACCGCCGACTGGCATTTGGGAAAGGTGTTGAAGGGCATAGACCGCACTCCCGAGATCGGGGGGGCCTTGAAGGACCTTTTGGAGGTGGTCCGCAAGGAGCGGGTGGACCTGGTGGTGGTGGCCGGGGACCTCTTTGACCGGCCCCAGGTTTCCGCCGAGGCCGAGGCCTATGCCGTGGAGTTCTTCCTGCGCCTTAGGGAGCTTGGGGTGCCCGCCTTGGTCATCGCCGGGAACCACGACCCCAAGGAGCGCCTCGAGGCCCTCTCCCCCCTCCTGGCCCTGGCGGGGGCGGTGGTGAGGGGGAGGCTCCTTTTCCGGGAGGAGGGCGGGGTGGTGGAGGCCAAGGGGCTGGCCGCGGCCCTGGTGCCCTTCGTGTCCGAGAGGGTCCTGGTGAGGCGGGTGTGGCAGGAGGCGGAGGAGCGCCACCGCACCTACGCCGAGGCCATGCGGCGGGTCCTGGCCAACCTGGAAAGCCCCCTGATGCTGGCCCACTTCGCCCTGGAGGGGGTGAGGCCCGGGGGCGGGGAGTTCTTCTTCCACCTGTCCGGTTCCTACGCCGTGCCCCCCTCGGTCCTCCCCTTGGGGGCCCGTTACCTGGCCCTGGGGCACGTCCACCGCCAGCAGCAGGTCTCGGAGGCCCCCCTGGCCTGGTACGCGGGAAGCCTGGTGCAGCTGGACTTCGGGGAGGGGGAGGAGGGGGAAAGGGGGGCGCTTCTGGTGGAGCTCCCTCCCTCGGGGCCCCCCCGGGTGCACCCCATCCGGGAGCGCTGGGGGAAGCCCCTTAGGACCTTCCGCCTGAAGAGGGAGGAGCTGGACGGGAGGTTTTCCGAGCTTGAGCGCTTCCCCGGTTACCTGCGCCTGGTGGTGGAGGGGAGGCTTTCCCCGGCGGAGAAGGAGCGGTTTTACCGGGACCTTCCCCACCTCCTGGCCTTGGAGGCCCTCTCGGAGCCGCAGGAAGGCCTGGGGGAGGTGGGACCTGAGCCCGGCCTGGTGGAGGCCTACGGCCGCTACCTGGAGGAGCGGAACCGCAAGGAAGAGGCCCTTCTCTCCCTTTTCGGGGAGGTGTTGCGCGAGGTGGAGCGTGAGGCCCTGGAAGTTGGAGCTTGAGGGCTTCGGCCCTTACCGGGAGAGGCAGGAGGTGGACTTCTCCGAGGTAGAGCTTTTCGCCATCACCGGCCCCACGGGGAGCGGGAAGAGCACCCTTTTGGACGCCATCGCCTTCGCCCTCTACGGCCGGGTTCCCCGGGTGGGGCGAAACGTCAGGGACCTCGTCCACCCCGCCAAGAGCGAGGCCCGGGTGCGCCTCACCTTTGCCGTGGGGGAGAGGCTGTACCGGGTGGAGAGGGTGCGGGGGAAGAGGAGCGAGGCCCGGCTCTTTGAGCTCGGGGCGGGGGAGAGGCTCGTTCCCCTGGAGACCCTGGAGAAGGTGAACGAGGCCTTGGAAGGGCTTTTGGGCCTTTCCTACGAGGCCTTCACCCGGGCCCTCCTCCTGCCCCAGGGGGAGTTTGACCGCTTCCTCAAGGGGGAGGCCAGGGAGAGGCGGCAGCTTCTTATGGACCTCTTTGAGCTTTCGCGCCTGGAGAGGGCCAGGGAGAAGGCCGCCCAGGAGCGGGAACGGCTCAAGGGGGAAAAGGACCGCCTGGAGGGGGAGCTTTCCTCCCTGGCCGGGGCCACGCAGGAGGCCCTGGAGGCCTTGGAAGCGGAGCTGGAGGCCCTGAGGCGGGAGAAAGCCCGCCTGGAGGGGGAAAGGAAGGAGGGGGAGAGGGCCCTTAAGGAGGCGGAGGGCCTTCTGGAGAAGATCCGGGAAAAGTCCCGGCTGGAGGCGCGAAGGGCCCGCCTCGAGGCCGAGTCCAAGGAGATAGAGGGGCTCCGCCACCGCCTGGCCCGGTCCGAGGAGGCGGCGCGGGCCCTGCCCCTTTGGGAGAGGTACCGGGGGTGGGAAGAGGCTTTGCGGAAGACCCAGGAGGAGTTGGCCCGGCTGGAGGGGGAACTCCGGGGCCTAGAGGCCCGGCTCCGGGACCTGGGCTTTGACCCCGAGGCCCTGAAGGAGGCCCGGGATAGGCTTCGTGAGGACCAGGAGCTCAAGGCCCTGGAGGCCCTCTGGAAGCGGGTGGCCCAGGCCTTCGTGGGCGCGCCCCAGCACCCCTCCCCCCGCCTGGACCCCGGGGCCCTGGAGCGGGTCCTGGAGGAGGAGGCCTCCTTAGGGAGGGCCCTGGAGGTCCTGAGGCGGCTTGCGGAGCGGGAGGAGGCCCTGAGGAGGGCCCAGGAGGCCCTGGGGGAGCTGGAGGAGAAGGGGAAGGCCCAGCGGGAGGAGGTGGAGGGCCTGCGGGCGCGCCTAAGGGGGGCCTTAGCCCACCGCCTGGCCCAGGTGGAGGCGGCCCTTCTGGCCTTGGAAGAGGAGGCCGAGGCCAAAAGGGAAGCCCTGGAGGCCCTGAGGGAGGAGGAGCGCCGCCTGGGGCTTCTCGCCTACCACGACCTCCTCCGCCCCGGGGAGCCCTGCCCCCTCTGCGGCGGGGTGGTGCACCGCCTGCCGGAAAGGCCCCCCGCCCGGGACCTGGAGGGGGAAAGGAAGGCGCTCCAGGGGCGGCTGGGGGAGCTGGAGCGCCTGCGGGGCGCCCTCCTCTCCGAGAGGGAGGCCCTGAGGGGCCTTGTGGGGGAGGCCGGGCCCGGGCCCGTCCCCGAGGACCCCAAGGCCTTGGAAGGGAAGCTCAAGGAGGCGGAGCAAGGGCTTTCCGCCCTCCGGGAGGCCTACAGGGAGGAGAAGGGCCGGGTGAAGGCCCTGGCGGACGAGGTCCAGGCCCTGAAGGACCGGGTGGCCCGGGAGGGCCTGGGGACCCTGGGGGAGGTGGAGGCCAGGCTTTCCGCCCTCGAGGAGGAGAAGGCCCTTCTGGCGGCGGGGCTTCACCGCTACCTGGAGGGGAAGACCGGGGGCCTCGGGGTGGAGCGGTACCTGAAGGGCCTGGAGGCCAGGGTCAGGGAGCTGGAGGCCAAGGAGGGGGAGCAGAACGCCCTAAGGGAGCAAATCGGCCGGGCGCAAAGCGAGCTCTCCGGGCTGAGGGCCCGTGGGGAGGAGCAGGCCCGGGCCCTGGAGGAGGCCCGGGCTGCGGTGCAGGGCCTCATGCCCGAGGAGGAGGCCCGGGCCCTGGTCCTCTCCCCGGGGGAGAGGGAGGCCCTGGAGGGGAGGGTCCGGGCCCACGAGAGGGAGTGGGCCGAGGTGGAGGCCGGCCTGGGGGCCCTGGGCCCCCTTCCTCCCCTCTCCCTCGCCGAGGCCGAGGCCCGGGTGAAGGCGCTTCGGGAGGGCCTGCGGGCGGTGGAGGAGGGGCTCCAGGCGCTGGGCAAGGAGATGGGCGCCAAGGAGGCCCGGGCGGAAAGCCTGCGGGAAGGCCTCCAGCGCAGACGGGCCCTGGAGGCCCGCCTGGCGGAGGTGGTGCGGGAGATGGCCCTCTGGGAGAAGCTGGCCTGGGACCTCCAGGGGAACAACTTCCCCACCTACCTTCTGAGTTTCCGGCAACGCCACCTGGTGGAGCGGGCGGATGGGCTTCTCTCCACCCTTTCCGGGGGGCGGTACCGCCTGCGCGTCCAGGAAGACGAGTACTGGGTCTTGGACCTCTGGACCGAGGCCGGGCGCCCGGTGAAGACCCTCTCCGGAGGGGAGAGCTTCCTGGCGAGCCTGGCCTTGGCCCTGGCCCTTTCCGAGGAGCTTTCCCGGGGGCGTCTTGGGGCCCTCTTCCTGGACGAGGGCTTCGGCACCCTGGACCCCGAGGCCCTGGAGCAGGTGGCGGGGATCCTCGAGGCCCTCCCCACCCGGGGGCGGCTGGTGGGCATCGTAACCCACGTGGAGGCCCTGGCGGAAAGGCTCCCCGCCCGCCTTCGGGTGCGCAAGCACCCTTCGGGAAGCCGGGTGGAATGGATTTGAGCACCCCGCTCTGGCGGGGGCTGGGCCCCGGGGCGTTTGTCCCTGGAGGGCCCCTACCCCGAGGAGGTATTCTCGTTTTGCCCAGAAGTCCTTTCCATGGGCGAGGAGGTGCGCCATGAAAAAGGCCAGGGACATCATGTCCACCGAGGTGGTGATGATCCAGGGCTCGGCCACGGTGAAGGAGGCCATCAACCTCATGAAGGAGACGGGCCTCAGGGCCCTCCTCGTGGACCGCCGCCACGAGGAGGACGCCTACGGCATCCTCACCGAGACGGACATCGTCTACAAGGTCATCGCCTACGGCAGGGACCCGAGCGCCGTCCAGGTCCACGAGGTCATGACCAAGCCGGTCATCACCGTGAACCCGGACCTGGGGGTGGAGTACGTGGCCCGCCTCTTCGCCAACACCGGCATCCGCCGCGCCCCGGTGATCCAGGGGGAGGTCCTGGGCATCGTCTCGGTGACGGACATCCTCCGCAAAGCCGTCTTCTGATCCGGGATAGGGGCCCCGGCGAAAGCCTCGCCGGGGCCTGGTTGCAACGTGGAGGCCTCTGCCTGGGGCCGAGAAGCTTTTTGCGGCTTTTCCTTGACCTGGTATAAGAAGACCCGTACAATGGCGGCGGAGGTGGAAAGATGAAGCGGCTTATCGCCCTGGTTCTCCTATTCGCCTTGGCCCTGGCCCAGGGCCTCGAGGCCTTCTGGAAGGCGGTGGAGGTGCCTGGGGGGGTCTGCTCGGACGGCTCCCCCTACCGCTTCTACGTGAGCCCGGGAGACCCCAAAAAGGTGGTCATAGACTTTCAGGGGGGCGGGGCCTGCTGGGACCAGGCCACCTGCGGCCCCGAAAGCCGCACCTACCGCAAGCGGGTGGACGTGCAGGAACTCCTCCTCGCCCAAGGTATCTACAACCGCATGAGCGTGGCCAACCCCTTCTTCGGCTGGACCCACGTCTTCGTCCCCTACTGCACGGGGGACCTGCACGTGGGCCGGGCCACGGTGGACTACGGGGGCTTCAAGGTCCACCACCAGGGGGCTCGGAACGCCCAGGCCGCCCTGGAGTACGTCTTCCGCAACCACACCAACCCCGAGCGGGTCTTCGTCACCGGGTGCAGCGCCGGGGCCTACGGGGCGGTGCTTTGGGCGGACAAGGTCCTCTCCACCTACAAAGACGCTAAGATCGCCGTATGCGGGGACGCCGGGGTGGGGGTGGTCACGGGGGACTTCCCGGGCTTTGCCGTCTGGAACCCTCGCTTGCCCGAGCTGTCCGGCCTCTCCTCGCCGCCTCGGGTCTCGGAGGTCTACCGGGCCCTGGCCCAGGCCTACCCCCAGGCGGTCTTGGCCCAGTACACCACCCTTTTGGACGGTACCCAGATCTACTTCTACGCCCTCATGAAGAAGGAGGCCTCCCCCTCCGAGGCCACGGCCCGGGAGTGGGCGGCAAGGGCCCAGGAGGCCCTCTCGGCCCCGGCGCAGGCGCCCAACTACACCTTCTTCCTGGCCCCGGGGAGCCAGCACTGCATCCTCCCCCGGCCCGAGCTCTACACCCTGAAGGTGGGGGAGGTGGCCTTCCTGGAGTGGCTCAAGGCCCTGGCGGAGGGGAAGACCCCTCCGCGGGTCCGGCCTTGAGGCCGAAGGCGGCGAACCAGGCCTTGAGTTCCGGGTAAAGTTCCAGCAAGAGGCGGTGGCCCTTCCTGCGGTCCAGGGGGGCCGCCGCCAGGAAGGCGATGAGGAGGCGGTCCCGGCCCTTACGCCAAAGCTCCTCCGCCTTTAGGGTGAAGTTGGCCTGGAACCAGAGGGCGCTTTCCAGGCCGCCCCGCCGCCTTTCGTAGGCGGAAAGGCTCCGCCTGGCGGGCCTGAGCCCCGAGAGGTACCGGCTCCAGGTGAGGAGGGTTTCCAAAAGGTCTGGCCTGGACCCCTGGAGGCCGAGGAGGAAGAGGTAGTTGGCGAAGAACTCGTCCAGCCAGCGGGCCCCGGTGCGGAGCTTCCAGGCCACCTGAACGGCGTGGGCGTACTCGTGGCCTAGGTTTAGGTCTAAGAAGGCCGGGATCTCCCCCGGCGGGGGGCCCAAGGGCAGGAGCACCTCCCGCAGGCGGTGGAGGAGCCTTTCCGGGTAGACGAGGGGGGCGTGGACGGCAAGCCCATCCGGCCCCGTGTGCTGGAAGGGGAGGCCGTAGGGGTAGGGAAGCCGGGCCCGCCAGTCCCGTTCCGAGAGGACGAAGAGGCGCACCGGGGGAAGGGGGGCGTAGGCGGCGTAGGCCCCTGAAAGGGCGAGGAGGTAGTCCTGGAGGGCCTTGGCCCGCAGGGCCCCCCCTTCGGAGAAGAAGGCGGGGAGGTGGGGGTGGGGAAGGGCCTGCATCAGATGACTTCCCGAAAGCCGATGCGCTCCGCCTGGGCCCGCAGGGCCTCCTTCAGGGCCCGGTGCTCGGGGAGGTCCAGGGTGGGGTCCTTCTCCACCACGGCCTTGGCCAGCTCCCTGGCCTTCTCAATGATCCCCGTGTCCTCGGCGAGGTCGCCAAGCTTAAGCTCCGGGTAGCCGGACTGGCGGGTGCCCCTAAGCTCCCCGGGGCCCCGGAGCTTCAGGTCCATCTCGGCGATGTAAAAGCCGTCGGTGGAGGCCTCGAGGACCTTGAGGCGCTTCATGGTCTTCTGGCCCGCCTCCCCGGCCAGGAAGATGGCGTAGCCTTGAAGCCCTCCCCGCCCCACCCGGCCCCGAAGCTGGTGGAGCTGGGCGAGGCCGAAGCGCTCGGCGTTCTCCACGATGATGAGGGTGGCCCGGGGGATGTCCACCCCCACCTCCACCACCGTGGTGGAGACCAAGAGGTCAAACTCGCCCTTACGGAAGGCCTCCATGACCTCGTCCTTCTCCCGGGCGGGCATCCTCCCGTGGAGGAGGGCCATGCGCACCTCGGGGAGGAGGCCCTTGAGCTCCTCGTAGAGGGTGGTGGCCGCCTTTAGGTCCAGCTCCTCGTTCTCCTCAATGGCCGGGGCCACCACGAAGACCTGGTGGCCCTTTCTCACCTCCTCCCGGGCGAAGGCATAGGCCTGGAGGCGGAGGCGGTGGGGGAGGACCTTGGTCTTCACCGGGGTGCGGCCCGGGGGCATCTCGTCCAGGAGGCTCACCTCCAGGTCCCCGTAGAGGGTTAGGGCCAGGGAGCGGGGGATGGGGGTGGCGGACATCACCAGGACGTCCGGGGGAAGAGGGGCGAGCCTGAGGAGGGCCCGGCGCTGCAGCACCCCGAAGCGGTGCTCCTCGTCCACCACGGCGAGGCCCAGGTCTTGGAACCCCACCCCCTCCTGGATGAGGGCGTGGGTGCCCACGGCCACCTGGGCCTCCCCGCTTTTGAGGCGGAGGGTGGCCGCCTCCTTTTCCCGCTGGCTCATGGAGCCCAGAAGGAGCTCCACCCTGACCCCCAGGGGGAAGAGGTAGCGGGCGAGGTTCTGGAAGTGCTGCTTGGCCAGGATCTCCGTGGGGGCCATGAGGGCCCCCTGGGCCCCGTTTTGGGCGGCGAGGTAGAGGGCGAAGGCCGCCACCACCGTCTTCCCCGAGCCCACGTCCCCCTGGAGGAGGCGGGCCATCTGCCTTGGGCTTTGCATGTCCTTTGCGATCTCCCCCATGACCCTTTCCTGGGCCCGGGTGAGGGGGAAGGGGAGGGCCTTCCTGAAGGCCTCCACCCAGGCCTCCTCCACCCGGAAGCTCCGGCCCAGCACCACCCCCCCGGCCTCCAGGAGGGCCTTGAGCTCCAAGAGGAGGTACTCGTCAAACTTGAGGCGGAGGAGGGCCTTCTTTAGGGCTTCCTCGTCCTCGGGGAAGTGGACGGCCTTCAGGGCCTCGGCGTAGGGGAGGAGGCCCAGCTCCCGGCGGTAGGCCTCCAGGGGGTCGGGAAGGGGCAGGGCCTCCTCCAGGGCCCGGTGGACGGTGCGGCGGAGAAAGGCCTGGCTTATCCCCTCCTTGGCGGGGTAGATGGGGACGATGCGCCCGGTGGAGAGGGACTCACCCCCCTCGTCCTCAAAGTGCTCCACGTAGAGCTGGACCCCGCTTCGCCGCTGCACCCTCCCGGTGACGATGAGGGTGGCCCCCTCCTCCACCTGGGAAAGGACCCAGGGCTGGTTGAACCAGACCAGGGTGAGACGCCACCCCCAGGCGTCCTGGGCCTTGACCTGGACGAGCTGCATCCCCTTCTTGGGGGTCCTGACCAGCTCCTTGGCGAGGACCTTCACGGAGAGGGTGGCCTTCTGTCCGTCCTCCAGAAAGCGCACCCCGGGGAGGGCCCGGCGGTCCTCGTAGCGGCGGGGATAGTGCTGGAGCACGTCCCGCACCGTGCGCAGCCCGAGTTCGCTGAGCTTTTTCCGGCTCTGCGGAGGGGCGAGGAGGTGGGCGGGGTCCTCGAGGCCGAGGCGGCCCCCGGCCCCGGGCGGAGCTTCCTGGGGGTTTTCCAGAAGGCGCAGGGCCTGCAAGAGGAGCCCTTTGCGCTCCTCCGGGGTCTTTTCCCGGTAGCCCCGGAAGAGGGCCAGGATCTGGGGGAAGGGGCGGGCCAGGTTCTCCACCAAGGCCTCGAGGCCCCCCACCACCACCCGGTCCTGGGCCCCGTCCTTAAGCTCCCGGAGGAGGGGCCGCCGGAGCCTTTCCCGAAGTGTTTCTAGGCTGTTTTTGGCCGAGTCCTTCATCGCTTTGCCCGTGAGGTGGTGGCGTCCCGGGCTCCATGATACCCTTAGGCCTGTGAGTCGGGTGGAACGATTGCCCACGGGTCTGGTGGTGGCCCTGGAGGAGCGGGACTTTCCCGGGGTGGCCTTCCAGCTTCTGGTCCCCGCCGGGGCGGTGAACGACCCCGAGGGGATGGAGGGGGCGAGCACCCTCCTGGAGGGATGGCTTTGGAAGGGGGCGGGGGACCTGGACGCCAGGGCCCTGGCCCAGGCCCTGGACGCCCTAGGGGTGCGGCGGAGTAGCGGGGCGGGCCTGGAGCACACGGCCTTTTCCGCCGCCTTCCTCCCCGAGGTCCTGGAAGAGGTCTTCCGCCTCTACGCCCTCCTCCTCACCAGGCCCCGCCTGCCCGAGGAGGGCTTGGAGGCGGTGCGCTCCGTGGCCCTCCAGGCCCTCCTTTCCCAGGAGGACCAGCCCGCGAGGAAGCTCTTCTCCGAGCTCCGGCGGAGGGTCTTCCGCTCCCCCCACGGGCGGGACCCCTTGGGCCGGGAGGAGGACCTGAAGGGGGTGGGCCCCGAGGCCCTTCGGGCGGACTTCCAAAGGCGCTACACCCCCAGGGGGGCCATCCTCGCCGTGGCCGGGGGGGTCTCCTGGGAGAGGCTTCTTGATGCCCTCGAGCCCTTCCTCGCCTGGGAGGGGAAGGAGGCCTCTTATCCCCGCCCGGAGCTTTCCGAGCCCCACCGCTTCGCCCTAAAGAGGCCCACGGCCCAGGTGCAGATCGGCCTCGCCTACCCCAACGTGGGGCCCGAGGACCCGGGCTTCTACACCTCGAGGCTCGCCCTGGAGGTCCTCTCCGGGGGGATGAGTAGCCGCCTCTTCACCGAGGTGCGGGAGAAAAGGGGCCTGGTCTACGCCGTAAGCGCCTTCCCCGCCGGGGTCAAGGGCCAGGGCCTTCTCATGGCCTACGCCGGGACCACGAAGGAGAGGGCGGGGAAGACCCTGGAGGTGATGCTCACCGAGCTGGAGCGCCTGGCCCTGGGGGTGACGGAGGAGGAGCTTTCCCGGGCCAAGGTGGGCCTGAAGACCGCCTTGGTGATGGCGGACGAGTCCATTAGGAGCCGCGCTTCCTCCATGGCCCGGGACCTCTACATGCTGGGGAGGGTGCGGTCCCTTTGGGAGATAGAGGGGGCCATAGAGGAGACGGACCTGGAGGCGGTGAACGCCTTCCTAAGGACCCACCCCTACCAGAACCCCTGGGTGGGCCTTTTGGGGGAGGTGGCGGATGTTTAGGGAAGCCGAGCTTGGAAATGGCCTACGGGTCATCGCCGAGGTGGTCCCGGGGGCGAGAAGCGTGGCCCTGGGTTACTTCGTGCGGACCGGGGCCCGGGACGAGGCCAAGGAGGAGAGCGGGGTGAGCCACTTCCTGGAGCACATGGTCTTCAAGGGCCCCGAGGACATGGACGCCCTTTCCGTGAACCAGGCCTTTGACCGCCTGGGGGCCCAGTACAACGCCTTCACCTCCGAGGAGGCCACGGTCTACTACGGGGCGGTCCTCCCCGAGTTCGCCTACGAGCTCCTGGGGCTTTTCTCCCGCCTCATGCGCCCCGCCCTCCGGGAGGAGGACTTCGCCACGGAGAAGCAGGTGATCCTGGAGGAGATCGCCCGCTACCAGGACCGCCCCGGGTACATGGCCTACGAGTGGGCCCGCGCCCGCTTCTTCCGGGACCACCCCCTGGGCCAGAGCGTCCTGGGCACCAAGGAAAGCATCGCCGCCCTCACCCGGGACCGGATGGCGGCCTACCACAGGAGGCGCTACCTCCCCAAAAACATGGTCCTCGCCGCCACGGGGCAGGTGGACTTTGACCGCCTCCTGGCCGAGGCCGAGCGCCTCACCGAGGGCTGGCCCGAGGGCCTGGCGGAAAGGGCCTACCCACCCCTGGACCCCGCCTCCGGGGTGGAGGAGCGCCCCTACGAGAAGGCCCGGGCCCTCTACCTGGTGGCCCTCTTTCCCGGTTTCGCCTACCAGGAGGAGGCCCGCTACCCCGCCCAGGTCCTGGCCCACCTCCTGGGGGAGGAGGGCTCGGGGAGGTTCCACTTCGCCCTGGTGGACAGGGGCCTGGCGGAGGCGGCCTCCTTCGGGCACGAGGAAGGGGACCGGGCGGGGTTCTTCCACGCCTACGTCCAGGGGGACCCCGCCCGCAAGGGGGAGATCCTGGCCGCCCTAGAGGAGGAGCTTGCCCGCCTGGGGCGGGAAGGGGTGGGAAAGGAGGAGGTGGAAAGGGCCAAGACCCCCCTCGCCACCGCCCTGGTCTTCGCCGGGGAAACCCCCATGCAGAGGCTTTTCCACCTGGGGATGGAGTACCTCTACACCGGCCGCTACCTCTCCCTGGAGGAGGTAAAGGCCAGGGTCCAGGGGGTCACGGCCCAGGGGGTGAACGCCCTCCTGGAAGGGGCCTTCTGGCAGAAGGGCCTTTACTATCTGGTGATTCCCCATGGAGCCTAGGGCCTTAGGGGCGGCCCTCCTCACCCTCCTCTTCTGGGCCAGCGCCTTCGCCGCCATCCGGGCGGGGCTTCAGGGGCTTTCCCCGGGGCATCTGGTCCTCCTCCGCTTTCTGGTGGCGGGCGGCGTCCTTCTCCTCTACGCCCGCCTCCGGGGCCTGCGCCCCCCCAGGCGGGAGGACCTTCCCCGCCTCTTCCTCCTGGGCTTTTTGGGCATCACCGTCTACCACACGGCCTTGGTCTACGGGGAGCTTTCCGTGAGCGCCGGGGCGGCAAGCCTCCTCATCGCCACGGGGCCCGTCTTCACCGCCCTTCTTTCCTACGTTCTCCTGGGGGAGAGGCTCAGGCCCCTCGGGATCTTGGGCTTTGCCCTGGCCTTCTTTGGGGCCCTGGTCCTGGCCTTAGGGGAGGGCGGGGGGGTGCGCCTGAGCCCGGGGGCCTTCTTGATCCTTCTCTCCGCCCTTGCCACCTCCTTTTACTTCGTCCTGCAGAAGCCCCTCTTCGCCCGGTACAAGAGCGAGGAGATGACGGTCTACACCCTGCTCCTGGGCACGACCCCCCTCCTCGTCTTCCTCCCCGGGCTTCCCGAGGCCCTCCGGGAGGCCCCAAGGCCTGCCCTCCTCTCCGCCCTCTACCTCGGGGTCTTCCCCGGGGCCCTGGCCTACCTCACCTGGACCTACGCCCTTTCCCGCACCCAGGCCTCCCGCCTCTCCTCCTTCCTCTACCTCTCGCCCCCTTTGGCCATCCTCATCGCCTACCTGTGGCTGGGGGAGGTGCCCTCCCTCCTTTCCCTCCTGGGCGGGGGGCTTGCCCTCCTTGGGGTCCTCCTGGTGAACCTCCGGGGCGTAGAATAGGCCGGGGTGAAGCCTATGGAGGTCAAGACCGTGGGCGTGGTGGGCGCGGGGCAGATGGGAAGCGGCATCGCCCAGGTGGCGGCCCAGGCGGGCTACCAGGTGGTCCTGGTGGACGTGGCGGAAAGCTTCCTAGAAAGGGGCCTTTCCGCCATCCGGCGTTCCCTGGGTAAGTTCTTGGAAAAGGGCAGGATCACCCGGGAGGCCCACGACGAGGCCTTGGGGCGGATCCGCACGAGCCTCCTTCTGGAGAGCCTCGAGGAGGCCGACCTCATCGTGGAGGCCATCGTGGAGGACGAGGGGGAGAAGCGGAGGCTCTTTGAGCGCTTGGGGGCTTTAGCCAAGCCCGGGGCCATCCTGGCCAGCAACACCTCTTCCATCCCCATCACCGCCCTGGCCCGCTACTCGGGGTGGCCCGAGCGCTTCATCGGCATGCACTTCTTCAACCCGGTGCCCCTCATGCCCCTGGTGGAGGTGATCCGGGGAGAGCTCACCTCCGAGGCCACCCGGGACACCGTGGTGGAGGTGGCGAAGCGCATGGGGAAGACCCCCCTGGAGGTCCAGGACTACCCCGGCTTCGTCTCCAACCGCCTTCTCATGCCCATGATCAACGAGGCCATAGAGGCCCTGCGGGAGGGGGTGGCCACCAAGGAGGCCATTGACGGCGTCATGCGCCTGGGGATGAACCACCCCATGGGGCCTCTGGAGCTCGCCGACTTCATCGGCCTGGACACCTGCCTCGCCATCATGGAGGTCCTCCACCGGGGCTTCGGGGACGACAAGTACCGGCCTTCCCCCCTCCTCCGCCGCATGGTGCAGGCGGGGCTGTTGGGCCGCAAGACGGGCCGGGGCTTCTACACCTACGACGAGAAGGGGAACAAGGTGGGTTAAGTACCCCACCGCGGCTTTCGCCGCGGTGGGGGCCCCAAAAGCCTCCCCATAGCCCCGGCTTGGGCATCCCATGCTGCGAAGCCAAAGTGCGGGCACTTAGGCCCGGGGCGGGGTTTCTGGAAGCCCTTCCAAGACCTGGGAGTATACTGGGGCCATGGAGCTTCCCCGCGCCTTCGGCCTCCTCCTCCATCCCACGAGCCTCCCCGGCCCCTACGGCATCGGCGTTTTGGGCCAGGAGGCCCGGGGCTTCCTCCGCTTCCTGGAAGAGGCGGGGGGGCGGTACTGGCAGGTCCTCCCCTTGGGCCCCACGGGCTATGGCGACTCTCCTTACCAGTCCTTCAGCGCCTTCGCCGGGAACCCCTACCTTATAGACCTGAGGCCCCTGGCGGAAAAGGGCTACGTGCGCTTGGAGGACCCCGGCTTCCCCGGGGCCCGGGTGGACTACGGCCTCCTTTACGCCTGGAAGTGGCCCGCCTTAAAGGGGGCCTTCCAGGGTTTCCGGGAGAGGGCTTCTCGGGAGGAGAAGGAGGCCTTCCAGGCCTTCTTTGAGAAGGAGGCCTGGTGGCTTCGGGATTACGCCCTCTTCATGGCCCTGAAGGCGCACCACGGGGGGCTCCCCTGGAACCGCTGGCCCCTTTCCCTGCGCCTTCGGGAGGAGAAGGCCCTGAGGGAGGCGGAGAGGGCCCTCTCCCAGGAGGTGGCCTTCCACGCCTTTACCCAGTGGCTCTTCTTCGGGCAGTGGGGGGGCTTAAAGGCGGAGGCCGAGGCCTTGGGGATCAGGATCATCGGGGACATGCCCATCTTCGTGGCCGAAGACTCGGCCGAGGTCTGGGCCCACCCCAGGTGGTTTTACCTGGACGAGGAGGGAAGGCCCACGGTGGTGGCGGGGGTGCCTCCCGACTACTTCTCGGAGACGGGCCAGCGCTGGGGCAACCCCCTTTACCGCTGGGACGTTCTGGAGCGGGAGGGGTTCTCCTTCTGGGTCCGGCGTCTGGAGAAGGCCATAGAGCTCTTCCACCTGGTGCGCGTGGACCACTTCCGCGGCTTTGAGGCCTACTGGGAGATCCCCGCAAGCTGCCCCACGGCGGTGGAGGGGCGCTGGGTCAAGGCCCCAGGGGAAAGGCTCTTCCAGAGGATCCAGGAGGTCTTCGGCCAGGTGCCTGTGCTGGCCGAGGACCTGGGGGTCATCACCCCGGAGGTGGAGGCCCTCCGGGAGCGGTTTGGCCTGCCCGGGATGAAGGTTTTGCAGTTCGCCTTTGACGACGGGATGGAAAACCCCTTCCTCCCCCACAACTACCCCCCCCACGGCCGGGTGGTGGTCTACACCGGCACCCACGACAACGACACCACCCTGGGCTGGTACCGCACGGCCACGCCCCATGAAAGGGCCTTCCTGGAGCGCTACCTGGCGGACTGGGGGATTTCCTTCCGGGAGGAAGAGGAGGTGCCCTGGGCCCTCATGCGCCTGGGGATGGAGTCCGTGGCGCGGCTTGCCGTCTACCCGGTGCAGGACGTCCTCTCCTTGGGAAGCGAGGCCCGGATGAACTACCCGGGGAGGCCCTCGGGGAACTGGGCCTGGCGGCTTCTTCCGGGAGAGCTTACCCCGGAGCACGGGGCAAGGCTTAGGGCCATGGCCGAGGGGACGGGCCGGGCATGAAAGCGCCCCAGGCTGGCCCAGGCCAACCTGGGGCCTTGGAAAGCCGCTTTAGCCCAGGGCCTTCTTGACCAGCGCCACGATCTCGTCAATGGTGTCGGCCACGGGGATGCCCGCCTGGGCGAAGGCCCGGAGCTTGGACTCGGGGGTGCCCACGTTGCCCATGATGATGGCCCCGGCGTGGCCCATGCGTTTGCCCTTGGGGGCGGAGCGGCCCCCGATGAAGCCCACCACGGGCTTTTTCATGTGCGCCTTGACCCACGCCGCCGCCTCCTCCTCGTCGGAGCCGCCGATCTCGCCGATGAGCACCACGGCCTCCGTCTCGGGGTCCTCGTTGAAGAGGGGGAGGAGGTCCTTGAAGGTGGTGCCGATGACGGGGTCGCCCCCGATCCCCACGGTGGTGGTGGTGCCGAGCCCTGCCTGGGAGAGGGCGGCCGCCGCCTCGTAGGTGAGGGTGCCGGAGCGGCTGATGAGGCCCACCTTCCCCCGCTTGAAGACGTGGCCCGGCATGATGCCGATCTTGGTTTCCTCGGCGCTGATGATCCCCGGACAGTTGCCCCCGATGAGGCGGGAGCCCAGGGCCTTGATCTCCTCCACCGCCCGCACCATGTCCAGGGTGGGGATGCCCTCGGTGATGAGGACGATGAGGGGGATGCCGGCGTGGGCGGCTTCCAAAGCGGCGTCCGCCGCCATGGGGGCGGGGACGAAGATGATGGAGGCGTCTATGGCGTGGCTCGCCACCGCTTCCTTCACCGTGTCGTAGACGGGCACCCCCAGGACCTCACTCCCTCCCTTGCCCGGGGTGACCCCGGCCACGATCTTGGTGCCGTAGGAAAGCATCTGCTGGGTGTGGAACTGCCCCTCCCGGCCGGTGATGCCCTGGACCAGGACCCGGGTCTCGCGGTTCACCAGGATCACGCCGCACCTCCCACCATGGCCACCATGGCCTTCGCCGCCTCAATGGACGTGGGGTACATGTAGATGGGCTTGCCCTCCAAAAGCTTCTTGGCCTCCTCCTCGGCGGTGCCCGCCACCCGCATCACCACCGGTTTGGTGAGGAGGCCTTCCTCCAGGGCGCGGATCACCCCCTTGGCCACCTCGTCCGCCCGGGTGATGCCCCCGAAGATGTTGATGAAGACCCCCTTCACCTCGGGGTCCTTGAGGACCACCTTCAGGGCGTTGTAGACCACCTCGGCCTTGGCCCCGCCCCCGATGTCCAGGAAGTTGGCGGGCTTGCCGCCCACGCGGTTCACTAGGTCCAGGGTGTACATCACGAGGCCCGCCCCGTTGCCGATGACGCCGATGTTCCCGGAAAGTTTCACGTAGGCGAAGCCGTAGTTGCTGGCCTCCACCTCCAGGGGGTGCTCGGCCTCTATTTCCCTAAGCCCGGCGAGGTCGGGGTGGCGGAAGAGGGCGTTGTCGTCCAGGACGACCTTGGCGTCGGCGGCCACCACGGCGCCCTCCGTGGTCACCACCAGGGGGTTGATCTCGGCGATGGAGGCGTCCACCCCCTCGTAGGCCCGGTAGAGGGCCACCAGGACCTGAGCCAGCTTGTTGAGGTTGCCTTCCAGCCCCGCCCGCCTCACCATCTCCCGGGCCTCAAAGGGGCGGAAGCCCTTGTGGGGGTCAATCCAGAACTTGTGGATGGCCTCGGGGTTCTTGGCGGCCACCTCCTCAATGTCCACGCCCCCCTCCTTGGAGAGCATGAGGACCACCCGCTTTTGGGAGCGGTCCAGGATGAGGCCGGCGTAGTACTCCTTGGCGATGTCCACCGCCTCGGCCACCAGGACCTTCTTCACCGTGAGGCCCTTGATGTTCATGCCCAGGATGGCCTGGGCCTTCTCGTAGGCCTCCTGGGGGGTGTCGGCGAGCTTCACCCCCCCCGCCTTTCCTCTCCCGCCCACGTGGACCTGGGCCTTGATGACCACCCGCTTGCCGAACTCCTCGGCGATCCTCTTCGCCTCGTCCGGGGTGTAGGCCACCTTGCCGGGCGGCACCGGCACCCCGTAGCGGGCCAGGATCTCCTTGGCTTGATACTCGTGCAGGTTCAAGCTCCACCTCCTTGGCCGGCCAAGGCCAGGAGGCATTATACCCTCAGGCCTCCGCGGGCCGGGCGAAGAAGAGGCGCCCCACCTGGGTCTGGATGGCCTGGGTGATGACCACCTCCACCTCCTGGCCCCGGTAGCGGATGCCCCCGTCCACCACCACCATGGAGCCGTCCTCCAGGTAACCCACCCCTTGGTGGGGCTCCTTGCCTTCCTTGAGGATGAGGAGCTTTAGGGTGTCCCCCACCTGGAGCTGGGGGCGAAGGGCCTGGGCCAGGGCCTGGACGGAGAGGGCCTTCACCCCGTAGATGCGGGCCATCTGCAGGAGGGCGAGGTCGTTGGTGACGAGGGCCGCCCCCAGGTCCCGGGCCAGGAAGAGGAGCTTCTCGTCCACGCTCTCCCCCTTGGGGGCTTCCTCCACCACCTCCAGGGGCAGGTGCTCCTTGAGCCTCTCCAGGGCCTCGAGACCCCGCCTCCCCTTGGCCCGCTTCAGGGCATCGGGGCTGTCGGCAAAGTGCTGGAGCTCCTTCAGGACGAAGTGGGGCACGTAAAGGGGGCCTTCCAGGAAGCCCGTGGCCGCCACCTCGGCCAGGCGCCCGTCCACCAGGACGCTGGTGTCCAGCACCTTGCCCCCCGGGGGGCGGCGCTCCCTTTGGGGGGGGCGGAGGTACTCCTTGTACCCTAGGGCCAGGTAGGCGAAGAGGGCCACTAGAAAGAGGGCCAAAAGGAGGCTGTGGTAGGGGCTGAAGCCCGGCACCTGGGAAAGGAGGCTGGTGAGGAGCACGGTGAGGAGGAGGCCCAGGGTGGCCCCCAGGGTGAGGGCCACCGGCACCTCGGGGGGGAGGGCCCGCAGGCGGGCGAGGCGCCTCTCCAGGAAGGCTTCCAGCCGGGGGGCCAGGAGGACCCCGCTCAGGAAGCCCGCCGCCGCCAGGTAGAGGCGGTTCAGGGAGAGGAGCCCGGCGGAGCGGGGGAGGAGGCCCAGGCCCTCCAGGGCCACTGCTCCTTGGTAGCCCAAAAAGGCGAAGAGGAGGTAGAGGAGGAAACGCCCGCTCATCCCAGGTACCGCTCCACCGCTTCCCCGAGGCTCCGGGTGTTGCCGGGATGCAGGAAGCGGGCGAAGCCCGCCCGCTCCCCCTCCCGGAGCCGCCTTTCCAGGCCGGTGACGCTCCGCACCTCCCCCAGAAGCCCCACCTCGCCCACGGCCGCCAGGTCCTGGGGCAGGGGCCTTCCCACCACCGCAGAATACACCGCCAGGGCCACGGCCAGGTCCAGCCCGGGGTCCAGGACCTTAAGCCCCCCGGCCAGGTTCACGTAGACGTCCAGGCTGGCCAAGGGCAGGCCGAGCCGCCTTTCCAGCACCGCCAGGACCATGTCCACCCGCCTGGCGTCCAGCCCCTGGACCACCCGGCGGGGGGCGGGGAAGGGGGTCTTGGCGGCCAGGGCCTGGACCTCGAGGGCCAGGGCCCTCTCCCCGGCCAGGGCCAGGGCGATGGCGCTTCCCGGCACCCCCAAAGGCCTTTCCAGGAGGAAGGCCTCCGAGGGGTTTTTCACCTCCAAAAGCCCCTCCTCCTCCATGCGGAAAACCCCGAGCTCCCCCACGGGGCCGAAGCGGTTCTTGGCGCTCCTAAGGACCCGGTAGACCCCGGCGGTCTCCAGGTAGAGGGTGGCGTCCACGGCGTGCTCCACGCTCTTGGGCCCCGCCACCACCCCCTCTTTGGTCACGTGCCCCACCAGGACCACGGCGGCCCCGCTCTCCTTGGCGAAGCGCACGAAGGCGGAGGTGGCCTCCCGCACCGCCACCAGGCTCCCGGGGCTCCCCCCGGCCTCTATGGTCTGGATGGAGTCCACGAAAAGGGCCTCGGGAGGCTCCCGTTCCAGGAGGTGGAGGAGGGGTTCCAGCCGGGTTTCCCGAAGGAGGAGGAGGTCCTTCACCCCAAGGCGCCGGGCCCGCAGCCTGATCTGGGCCGGGGACTCCTCCCCCGCCAGGTAGTAGACCCGCTCCGGCATGGCCTTGGCCATCTCCAGGAGGAGGGTGCTCTTGCCCACCCCGGGCTCCCCGCCCAGGAGGACCACCTCCCCCGGCACGAACCCCCCGCCCAGCACCCGGTCCACCTCGGAAAGCCCCGAGGAGAAGCGGCGCTCCTCCCCCTCGTCCACCTGGGAAAGGGGAAGGAGGGTGGCCGGGCGCCCCGGCGCCTCCTTGCGGGGGGGTTCTGGGGCGGCCTCCTGGAAACTCCCCCAGGCCCCGCACCCCGGGCACCGCCCCAGGGGCTTCGGGGTGCGGTAGCCGCACTCCACGCAGACGTAGCTGGTCTTCTCCTGCCTCCTCACGCCGGGGGTGGGCCTACACCAGGAACTCCTCCACCTCGTGGAAGGCCAGGTGCCCGTCCTCCACGTTCACATAGAGGCGGCCCACCGGCTTCTTGAGGAGGGCCAGGGAGAGGGGGTCCTCAATGCGCTCGCGGATGACCCCCCGGATGGCCCGGGCGCTGCCCGTCTTGGGGGCCTGGTCCACCACGAAACGGGCCACCTCGGGGGCGAAGACCACCTCTATGTCCCGGCTCCTCAACTCCCTTTGGATTTCTTCCAGCATGAGCCGGGCCACCTGCACCAGCTCCTCCTCGGTGAGGGGGCGGAAGCGGATGACCTCGTCCAGCCGGTCCAAAAACTCCGGGGTGAAGAGGGCCTTGAGGGGGGACTCGGTGTCCACCTCCCGGGAGGTGAAGCCGATGGCGGGGCCCACGTTGTAGCCGGTGTTGGAGGTCATGATGAGGATCACCCGGCGGAAGTCCACCGTGCGCCCCATGCCGTCCGTGAGGCGGCCCTCGTCCAGGACCTGGAGGAAGGTGTTGTAGATGTCGGGGTGGGCCTTTTCAATCTCGTCCAGGAGGACCACGCTAAAGGGTTGCCGCCGCACGGCCTCGGTGAGGCGCCCGCCCTGCTCGTACCCCACGTACCCCGGGGGGGCCCCGATGAGCTTGGAGATGGAGTGGGGCTCCTGGAACTCGGACATGTCAAAGCGGATGAGGGCCCTTTCCGAACCGAAGAGGACCTCGGCCAGGGCCTTGGCCAGCTGGGTCTTGCCCACGCCGCTTTGGCCCACGAAGAGGAAGCTCGCCGCCACCCGGGTCCTCCCCCCGAGGCCCACCCGGGCCCGGCGGAGGGCGCTCGCCAGGGCGCGGATGGCCTCCTCCTGGCCCACCACCCGCTTCCTGAGCTCCTCCTCCAGGTGCATGAGCTTCTGGTCGTCCTTGTCGTCCACGTAGACCCCACCCCAGGAGTCCACCACCGCTTCGATGTCCTCCCGGGTGACGATGGGGGTGCCGTCCTCCTCCTCGGCCACGGGGAGGCCCAGGGAGGCGTTGAGGCGCACCCTCGAGGCCGCCTCGTCGATGAGGTCGATGGCCTTGTCGGGGAAGTTGCGCCCGGGGAGGGAGCGGATGCCGATCTTCACGGAAAGCTCCAGGATCTCGTCGGGGATGATCACCCCGTGGTGGGCCTCGTAGCGGGGGCGGAGGCCCTTCAGGATCTCCAGGGTTTCCTCCGGGGAGGGCTCGAGGACGATCACCGGCTGGAAGCGCCTCTCCAGGGCGGCGTCCTTCTCTATGTAGCGGTGGTACTCCCCGGTGGTGGTGGCCCCGATGACCTGGATCTCCCCCCGGGCCAGGGCGGGCTTCAGGATGTTGGCGGCGTCCAGGGTGCCCTCGGCCCCCCCGGCCCCGATCAGGGTGTGGAGCTCGTCAATGAAGGCGATGACCTTGGCGTTCTTGAGCTCCTCGATGATCTGGCGCAGGCGTTCTTCAAACTCGCCCCGGTACTTGGTCCCCGCCACCACCCCGGCGAGGTCAATGGCCACCACCCGCGCCCCCTTGAGGATGGGGGGGACCCGGCCTTCCACGATGGCCTGGGCCAGCCCCTCCACGATGGCCGTCTTGCCCACCCCGGGGTCGCCGATGAGGACGGGGTTGTTCTTGGTGCGGCGGGCCAGGATCTGGATCACGCGGTTGATCTCCTCCTGCCTTCCGATGACCGGGTCCAGCTTCCCCTCCCGGGCCTCCTTGGTGAGGTCGCGGCCGTACTCGTCCAGGAAGGGGGTGTTCACCGGCTTTTCCCGCTCGCGCCCCTCGGCCATGGAGAGGATGCGCCAGCGGATGGCGTCCACGTCCTTGGCGAAGTGGCTGAGGATACGGTAGGCGATCCCGTCCCCCTCGCGGATGATGCCCAGGAGGATGTGCTCGGTGCCGATGACGGGGGCCCCCATGTTGCGGGCCTCGGCGCTGGCGAGCTCCATCACCCGCCTGGCCCTGGGGGTGATGGCGGGGGGCTCCCCGGTGCGGCTCCCCTCACCCCGGCCCACCAGCTCCTCCACCATGCGGCGCATGGCCTCGAGGCTCGCCCCGTACTCCTGGAGGATGCGGGCCGCCGTGCCCCCCTCGCGCATCAGGCCCAGGAGGAGGTGCTCTGGGCCGATCATGGAGTGGCCTAAACGGCTCCCCTCCTCCCTTGCGTAGTGGAAAACCAGCCTGGCGCGATCGTCGTACCTGTTCATGCTCCCCTCTACCTCACATTCTAGCCTAACCCCCCTTCCCTTGGGGGTTTGCGCCCAGGCTCACCTTGGCCCCATCCGGTAAGATGCCCTCTAACCGGGGGCTTTGGCCCCCCTTTTGAGGAGGAAGAATGCCGGCGAGCACCCTCGAGGAACTGGTGGCGCTTTGCAAGCGGCGTGGGTTTATCTTCCAGGGCTCGGAGATCTACGGGGGCCTGCAGGGCACCTACGATTACGGGCCCTTGGGGGTGGAGCTCAAGAACAATCTGAAGCAGGCCTGGTGGCGCAGGAACGTCTACGAGCGGGACGATGTGGAGGGGCTGGACGCCAGCATCCTCACCCACCGCCTGGTCCTCCACTACTCGGGGCACGAGGCCACCTTCGCCGACCCCATGGTGGACAACCGCCTCACCAAGAAGCGCTACCGCCTGGACCACCTCCTGAAGGACCAGCCCGAGGAGGTTCTGGGGAGGCTGTACCGGGCCATGGAGGTGGAAGGGGGCCTTCACGCCCTGGTCCAGGCCATGATGGGGGCCCCGGAAAGGGCGGGTGGGGCCATGACCGCCGCCGGGGTCCTGGACCCCGCCACGGGGGAGCCCGGGGACTGGACCCCGCCCCGCTACTTCAACATGATGTTCAAGACCTACGTGGGCCCCGTGGAGGAGGAGGCCGCCTTGGCCTACCTCCGCCCCGAGACCGCCCAGGGCATCTTCGTCAACTTCAAGAACGTCCTGGACGCCACGAGCCGCAAGCTCCCCTTCGGCATCGCCCAGATCGGCAAGGCCTTCCGCAACGAGATCACCCCCAGGAACTTCATCTTCCGGGTGCGGGAGTTTGAGCAGATGGAGATTGAGTACTTCGTCCGCCCCGGGGAGGACGAGCACTGGCACCGCTACTGGGTGGAGGAGCGCCTCAAGTGGTGGCAGGAGATGGGCCTGAGCCGGGAGAACCTGGTGCCCTATGAGCAGCCCCCCGAGGAGCTCGCCCACTACGCCAAGGCCACCGTGGACATCCTCTACCGCTTTCCCCACGGCCTCGAGGAGCTGGAGGGCATCGCCAACCGCACGGACTTTGACCTGGGGAGCCACACCAAGGACCAGGAGGAGCTCTCCATCACCGCCCGGGTCCTGAAGAACGAGCACTCCACGGCCCGCCTCGCCTACCGCGACCCCGAGACGGGAAAGTGGTTCGTGCCCTACGTCATTGAGCCCTCCGCCGGGGTGGACCGGGGGGTCTTGGCCCTCCTCGCCGAGGCCTTCACCCGGGAGGAGCTTCCCGGTGGGGAAGAGCGCATCGTCCTCAAGCTAAAGCCCCAGCTTGCCCCCATCAAGGTGGCGGTGATCCCCCTGGTGAAGAACCGCCCCGAGATCACCGAGTACGCCAAAAGGCTCAAGGCCAGGCTGCAGGCCCTGGGCCTCGGGCGGGTGCTCTACGAGGACACGGGCAACATCGGCAAGGCCTACCGCCGCCACGACGAGGTGGGCACCCCCTTCGCCGTCACCGTGGACTACGACACCATCGGCCAGAGCAAGGACGGCACCATCCGCCTCAAGGACACGGTCACCGTGCGGGACCGGGACACCATGGAGCAGGTGAGGCTCCACGTGGACGAGCTGGAGGGCTTCCTTCGGGAGAGGCTTAGGTGGTAAGCTGGGGGTGTCTTCGCGGGGTGCTTTGGGCAGGAACAAGCAACTTCGCAAGCGCTTGGAGGGGTTGGAGTACCAGATCCTTCGGCATCACCAAAAGATTAGGGAGGAGCTGGAAAAGGCCAGTCCCGACTGGGGGTTAATGGCGAAGTGGGAAAGGGAGATCCAAGCATGGGAAGGGGAGCGAAGGCGGCTACTCCGCAGATTGAGAAGATAGTGGGCCTACCTGAACCCATCTGGCAGGAGCTCTTTGAGGAGGTGGACCGCCTCAAGGCGGTGTACCAAAAGCTGAAGCAGGCTCCTCCGGAAGCGCGGAGCGCCTTGGAGAAGGAGGTCCTCCATAGTCTCACCCACCTCTGGGCCCACACCCGGGTCATGTGGGAGGAGCTGGAGCTTACGGACCCTGCGGAGGACGCATGAGGGTGGCGGTGGTGGGGGCCACGGGGGCCGTGGGGCGGGAGATCCTAAAGGTCCTCGAGGCCCGAAACTTCCCCCTCTCGGAGCTCAGGCTCTACGCCTCCCCCCGCTCCGCCGGGGCGCGCCTTCCCTTTAGAGGGGAGGAGGTCCCGGTGGAGCCCCTGCCCGAGGGGCCTCTCCCTGCGGACCTCGTCCTGGCGAGCGCCGGCGGCTCCCTCTCCAAGGCCCTGGCCCCGGTCTGGGCGGAGGGCGGGGCTTTGGTCATAGACAACTCCAGCGCCTGGCGCTACGAGCCCTGGGTGCCCCTGGTGGTGCCCGAGGTGAACCGGGAGAAGATCTTCCAGCACCGGGGCATCATCGCCAACCCCAACTGCACCACGGCCATCCTGGCCATGGCCCTTTGGCCCCTGCACCGGGCTTTTGGGGCCAGGCGGGTCATCGTGGCCACCTACCAGGCGGCCTCGGGGGCGGGGGCCAGGGCCATGGAGGAGCTCCTCAGGGAGACCCACCGCTTCCTCCACGGGGAGGCGCCGGGGGCCCAGGCCTTCGCCCACCCCCTGCCCTTCAACGTCATCCCCCACATAGACGCCTTCCAGGAAAACGGCTACACCCGGGAGGAGATGAAGGTGGTCTGGGAAACCCACAAGATCTTCGGGGACGAGTCCATAAGGATCGGCGCCACGGCGGTGCGGGTCCCCACCTTGAGGGCCCACGCCGAGGCGGTGAGCGTGGAGTTCGCCCGCCCCGTGAACCCGGAGGCGGCCCGGGAGGTCTTGAGGGGGGCCCCGGGGGTGGAGGTGGTGGACGAGCCCGAGGCCAGGCGCTACCCCATGCCCCTCACCGCCAGCGGCAAGTGGGAGGTGGAGGTGGGGAGGATCCGGAAGAGCCTCGCCTTTGAGAACGGCCTGGACTTCTTCGTGGTGGGGGACCAGCTTCTGAAGGGGGCCGCCTTAAACGCCGTGCAGATCGCCGAGGAGTGGCTCAGGGGCCCCTGAGCCAGAGCCAGTACTCCAGGTTCCCCTCCTTGCCCGGGAGGGGGCTTTCCCTCTCCCCCAGGACCCGGAAGCCCAGGGCCAGGGCCTTTTCCCGCACGCGCCTTAGGGCCTCCCGCCGCTTGGCCTCCTCCCGCACCACCCCCCTGTGGGCCTTGGGGCCCAGCTCAAACTGGGGCTTCACCAGGACCAGGGCCTCCCCGCCGGGCCCTAGGAGCTCCCTGACCTTGGGGAGGAGCAGGGTGGAGGAGATGAAGGAGACGTCCATGACCACCAGGTCCACCGCCTCCAGCAGGAGGAGGGTGCGGGCGTCCTGCTCCTCCAGGGCCACCACCCGGGGGTCTTCCCGGAGGCGGGGGTGGAGCTGGCCTTTGCCCACGTCCACGGCGTAGACCCTCCGGGCCCCCCTTTCCAGGAGGACCTGGGTGAAGCCCCCGGTGCTCGCCCCCAGGTCGGCGCACACCTTTCCCCTGGGTGCCACCGGGAAGGCCTCCAGGGCCCCGAGGAGCTTGTAGGCCCCCCGGCCCACGTAGCGCGCCCCCTGCAAGAGGGCCACCTCCGCCTCCTCCGGGACGGGGTGGGCGGGCTTTTGCACCACCTTCCCCCCCACCCGCACCTTGCCTTCCAGGATCAGGCGCTTGGCCTTCTCCCGGCTCTCCGCTAGGCCCCTCTCCACCAGGTAACGGTCCAGGCGCACGAGGGTATTATGGACCAGTGGAGCCGGAGCTTTCCGGTACCTGGTACGTTCTGGAAGGGGAGCCCGGGGAGCACCTGGTGGTGGAGGCCCTGGGAAAGAGGCTTTCCGGCATCTGGACGGATAGCGCCCTGGCCGAGGCCTTCCTCGCCCACCACGGGGAGCTCGGGATGCGGGTGAGCCCCTTAGAAAGCCGGGCCCTCAAGGAGGCCTTCCTCAGGGCCCTGAGGATGCTTCAGGTGGAGGCGGTTCTCTTGGACTACCGCCCCGGGGTGCACCGGGCGCGGGTGGTGAAGGTGGAAGACCTTCTAGAGGAGGTGCGGCATGCCTAGGGTATTGGCGGCGCTTTTCCTGGCACTGGCCTTCGGCGTGGCCCAGCGGGTGGACCTGAGCCTGGGGAGCCCCTTTGGGGTTCAGGGAGGGGTGCGCTTTCCCCTCCTTCCCCTGGTCCTGGAGGGGCGGGTCTACGGGGGGGTGGGCCCGGAAGCCCTGGGAGGCGGGGCGGACCTCCTCTTTAAGGTCCCCCTCACCGACCTCTACCTGGGCCTAGGGGGCTTTTACGGCACCGGCAGGGCCCTTTCCCTCCCCCAGGACCAGGCGGGGCGGGGAGGGGTGCGGGCGGTCTTGGGCACCTGGCTCAACCTGCCCCTGCCCCTGGTGGGGGTCTACCTGGAGCTCCAGCCCGTCTACTACCTGGCCCCCGTCTCCTTCGGCCTGGGCGGGGCCTTGGGCGTGAGCGTAGGGCTTTAGGCCTGGTACCCCTCCTTCAGGGGCACAATGCGGTTCATCACCAAGGCCTCGGGCCTCGAGTCCACGGGGTCCCGCCAGAAGTAGCCCAGGCGCTCCAGCTGGTAGCGGGTGTCCCCGGGGTCTTGGGCCACGCTCGGCTCAATGAAGCCCCGCTTCACCAAAAGGGCCTCGGGGTTGAGGTTCTGGAGGAAGTCCCCCCCCTCCTCCGGGTCCTTGGTGCGGAAGAGCCTGCCGTAGAGCCGGAACTCCACGGGAAGGGCGTGGCGGGCGGAGACCCAGTGGATCACCCCCTTGGGCCTGACCCCGTCCTCGGGGTTTGCCCCTAGGGTGCCGGGGACGATGCGGGCCTTCAGGAGCCTGACCTCCCCCCCTTCCTCCACCACGTCCTCCAGCTCTATCACGTAGGCGTGCCGGAGGCGCACCCTTTGCCCCGGGGCGAGGCGCTTCCAGCCCTTGGGAGGGCTTAGGCTGAAGTCCGCGCGCTCAATGTAGAGCTCCTGGGAGAAGGGAAGGGGCCTCCTGCCCTCCTTGGGGATGTCCCGGGGCCAGTAGGGGGCCTCGAGCCACTCCTCCCCCTGGTAGTTGGTGAGGACCACCTTCAGGGGGTCCACCACCCCCAAGACCCTGGGGGCGATGGGGTTCAGGTCGTCCCGCACCACCTCCTCAAAGAGGTCCATCTCTATCTGGGCCTCGTTGCGGGAAATCCCCGTCCTCCGCACGAACTCCACGATGGCCTCGGGCCTTATCCCCCTTCGCCTCAGGCCCCTCAGGGTGGGGAGCCTGGGGTCGTCCCAGCCCGAGACGTACCCTCCCTCCACCAGCCGGATGAGCTTCCTCTTGGAAAGCACGGTGTGGGTGAGGTCCAGGCGGGCGAACTCGTACTGGTAGGGCCTGGGGGAGAGGGGCAGGCCGCACTTTCCCTTGAGGTTTTCTATCACCCAGTCGTAGATGGCCCGGTTGTTCTCAAACTCCAGGGTGCAGAGGGAGTGGGTGACCCCCTCTATGAAGTCCTCCAGGGGATGGGCGAAATCGTACATGGGGTAGATGACCCACCGGTCCCCGGCGTGGTAGTGGGGGGCGTGGACGATGCGGTAGAGCACCGGGTCCCGGAGCTTGAAGTTGGGGTGGGCGGGGTCGATCTTGGCCCTTAGGACCCGGCTTCCCGTGGGAAACTCCCCCCGGCGCATCCCCTCAAAGAGCTCCAGGTTCTCCTTCACCCTCCTTTCCCTGTAGGGGCTTGGCTTCCCTTGGGCGCGGAGGGCGCTCATCTCCTCCTCCGGCAGGTCGTCCACGTAGGCCTTGCCCTCCTGGATGAGGACCAGGGCGCATTGGTACATGGTCTCAAAGTAGTCCGAGGCGTAGAGGACCCGGTCCGGGGTGAAGCCCAGCCAGCGCACGTCCTCCTCAATGGCCCGGGCGTACTCCTCCTTCTCCGTTTCGGGGTTGGTGTCATCGTAGCGCAGGTTGCACTCCCCGCCAAAATCCCGGGCCAGGCCAAAGTTCAGGACGATGCTCCGGGCGTGGCCGATGTGGAGGTAGCCGTTGGGCTCCGGGGGGAAGCGGGTGAGGAGCTTGGCGTACTTCCCCTCCTCCAGGTCCCGCTCCACGATCTCGGTGATGAAGCACGGGGGGACAAGACCCATAAGAGCAGTTTACGGTTAAGCCACGCCACCTGGGGGTACTTAGAACCGGGGCGGCCGCTTCTCAAAGAAGGCCCGGATTCCCTCCTTTAGGTCCCCGGTCTCCCGCACCCAGGCGTTGGCGAGGGCGGCCAGGCGGAGGCCGTCCTCGAGGCCCATCCCTGGGAGGGAGAGGAGGAGCTCCTTGGTGAGGCGGAGGGAAGTGGGGGCGTTTTGGGCCACCTCTTCCGCCAGGGCCACCGCCTCTTCCAGGGCCTTCCCCGGCGGGGCCACGCGGTTGATAAGCCCCAGGGCCTTGGCCTCCTCCGCCCCTAGGAGCCTTCCCGTGAGGAGGAGGTCCTTGGCCACCTTCTCCCCCACGGCCCGGGAGAGGATCACCGAGACCAAGGCGGCCACGAAGCCGATCCGGACCTCCGTGAAGCCCATCTGGGCCTCCCGGTCCATGACCACCAGGTCCGCGGCCAGGGCCAGCCCCGCTCCCCCCGCCACCGCCGGGCCGTTCACCGCGGCCACGGTGGGCTTGGGGAAGGTGTAGAGCCGGTGGAAGAGGCGCATGAGGGAGCGGGAGTGGCGGTAGTTCTCCTCGGCCCCGAGCTCCGTGACCTTCTCCAGGAAGGAGAGGTCCGCCCCGGCGCTGAAGGCCTTGCCCCTCCCCGTGAGGACCACGGCCCGCACCCCCGGGTCTTCCTCCAAAGCCTCCAGGGCCTGGAGGAGCCCCTCCACCATCCCGGGGGAGAGGGGGTTGCGCCGTTCGGGGTCGTTGAGAAAGAGGGTGGCCACGCGGCCTCCTTCTACCTGGACCATGCCCCCATTGTAGCCGAGGGCTTTTTCCTGCTACACTCCCCTTAGCCCGCAAACTGTGGCGAAAGGGCTTGGCGGGCTAGGAGGTGGTGTAGATAAAGGAGTACTTGACCAACGAGCGCATCCGCGCCAAACAGGTGAGGGTCATCGGTCCCGATGGGCAGCAGCTGGGCATCATGGACACCCGGGAGGCCCTGCGCCTGGCCCAGGAGCAGGACCTGGACCTGGTCCTGGTGGGCCCCACCGCCGATCCGCCCGTGGCCCGGATCATGGACTACTCCAAGTGGCGCTACGAGCAGCAGGTGGCGGAGAAGGAGGCCCGGAAGAAGGCCAAGCGCACCGAGGTGAAGTCCATCAAGTTCCGGGTCAAGATTGACGAGCACGACTATCAGACCAAGCTGGGCCATATCAAGCGCTTCCTGGAGGAAGGGCACAAGGTCAAGGTGACCATCATGTTCCGCGGGAGGGAGATGGCCCACCCCGAGCTCGGGGAGAGGCTTCTGGAGCGGGTGGCCGAGGACCTAAGGGGGATGGCGGTGGTGGAGATGAAGCCCGAGATCCTCGGCCGGGATATGAACATGCTCCTGGCCCCGGCCAAGGTCTCGGCCTAGACCGAGGAAGCCCCCTCTGGTATAGTGGGAAGGCTTTGGGGAGCACCCAAGACCCCTTCGGGGGCGCTTCCCAGGGTGGAGGAGGCTTATGCCGAAGATGAAGACCCACAAGGGCGCCAAGAAGCGGGTAAAGGTGACCGCTTCGGGCAAGGTGGTGGCCATGAAGACGGGCAAGCGGCACCTGAACTGGCACAAGTCGGGGAAGGAGATCCGCCAGAAGGGGCGGAAGTTCGTCCTGGCCAAGCCCGAGGCGGAGCGCATCAAGCTCCTTCTGCCCTACGAGTAGGAGGTAAGGGATGCCGCGCGCCAAGACCGGATTTGTCCGCCGCAGGAAGCACAAGAAGGTCCTGAAGCTCGCCAAGGGGTACTGGGGCCTACGCTCCAAAAGCTTCCGCAAGGCCCGGGAAACCCTCTTTGCTGCGGGCAACTACGCTTACGCCCACCGCAAGCAGAAGAAGCGGGAGTTCCGCAAGCTCTGGATCGTGCGCATCAACGCCGCCTGCCGCCAGCACGGGATGAACTACTCCAGCTTCATGAACGGCCTCAAGAAGGCGGGCATCGCCCTGGACCGCAAGGTCCTGGCGGACCTGGCGGTGCGGGAGCCCCAGGCCTTCGCCCTTTTGGTGGAGCGGGCCAAGGCGGCCCGGGCCTAGGGACCGGGGAAAAGGCGCCGGAGCGGCTCCGGCGCCTTTTCTCATGAGAGGATGGGCGTGATCCCACCGCACCTCTACGTCCTCCTGGTGGCGGCCCTCCCGGTGGTGGAGCTTAGGGGGGCCATTCCCCTGGGGGTGGCCCTGGGGCTTCCCCTCTGGGAAGCCTTTTCCCTGGCCCTCCTGGGCAACCTGCTGGTGGCCCCCCTGGCCCTGGCCCTCCTCCCCTGGGCCGTGGACCTCGCCACCCGCATCCCCCTCCTGGCGCAGGCCTGGCAGGCCCTGGAGGCCCGGGTGCGCCTTCGGGGCGAGGAGCAGGTCCAGCGCCTGGGGGCCTTGGGCCTCTTCCTCTTCGTGGCCGTGCCCCTTCCCGGCACCGGGGCCTGGAGCGGAAGCGTTTTGGCCGTGGTCCTGGGCCTTAAGCGGCGCTACGCCCTCCCGGCCATCTCCTTGGGGGTGGTGGCCGCCGGGGCCTTGGTCCTCCTCCTTACCGGGGGAGCGGTGGCCGGGCTAAACTACCTGCGATGACGGCCCTGCTCCTCCCCGTGGCCTACCTCTTCGGCGCCCTGCCCCTGGGGTACTGGCTGGCCGGGCGGCGCGGGGTGGACCTGCGCACGGCAAGCCCCTACACCCTGGGGCTGGAAAGCGCGCTAAAGCGCCTGGGCGTGGGCCTCCTTCTTTTCTCTTTCCTCCTGGACTTCCTCAAGGGCTACCTCCCCCTGGCCCTGGGGCGGGCCCTGGGCCTGGACCTCCCGGGCCTCCTGGCCCTGGGGGTGGCGGCCTACCTGGGCCACCTCTACCCCCTCTTCTTCCGGGACCCCTGGCCCCTAAGGGCCAAGGGGGCGGGGGTGCTTCTGGGGGTGCTTTCCGGCCTTCCCCTCCCGCCCGCCCTGGGCTTCGTGCCCGTGGCCCTGGGCCTCGTCCTCTACGCCCTCACGGGCTACGCCTCCTTGGCCTCCTTGGGGCTTCCCCTGGGGCTTTTCGGGGTGATGCTCTTTGGGGGCTTTGGCCTTGGGGAAAAGCTCCTCGCTTTTGCCCTCCTCCTCCTCGCCCTCTGGCGCTACAAGGAGAACCTGGGGCGGATCCTCGAGGGCACCGAGCCCAGGCTGGGCGAGCCCCTGCCCCTTCCTTCGGCGAGGCAGGTGGTCTGCGCCTTCCTCATCCACCCCCTGACCCTGGAGGACTTCTGGCAGAGCCCCCGCTTCCGCTGGCTCAGGCCCCTGGTGCGCCTCGGCCTCCTCAGGCAGGAGTGGGTAGAGGGCCTGGCCGAGCGCTTCCGCCCCATGAAGGTGGGGGAGGTGCGGGGGGTGAGGACGGCGGACGGGCGGGAGGTCCTCTGCCACCTTCTCTCCGCACCCCTCCTTCCCCACCAGATCAAGGGGAAGCCCGGGCTCGCCGTGCGGCGGGCCATCCAGGGGGCGAGGCTCGCCAAGGAGCTCGGGGCCACGGTGGTGGGCCTCGGGGCCTTCTGGAGCGTGGTGGGGGAGAAGGGGAAGGCGGTGCAGGAGGCCGTGCCCGGCATAGAGGTGACCAACGGGGGCGCCTACACCGCGGGCACGGTCCGCGCGGCCATTCCCAGGATCCTCGCCTACTTCGCCCAGAGCGGCAAGGACCTGAAGGGGGTGACGGCGGCGGTGGTGGGGGCGAACGGGGTGGTGGCCTTCGGCATCGCCCGGCAGATCGCCCCCTACGTGGGCAGGCTCGTCCTGGTGGGGCGGGACCTAAAGCGCCTGGAGAAGGCGGCGGAAAGCCTCCGGAAGAACCTGGAGAGGAAAGGCGAGGCTCCCGAGATGGTGGTCACCACGGAGGTGGCTGCCATAAGGGAGGCGGATTTGGTCTTCACCGCCACCAGCGACCCCGGTCCCGTGATCTACCCCGAGCACGTGAAGCCCGGGGCCTGGATCTACGACGAGGGGGTGCCCCCGGACGTCCACCCCTCGGTCCGGGAGGTGCCCGGGGTGCGGGTCATCCCCGGGGGGGTGGTGCGGCTTCCCGGGGAGGCGAGGGCCACTCTGGACCTCCACTTCGGCGCCCCCGACCAGGTCCCCGCCTGCCTCGCCGAGACCATGATCCTGGCGGCGGAGGAGGCCTTTGACCGCAAGAGCCTCGGGGGGGAGGTGCGGGCGGAGAACATCCAGTTCTTCGTGGACCGGGCCGAGGCCCTGGGGTTTAGGGTGGTGGAGTAGTGTGGCTTCTCCTTTCCCCCACCCGCCTCGAGGCCCCCTTCCTCCAGGGCGAGCCCTTTACCTTTTTCGCCTGGCGGGGCCTTAAGGGAACGGGCTTCGTCTACCTGGAGACGGGTATCGGCAAGGTGAACGCCGCCATGGCCCTCGCGGCCTACGCCGCCAGGAACCCGGTGGAAAAGGCTCTCCTCTTCGGCCTCGCCGGGGCCTACGCCGGGGGGCCCTCTTTGGGGGAGGCGGTTTTGGTGGGGGAGGAGGTGGAGGCCGACCTCGGCCTGAGGGAGGGCCTGGAGCCCCTGGGCTTTCCCGCCTTGGAGCTCGGGGAGAGACGCTTCTACAACCGCTTTCCCCTGGACGCCCCCCTCACGGAAGGCCTTGCCCAAAGGCTTGGCCTGAGGGTGGTGGTGGGCCTCACCCGGGACCTGGTCTCGGAGACCCCCGAGGAAGCCCTGGCCCTGGCCGGGAGGTGGGGGGCCTCCCTGGAGAGCATGGAGGGGGCGGCCTTCGCCCGGGCCTGCCTGGCCTTGGGGGTGAGGGGGGCGGAGCTTAGGGCCATCTCCAACCCTGCCGGGGTGCGGGACAGGGCCCGGTGGCGCACCCAGGAGGCCCTTTCCGCCCTGGCCTGGGCGGTGGAGAAACTGCTTTGGGCCCCGTAAGGCCCCCCGGGGTTCGGGCTTCTTTAGGCCTTCTGGAAGAGTTCCTCGGCCACGTCCCAGTTGAGGACGTTCCAGATGGCCTGGAGGTAGTCGGCCCGGCGGTTCTGGTACTTCAGGTAGTAGGCGTGCTCCCAGACGTCAATGCCCACGATGGGGGTGAAGCCCTCCATCACCGGGTTGTCCTGGTTGGGGGTGGAGAGGACGTGGAGCTTGCCGAAGGGGTCCTTCACCAGCCAGGCCCAGCCCGAGCCGAACCGGCCCATGGCCGCCTGGGTGAGCTTTTCCTTGAGGGCCTGGAAGCCCCCGAAGGCCTCGTCAATGGCCTTCTTCAGCTCCCCCACGGGCTCCTTGGCGCCTCCTGGGGTGAGGAGCCTCCAGAAGAGGCTGTGGTTCAGGTGCCCCCCGCCGTTGTTGCGCACGGCGGCCTGGATGTCGGCGGGGAGGGCGGCGAGGTGGCGTAGAAGGACCTCCACCTCCGCCCCCTGGAGGTAGGGGTACTTCTCCAGGGCGGCGTTGAGGTTGGCTACATAGCCCCCGTGGTGCTTCTGGTGGTGGATCTCCATGGTCTGGGCGTCAATGTGGGGCTCGAGGGCCGCGTAGGGGTAGCCTAGCTCCGGAAGCTTGAACGGGTACGGCATACTGCACCTCCCAAATCCCACTATAAAGCGCCCACCCCTCTTTGGGGTGGGCTTTCTCACAAACGGCCTAGCCCCCGTGGGGCTTGGCGAGCCTTAGGGGCACCACGATGCGGTCAAACTCCTCCTCGCTGAGGTAGCCCAGCTCCAGGGCCGCTTGCTTCAGGGACTTCTTCTCCTTGATGGCCTTCTTGACGATCTCCGCCGCCTTGTCGTAGCCGATGGCCTTGTTGAGGGCGGTGGCCAGCATGGGGTTCTTCTGCAGGTGCTCCTCGATGCGCTCCAGGTTGGGCTCAATCCCCTTGGCCAGGTGCTCGTTGAAGGACTCCATGGCCTCGGCCAGGAGCCGGATGGACTCCAGGGCGGCGTCGGCCATCACCGGCTTGAAGACGTTGAGCTGGAAGTTCCCCTGGCTCCCGGCGAAGGCCACGGCGTGGTCGTTGCCATAGACCCGCACCACCGCCATGGTGAGGGCCTCCACCTGGGTGGGGTTCACCTTCCCGGGCATGATGGAGGACCCGGGCTCGTTGGCGGGGATGTAGATCTCCCCGATGCCCCCATAAGGCCCCGAGGCCAGCCAGCGGATGTCGTTCCCGATCTTCATCAGGGCCCCGGCCAGGGTGCGGAGGGCCCCCATGACGTGGACCAGCTCGTCGTGGGCGGCGAGGGCGGCGAAGCGGTTCTCCGCCACCCTAAAGGGGAGCCCGGTCTCCTCCGCCAGGTACTGGGCCACGAGCTCCCCGAAGCGGGGGTGGGCGTTTAGGCCCGTGCCCACGGCGGTGCCCCCGATGGCCAGGTGGTAGAGGCCCTTTTCCGCCTCCTTCACCATGGAGAGGGTGTTCCTAAGCTCTGCGGCCCAGCTTCCCACCTCCTGGCCCAGGGTGATGGGCACGGCGTCCATGAGGTGGGTGCGGCCGATCTTGACGATGCCGTCAAAGGCCCGGGCCTTTTCCTCAAAGGTCCGGATCAGGGCCTCCGCCGCCGGGTAGAGCCTCTGGTGTAGGGCCAGGGCCACGGCCACGTACATAGCGGTGGGGAAGGTGTCGTTGGAGCTCTGGCCCCGGTTTACGTGGTCGTTGGGGTGGACGTACTTGCTCCCCAGGGGCTTCCCCAGGAGCTCCGAGGCCCGGTTGGCGATGACCTCGTTGACGTTCATGTTGGTCTGGGTGCCGCTTCCCGTCTGGAAGACCACCAGGGGGAAGTGGTCGTCCAGCTTCCCCTGGATGACCTCCTCCGCCGCCTGGAGGATGGCCCTTCCCATCTCCTCGGGAAGCTCCCCCAGCTCCAGGTTGGCTCTGGCGGCGGCCTTTTTCAGCATCCCGTAGGCGCGGATGACCTCGAGGGGCATCCGGAAGCGCCAGGCCCCGATGCGGAAGTGCTCCAAGGAGCGCTGGGTCTGGGCCCCCCAGTACCTGTCCGCCGGCACCCTGACCTCGCCCATGGTGTCCCGCTCTATCCGGTATTCCATAAGGCACCTCCCGCCCCGATTTTATTCCTCGTAGGGGTCGCGGAGCTTCACCGGGCTTCCCCGTAGGCCCGCCCTGAGGTTCAGCCACTCCACGAAGACGGCGAAGCCCATGGCGAAGTACACGTACCCCTTGGGGATGTGCACCCCGGTGCCCTCGGCCACCAGGGTGAAGCCCACGAGGAGGAGGAAGCTTAGGGCCAGCATCTTCACCGTGGGGTGCCGGTTGACGAAGGCGTAGATGCCCTTGGAGGCGAGGAGCATGACGGCCACCGAGATCAGGATGGCCGCCACCATCACCCCCACGAAGCGGGTGAGGCCCACGGCGGTGATGACGGAGTCTATGGAGAAGACGATGTCCAGGAGGAGCACCTGGGCGATGACGCTAAAAAAGCTCGGGGCCACCCTCTTGACCGCGTGGCCGGACTCCCCTTCCAGCCTCTCGTGGATCTCCCTCACCGCCTTGTAGATGAGGAAAAGCCCCCCGGCGATGAGCACCAGGTCCTTGCCCGTGACCTCGAGGCCCAAGACGGCGAAGAGGGGTTTTTTGAGGGCCATGATCCAGGCAATGGAGAGGAGGAAGAGGATGCGGGTGAGGGCCGCCAGAGAGAGGCCTACCACCCGGGCCCGGTCCTGCTCCTCCCTGGGGAGCTTGGAGGCCAGGATGCTGATGAAGATGACGTTGTCCACGCCCAGGACCACTTCCAGCACGGTGAGGGTGACCAGGGCCACCCAGACCTCGGGGTTGGTGAGCCAGTCCATGGGAAGGAGTTTACAGGTTGCCCTAGACTTGGGTACATGGTGGACGTCCTGGTGGTGGGGGCGGGGCCGGTGGGGCTTTGCGCCGCCCTTTGGGCCAAGCGGCTCGGCCTTTCCCACCTGGTCCTGGAGCGGGGCACGGTGGCGGAGACCATCTACCGCTTCCCCCGGGATCTGGTCTTCTTCTCCGAGGCCAGGAACATCGAGATCGGGGGGCACCCCCTGGTTTCCCAGGGTCCCAAGCCCACCCGCAAGGAGGCCCTCCTCTACTACCAGCGGGTGGCGGAGCGGGAGGGCCTAAAGGTCCTCACCTACACCGAGGTCCTGGCCGTCCGGGGCCGGGAAGGGGAGTTCCGGGTCCTGGCCCGGGACCGGAAGGGGGAGAGGGTCTTCCTGGCCCGGTACGTGGTGGTGGCCACGGGCTACTTCGGGAACCCGAACCGCCTGGGCGTGCCCGGGGAGGAGCTTCCCCACGTGCTCCACCGCTACGAGGAGGCGGCGGCCTTCTTCGGCAGGCGGGTGGCCGTGGTGGGGGGGTCCAACTCGGCGGTGGAGGCGGCCTTGGAGCTTTACCGGGCCGGGGCCCGGGTGGCCCTGGTGCACCGGGGGAAGCGGGTCCGGCCCTCGGTGAAGTACTGGCTCCTCCCCGACTTTGAGAACCGGGTGAAGGAGGGGAGCATAGAGGCGGTGATGGAGGCGGAGGTGGAGGCCATCACCGAGGAGGGGCTTGGGCTAAAGCGCCCCTGGGGAAGGGAGTTCCTGCCCGCCGACTTCGTCCTGGTCCAGATCGGCTACCGGGCGGAGGACCGCCTGCTTAAGGAGGCGGGGGTGGCCTACGAGGGGGAGAGGCCCTGGCTTTCCCCGGAGTGGGAGACCTCCGTCCCCGGCCTCTTCGCCGTGGGCTCCTCGGCCTACGGGCCCGACACCCGCTCGGTCTTCATAGAAAACGGCCGAGAGCACGCCCGAATCGCCCTCACCGCCATCGCCGCCCGGGTGCGGGGCTTGACACCGAGGCCTTGAGGGGCTATCCTTAGCGGCAAGATGCGCTTCGGCCTCACCCTATCCCTAGGCCTAGCCCTAATCGTAGGGCCGGCGGGGGGTAGGGTGTAGCGTTTTTGCGCATCCATAGACCCCCCGGAAACCCCGGGGGGTTTTGGTTTAGGAGGGGGAGATGAAAGGAGCAGAGGCACTGTTAAAGGCGCTGGAACGGGAAGGGGTGGAGGTGATCTTCGGCCACCCGGGCGGGGCCATCATGCCCACCTACGACGCCCTCTACGACAGCAAGATCCGCCACATCCTGGTGCGCCACGAGCAAGGCGGGGTGCACGCCGCCACCGCCTACGCCCGGGCCTCGGGGCGGGTGGGGGTGGTGATGGCCACCTCTGGCCCCGGGGCCCTGAACCTGGTCACGGGCCTGGCGGACGCCATGATGGACTCCACCCCGGTGGTGGCCATCACCGGGAACGTCCCCCGGGCCCTGATCGGCACCGACGCCTTCCAGGAGGCGGACGTCACCGGGGTCACCATGCCCATCACCAAGCACAACTACCTGGTCCAGGACGTGAACGAGATCCCCCGGGTGGTGAAGGAGGCCTTCCACATCGCCTCCACCGGCCGCCCGGGCCCGGTGCTCATCGACCTCCCCAAGGACGTGCAGCTCGCCGAGTTCACCGGCGGGTTTGAGGTGGAGCTGGACCTTCCCGGGTACAGGCCCACCCTGAAGGGCCACCCCAGGCAGATAGAGCGGGCCCTGGACGCCCTGGAGAAGGCGGAGCGTCCCGTCCTCATGGTGGGGGGTGGGGCCCAGCACGCCCACGCCGAGCTCCTCGCCTTTGCCGAGAGGATGGGCCTGCCCGTGATCACCACCCTCATGGGCCTCGGGGCCTTCCCCGGGAACCACCCCTTGTGGCTGGGGATGCCGGGGATGCACGGCACGGTGGCCGCCAACCGGGCCATCCACCACGCGGACGTGATCCTCGCCATCGGCCTTCGCTTTGACGACCGGGTCACGGGCAAGGTCTCCCGCTTCGCCCCCCACGCCCACACCATCGTCCACGTGGACATAGACCCGGCGGAGATTGGCAAGGTGGTGCGCACCCACATCCCCATCGTGGGGGACTCGAGGCTGGTCCTCAAGGAGCTCCTCAAGGGGGCGAAGCCCCTCAAGCTCGCCACCTGGTGGCGGGAGCTGGAGGAGTGGCGCACCCGCTACCCCTTGCGCTTCAAGCCCAGGCCCCACCTGCAGAGCCAGGAGGTCATCCGGGCCTTCCACGAGGCCACGGGGGGGAACGCCATCGTCACCACCGGGGTGGGGCAGCACCAGATGTTCGCCGCCCAGTTCTTCCCGGTGACCAGGCCGAGGAGCTTCCTCACCTCGGGGGGCCTCGGCGCCATGGGGGTGGGGCTTCCCTTCGCCATCGGGGCCAAGATCGCCCGCCCCGAGGAGTTGGTCATAGACTTTGACGGGGACGGCTCCTTCCAGATGACCCTGCAGGAGCTGGCCACGGTGGTGAAGTACAAGCTCCCCGTGAAGGTGGTGATCCTCAACAACGGCTACCTGGGCATGGTGCGCCAGTGGCAGGACCTCTTCCACGCCCGGCGCTACAGCGAGGTCTACCTGGCGGACTCCAACCCCGACTTCGCCCGCCTGGCCGAGGCCTACGGCGTTCGGGGCGTCCGGGTGGAGAGGAAGGAGGACCTCATGAAGGGGGTGGAGGCGGTGCTCAATGCCGACGGCCCGGTGGTGGCCGAGTTCAAGGTCTACCACGAGGAAGGGGTCTTCCCCATGATCCCCGCCGGGGGCGCCACCGAGGACATGCTCATAGAGCACCCCGCCGAGCGGGAGGAGGTGGGGGCGTGAGGCACGTCATCTCCGTTTTGGTCCAGGACCACCCCAGGGTGCTCAACCGCATCACGGGCCTCTTCGCCAGGCGGGGCTTCAACCTGGAAAGCCTGGCCGTGGGCACCACCCACCAGCCGGGCCTTTCCCGCATCAGCCTGGTGGTGGCCGGGGACGACCACACCCTGGAGCAGGTGGAGAAGCAGCTCAACCGGCTCATCGAGGTGCTCAAGGTCACCGACCACACCGAGCCCCACGTGGAGCGGGAGCTTTGCCTGGTGAAGGTCCACGTGGCGGGGGTGGAGGAGCGCCTGGCGGTGAAGGACATCCAGGAGGCCTTCCGGGCCCGGGTGGTGGACGTGGCCCATAGGAGCCTCATCCTGGAGCTCACCGGCGACTCCAAGAAGGTAGACTCCTTCATCGAGGCCCTGAGGCCTTACGGGATCCTCGAGGTCATGCGCACCGGGGCCGTGGCCATGAGCCGCGGGGAGAGGACCCTTAAGGTCAGGGAGAAACGGGAGGCGGTATGAAGATCTACTACGAGCACGACGCGGACCTTGGCTTCATTCTGGGCAAGAGGGTGGCCGTCTTGGGCTTCGGCTCCCAGGGGCACGCCCACGCCCTGAACCTCAAGGACTCGGGGGTGGACGTGCGGGTGGGCCTTAGGCCCGGCTCCAAGAGCTTCGCCAAGGCCGAGGCCGCGGGGCTTCGGGTCCTTCCCGTGGCCGAGGCGGTGAGGGAGGCGGACATCGTCATGGTCCTCCTCCCCGACGAAAAGCAGGCCCAGGTCTACCGGGAGGAGGTGGAGCCCCACCTCAAGGAGGGTGGGGCCCTGGCCTTCGCCCACGGCTTCAACATCCACTTCGGCCAGATCAAGCCCCGTCCCGACCTGGACGTCTGGATGGTGGCCCCCAAGGGCCCGGGCCACCTGGTGCGCTCGGAGTACCTAAAGGGGAGCGGGGTCCCCGCCCTCGTGGCCGTCCACCAGGACGCCTCGGGAAGCGCCTTCCCCACCGCTTTGGCCTACGCCAAGGCCATCGGGGCGGCCAGGGCCGGGGTCATCCCCACCACCTTCAAGGACGAAACGGAGACCGACCTCTTCGGGGAGCAGGCGGTCTTGTGCGGTGGGCTCACCCGGCTCATCCAGGCGGGGTTTGAGACCCTGGTGGAGGCGGGCTACCCCCCGGAGATGGCCTACTTTGAGACGGTCCACGAGGTGAAGCTCATCGTGGACCTCATCTACGAGGCGGGGCTAAGGGGCATGCGCTACTCCATCTCCAACACCGCGGAGTACGGGGACTACACCCGCGGGGAGATGGCCGTGCCCCTGGAGGAGACCAAGAGGCGCATGCGGGAGATCCTCCGCCAGGTCCAGACCGGGGAGTTCGCCCGGGAGTGGATGCTGGAAAACCAGGCGGGAACCCCCGTCTTGGAGGCCAACCGCAAGCGCTGGGCGGCCCATCCCATTGAGGAGGTGGGCTCGAGGCTTCGCGCCATGATGCCCTTCCTCAAGGCCAGGGTATTGGAGGAGGTAGGCTAAGGGCTTCTTCGGGGCCCCTTCGGGGGCCCCGTGCGCTTTGGGAGGTGAGGAGGATGGAGAAAGAGCGGCACATCCGGATCTTTGACACCACGCTTAGGGACGGCGAGCAGAGCCCTGGGGTGGCCCTTTCCCTGGACCAGAAGCTGGAGATCGCCCAGGCCCTGGCCCGGCTCAACGTGGACATCATTGAGGCGGGCTTCCCCGTATCGGGGCCTCTGGAGTTTGAGGCGGTAAGGCGCATCGCCGCCGAGGTCAAGGGCCCCGTCATCGCCGCCCTGGCCCGCACCCACACCCTGGACATTGACCAGGCGGCCAAGGCCCTGGAGCGGGCGGAGAAGCCCCGGATCCACGTCTTCACCTCGGCCTCCAAGGTCCACCTCCAGTACATGCTCAAGAAGACCGAGGAGGAGGTCCTGGAGATGGCGGATAGAATGGTCCGCTACGCCAAGCGCTACGTGGACGACGTGGAGTTCTCCGCCCAGGACGTGATGCGGGCCGACTGGGACTTCGTGAAGCGGCTCTACGAGGTGGCCGTGGAGGCCGGGGCCACCACCATCAACGTCCCCGACACCACGGGCTACGGCACCCCGGAGGAGTACGGGGCCCTCATCCGCCGCATCCGCGAGGAGGTGGTGCGGGGGCGGGACGTGGTCATCTCCACCCACACCCACGACGACCTGGGCCTGGCCACGGCCAACGCCCTGGCGGGGGTGTTGAACGGGGCGGGCCAGGTGGAGTGCACCATCAACGGCATCGGGGAGCGGGCGGGGAACACCGCCCTGGAGGAGGTGGTCATGGCCCTCTACGTGCGCCGGGACTTCTACCGGGCCTACACCCAGGTGAACACCCGGGAGATCTACCGGGTAAGCCGCCTGGTGGAGCGCTACACCGGGATGCCCGTCCCCCCCAACAAGGCCATCGTGGGGGACAACGCCTTCGCCCACGAGTCCGGAATACACCAGGACGGGGTCCTCAAGCACCGCTCCACCTACGAGATCATGGACGCCGAGCTCATCGGGAGGCGCCCCGCCGTGCTGGTGCTCGGCAAGCACTCGGGCCGGGCGGCCTTCAAGAAGGCCCTCGAGGACCTGGGCTACAAGGACCTTTCCGAGGAGGAGCTGAAGAAGCTCTTCGCCCGCTTCAAGGAGATCGCCGAGAAGAAGGGGCCCCTCTCCGCCGAGGAGCTTCAGGCCCTGGTGGAAAGCGAGCGGGTACCCGTTTCCCACTTATTCCGGCTGGAGCACGTCCAGTTCTTCTCGGGCTCCGGCCTCCTGCCCACCGCCACCGTCAAGGTGAAGACCCCAGACGGGGAAAGGCTGGCCACCCACACCGGGGACGGACCCGTGGACGCGGTGTACAAGGCCTTGGAGGAGGCCATCGGCCTGAGGCCGGAGCTTGAGCTTTACCGGGTGGAGGCCATCACGGGAAGCACCGAGGCCTTGGGCCAGGTGACGGTGCGCTTGCGCCTTGGGGAGCTTCAGGCAGTGGGGGTGGGGGTGTCCCCGGACATCATTGAGGCCAGCGCCCTGGCCTTCCTGGACGCCGCCGGGAAGCTGGCCTCGGGCCGGGCCACCCGGCACCCGCCCTCCATTGAAGAGGTGCACCGCGGGGTCTAGGCCATGGTGGAGATCCTGGACACCACCTTAAGGGACGGCACCCAAGGGGAGGGGGTAAGCCTCTCCGTGGAGGACAAGGTGGCCATCGCCAGGCGCCTCGCCGCCTTCGGGGTCCACCTCATCGAGGGGGGCTGGCCCGGCTCCAACCCCAAGGACGCCGAGTTCTTCGCCCGCATGAAGGGGGTGGACCTGGGGGAGGCGAGGCTTTGCGCCTTCGGGGCCACCCGCAGGAAGGGGCTTTCCCCGGAGGAGGACCCCTCGGTCCTCGCCCTCCTGGAGGCCGAGACCCCGGTGGTGGTCCTCTTCGGCAAGAGCTGGACCCTCCACGTCCTCGAGGCCCTGGAGACCTCCCTGGAGGAAAACCTCCGGATGATCGGGGAGACGGTGGCCTTCTTCGCCGAAAGGGGGAAGCGGGTGGTCTACGACGCCGAGCACTTCTTTGACGGGTACAAGGAAGACCCCGCTTACGCCCTCGCCACCCTGGAGGCCGCCTTTAGGGCCGGGGCCGACACCCTGGTCCTCTGCGACACCAACGGGGGGAACCTCCCCGAGGAGGTCTACGCCGCCACCAAGGCCGTGGTGGAGCGCTTTCCCGGGGCGAGGATCGGCATCCACCCCCACAACGACGCCGAGCTTGCCGTGGCCAACGCCCTGGCGGCGGTGCGGGCCGGGGCCACCCACGTCCAGGGGACGGTGAACGGCTACGGGGAAAGGTGCGGCAACCTCAACCTCACCAGCTTCCTCCCCACCCTGGTCTTCAAGTACGGGATTCCCGCCCTCCCCCCGGAGAGGCTAAAGGCCCTGAGGGAGCTCTCCCACTTCGTGGACGAGCGGGCCAACCTCACCCCAAACCGCCGCGCCCCCTACGTGGGGGAGGCGGCCTTCGCCCACAAGGCGGGGGTGCACGTCTCCGCGGTCTTGAAGAACCCCCGCACCTACGAGCACATCCCTCCGGAGTGGGTGGGGAACCAGCGGCGCTTTTTGGTCTCCGACGTCTCGGGCCGCTCCAACCTCCTGGCCAAGCTCCAGGAGCTGGGGGTGGACCTAAGCAAGGAGGAGGCGAGGCGCCTTTTGGAGGAGGTCAAGGCCCTGGAGTACGAGGGCTACGCCTTTGAGGGGGCGGAGGCCAGCTTCTACCTCCTCGCCCACCGCCTGAAGGGGGGAAGCCTTCCCTTCCAGGTGGAGGGCTTCTCCGTCTTCGTCCACGGCACGGGCCTCGCCACCGCCTGGGCCGAGGCCACGGTGCGGGTCCGGGTGGGGGAGAGCCTCCAGCACACCGCCGCCGAGAGCCCTTTTGGGCCCGTCTCCGCCCTGGACCGGGCCTTCCGCAAGGCGGTCTTGCAGTTTTACCCGGAGCTCGCCGACGTGGAGCTTGCCGACTACAAGGTGCGGATCCTCTCGGGCCAGGAGGCGGGCACCAACTCCGGGGTGCGGGTGATGGTGGAGATGAAGCGGGGGGAGGAGCGCTTCAGCACCGTGGGGGCCAGCGAGAACATCCTCGAGGCCTCCCTCAAGGCCCTCACCGACGGGTACGCCTACGCCCTCCTCTACCCGGTGGCTACGCCCAAGGGAGCCTGACCTCGGGAAAGGCCAGGGGCGAGGCTTCCTCCTCGGGGGAGAGGAGCCGGATCTCCCGGTAGCGGCCCCCCCGGGGGTCCCGGTGGGCCTCGAGGAGGTTCTCCTTCAGGTTCACGAGCCACACCTCGGGGATACCCGCCTCGGCGTAGAGGGGAGGCTTCACCTCCCGGTCAAACTCCAAGGAGGTGTCGGCCACCTCCACCAGGAGGAGGACGTCCTCGGGGGTGGGGAGGCGGTCCTGGTAGCGCTCCAGGGGGGGCTTAAGCACCATGAGGTCCGGTTCGGGCTCCGAGTCCTGGGAAAGCCGCAAGGGGGACTGGACCGCCACCACGGCCTTTGCGCCCAAAGCCTCCCTAAGCCTGTGGTCCATGCGCATCACCGCGTAAACGTGCCTGGGTCCCATGGGGCTCATCTGGTAGACCTCCCCCCGGAGGAGTTCCACGTGGGGCACCCCTTGGAAGGCCCGCTCAAACTCCTCTACCCGGAAGCGGTAGCGGGTGGCCATGCCTCCATTATGCCCCGTGGCCCGAGTAGCGCTTGAGGCCAAGCCGCCAAAGGAGGCGGGAAAGCCCGAGGAAGAAGAGGCCCCAAAGGAGCATGACCCAGAGCCCGGGGAAGAGGGCCACCTCCTGCCCGGCGAGGAGGGCGGCGGGGAGGTAGACCAGGTAGGGGAAGGGGGTGAGGAGGGCGAGGGCTCTGAGGCCCTCCGGGAAGACCTCGAGGGGGGCGATGGTCCCCGAGAGGAAGAGGTAGAGGAGGAAGAAGACCTCCTCCACGCTGGTGGCCCTTTCCGTCCAGAAGGTGAGCATGGCGGTGGCGTACTGCATGAGGTAGCGGAGGAGGAAGGCGAGGAGGGTGAGGCCAAGGCCGAGGAGGAAAGCCCCGGGCTCCGGCAGGAAGCGGGCCTCGGGGAAGAGGAGGAAGAAGAGGAGGGTGAGGAGGAGCACGAAGGGAAGCCGGGCCAGGCGCTCGGCCAGGTGGGCGGCCAGGTGGTCAAAAAAGGGGTCCAGGGGCCTAAGGAGCCGGAAGGAGAGCCTTCCCTCCACCACGTCCCGCTCAAACTCCCACGCCACCCAGACCACCGTGGCCTGGCGCACCAGGAAGACCATGAGGAAGTACCGGGCGAACTCCCCGGGGGTTAGGGGGAAGTCCCCGCCCCTTGCCGCCTCGGTCCAGACCCCCATGAGGATGAGGGGCAGGACCCCCGCCAGGGCCCAGAGGAAAAGCTCCGCCCGGTACTCCAGCATGTAGGCTAGGTAGACGGAGAGGAGGACCCGGGCCTTCCTCATACCCTCTCCTTGGGGCTTTGGAACACCTTGGCGATGACCTCCTCCAGAGGGGGCTCCCGCACCTCCAGGTCCTCCACGGGAAGCCTCTCCAGGATCTCCGCCACCCTTTCGGTGAGCCGTTCCCGGGGAACGAGAAGCCGCGCCTCCCGGCCCTCTAGCTCCCGCACCTCCCCGAAAGGGAGGAGGGCCTCCCTGGGCAGGGGGAGCTTCAGGGTGAGCCCCACCTCCCGGTAGGGGGCGAAGCGCTCCAGAAGCCCCTCCAGGGCCCCATCGTAGAGGAGCCTCCCCTGGTGGATCACCAAGACGCGTTCAGAGAGGGCGGCGATGTCCGCCATGTAGTGGCTGGTGAGGAGGAGGGTGGCCCCATAGCGGCGGTTGTACTCCCGGAGGAACTCCCTGACCGCCACCTGGGCGTTCACGTCCAGGCCCAAGGTGGGCTCGTCCAGGAAGAGGACCTGGGGCCTGTGGAGGAGGGCGGCGAGAAGCTCCGCCTTCATGCGCTCCCCCAGGGAAAGCTTCCGCACGGGCTGGTGGAGCTTCCCCTCCAGGGAGAGCATCTCCGCAAGCTCCAAGACCCGCTTTCTAAACTCCCCTTCGGGGATCTCGTAGATGGCGGCATTCAGGCGGAAGGAGTCCATGGCCGGGAGGTCCCAGATGAGCTGCTGCTTGTTGCCCATCACCAGGGTGATCTTCTTCAGGAAGGCCCTTTCCCGCCGCCAGGGCACGTGCCCCGCCACCAGGGCCTTGCCCCGGGAGGGGTGAACCAGGCCCGTGAGCATCTTCAAGGTGGTGGTCTTGCCCGCCCCGTTGGGGCCTAGAAACCCCACCACCTCCCCGGGGTGGATCCCGAAGGAGACCCCCTCCACCGCCCGTACCACCTGGTACCGCCGCTTTAGGAAATGGCGCAGGGTGCCGAGGAGGGTTTCCTCCTTCAGGGCCACCCGGTAGTGCCGGGTGAGGTCTTCCGCCAGGATCACGGGGCTTGCGCCCGCCATGCCTCCGAGTCTACCTTAGGAGGGGTGCGCTACCTCTGGGTCCTGCGCCTCTTCCTCCTCACCTCCTTGGCGGCGGAGATGGAGTACCGGGCCAACTTCTACCTGGGCCTCCTTTCCTCCTTCCTCACCCTCCTGGGGGCCCTCTTCGGCCTCCTCCTCCTCTACCAGGGGGGGTATAGGCCGGGGGGGTGGCGGCTCGAGGAGGCCCTTTTGGTCCTTTCCGCCTTCACCCTGCTTCAGGGCCTCGCCAGCACCCTCCTCGCCCCCAACCTCAACAAGATCGTGGAGCACGTGCAGCAGGGCACCCTGGACTTCGTCCTCCTCAAGCCCCTAGACCCCCAGTTCTGGCTCTCCTTGCGGGCCTTCTCCCCTTGGGGCCTGGGGGACTTCCTCTTGGGCCTCGGCCTCCTCCTCTACGCGGGGGTTCGCCTGGGCTTGGGCCTTGGGGACTACGCCCTCTTCGCCCTCTACTTCCTCCTCGGGGCCCTCATGCTTTACAGCCTATGGTTTCTCCTGGCCACCACCAGCATCTGGTTCGTGAAGATCTACAACGTGACCGAGGTGCTGAGGGGGCTTTTGGAGGCGGGGCGGTTCCCCGTCTCCGGCTACCCCGCCCTTTACCGGGCCTTCTTCACCTTCGTGGTGCCCGTGGCCTTCCTCACCACCGTGCCCGCGGAGGTGGCCCTGGGAAGGGGAGAGGCCCCCTTCCTTGCCCTCCTCCTCGCCCTCTTCCTCCTCGCCCTGGCCCGGGGCTTCTTCCGCCTGGCCTTGAGGAGCTACACCTCGGCGAGTAGTTAGAACTCCCGGAAAGACAGGGGTGTTGCCTGAACCCTTTGCACGTCAAAGACCCTAACCGTGGGGAAGTTGGGAGGGGCTAGGGCGCTATCCGCAAAGCGGAGGTCATAATCGTAGGTTTCCATGTACCCCGACTGCAGCCGCCCCGAGCTGTCAATGACGCCGCGAAGCTGATCGGCCGACTGGATGAGGCCTCCGAAGAGGCGGAGCTTACCCTGTTTGCCGCGGCCGCTATAGTTCTCCACGGCCAGACCCTTCCCCGGGGTACCCGAGAGGTACGAGCCCCAGAGGTAGAGGTTATCGGGGGCTCTCACAGGGTAATTCTCAATAACGATGTTGTCGTTCTGGGACATGACCCCGAGGACGGTTGGGAGGATTTGCCCTGTCCCCAGAGCACACCGGGGCTTGGTGGCCAGGTAGACGGGGTCGGTCACCTTGGTGGGGTCGCACTCGTAGACCAGGTCCCCCGTGAGGCCGATGGCCCCTACGGCGGTGATGTGGAGCTGGGTCTCCTTGGAGAGGGCCGGGGGGATTTGGGCGGGAGGCGGGTGGTCCGGGCAGGCATCTGAGCTCCCGGGGTAGTCTACTCCGCAGGGGAGGGGACCGGTGCGGGGAGGTCCCTGTAGGCTCTTGATCTGGCCCGTTACATAGATCTGGCCGGTCGGCCCCCCCGTACCCAGGGGCGCGGGGCCGTTGGGCGTGCCCGAGTAAATCACGATGGGCGAGCCGTTTTTGCTGACGGCGGTGGTGTTTGTCGTGTAGTCCACGGTGATCACCCAGGTGTTACTTCCCTGCTTGAAGGTGTAGACCTGCTGCCCCGTTCCCGTGGCCTGGAGGACCAGCTGGTCCACGTTCCCTTGGACATAGATACCCCCCTTGACGTTGGTGCCGTCCTTGACGAGATAAACCCCGTTGGGTACTGAAGGGTCGCTGTTGCAATTTTTGCTGGGAGGATTGTGGAGGCCCAGGGCGAAGCAGATCTCCTTGGCGGAGGGGGTGGAGGTGTCCTGGGGGTCCATGCCGAGGGCAGCCCGTTGCTGGGAAAGGGTGGAGGTGGGGAGGTCAATCGGAGGCTGGCTACGCAGAAAGCCCTTCTGAAAGTCGGGCACCGTGCAGGGGGGGCGGGAGTCGCCCCGCACCCAGACCCGCCCTCCCCCGGTACACCCGTCCCCGGCCAGATGCCAGTACCAGGCCCCGTCGTCGCTGGTGCTCACCACATCCCGGAAGACGGGCCGCCCCCAGAAGCCCCAGTTGTGGTTGGCGTGGACGGGGCCGTTGAAGACCGTGCCCGTAGGGAAGAACCCCGTTTGGCCCCCGGCGTCGTCCACCAGGAAGAGCCACTGGGAAAGGGAAGGCCTCCCGAGCTGGACCTCAAAGTATCCTTTCTCCTCAGCACGGCGCTTGGCGGTGCCCACTTGCCCGGTGGAAACCACCACGTAGTCCGCCCGGTAGGTCTGGGCCGTGGCCCCCTTGGTGTTCCCGCGGAAGCGGGCGACGGTGAACCGCACGGAGGCCTGGCCCTGGTCCACGGCTCCCGGGGGGAGGGAGCCGTAGCCCCCGTTGAGGAGGCTCTGGATGGCCGAGGCGATACCGGACCACTGGCTCTCTGGAAGAACCCATTCCGTGGCCGGATTCGCGGTGAGGTTCATTCTGGGGGCGAGGATCCCCTTGATGTCTCCTCGGGCCACCTCCATGGCGTAGCGCGCATAGGTGAGCCCGGCCTCGGCCGCGGCCCGCGCCTGGGCCGCCTGCAGGGTGGAGCGGGTCTGCCGAAGATCCCCCAGGGTGCCCATGAAAAGGAGGCTTCCCACGAGGGTCATCACGGCGGCCACCACCAAGACCGCGATCAGTGCAACACCTCTATGGTGCATCGTTCACCTCCTCAGTTCCACGGTTTCCGTCACGGTGAAGGTGTCCGGAGCCCCCTTACCGGGAAGGTTTCCGGGGCTTTGCCCCGTCAGGGCGACCCGTACGGCCCGCACCAGGGTGCCGATGTACTTGCCACCGCTCGGCGCGGCCGAGTAGCCCTGAGCGCTAAAGGCGCTGGCGGCGTCCTCCAAGGTGGGGTAGAAGACAAGGCGCGAGGACTGGGCGTTTGGGTCCTCCGGTACCCCGTACCAGACTTCCAGACCGATGATGCCGAAGGCCACGATGCCGGCCCCCACCGTCCCGGCACCGTCGTAGCCGGTCATCCGGTAGAGCACCTTCCGGCCGGCCTCCAGAGGGTCATCCCGTACCATGTAGGTAGCCAGGTCCACCTTGAACATGTAGGCGCTGTTCGTCCACTGGCCAGAGATCTTGTCCTGGTTGTGCTGCACTTTGTCACGGTTAGGGTTGGGGGGACCGGAGCAGGCCTGGGTGTAATCGGCCAAGAGCTGGCGCTGGGTGATGCGCAAGAGCTGTACCTGGCCCCCGTTGTAGAGGAGGGCCAGGTTGCCCTCCTGGAAGGCCCGGGCATCGCAGATTCCTGTTTCCGCCGAGTTTGTGAAGCTGTTTCCCGGCGGCTCGGCCACAGGGGAGGAGTCTCCGGTGAGGCTCACGATGGCCACCTGGGTGTGGTTGCTACAGGGCTTGGTGGCGTCGCAGGGGCTTTGGTGCCACACGTGCAGGTAGGCACCTGAACGAAGGTCCTGGGTGATGTAGTGCAGGGCTGCCCTAAGGTTCTGCTGGGTTTTCAACCTGAGATCCTCGTGCCGCTTGTAGTTGAGGGACTGGGTGAAGGCGTTAAGGGTCAGGGTGGAGAGCACCCCGAGGATGGCCAGGGCCACCAGGAGCTCCACCAGGGTGAACCCGGCCCTACTGGTAGACGAGCGTGCTGAGAGCAAAGCTAGCCTCACCTCCTCCCGTCTTCCGGTAGAACGTGGTTACGGTCACGGTCCAGACCTGGGGAGAGGTGGAGAAGCTTCGGGTCTGGACGGTGAACTGGAACGGACCCCACTCCTGGTTCAGCACCGCGGGGTTGGGGTCCCCTGCGGCCACAAACGTGGGATCGCTGGCATAGTTGTAGCCATAGGGGTAGCTCTGCGCCGTGGTGAAGGCGTTAAAGTCTAGGCTTTTGGCCCGGAACCGGTCCAGCCAGGTCTCTGCCGCGGCGATGGCCCGGGCCCTTATTCGGTCGTCACTATTCATCCGCAAGCTGGAGACCACCGTGGTGGTGAACGCTCCGGCCACCAGGCCCAGGACTAAAAGGGCGATCAACACCTCAACCAGGGTAAGACCGCGGGAGCGCCTCATTTCACCTCCTCACTGGAGTGCCGTCTTTACGGCTCCGGTCATGGAGAGGATGAGCCGGAAGGTCTTGCTGCCGTTGGTGATCCGCACCTCCGGGGCCACCACGCCTCCACCCGTGCTGGGAAAACCTGGGCTGCTGCTGAGAAGAGTACGGGGATTAAACTCCAACCAAGCCCCGCCTCCGACGTTGGCGAAGCGAACGCCTGTGGGAAAACTTCGCGTGAGCACCGTGGAGTAGGAGCCGGGGCCCGCCCCCCTCTCCATCACGTAGCTTGCAGTGTCTAAGATGCGGATACGGCAGTTATCCCCCCAGGAGAGGGCGTTGGTGCGGCAGGTTTGCACGTCCTGGGAGAAGGTGTTGACGGCGTCTTCTAGGGTAAGATGCTGACGTAGGCTCAGGAGGTTTGTCTCTACGAGGCCGAAGAGTATCGCAAGCACGCTGATGACAACCAGCAGCTCTATGACGGTAAGACCTCTTTTCCCCAACATTTCCACCCCATCGAGATAAGGGTAGCCCAGGAAAACTTCCGAGACATCCCCCAAATGGGGGGGTACAATCCCCATCAGGTATGGAAGGCGTCCTCTTGGTTCTCCTCCTCGCCTACCTCTTCGGTTCCGTTCCCGCCGGGGTTCTGGTGGCCCGCACCTACGGGGTGGACCTGCGCAAGGTGGGCTCTGGGAACATCGGGGCCACCAACGTCCTCCGCGCTTTGGGCTGGGGCCCGGCTTTGGTGGTGGCCCTCTTTGACGTCTTCAAGGGGGGAATCGCCGTCCTTATTGCCCGGGCCTTCGGGCTTTCCGACTGGATGCTGGGCGGCGTGGCCTTGATGGCGGTCCTCGGGCACAACTACTCCCTCTTCCTCCGCTTCCGCGGAGGGAAGGGGGTGGCCACGAGCTTCGGCACCCTGCTCTTCCTGGACCCCGTGCTGGCCCTCTGGACCTTCCCCGTCGGGGTGAGTGTGATGCTCCTCACCCGCTACGTCTCTGCGGGGAGCATGACCGGGGGGGTGGCCGCTTTCGTCCTCGCCCTGGCCCTGGGAAGGCCCCTTTGGGAGGTGGCCACGGTTTTCCTCATGGCCCTCCTCATCTTCTGGACCCACCGGGAGAACCTCAAGCGCCTCCAGGAAGGGACGGAAAGGCGTTTGGGGGAGCGGGTGGAGGTCCGCTAAACTGGAGGTGTGCAGAAGGAGGAGGTCCTGGCCCTGCTCCGGTCCCGCTGGCCCGAGTTGCGCGCCCTGGGGGTGACGGAGCTTTACCTCTTCGGCTCCTTGGCCCGGGGTGAGGCCCAGCCCGGGAGCGACGTGGACCTGCTGGTGGCTTTTGCCACTCCGCCGGGCTTTGAGGGCTACTGGCGGGTGAAGGAGTTTTTGGAGAGCCTCCTTGGGCAGCCCGTGGACTTGGTGATGAAAGGGGCCTTGAAGCCGTGGGGGATGTCCGAGGTGATGAGGGAGGCCGTCCGTGTCGCGTAGCTATCGGCTTTTCCTTCGGGACATGTTGGAAGCCTGCGAAAAGGTCATGCGCTATACTGAGGGTCTTGATTTTGACACTTTTGTCCGAAACGAGCTGGTTTACGATGCCGTGCTTCGCAATCTGGAAGTCCTCGGTGAGGCGGCGAAGAAGGTGCCTGACCCGGTCCGGGCCCGCTATCCCTCGGTGGAGTGGCGGGCCATCGCTGGGCTGAGGGACGTTTTAGCCCACGCCTACTTCGCCTTGGACGACGCTACCCTTTGGGATATCGTGGCCCAGAAGGTGCCCGCGCTTGTGGAAGCCCTTCGGTAGATCTTGGAGGAAGAGAATGCTTGACCTTCTGGTCATCGCCCCCCACCCCGACGACGGGGAGCTGGGCTGCGGGGGGACCCTCGCCCGGGCCAAGGCGGAGGGGCTTTCCACGGGGATTCTGGACCTGACCCGCGGCGAGATGGGCACCAAGGGCACCCCGGAGGAGCGGGAGAAGGAGGTGGCCGAGGCGAGCCGGATCCTGGGCTTGGACTTCCGGGGAAACCTGGGGCTTCCCGACGGAGGCCTTTTGGACGTGACGGAGCAGAGGCTCCTTCTGGCGGGGGCCCTGAGGCGGCTTAGGCCCAGGGTGGTGCTCGCCCCCCTCGAGGCCGACCGCCACCCCGACCACACCGCCGCAAGCCGCCTCGCCGTGGCCGCGGTCCACCTGGCGGGCCTGAGGAAGGCCCCCTTGGAAGGGGAGCCCTATCGGGTGGAGCGGCTTTTCTTCTACCCCGGCAACCACCCCTTCACCCCGAGCTTTTTGGTGAAGGTCTCGGCCTTCATAGACCGGTGGGAGGCCGCGGTGTTGGCCTATCGGAGCCAGTTTTCGGGGGAGGCGGCAAGCGAAACGGTGGGGCCCAAGGGGGTGGAGGCCCGCAAGGCCATGCGCCGCTACTGGGGGAACTACCTCGGGGTGGACTACGCCGAGCCCTTCGTGAGCCCCCTTCCCCTGCTCGCCACCCCCTGGGGGCGGGTTTAGAAAAGGGGCTCCTGGCTCACCGCTTTCACCGGGCGGCCTCCCTTGGGCGGGAGGCTTTCCAGGACCCGCTTCACCTCCTGGATGTCCAGCCAGGTGAGGTGCTTGGGGCTTCCCGGGGCGCGGCTTGGGTTCCTGAGGAGGTAGGCGGGGTGGAACATGGGGAAGATCCGGATGCCGTGCCACTGGTGCCACGTCCCCCGGACCTTGGTGATGGGGACCTTCTCCCCCAGGAAGAACTCGGCGGCCACCGCCCCCAGGGGGACGATGATCTGGGGGGCGATGAGCTCAATCTGCTTCACCAGCCACTTGTCCGTGCAGATCTTGGCCTCGTCGGGAAGGGGGGCGCGGTTCTGTGGGGGGCGGCACTTGACGACGTTGGTGATGTAGACCTCCTCCCGGGGGATGCCGGCGGCCTCGAGGATGCGGTTCAAAAGCTGCCCCGCCTTGCCCACGAAGGGGCGTCCCGTCTTGTCCTCCTCCTCCCCCGGGCCTTCCCCCACGAACATGAGCCGGGCGTCGGGGTTTCCCTCCCCGAAGACCACCCGGGTGCGCCCTTCCGCAAGCCGGCAGGCGGTGCAGGCCTTGGCCTGGGCCTCCAAGAGCTCTAGGGTCATTGCAGGGGCTTCCGGGCCTTGCGGGCTTCCCGCCTCGTCTTGGGGTCCAGGCCGATCATGAGGAAGAAGTTCTCCAGGGCGTTCTCCTGGCCCTTGATCTCGGGGTACTGGTCCTCCGGGGTGCCGGTGACGAAGGGCAGGGATTTGTAGAGTTCCAGGGCGTACTGCACCACGGCCTCCGGGCCCTCGGCCTCGGCCACCTCCGCCAGCTTGGCGTAGACCTCCCGCCTAGCCTCGGCGTGGCGGCGGAAGGCCTCGGGGTTAGGCGTCTCCGGCGCCCGGAGGACGTCCTGCTTGGCGATGCGGCGGTAGTGCTTCAAGCCCCGAACGATCTCCTCCGTGGTCAAGGTGATTTTGAACTCCATCCCCGCTCCTTTCCGGCCTTAGGGCCTACCCTTGGCAGATTATAAGCCTCCTCACGGGGGCGTGAATATACTTGGGGAGATGGAGGTTTTGGGCCACTATTGGTTGCGGCGCATTCTCGCCCGTATTGGAACCCTTACCGCTTATGAGGGGCAGGACACCCGCACGGGCATGCCCGTGCTGATCCTGAAGGGGGCCGAGGGCAGGCCCCTGGAAGGGGAGGGGCTTCTGGCCCTCCTGGAAACCCTCCCCCAGGAGAGGGCCTGGGTCCTGGAGTGGCCCTTGGGGGCGGTGCCCATGGTCCAGTACCTGGGGGTGGCGGACCCGGAGCGCCTGGCCCACTGGGTGGAGGCCCTGGCCCGGGTCCTTCGGCACCTGAGGCGGGAGGGGGTGGAGGTGGCCCCCGTGCCCGAGCTTTGCCTGGTGAAGGGGAAGCGGCTCTGGCTTGGGGGGGCGGGCCTTGAGGCCCTTTCCGGCTCCCCCGAAAAGGCCTTGGCCGCCCTGGCCCGGGCCCTGAGCGCCGACTGGCAGGCCTTCCCCCTGCGGGAGGCCCTGGAGGCCCTGGAGGCGGGAGAGGCCCGGCTGGAGGGCCTCCTTTCCCGGGAGGCCCCGCCCACAGAGCCTCCCCCCGAGGAGCCCAAGGCCCAGGAGGCCCGCAAACGCCTTCCCGTGGAGCCCGCCGAGGAACCTCCCCCCCCACCCCCGCCCCCGGCCCCCGAGGAAAAGACCCCAAGCCGCCCCCGGGTCATCCGCATTGAGGAGGGAGAGGGGCCTTCCTTCCCGGTGGTGGAGCCCAAGAGGCCCTCGAGGGGGCGGCGGGGGCTTCTTTGGGGCCTCCTCCTCTTGGCCCTGGGCCTGGGCCTCTTCCTCGCCCGGCCCCCATCCCCTGCCTCCCAGGGGTACGTGATGGAGTTCCGCACCGACCCGCCCACGGAGAAGGCCGAGGTGGTGCTCCTGGAGGTGCCGGAGGGCTCCCGCATGGCCCCCGGGCGGGTCCTCCTCACCGCCCCGGGCCGGGTGGAGTTTGACCAGAGGGGGGTGTACCGCCTGAGGATCCGCGTGCCGGGGCGGGACCCGGTGGACTACCTCCTGGAGGTGCCGGGCCCCCCCCTCACCATCAAGGTACGCTAGGGCCATGACCGAGCGCCCCGCCACCTACCTCTACCGCTACCACTTCGCCGGGGAAAGGGCGGGGGAGGGGAGGCTGGAGGTCCGCCCCCAGGGGGAAGGGGCCAAGGCCACCCTGGTGGCCGAGGTGAACCTGCCCCTTTCCCGCACCCGCCAGCGCTGGCAGACGGAAACCGATAGGGAAGGGTTTTCCCGCTACTTCTCCGAGCGGGTGGAGGCCAGGGAGGCCCGGGTCTTCACCGTGGAGCGCCTGGAGGAGGAGGGCCTGGTCCTGGTCACCCAGGGAAAGGAGAGCCTGGCCCTGCCCTACCTGGTGCCCTACCACGATCCCCTTTCCCTCCTCCTCGCCCTGCCCCGGCTTTCCCTGGAGCCCGGGGAGGTGGCGCGCTTTCCCATGCCCGGGGGGCGGGTCTATGTGGAGCGCCTTTCCGATGTGGAGGTGGGGGGAAGGGCGCGCCAGCACTTCCGCCTCCGCCCCGGCCTCACCCTGGTCCAGGTGGAGGAGGGCCTTCCCGTGCGCCTGGCCCAGCAGGTGGGGGACCACGTGTTTGAGGCGGTGCTGGAGGGCGTGGAGGAGCCCAAGAGGCGCCGCCGCTGGGTATAGTAGGGGCATGATCTACCGCGCGGAGGAGGTACGGGAGCGCTTCGCCCGGCGGGGCCTGGCCTTTGACCCCACGGTGGAGGAGATCGTCCGGGGGATCCTCGAGGCCGTGCGGGAGGAGGGGGACCCCGCCCTGGACCGCCTGAGCCTGGACCTGGACGGCCACCCCGTGGAGGAGGTCCCCAAAAAGGCCTGGCGGGAAGCCTACGAGGACCTGGACGAGGAGCTGCGGGACGCCCTGGAAACGGCCAGGGAGCGCATTGAGGCCTTCTACCGGGAGGAGGCCCGGGGAGGGTTTCTCCGGGCGGACGGAAGCGGGGTCCTGGGCCAGCTGGTGCGCCCCCTCTCCCGGGTGGGGGTGTACGTGCCCGGGGGAAGCGCCCCCCTCCTTTCCAGCCTCCTCATGACCGTGGTGCCCGCCAAGGTGGCCGGGGTGGGGGAGGTCATCGTGGCCAGCCCCCCCAGGGTCCACCCCGGCGTCCTGGCCGCCGCCTGGGTGGCGGGGGCCGACCGCCTCTTCGCCATGGGCGGGGCCCAGGCCGTCGCCGCCTTGGCCTACGGCACCGCGCGCGTGCCCCGGGTGGACAAGATCGTGGGCCCGGGCAACGCCTACGTGGTGGCGGCCAAGCGGCAGGTGTTCGGGGTGGTGGGCCTGGACGGCCTCGCCGGGCCCACGGAGACCCTCATCGTGGCCGACGGCTCCGCCTCTCCTAGGCTCCTCGCCGCCGACCTCCTGGCCCAGGCGGAGCACGGCCCCGACTCCGAGCCCTGGCTCCTCTCCCCGGACCGGGCCCTCTTGGAGAGGGTGGAGGCCGAGCTTTTCCGCCAGCTCCAGGACCTTCCCCGGGCGGAGATCGCCAGGAGGGCCCTGGAGAGGGGCGGCCTGGTGCTCACCCGGGACCTGGAGGAGGCCCTGGACCTCGCCAACCTCTACGCTCCCGAGCACCTCTGCCTGGCCCTGGCCGACCCCCTTCCCTGGCTCGGCCGGGTGCAGAACGCCGGGGGCGTCTTCCTGGGGGAGGGAAGCCCGGAGGCCCTGGGGGACTACATCGCCGGGCCTAGCCACGTGATGCCCACCTCGGGCACCGCCCGCTTCCAGGGAGGCCTAGCGGTGCGGGACTTCCTCAAGGTGATCCCCGTGATGGGGCTTGCGGAAGGGGCCGTGCGGGCCCTGGCCGAGAAGGGGGCCCTCCTGGCCCGGGCGGAGGGCCTCGAGGGGCACGCCCGCTCCTTGGACCTCAGGCGATGAAGGTCTTCCACGAGCTCTTGGGCCCTCTGGACCTCCCCGACCGCTTCCTCCGCATCGTCTCCCTGGCCCCGAACCTCACCGACGCCCTCTTCGCCCTGGGCCTTGGGGACAGGCTCGTGGGCCGGAGCGCCTTCTGCCACCGCCCGGCCCAGGTCCTCTCCCTCCCCGTGGTGGCCTCCTACACCAAGACCCGCCTGGAGCTTTTGCGAAGCCTGGAGCCCGACCTGGTCCTTCTCTCCACCGGGGTGCAGCGGGAGCAGGCCCTGAGGCTTAAGGAGGAAGGCTTTCCCGTCTACGCCGTGCCCCTGCCCACGAGCCCTTACGGCATCTTGGAAAATCTCTCCACCCTGGGCCACCTCCTGGACCTGGAGGAGAAGGCCGCCGCCCTCGCCCACGAGCTCGCCCTCCGCTACGCCGCCCTGAAGGACCGCTTCGCCCTCAGGGTTTACTTTGAGATGGACCTGGGCGGGCCCATCACCGTGGGCCGGGGGAGCTACATCGCCCAGGCCCTCCTCCACCTGGGCCTTCGGCCCATCTTCCTGGACGTGCCCCAGGCCTACTTCGCCCCCGACCTGGAGGAGGTGCGGCGGAGGGCCCCGGACCTCTTCCTCTACGAGCCCAAGCCCTGGGGCAAAAACCCCCTGGAGAAGGCGAGGGCCCTGGCCGCCGAGCGGGGCTGGGACTTCCCCGTGGCGGCCACGGACGGGGACGAGCTCGCCCACTACGGGCCCATGTTCTTCGGCTTCCTGGAGAAGCTGGCGGAGAGGATTCGGGAAACCTTAGCCCGGGCTTAAGGCGCGCCCTAGCCCCGGGGGCTATAGTGGGGAGCATGAAGCGGCTTGCCCTGCCCGCCCTTCTTCTGGGCGTGGCCCTCCTCCTCACCGCCTGCCCGCAAACCCCTCCGCCCCCTCCTCCTGCCTCCTGCGCCCCGACCCCCCAGGGCCTCGCCCCGCAGGGCCTTCCGCCGGGGCCCCAGGGCCTGGGGGATTTCTCCGCTCCCCACGTGCCGGGAGAGCTCCTGGTCCTCCCCGGCGGGATCACCCCCCAGGCCCTGGCAGGCCGCGTGGAGGGGGTGGGGCTTGCGGGGAGCTTGCCTGGGGGCTTTCTTCGCCTCCGGGTTCCTCCGGGCGAGGAGGCGGCGAAGGCGGCGGCCCTTCTCCGGGCCGGGGCCCGGTGGGTGCAGCCCAACTACCTCTACCGCCCCCTCTTCACCCCCAACGACCCCCTGTATCCCGCAAGCCCCCTGGACGCCTCGAGGCTCCAGCCCTACTATCAGGCCATCCACCTGGAGGCGGTCTGGGACCTCATGGGCCCCCTTCTCTGCACCCCGGTGGTGGCCGTCTTAGACACTGCCTTCAACCCGGCCCACCCCGACCTCCAGGCTAACCTCCTTCCAGGGCGGAACCTTACTCCGGACGGCTTGGCCCCAGAGGACCTGAGCCCGTCCCCGCCCCCCCAGGGGTACGCTTATCAGGCTGGCGAGGCCGACCACGGCCAGGGGGTGGCGGGGCTGGTGGCGGCCGTGGCCGACAACAACCGGGGGATCCCCGGGGCGGGCCTGAACCGGGTGAAGGTCCTCCCTCTCAAGGTCTTCTACTGGGTGGGGGGGAGCTACTCCTCCACTTCGGACGTCCTCGCGAGCGCCCTCCGCTACGCCGCCGACCAGGGGGCCGCCGTGGCCAACCTCAGCCTGGGTAGCCCCACGCCCCTGGACGGGGCGGTGCAGCAGGCCCTGGGCTACGCCCTCTCCAAAGGTACCCTTCCCGTGGCCTCCTCGGGGAACGGCGGCACCGAGGGCCTTTACTACCCAGCGGCCTACCCTGGTGTCTTGGCCGTGGGCTCCGCCAAGTTAGACGGGACCCGTTCCGACTTCTCCAGCTACTCCACCCAGCCTACGGACCTGGTGCTGACGGCGGCGGGGAACAGGAACCCATCCCAAACCCTCTGGTCCTTGGCCCTCGGGCAGAACTACCCCTATTACCAGACCCTCGGCGCCTACGCCAGGTGGGCCGGCACCTCCTTCGCCGCGCCCCAGGCCAGCGCCCTCGCGGCGCTCTACGTGGCCAGGTATTACGCCCGCTACGGCCAAGGGCCAAACCCCGACCAGATCCGCCTCTGCCTGACCCACACTGCGGCCAACGGGGGAAACTACAACTCCCAGACCGGCTACGGCCTCCTTCAGGCCGACCGGGTGATGACGGACACCACGTACTGCTTCCCCTAATCCACCTCACCCGGGAGGGAGTAGACTAAGCCCCCGTGCGGCGCGTGTTGCTCGGCCTCTTCCTCCTCTTTGTCGCGGCCCTGGCCCTTTGGGCCTACCCCCTCCTGGGCCCCGCGGTGCGCCAGGGGGCCCTCCCCTCCCGGGAAGGCCTGCGGGTGCCCCTCACCCTTTTGGTCTACGGCTCCAGCCCCGAGTACTCGGGCTACCACAAAAGGGCCCCCGAGCGTTTCCGGGGCCTTGCGGACACCATCCTCCTGGTGCGCCTGGACCCGGGGGCGAACCGGGTGGTGGTCCTTTCCATTCCCCGGGACGTTTGGGTGGACCTCCCGGGCTTTGGCTGGCACAAGGTCAATGCGGCGAGCCCCTTAGGGGGGCCGGAGCTCATGGTGGAGGCCGTGGCCCAGATCACGGGGGTGCGCCCTGAGCGCTACCTGGTGGTGAGCACCGAGGCCCTGCGGGAGGCGGTGGACGCCCTGGGGGGGGTTAGGGTCTGCGTGGAGCGGCCCATGCGCTACCGGGACACGGCGGCGGGCCTTTCCATTGACCTTAAGCCGGGCTGCCAGGTGCTTGGAGGGGAGGAGGCCGAAGGGTACCTGCGCTTCCGCAAGGACGCCCTGGGGGACATCGGGCGCATCCAGCGGCAGCAGGCCTTTTTCCACGCCCTAAAGGAAAAGCTCCTCTCTCCGGCGGGCCTCCTCCGCCTGCCCCGGGTGGTGGCGGCGGTGGAGCCCTACGTCAAGACCGACCTCACCCGGGAGGAGCGGGGGGCCATCTTGGGCTTCGCCACCAAGCGGCCGGAGCTGGTGAGCCTTCTCCTTCCCGGGCGCTTTGGAGGCGGGGGCTGGGAGGTGGACCGGGAGGCGTTGCGCACCCTTCTGGGGGTCTACTTCGGGCAAGGGGCTCCCCTGGGAGAGGCGGCCCTGGAGGGCCGGCTGGTGGCCTTGGTCTACGGCCCGGGCCAGGAGGCCCTGGCGGAAAGGGTCCGGGAGAAGCTCCGTTCCCTGGGCTTAAGGACCCTTCTCCATCCCGTGGACCTGCCTCCTTCCCGCACCGAGGTCCTGGAGAACGGCCCTGGGCTCCTGGCCAAAGCTTTGGGCGAGGCCCTGGGGGTGCCTCACCGCGTGAGCGGGGAAGCGGTCCTGGGGGCAGACCTCACCTTGAGGCTTGGCGGGGAGGTTTCCTTTGAGTAGCATGGGAAGCGCCCGCCGGGGTGGCGGAACGGTAGACGCTGCGGACTTAAAATCCGCTGGGGGGTTACCCCCGTACGGGTTCGAGTCCCGTCCCCGGCACCAGAGGGCCCCGGGAAGACCGGGGCCTTTCCCTTGGACTTGCTATGCTTGAGGGCGTGGGCGTGATCACCCGGTATTTGGAGCGGGTTATGGCCCAGGCCCGCTATGACCTCTTGGGCCCAGGCCGCTACGTGGGGGAGCTTCCCGAGCAGGGCCTCCGGGTGGAGGCCCCCCATCTCGAGGCCGCCCGGGAAGCGCTCCGGGAGGCCCTGGAGGCCTGGCTGGTGGGGGCTTTGCGCTCTGGGGCGGTGCCTTTGGGGCTGGAGGGGGAGGAGGACCCCCTGCGGGCCCGCTTCTTCGCCCTGGCGGGGGAGATGTGGCGGCTTTTGCAGGAGGCCTCCGGGGCGGCCAGACCCCCCTCGAGGCCCTTAAGGCGCCGGAGGGCCCCAGGCCCAAAAAGCCCGCCTCCCTGGAGGAGTGGTTGCAGGGCCTGGGCATCCAGGTGGTGCGGAGGCCCCAGGAGGAAGAGGAGAAGGAAAAGGTCCTCACCCGCCTGGCCCTCTTCCTGGGGGACCGCTACCCCAGCCTGGAGAAGCTCTACGAGCGCTTGAAGCAGAGCCTCTCCACCAAGCGCCAGTTTGAGCTCTCCTTAGCCGAGGCCTCCCAGGAGGAGATCGCCAACTCCACCCAGTTCTGCACCATGCTCAAGCAGTACGCCCTCCTCACCTCCTACCACTACAAAAGCGAGGACCGGCGCCTCCGGGCCAAGGCCAGCACCGAGGGCTGGGTGCAGAACTTCCTCACCGGGGGGTGGCTGGAGCGGTACGTGGCCGAGAGGGTGCGCAAGCTTCTCCGCTCCAAGAACCTGCCCCACGAGGTGGCGGTGGGCTACCAGGTGACCCTTCCCGGTGGGGAGGCCATGGAGCTGGACGTCTTGGCGCGGGTGGGGGAGAGGGTCTACTGGTTTGAGGCCAAGACCGGGGAGTTCCAGGCCCACATCGCCAAGTACGCCGGGCTTAAGAAGGTGCTCGGCCTTTCCCAGAGGGAGAGCTTCCTGGTCCTTTTGGGCATGGACAAGGCCCGGGCCAAGGAGCTTTCCGCCCTTCACGGGCTCACGGTGGTGAACCAGGCGAACTTCCTCGAGGTCTTCCAGGAGGCGCTGGAAGGCCATGCTGCGTAAGGTCCTCCTGGTCATGGGGGGGACCCTGGCCTCGAGGGTCCTGGGCCTCGTGCGCCAGGCGGTCTTCAACGCCCTCTACCCCGATGCCCTCAAAGACGCCTTCAACGTGGCCTATAGGGTGCCGAACCTCTTCCGGGAGCTCCTCGCCGAGGGAGCGGTGCAAAACGCCCTCATCCCCCTCCTGAAGGGCCTCCCTCCCCAGGAGGCCCAGGCCTTCGCCCGCCGCTTCGCCGCCTTCCTCCTCGGGGTGAACCTCCTGGTCCTGGGCCTGGGCTACCTCCTCGCCCCCTGGGTGGCCGGGCTTTTGGTGGCCGAGGGGAGCCACCTCAGGACCCCTGAGGCCTTCGCCCAGGTGGTTTACCTCACCCGGCTTCTCCTTCCCTTCCTCCTGGGCCTCTCCATGGCCGCCCTCTTTTCGGCCTTCCTCCAGGCGGAGGAGCGCTTTCTGCCTTACGCCCTAGGCCCCATCGCCTTCAACCTGGTGGCCATCGGCCTCATGGCCCTCTTTCCCGGGGACCCCACCTTTCTGGGCCTCTCCGTGGCCCTGGGGGGGCTTTTCCAGGCCCTGGTCCAGCTCCCCTTTCTAAGGGGCTTCCGCCTGGAGTGGCGCTGGCACCCGGCCTTCCTCCCTGCCCTCCTGCGCATGGGCCCCTTCGCCTTCACCACCTCCTTGCGCCAGTTCCTCAACCTGGTCCTCACCAACATCCTCACCCGCTATCCCCCGGCGGCGGTCACGGGCTTTTACAACGCCGAGGTGGTCTTCCAGATGGTCCTGGGCCTCTTCGCCACCAGTCCCGCCATCGCCCTCTTCCCCCGCATGAGCGCCCTAAGGGGGGAGGAGCTCTCCCGCTTCCTCCGGGGCCCCTTTGAGCGCCTGGGCCTGGTGTTGGCCCTCCTGGGGGGGCTCCTCACGGGCCTCGCCCCCTTCGTGGTGGTCCTCCTCTTCGGCCTCTTCGGGCCCCTCACCCCGGAGAACCGGGCCTACAGCGCCCAGGTCCTCGCCGCCTTGGGGTTTGCCGTGCTCCCTTGGGGGGTGAACACCCTCTTCCTCCGGGGGCTCTACGCCCTGGGGCGGGTGCGGGAGGCGGTCTCGGCCAGCGCGGCGGTCTTCCTCCTCAACACCCTGGGCTACTGGCTTTTGCGGGACGCGGGGCTTTTCCTCCTCAACCTCGCCACGGCCCTGGCGGGATATCTGGGCCTCTTCCTCTACCTCTCCCGGCTGGAACGGGAAGGGGTGGGGGTGGGGTACGTGCCCCCCTACCTGCTGCGCGCTTTCCTGGCGGGGCTCTTGGCGGCGGTACCCGGGCTTCTTTTGGGAAACCTTTTCCCGGGCTCCTCTCCCCGGGAGGCCCTCCTTCCCCTCCTCCTCGGGGGCTTGGGGGGAGGGGCGCTCTTTGGGCTTTCCGCCTGGGCGCTGGGCCTTCCCCTCAGGGGCCTCGCCAGAGGTCTTTTAGACGGTGGTAAAGGGGCTTGAGCCGCAAGGCGAAGGCGGGTTCCTCCCACTCCAAGGGGGAGGCCAGGGCCAGGCCCAGGAGGAGGAGAAGGCTAAGTGCCCGCACTTTGGTTTCGCAACATGGGATGCCCAAGCCGGGGCTGGGGGGAGACTTTTTTGGGGCCCCCACCGCGGCGAAAGCCGCGGTGGGGTACTTAAGCCCCCGCACCGCCCAGCTCCCGGATGGCCGCCACCGCCTCCGGGTTCTCCAGGGCGGAGAGGTCCCCGGGGTCCTGGCCCAGGTAGGCCGCCCGGATCACCCGGCGCATCACCTTGGCGTTGCGGGTCTTGGGCAGGTCGGGGACGAAGAGGACCCTTTCCGGCCTCAGGGGCTTTCCCAGGGCCTCGGCCACCCGCTCCGCCACCTCCTCGGCCAGGGCCTCCGAGGGGGTGAAGCCGGGCTTCAAGGCGGCGAAGAGGACGATGGCCTCGCCCTTTACCGGGTGGGGCACCCCGATGGCCGCGGCCTCCCTTAAGGCAGGGTGGCGGGTGGCGGCGGTCTCCACCTCGGCGGGGCCCACCCTTTTCCCCGCCACCTTCAGGGTGTCGTCGGAGCGGCCCAGGATGAAGAAGTGCCCCTCCTCGTCCAGGAGGGCCAGGTCCCCGTGGACCCAGACCCCGGGGACCTTGTGGAAGTAGGTCTCCAGGTAGCGGGCCTCGTCCTGCCAGAAGCCCCGGGTCATCCCCGGCCAGGGGGCGAGGACGGCCAGCTCCCCCACCCTCCCCACCACGGGCCTTCCCTCCTCGTCCAAGACGGCGGCCTTCATGCCGGGAACGGCGGTGTTGAAGCCCATGGGCTTGATGGGCCGGAGGAGGACGTTCCCCAGGATCCCGCCCGCCACCTCGGTCCCGCCCGAGTAGTTGACGATGGGGAGGCGCCCACCCCCTGCCGTGCGGAAGAACCAGAGGTAGGCCTCGAGGTTCCAGGGCTCCCCGGTGGAGCCCAAGACCCTCAGGGAGGAGAGGTCGTGGGCCTCCACGGGCGCCTCCCCGAAGGGGATGAGGGCCCGCACCAGGGTGGGGGAGAGGCCCAGGTGGGTGATGCGGTGGGCCGCCACCATGCGCCAGAGGCGGTCCGGGCCCGGGTAGTCCGGCGCCCCGTCGTAGAGGAAGACCGTGCCCCCCAGGATGAGCCCCCCCAGGATGGCCCAGGGGCCCATCATCCAGCCCAGGTCGGTGAACCAGAAGAGGCGGTCCGCCTCCCTGAGGTCAAAGAGGAGGGCCATGTCCAGGGCGGCCTTCAGGGGGAAGCCCGCGTGGTAGTGGACCGTGCCCTTGGGGCGGCCGGTGGTGCCGGAGGTGTAGATGAGCAGGAAGGGGTCCATGCTCTCCATCTCCTCCGGGGGGAGGGCCTCCCCCGAGAGGCCCCGGTAGTCGGCTTCCCCCGCCTCCAGGGGAAGCCCCAGGCGGCGCACCACGAGGAGCTTCTCCGTCCCGGCGAGGGCCTGGGCCTTGCGGGCCTCGAGGAGGAGCTCCACCCTTCTCCCCCGCCTTAGGAAGCCGTCCTGCACGGCCAGGAGCTTGGCCCCGGCGTCCTTGAGGCGGAGGGCCGCGGCTTCGGCGGCATAGCCGGAGAAGATGGGGATGGCCATGGCTCCCATCCAGGCGGTGGCCAGGAGGAGGATGGCGGCCTCCAGCCCCATGGGCATCCAGAGCCCCACCCGGTCCCCCCGCTTTACCCCCAAGGCCTTGAGCCCCGCCGCTACCCGGGCCACCTCGGCCCTCAGCTCGCCGTAGCTCAGGGCGCGGACCTGGCCGTCCTCGGTCTCGTGGAGGAGGGCGGTCCTTTGGGGGTCGTGGCCCAGGCAGGCCTCCACCAGGTTGAGCCTTCCCCCCACGAAGAAGCGGGGGAAGGGGAATCCCCCTTCCAGGACCCGGGTGTAGGGCTTCCGCCAGGGAAGGCCCAGGTGGGTGAAGAGCTGGTGGTAGAAGTCCTCGGCCTCCTCCACGCTGTAGCGGTAGAAGGCCCCGTAGTCTTCAAAGCCCAGGGCCTCCAGGAAGCGGTAAAGCCGGGTGGCCTGGGCTTCCTCGGGGTTAGGATACCAGACGGGTTCCATCTCACTTCCTCCTTAGGCCTGGGCGCTTGGGGCTTTCCTGAGGTTGGCCAGGGGGCTCCCTGAGCACCTTTAAAAACTCCTCCACGCCCAGGCGCTCCTCGGGCTTCTTGAGGAGGAGGCGCCTCAGGGCCCGGTCCAGGTAGGGGGGCAGGCCGGTGGGGGGTGGGGGGAGGAAGAGGTGGGCGTTCCGGATCTCCTCCAAGGTCTCGCCCCGGAAGGGCCGCCTCCCCGTGAGGAGCTCGTAGGCCATCACCCCGAAGCTGTAAGCGTCGCTCTTGGGGCTCGGGGAGGCGCCCAGGAAGAGCTCGGGGGCCAGGTAGTGGGGGCTGCCCGCGTACTCCTGGGTGCGGTCCTGCAGGGCCCTTAAGGTGCCGAGGTCCCCCAGCTTGTAGACCCCCTTCCCCAGGAACACGTTGGAGGGCTTCACGTCCTGGTGCACCAGGCCCCGGCGGTGCAGGAAGAGGAGGGCCTCCCCCACCTCCAGAAGGGCCTTCACCGCCTCCTCCCGCGGGAGGGGGGCCTGGAGGAGGCGGTCCTCCAGGGTGCCCCCGGGCAGGTACTCCAGGGCCAAAAAGGCCTCCTCCCCGAAAGGCGCGCCGGCCAGCCCCTGCACCAGGTGGGGGTGCCGGAGGGAGAGGGAGAAGGAGACCTCCCGGGCGAAGCGTTCCGAAAGCCTCGAGTCCTGGCGCACCTCCTTCCGGGGGAGCTTCAGGGCCACGGCCTCCCCGGAGGGGCTTCGGGCCAGGTAGACCTGGGCGGTCTGCCCGAGGCCCAAGAGCATCTCCAGGCGGAAGTCCTTGCGCTTCAGGCTAGTCAAGGACCAGCACCCCTCCGGGCTTCAGGGCGTGGCCCTCCACGCCCTTCTCCCCTGCCCTCTTGGCGAAGGCCTCCCCGTCTTGCCGGATGGGGGGGAAGGTGTTGTAGTGGATGGGCACCACCCTTTTGGGCCTGAGGAGGTCCAAGGCCTTCAGGGCGTCCTCGGGGCCCATGGTGAAGTGGTCGCCGATGGGCAGAAGGGCGAGGTCCAGGCCGAGCTCCCCCATGAGCCGCATGTCGGAGAAGAGGGCGGTGTCCCCCGCGTGGTAGATGCGCCTGCCCCCAAGCTCCACCACCACCCCCATGGGCATGCCGCCGTAGGTGCCGTCGGGGAAGCTACTGGAGTGCCAGGCGGGCACCCACTTGAGCCAGCCCCCCGCAAAGCGGTAGGTGCCGCCCAGGTTCATGGGGACGCTCTTCGCCCCGTGCTTCTCGGCGTAGGTGGCGATCTCAAAGGTGGAGACCACCACGCCTCCCTTCTTGGAGAGGGCCACGGCGTCGCCGAAGTGGTCCCCGTGGGCGTGGGTGACCAGGATGAGGTCGGCCTGCACCGCCTCCACCCCTAAGGCGGCCGTGGGGTTTCCGGTGAGGAAGGGGTCTATGACGATCCGGGTCTTGCCGTCGGTGAGCCAAACCGCCGAGTGCCCCAGATAGCGTACCTCCACCATACCTGCCTCCTTGGCCGTCACTATACCCCGAGGCCGGCCTTTCGGGAAAGGGTCTTTTCCAGCCTCAGGGCGAAGATGGCCTCCACCAGGCGGAGGAAGGCCCGCTCCCCCCAGGTCCTTCCTTCGGGCAGGGCGAGCTCCACCTCCAGGGAGAGGAGGGGGCCGTTGGCCTCCCCCGAGACCCGCAGGGAAGGGGGGGAGGGGAAGGGGCCTGAGCCTTTGGCCCTCGAGGCGGCTTCGGAAGGGCAGGACCAGTTCGCCCAGGGCCGGGTTCTCCTGGCGAAGGAGGCCCCGAATACCCCCCTCCTCCCAGGCGAGCTCCAGGGGGAGGCCCTGGGGAGGGTGGCCGTTCAGGTGGAGCTCAAGCCGCACCCTCATCCTTCCACCCACTCCACCCGCACCCGGCCTTCCTGGACCAGGCGGGCCATCTCCTGGTCCGGGAGGTTGATGAGCCGGGGGAGCTCCCGGAAACGGGGCGTGGCCGAGGCCAGCCCCACCCGCACCACCAGCACCTCCTCCTCCTCCGCCCGGCCGATGCGCCAGACCAGGTGCTGCCCCAGGGCTTCCAGAAGGTCCTTCTCCACCCCCTTAGTCTACCCCCGGGAAGGGGTGTCAAAGCCCAGGTTTGCGCCGGGGCGGGGTGTCACCAGAGCACTTCCAGCAGGGCGAACTTCAGGTAGTGGGTTTCCGGGTGGTTGAGGAGGACGGGGTGGTCAAAGGGCTGGCCCCGCTTTTCCACCACCCTCAAGGCCCGGTGGGCGTCCTGGGCCGCCTCCAGGAGCATCTGGTAAAAGAGGGGTTCGCCCAGGTGGTGGCTGCAGCTGGCCGTGGCCAGGATCCCCCCCTCCTTCAGGAGCTTGATGGCCCGGAGGTTGATCTCCTTGTAGGCGCGGTAAGCCCTCTCCAGGTCCTTCCTGCCCTTGGCGAAGGCCGGGGGGTCCAGGACCACCAGGTCAAAGCGCTCCCCCGCCTTTTCCAGGTCCCGCAGGAGGTCAAAGGCGTTGGCCTCGAGGGTCTTGAGGCGGAGGCCGTTTAGCCTGGCGTTCTCCTCCGCCCGGGCCAGGGCCTCCCGGGAGGTGTCCACGGCCAGCACCTCCTGGAACCCCAGGGCCAGGTGCAAGGCGAAGCCCCCGGCGTAGCTGAAGACGTCCAGGGCCCTTTCCCCCCGGAAGCCCTCCAGGAGGAGGCGGTTTTCCCGCTGGTCCAGGAAGGCCCCGGTCTTCTGCCCCTCCCCCAGGTCCACCAGGTAGCGCACCCGGCCCTCCCGCACCACCACCCGGCCGGGCACCTCCCCGTGGAGGGGCTTCAGCGTAGAGGGGAAGCCCCTCCAGCTTTCGGGCCTTGGCGTCGTTTTTGGCCAGGACGCTTTTGGCGTAGGGCTTGAGCCTCTGGGCCACCTCGGGCAAGAGGGCCTCCCAGGCGTGGGCCGTGGCCTGGACCACGGCGTGGCCGGCGTAGTAGTCCACCACCAGCCCCGGCAGGAAGTCCCCCTCGGCGTGGGCCAGGCGGAAGCCCCCCTCGGGCTCCCGCTCCAGGGCCTCCTGGCGGCGTTTCAAGGCCCTTTCCAGGTTCTCCAGAAGGGCCTCGGTGGGGTCGTGGCTCGGCCGGAAGCGGAAGGCCCGCACCGTGAGGTCGCTTTGCGGGTTGTAGAGGGCCAGGGCCAGGAAGCGCTTGCCCCAGTAGACGGGGAAGAGCCCCGGGGCCTCGGGCCCCGCCACCACGTCCCGGCGGAAGACCCAGAGGTGGCGGGAAAGGAGCCTCTCCGCCCCGCGTTCGTTGACGAGAATCCGCACCGCTTCAGTATACTTAAGCGGGGTCGGTTGACGTTTGCCCCGGAAGCCGGTAGCCTAACCGGTAGGCGCGCTTTGCGCATCTTTTCACATAAGGAGGGGCGATGGGAGGCCTGGGACTTATCAAGAGCCTAGCGGAGAAGGAGCGGGAGCTCCTCGCCCGCCTCGAGGCTGCGCGGAAGGAGGCGGAGGAGCTTGTGGCGCGGGCCGAGGCCGAGGCCAAGGCCCTCCTGGAGGAGGCCGAGGCCAAGGCCAAGGCCCTGGAGGCCGAGTACCGGGAGAAGGAGGCCCGGGAGGCCGAGGCCGTTCTGGCCCGCTTCCGGGCCCAGGCGGAGGCTGAGGCGAGGGCGGTGCGGGAGAAGGCCCAGGCCCGCCTGGAGGAGGCGGTGGCCCTGGTCGTCCGGGGGGTCTTGCCGTGATCGCTCCCATGGAGAAGTTAGTCCTGGCCGGGCCCAAGGGCCGGGCCAGGGAGCTTCTCCAGGCCCTGCAGCAGGCAGGGGTGGTCCACCTGGAAACCCTCCGGGCGGAGGCCCTTTCCGAGTACAAGCTCTCCCCGGAGGAGCGGGAGGAGCAGAGGCGCTGGGAGGCCGTGGCCGCGGGGGCGGAGCACGTCCTCGCCCTCCTCGGCCGGGAGGTGGAGCCCGCAAGGCCCTTTCCGGATGGCCTCGAGGCCGCTGAGAAGGCCCTCGCCCCCCTCCAGGCCCACGCCGAGGGGCTCTCCCGGCAGAGGCAGGAGCTTTTGGAGGAGCTCTCCCTGGCGGAGGCCTACCTGGAACCCTTGGAGAAGCTTTCCGAGATGGCCCACGGCCTGGACCGAAGCCCCTTCTTCCGCCCCCTTCCCTTCCTCCTCAGCGCCAAGGAGCTTCCCCTGGTGGAGGAGGGGCTGAGGAAGGCCCTGGAAGACCGCTTCCTCCTGGCCGTGGAGCCCTATGGCAAGGGGCTTGCCGGCCTTTTGCTGGTCCACCGCAAGGACCAGGAGGCCGCCAAGGCCGCCCTTTCCCGGCTGGGCCTCGCCGAGCTCCGCCTGCCCGGGGCCTACGCCGACCTCCCCCTTTCCCAGGCGGCGAGGCGCCTGAAGGAGCGGGCCGAGGCCGCCCCCCGGGAGCTTTCCGAGGTGCGCCAGGCCCTTTATCGGCTGGCCCAGGAGACCCATTCCACCCTGCAGAGCCTCTGGACCCGGGCCAAGGACGAGGTGGCCCGGCTCAAGGCCCTGGAGGAGCTGGCCTCGGGGCGGTTCGGCTTCGGGCTCTTGGGGTACGTCCCCGTGAAGGCCAAGCCCAGGGTGGAAGAGGCCCTCTCCCGCCACAAGGAGAACGTGGTCTACGCCTTTGAGCCCGTGGACGAGCACCACGAGAGGGACCACGTCCCCGTGGCCCTGGACAACCCCCCCTGGGCCAGGCCCTTTGAGCTTCTGGTGAGCTTCCTCAACACCCCCAAGTACGGCTCCGTTGACCCCACCCCGGTGGTCCCCGTCTTCTTCCCCTTCTGGTTTGGGATGATCGTGGGGGACATCGGCTACGCCCTCCTCTTCTACCTGGTGGGGCGCTGGCTTTCCGGGTACGTGAAGCGGAACGAGCCTTTGGTCATTGACCTCTTCGCCCTCAGGCTCAAGCCCCCGGTCATCGGCAAGCTGGTCTACATCCTGAACTGGATGGTCTTCTGGACGGTGGTCTGGGGGGTGGTCTACGGGGAGTTCTTCGGCACCTTCCTGGAGCACCTGGGGGTCTTCGGCACCCCCGAGCACCCGGGGCTTATCCCCATCCTCATCCCCCGCATAGACACCGCCAAGACCGCCAACCTCCTCATCCTCCTCTCCGTGGCCTTCGGGGTGGTCATGGTCTTCTGGGGGCTTGCCTTGCGGGCCTACCTCGGCCTCAAGCACCGCCACATGGCCCACTTCTGGGAGGGGGTAGGGTACCTGGGGGGGCTCGTGGGCATCCTGGCCCTGGCCGCTTCCTACCTCGGCAACCTTCAGGCGGGCGGGCTTTCCGCCTTGATGTACCTCGGGTTCGGGGTCTTTCTCCTGTCCATCCTCATGAGCCGGATCTGGCTCATGTTGCCGGAGATCTTCACCCAGGCGGGCCACATCCTCTCCCACATCCGTATCTACGCCGTGGGGGCGGCGGGGGGCATTCTGGCGGGCCTCCTCACCGACGTGGGCTTCGCCATGGCGGAACGGCTTGGGCTTTTGGGCGTGCTCCTGGGCCTTTTGGTGGCGGGGGTCTTGCACCTCCTCATCCTCCTCCTCACCACCCTGGGCCACATGCTCCAGCCCATCCGTTTGATTTGGGTGGAGTTCTTCACCAAGTTCGGTTTCTACGAGGAGAACGGCAGGCCATACCGGCCGTTCAGAAGCGTCCGCGAGACGCAGTAGGGAGGGAAAGAGATGAAGAAGCTTTTGGTTCTCCTTTTGGTGGCGGTGTTCGGCGCGTTGGCCTTGGCGGCGGAGGAAGCGGCGGCCTCCGGGGGTCTGGACCGGGGCCTCATCGCCGTGGGCATGGGCCTGGCGGTGGGCTTAGCCGCCCTGGGCACGGGTGTGGCCCAGGCCCGCATCGGTGCGGCGGGCGTGGGGGCCATCGCCGAGGACCGGGGCAACTTCGGCACCGCCCTCATCTTCCTCCTCCTGCCCGAGACCCTGGTGATCTTCGGCCTTCTCATCGCCTTCATCCTCAACGGCAAGCTCTAAGCAGTCCTTGGGGCCAGGCCCCTAAAGGGGCTTGGCCCTTTTCCCAAGGAGGCGAGATGTCCAAACTGGAAGCCATTCTGAGCCAGGAGGTGGAGGCGGAGATCCGCTCCCTCCTGGAAGAGGCCAAGGCCAGGGCGGAGGGCCTGCGCAAGGAGGCGGAGGCCAAGGCGGAGGCCCTCCTCCAGGGGCGGAAGCGGGCTCTGGAGGCCCAGTTCCAGGCCGCTTTGCGCCGGGCGGAAAGCGCCGGGGAGCTCCTTCTGGCCACCGCCCGCACCCAGGCCAAGGGGGAGGTGCTCCAGGCGGTGAGGGCCAAGGCGGAGGAGGCCCTTTTGGCCCTTCCCGGGAAGCCCGAGTGGCCCGGGGTCCTGCGCAAGCTGGCCGAGGAAGCCCTTTCCGCCCTTCCTGAGCCCGAGGCCCTGGTCTCCCACCCGGAGAACCTGCCCCATCTGGAGCCCTTGGCTAAGGAGCGCGGCCTGAGGCTTCAGGCCGACCCGGCCTTGCGCCTGGGGGTGCGGGTTTTGGGCAAGGAGGGCAGGACCCAGGTGGAAAACGCCCTGGAAAGCCGCCTGGAGCGGGCGTGGGACGCCCTTTCCTCCCAGGTGGCCCAGGTCCTTTGGGGCTAGGCCATGGCGGATGACTTCGGCTACCTCAACGCCCGGGTGCGGGCCCGGCGGGCCACCCTCCTCAAGGAAAGCTTCTTCCAGGAGGCCCTGGACCTTTCCTTCCCCGACCTCCTGCGCCTCCTCTCGGAGAGCGTCTACGGGGGGGAACTCGCCGGGCAGGGCCTGCCCGAGGTGGACCGGGCCATCGCCCGCACCCAGGAGAGGCTCCTCTCGGACCTGCCGAGGCTGGTGACGGGGGAGGCCCGGGAGGCGGTGCGGCTCCTCCTCCTGCGCCAGGACCTCCACAACCTCCAGGCCCTCCTTCGCGCCAAGGCCACGGGCCGCCCCTTGGAGGAGGTACCCCTCCTCCCCGGGACCCTGAAGGAGGAGCTTTGGCGCCAGGCCTACGAGGCCCAGGACGCCGCCGGCGTGGCCCAGGTCCTCTCCCTTCCCGGCCATCCCCTGGCCCGGGCCTTGCGGGGGGTGCTGCGGGAGACCCAGGACCTGGCCCGGGTGGAGGCCTTTTTGGCCAAGCGCTTCTTTGAGGGGGTGGTGAAGGGGGCCAAGGCCCTGGAGGAGCCTGCCCTCCGGGACTACCTGGCCCTGGAGGTGGACGCCGAGAACCTGCGCACCGCCTTCAAGCTCCAGGGCCAGGAGGTGGCCCCGGAGGCGGTCTTCGTCCGGGGAGGGCGCTTCCTGGACAGGGTGCGCTTCACCCGCCTTCTGGAGGGGGATTACGCCGTTTTGGACGAGCTTTCCGGCACTCCCCTCGCCGGGCTCTCCGGGGTGCGGGAGGCCAAGGAGCTGGAAAGGCGCTTAAGGTGCCTTCTCCTAAAGGAGGCCAGGCGGGGGAGCACCGATCCTCTGGGGGCGGGGCTGGTCCTGGCCTACGTCAAGGAAAGGGAGTGGGAGGCCATGCGCCTTAGGCTCCTGGCCCGGCGGGCCTACTTCGGCCTTCCCCGCGCCCAGGTGGAAGAGGAGGTGGTCTGCCCATGAGGATCGCGGTGATCGCCGATCCCGAGGCGGCCCAGGGCTTCCGGCTGGCGGGCCTCGAGGCCCACGCCGCCCGCACCCCGGAAGAGGCCAAGGCCCGCCTGGAGGAGCTGGTGCAAAGGGGCGGGTACGCCTTGGTGGCCGTGGACCAGGGGCTTCTTCCCGAGCCCGAGCGGGCGGTGGAAAGGCTCATGCGGGGGAAGGACCTCCCCGTGCTTCTGCCCGTGGCCGGCCTCAGGGAGGCCTTCCAAAACCCCGACGTGGAAGGCTACATGCGCGAGCTGGTCCGGAGGACCATCGGCTTTGACATCAAGCTGTAGAATGGAGGGAAGATGATCCAAGGGGTAATCCAGAAGATCGCGGGCCCGGCGGTGATCGCCAAGGGGATGCTGGGGGCCCGCATGTACGACATCTGCAAGGTGGGCCACGAGGGCCTGGTGGGGGAGATCATCCGCCTGGATGGGGACACCGCCTTCGTCCAGGTCTACGAGGACACCTCGGGCCTCAAGGTGGGGGAGCCCGTGGTCTCCACGGGGCTTCCCTTGGCGGTGGAGCTGGGCCCCGGGATGCTGAACGGCATCTACGACGGCATCCAGCGCCCCCTGGAGCGCATCCAGGAGAAGACCGGGATCTACATCACCCGGGGGGTGGTGGTGCACGCCCTGGACCGGGAGAAGCGGTGGGCCTGGACCCCCAGGGTGAAGCCCGGGGACGAGGTGCGGGGGGGCATGGTCCTGGGGACGGTGCCCGAGTTCGGCTTCACCCACAAGGTCCTGGTGCCCCCGGACGTGAAGGGCCTTGTCAAGGAGGTGAAGCCCGCCGGGGAGTACACCGTGGAGGAGCCGGTGGTGGTCCTGGAGGACGGCACCGAGCTCAGGATGTACCACACCTGGCCCGTGCGCCGCGCCCGCCCCGTGCAGAGGAAGCTTGACCCCAACACCCCCTTCCTCACGGGGATGCGCATCCTGGACGTCCTCTTCCCTGTGGCCATGGGGGGGACTGCCGCCATCCCCGGGCCCTTCGGCAGCGGCAAGACCGTGACCCAGCAGTCCCTGGCTAAGTGGTCCAACGCCGATGTGGTGGTCTACGTGGGCTGCGGGGAGCGGGGGAACGAGATGACGGACGTCCTCGTGGAGTTCCCCGAGCTCACCGACCCCAAGACGGGGGGGCCCCTCATGCACCGCACCGTGCTCATCGCCAACACCTCCAACATGCCCGTGGCCGCCCGCGAGGCCAGCATCTACGTGGGGGTGACCATCGCCGAGTACTTCCGCGACCAGGGCTTCTCCGTGGCCCTCATGGCCGACTCCACCAGCCGCTGGGCGGAGGCGTTGCGCGAGATCTCTAGCCGCCTGGAGGAGATGCCCGCCGAGGAGGGCTACCCCCCCTACCTGGCCGCCAGGCTTGCCGCCTTCTACGAGCGCTCGGGCAAGGTCATCACCCTGGGGGGCGAGGAGGGGGCGGTGACCATCGTGGGGGCCGTCTCCCCCCCGGGCGGCGACATGTCCGAGCCCGTGACCCAGTCCACCCTTAGGATCGTGGGGGCCTTCTGGCGGCTTGACGCCTCCCTGGCCTTCCGCCGCCACTTCCCCGCCATCAACTGGAACGGCTCCTACAGCCTCTTCACCCCCGCCCTGGACCCCTGGTACCGGGAGAACGTGGCGGAGGACTACCCCGAGCTCCGCGACACCATCGCCGAGCTCTTGCAGAGGGAGGCGGGCCTCCAGGAGATCGTCCAGCTGGTGGGGCCGGACGCCCTCCAGGACGCCGAGCGGCTCATCATTGAGGTGGGGCGCATCATCCGAGAGGACTTCCTGCAGCAAAACGCCTACCACGAGGTGGACGCCTACTGCTCCATGAGGAAGGCCTACGGCATCATGAAGATGATCCTCTCCTTCTACAAGGAGGCGGAGGCGGCCATCAAGCGGGGGGTTTCCATTGACGAGATCCTCCAGCTCCCCGTGGTGGAGCGCATCGGCCGGGCCCGCTACGTGAGCGAGGAGGAGTTCCCCCGCTACCTCGAGGAGGCCATGAGGGAGATTGAGGGGGCCTTCAAGGCCCTGGCCTAGGGAGGGAAGCATGGACCTCTTGAAGAAGGAGTACACCGGCGTCACCTACATCTCGGGGCCCCTGCTCTTCGTGGAGAACGCCAAGGACCTGGCCTACGGGGCCATCGTGGACATCAAGGACGGCACGGGCCGGGTGCGCGGCGGGCAGGTGATTGAGGTCTCCGAGGAGTACGCGGTCATCCAGGTCTTTGAGGAGACCACGGGCCTGGACCTGGCCCGGACCAGCGTGAGCCTGGTGGAGGACGTGGCGAGGCTAGGGGTCTCCAAGGAGATGCTGGGGCGGCGCTTCAACGGCATCGGCAAGCCCATTGACGGCCTGCCCCCCATCACCCCGGAGAAGCGCCTGCCCATCGTGGGCCTGCCCCTGAACCCCGTGGCCCGCAGGAAGCCCGAGGAGTTCATCCAGACGGGCATCTCCACCATTGACGTGATGAACACCCTGGTGAGGGGGCAGAAGCTTCCCATCTTCTCCGGCTCGGGCCTTCCCGCCAACGAGATCGCCGCCCAGATCGCCCGCCAGGCCACGGTGCGCCCCGACCTCTCCGGGGAAGGGGAGAAGGAGGAGCCCTTCGCCGTGGTCTTCGCCGCCATGGGCATCACCCAGCGGGAACTTTCCTACTTCATCCAGGAGTTTGAGCGCACGGGGGCCCTAAGCCGCTCCGTCCTCTTCCTCAACAAGGCCGACGACCCCACCATTGAGCGCATCCTCACCCCCCGCATGGCCCTCACCGTGGCCGAGTACCTGGCCTTTGAGCACGACTACCACGTGCTGGTCATCCTCACGGACATGACCAACTACTGCGAGGCCCTACGGGAGATCGGGGCGAGCCGCGAGGAGATCCCCGGGCGCCGCGGCTACCCTGGGTACATGTACACCGACCTGGCCACCATCTACGAACGGGCCGGGGTGGTGCAGGGGAAGAAGGGCTCGGTCACCCAGATCCCCATCCTCTCCATGCCCGACGACGACCGCACCCACCCCATCCCCGACCTCACGGGCTACATCACCGAGGGGCAGATCCAGCTCTCCCGGGAGCTCCACCGCAAGGGCATCTACCCCCCCATTGACCCCCTGCCCTCCCTTTCCCGCCTCATGAACAACGGCGTGGGCAAGGGCAAGACCCGGGAGGACCACAAGCAGGTCTCCGACCAGCTTTACTCCGCCTACGCCAACGGGGTGGACATAAGGAAGCTCGTGGCCATCATCGGCGAGGACGCGCTCACCGAGAACGACCGCCGCTACCTGCAGTTCGCCGACGCCTTTGAGCGGCACTTCATCAACCAGGGTCAGCAGAACCGCTCCATTGAGGAGAGCCTCCAGATCGCCTGGGCCCTCCTCTCCATGCTCCCGCAGGGTGAGCTCAAGCGCATCTCTAAGGACCATATCGGCAAGTACTACGGCCAGAAGCTGGAGGAGATCTGGGGTACCCCCCAGGCCCTGGACTGAGGGAGGTGTAGATGAGCCAAGTCAGCCCCACCCGCATGAACCTTCTGCAAAGGCGGGGTCAGCTCCGCCTGGCGCAGAAGGGGGTGGACCTCCTGAAGAAGAAGCGGGACGCCCTGGTGGCCGAGTTCTTCGGCCTGGTGCGGGAGGCCATGGAGGCGAGGAAGGCCTTGAACCAGGCCGCCAAGGAGGCCTACACCGCCCTCCTCCTGGCCCAGGCCTTGGACGGCCCCGAGAGCGTGGCCGGGGCGGCTTTGGGCGTGCCCCTTCTGGAGGGGGTGGAGGCGGAGGTGGAGAACGTCTGGGGAAGCAAGGTGCCGAGGCTCAAGGCCACCTTTCCCGACGGGGCCCTCCTCTCCCCTGTGGGCACCCCGGCCTACACCCTCGAGGCCAGCCGGGCCTTCCGCCGCTACGCCGAGGCCCTGGTCCAGGTGGCCAACACCGAGACCCGCCTGAAGAAGATCGGCGAGGAGATCAAGAAGACCACCAGGCGGGTGAACGCCCTGGAGCAGGTGGTGATCCCCGGGATCCGCGGCCAGATCCGCTTCATCCAGCAGGTTCTGGAGCAGCGGGAAAGGGAGGACACCTTCCGCCTGAAGCGCATCAAGGGCAAGATTGAGGCCCGGGAGGCCGAGGAGGAAGGGGGCCGTCCCAACCCCGCCTTGGAGATGGGGGCAGGCCTCTAGGCGCCCCCTTGCGGCGCAGGCCGCAAAATCCCCCCGGGCGCGCCCGGGGGGAGAGCTTTAGGGGGGCTACCCGGCCTTGGTCTCCTGGAGGATGTGGAGGAGGACGGTCTGGAGGATGCCCCCGTTCCTGTAGTAGTCCACCTCCACCGGGGTGTCCAGGCGGGCGAGGGCCTGGAAGCGGACTTCGCTTCCGTCCTCCTTCCTCGCCACCACCTCCACCACCTTCCTGGGCTTTAGGTCTTCCAGGCCCAGGATATCGTAGACCTCGTAGCCCGTGAGGCCCAGGGCCTCCCGGTTTTGCCCTGGGAGGAACTCCAGGGGCAGGACGCCCATCCCCACCAGGTTGGAGCGGTGGATGCGCTCGTAACTTTCGGCCAGCACGGCCTTGACGCCCAGGAGGTAGGTGCCCTTGGCCGCCCAGTCGCGGCTACTGCCGGTGCCGTACTCCTTGCCGGCGATGACGAGAAGGGGCGTGCCCTCGGCCTTGTAGCGCATGGCCACGTTGTAGACGAAGTCCACCTCTCCTTCGGGGAGCTTCTTGGCGTAACCCCCTTCCATGCCCTCCAGCATGAGGTTCTTGATGCGGATGTTGGCGAAGGTGCCCCGCATCATCACCTCGTGGTTGCCGCGCCGGGAGCCGTAGGAGTTGAAGTCCTCCGGCTTCACCCCCTTGCCCATCAGGTACTGGCCGGCGGGGCTCTTCACGGGGATGGCCCCGGCGGGGGAGATGTGGTCCGTGGTCACCGAGTCGCCGAGGACGAGGAGAACCCTGGCCCCCCGGATGTCCCCCACCTTCCCCTGGCCCAGGTCCTCAAAGAAGGGGGGGTTCTGGATGTAGGTGCTCTCGGGGTCCCACCCGTAAAGCTCCCCGGTGGGGGCGGGCAGGGCCCGCCAGCGCTCATCCCCCTCAAAGACCTTGCTGTACTCCTTCTTGAAGAGCTCGGGGTCCAGGGTTTTCCGGATGGCCTCCTGGATCTCCGCCATGGAGGGCCAGATGTCCTTGAGGTAGACGGGCTTGCCGTTGGGATCGTGGCCCAAGGGCTCGCTGGTGAAGTCGATGTCCATGCGCCCCGCCAGGGCGTAGGCCACCACCAGCATGGGGCTTGCCAGGTAGTTGGCCTTCACGTGGGGGTTGATGCGGCCCTCAAAGTTGCGGTTGCCGGAGAGGACGGCGGCCACCACCAGGTCCCCCTCCTCCACCGCCTTGGCGATCTCCTCGGGCAGGGGCCCGGAGTTGCCGATGCAGGTGGTGCACCCGTAGCCCACCACGTGGAAGCGGAGGGCCTCGAGGAAGGGGAGAAGCCCGCTCATCTCCAGGTAGTCCGTCACCACCTTGGAGCCGGGGGCCAGGGAGCTCTTCACCCAGGGCTTGGTGTCCAGGCCCGCCTCCACCGCCTTTTTGGCCAGAAGCCCCGCCCCCAGCATCACCGAGGGGTTGGAGGTGTTGGTGCAGCTGGTGATGGCGGCGATGACCACGGAGCCGTGGCCGAGCTCAAACTCCTCCTCCTGCCGCTTCACCAGGACCTTTCGCCCAAGCCGGTCCTCCGAGAGGCCGAAACCCCGCTCCTTCACCGGCTTGGTGAGGTGGAGGAGGAAGCTCTTCTTCACCTCCTTGAGGGGCACCCGGTCCTGGGGGCGCTTGGGGCCCGCCAGGGAGGGCTCCACCGCAGAGAGGTCCAGCTCCAGGTACTCGGAGTACCGGACCTTCGCCTCGGCCTCGGGAGTGCGGAAGAGGCCCACGGCCTTGGTGTAGGCCTCCACCAGCTCCACCAGCTCCTCGGGGCGGCCGGTGAGCCGGAGGTAGGCCAGGGTCTCCTCGTCCACGGGGAAGAAGCCCATGGTGGCCCCGTACTCCGGGGCCATGTTGGCAATGGTGGCCCGGTCGGCCAGGGAGAGCCGGCCCACCCCGGGGCCGTAGAACTCCACGAACTTGCCCACCACCCCGTGCTTGCGCAGGATCTCGGTGATGGTGAGGACGAGGTCGGTGGCCGTGGCCCCCTCGGGGAGTTCCCCGAAGAGCCGGAAGCCCACCACCTTGGGGGCCAGCATGTAGTAGGGCTGGCCCAGCATCACCGCCTCGGCCTCAATGCCCCCCACGCCCCAGCCCAGGACGCCGAGGCCGTTCACCATGGTGGTGTGGCTGTCGGTGCCCACCAGGCTGTCGGGGAAGGCCAGGGTAAGCCCGTCCCGCCTCTCGGTCATGACCACCTTGGCCAGGTACTCCAGGTTGACCTGGTGGACGATGCCCGTGCCCGGGGGGACTACCCGGAAGTTCTTTAGGGCCCCCTGGGCCCACTTGAGGAGGAGGTAGCGCTCCCGGTTCCTCTCGTACTCCTTCTCCACGTTGTAGAAGAAGGCGTAGGCCGTGCCGAAGGCGTCCACCTGCACCGAGTGGTCAATGACCAGGTCGGCGGGCACCACGGGGTTGATGCGCTTGGGGTCCCCGCCCCGCCTGGCCACGGCGTCCCGCATGGCCGCCAGGTCCACCACCGCCGGCACCCCGGTGAAGTCCTGGAGGATGACCCGGGCGAGCTTCAGGGGCACGTTGATCTCCCCGGGATCGGGTTGCCAGCGGGCCAGGGCCTCTATGTCCTCCCGGGTCACCTGGTAGCCGTCCTCGTGGCGGAGGAGACTTTCCAGCATCACCCGTATGGAGAAGGGGAGGCGGCTTACCTCTGCCAGGCCCTTCCTTTCCAGCTCCAGAAGGTCGTGGTAGCCGTAGGTGCCGCTTCGGGTTTCCAGGGTCTTTAGGGTTTGGAAACTGTCCTTCATGCTCCTCCTTTCCCTTCCCCCTGGGGGCAAAGGGAGGCACGCTCTGGACTTTTTGGGGGAAGCTCCTTCCGAGGGGGGGCGCCCGCCCCGGCGTCTTCCACTATAGCACCTGTAGAAGGGATGGGGCGTGGCCCAAGGGGGCCTTGATATCCCCTGTCCCGGCGTGGCCGGGATGGGACTCCGGAAGAACCCTCCCCGAAGGGTTCCTGAAAAAGGAAGCCAAGAGCCCCAGGTTCTCCTCGGCCAAGTGCCCGCGCCTCGGTTCTGCGACATGCTGAAGGTTCAGGAAAGCCCTTTTGGGGCCCCCGCTCTGGCTTTGGCCAGAGCGGGGTACTTGGCCTGCGGGCACCCCCTCCTTAACGCAGGGCCTGGGGCGGGGGAAGGGTGTCCCAGCCTAGGCTTTCCAGGAAAAGGAGGACCTCCTCGGCCACCTCCCGAAAGAGCTCTTCCCGGGGCCTTTGGGCGGGCCTGTCCCCCCTTTGGGGGCCGTAGGCCCCGAAGCCCGCGTGGTTGAGCCCTTGGATGAAGACCACCCGGGCGTTTTTGGGAAGCCTTTTCGCCTTCTCCCGGGCTTCCCCGGGGGGAAGGAGGCCATCTGCGGTCCCGTAGAGGGCCAGGGTGGGGAAGGCCTCCCGGGAGAGGTTCCCTTCGGGGTAGGCGGCGAAGAGGACAAGGGGGAGGCCTTCCCGGGCTGCCACCTCCGCCGCCACCACCCCGCCCAGGCTGTGCCCCCCCACCGCCAGGGGAAGCCCGGGGTGGGCTTTTTGGGCCTCGAGGGCCCGTTCCTTCCCCAGCAGGGCGATGCCCTGGGGCACCTTGAGGAGGACCACCAGGTACCCGCTTTCCGCGAGGGGGACGAGGACGGGGGCGTAGGCCAAGGGTTCCACCCGCGCCCCCGGGTAGAAGGCGAAAAGGGCCTTGAGGGTTTTGGGGAGGAGCTCCAGGCCGTAGGGGGCTTCCTTTAGGGCCAGGCCTGTGCGCTGCACATAGCCTTGCACCCAGGCCTCCGCCTGGTAGGGCCTGAAGAGGTAAAAGGCGGCGCCCACCAGGGCCCCTCCCAGGGCGAGGGCCAGGAGGAAGAGGAGAAGAAGGATTCGCTTGGCCGTCATGCTTCACCTCAAGAGGACTTCCTTGGCCCTGGGCCGCCTTTCAAAGGTGTAGAAGGCGGCGGGCACCACGAAGAGGGTGAGGAGGGTGGAGGAGAGGAGGCCGCCCAGGATGATCACCCCGAGGGGCCTCCGGTACTCCGCCCCTTCCCCGGTGCCCAGGAGGAGGGGGAGGCTGATGATGAGGACGGTGAGGGTGGTCATGAGGATGGGCCTGAGCCTGAGCCTGGCCGCCTCCACCAGGGCTTCCCTCAGGGGCATCTCCTTCATCCTGCGCACGGCGAAGTCCAGGAGGAGGATGGCGTTTTTGGTGACCAGGCCGATGAGCATCACCACCCCCAGGACGCTGATCACGTCCAGACCCGTGCCCAAAAGGTAGGTGAGCCAAAGGGCCCCCACCAGGGCCAAGGGCACGGGGAGGAGGAGGTAGAGGGGATAGCGCCAGGCGTTGAACTGGCTGGCGATGACCAGGTAGTTGAGGACCAGGGCCAGGAGGAAGGCCAGGGGGGCGAGGCGGGCGAGCTCCCCGGTGAAGCTCCCGAGGCCCGTGGCCAGAAGCGCCACCCCATCCCCCAGAAGCCCCCTTTCCCTTAGCTCCCGTTCAAGCTCTTCCTGGATCTGGAAGGCCCCGGGGGCGCCGGGCCGGAGGTTGATGTTGATCCCGGCGGCGTAGGCCTGGTTGCGGCGGGAGATGAGGGTGGGACCGGGCCTCTCGCTGAACCCCCCCAGGCTGGAGAGGGGCAGGAAGGTCTGGAGGGCGGGGGCGTAGACGGGAAGGGAAAGGAGGTCGGCCTCACCTCCAAGCCGCAAGGGGTCGGCCTGGACCACCACGGGGAGCTCCTCCCCGCTCCTCCTGGCGGTGGCCGCCTGGGCCCCCGCCAGGTAAAGCCTGAGGGCCTGGGCCAGGTCCTGGGGGGTGAGGCCGGTGCCGGAGAGCCGGGCCGCGTCCGGAACGAAGACCCGCTCCCGCTGGGTGGCCTCGAGGGTGCTCTTCACGCTCAGGACGTAGGGCTTTTTGGCGATGTGCTCCACAATCTCCGCCGTCCGCCTCTCCAGGAGGGCGCGGTCCGGGCTCACCAGGAAGAACTGCAAATCGGCGTCCCCGGCCTCGGGGCCGGTCTGGGCGAGGACCCTTAGGTCCGCCCCCGGGAAGTCCTTAAGGGCCTCCCTTCCCTCCCGGTTGAAGGCCTCGGTGAGGGCGAAGATGTCCTCCCGCTCCCCCTTGGGCTTGAGCACGATCTGGAGCTGGACCCTGGAGGGGTCCCCCACCTGGGCCCCGCCGGTGGCGCTGGCCCCCACGGTGGCCACCACCCGGGCCACGGCGGGGTGGGCCAGGAAGTAGGCCTCCAGGGCCCGGGCCGCCCGGTCGGACACGGAAAGGGGGGTGTCCTTGGGCAGGAGGAGGGTGGCGGTGAGGACCCCGGTGTCCGAGCGGGGGGTGAAGTTGAAGGGGATCCTGGGCAGGATGGGGAAGAGGGAGAGGAAGGCCAGGGCCGCCGCCCCCAGCACCAGATGGGGCCGGGCGAGGGCCCGGTCCAGGGCGTGGGCGTAGGCCTCGGTGAGGCGTCTCAAGGCCCCTTCCGCCCCTTGGTGGAGGAGGCGGGTGAGGGCCCCGAGGAGGTCCAGGAGGAGGCGGCCCAGGTAGCGCCCGAGGCCGAGGAGGGCGGGGTAGAGGGGAAGGAGGAGGAGGAAGGGGGGGCCCTGGCGGTGGAGGAGGAGGGCGAGGGCGAGGCCCAGGAGGAGCCCCAAGGCGGTGCGGAAGCCCCTGCGGTAGGCCCAGAGGAGGTCCTTGGGAAGGAGGCGGGCCGCCTTGAAGGCCTCCTGCAGGGCGGGAGGTTCGGGGTCGGGGAAGTAGGCCAGGCGCACGGTGAGGAAGAGGAGGGCCTCGAGCCAGCTCACCGCGATGGCCGCCGCCATGCCCAGGCCGAACTGCTGGAAGATCTGGCCGATGAGCCCGGGGAGGAAGCTGATGGGCAGGAAGACGGCGAGGAGGCTTAGGGTGGCCGCGGCCACGGCCACGCTCACCTCGCTCGCCCCCTTGAGCACCGCTTCCTTGGGGCCAAGGCCCATCCTGCGGTAGCGGTTGATGTTCTCCGCCACCACGATGGAGTCGTCCACCACGATGCCCACCGCCACGGTGAGGGCGAGGAGGCTGATGAGGTTGTAGGTGAAGCCCAAAAGCCCGAAGAGGAGGATGGCCCCCGAGAGGGTGATGGGGATGGCCAGGATGACGGAGAAGACGGAGTTGAGCTTCCCCAAGAAGACCAGGACCACCAAGGAGACGGCCAAGGCCGCCAAAAAGGCCTCCCGCACCGTGTCCAAGACCGCCGCCCGGATGAACCGGGTGCTGTCCAGGGCCACCTCGGCCCGGTAGCCTTGGGGAAGGTTCATGGCCTTCAGGGCCCTCTTCACCCCGTCGGCCACGGCCACGGCGTTGGCGTCGGGGGTCTTCACCACCGCCAGGAGCACCGCCGGCCTCCCGTTAAGGCGGTTCAGGGTGGTGGGGGCCTCGCCCTCCTCCACCACCCGGGCCACGTCCCCCACCCGGAGGCCCCGGGAGGCGTCCAGGAGGAGGCCCGCCACCTCCTCCGCCCTTGCGGGGGTGGAGCGCAGGGTGTAGACCAGGCGCCTCTCCCCTTCCCGCAGGGTGCCCAGGGGGAGGTTCAGGGCCGAGGCGCCGATGGCCTGCACCACCTGCCCTGGGGCCACCCCGAGGGCCTGGAGGCGGTCCGGGTCCAGGTAGACCTTGATGACCCGCCTGGGAGCCCCGGTGAGGCGGATGTCCGCCACCCCCGGCACCAGCTGGAGCCTGGGCTTCAGGGTGCGCTCGGCGTAGCGGAGGACCCGGGAGAGGTCCTCCCCGGGGGCCTCGAGGGCAACGTAGAGGATGGGGCTTGCCGAGGGGTCAAACTTCTGCACCACCGGGGCCTGGGCGTCCTTGGGGAGGCTTCCCCGGGCGGCCGCCACCTTCTGGCTCACCTCCACCGCCGCCTGGTCCACGTTCACCCCCTGCCGGAACTGGAGGAAGACCAGGCTGAAGCCCTCGGTGGAGCTGGACCCCAGGGTGTCCAGGCCGCTTAGGGTGGAGAGGGCGTCCTCCAGGGGCTTGGAGACCTGCTCCGCCACCTCCTCCGGGCCCGCCCCGGGGTAGCTGGTGGAGACCGCCACCACGGGCACGCTGAACCGGGGCAGAAGCTCCACCCCGAGCCCAAGGCCCAAAAGAAGCCCCACCAGCACCAGCCCCAGGAAGATGGCGGTGGCGAAGACGAAGCGCTCCACGAAAAAGGCCACCAGGGGGTTTTCCCTCACCGCACCACCTCCACCGGGTCCCCGTCCCTAAGCCCCTCGGGCAGGGGGTAGACCACGAGGGCCCCTGGGGGAAGACCTTCCACCGCCGCCTGGTCTCCCTCCTGGGCCAGGAGCCGCACCTCCTGCCGCCGGGCCCTCCCCCCCTCCACCCGGTAGGCGAAGGCCTCGCCCCCCTCGGCCCTCAGGGCCCCTGCGGGGAGGAGCACGCCCTCGGCCAGGCGTTCCCGGTAGCGCACCTCCGCCGGGCCCGGGGTGAGGGACAGGGCGGGCTTCAGCACCACCTCCACCAGCCGGGTCTGCCCCGGCAGGTCGGTCTTGCGGAGGAGGCGGGCCGCCACCTCCTTGCCGTTCTGCCGCAAGAGGAAGGGGGTTTCCGGGGTCAGGGCCGCCGCCTGGTCGGGGGGCAGGTAGACCTTGGCCAGGAGGCTTTCCGTGGTGGCCAGGCGGAAGGCCCGGCTGCCCGTGCCCAGGAACTCCCCTTCCTTGGCGTAGACCTCCACCACTTCCCCGGCGAAGGGGGCCCGCACCACGCTCTCCTTGAGGTTCCGCTCCGCCTGGCGCACCTGGAGGCGGGCGGCCTCCACCTGGAGCTCCAAGAGCCGCACCTCCTCGGCCCGCTCCAGGCGGGCCAGGGCCTCCTTGGCGTTCTCGTAGGCGCCTTGCGCCTGCCGGTACTGGGCCTCCAGGGCCTTCAGGTCCAGGGGGGCCAAGGCCCCCATCTCCAGGAGGGCCTCCCCCTCCTGGTAGCGCCTCCTGGCCGCCTGGAGCTGGGCCTCCGCAGCCTTTAGCTGGGCCTCCAGGGCGGCCCGGCTTCCCGCAAGCTGGCTCTTGGTCCGCTCCAGGTTGGCCTCGGCCTGGGCCAGGGCGAGGCGGGCCTGGCCTAGGGCGTCCTGGAAGGGGGCGGGGTCCAGGAAGACCACCCCCTCCCCCGCCCGGACCCGGCTCCCCGGGGGCAGGGCGCGCGCCACCCGCCCGGCGGCCCCCGCGGCCACGAAGCTCTCCTTTTCCGCCTGCAGGGAGGCGGAGGCCCGGGCCTCCCGTTCCAGCACCCCCCGCTTGGCCTCCACCACCCGGACCTGGACCCGGAGGGGGCCTTCGGCGGGGCTTGGGGCCTCGGCCTTCCTGGGGGCGCAGGCGAAGAGGAGGAGGGGAAGGAGCAAGAGGAGAGGCCTCATGGCTCACCTCGAGGCCAGAAGGCCGTAGTAGGCCTTCAGGTAGGCGTGCTTGGCCTGCTCCCGGGAAAGCTCCGCCTGCAGGAGGGCAAGCTCCTGCTGGAGGAGGCTGAGGCGGCTTGCAAGCCCGGCCCGGAAGCGCCTCTCCTCGGCGGCGTACCGCTCCTTGGCCGCCCGGTAGGCCTCCTCCGCCGCCCTCACCCCCTGGAGGAGGGGGGCGAGCTGGGCGTGGCGGGCCCGGAGGCCCACCTTAAGGGAGCGCTCCAGGTTGTCCAGGTTGGTGCCGAGGGACCGGATCTGGTCCTCCAAGGCTTCCAGGTCCTTTTTGGCGGCGAAGCTTTCGTCCAGAAGCCCCCGCTGGAAGCGGAGAAGCTCCAAGGACTGCCGGAGCTGCAGGAGGTCGGCGTGCTGGGCGAGGAGGTCTTGCAGAAGCCCTTCCCCCGGCGGCGGCGGGAGCTCCTCCACGGGCTTGGGCTCCCAGGGGCCCACCAGGTTCTCCAGGGCGGCCTTGGCGCTCTCCTGGCCCCTTTGGGCCAGCTCCAGGTTCTTCCGGGCCTCCAGCACCCGGTTCTGGGCCTCCAGGAGGTCCAAGGAGGTGGCCCCGCCCCCCTTGGCCCGCACCTCGGCGGCCTTGAGGGAAAGCTCCGCCACCTCCAGGGCTTTTTCCGCCAGGGCCACCTGGAGCCTGGCCTCCAGGGCCTGGGCGTAGGCGGAAACTACCTCGCTCTCCGCCTGGGCTAGGGCGCGCCCCAGCCGGGCCTCCGCCAGGGCCAGGGCCTGCCGGGCCTGGAGCTGGGAGAGGGGGGTGAGGAGGGGGTCCTGGAGGAGGCGGGCCAGGTCCTTGGCCTTGGCCTCCACCTCCAGGCGGGCCAGGGCCACGCCCGCGGTCTCCTGGGCCTTCTTCAGGGCCTGGGGAAGGGGCTGGGCCAAAGCCGGGGCCAGCAAAAAGAGGAGGAGAAGGGTCTTTCTCATGGGCTTACCTCCAAGAGTTCGCCGTAAAGCTGGTATAGCTCCATTCGTCTGTTCAGAAGGTCGCTTTCCGCCTGCAAGAGGCCGAGCTCCGCCTGCAGGAGGCCGAGCTCCGCCTGCAGGAGGGCCAGGGGGCTTTCCAGGCCGAGCTCCAGGCGCTTCCGGGTCTCCTCCAGGGCCTTTTCCTGGGATTCCTTCCGGAGACGGGCCAGGGCCAGGCTGGCCTCGGCGCTTCTGAGGGCGTTTTTCAGGCTTTCCTCCTGGAGCCTGGCCTGCGCCTCCGCCGCTCTTAAGGCCGCCTCCGCCCCCTGGAGCTGGGCCCGGGCGGCCTCGAGGCCCGAGAGGAGCCCGGGGGAGAGGGTGAGGGAGAGGGAGAGCCGGAGCTCCTCCTGGGTGCGGTAGCTGCCCGCCCCCGGCACTTGGGTGGGGGGGCGGGTGGGGTCGTTGCGGGTGTAGGAGAGGGTGGGCTGGAGGGTGCGGCTCCCCAGGCTTAGGGCCAGGGTGTCGTTCCCCGAGGGGTAGAGGAGGTAGCTGGCCTGGAGCTGGGGGAGGAGGTTCCTGAGGGCGCTTTGGTAGGCGATTCCCGCCTCCAGGACCGCAAGCCTGGCCTCCTCCACGGCCAGGTAGGCCCCTCCCTTGGGCGGAGGGATCTCCGGCAGGGGCTTGGTGAGGAGGAGGAGGCCCTCCGCCGCCTTCCTGGCCAGGTCCACCCCCCGCCTGGCCTCCTCCAGGCGGTTCTCCGCCTCCTTCAGGTTGAGTTCCGCTTCCCGGAGTTCCTTGGGGTTTGCCCGGCGCTTCTGGGCTGCTTCCAGGGCCTTTTGTGCCAGCTCCAAGGCCTTTTCTGCCAGCCTCTCCCCCAGGAGGGCCTGTTGGTAGCTGCCGTAGGCGGCCACCGCCTGGGCCTGGAGGGCGGAGAGGGTCCGGCGGTAGCCCAGCTCGGCCCGCCTCAGGGCGATCCGGGCCCGCTCCTGCCCCTCGGCCACCTCCCCAAAGGGGAAGGGGGTGAGGACCAGAGAAAGGGTGAGGCTTCCCGTGGTGGCGGGAAGGCCCTCGCAGAGGGCTTCCGGCGTGCAGGCGTACCCCAGGCGGCTGTAGCCTCCCTGGAGGTTCAGGGCCAGGGGGGCCTCCTGGGCTTCCAGGGCCTTCTTGGCCGCCTCCAGGTAGGCCGCCCCTTGCCGGGCCAGGGGGTGGTCCTGGAGGGGGGCCAGGGCCCCTTGGGCCAGGGCGGGGGCAAGAAGGAAGGGGAGAAGGGCCCTACGCATCCTCCCCTCCCGTGAGCTTCCGCAGGAGGTCGCGGAAGAGGAGGAGCTCTTTGGCCTCCAGCCGGGCGAGGCGCTGGCCGAAGAGGGAAAGCCAGGCGGCCTGCAGTCTTTCCGCCACCTCCAGGCCCTTAGGGGTGAGGCGGAGGTGGACCCGCCTGCGGTCCTGGGGGTCCAGCTCCCGGGCCAGGAGGCCCCCTTCCTCCAGGGAGGCCAGGAGGTGGGAGACCTGGGAGGGCTGGACCTCCAGGTGCTCCGCCAGACGGGAAGGGGCGTTGACCCCTCCCTTCACCAGGCGCAGGACCTCGGCCTGCAAGAGGGAGAGGCCCTCTTGGGCGAAGACCTCCTTGGCCTGGGCCAGGAGGAGGCGCATGAGGGTGTAGCCCAGCTGGGAGAGCTCTTGCACCAGGGGGGCAGGGGGTCCGTTCATACCTTTCAACTATACACAAACCTAAACAGAAAAACGGGGGCCAGGCCACCCTTTCGTGTACAATGGCGAAAGGTGATATGGACAGACCTCCCAGTCGGTGGCTCTTCCTCCTGCCCTTCGGTTCCCTAGCCCTGGCCCAGTCCCAAGCGCCAAGCCCCTTGGAAAGCCTTCTTCTTTTGGGCCTCCTCTCCCTTTCCGCCGTCTTCTCCGCCAGCGAGACCGCCTTTACCGCCCTTTACCCCTGGAAGCTCAAGGAGCTGGCCGAGTCCAAGGGGGGGCCCTTCCGCCTCCTGGCCCAGGACATCACCCGCTTCCTCACCACCATCCTGGTGGGCAACAACCTGGTGAACATCGCCGCCACCGCCTTGGTGACGGAGCTGGCCACGGAGGCCTTCGGCTCGGCGGGGGTGGGGGTGGCCACCGGGGTCATGACCTTCCTCATCCTCTTCTTCGGCGAGATCACCCCCAAGTCCCTGGCGGTGCACCACGCGGTGGCCGTGGCCCGGCTGGCCGCCTGGCCCATCTACTTCCTCTCCATCCTCCTCTACCCGGTGGGCCGCTTTTTCACCCTCGTTTCGGGGACGCTCCTTCGCCTCCTGGGCCTCGAGCCCCGGGATGTTTCCCTGGTCTCGGAGGAGGAGCTCAAGCTCGTCCTGGCGGGGGCGGAGGAGGCGGGCACCATTGAGGCCCAGGAGGAGGAGATGATCCACTCCATCCTGGAGCTGGAGGAGACCCCGGTGCGGGAGATCATGACCCCCCGGGTGGAGATGGTGGCCATAGAGGCCGAGGCCACCCTGGAGGACTTCCTCCACCTCTTCCGCGAGCACCGCTACAGCCGGGTGCCCGTTTACCGGGAGAGCGTGGACCACATCGTGGGGGTGGCCTACGCCCAGGACCTCCTCACCTACTACTGCGAGGAGGACCTGAAGGCCCGCACCGTGGCCTCCATCGCCCACCCCCCCTATTTCGTTCCCGAGAACATGGACGCCTGGACCCTCCTCAAGGAGCTCAGGCGCCGCAAGGTGCACCTGGCCATCGTGGTGGACGAGTTCGGGGGCACGGCGGGGCTTGTGACCCTGGAGGACGTGATGGAGGAGATCGTGGGGGAGATCTACGACGAGACCGACGAGCCCGAGGACGCCCCCATCAAGCGCCTCCCCGACGGGGCCTTTTCCATCCAGGCCCAGACGCCCATAGACGAGGTCTCCGAGGCCTTGGGGGTGGAGCTTCCCGAGGGGGAGTACGACACCCTCTCCGGCTTCCTCTACGAGCGGTTTGGGCGCATCCCCGGGGTGGGCGAGAGCGTGGCCTGGCAGGGCTTCCGCTTCGTGGTGGAGAGCGCCGACCAAAGGCGGATAGAGCGGGTGCGGGTGGAGCGGCTGGTGGAGCATGAAGGTTAAGGAGATCCTGAAGGCCCACGTGGGGCGGGCCTATGCCCCCTACTCGGGGTTCCCCGTGGTGGCCCTGGTGGAGGCGGAGGGGGAGGTGTTCCTTGGGGTCAACGTGGAAAACGCCTCCTTCCCCCTTTCCCAGTGCGCCGAGAGGAACGCCGTGGCGGCCATGGTCCTGGCGGGAAAGAGGCGCCTAGAACGGGTGCACGTCTATAGCCCCAAGGGCCCCATCCCCCCGTGCGGGGGGTGCCGGCAGGTCCTCCTGGAGTTCGGGGGGCCCGAGGTGGAGGTGGTTCTCCACGGGCCCGAGGAGGAGGTGCGCACCACCTTGGGGGCCCTCCTCCCCATGGCCTTCCGCCTCTAGAGGTCCAGGACCAGGGTCTGGACGAAAAAGCCCGGCACCTCGAGGCGAAGCTCCAGCCGTCCGCTTCCCCGCTCCAGCCCGGGCCGCAGGCCCACCACCTGGAGCTTCCCCTCCCCCCTCGCCGGGAGGTCCGCCCGCACCGAGAGGCGCTGCCCCAAGAGGACCAGGGTGCCCTCGGCCCGGAGGGGAAGGGGGTTTGGGTTTTCCAGGAAGAGGTTGACCCCGGCCCGGCGCACCCGGGGGGGCTCCAAGGGGAAGGCCAGGTGAGCTCTGAAGAAGGTGAGGTCTTGGCCCAGGGCCCGGCCCTCCAGGGCCACCTCCACCCCTTTCGGGGAGAGGAGGTCTTGGGCCGTGGCCAGGGCCTCCCTGGGCGTGAGGCGCACCGGGAGTAGGGCTTCCTTCTCCCCGGGGGGAAGGGTGAGGTCCAAAGGCACCCCCACCTCCCCCAGGCGAAGCCGCGTCCCGAAGGCGGAGAGGGGGAGGGGGAAGGGGTTTGGGTTCCGGAAGGCCACCCGCACCTCCAAAAGAAGGGCGGGTTCGGGGGTAAGCTCCAGGCCCCGGAGGGCCGCCCCCAGGTAGCGGGCCTCGGGAGGGAGGGGCCTTGGGGCGCAGGCGGCGAGGGCCCAGAGGCCGAGGAGGAGGAGCCCAAGCCTTCGCGCTAGAGGACCCATCCCTCCTCCTTTAGGCCCTCTAGGATGGGGAGGAACCTCTCCCAAAGGGGGCTTTCCGCCGGGTAGGGGGGCCTGGGGTAGCCCGCGGGGAGGCCCAGGTGCCGGAGGGCCTGCTTCAGGAGGGGCACCCCGCCCTTGGCGAGGAGGTCCCCCAGGGGAAAGAGCTTCTTCTGGAGCTCCTGGGCCTCGGCGAGCCTCCCTTCATGGAAGAGGTCCAGAAGGGCCCGGTAGGCCCTGGGGGCGAGGTTGGCCGCGGCCAGGATCCCCCCTTCCGCTCCCAGGGCCAGGGCCCCCAGGAAGGTGGGGGCGTGGCCGGTGTAGACCCGGAAGGCCTGGAGGCGGGCCTGGTAGAAGGCGAGGCGGCTTAGGTCGCCGCTGGAGTCCTTGATGCCCTGGATCTGTGGGTGCCGGGCCAGGGCCTCCACCGCCTCGAGGGGCAGGTCCACCCGGGTGTTCTGGGGCACGTGGTAGAGGAAGAGGGGCATCCTTTCCGCCAGGGCCTCGTAGTAGCGGAGAAGCCCCTCCCCCAGGCTTCCGTGGTAGTAGCGGGGCGGGGTGGCGAGAAGGGCCATGGCCCCCGCCGCCTTCGCCTCCAGAAGGGCCCTTTCCGACTGGGGCAGGGTCTCCTCCATGAGCCCCACCAGGAAGGGCTTCCTGGGCTTAAGCGCCCGGAGTCCCTGGGCCCTCTCCTCGGGGCTCAGGTGGACCCCTTCCCCGTTGGAGCCGTAGACGAGGAGGCCGTCCACCAGGGGTTCCAGGGCCTCGGCCAAGGCGCGGAAGGCCCCGGTGTCCAGGCGGCCTTCCCGGTCAAAGGGGGTGGGAATGGGGGGCAGGATCACGGGAACCTCCTCCCAGAGCCTATCAGGAAAAGGAGGTGGAGGGCGTAGGCCAGGAGGAGAAGCCCGGGGCCCTGGCCCTCAAGGAGCTTTAGGAGCCCGAAGGCGGCGAGGAGAAGGAGGAGGAGGCCGAGCCCTCCGGAAAAGCCCAGGCTTCCCGGTACGAGGAGGCGCACGCCCAGGGCCCAGGCGAGGGGGGGCTCCTTCCTGCGCCGGGGCAGGAGGAAGCCCAAGAGGTGGTAGAGAAGGAGCAGGAAAAAGCCCAGGGCCGCCCAGGGCCGGGCCCTTTCCGGCAAGGGAAGGGGAAGCCGGCCTATCCCGTTGAGGAAGTCTTCCTGCAGGCGGGAGAGCTCCACCCGAAGCAGGGCGGCGTAGAGGGTGCGCAGGCTGGGCCCCGGCTCCCGCCTGCCCCAAGGGTCCTCCCCCAGGCCCAGGGCGGAGCGGATGGGGCCGTCAAAGGGGGCTTTCTCGTAGGCCTGGGGGAGGTCCGTTTCCCCTAAGGCCAAGGCGAAGGGGAGGTTTGCTCCTTCCAGAAGCCCCTTGGCCTCCTTAGGGTTTTCCGGAAGGAGGGCGTAGCCCAGGAGGGCCTTCACCTCGGGCAGGGGGGGCTGTTCCCGGAGCCAGGCCTGGGCCTCCGGGGTGCGCAGGGTGCCCCGGTCCAGGGGGGGGAGGGCCAGGGCGGTGCGGGCGGACCGGTCCAGGCCGTAGAGGAGCCCCGCCCCGCCCAGGAGGAGGAGGAGGGCGAGGGCCAAGACCCTCTCCCCCAGGCTGGCGTAGGCCAGGCTCAGATGGCGGAGGCGCAGGAGGGGGTGGCGGAAATACCCCCCGAGGAAGCCCCCCACCGCTTTGAGGTCCTGGAGCTGGGCCGGGAGGTAGTAGAGGAAGAGGTAGGCCAGGAGGGCCAGGTAGGCCAGGCCCAGGGCGTAGAACCCTTGGGGCAGGAAGGAAAGGTCCGGGGGCATCCAGGCCCGGAGGTGCTTGACGGCCTCCCGCAACCTGAGGGCCCTGGCGGGTTGGCCCTGGGCCTCGAGGGCCCCGACCCTTTCCAGGAAGAAATCCAGAGAGTTCGGGAAAAGGGGGGTGTAGCGGAGAAGGGTCTCGGTGAGCCGCCAGGAGCCTTCCGGGTCCTGGGCGCTCAGGGCGCGGGCGGCCTCGGCCATACGCCTCACCCCTTCTTGGCCGAAGAAGAGTTCCGGGCGGTGCCCCCTGGCCCTGAGGTCCTCCCCGTAGGCCTGGAGGTCCTCGGGGGTCAGGGCCTCGGGGGGAAGAGTCCAGTAGGCGAAGTAGGGCCAGGGCCTCGGGGGCTTTAAGGCCTCCAAGAGGGGCTTTAGGGACTTAAGGTCTTCCTCGCTCCCGGCGAAGGGCAAGGGGGGGAAGGGGATGGGCAGGGCCCAGTCCCCCACGAGCACCGCCTCGGGCCCCGGACGCAAGGCCACCACCCGGGCGGGGGCGAAGTGGAAGCGCACCTCCTCCCGCTTCAGGCCGGCCTCCACCACCAGGAGCCCCTGGGCCACGAAGGCCCGGTCCCCTTCCACCAGGGGGCCGAGCCAGGGGCCTTCCGGCAGGGAAAGCCGCCCCCAGGGGAGTTCCAGACCCCCCTCCACGAGCCTGGGCTGGGCCGGGGCCAGGGCGGTGAAACGCCCCTCCAGCACCCCCGAGGGCAGGGAGAGGCGCACCCGGTACTCCCCGGGGGCCTCGGGGGTGAAGGGGAGGCGGAAGCCCCCTTCCCTGGGTTCCACCTCCAAGGTGGCCGTTCCCTGGGGCCCCTGGACCTCCAGGGGGAAGCGGCCCTGGGGCAGGCCCTTGCCCTCCAGGAGCAAGGCCTCTCCCACCTGGGCGGTCTCCGGCAGGAGGAGAGTCTGGCCCAGGGCGGAAAGCCCCAGGAAGGCCAAGGCGATCCAACGGCGCATGGGGTTATTCTACCGGTATGGGGCTTTTGGACATGATCGGTCCGGTGATGGTGGGGCCTTCCTCCAGCCACACGGCGGGGGCCTGCCGCCTGGCCCTCCTCGCCCGCCACCTCCTGGGGGAGAAGCCCAGGCGGGTGGAGTTCGGCCTCCACGGTTCCTTCGCCAAAACCGGCAGGGGCCACGGGACCCACCTGGCCCTGGCCGCCGGGGTCCTCGGCCTCTTGCCCCACGACGAGCGCCTCAAGGAGAGCCTGGCCCTGGCGGAAAAGGAAGGGGTGGAGGTGGTCTTCAAGGAGGTGGAGCTCGGGGACGTGCACCCCAACACCGTGCGCATGGTGCTGGAGGGGGAGAAGGAACGCCTCACCGTCACGGGGAGTTCCCTGGGCGGGGGCGTGGTGCGGGTCTTTGAGGTGGACGGGTTTGAGGTGCGCATCACCGGCGCCGCCCCTACCCTGGTGGTGAAGAACGTGGACACCCCAGGGGTGGTGGCCCGGGTGGCCCGCATCCTGGCCGACGACGAGGTGAACATCGCCCACCTCACGGTAAGCCGCAAGAAGAAGGGCGGGGAGGCCATGATGAGCCTGGAGATGGACCGCCCCCTCTCCGCCAAACCCCTGGAGTACCTGGAATACCTTTCCTACATCCTCTGGGTGCGGCAGATTCCCCCGGTCATGGACTGATACCACCCCATGCCGGCTTGGGCCAGCGTGGAGTGGTATTAAAGGGAGGCGGCGGAGGGGAGTTCCAGGCGCAAGGAGGCCCCGCCCAGGGGGCTTGGGCCGGAGGCGAGCTGCCCCCCGTGGGCCTCGGCCACCCTCCTGGCGGTGTAAAGGCCGAGCCCGGAGCTTCCCCTGAGGCCCTCCCCCTGGCGGAAGGGCTGGGCCAGGGCCTCCAGGGGTAAGGGCAGGCCGGGGCCGTCGTCCTCCACCTGAAGGGCGCCCTCCTCCACCCGCACCCGCACGCGGCCTTTGGCGTGGCGCAGGGCGTTTTCCAGGAGGTTGGCCAGGGCCCTTTCCACGAGAAGCCTCTCCCCCCGGGCCAGCCCCACCCCCTCCACCTCCAGGCGAAGCCCCCGCCTTTTGGCCTCCTCGCGGTAGCGCAGGAGGAGGTCCTCGGCCAGGGCCCGAAGGTTCAGGGTTTCCCTCTGGGGGGCGCGGGCCTCGAGGCGGGAGAGGGCGAGGAGGTTTTCCACCAAAAGGTAGGCCCGGGAAAGCTCCCCCTTGAGCGCCGAGAGGAGCTCCACCCGCCTCGCCCTTCCCAGCTCATCGGCGGTCTCCAGGTAGGCCAGGGCCCGGATGGCGGAGATCAGAGGGGTCTTGAGGTCGTGGGCCATGGCGGCGTAGAAGGCCTCCCGGGCCTCGGAAATCCCCTTGAGCCTCTCCAAAAGCTCCTGGAAGCGGCTCCGCAACAGGGCGATCTCCTCCGGGGGGGGCTCCTTGGGAGCGGGAAGCCTGAGCCCCACAACCGGCCCCTCCTTCAGGGAAAGGTAGGCCAGGGCCCGGGTGAGCTCCTCCAGGGGCCTGAGGAGGCTTCGCGCCAGGAAGTAGCCCACCAGGCCCGAGAGGAGGGCGAGGAGGAGGAGCCAAAGGAGGAGGGGAAGCCAGGGCCCCTCCCCCAGCGCCCCCAGGGTGAGGGCCAGGACCAGGTTGGGCAGAAAGGCCAGGAGGGCGATGACCAGGGCGAGCCTAGCCCTTAGGCTCATCGCGACCCGCCGAGAGCACCGCCAGGAAGGCCTCCTGGGGCACCTCCACCTTGCCGATGGCCTTGAGCCGCTTCTTCCCTTCCTTCTGCTTCTCCAAAAGCTTCTTCTTCCGGGTCACGTCCCCGCCGTAGCACTTGGCGAGGACGTCCTTGCGCAGGGCCTTCACCGTGGCCCGGGCGATGATCTTCCCGCCGATGGCCGCCTGGATGGGCACCTCAAAGAGCTGCCGGGGGATGACCTCGGCGAGCTTGTCCACCATGGCCCGGGCCAGGGAGTAGGCCTTCTCCCGGTGGGCGATGAAGGTGAGGGCGTCCACGGGCTCCCCGTGTACCAGGACGTTGACCTTCACCAGGTCCCCGGTCCGGTAGCCCGTCTGCTCGTAGTCCATGGAGGCGTAGCCCCGGGAGAGGCTTTTTAAGCGGTCGTGGAAATCGTAGAGGATCTCGGCGAAGGGGGCCTCGTAGACGAGCTCCACCCGCTTCTGGGAGCCGGGCAGGTAGGTCATGTTGAGGAGCCTGCCCCGCTTCTCCTGGAGAAGCTGCATGAGGCTTCCCACGTACTCCTCGGGGGTGAAGAGGGTGAGCTTCACGTAGGGCTCCAGGACCTCCTCCACCTTGGTGGGGTCGGGAAGGTCGGCGGGGTTGTGGACCTCCACCTCCTCCCCGCCTTTGAGCCGCACCTTGTAGACCACGCTGGGGGCGGTGGCGATGAGCTCCAGGCCGAACTCCCTTTCCAGCCTCTCCTGGACGATCTCGGCGTGGAGGAGCCCGAGGAAGCCGCAGCGGAAGCCGAAGCCCAAAGCGGTGGAGGACTCGGGCTCAAAGGTGAGGGCGGCGTCGTTGAGCTTGAGCTTTTCCAGGGCGTCCCGGAGTTTCCCGTAGTCTCCGGACTCCACCGGGTAAAGCCCGGCGAAGACCACGGGCTTGGCCGGACGGAAGCCGGGGTAGGGGGTGGGGGTGGGGCGGTCTGCCAGGGTGAGGGTGTCCCCCACCTGCACGTCGTGGATGTCCCGGATGGCCGCCACGAGCCACCCCACCTCCCCCGCCGAAAGGGCCTCCGTGGGCACGAGGCCCTGGGGGGTGAAGACCCCCACCTTGTCCACGGTGAACTCCTTGCCCGTGGAAAAGATGCGGATCCGGTCCCCAGGCCCCACCCTTCCCTCAAAGAGGCGGAGGTAGGGGATCACCCCTTGGTAGGCGTCGTAGACGGAGTCAAAGATGAGGGCCTTCAGGGGGGCCTCGGGGTCCCCCTCGGGGGGCGGGATGCGCTTCACGATGGCCTCGAGGATCTCCTCCACCCCCTCCCCCGTCTTCCCCGAGGCGAAGATGGCCTCGTCGGCGGGAAGGCCCAGGACCTCCTCCACCTCGAGGGCCACCTCCAGGGGACGGGCGTTGGGGAGGTCAATCTTGTTGATGACGGGAATCATGACGTGGCCGTGCTCCAGGGCCATGTAGAACTTGGCCAGGGTCTCCGCCTCCACGCCTTGGCTGGCGTCCACCACCAAAAGTACCCCCTCCACCGCCGCCAGGGCCCGGGAGACCTCGTAGGTGAAGTCCACGTGCCCCGGGGTGTCTATCAGGTGGAAGACGTACTCCTCCCCGTCCTTGGCCCGGTAGTTCACCCGCACCGCGCTGGCCTTGATGGTGATGCCCCGCTCGCGCTCCAGCTCCAGGGAGTCCAGAAACTGCTCCCGCATCTCCCGCTCGCTCACGGCATGGGTCATCTGCAGGATGCGGTCGGCCAGGGTGGACTTCCCGTGATCCACGTGGGCGATGATGGAGAAGTTGCGGATGCGGCGGATGTCCATCCTTTCCATCCTCCGGGCTTTCTCGGGCAAAGTCAAGCGGGCCTGGCTTCCCCGCCCCTGGGCAGGTTAAGCTAGGGCATGGCCCGGGAAGTGGGGGTTTGGCCGACGCTGTGCCGCCTCTACTGGCGCTTGGCCCTGGTGCCCGTGGTCTGGTGGCCCGTGGTCTACCTGTACGGCGGACCGGTGATGGTAGGGGGGACGGTCCTCTACTGGGGGGGGTTGGGGCTCGCTTACCTTTGGGCTAAGCGAAGCGGCCAGGAAAGGCTCGCGGTGGCGTTGCACCTGGGGGTGGCCCTCCTCACCGCCCTCCTGGCCCTGGTGAGCCCGCCGGAGATGGTGGCCCGGGGGCTCCCGGAAGGGGCTTGGCGCCTGGGGGTCATGGCCTTTTACACCGTGGGGGCTTATGCCTTGGCCGCTTTCGCGGGCTGGCCGGGGCTGGCCTTGGGATTGGCCTGTGCCCTCCTGGCCCCTTGGCCCCAGATGGAGACCCGCTTTCTCCTGGTAGGGGGCACCCTTTTGGCCAGCGTGGGAGGGCTTAGCGTGGGGGCTTTGGTGGGCCGCCTGGAGGCCCTCCAGCGGATCATCCAAAACGAGTCCCTCACCGATCCCCTCACCGGCCTCGCCAACCGCCGCTCTTTGGAGCGGGACTTCCCCCGTTTCCAGGCCTTGGCGGCCCGGGAGGGGCTTTCCTTGGTCCTTTCCCTGTGGGACCTGGACGGCCTCAAGGCCATCAACGACCGGGAGGGGCACGCGGCGGGGGATGCCCACCTCCTTCGCTTTGCCCGGACCCTGCGGGAGGAGGTGAGGCAGGGGGACGCCCTTTTCCGCATCGGCGGGGATGAGTTCGTGGGCCTCCACCTGGGGCTCGGGGACGGGGCTTCCCTGGAGGAGAGGGTCCACGCCCGCTTTCCGCCGGTGTCGGTGGGCTTTGCCTCGGGGGAGGGGCGGGAGCTGGCCCAGGTCCTCGAGGCCGCCGACCGGGCCATGTACGGCAAAAAGCAGGGTTTCGGGGGGTAAGGCCACCCCATCCCGGCGTTAGGCTTGCGGGCCCTTGCCCAGAGGGATAGACTCCTCCTCGAGGCCCTCACCATGGAAAAGGCCATCCAGGAGCTCGCCCGACGCTTCGCCCGGGAAAGGGTTTTGCCCGAGGCCCCCCGGCTGGACCGGGAGGCCCGCTTTCCCCAAGAGCTTTTTCGGGAGGCCGCGGCCTTGGGCTTTCCCGTTTTGGTGGTGTCGGAGGAGCTTGGCGGGGCGGGGCTTGGCCCCAAGGCCTTGGTCCTGGTGGCGGAGGAGCTGGCCTACGCCTGCGCAGGAGTGGCCGCCGCTCTCCTCCTCAACAACCTGGTGGCCGACGCCCTCCTCCTCTCGGGAAGTCCCTACGCCCGCGCCTTCCTTCCCCGCCTCAAGGAAGAGGTGGCCTCCTACGCCCTCACCGAGCCCCACGCCGGTTCCGACGTGGCCGCCATTCGCACCCGGGCCGAAAGGGTCCCAGGGGGGTACCGTCTCTACGGGCGCAAAACCTGGATCAGCCACGCCCCCGAGGCCCGCTTTTTCCTGGTCTTCGCCAGGGTGGCCGAGGGGCGGGAGGGTATCGCCGCCTTCGTGGTGGAGCGGGGGGCGGGGGTGGAGGTGGGCCCGCCCCTGCCCAAGATGGGGCAGAAGGCCTCTCCTGCGGCGGAGGTGGCCCTGGAGGGGGTCTTCGTGCCCCAGGAGGCCTTGGTCGCCCGGGAAGGTTTCCTTTTGGCCATGCGGGTTTTCAACCGCTCCCGGCCCATGGTGGCCGCCTTGGCCGTGGGTCTCTTGCGAAGGGCCTTGGACGAGGCCTTGGCCTACGCCCAAGCCCGGGAGACCTTCGGCAGGCCCCTTTGGGCCCACCAGGGGGTGGGGTTCAAGCTGGCGGAGATGGCCATGGACCTGGAGGCAGCCCGGCTCCTGACGGAGAAGGCGGCCGGGACGGCGGAAAGGGGAGAGGAGAACGCCCTGGAGGCGGCCATGGCCAAGGCCTTCGCCGCGGACGCCTGCGTGCGGGGAGTCTCGGAGGCCCTCCAGGTCTTCGGGGGCAACGGCTACTCCGAGGAGTACCCCATGGCCAAGCTCTACCGGGACGCCAAGGTCCTGCAGATCTACGAGGGGACTTCGGAGATCCAGCGGGTCATTGTACTGCGGGAGCTGGTGAGGAGGGGAAGATGGGAGAACCGGTGATCCTCGAGGCGGTGCGCACGCCCATCGGCAAGAGGAACGGGGCCCTCAGGGCCCATAGGCCCGACGCCCTCTACGCCAAGGTTTTGGACGCCCTCCTGGCCCGCGCGGGCATAGACCCCGGCCTTATCGGGGACGTGGTCACGGGGTGCGTGACCCAGGTGGGGGAGCAGGGGGCCAACGTGGGGCGGCTTGCCGTCCTCCTCTCTGGGCTTCCCAAGGAGGTGCCCGCGGTCACCTTGAACCGCATGTGCGGCTCCAGCCAGCAGGCGGTCCACTTCGCCGCCCAGGCCATCGCCGCGGGCGACCTGGACTTCGCCATCGCCGGCGGGGTGGAGAGCATGACCCGGGTGCCCATGTTCTCGGACATCGGCGGGGGCTTCCGCGCCCTAAACCCCGGGCTTTGGGAGAGGTACGAGCTTGTCCACCAGGGGGAAAGCGCCGAGCGCATCGCCGAGCGCTACGGGTTTTGCCGGGAGGAGCTGGACGAGTGGGGCTACCTCTCCCACAAGCGGGCGGCCCGGGCCAGGGAGGAGGGCCGCTTCCGGGGCCAGCTCCTTCCCCTGGAGGGGCTGGACGCCGAGGGGAGGCCTTTTCTCCTCGCCTGGGACGAGGGCGTCCGCTCTGACGTGGACTACGAGAGGATGCTCCTCCTGAAGCCCGTATTCCGGGAAAACGGGGTGGTGACGGCGGGCAACTCCAGCCAGATCTCGGACGGCGCCGCAGCCCTCCTCCTCGGGGACCGGGAGAAGGCCCTGGCCTTGGGCTTAAGGCCCCGGGCCCGCTTCCTCGCCCGGGTGGTGGTGGCCGGGGACCCCACCATGCAGCTTCTGGAGGTCATCCCTGCGGCGAAGGAGGCCTTGAGGCGCGCCGGGCTCTCCCTGGGGGACGTGGACGTCATAGAGGTGAACGAGGCCTTCGCCAGCGTGGTCCTGGCCTTTTTGCGGGAGCTTGGAGCCGATCCGGAGAAGGTGAATCCCAACGGCGGGGCCATCGCCCACGGGCATCCCTTGGGGGCCACGGGGGCCGTGCTCATGACCAAGCTCCTTTATGAGCTAGAGCGCACCGGCGGGGAGTTCGGCCTCCAGGTGATGTGCATCGGCCACGGCCAGGCCACGGCCACGGTGATCCAGAGGCTATAAGGAGGGGACGATGGAGCGGAGCGCCTTGGTGACGGGAGGGGCCTCGGGGCTTGGGCGGGCGGCGGCCTTGGCCCTTAGGGAAAAGGGCTACCGGGTGGTGGTCCTGGACCTCAGGCGGGGGGAGGAAAACCTGATCTACGCGGAAGGGGACGTGACCCGGGAGGAGGACGTGAGGCGGGCGGTGGCGAGGGCCCAGGAGGAGGCGCCCCTCTTCGCCGTGGTGAACGCCGCCGGGATCGGCCTCGCCCGGAAGATCCTGGGCCGGGAAGGCCCCCACGACCTGGAAAGCTTCCGGCGGATCTTGGAGGTGAACCTCCTGGGTACCTTCAACGTCTTGCGCCTCGCCGCCTGGGCCATGCGGGAAAACCCCCAGGACCCGGAGGGCCAGAGAGGGGTGATCGTGAATACGGCCAGCGTGGCCGCCTTTGAGGGGCAGGTGGGCCAGGCGGCCTACGCGGCGAGCAAGGGAGGCGTGGTGGCCCTCACCCTCCCCGCTGCCCGGGAGCTCGCCGAGTGGGGGATCCGGGTGGTGGCCCTCGCCCCGGGCCTTTTTGACACCCCCCTCCTGCAGGGCCTTCCCGGGAAGGCCAAGGAGAGCCTGGCCTCCCAGGTACCCTTCCCAAGGCGCCTGGGACGCCCGGAGGAGTACGCCGCCTTGGTCCTTCACGTCCTGGAGAACCCCATGCTGAACGGGGAGGTGATCCGGCTGGATGGCGCCCTCCGCATGGCCCCCCGGTAGGGTGTTGGACCTTACCCGGCTTTTGCCCGGGCCACTGGCGGGGAAGCTTCTGTGGGAGATGGGCTTTCCCGTCCTCAAGGTGGAGCCCCCAGGGGGGGATCCCCTGGAGGCCCTCGCCCCCGAGGCCTACCGCTTCCTGAACGGGGGCAAGGAGGTCCTCCGCCTGGACCTGAAGCGCCCCGAGGAGAGGGAGGTCTTTTTGGGCCTGGTGCGGGAGAGCGCGGTGCTTCTGGAGTCCAACCGCCCTGGGGTCATGGAGCGCCTTGGCCTGGGCCCTGGGGTCCTCCTCGAGGCCAACCCCCGCCTGGTCTACCTCCGCCTCCGGGGCTACCGGGACACCCCCGACCCCGGGCACGACCTCACTTATTTGGCAGAGGCGGGGCTTCTTGGCCGCTTTCCCTGGAAATCTTTCCAGTTCGCCGACCTGGCAGGGGCCTATGCCCTGGCCCTCACCGCCCTCAAGGGGCTCCTTTTGGGGGGTGGGGTCTACGAGGTGGCCTTGGCCGAGGCGGTGAAGTCCATCGCCTACCCACCCCTCCCCTTTCTGGACGGCTCGGTCCTCTGCTACGGGGTCTACCGGGCGAGGGAGGGGGAGGTGGCCCTCGCGGCCCTGGAGCCCCATCTCTGGGCCCGCTTCTGCGAAAGGGCGGGGCTTCCCGAGCTCCTGATGGCGGCCTTCACCCCGGCCCGGGAAGGAAACCCTGCCTACGGGAGGCTCCTTGGGCGCTTTGGGGAGCACACCGCCCAGGAGTGGGAGGCCTGGGCGCGGGCGGAAGGGGTGCCCCTACGAGCGGTCAGCGGGCCGTCCAGCCCAGGTCTATGGGGAAGACCGCCCCGGTGATGGCGCTGGCCTCCTCCGAGGCCAGGAAGAGGGCGAGCGCGGCCACCTCCTCGGGCTCTATGAGGCGCTTGATGGCCGCCTGGGCCAGGAAGACCTTCTCCGCCACCTCCTCCGGGGGGATGCCCAGGGTTCTGGCCTGGTCCTGGATCTGGCCCTCCACCAGGGGGGTGCGGACGTAGGCGGGGGCGATGGCGTTCACCGTGACCCCGTAGGGTCCGGCCTCGAGGGCCACCGCCCGGGTGAGGCCCAGGAGGCCGTGCTTGGCCGAGATGTAGGCGCTCTTAAAGGGGCTTGCCACCAGGGCGTGGATGCTGGCGATGTTCAGGATCCGCCCCCAGCCCCTTTCCTTCATCCCGGGAAGGAGGGCCTTGGTGAGCTGGAAGGGGGCGGTGAGCATCACCTGGAGCATCTTTTGCCAGGTCTCCAGGGGAAAGGCCTCCACGGGGGCGATGTGCTGGAAGCCGGCGTTGTTCACCAGGACGTCCACGCCCATGGCCGCCGCCTCCTTCCCCAGGGCCTCCACCTCTTCGGGGTTCTTGAGGTCCGCCCGGAGGTAGACCCCGGAAAGCTCCTCGGCGAGCCAGGTGGCGTCCCGCACGTCGTGGACCAGGACTTTAGCCCCCTCCCGGGCGAAGGCCCTCGCGATGGCCAGGCCGATGCCGCTTCCTGCGCCGGTGACCAAGGCCGTCCTTCCTGAAAGCGCTCCCATACAAACCTCCTACAGGTTAAGGTACGCCTCATGCACCTTCGGGTCTTGGCGCAGGGACTGGGCGGGGCCTTCCAGGACCACCCGCCCGTGCTCCAAGACGTAGGCCCTCTCCGCCACCTCCAGGGAGAGGGCCACGTTCTGCTCCACCAAAAGAATCCCCACCCCTCCCCGGGCCACCTCCCTTAGGGCCAGGAGCACCTCCTCGGCAAGCCTAGGGGAAAGCCCCAAGGAGGGCTCGTCCACGAGGAGGATCCTAGGAAAGCCCATGAGGGCCCGGCCGATGGCGAGCATCTGCTGCTCCCCGCCGGAGAGCGTCCCCGCGAGCTGCCGCCTGCGCTCGTAAAGCCGGGGAAAAAGGGCGTAGACCCGTTCGTACCCTTCCCTCTCCCGCCCGGGTGCGAGGAAGGCGGCCCCGAGCCTCAGGTTCTCCTCCACGGTCATGAGGGGGAAGAGCTGCCTTCCCTCGGGCACATGGCCGAGGCCTAGGCGGGCCCTTCTTGCCGGGGAGAGGCCCTGGAGGCCACGCCCGTCCAGGAAGACACCGCCCCGCCAGGGGCGGAGGAGGCCGGAGACGGCCCGGAGCAAGGTGGTTTTGCCGGCGCCGTTGGCCCCCAGAAGGGCCACCAGCTCCCCTTCCTCCACCTCCAAGCCCACCCCAAAGAGGACCTGGGCCTTGCCGTAGCCAGTTTCCAGGGCTTCCACCTTAAGCCTCATGCCCGCCTCCCCAAATAGGCCTCCCGCACCCGCTCCTCCCGGGCCACCTCCTCGTAGGGGCCCTCGGCGATCTTCTCCCCGTAGTCCAGGACCACCACCCGGTGGGCCAGGGCTTTGACCACGGGCATCAGGTGCTCAATGAAGAGGATGGAGACCCCGCTTTCCCGGATCCGCCGGATAAGGGCCACCGCTTCCTGGGCCTCCTTGGGCCTCAGTCCCGCCATGACCTCGTCCAGGAGGAGGACCTTGGGCCTCGTGGCCAGGGCCCGGGCGAGCTCTAAGCGCTTGTCCTCAAGAAGGGTAAGCTCCCCCGCCAGGGCCTCGGCCTTGGCGGCCAGGCCGGTGAGGTCCAGCACCTTGTCCACCCAGGCCTCCGCCTCCCTCCTGGAAACCTCTGGCTTGCCGAAGAGGGCCCCCACCAGGAGGTTCTCCCGCACCGTGAGCTCGGGCAGGGGCTGCACGATCTGAAAGGCCCGGCCTAGGCCCAGGTGGGTGCGGGCCTCGGGAGGGAGAGGGGTCACGTCCCGCCCGAGGAGGAGAACCCTTCCGGAGTCGGGGCGGAGGAGGCCGGAGATCACGTTGAGAAGCGTGCTCTTGCCCGCTCCGTTGGGGCCGATGACCCCCAGGATCTCCCCCTCCTCCAGGTGGAGGCTTACCCCCTTGAGGGCTTGGAGGCCTAAGAAGCGCTTGCCGATCTCCAGGACCTCGAGGACCCTACCCACGGCGCCTCCCCCAAAGCCCAAGGAGCCCCCGGGGCAGGAAAAGGATGGCCAGGACGAGAAGGGCCCCGTAGACCACCAGGTAGCCCTCCCGGATCCAAAGCCTTAAAGCCTGTTCCAGCCCCACCAAGACCACCCCGCCCAAAAGGGGCCCTAAGGTGGAGTAAAGCCCGCCAAAGATGGGGATGACCAAAGCCTCCACCGCCCGGGCCAGGCTGAAGGCCTCGTAGGGGTTCAGGAAGAGGGCCTTCATGGCGTAGACCCCTCCCGAAAACCCCGCCACCAGGCTCCCGAGGAGGAGGGAGAGGAGCTTCACCCGCACCACCCTCACCCCCAGCACCCGGGCCACCGCCTCCGACTGCCGGCAGGCCGCCTGGGCCAGACGGAAGGGGCTCCCCTCGGCCCAAAGGCTTACGGCCACCGCCAGGGTGAGGACGGCGAAGGCCAGGTAGTAGCTGGCGAGAGGCCAGCCGCCCCCGAAGGGCGGGGGCACGGGCAGGCCGATGGGGCCCCCGGTGAAGGGGAGCTTCAGGGCTAGGGTGCGGAGAACCTCGCTGAAGGCCAGGCTGGCGATGGCGAAGTAGAGGCCGTGGAGCCTCAGGGTGACGGAGCCCAGGACCAAGGCGGCAAGCCCGGCGAGGAGGGCTCCGAGGGCCAAGGCGGGGAGGGTTCCCACGTGGGGGAGAAGGAGGCCCGTGCCGTAGGCCCCCAGGCCGAAGAAGGCCCCGTGGGCCAGGGAGAGCTGCCCGGTGCGGGCCACCAGGTCCCAGGAGAGGGCCAAGGCGGTGAAGAGGAGGACAAAGAGCCCCACGTCCAGGAGAAAGGCCCGCCAGTCCCCCAAGGGGAGCACGGGGAGAAGGGCGAAAAGAAGGAGAAAGAAACCCGCCGCCCTCATGCTTCCCTCCAGGCCCGCCCCACCAGGGCCAGGAAGAGGACCAGGAAGAAGACGGCCTCAACCCATCCTCCACCCCCGGGCAGGTAGGTGCTCACCAGGGCCTCGGCCAGGGCCAAGACCAAAGCGGCGGGGATCACCCCCTTCAGGTTCCCGAGCCCCGCCAGGGCCACGATGGCGAAGGACTTGAGGGTGAAGAGGAAGCCCACCGTGGGGCTGGCGTAGAGCATCACCGAGAGCATCACCCCTGCCACTCCGGCCAGGGCCGCGGAAAGGCCGAAGGCCAGGAGGTAGACCCCTTCGGCCTCTATCCCCAAAAGCCCCGGGGCCAGGCGGTTTTGGGCCACCGCCCGCACCGCGAGGCCCAGGCGGCTTCGGGTGAGAAAGGCCTGCAGGAGGAGGAGCAAGGCGAGGGAGAGCAGGAAAGCTCCCAAGGGCACCGCCCCCAGGAAGAAGGGGCCCAGGGCGAGGGTGGCCGCCTGGTAGGGAGGGGCCACCACCCGGGTGTCCGCTCCGAAGAGGAGGAGGGCCAGGTTTTGCAACAGGATGGATACTCCGAAGGTGAGGAGCATCTGGTTGAGCTCGGGGGCCCTTAGCACCGGGCGGATCAGGCCGCGGTAGGTCAGTGCGCCCACAAGGAAGGCGGCCAGGAAGGCGAGGCCCAGGGAGAGAAGGGGATCCACGCTGCGGAAGGCGAAAAGGAGGTAGGAAAGGTAGGCCCCGAGCATCAAGAACTCCCCGTGGGCGAAGTTGACGATGCCCACCACCCCCAGGGAGAGGGCGAGGCCGGTGGCCACCAAGGCGTAGATCCCCGCCATGAGCACGCCGTTCAGGAAGGTTTGCAGAAGAAGCTCCATGGTCCTTTCCCTGGGCTGGGTCCTCTAGCGCAGGTAGTACTCCCCGGGGTAGCGAAGGGGCACGCTGGCCTTGTTCTTAGGGAAGACCGGCCTCCGGGTTCCCTGAATGTACTGGAACTGGAACCAGATCTCCGGGCCAAACCCCTGGTACCGGGTTTTGCCCGTGTCGGAGGGCTTGAAGCTCAGGGGTCCAAAGGGGGTGTTGAAGCGCAGCCCCGCCAGGGCCTCGGCGATGCGGTTCTTATCGGCGCTTCCCGCTCGCTCCGCGGCCAAAGCCAGGCTCTTGACGATGACGTAGCCCATGGGGGCCATATACTCCTCGGTCCCCTCCCCGTACTTTTTGCGGTAAGCCTCCACGAAGCGGCGGGACTCGGTGTTGGACACGGTGGGCAGCCAGGCGGTCATCCCGGCCACGTCCTGGGAGAGGGGGTTCTTCTCAAAGCCCACCGGCCAAGAAGGCGGGGCTCCGTAGATGAGCTTGGGCCTCAGGCCCACCTGGCGGGTTTGGGTGGCGATGGGTAGGGCGTCCACATCGTAGCCGATCCAGTAGAGGATGTCGGGCTGGAAGGTGCGGAAGCGGGTCAGGATGGGGGTGAACTGGCCGCTTCCCGCCTTGTAGGGCTCGGCCTGCACCTGGTAGCCCAGCTTCTCCAGCTGCTGCCTGTAGACCCCGATCCCCGCCGAGCCGAAGGGGCCGTCCTCGTAGAGGATGGCCACCCTCTTGGCCCCGAGCTCTTGGTGCAGGTATTGGAAGAACTGCAGGGCGGCGGCCACGTTGTGGTAGTCCCAGGGGTGGTAGTGGAAGAAGAGGGGGTAGCCCTCAAAGGCTTGCTCCACCACGGAAGAGGCGGCGCCGATGGCCAGGAAGAGGGGCCCGTACTGCTTCACCGGGCCGGAAAGGGCGAAGGTGACGCTGCTGGCCAGGCCGCCGATGACGAGGTCCACCTTGTCCACGGTCATGAGCTTGGTGAAGGCGGGCACGGCCTTGGCGGGGTCGGTGCCGTCGTCCGCCACCACCAGCTCCAGGCGCACCTTGCCACCCGCATTCGCCTCCTCAGCGGCGAGCTGGATGCCGTTTAGGGCGGCCTTTCCCGCCACCGCCGAGGCCCCCGAGAGGGGGAGGATGACCCCTACCTTGAGGGGCGTTTGCGCCCACGCCAGGCCCAAGGCGAGAATCCCAAGAACGCTTACAACCCTGTGCATACCTTTCCTCCTTTCTTCCCTAGGGCGCTAGGCCCTCAGGTTCCTCGTAGAGCACCACCGCTTCCCCCTCCAGGACCCTTTCGCCCCTCTGGTTTTCGCAGAAGGTGTCCAGGGTGAGTACGTAGCCTCCCTTTTCCCGTTCCCGCACCGCCTTAACGATGGCGGTGGCGGTGACGGTGTCCCCCAGGTGGGTGGGCTTGAGGAAGCGGAGGGTTTGGGAGAGGTAGATGGCCCCCACCCCGGGGAGCCGGGTGCCGATCACCGTGGAGATGAGCCCGGCCACCAGGATCCCGTGGGCGATGCGGCCGCCGAAGCGGCTTTTCCGGGCGTAGGCCTCGTCCACGTGGAGGGGGTTGGTGTCCCCCACCGCCCCCACGAAGAGGGCCACGTGGGCCTCGGAGAGGGTCTGGGTGTAGCTGGCTTTGTCTCCGACCTGGAACCTCATGCGCCCACCTCCTTGAGGAATCCCTCCAGGACATCCTTGAGGAGGCCGGGGTTCTCCAGGTTCACGGAGTGGCCCACCCCTTCCAGGACCCGAAGCCTTCCCCTGGGGAAGAAGGCGGCGGTGGCCACGGCCATCTCCCGGGAGATCAGGGGGTCCAGGGCGCCGTGGAGGACGAGGACCGGCCCCCCGTAGGCCCGGCTTGCCCGCCAGAGGGCGAGGGCCCGGGCGTTCCCCTGGTAGTGGGCGGGATGCATCCTCTGGGCGCAGTCCACGAGCTCGGAGAACCACGGGGGCCTTTGGGTGGGGGCCATGGCGGCGAGGGCCTTCTCCAGGGCTTCGCGGTCTTCCCGGTAGGATTCCAGGATAGGGTAGTAGGCCTCGGGGGTGACGAGGCCCGTGGGTGGGGCGGAGTTGATGAGGAGAAGCCCCCTTGTCCTTTCGGTCGCCGCCTCCATGGCCACCGCACCCCCAAGGGAGTGGCCCGCGAGAACGGCTTCCTCGGCCCCAACCTCCCGCAGGAAGTCCCGGAGGGCCTGGGCGTAGGCGGGGATGGAGGGGAGGAAGCCCTCTGGGGCGGGGCTTTCCCCGAAGCCAGGGAGGTCCGGGGCCAGGAGCCGAGCGCCTGGGGGCGGGGCCTCGAGGAGGCCCCGCCACCACTCCTTGCAGGCGAAGTTGCCGTGAACGAGCACCACGGGCGTACCGCTTCCCGCTTCCAGATACCTAAGCATAAACCTCCTCCAGAAAGGCGCAGACGGCCCGGGCGAAGGCGAGGGGGGCCTCTATGGGGGCGGCGTGCCCTGCGGGGAGGGCCTCAAGCCTCGCCCTTAGGGCCTCGGCCAGGTCCAGGGCGTAGGCCTTGGGGAAGAGGAGGTCCTCCTCCCCGTAAAGGACCAGGGCGGGGAGGGCGAGGGCCTTGAGGCGCGGCCTGAGGTCCTCCAGGGTGAGGAAGCCCAGGAGGAGCCTTTCCTGGGCGGTTTTCGTGGGGGCCTGGGCGGCGAGGCCCCTTAGCCCCTCCTCGGCGAGAAGCTCGGGGTGGGCTTCCAGGAAGCTCCTGCCGAAAACCCAGGGGAGGGCCACCCGGAGGCGCAGCTTTGTGCCCCCAGACTTCAGGGCGTGGAGCCAGCTTTCCACCTTGGCCCGGAGGGCGACGTCCAGGTAGGGGGTGGTGCAGCAGAGCACCAGGGCGGCGAAGCGCTCCGGGGCCAGGAGGGCCGCTTCCATGGCCACCACGCCCCCGTTGGAAAGGCTCACCAGGGCAGGCCGGGAAAGCTTGGTCTCGTCCAAGAGGGCGAGGAGGTCCTCTGCGTGGGCCCGGGGAGGGTAGGGGCCTTCCGGGGCCTCGCTTTCCCCCTGGCCCCGCATGTCGTAGCGGAGGAGGGTGAACCCCTTGAGGTGGGGGAGGACGGGGTCCCAGCTATCGAGGCGCTGGAAGATCCCGTTCAGAAGAACCACGGGGGGGCCTTCCCCTTCCAGGCGGTACCTAAGCTTGGCCATACCGTTCCTCCCAAAGCCTCTTCAAGGCCTCCTTCTTCACCTTGCCCGGCCCCGTCTTGGGGAGCTCCTCCAGGAAGATCAGGTGCTTGGGCACCTTGTACCCGGCGAGCCTCGCCTTGAGGAAGGCCTTGAGCTCCTCGGGGGAGACGGGGGCCTTGACCACCACGAAGGCCGCCCCCACCTCCCCCCACCTGGGGTCGGGGACCCCCACCACCGCCGCCTCTTTCACCGCCGGATGGTCGTAGAGGGCCCGCTCTATCTCCACGGGATAGACGTTCTCCCCGCCGGAGATGAACATCTCCTTTCTGCGGCCCACGATGTAGTAGCGCCCCTCCTCGTCCCGGTAGGCCAGGTCCCCGGTCTTGAGCCAAAGCCTTTCCCCGTCCCAGACGAAGGCCTTCTCGTTCTCCTCCGGGCGGCGGAAGTAGCCCTTCATCACCACGCTCCCCGAAAGCCAAAGCTCCCCGGCCTCTCCCACCCCCGCCTCCTTCCCGTCCTCCCTCACCAGGCGGGCCCGGAGGTGGGGCATGGGCCGGCCCACGCTTTCCGGGTAGCCCTCGGCCTCCTCCAGTTCCAAGGTGAAGCAGTTTACCCCGCACTCCGTGAGGCCGTAGCCCTGCTTGAAGCGGACGCCCTTGCTCCGGAAGGCCTCCCGCACGGGGGCGGGGCAGGGGGCGCCGCCGGAGATGGCGAAGCGGACGGAGGAGAGGTCGGCCCCGGCGAAGCCCTCCGCCTCCAGGAGCATCTGGTACATGGTGGGCACCAGGAAGAGGACGGTGGGCCGGTGGAGGCGGAGGAGTTCCAGGTACTCCTCGGGGCGGAAGCGCTCCTCCACCACCACCTGGGCCCCCAGGTAGAGGAGGGGGGTGGCCAGGGCGTTCAGGGCGGCGTGGAACATGGGGGTGGCGAGGATGTACCGGTCCTCCCGGGAGAGCCCCCAGGCGAAGACGGTCTCTACGGCGTTCACCAGAAGCTGCCGATAGGGGAGGAGGGCCCCCTTGGGCAGGCCCGTGGTGCCCCCGGTGAAGAGGAGGAGGGCGGGGTCCTCCAGGTCCACCCGCACCTCTTCCCCGGCCTCCTCCCCTTCCAGGAGGGCCTCGAGGGGAAGCGCCCTTGGGTCCAGGGCCTGGGCCACCCCTTGGAACCCCTCCCCGTAGAAGAGGACCTTGGGCTCGGCGTAGGCGTGGAGGGCCTTGAGCTCGGGGAGACTTAGGCGGTGGTTGAAGGGGGTGAGGACGTGGCCCAAAAGGGGCCCGGCGAAGAGGAGGTCCAGGTAAGCGGGGTGGTTCCAGGCCATTAGGCCCACCCGGTCCCCCTTGGTCACCCCCAGGCCTTGGAGGAGCCCGGCCGCCTTCCTGGCCCTGCGGTAGAGGGCGCCGTAGGAGATCCAGGCCCCGCGGAACCACACCGCCGGGCGCTCGGGGTGGTAGGCGGCGAGCCTTCCCAGCCAGTTGGGGTCAAGCATAAAGCCCTCCTTCCAGGCGCAAAACGGCGGCCCCGTAAAAGTACCCGACCCCGGCGGCGGCTAGGGCCACCAGGCTCCCATCCCTGAGCTTTCCCGCCTCCCAGGCGAGCTTCAGGGAGAGGATGGGGTCCAGCTGTCCGAGGTGCCCAAAGCGCTCCAGGTAGATGGACTGGGCCTCGGAGAGGCCGAGCCCGGCCAGCACCGCCCGGTGGGCGGAGCGCTTCATGTGGAGGAGGGCCAGGTAGTCCAGGTCGGCCTCGGTGTAGCCCGCCTCCTCCAGGGCCTCCCGGATGACCTCCAGGAAGCTCGGGATGGAGGTGGCGTCAAGCCTCTTTTTCATCCCCTCGGGGTCTTCCACCCGCAGGCGGTACCGGGAGAGGGTCTCTGCGGTGAGGGGTTCCCGGGTCCCCCCCACGGGGACCTTGACCGAGAGGGCCAAGGTAGGGTCCATACGGTGGGCGAGGCCCATGAGCCTAAGGCCCGGGCCTTCCCGGGTGAGGAGGGCGGCGGCCCCGCCTGCGGCCAGGTCGTAGAGGAAGCGGGCGTGGGGGTCCTGGTAGTCCACCAGGTCGCCGTTGCGGTAGCCGCCCGCCACCAGGGCCACCCCCACCTCCTTCCGGGTGGCGAAGAGCCCCCGGGCCACCTCCAGGGCCCCCAGGAAGGAGGCGCACTTCTGGTTCAGGTCCATACCCCTGGCCCGGGACGCCCCTACCCTAAGGGCCAGGTAGGGGGCGGTGGCCCAGACGGGGTAGTCCTTGTGCTCCTCCACCATGGAGAGCACCCAGTCCACCGCTTCCCCCGGGAGGTCTGCCTTCGCCAGGGCTTCCCTTGCAGCCCGGGCGGCCATCTCCGCCGGGTGGTCCTCGGGGCCGGGGGTGGGTTTCTCCAGGATGCCCAGCTTCTCCCGCACCACCTCCGGGGGAAGGCCGGAAAGGGCCGCCACCTCCTCCGCCGTCATCCGTCCCTCGGGCAGGTAAACCCCTAGGCTCCGCACGAACATCTGCCCTCAGGGTAGAGGGGGGGTGTTACACGCCCGTTACACGGACAGGGGCCCTTCCTTCGGAGGATAATGGGGACGGTGCCCTACCCCGTCCCCCATTCCCGGCTCCTTCCCCCCCGTACCGCCCGCGAGGTGCGCCGCCTGCGGCCCTTGCGCCTTCTGGAGGAGGCCTTTGGCAGAAGCCCGGGGGTGGTCCTGGCGGCGGGGGCAGGGTACGGGAAGACCAGCCTGGCCGCCGAGCTTCCCGGGGTTTACGTGGCCCTGGCCGAGGAGGCCAAGGACCCTGCCGTGTTCCTCTGGCACCTCCTGGCCGCCTACCGGGGCCGGGCCCCCCTGGAGGAGGCGGCGGGCCTTTTGGAAGCGGGGGCCTGGCCCCACGCCCTGGAGGTCCTCCTCGAGGCCCTGGCCCCCCTGGGGGCCCACTACCTGGTCCTGGACGAGGCCCACCGGGCGGAGAGCCCCGGGGTGGTGCGGGTGTTGCAGGGGCTTTTGCGCCTCCCCTCCTTGCGCCTCCTCTTGCTTTCCCGCAGGGCTGCCCCCTTCGCCTTCCTCACGGTGTTTTCCGAAAAGGAGCTGGCCTTTGACCCGGAGGAGGCCTGCGCCCTGGCCAAGGCCTTGGCCCCCGAGGTACCCGCCTTTGAGGTGGAGAGGGCCCTTTCCCTGGTGCGGGGCTGGCCTTTGGGCCTCCGGGTGGTCCTTCTGGCCATGCGCCGGGGGCTTAGGCCCGAGCTGGCCTTGGAAAGCGGGGAAGGGCTTCTGGCCTATCTGGCGTACGGCCTCCCCGAGGGGCTTTTGGGGCGCGCGGCCCGGCTGGCCCTCCTGGGCGAGGTGGCGGAGGAGGAGGCCCAGGACCTCCTTCCCTACGCCGAGGACCTTCTCTTGGAAAGGCGGGAAGGAAGGTTCGCCTTCCACCCCTTGGTGCGGAGCGCCCTCAAGGCCCTCCTGCCGGAAGCGGAGACCCGGGCTCTGTTGGCGGAGGCCGCCCAAGGGGCGCTCCTCCGGGGGGAGGGGGTGCGGGCGGCGGAGTTTCTGCTGGAGGCGGGCCGCTTCGGCCACGCCGCCGACCTCCTCCTGAGGGAGGGGCAGGCCTGGCTGGAACGGGGCCTCACCTACACCGTGTTGCGCCTCATCGCCCACCTTCCCTCGGGCGTGCGGCAGGGGAGGAGGGGGCTCCTTCTCCTGGAGGCCGAGGCCCTGCGCCAAGCCGGGAGATACCAGGAGGCCGAGGCCGCCTACCACAAGGCCCTGGAGGCCGGGGAGGGCCGGGCCTACCTGGGTCTGGTGCGGCTTTTCCTGGACACGGTGGAACCGGCCCGGGCCAGACCCTATTTGGAGGAGGCCCTGCGGCGCTTTCCCCGGGAGGCCGAGCCCCTTCTTGCGGAGAACCTCCTCAACGAGGGCCGGTTCCAGGAGGCCAGGGCCCTGGGCCTAGCGGGCCCCCGGGTTCTCTTACGCCAGGGAAGGCCCGGGGAGGCCTTAGCCTTCCTCCAGGGGGTGAAGGATCCCGGCCTCCACCGTCCTCCGCAGAACCACCGGGAAGGGAGCCTCCTCCGGGCCCTCCTGGAGTGCGTGGCCGGGGACGCCGAGGAGGGCTTGCGCTGGGCGGAAAGGGGACGCTTTGAGGCCGAGGTCCTGGGTAGCCCCTTTGGCGTGAGCCTGGCGGAGGCCCGCCGGGGGCACGCCCTTTTGACTCTGGGCCGCTTGCAGGAGGCGGAGGCCGCTTACCGGGCGGCCTTGGCCTTGGCCGAGGGGGGGCCCGCCCGGCTCCAGGTGGAGGCCCTGGGGGGCCTGGCCGCTTTGGGGGACCGGGAGGCCTATGGGGAGATGGTGCGCCTGGCCCGGGGGGCGGGAGACCTCTGGGTGGAGGGCTTCCTGACCCTGGTGGTGGCCCTGGCCTGGCTCAGGCGGGGGGAGAGCTTCCCCCTACCCCCCTTGGCGGTCCTAGACCCCTTCTTGCAGGAGGTGGCCCAGGCCTATCCCTTCGCCGATGGTTGGGAAGGGCTCCTGGTCCGCTACCCCTTCCTGGCGGGGCGTACCCTCTTGGCGCCCCCGCTTTCCAGGGTGCGCCGGGCCCTGTGGCGCCTGGGCCGGCTTGCCGTGCCCTACCACCCGGGGGTGCGGGTGGAAATCCGGGCCCTGGGGGGGTTTTCCGTCAGGGTGGAGGGGCGGCCCGTCCGCTTCCGGCGGGAGAAGGCCCGGCTCCTCCTGGCCCTCCTTACCGCCAGGGACTGGGAGAAGGAGGACCTCCTCGAGGCCCTGGGCGTTACCCCGGGGGAGTTTCGCGTCCTCTGGTGGGAGGTGGTGAGCGCCCTGGAGCCTGGCCGCCCCAAGGGGGTGGCCCCCTACTTCCTCCGCGCCCGTCCCTACGGGCTTTCCCGGGAGGCGCCCGAGCTCTACCTGGACCTTTGCGACCCCGGGGCGCCCCTGGCGCCTCCTTATGCGGGCCTGGACCACCCTTTTTTGGAGGAGGAGGCCCGGGCCTGGCTGGAGGAGCGGCGGCGGGCTCTGCTCCGTAGCCCCCACCCCGGGGACTGGCTTCTGGCCATGCGCCTGGACCCCTTGGACGAGAAGGCCCTCCTGCGCCTTAAAGGCACGCCCGTCTACGAGGAGGGGCTTCGCCTGCACCAAAAGGCCCTGGAGGAGCTCGGCCTCCGCCCCGGGCCGTAAGCTCCCTGGGCCGCGCCGGGGCCTTAAGCGGCCTTCTGGCCCCGTTGCTTTTGCATCTGCTTCCAGAAGACCACCAGGGCGCTCACCACGTAGATGGAGCTGTAGGTTCCCACGAAGATGCCCACAAAGATGGCCAGGGCGAAGTCCCGGAGAACGCTTCCCCCCAGGAAGAGGAGGGCGAGGATGGGGAGGAGGGTGGTGAGGCTCGTCATCACCGTGCGGGAGAGGGTCTGGTTGATGGAGCGGTTGACGAGCTCGGCGTAGGGCAGGTGCCGGAGGAGTTTCTGGTTCTCCCGGATGCGGTCCGAGACCACGATGGAGTCGTTGATGGAGTAGCCCACGATGGTGAGGAGGGCGGCGATGGTGGGTATGGAGAACTCCAGGCCCAGGAGGCTGTACATCCCGGCCACGATGGCCACGTCGTGGGCCACGGCCAAGATGCTGGCCACCCCGAAGGTCCAGTCAAAGCGGAAGGCCACGTAGATGAGGATGAGCCCGAGCCCCACCAGAACGGCCATGAGGGCGTTTTGCCTGAGCTCCGAGCCGATGGCGGGCCCCACGGTCTCCGAGGTGAGGACCAGGGCCTTGAGCTCCGAGGAGAAGAGCCGCTCCAGCTCCAAGCGCTTTTCGTCGGGAAGCGGGGGTAGCTTGACCGAGAACTCCTTGGCCGAGGCGGTGGGGGCCTGGACCTCGGTGATCACCGCTTCCTTGGCGGGGAAGCCCTTTTCCTCCAGGAAGCGCCGGAGGGTGTCCACCTTCACCTCGGGACCCACCCTGAGGGTGAGGGCGGTGCCTCCGGTGAAGTCAATGGAGTAGTTGAAGCCCTTGCTGAGGACGGCCCCCGCCGCCAGGACCGCCAGGAGGAGGGTGGCCACGGTGACGTACCGGGCGGGGCCCATGAAGTTGAAGCGGGGGTCCACCAGCCACATGGGAGGGCGGATCTCCCCCCGGTCCGCCTGGCGCTCCAGGAGGTAGCGGCTGAAGACCAGGTTGGAGAAGACGCTGGCCACCACCCCGATGGCCAGAATGACAGCGAAGCCCCGCACGGGGCCGGTGGCGTACTGGTAGAGGGCGGCGGCCGCCAGGAGGTGGGCGATGTTCACGTCCAGGATGGTGAGGGTGGAGTGCCGGAAGCCCTCGGGGATGGCCTGGCGGAGCTTCTTCCCGGCCCTGAGCTCCTCCTTGATGCGCTCAAAGGAGAGGACGTTTCCGTCCACCGCCGCCCCCAGGGTGAGCACGAGGCCGGCGATGCCCGGGAGGGTCAGGGTGGCCCCGAGGCCCGAGAGGAGGCCCAGGATGAGGGCCGAGGTATAGAGGAGGCCCAGGGAGGCCACGAGCCCCAGGTGGAGGCCGTAGTAGGCGAAGATGAGGAAGAAGATGGCCAGGGTACCGATGAGGGCGGAGCGGATCCCCGCCTGGATGGCGTCCTGGCCCAGGGTGGGGCCGATGGCCCGGATCTCCGCCACCTTGAGGGGGACGGGCAGGGCGCCCGAACGGAGGACGAGGGCGATCTCGCTGGCCTCTTCCAGGCCGGAAAGCCCCTCTATGACCGCCTGCCCCCCGGTGATGGCCTGGCGGATCACGGGGGCGGTGTAGACCTTGCCGTCCAAAACGATGGCGAGCCGCTTGCCCACGTTGGCCCGGGTGACCTCCTCAAACTTCTTGGCCCCCTCCGGGGTGAAGGTGAGGGAGACCTGGGGGCGGCCGAACTGGTCAAAGACCGCCCGGGCGTCGGCTAGGTCCGCCCCCGTAAGAAGGGGAGGGCCGAGGTCTTCCGGCTTGATGAGGTCCTTTTCCAGGTCCTCCCGCTTCAGGCGGGGGTTTTCCCTTAGAGCCTGGTTGATCTGGGCCACGGTGGTGCCGGTGGCCCCGTCCTTGAGGATGCGGAACTCCAGCACCGCCCGCTGGCCGATGAGCTTGAGGGCCCGGTCCTGGTCCGCCTGGGAGAGGCCGGGGAGCTCCACCGCGATGCGCTTTTGCCCCTGGATCTGGATGAGGGGTTCGGCCACCCCCAGGGCGTTGATGCGGTTTTCCAGGACGGCCCGGGCCTTTTCCAGGTCGTCCGGGGTGGGGTTTTCCACGTCGGCCTCGAGGAGGATGCGCAACCCCCCCTTGAGGTCCAACCCGAGCTTGATCTTGGGCTCCTGGGGGGCCCACGGCTTCCAGACCAGGAGCAAGGCCCCCAGGAAAAGGGCGAGGAGGAAAAGTCCTGTGGTCCACTTGCGGTCCATAACCAACTCCTTTCCGTATCGGCGCAAGCGGGAAGGAGGTCAGCCCGCTTGGCCCATGGTGCCTTCGTGCCGTCTGCCTAAAAGCCCAGGACCCCGCCCTTAGCCTCCCTCCAGCTGCAGGCGGCGGAAGAGGAGGTAGAGGGGCCTCCTGGGGGCGGGGGCGGGAGGGGGGTAGGGGGCGGTGGCCTGGGCCCTTGGGGCCTGGCCCAGGCCCCTTTCCGCCCTGGCGGGCAGAGGGGGGAAGGGGAGGGGGGGCGCGCGGTCCTCCTTGAGGACCACCGCCACACCCCCTGGGGCCAGGCCCGCCTCCTCCTTGACCCGGGGAGAGGGAAGGGACACCCCCTGGAGGAGGAGGGCCAGAGCCCATAGGAGCGCCGCGCTTCCCCGAAGCACCCTTCCCCCTAGGCGGGCACCTCCACCAGCTGGAAGGCCTCTATGATGTCCCCTTCCTGGAAGTCGTCAAAGCCCTCGAGGCCCAGGCCGCACTCGTACCCCTGGGCCACCTCCCGCACGTCCTCCTTGAAGCGCTTGAGGCTTCCGATGCGGCCCTTCCAGACCTCCTGCCCCTTGCGCAGCACCCGCACCTCGGCGCTCCGGGGAATCCGGCCCTGGAGGACCATGCACCCCGCCACCTGCCTGCCCGTGGGCAGGCGGAAGACGGCCCGCACCTCGGCCCGGCCCAGGACCTCCTCCTTGTACTGGGGCTCCTTCTGCCCCTTCACCATGCTCCGGACCTCGTCGATGAGGTCGTAGATGATGCGGAAGGTCTTGAGGAGCACCCCCTTTTCCTCGGCCTTCTTCTTCACCGCGCCCGGGGGGTTAACCCCGAAGGCCAGGATGGCGGCCCCCGCCGTCTGGGCCAGGAGGACGTCCGACTCGGTGGGGGCGCCCACCTGGGCCAGGAGCACGTGGATCCTCACGTCCTCGGTGCTCTCCCGGGCCAGGATGTGCTGGATGGCCTCGAGGGAGCCCTGGGTGTCGGCCCGGAGGATGAGGTGGACCTCCTTCTTCCCCTCCTCCTGCATGGCCCTGAGGAGGTCGGCCATGGTCTTGGGGCGGCGCTCCTTTTCCGCCTCCTCCTTGGCCCGCCTCTCCTCTCTGCGCTCCTCGGCGATCTCCTTGGCGGCCTCCAGGTCCGGCACCCACTCCACCACGTCCCCGGCGTGGGGAAGCTCCTGAAAGCCCAGGACCTGCACCGCGCTTCCCGGGCCCGCCTCCTTGCGCTGGTGGCCGTCGGCGTCCAGCATGGCCCGGATCCGTCCGAAGACCTCCCCCGCCACCACGTAGTCCCCCACGCGGAAGGTCCCTTCCTGCACCAGCATGTTGGCGATGACCCCGGCCTGCTTGTCCAGCTTGGACTCCAGGATCACCCCCCGGGGCTCGGCGTTGGGGTCGGCCCGGTAGTCCTCCAGCTCGGCCAAGAGGAGGATCATCTCCAAAAGGTCCTGCACCCCCTGGCCCGTCTTGGCGCTGATGGGCACCACGATGGCGTCCCCGCCGTACTCCTCGGGCACGAAGCCCCGCTCCATGAGCTGGCGCTTCACCTTCTCGGGGTCGGCCTGGGGCAGGTCCATCTTGTTGAGGGCGAAGACGATTTTGGCCCCGGCCGCCTTGGCGTGGGCGATGGCCTCGTCCGTCTGGGGCATGACGCCGTCGTCGGCGGCGATGACGATGACGGCGATGTCCGCTACCCTCGCCCCCCGCTGCCTTATGGTGGTGAAGGCCTCGTGCCCCGGGGTGTCGATGAACACCACGGTGCCCCCGGGGGTCTTCACCTCAAAGGCCCCCACGTGCTGGGTGATCCCCCCCGCCTCCTTTTCGGCGATGCGGCTTTTGCGCAGGTAGTCCAGGAGGGTGGTCTTCCCGTGGTCCACGTGGCCCATGATGACCACCACGGGAGGGCGCCGGGGAAGGCTCTTCCGGCGCTCTTCCTCGGCGAGCTTCTCCTGGAGTCCCCGTTGCTCCTTGACCAGCTCCCGCACCGCCTGGGCGTCCTCCTCGGTGAGGGTGGAGGCGTGGGACTTGTAGGGTACCCCCATCTGGTCCAGGAGCTCCAAAAGCTCCTCGTTGGTCATGCCCAGCTCTTTAGCCAGCTGGTAGATGCGTATTTTGGCCATCCTTACCTCCTAACTGGGCCACAAGGGCTTCGGAAAGCGCCTTGGCCCGGCTTCCGGCGAAGCGCCGGAGCTTTTTTTCCGTCCAGCACTCCGGGTTGTCGGGGCAGACGTAGGCCCCCCGGCCCGGGAGCTTGCCGCTTGGGTCCAGCCGGAACCCGGTTTCCGTGAGCAGGATGCGAAGAAGCTCCCCCTTGGGCCGCCTTCGTCGGCAGGCCACGCACATGCGCCAGGGGACGTGCTTCATGGCTAGGAGAGGTCTCGGAAGAGCTTCTCAAACTCTTCCTTGGCCCGGCTCGAGGCCTCCGCCTCCTCCTGGGCGGCCTTGCGGATGGCCTCGTCCAGGTCGGAGATCTCCGCCTCCTCAAAGTGGATGTCGTAGCCGGTGAGCTTGGAGGCCAGGCGAACGTTCTGGCCGCCGGTGCCGATGGCCAGGGAGTGCTGGTCCTTGGTGACCTTCACCCTGGCCTTCTTGGCCTCGGGGTCCAGCTCAATGGAGCCCACCTGGGCGGGGGAGAGGGCGTTTTTGATGAACTCCTTGGGGTCCTTGGACCAGAGGATGATGTCCACCTTCTCCCGGCCGAGCTCGGCGGAGACCGCCTGGATCCTTTGCCCCTTGTGGCCGATGCAGGCCCCGATGGGGTCCACGTTGGGGTTGTGGCTCGTGACCGCCACCTTGCTCCGCCGCCCCGGCTCCCGGGCCACGGCCTTGATCTCCACGATGCCCTCGGCGATCTCGGGCACCTCCTGCTTGAGGAGGTGCTTCAGGAGCTCCTCGTGGGCCCGGCTCACGATGAGGGAGGGGCCCTTGGCGGAGCGGTCCACCTTCCTGAGGTAGACCTTGAGGCGCTGGCCGGGGTAGTAGCGCTCGGTGGGGATCTGCTCGCTTTTGGGCAGGTAGGCCTCCCCCCGGCCCAGGTCCACGAAGACGTTCCCCCGGTTGTCCACCCGGGTCACCACCCCGGTGAGGACCTGGCCCTCCTTGTCCTTGTACTCGTTGTAGATGCGGTTGCGCTCCGACTCCTTGAGGCGCTGGGTGAGGATCTGCCGCAGGTCCTGGATGGCCATGCGGGAGAGGCCCTCGGGGTCAATGGGGAACTCCATCTCGTCCCCCACCTGGACCTCGGGGTCGTACTCCAGGGCCTCGGCCAGGGAGATCTCCTTGTCGGGGTCCTCCACCTTCTCCACCACCCGGCGGACCTCCACCATCTCAATGCGGCCCGTCTGGGGGTCAATGTAGACGTCCACCTCGGGCCCCCTGCCGGCGTCTATCTCCTCCTTTTTGTACCCCTTTTGTCTTTTTATGTAGGCCTTGCGCAGGGCTTCCTTGAAGGCCTCGAGGATCTCCTCGGTGGACACGCCCCGTTCCAGGGCCAGCTGCTGCATGGCTTGTACGAAATCCCGGTTCATCCCTCCTCCTATCTCGGCTCCTCGGGCCACTCGGCGAGGTTGGCGCGGAAGGTGCCGATCTTAAGACGCTTCTCCTCCTCTCCCACCAGGAAGACCACCTCGTCTCCCTCCACCCGGAGGATGCGCCCCACGAACCCCCCGGGCCCCGGCACCTTGGCCTTAAGGCCCTGGAAGCGCTGGAAGTGGCGGCGGGTGAAGAGGGGTCTTTTGGGCCCCGGGGACTCCACCAGGAGGCGGTAGCTTCCCGGAATGGGGTCTTCCCGGTCCAGGACCGCCTCTATGGCGCGGCTCGCCGCTTCCAGCTCGGCCACGCGGATGGGCCGCTCGTCCTTGCGCTCCAGCCGCACCAGGACCTCCCCGGGAGCCTCCCGGACCTCCAGGACCTCGAGGTCCAAGGGCTCCACCGCCTCTTCCACCAGCCGCCAAAGGTCCACGGGCACCTCCCCACCTCCCTTCACAAAGGAAGGGTGGGCTTCCACCCACCCCCCTCCCTTGGGAGCACTGTCGCCAGTTTACACCCAAGGGCCCCTTGACCACAACCCCTTTAGTCTGGTACGCTAAAGCTTGCCGGTCCGAACCCGGCCCATCCATGGGGGTGAACGGTCTCGACGGGGGTCGCCGAAGGCGTGGCGGCGCGCCGAGGTGCGGGTGGCCTCGTAAAAACCCGCAAAAGCACAAAGGCCAACAAGCCTGCTTACGCCCTCGCGGCTTAATGACCGCGACCCCGCCCGGTAGCCCTGCCGGGGGCTCACCGGAAGCGGGGACACAAACCCGGCTGGCCCGGGGCCACGCCCTCTAATCCCGGGCGAGATCTAAGGAGGGCTTGCTCCTGGCCGCCCGTCCGCGGGCCAAGCCAGGAGGACTCCTGAAACGCGGACTATGCGCGTAGAAGCCCGCCGTAGGGACTTTCGGACGGGGGTTCAACTCCCCCCACCTCCACCAGAAGGGGCGCCTCAGGGCGCCCCTCTTCCTTTGCCCATGGGCGAAAAGCGTGGCCTAGGGACATCCCTCCTCTCCCGGACCTGCTAAAGTGAGGCTGGTGCCTCGAGCACCTCCTTCGGGGCGGGGTGGAAGTCCCCACCGGCGGTGAAAGCCCGCGAAGCCCCCCTGGGGCCCGACCCGGTGGAATTCCGGGGCCGACGGTGAAAGTCCGGATGGGAGAAGGAGGGCCATTTGCGCGACCTGGACGAGCGCTTTTTGCGAAGAGCCCTGCAGCTGGCCGAGCGCGCCCGGGGCCACACCAGCCCCAACCCCCTGGTGGGGGCGGTCCTGGTGAAGGAGGGCCGGATCGTGGGCGAGGGGTTCCACCCCAAGGCGGGGGAGCCCCACGCCGAGGTCTTCGCCCTCCGGGAGGCGGGGGAGGAGGCCCGGGGGAGCACGGCCTACGTCACCCTGGAACCCTGCGACCACTTTGGCCGCACCCCGCCCTGCTCCCTCGCCCTCCTGGAGGCGGGGGTTTCCCGGGTGGTGGTGGCGGCCCGGGAGGAGAACCCCGTGGCCAAGGGGGGGCTGGAGCGCCTGAGGAGGGCGGGGGTGGCGGTGGAATGGGGGCTTCTGGAGGAGGAGGCCCGGGCCCAGAACGAGGCCTTCTTCACCGCGGGGAGGAAGGGCCTTCCCTTCGTCCTCCTCAAGGCCGCCCTCACCCTGGACGGCAAGGTGGCCACCCTTTCCGGGGACGCCCGCTGGATTTCCTCGGCGGCAAGCCGCCGGGTGGCCCACGCCTACCGGCAGTGGCTCCCGGCGGTGGTGGTGGGGGTGGGGACGGTCCTAAAGGATGACCCCGCCCTCACCGTGCGCGACCCCGACTTCCGCCCCTTCCCCTGGATGGTGGAGCCCCCGCCCCTCAGGGACCCCCTGAAGGTGGTCCTGGACACCGAGGCCAGGACCCCTCCCACGGCCCGCCTCTTCCAAAGGGGCCCTAGGGGCGAGCCCCCCCGGGTCCTGGTCTTCGTGGGGGAGGGGGCCCCGAGGGAGCGGGTCTCGGCCCTGGAGGAGGCGGGGGCCCGGGTGGTGGCCCTGCCCCGGGAGGGGGGGCGGGTGGACCTGGAAAGGGCCCTCGCCTTCCTCCTGGAGGAGGGCGTGGACGGGGTGCTCCTGGAGGGGGGGCCGAGGCTTACCGGGGCCTTCCTGCAGAGGCGCCTGGTGGACAAGTTCGCCCTCTTCCTCGCCCCCAGGCTCCTGGGGGAGGGGCGGGGCCTGGCGGAGGGCTTTGGGGTGGAGCGGGTGGCGGAGGCCCTGCGCCTTCGCCTTTCTCGCCGGGAGTGGCTGGGGGAGGACCTCTGGCTCGAGGCCTACCTGGAGGACTAGATGTTCACGGGACTCGTGGAGGAAACCGGGGAGATCCTGAAGGTGGAGGAAGGCCCCTTCCTCCGGGTCTACATCGCCGCCCGGAGGGTGCTGGAGGACCTTAGGGTGGGGGACTCCGTGGCCGTGGACGGGGCCTGCCTCACGGCGGTGGCGGTGGAGGAGGGGGGGTTTTGGGTGGAGCTGGCCCAGGAGACCCTGCGCCGCACCGCCCCCACCTGGCGGGTAGGGCACCGCCCCAACCTGGAGCGGGCCCTTAGGGTGGGGGACCGCCTGGGGGGGCACTTCGTCACCGGGCACGTGGACGGGGTGGCGGAGCTCGTGGAGGTCCGCGAGGCCCCGGGGGCGAGGGACTACCTCTTCCTACCCCCCAAGGGGCTTGCCCGCTACATCGCCGAGAAGGGGAGCGTGGCCTTGAACGGGGTCTCCCTCACGGTGGCGGGGCTTGCGGGGGAGGCGTTTTGGGTGACCCTCATCCCCCATACCCTCACCGTGACCAATCTGGGGGGGCTTCGGGTGGGGGATGGGGTGAACCTGGAGGTGGACCTCATCGCCCGTTACCTGGAAAGGCTTCTTAAGGGGGCGTGATGGAAGGCATCGCCGGCGTCAAGGAACTCCTGGAAGAGCTTAGGGCGGGTCGCCCGGTGATCCTGGTGGACGACGAGGACCGGGAGAACGAGGGCGACCTCATCATGGCCGCGGAGCACGTGACCCCGGAGTGGGTGAACTTCATGCTCAAGGAGTGCCGGGGCCTCCTCTGCGTGGCCCTCACCGAGGAGAGGGCCAAGGCCCTGGACCTTCCCCTCATGGTGGAAAGGAACCAGGACCCCCAGGGGACCCGCTTCACGGTGAGCGTGGACGCCCGGGGCACCACCACGGGGATCTCCGCCTTTGAGCGGGCGGCCACCATCAGGCTTCTCGCCGACCCCGAGGCCACCGCCCAGGACTTCCGCCGCCCCGGGCACATCTTCCCCCTGGTGGCGAGGCCCGGTGGGGTCTTGCGCCGCGCCGGCCACACCGAGGCCACGGTGGACCTCCTGCGCCTGGCCGGGCTTACCCCGGTGGGGAGCCTCATTGAGGTCCTCAAGGAGGACGGCACCATGGCCCGCCTGCCGGACCTGCTGGCCTTCGCCGGGCGGCACGGCCTCAAGGTGGGCACCATCGCCGACCTCATCCGCTACCGCCTGGAGAAGGGGGACCTCTACGTGAGGCGGGAGGCCGAGGCCCTGCTCCCCACCCGCTTCGGGGAGTTCCGCATCCTGGGCTACCGCGACACCCTCACGGGGGAGGAGCACGCCGCCTTGGTCATGGGAAGCTGGAAGCCGGAGGAGCCCGTGCTGGTGCGCATGCACTCCGAGTGCCTCACCGGAGACGCCCTCCACTCCCTGCGGTGCGACTGCGGCTTCCAGAGGGACCTGGCCTTGCAGAGGATCGCCGAGGAGGGGAAGGGGGTCTTGGTCTACCTGAGGCAGGAAGGGCGGGGGATCGGCCTCGTGAACAAGATCCGGGCCTACCACCTCCAGGACCAGGGCCTGGACACGGTGGAGGCCAACCTGGCCCTGGGCTTTCCCCCGGACCTCCGGGACTACGGGGTGGGGGCCCAGATCCTCTACGACCTGGGGGTGCGGAAGATGCGCCTCCTCACCAACAACCCCCGCAAGGTGAAGGCCCTTTCCGGCTTCGGCATTGAGATCGTGGAGCGCCTCCCCTTGAGGGCCGGGGACAACCCCCACAACGAGCGCTACCTCCAGGCCAAGAAGGAGAAGCTCGGGCACTGGATGGACTGAAGGCCGGGTAGCATGGGGGTATGCCCCGCCTCCTAGGGCTCCTGCGGGCCTCCCTTCTCCTCCTGCTCTTCCTGGCCTTCCTGGACCCCAGGTGGCCCCTGGAAGGGCGGCTGGTCTACCTCCTGGACTTCTCCCCCTCGGCGAGGGAGGGCGTCTTCGCCCTGGCGGAGAGGCTTCCCCCGGGGGGAAGCTATGTGGCCTTCGCCGAGCGGGCGGAGAGGCTTCCCTCCCCCCGGGCCCGCAGGCTGGACCTGGGGGAGAAAACCGACCTTAGGGCGGCCTTCGCCGAGGCCAGGCGGCTAAACCCCGCCCGGGTGGTCCTGGTCTCCGATGGGCTTCTGGAGCCCGTCCCGCCGCCCTTTCCCCTGGACGCCCTTTACGTGCCCCCCAAGGCCCACGTGGACCTAAGCCTCCTTCCCCCGGCCTACCCCCTCTACGGGGAGACCGTGGGGGTGGGGGTGATGCTGGAGGCCCCCGTCCCCGCGGAGGCCCGCCTGCGGGTGGAGGGCCCGGGAGGGGTTTTGGAGAAGGCCCTATGGGTGGAGGGGCGGAAGGTCCTCACCTACACCTTTCCCCTCACGGAGAGCGCGGTGGTGCGGGCGGTGGCCGAGGGGCCTTGGGGAAGGAGCGAGGCCCGGGTGGAGGTGTCCCCCGCCGACCGGGCCAAGGCCCTGGTGCTGGGCGACCCGGCCCTCGCCCGCTACCTCGAGGCCCAGGGCTTCCAGGTGGAGGAGGGTTTCAGGCTTCCCCTCGAGGCCGACCTGGTGGCCGTGGGCGTGGGGGTTTTGGACCTCCCGGAGGGCGCTCCCGAGGCCCTGAGGGACTTCCTCCGCCGGGGGGGAGGCCTCCTCTTCACCGCCACCCCCAGGGGCCTCTTCTTCGGAGGGTGGGACCGGGCCTTGCCGGAGGAGCTCCCCTTGAAGCCCCTGGGCCGCAAGGGGGCGGCCTTGGTCCTGGTCCTGGACGTTTCGGGGAGCATGGCGGGGGAGAAGCTTTCCCTGGCGGTGGCCGGGGCCTTGGCCTTGGTGGAGAGCGCCGCCCCCGAGGACCGCCTGGGGGTGGTGGTCTTCTCCTCGGGCCACCGGGTCCTCTTTCCCCCGAGGCCCATGACCGCGCAGGCCAAGAAGGAGGTGGCAAGCCTCCTCCTCTCCTTAAGGGCGGGGGGCGGGACGGTCCTCGGGGGGGCCTTCCGGGAGGCGGTCCGCCTCCTCCAGGGGGTGCCGGGGGAGCGGAAGGCGGTTCTGGTCCTCACCGACGGCCTCATCGCCGACGCCAAGGAGCCCATCCTGGACCTGGCCCGGACCTCCGGGGTGGAGGTGAGCGCCCTGGCCCTGGGGCCGGACGCCGACCTTCCCTTCCTGGAGGAGCTGGCCCGCAGGGGAGGGGGGCGGTTTTACCGGGCCTCTGCCCCCAGGGAGCTCCCCCGCCTCTTCCTGAGGGAGGGCCAGGAGGTCTTCCGGGGGGAGGGCCTGGAAGGGCGGTTCCCCGTGGAGGCCAGGCCCCACCCCCTCACGGAGGGCTTCCGCTTCCCTCCCCTTTCCGTCCTCCTCCCGGCCAGGGCCGAGCCCTGGGCTGAGGTGCTCCTCACGAGTGGCGGGCGGGCCGTCCTGGCCCTAGGGGAGCGGGGGGAGGGGAGGGTGGCGGCCTTGGCCACGGACCTCTCCCGCTCCTGGCGGGAGTTTGAGGCGGCTTCGGCCTTCCTCGGGGGGCTTGCCCGTTGGCTGGTGGGGGCCCGGCAGGGCCTGGCCCTCTACGCCTACCCCGAGGAGGGAGGGGTGCGGGTGGTCCTCCTGGGGCGGCTGGAGCGCCCCTTGGTGCTTTCCGGGGGGAAGGAGGTGCCTCCCCTCCCCGTGGGGCCCCTGCGGTACGAGCTCCGCCTTAAGGAGGCGGGCGTTCTCCTGGACGGGAAGCGCCGCCTCCCCCTCTCCCTCCCCCTTCCCGGGGAGTGGACGCCCCGGGACGGGAAGGCCCTCCTCCGGGCCATGGCCGAGGGGAGCGGGGGCAGGCTCCTTTCCCCGGGGGAGCTTCCGGAAAGGGCCAGGGCGGCCCTTCCCCTGAGGCCCTACCTCTTGGGCCTCGCCCTCCTCCTTTTCCTCTTTGAGCGCCTCCTCGAGGCCCGGCGGAACCAGGGCACGCTCGGCGAACCTGGCTTCCAATAAGTATGGACCGCAGGCGCTTTATCCAGGGTACTTGGAAGGCTCCTTGGACCTGGTCAAGCAGAGCGCACATTAGCGCACTCCGGCCCCCCACCAGGAGGAGGACCTAGGCCAACCTTCCACCCCTCCCACGATCCCCCGAAGAGGACGGGCTTGAGGGGAGAGAGGTCCCTCGGCACCTCGCGCCCGAGGAGGGGAAGGGTCAGGCCCGTAGGGCCTATCTTGCAGAGGCCTACCCTCAGGACCCGCCAGGGATTAACGCCGAAAGAGTTCCTTCCATAGGTCAACCCCTTCTGGCTCCCTGGAGAACCCTGAAGGCTTGAAAGCAAGGACAGGGAAGCGCGGGCCTTTCTCAGCTCGCGAACAAGCCTCCTCTTGAGGTAGGGGTTGCGCTCAGCCCCGTGCCTGGCCCCGAGTTCCCCGACCCTGGAGGCGTAGAAGTCCTGAACGTGAGCCCGAAAGGTTCCGTCCTGGATAAGGGCTTGGTAGCCCTTGGGCAACTTCTCCCGGAATCCCAGAGCCCTTCTCCCGATGACGAGGGCGGCGGCCACGTCCTTGGAGAGATGGAGTTGCGGGGCGTACTTCAGCATCCCTATCGTGGAGGTGTCCTGGGGGTTCACCTCCAACACCTCCACGCCCCGCTTCCTGGCGAGGGCGTGCACCTTCCTCAGGAGGGAACGGTAGGCGAAGCGGTGCGCTTTCCTCCGGAAGGCCCTGCCAGAGCCATCGCCCCTCATCGTCTTGCGGAGGTATCTGAGGCGTTCCGTGGCGATGGCCACCCCGCGCTCCTCGGCCAGGGAGACCACCTGGTGGGCCACCTTCCAGAGGACCAGTTCCTTCGCCCCCCTGTTCTCTGCCCGGTCCACCTCCTCCAGGGAGAGGGTGAGGTGGCGCCTCAGGTTCCCGTCAGGGGAGACGAGGGCCAAGGCAAGATGGTAAGGGTCCGAGTTCACGTCCAGGGCGAGGACGCCGTTCTCCTTCGTGGCCACGAGGGGCGCGGGCTCCTCCTCCCAGGCGAAGGTGGCGTAGACCTTGCCCCCCTTGAGGGTGAGCTCCACGTTGTAGGGAAGCGAGGCGTACACCCTCTGGAGGAGGGCGTTAAGGTTCGGGTGGCCCGTCTTCACCAGGGCGTGGGCGTAGCTCCCGTCCCCCAGGTTGATCCGGAGCCACAAGCTCCCGTCCTTGACGAGGAGCCTCAGGTTCAGGTTGCCCCCCTTGGTCCTGTCCCCGCGGGAGTAGAGAAGGCCCTGACGCCTTTCCCGCCACTCCCGTTTGAGTTTCTTGAGGGCTTCGCCGGAGAGGTGCTTCCGCTTCAGTTGCTCAAAGAGCTTCCTTCCCCCGAAGACGACTTTGCGGGGGTCTTCTCCTCTCTCCCTGGTGGAGTCCAGGATGGCCCCGGCCTTCACGATGGCGTCGTCCGCGTGGCGGGTGTTGAGGCGGAAGAGGGTACAGAGGGGGCCGTCCTGTCGTTTGAGCTCCTCCCGGTCCTTTCCTTCCAGAAGGCGGTTGTAGGCGTAGCGCACGGCGGCGGAAAACCTGCGCATGAGGTCCAGGGTGGCTTTCCGGCCTTCTTCAGAAGGGAAGGCGAGAAGGGCCTGGGCCCCGGTGAAGGCCTTCTCCTTTTTCCTTTTCCTGGACCTTCCCCGCGAGGTAGCTCCGCTGACCACCGACGGCCTCCTGTGAGGGAGTATAGCCCTTCCAGGGCTTTTCATCGTACGGGACTCGCTCGGGTGAGGTGGAAGGATGCGAAGGCGCGCGAGCGCTTGGGTGAAGAGGTGTGCGCTACGTCCCAACTATTTGCACCTCCAGGCTATCCGCAACGACTCCAACCCTGTTCTCGTATAACCACCCCCTGCTGGCTTGGGCCAGGATGGGGCCCCGGCGCAAGGTTCCTTTGGGGCTTACCTGGGCCGGCAGGGCGTGAGTTCTAAGGCTTCTCATGTTTGCATTTGGCTTTCCTGGCCAAGGAGAGGGCCTAAGCTGGTACCATGCTCCACTGGGACGACGAGTTGGAGCGCCGCATGGCCCCTCTCAGGGCCAAGTGGGAGCAGGAAAACCGCAGGATCGCCGAGCTGGAGGAGAAGCTAAACCAAGCTTCCTGGGAGGTCTTTCGCCTCCGCCACTATCTGCAAAGGCTCGAGGAGCAAAACCGCCGCCTGCAAGAGGAGGTCAAGGCTGCCCTTCTAGGCCGGGCCTTGGGTGAGGAGAGGCTTGCCGGGGTGAAAAAAATCCTGGAAGAGGCGTGGCTGGAGCTCACCTTCCACGCCTCTCCTCAGGCCAGCAGGCTCGAGGCCCTCATCCAGGCGGTGGAGCGCCTTCTTTCTGACCGAAGCCCTCGGTGATCTGCACCAAAACCGCCTCCCCCCGCACCGTGAGGACCCCTTCGGCGTAGACCTCGGTCTCCACCACCACCTTCTTGCCCTTCACCTCCTTGGCCCTGCCCAGGAGGAGGAGTTCCGGGCCCAGGGGCGTGGGCTTGAGGTAGTCCACCTTGAGGCTTGCGGTGACGAAGCGAAGGGGTGTGGCTTCCAGGGAAAGCCCTTCGGCCTGGGCCTTGGCGGCGGCCGCCGTGGCGGTGGAGTGGCAGTCCACCAGGGAGGCCAGAAGCCCCCCGTAGACGAAGCCGGGGACGGCGGTGTGGTGGGGCGAGGGGGTGAAGCGGGTCTCGCTCTGCCCCCTTTCGGCGTTCCAGTAGGTCTTGATGTGGAGGCCGTGGGCGTTCAGGTAGCCGCACCCGTAGCAGTGGGCCCACTCCGGGGGGTAGTAGAGCTGGATGGCCTTCATGCGAGCCCCTGGGCCTTCCAGCGCTCCGGCACCGCCTGCCTCAGGAAGTCCACGATCTCCTGGGTGCTGGTGCCGGGACCGAAGACGGCGGCCACCCCCAGGGCCTTGAGCCTGGGCACGTCCTCGTCGGGGATGATTCCCCCGCCGAAGAGGAGGATGTCCGAGGCCCCCTCCTCCTCCAGGAGGCGCTTCACCTCCCGGAAGTAGTGCATGTGGGCCCCAGAGAGGATGGAAAGGCCGATGGCGTCCACGTCCTCCTGGATGGCGGCGGAGACGATCATCTCCGGGGTCTGGCGGAGCCCCGTGTAGATCACCTCCATCCCCGCGTCCCTCAGGGCCCGGGCCACCACCTTGGCCCCGCGGTCGTGCCCGTCCAGGCCCGGCTTGGCGATGAGGACCCGTATGCGCCTGTCCACGCCTGCCATCTTACCCTCCCTACACGTAGGCCGGCTCCTGGTAGGTGCCGTAGACCTCCCGCAGCACGTCCATCATCTCCCCCAGGGTGCAGTAGGCCAGGGCGCACTCCACGAAGTGGGGCATGGTGTTCTGCCCCTCCACCGCGGCCCGCCTGAGGCCCTCTAGGGCCTCCTCCACCCGCCTGGGGTCCCTCTCCCGCCGCACCCGGGCGAGGCGCTCCGCCTGCACCCTTTCCACCTCGGGGTCCACCAGCTGGATGGGCACCTTTAGGGGGATCTCGTCGGTGAAGGCGTTCACCCCCACGATGATCCGCTCCTTGCGCTCCACCTCCTGCTGGTAGCGGTAGCTGGCCTCGGCGAGCTCCCGGAGGAAGTACCCCTCCTCTATGGCCCGCACCACGCCCCCCATGCGGCGGATCTCCTCAATGATGGCCATGGCCTGCCGCTCCATCTCGTCGGTGAGCCACTCCACGTAGTAGCTCCCCGCCAGGGGGTCTATGGTGTGGGTGACCCCGGTCTCGTAGGCGATGATCTGCTGGGTCCTGAGGGCGATGGTGGCGCTCTCCTCCGTGGGCAGGGCCAGGGCCTCGTCGTAGGCGTCGGTGTGGAGGCTCTGCGTGCCCCCGAGGACCGCCGCCAGGGCCTGAATGGCCACCCGGGCGATGTTGTTGAGGGGCTGCTGGGCGGTGAGGGAGACCCCGGCGGTCTGGGCGTGGGTGCGGAGCATCCAGCTCTGGGGGTTCTTGGCCCCGTAGCGGTTTCGCATCTCCTTGGCCCAGATGCGCCGCGCCGCCCGGAACTTGGCGATCTCCTCAAAGAAATCGTTGTGGACGTCAAAGAAGAAGCTGATGCGGGGGGCGAACTCGTCCACGTCCAGGCCCCGCCTGAGGGCGGCCTCCACGTACTCAAAGCCGTCGGCCAGGGTCCAGGCCAGCTCCTGCACCGCCGTGGAGCCCGCCTCCCGGATGTGGTAGCCCGAGACGGAGATGAAGTTCCACTTGGGGACGTTCTTGGGCCCCCACTCAAAGGTGTCTATCACCAGCTTCACGCTGGGCTCCGGGGGGAAGATGAACTCCTTCTGGGCGATGAACTCCTTGAGGATGTCGTTCTGGATGGTCCCCCCGAGCTTTTTCCAGTCGTAGCCCCGTTTCTTGGCCACCGCCAGGTACATGGCCCAGATGGCGTTGGCGGGGGAGTTGATGGTCATGGAGGTGGTGACCTCCTCGAGGTCGATCCCTTCAAAGAGGATCTCCATGTCGGCGAGGCTAGAGACCGCCACCCCGCACTTTCCCACCTCCCCCTTGGAGAGGGGATGGTCGGAGTCGTAGCCCATGAGGGTGGGAAGGTCAAAGGCCACGCTGAGGCCGGTCTGGCCCGCCTTCAGGAGCTTCTTGAAGCGCTCGTTGGTCTGCTCGGCGGTGCCGAAGCCGGCGAACATGCGCATGGTCCAGAGCTTGGACCGGTACATGGAGCCGTAGACCCCCCGGGTGTAGGGGTACTCCCCGGGAAAACCCCGCTTCTCCTCGTACTCCGGGTCCAGGACGCCGATGTCCTCCGGGGTGTAGAGGGGTTCGGGGGCGATGTTGGAGAGGGTGCGGTGGGCCACGGGCCTCTCCGGCATCTTCTCCAGGCTCTTTTGGTAGGTTTCCCTGAGCCAGTCGTGCTTCCTGCGCATGGGCCCTCCTTTGCCCTTAAGTGTACGCTTTTTCGCCGATAGGGAAAAGAGCGTTATGCCACCCCCTCCCGGCGCAAGCCCGGTTTACGCCCGGCGCTCGCTTTCCGGCTCCACGTGGATGGTGACGCTGAGCCCGGGGATCTCCTCTTCCAGGGCCTTTTCCAGCCGGTCGCAGAGCCGGTGGGCCTCGGCCACGGGGGTTTCCCCGGGCACCACCAGGTGGAACTCCAGGAAGGCCCGGTGCCCGGCTTTGCGGGTCCTGAGGTCGTGGACCTCCAGGGCCTTTCCCCCAAGCTCCCGGGCAATCACCCCCTGGATGCGGGCCACCTCCTCCGGGGAAAGCCCGGCGTCCATCAGCCCCCCCACCGAGTCCCGGACCAGGCGGAAGCCCATGAGGAGGATGTTGCCCGCCACCAGCAAGGCCAGGAGGGGGTCCAGAACCCAGAGCCCCGTGAGCCCGGCCAGGCCCACCCCCAGGAGGACCCCCACCGAGGTGAGGACGTCGGAGAGGACGTGGTAGCCGTCGGCCACCAGGGCCGGGGAGCGGTGGAGCCGCCCCTGGCGGATGAGGTGGTAGGCCAGAAGGCCGTTGGTCCCGGAGGCCAGGAGGCTCACCAAAAGCCCCGGGCCCAGGCCCTCCAGGGGCACCGGGCGGAGGAGGCGGGGCAGGGCCTCCCGGGCGATGAGGAGGGCGGCCAGGACCACCAGCACCCCTTCCAAAACCGCCGAGAAGTACTCCGCCTTGGTGTGGCCGAAGGGGTGGGTGGCGTCTGGGGGCTTGTGGGCCAGGCGGATGGCGAAGAGGGCCAAAAGGGCGGCGGCCACGTTGACGATGGACTCCAAGGCGTCGGAGAGGAGGGCCACCGACCCGGTGAGGAGGTAGGCCAGGGCCTTCAGGCCCAGGACCAGGAGGGCCACGAGGAGGCTGAGGCGGGCGGCGCGCTCAGCCACTAACCTTCCTTCCCGGCCTCCTCGAGCCCCTGTCCTTCCTTCCTGGGCTTCATCAGGGGGAAGAGGAGGACGTCCCTTAGAGAGGGCTGGTCGGTGAGGAGCATGGTGAGGCGGTCTATCCCAAGCCCCAGGCCCGCCGCCGGGGGCATGCCGTGCTCCAGGGCCAACAAGAAGTCCTCGTCCGGCTCGGGGGCTTCCTCGTCCCCCTCCTTGCGGCGCCTCGCCTGCTCCAGGAAGCGCTCCCTTTGGTCTAGGGGGTCGTTGAGCTCGGAGTAGGCGGGGGCGAGCTCCATCCCCCCGGCGAAGAGGTCCCAGCGCTCCGTGAGGCCGGGCTTTTCCCGGTGCCTTTTGGCCAGGGGGCTGATGGCCAGGGGGAAGTCAAAGACGAAGGTGGGGTCCTGGAGGGTGGGCTCCACGTAGATTCCGAAGAGCTTGTCCAGGAGCTTGTAGCTTGGGACCTGGGCCAGCTCGGGGTGGTGGGCGTCGGCCCAAAGCCTGAGGCGCTCCAGGTCCAGGGGGTCAAAGGGGAGGCCGGCCTTCTCCTTTAGGGCCTCCACGAAGGAGAGGCGCTTGAAGGGAGGGCGGAAGTTGAGGAGGCGGCCCTGGTAGGGGACCTCGTAGCCCCCGAAGAGGTGGTGGACCAGGCCGGAGAGGAGTTCCTCCACCAGAAGGGCCATGTCCTGGTAGTCGGCGTAGGCCCAGTAGGCCTCCAGCATGGTGAACTCGGGATTGTGGTTGTGGTCGATGCCCTCGTTGCGGAAGACCCGGCCCATCTCGTAAACCTTCTCGTACCCTCCCACCAGAAGGCGCTTGAGGTAAAGCTCCAAGGAGATGCGGAGGAAGAACTCGTCGTCCAGGGCGTGGTGGTAGGTCTTGAAGGGCCTGGCCTCCGCCCCCCCGGTGGTGGCCTGGAGGACGGGGGTCTCCACCTCCAAGAAGCCCTTCTCCTCAAAGAAGCGGCGGATGTAGCGGAGGATGGCCGAGCGGCGGCGGAAGACCTCCCGCACCTCAGGGTTGACGATGAGGTCCAGATAGCGCTGGCGGTAGCGCACCTCCTTGTCCCTGAGGCCGTGCCACTTGTCCGGGAGGGGGTGGAGGGCCTTGACCAGGGGGGTCCAGGAGAGAACCTTCACCGTGACCTCCCCGGTCTTGGTGGTGAAGACCGTCCCCTCCACCCCCAGGATGTCCCCCACGTCCAGCTTCTTCAGGAGCTCGTAGTGGGGGGTGAGGTCCTTCTGGAAGTAGAGCTGGATCCTGCTCGTCTCGTCCAGGAGGTGGGCGAAGGTGACCTTGCCCATGCGCCTCAGGGCCAGGAGGCGACCCGCCAGGGCCACCCTTTCGGGCCACTCCTGTTCCGGGGGGGCCCCCTCCTTGGCCTTTAGGACCTGGTGGGCGCTATGGGTCTTGGGGAAGCGGTAAGGGTAAGGGGAGAAGCCCGCCTCCACCAGGGCTTCCAGGTTCAGTAGGCGTTGGCGCGTCTGCTCGTTCATCTGGGGTAGTCAGCCGTGGACCGCCACCACGCGGAACTCCTTCTTGCCCTTGGGCGTTTCCAGGGAGAGCACGTCCCCCACCCGGTGGCCCAGGAGGGCCCGGCCCATGGGAGAGGCGTCGGAGATCTTCATGGGGGTCTCCAGGACGCTGGCCTCGGCGGGGGAGACCACCTGCACCTCCAGGCGCTCCCCGGTGGCGGGGTCCTCCAGCTCCACCACCGAGCCCAGGCCGATGACCTCGCCTGCGGTCTCCTCCAGGATCACCGCCCGGGAGAGGACGTCCTCCAGGGAGTCAATGCGGGCCTCAATGCGGGCCTTCTCCTGCTTGGCCGCCTCCAGCCCCGAGTCGTCGTAGTCGTCGGAGGACTCCATGAGCTCCTGCAGGATCTGGGTGGCCTCCTGGAGCCGCTTCCTTTCCAGCTCCAGCTGTTGCATGAGCCGCTCGTAGCCGGCCTTGGTCAGCTTTACCTCGCGCGCCATAGCTCACCTCGTAAGTCATGGAGGCCGGCCTCCTGCCGACCTCCTTGGCCCAAGGGCCCCTTTCTCAGGTGAGTATACCCCGAAGGAGGATTTCCCTCAAACGCTCGGGCTCCGCCCGGCTGGCGCAGGCCTCGGTGTCCTGGCAGAGGACCAGGTAGCGCAGGTGGGTCTCCCTGCCCCCCACGGGGTGGCGGAAAAAGCCCAGGGCGCTTCCGGAAAGGTGGCGGCGGCAGGCCTCGCACACCTGGGGGCCCCCTACCTGCCCGGGGAGGGGCTCGAGGGCCAGGCGGAGCTCGGGGGGGCCCTTCTCCACGATCACCACCCGGCCCTCCTCGTCCCGGTAGTAGAGGATCTCCCCTAAGGGAAGGAGGTCGGGGGAGGTGCCTGGAAAGAGCTCCAGGATCATCTCCCGCTCTTCGTAGTCCATGCCCCTAGCTTAGTCCAAACCGGGCGAGAAGGGGGGGCAGGAAAAGGTAGAGGCCCAGGAGGAGGGCGAGGAGGCTTGCCAGCAGAACCGCGGCGGCGGCGGTGTCCTTGGCCCGTTTGGCCAGGGGGTGGTAGACGGGGCTTGCCAGGTCGGTGAGGGCCTCGAGGGCGGTGTTCATAAGCTCCAGGGAGAGGACCAAGGCGGCGAGGAGCAGGATGGGGGCCAGGTCCACCCCGAGCCACAGGGCGAGTCCCACCGCCAAAACCCCCAGGAGGACCTCTATGCGGAAGTTCCGCTGGACCCGCCAGGCGTAGAGGAGCCCCTCCCAGGCGAAGGCGAAGGAGCGCAAGACCCCCTTTAGAGGGCGAGGATCCTCTCTTGGACGCGGCGGAACCCCTCCCACTCCTCCTCCTTCTGGTGATCGTGCCCAAGGAGGTGCCAGAGGCCGTGGGCGGCTAGGACCAGCACCTCTTCCTCCAGGGGGGCCCCCCGGGCCTCGGCCTGCCTCCTGGCGGTGTCCAGGCTGATCCAAATGTCCCCCAGGTGCGGGGGCATGAAGGGGTCCCCGGGTTCGTAGTGGGGAAAGGAGAGGACGTCGGTGGCCGCATCCTCCCCCCACCACTCCCGCTTGAGGGCCCGGAGGCGGCGGTCCCCGGTGAGGATCACCGTGACCGCCTTGTCCCCCACGCCGAGCTCCGCCATGAGCCCCTGGAGGGCCCGGCGGAGCCTCGGCCTAAGCCCCCTCGGGGGCCTTTTGTTGGCCACGATCCCCACCACGCTCGGCCTCCTCGTAGGCCTTGATGATGCGGGCCACCAGGGGGTGGCGCACCACGTCGGACTCCTTGAAGTAGACGAAGGCGATGCCCTCAATGCCCTTGAGGATGCGGGTGGCCTCCACGAGGCCCGACTTTTGCTGCTTGGGCAGGTCAATCTGGGTCACGTCCCCGGTGATGACCATCTTGGAGGAGAAGCCCATGCGGGTGAGGAACATCTTCATCTGCTCCGGGGTGGTGTTCTGGGCCTCATCCAGGATGATGAAGGCGTCGTTCAAAGTTCTTCCCCTCATGAACGCCAAAGGCGCCACTTCAATGATTCCAGATTGGAGATATTGCTCAAAACGCTCGGCGTCGATCATGTCAAAGAGGGCGTCGTAGAGGGGCCTGAGGTAGGGGTCCACCTTGGCCTGGATGTCCCCGGGGAGGAAGCCCAGCTTTTCCCCGGCCTCCACGGCGGGCCGGGTGAGGACGATGCGCTTCACCTTGCGGGCCCTTAGGTGGCTCACCGCCATGGCCACGGCCAGGTAGGTCTTGCCGGTCCCGGCGGGGCCGATGCCGAAGGTGATGTCGTGCTGGGCGATGGCCTCCACGTAGCGCTTCTGCCCCGGGGTCTTGGGGCGGAGGCGGCCGGGGAGGGAAAGCTCGGCCTGGGGGGTGGTGGCCTGGTAGAGCCCCTCCCCCTCCAGGGCCAGGGCCACCGCCTGCTCCAGGGTGGGCTCGTCCAGCTCAGCCCCCTGGCGCAGCAGGGCCAGGAGGTCCCGGACGGCCCTTTCCGCCGTCTCCACTGCCTCCTGGTCCCCAAGGAGCTCCACCGCTTCCCCCCGGGCCACGAGCCTCAGGCGGTCGCCGAAGGCCTCCTTGAAAAGGGACCGGAGCTTCCTCAGGTTCCGGTCGGCCTGGCCCAGAAAGGCCAGGGCTTCCTCGGACCGCAGGGGGATCACCACCCTTTGGGCTTCTTCAGGATCTCGTGCCATACCACCCCTTTGAGCAGGCTGTGGGGGTCCGTGGCCAGGAGCCTCTTGCCCTTCCGGACCTCAGGGGTTTCCTGGGGGGCCTCCTCCCGGAAGCGCACCTCCAAGGGGGTGCGCTCGGGAGGGTGGGGGCGTTCTAGGCTTTGCCCCTCCTCCCGCCGGGGCTCAGGTGGAGGCTTGGGCCGGGCCTTGGGCCGGGGTTGAGGTCTGGGAAGGGGTTCGGGGGCGGGCAGGTCCTCGGGGAAGCCTCCCCTCCGGCGGGAGAGGCCCTGGAGGGCGGGGAGAACCACGAAGAAGAGGAGGAAAAGGAGGCCCAAAAGGTCGTCTAGGCTCATTCCTCACCCTCGGGCTTGGCCGCCCGGCTGATGGACTCCCGCATGTCGGTGTCGGCCTCGATGTTCTTGAGGCGGTAGTAGTCCATGACCCCCAGGTTCCCCTTCCTCAGGGCCTCGGCCAGGGCCAGGGGTACCTGGGCCTGGGCCTCCACCAGCTTGGCCCGCATGGCCTCCACCAGGGCCCGGTTCTCCTGCTCGGCGGCCACCGCCATGGCCCTCCGCTCCTCGGCCTTGGCCTGGGCCACCTTCTTGTCCGCCTCGGCCTGGTCGGTGCGAAGCTGGGCGCCGATGTTCCGTCCCACGTCCACCTCAGCGATGTCCACCGAGAGGATCTCAAAGGCCGTGCCCGCATCCAGCCCCTTGGCCAACACGGTCTTGCTGATGCGGTCGGGTTGCTCCAGCACCTCCTTGTGGCTTTCCGCGCTCCCGATGGAGGCCACGATCCCCTCCCCCACCCGGGCCAGGACCGTTTCCTCTCCCGCCCCTCCCACTAGGCGGTCAATGTTGGCCCGCACCGTCACCCGGGCGGTGACCAAAAGCTGGATCCCGTCTTTGGCCATGCCCGCTACCTGGGGGGTGGTGATCACCTTGGGGTTGACGGACACCCGGACCGCCTCCAGCACGTCACGGCCCGCCAGGTCTATGGCCGCTGCCCGGTCAAAGGTGAGCCTGATCCCCGCCTTGTCGGCGGCGATGAGGGCGTCCACCACCCGGTCCACGTTGCCTCCCGCCAGGTACTGGGCCTCGAGGCGGTTAAGCTCCACAGGGATCCCCGCCTTCGTGGCCTTGATCATGGGGAAGATGATCTTGGCGGGAGGCACGCGCCTTAGGCGCATGGCCACCAGGCTGGTGAGGGGCACCCTCACCCCGGCGAAGAAGGCCGTAACCCAGAGCCCCACGGGGATAAAGGAGAAGAAGAGAAAGACCAGGACCAGGACTACGCCGGCCAGGAAAAGAAGGCTCACGAGGGTCATCTTATTCCTCCTTGAAGGCCCGCACTACCACCCGGGGGCCCTCCACCTTGACTACCCGGACCGGAGTCCCCCGGGGGATGAACTCTCCTTCCGTCACCACGTCCACCCGTCTATCTCCGAAGCGGGCTACCCCGGCGGGCCTCAGGTCGCTTAAGGCCTCGCCGATGGCTCCGAGGAGGGCTTCCAGTTCTCCCTTGGGCGGGGCGGTTTCGGAAATAGCGCTTTCCAACACCAGGGCCCGCCCCACCCGGCTTCGGGGGAAGAAGCGAAAGAGCAGGAAAAGGCCCACGCCGAGGACGAGGACCGCGTAGGCCCCCACGGCCAGGCTTTGGGCGCCAAAGGTGAGGTAGACGGAGGCCAGGACGAGTCCGATCCCCAAGGCCCCGGGAAGGCCGAATCCCGGCAGAAGGAAGGCCTCGGCTAAGAGGAGGAGCATCCCCGCAAAGAAGAGGAGAATCTCCAGTATCCCCGACAGCCCAGCCAGGTACCCTCCGAAGAAGTAGAGCCCCAGGGCGATGAGGCCCAGGGTAGCGGGTAGAAAGGTTCCCGGGGTGAAGAACTCCAGGAGAAGGAGCAGGAGGCCCAGGGCGAGGAGCACCCCGGCTACGCTGGAGTTGGTGAGGAAGCGGGCGAGCCGCACCCTGGGTCCCAGTTCCAGGCGCTCCACCTCGGCGCTCAGGCCTGCCTGAGCCAAGGCCTCGGGGAGGCTTCCTGCCTTGAAGTCCGCCACCTTGAGCTCCACCGCCTTGTCGGCGGAAAGGGTTAAGGGTTCCCCCTTGGCGGACAACCCCGGGACCTCTATGTTCGGGTCCACCATGGCCTCGGCCAGCTCCACGGGCCTGCCCCGGGCCTCGGCCACGGCCCGGAACTTGCCCCTGAGGGCGGAGATCACCTTCTGGTCGGCGGCCGTGGGCTCCTGGAGGGGGAGGGCCACCACGGGGAGGGCGGCCCCGATCTCTGACCCTGGGAGCATGGCCACCTGGCGGCAGGAGAGGGCGATAAGGGCCCCGGCGGAGAAGGCGTTTTGCACCACGGCCAGGGTGGGGAGGGGGGTCTGGAGGATGCGGTCGGAGATGCGGATGGCGGCGTCCACCCGCCCCCCCGGGGTGTCTATGAGGAAGGCCACGCCGCTGGCCCCTTCCCGCTCGGCCCGGGCCAGGGCCTGCTCCACGAAGACCGCCAAGGCGGGGTCTATCTCCCCCTGGATGGGGATGAGAAAGGTCTTCCCCAGGGCCAGGGGGAGGAGGAAGGCGAGGGCCAAGAGCCTTTTCACCGCCCTCATTCTATCGGTTTCCCCCGGGCCAGGCTATCCTTAGGGGGATGTTGCGCTTCGCCCTCCTGGGCCAGCCCGTGGCCCACTCCCTCTCCCCGGCCATGCACGCCTTCGCCCTGGAAAGCCTCGGGCTTAGGGGAAGCTACGAGGCCTTGGAGACCCCCCTTTCTGAGCTTTCCGCCCGTCTAGAGGCGGTGCGGCGGGGCTTCCGGGGGGTGAACCTCACCCTCCCCTTGAAGGAGGCGGCCCTGGGGCTTCTGGACTGGGTCTCTCCCGAGGCCAGGGCCATGGGGGCGGTGAACACGGTGCTCCAGGTGGAGGGAAGGCTTTTTGGCTTTAATACCGATGCCCCGGGCTTCCTCGAGGCCCTGAAGGCGGGGGGCATCCCCCTGGAGGGCCCCGCCCTGGTCCTCGGGGCCGGGGGGGCGGGGCGGGCGGTGGCCTTCGCCCTGAAGGGGGCGGGGCTTGAGGTCTGGGTCTGGAACCGCACCCCGGAAAGGGCCCTGGCCCTGGCGCGGGAGTTGGGCCTGGAGGCGGTTCCCTTGGAGCGGGCAAGGGCGGCCAGACTCCTGGTGAACGCCACCCGGGTGGGCCTCGAGGACACTATGGCCACCCCCCTCCCCGCGGAGCTCTTTCCCGAGGAGGGGGCGGCGGTGGACCTGGTCTACCGCCCCCTGTGGACCCGGTTCCTGCGGGAGGCCAAGGAGAAGGGCCTTAGGGTCCAGACCGGGCTTCCCATGCTGGCCTGGCAGGGGGCTTTGGCCTTCCGCATCTGGACGGGCCTTCTCCCGGACCCTCTGGGCATGGAGCGGGCGGCCCTCAGGGCCTTGGGCGGGTAAGGCCTCCCCAGGGCCAAGGCGTTGGAGGTAGCGTGCGCCTCACCCTGACCGCTTTCCTGGTCCACGAGGAGACGGTCCAGAAAAGCCGCTTTATCGCCAAGGTGGCCCCCGTGGCCTCGGAGGAGGAGGCCCTGGCCTTCCTGGAGGCCCACCGGGAGCCCGAGGCCACCCACAACTGCTACGCTTACAAGATCGGCCCTCTCTACCGCTTTTCGGACGATGGGGAGCCTTCGGGCACCGCGGGAAGGCCCATCCTGCACGCCATAGAGGCCCAGGGTCTGGACCGGGTGGCGGTGCTGGTGGCGCGCTACTTCGGCGGGGTCAAGCTCGGGGCCGGGGGGCTGGTGCGGGCCTACGGAGGGGTGGCGGCGGAGGCCCTGCGCCGGGTGCCTAAAGCCCCCTTGGTGGAGCGGGTGGAGGTGGCCTTCCTGGTCCCCTTCGCCGAGGTGGGCCGGGTCCACGGCCTCCTGCAGGCCCGCGCCTTAAGGGCCGAGGAGGCCTACACTCCGGAGGGCGTGCGCTTCGCCCTCCTCCTCCCTGAGCCCGAACGGGAAGGCTTCCTGAGGGCCCTCCTGGACGCCACCCGGGGGCAGGCGGTCCTGGAGTAGCATGGAGGCGATGCTTCCCCTCTTTGAGCCCAAGGGCCGGGTCCTCCTGGTGGACGGCCACCACCTGGCCTACCGCACCTTCTTCGCCCTGAAGGGCCTCACCACGAGCCGGGGCGAGCCCGTGCAGGCGGTCTACGGCTTCGCCAAGAGCCTCCTCAAGGCCCTCAAAGAGGACGGGGACGTGGTGGCGGTGGTTTTTGACGCCAAGGCCCCCTCCTTCCGCCACGAGGCCTACGAGGGCTATAAGGCGGGAAGGGTTCCCACCCCGGAGGACTTTCCCCGGCAGCTTGCCCTCATCAAGGAGCTGGTGGACCTCCTGGGGCTTACCCGCCTCGAGGTCCCCGGCTACGAGGCGGACGACGTCCTGGCGAGCCTGGCCAAGAAGGCGGAGCGGGAGGGCTACGAGGTCCGCATCCTCACCGCCGACCGCGACCTCTACCAGCTCCTTTCCGAAAGGATCTCCGTCCTCCACCCCGAGGGCCACCTCATCACCCCGGAATGGCTCTGGGAAAAGTACGGCCTGAGGCCGGAGCAGTGGGTGGATTACCGGGCTTTGGTGGGGGACCCTTCCGACAACCTTCCCGGGGTGAAGGGGATCGGGGAGAAGACCGCCCTCAAGCTCCTCAGGGAGTGGGGAAGCCTGGAGAACCTTCTCCAGAACCTGGACAAGGTGAAGCCGGAGAGCGCCCGGGAGAAGATCCGGGCCCACCTGGAGGACCTCAGGCTTTCCCTGGAGCTTTCCCGGGTGCGCGCCGACCTCCCCCTGGAGGCGGACCTCCAAAGGCGCAAGGAGCCCGACCGGGAGAGGCTTCGGGCCTTCCTGGAACGGCTTGAGTTCGGGAGCCTCCTCCACGAGTTCGGCCTCCTGGAGGCTCCCGCCCCCGCCCACGAAGCCCCCTGGCCCCCGCCGGAGGGGGCCTTCGTGGGCTTCGTCCTCTCCCGGCCCGAGCCCATGTGGGCGGAGCTTGTGGCCCTCGCCGCCTGCAAGGAGGGCCGGGTGCACCGGGCAGAGGACCCCTTGGCGGGGCTAGGGGACCTCCGGGAGGTCCGGGGCCTCCTCGCCAAGGACCTCGCCGTCTTGGCCCTCCGGGAGGGGCTGGACCTCCCTCCCTCGGACGACCCCATGCTCCTCGCCTACCTCCTGGACCCCTCCAACACCTCCCCCGAGGGGGTGGCGCGGCGCTACGGGGGGGAGTGGACGGAAGACGCCGCCCTACGGGCCCTTCTCGCCGAGAGGCTTCAGCAAAACCTCCTGGAGCGCCTTCGGGGGGAGGAGAGGCTCCTTTGGCTCTACCAGGAGGTGGAAAGGCCCCTCTCCCGGGTCCTGGCCCACATGGAGGCCACGGGGGTCCGGCTGGACGTGGCCTACCTGAAGGCCCTCTCCCTGGAGCTTGACCAGGAGATAAGGCGCCTCGAGGAGGAGGTCTTCCGCCTGGCGGGCCACCCTTTCAACCTGAACTCCCGGGACCAGCTGGAAAGGGTCCTCTTTGACGAGCTTGGGCTTCCCCCCATCGGCAAGACGGAGAAGACGGGCAAGCGCTCCACCAGCGCCGCGGTGCTGGAGGCCCTCCGAGAGGCCCACCCCATCGTGGGGAGGATCCTGGAGTACCGGGAGCTCACCAAGCTCAAGAGCACCTACATAGACCCCCTCCCGGGCCTCGTCCACCCCAGGACGGGCCGCCTTCACACCCGATTCAACCAGACGGCCACGGCCACGGGGAGGCTTTCTAGCTCCGACCCCAACCTGCAGAACATCCCCATCCGCACCCCCCTCGGGCAGCGGATCCGCCGGGCCTTCGTGGCCGAGGAGGGGTGGCTCCTGGTGGCCTTGGACTACAGCCAGATAGAACTCCGGGTCCTCGCCCACCTCTCGGGGGACGAGAACCTGATAAGGGTCTTTAAGGAGGGCCAGGACATCCACACCGAGACGGCGAGCTGGATGTTCGGCGTGCCCAAGGAGGCCGTGGACCCCCTCATGCGCCGGGCCGCCAAGACGGTGAACTTCGGCGTCCTCTACGGCATGTCGGCCCACCGGCTCTCCCAGGAGCTCTCCATCCCCTACGAGGAGGCCCTGGCCTTCATTGAGCGCTACTTCCAGAGCTTCCCCAAGGTGCGGGCCTGGATAGAAAACACCCTGGAGGAGGGCAGGAAGCGGGGCTACGTGGAAACCCTCTTCGGAAGGAGGCGCTACGTGCCCGACCTCCACGCCCGGGTGAAGAGCGTGCGGGAGGCCGCTGAGCGCATGGCCTTCAACATGCCCGTCCAGGGCACCGCCGCCGACCTCATGAAGCTCGCCATGGTGAAGCTCTTCCCTAGGCTCCAGGGAACGGGGGGGAGGATGCTCCTCCAGGTCCACGACGAGCTCCTCCTGGAGGCCCCCAAGGAAAGGGTCCAAGAGGTGGCCGCCCTGGCCAAGGAGGTCATGGAGGGGGTCTACCCCCTCGCCGTGCCCCTAGAGGTGGAGGTGGGGATGGGGGAGGACTGGCTCTCGGCCAAGGGGTGATACCACCCCATGCTGGCTTGGGCCAGCATGGGGGGTCCCTAGGCAGGCTTCCCCGAGCCGGTAAGGCGAAGGAAACGGGGAGAAAGGGTATAAGGGTGTTCGTCGCCGGAACGGGGAGGCTAAAGAAAGGCCAGGGGGTTTTCCCGAAGGAACGCTTCCAGGGGGATGCCTCCTGGGCCCAGGAGAAGGCCTTTTCCTCCAAAGGCCTGGGTGAAGGCTTCCAGCCCCTTGGTCCTCTTTGAGGGAGCGCTCTTGACCTCCAAGGCCAGAAGGCGCTTCCCCTTTTTCAGGACGAAGTCCACCTCCTGGTCCCTCTCCCGCCAGTAGTACACCTCAAAGCCCCCGTGGGGGGCGTGGGCCAAAAGGTGGGCGCCCACAGCGGTTTCCACAAGCCGCCCCATGAGGGCGGCGTCCTCCCACACCTCCTCCGGAGAGAGCCCTAGGACGGCCGTGATGAGCCCCGTGTTAAGGGCCAGGAGCTTGGGGCTCGAGGCCCGGCGCCGGAAGGGCTCGGCGGCGTACTTCTGCAGGGCGCCGAGAAGGCCCGCCCCTTCTAAAAGCTCCAGGTAATGGGCCAGGGTCACCGTGTTCCCAGCGTCCTGGAGTTGCCCCAACATCTTTGTGTAGGAGAGCACCTGGCCGCTGTAGAGGAGGCCGAGCTCCAAGACCCTGCGGAGGAGGGCGGGTTTCTCCACCCGGGTGTGGAGCAGGATGTCGCGTCCCAGGGTGGTTTCTAGAAGGGCGTCTTTGATGTAGCGGACAAACCTCCCGGGCTCTTCCCGCAGGGGGGCCGCGCCCGGATAACCCCCGAAGTAGAGGTACTCGGGGAGGGTGTACCCGAAGGCCAGCTCCATCTCGTAAAAGCTCCAGTGAGGTAGGTGAAGGACCTCAAAACGGCCGGCGAGGCTTTCGGAAAGGCCCTTTTGCAGGAGCAGGGGTGAGGAACCCAGGAGGACCACCTTGAGGGGAAGGCCCTTTAGGGTGTCCTCGTCCCAGAGGCGCTTTAGGGTCTCCGACCAGCCCAGCACCTTCTGGGCTTCGTCCAGGACCAAGAGGGCCTCCCCTCCCTGGGCCAGGCGGCGGGCCAAGGTCCACTGGGTCTCCAGCCAAGGGGCTTCCTTGAGGGTGGGTTCGTCGGCGGAGGCGTAGTGGTAGGGGAGGCCGGAGGTCTGGGCCACCTGCAGGGCAAGGGTGGTCTTGCCCACCTGCCTGGGGCCCAGCACCACCTGCAGGAGGTGGCGGGGCGCCCTGAGCCGCCTTAGAAGCTCCTGGGCCTGGGGACGGGTGAAGGAGGTTCTGCTCAGCACGCTGAGCATTTTTACTCAGTACGCTGAGTAAATCAAGGCCCAGGACCCCTCCCGGGCCCCCGGGGGAGGGCTCGCCCCACCCGCCCCAGGGGCCCTGGTATAGTGGCCCCCGTGAGGCGCTACTTCGGCACCGACGGGGTGCGGGGCGAGGCGGGAAAGCCCCCCTTGACCCCGGAGTTCGTCCTAAAGCTCGGCCAGGCGGCGGGGACCTACTTCCGGGCCCAAAGCCCCAGGCCCGTGGTGCTCCTGGCCAAGGACACCCGGGAGTCCTCGGACCTCTTGGAGGCCGCTTTGGCGGCGGGGCTTCTGAGCCAGGGGGTGAGGGTGGAGCACCTGGGGGTGCTTCCCACCCCGGGGGTGGCCTACCTCACCCGGGCCCTTAAGGCCACGGCGGGGGCCATGATCTCCGCCAGCCACAACCCCTACCAGGACAACGGCATCAAGTTCTTCGGGCCCAGCGGGGAAAAGCTCCCCGACGAGGCCGAGGAGGAGATTGAGCGCCTTCTCGCGGAGGACCACCCCACCCGGGGCATCGGCACCGTGGGGGACTTCCGGGAGGCGGAGAGGATGTACCTGGACTTCCTCCTCGCCCACGCCCCGGACCTCACGGGGCTTAAGGTGGGCCTGGACCTCGCCCACGGGGCCACCTACCGCATCGGCCCCAAGCTCTTCCAGAGGGCGGGGGCCGAGGTCATGGCCTTCTTCAACACCCCGGACGGGAGGAACATCAACCGGGGTTGCGGCTCCACCCACCCCGAGGCCCTGGCCCGCTTCGTGGTGGAGCTGGGGCTGGACCTGGGAATCGCCTTTGACGGGGACGGGGACCGGGTGCAGTTCGTGGACCGGAAGGGCCGCCTCTTCCACGGGGACCACATCCTCTACCTCGCCGCCCTGGCCTTTGGGGAGAAGGGGGTGGTGGGAACCGTGATGAGCAACATGGGCCTCGAGGTGGCCCTCAAGGAAAAGGGCCTCGCCTTCCACCGGGCGGCGGTGGGGGACCGGTACGTCCTGGAGAGGCTCAAGGAGACGGGCCTCGCCTTGGGGGGGGAGCCTTCGGGGCACGTGATCTTCCTCCGCCACCACACCACCGGGGACGGCCTCCTCACCGCCCTCCTCACCCTGAAGGCCCTCCTGGCCTTGGGGGGGGACCTCGCCCACTGGTACGAAGCCCTTCCCATGTACCCCCAAATCCTCCTCAACGTGCGCGTCTCCGACAAGGCCAGGGTGATGGCGAATCCGAGGCTGGGGGAGGCCATCCGGGAGGCCGAGGCCCGCTTGGGGGGAAGGGGCCGGGTGAACGTCCGCCCCTCGGGGACCGAGCCCCTCGTCCGGGTGATGGTGGAGGCGGAGGAGGGGGCGGAGGAGGTGGCCCGGGGGCTTGCCGAGGTGGTGGCCTCCTTGGACCGGGGGCCGGGGTAGGATGGGGGCGTGAGCTACGGGAAGGCCCATCTGGAGGAAAGGCTCCTTCGGGCCCTGGCCGAGGCCATAGGGGAGCTGGAGGACCCGAGGCTCTTCCTCCTCACCGTGGAGGCGGTGCGCCTCTCCCCGGATGGCCGGGTGCTTTCCGTGTACGTGGAGGCCTTCCGGGAGGAGGAAAAGGCCTTGGCGGCCCTGCGCCACGCAGAGAGGAGGCTTCTTGCCGCCCTGGCCAAGAGGGTGCGCCTGCGCCACCTGCCCAGGCTGGAGTTCCTGCCGTGGAGAGCGTCACCCGCATAAAGGTCCGCTACGCCGAAACCGACCAGATGGGGGTGGTCCACCACTCGGTCTACGCCGTCTACCTCGAGGCCGCCCGGGTGGACTTCCTGGAGAGGGCCGGGCTTCCCTACCACCTCGTGGAGGAGAGGGGGGTGTTCTTCCCGGTGGTGGAGCTCGGCCTCACCTTCCGCGCCCCGGCGCGCTTTGGGGAGGAGGTGGAGGTCAGGACCCGCCTCGCCGAGCTCTCCTCCCGGGCCCTCCTCTTCCGCTACCGGGTGGAGCGGGAGGGCGCCCTCCTCGCCGAGGGCTTCACCCGCCACCTCTGCCAGGTGGGGGGCAGGGCGGCCCGCATCCCCCAGGACATCTACCAGGCTTTGAGTGTGCTACACTTAAGGTAGCATTGGGGCATGGACTTGGACGCCTTCGCGCTCTTTGAACGCCACATCAACCCTAGCCTTGCAGGCCTTCTCCGCTTCACCGGCCTAGACCGGGTGGAGTCCCACGCCGAGGGGCCTTACGTCTGGGACACGCAGGGCAAGCGCTACCTGGACTTCTTGGGCCTGTACGGGGCTTTGAACCTGGGCCACCGCCACCCCAAGGTGGTGGAGGCGGTGAAGAGGCAGCTGGACCGCATGCCCATGTCCGTGCGGGTCCTGGTCTCCGAGCCCACGGCATGGCTTGCGGGGAGGCTCGCCGAGATCACCCCCGAGGGCCTGGAGATGGCCTTTTTCGCCAACTCCGGGGCCGAGGCGGTGGAGGCCGCCATCAAGCTGGCCCGGGCCTACACCGGGAAGCCCGGCCTCGTCACCACGCAAGGGGGGTTCCACGGCAAGACCCTGGGGGCCCTTTCCCTCACCCCCAAGCCCGAGTACCAGGACCCCGCAAGGCCCCTCCTCCCCGGGGTCAAGGTGGTGCCCTACGGGGATTTGGAGGCCCTGGAGGAGGCCATAGACGGGGACACGGCCGCGGTGATCGTGGAGCCCATCCAGGGAGAAGGGGGGATCCGGGTGCCCCCCGAGGGGTACCTCCGGGGCGTGCGGGAGATTACCCGGAAAAAGGGCGTCCTCATGATCGCCGACGAGGTGCAGACGGGCCTGGGCCGCACCGGGAAGCTCTTCGGGGTGGACTGGGAAGGGGTGGCCCCGGACCTCATGACCCTGGCCAAGGCCTTGGGGGGCGGGGTGGTGCCCATCGGGGCCTGCGTGGGGAGGAGGGAGGTCTTTGAGGTCTTCAAGCAAAATCCCCTCTTCCACTCCTCCACCTTCGGGGGAAACCCCTTGGCGGCGGCGGCGGCCCTGGCGGCCATTGAGGTCACCCTGGAGGAGGACCTGCCGCGGCGGGCCCTGGAGCTCGGGGCCTACCTGATGGAGGGGCTCAAGGCCCTGAAGGCCCGCTTCCCTCACCTCATAGAGGACGTGCGGGGGCGGGGGCTCATGCTGGGGGTGGAGTTCACGGATGCCGACATCGGCGCCCTGGTGGTGGCGGAGCTTGCCGAGAGGGGGGTCCTCACCGCCTTCGGCTTGAACAACCCCAAGGTGGTGCGCCTCGAGCCCCCCCTCATCATCGGCAAGGAGCACGCAGACGAGGCCCTTTCCGCCTTCTCGGAGGCCCTTTTGACCACGGAGAAGGCCCTCGAGGGCCTGCTAGGATAGAATGCAGGAAACTTTGCTGGAGTTTTTCAAAAAGACCGGGAGGCCCCACAGGCTGGAGGAGATCCTTCACCGCTTCGGCCTTTCCAAGAGGGAGGCCAAGGGCTACCTGGGGGCCCTGGTCCGGGAAGGCCTCCTGGAGAAGAAGGGAAGCCACTACTTCCTCCCCCAAAGGGTCCAGGGCCCCATCAGCCTCCACCGGGATGGGTACGGCTTCGTCCGCCTCCCCGAGGGGGACCTCTTCGTCCCCCCGGGCTATACCAAGGACGCCTGGCCGGGCGACCTGGTGGAGGCCCGCCTCATGCCCCCGGGCCGGGACGGGAGGCCCTGGGGGGTGGTGGAGCGGGTCCTCGAGCGGGCGCGGGAGCGGCTCGTGGGGACCCTGGACTTCCGCAAGGGGTACGCCGTCCTCCTCCCCGATGAGCCCGGGCTGTCCGAACTCAGGCTCCTTCCCGAGGGGCTAGAGGGCCTCAAGCGGGGAAGCCGCATCGTGGTGAGGGTCCATTACGGCAAGCGCCCCTACGGGGAGTTTTTGGAGTACTTGGGGGAAGGGGACGCCCCGGAGACCGAGACCCAGGCGGTCATCGCCAAGTACGGCCTCCGGGCCGAGTTCCCCGAGGAGGTCTTGAGGGAGGCCGAGGCCATTCCCCTGGAGATCCCCGAGGAGGAGCTTAGGAGGCGGGAGGACTTCCGGAACCTCCGGGTCTTCACCATAGACGGGGTGGACGCCAAGGACTTTGACGACGCCATCCACATTGAAAGGCTTCCCAAGGGCTTCCGGGTGGGCATCCACATCGCCGACGTCTCCCACTACGTGAAGGAGGGAAGCCTCCTGGACCAGGAGGCCTTCCAAAGGGGGACGAGCGTCTACCTCCCGGGGCGGGTCCTTCCCATGCTTCCCGAAAGGCTTTCCAACGGGGTCTGCTCCCTGAAGCCCGGCGAGGACCGCCTGGTCCTCTCCGTCTTGGTGGACCTGGCCGAGGACCTGACGGTGAAGCGGGTGCGCTTCGCCGAAGGGGTCATGAGGAGCGTGGCCCGCCTCACCTACACCGAGGTGGAGGCCTTCGCCGAGGGCTTCGGCCTTCCCGAGGAGCACGCTTTCCTGGCCGAGGACCTGGCCCTTCTCCTTGGGCTCACCCAGAGGATGCGGAAGAGGCGCCTGGAGGAGGGGGCCTTGGACTTCAGCTTCCCCGAGGTGAAGGTGGAGGTGGGGGAGGAGGGGGAGCTCCACCTCATCCCCCAGGCGGAGCCCAAGGCCAGGAGCCTCATTGAGGAGCTCATGCTCCTCGCCAACCGCCTGGTGGCCGAGCACCTGGTGAGGAAGGGGCTTCCCGCCCTCTACCGGGTGCACGAGGAGCCCCTGGAGGAGGCCTACGGCAGGCTCCGCCTGGCCCTGGCCCGGCTGGGCTATACCCTCCCCGAGAAGGTCTCCTCCAAGGCCCTGCAGCGGGTGCTCCTGGAGGCCAAGGGCCGTCCGGAGGAGCCCGTGGTGGCGGGCCTGGTCCTGCGCTCCCTGCGCCTTGCCCGCTACGCCGCCCTGAACCTGGGCCACTTCGGCCTGGCCATGGAGCACTACCTGCACTTCACGAGCCCCATCCGCCGCTACCCGGACCTGGTGGTCCACCGGGTGCTCCGGGCCTCCTTGCGGCGCACCCTCACGGAGAGGCGGAAGGAGCGCTGGCTTGGGGAGTTCCCCGCCATCGCCGACCACGCCTCGGAGATGGAGAGGAAGGCGGAGGCCGCCGAGCGGGAGCTCACCAAGTACTACATGGCCAAGTGGGCGGAGCTCCACCTGGGGGAGCGGTTCTGGGGGAGGGTGACGGGGGTGGCGGGCTTCGGGGCCTTCGTGACCCTGAGAAACGGGGTGGAGGGCCTGGTGCGCCTCGAGGCCCTGGGGCCCTACACCTACAGCGAGGAGGCCCTGGCCCTCGTGGGCCCCAAGGGGAAGCGGATCCGCCTGGGGGACGAGATGGAGGTGGTCATCGTCCGCAGCGACCCCAGGCTCCGGCAGATAGACCTGGTGCCTTACGTGGAAGAGGCCAAGGGAAAGGAGGTGGACATGCGCAAGGTGGTAGGACCCCCTAAGGACAGAGCCCGGGACACCCGTCCCGAGCGGGCCACGGTGCATAGCGTCTATTTCGGCGAGTGGGCCCCCAAGGAGGCCTGGGAGGAAAACCGCCCGGTGAGGACCCGGGCCCGCAGGAGGCGGCGGCGCTAGGCCCACCCCGCTTCGGCGCGGGATCCCCTGGCTAGGGCCACGCAGGAGCTCTTTTGGGCCCCCGCTCTGGCGCAAGCCAGAGCGGGGTACTTATACCCTTTCTCCCTGTTTCCTTCGCTCTACGGGCTCCAGGAAGCCTGCCTAGGAACCTTTTGCCGGGGCCCCCATGCTGGCGCAAGCCAGCATGGGGTGGTATTAGAAGACCAGGGTTCCGGCCCCCACGGCGCTTAAGGTGGGGGCCTCGAGGTCCAGGCGGTGGGCCAGAACCTCGCCCTTCCGCCCCCGGAGGAGGGGGGTGAGGCTTCCCACCACCTCCACCCCGTCTATGCGGGTGGGGTTTTCCCCCAAGAAGGCGAGGGCGGCCTCGGGCTCCCCCTCCCCAAGCCTTTGCAGGAAGCCCAGGTCCCGCCTCCTCGCCTCCTCCGCCAGGGAGCGGGTGAGGGGAGGGTCGCCGAAGCGGGGCCCCACGTGGGAGAGGTCCACGGCCAGCACCAAAAGGCCGGGGAAGTCCCGCATCACCACCTTCAGGGCCTCCCCGAGCTCCGCGCTCCGCCGTCCCACGAGGAGGGGGAGGATGCGGGCCCCGGGGAACCGCCCCTTCAGGAAGAAGAGGGGGAGCTCCAGGCTGTGCTCCTCCCGGAAGGCCAGGGGGGTGTTGAAGAGCTCAAAAGGGAGGAGGGCGTCCAGGGCCTGGAGGGCGGGAAGGTCCGGCAGGGCGGGGCCGAAGGGGGTGTGGAAGGGCACGGGAAGGGCGGCGGCCCTCTCCCGAAGGGGCCGGTGGGCCACCCCCACCAGGTAGATGCGCTCGGGGGGAGGGGTCCTCTCCAGGGCGGCCAGGGCCGCCCCGTAGACCTCGGGGACGCGGGAGGGCTCCAGGTGGGGCATGAGGAGGACCCGGGCCTCCCGTCCCTCCCCCGGGTGGCTCGCCCGGAAGGCTTCCAGGTAGGCCCGGGCTTCCTCCTCCCCTTTGGGGTAGGAGACCCCTGCCAGGCGCATGGGCCTTTCCCTCCTGAGCCTCTCCTCCTCCTCCCTTAGCCTCGCCTCCACCTTCTCCGTGAGGAGGAGGCCCGCCTCCTCCAGGGCCCTCGCCAGGTCCTCCAGCTCCTTCTTCGGCACCAGGACCCCGTGGCGTTTGAACACCTCCTCCTGCACCTCCTCCAGGGTGCGCCCCTCCATGAGGGAGAGGAGGAAGAGCCCCCCCTCCGTGAGGGCCAGGGGCTTCTCGTAGACCCCGTAGGGGTCAAAGACCAGGAAGCCCCCTTCAACGGGGGTGATCTGGGGTTCCCGAAGCCTCAGCCTCCCTTCCACCCCTCCAATATAGGAGAAAGGCCCGGGCCTCCTCCTCGGTCCCCACCCGGCCTTCCGCCTGGGCCTCGAGGAGGGCCTTCAGCGCCCTCCCCACCTCGGGGCCTGGGGCCAGGCCGAGAAGGGCCATCACCTCCTCCCCGGAGAGGAGGGGCCTTTCCGGGAGGGGTTCTTGAAGGGCCTCCCGGTACCTTCCCACCACCTCCCAGGCCTCGGCCTCCACGCCCCGGGTGGCCAGGCGGTCCGCGGCCATGAGGTAGACCAGGTGGGGAAGGAGGTCCTGGCGCTTTAGGAGGAAGCGGCGGAGGGCCCTCTTTCCCTCAGGGAGGCGGTCCATGTGGCGGCGCACCAGGGCCTGGACCCTTTCCACCGCTTCCGTGGGGAAGCGGAGCCAGGAGAGGGCCGCCTTGGCCATCTCCGCCCCCACCTCGGCGTGCCCCAGGAAGCGGAAGCGGCCCACCTCGGGGTCAAACCGGCGGGTTAGGGGCTTCCCCGCATCGTGGTAGAGGGCGGCGAGGCGGGCCTCCAGGGGGGCCTCGGGCCAGAGCCAGAGGAGGTGGAAGACCACGCTTAGGGTGTGCTCCCAGGCCGGGAGGTGGTGCACCCCCCCCTGGTGGAGGCCCACCAGGGGGGCGAGCTCCGGGAGGTAGACCCGCAAAAGCCCCGTCCGCTCCAGAAGGCCGAGGCCGAAGGCCGCCCGTGGGGAGAGAAGGAGCTTTGCCAGCTCCTCCCTCACCCTTTCCCTCGCCGGGAGGGCCTCGGGGTGGGCCAGGAGGAAGCGGGCGTGGCGCCTCAGGGCCTCCCGGACCCCTGGGGGAAGCCCGAAGCCTAAGGTGGTGGCGAGGCGCACCCCTCGGAGGCTCCGCAGGTGGTCCTGGTAGAGGTTTTCCTCCCGCACGGGGACCAGGACCTGCTTGCCCAGGTCCTCCTCCGCCCCCCTTAGGCCGAAGACAGCCCCCGCCTTCCAGAAGAGGGCGTTTACCCGGTAGTCCCGCCGGAGGAGGTCCTCCTCCAGGCTCCCCTCCAAGGGGGTGAAGTCCAGGGTGAGGGGGCCCGCCACCAGGCGGAAGTGGCCCCGCCCGGGGTCCAAGGGGAAGAGGCTTCCCCCCAGGCGCCCTTGGGCCTCCTGGGCCGCCCTTTCCGGGTCCCAAGCGGCGTAGTCTAGGTCGGTGGGCCGCCTCGCCAGGAGGAGGTCCCGCACCGCCCCGCCCACGGGGAAGGCCCCCTTGGGGGTATAAAAGGGGAAGTCCATATGGGCCACGAGGCGGAGCACCCCATTATTATCGGCATCACCGGGAACATCGGCAGCGGCAAGAGCACCGTGGCCGCCCTCCTCCGGGCCCGGGGCTACCCGGTTTTGGACCTGGACGCCCTCGCCGGAAGGGCCCGGGAGAAGCAGGAGGAGGCGCTGAAGCGCCTCTTCCCCGAGGCGGTGGTGGGGGGAAGGCTGGACCGGAGGGCCCTCGGCCGCTTGGTCTTTTCCGACCCGGAAAAGCTCAGGGCCCTGGAGGCCGTGGTCCACCCGGAGATCGGGCGGCTCCTTGCGGAGGAGCTTTCCCGCCTCGAGGCCCCCCTCGTCTTCCTGGAGATCCCCCTCCTCTTTGAGAAGGGGTGGGAGGAAAGGCTCCACGGGACCCTTTTGGTGACGGCCCCCCTGGAGGAGCGGGTGAGGCGGGTTATGGAGCGCTCCGGGCTTTCCCGGGAGGAGGTCCTGGCCCGGGAAAGGGCCCAGATGCCCGAGGAGGAGAAGCGCCAAAGGGCCACCTGGGTCCTGGAGAACGCGGGTAGCCTGGAGGATCTCCAGAGCGCCCTGGAGGGGATTCTCCTGGAAATCCGGGAGCGCTTTGGGGTAAGGTAGGGGGCATGCGGGTGGCCTTGGTTTCGGGGGCGAGCCGGGGAATCGGCGAGGCCATCGCCCGGCACCTCCACGCCCACGGTTACAAGGTGGGGCTCTTTGCCCGGGATGGGGCGAGGCTAAAGGCCCTGGCGGAGGCCCTAGGGGAGGGGGCGCTTCCCCTCCCCGGGGACGTGCGGAACCCCGAGGACTGGGAGAGGGCCGTGGCCCGGTTGGAGGAAGCTTTGGGCCCCCTCTTTGCCCTGGTCAACAACGCCGGCATCGGCATCATGAAGCCCGTGGCCGAGCTTTCCGGGGCCGAACTCAGGGAGGTCCTGGAGGTGAACCTGGTGGGGCCCTTTCTGGGCTTGAAGGCGGCCCTTCCTGCCCTTCTCCGCACCCGGGGGGTGGTGGTGAACATCGGCAGCCTGGCGGGGAAGAACCCCTTCAAGGGCGGGGCCGCCTACAACGCCAGCAAGTTCGGGCTTCTGGGCCTCATGGGGGCGGCCATGCTGGAGCTACGCGACCAGGGGGTGCGGGTGGTCAACATCCTCCCGGGCTCGGTGGACACGGGGTTCGCCGGGAACGCCCCGGGCGCCTCCTGGAAACTCGCCCCGGAGGACGTGGCCCAAGCCGTGCACTTCGCCCTGGAGATGCCGGAAAGGGCTTTGGTGAGCGAGATTGAGCTTCGGCCCACCCACGTGGCGGCGAAGGGAGGGTAGCCTTGGGCCATGGGCCTTCCGCCTAGGTTGCAAGCGGCTATGGACCTCATCCGCTCCCTTCCCCAGGAGCTCAAGACCCAGGTCCTCCTGGACTACGCCAAGAAGGTGCCCCCGCCTCCTCCGGGGGTGGAGCTGGAGCGGGTCCACGAGTGCCAGACCCCCTTCTTCCTCAGGGCGGAGGTGGAGGGGGGGAGGGTGCGGCTTCACTTCATGGTGCCCGACGAGGCCCCCACGGTGAAGGCCTTCGCCGGCCTTTTGAAGGAGGGCCTGGAAGGCGAATCCCCGGAGGCCGTGCTGGCCGTGCCCCCCGCCTTTTACCGGGGGGCGGGGCTGGAGGAGCTCCTCACCCCCTTGCGCCTCAGGGGCCTCGAGGCCGCCCTCCTTCGCCTGCAGGACCAGGTGCGCCGGGGGTTGTGACGGGTGCTTTCCCCTTTCCTCGCGGGTTACCTTCTGGGAAGCCTTCCCGTGGCCTTCTGGTTCGGGGCCCTCCGGGGCAAGGACCTTCTGCGGGAGGGCTCCGGCAACCCCGGGGCCCTGAACGCCTACCGGGTTCTGGGCCCGGTGCCGGGCCTTTTGGTCCTCCTCCTGGACGTGTTCAAGGGGGTCTTGGCCGTGGCCCTGGGGGAAGGGGTGGCCGGGGACCCCTTGGGGGGGCTTTGGGGGGGAGCGGGGGCGGTGTGGGGCCACGCCTTTTCCCCCTGGCTAGGCTTCCGGGGCGGGAAGGCCCTGGCCCCGGCGGCCGGGGTCCTCTTGGCCGTGGACCCCAGGCTCCTCCTCCTGGCCCTCTCCCTCCTCGCCCTCCTGTACCTCTTTTCCCGCAGGCCTTACCGGGCGGCTTTGGCGGTGGCCCTCGCCCTTCCCCTCCTGGCCGCCCTCTTGGGGCGCACGCCCTCCCACCTTTTCTTCGGCCTCCTTTTGGGCCTGCCCGTGGCCTTCCGCCACCTCAAGGACTGGGACCGTCAGTAGGGGAGGGGCCAGGTGCGGAAGTAGTTCCGGACCCTCCCCCAAAGCCCCACCAGGCCCAAAGGCTCCAGGATGAGGAAGACCAGGATCAGGAGGCCGAAGACCACGTTGCGCCAGGCGGCCAGGGTGGCGGCGTACTGGGGGCCTAGGCTTCCCACCAGGCCGTTCAGCACCTCGGGGATGAGGAGGACGAAAAAGGCCCCCAAAATGGCCCCCAGGACCGTCCCCGCCCCGCCCACGATGATCATGGCCAGGTACTGGATGCTCACGGAAAGGGGGAAGTACTCCGGGGTCACCGCCTTGTAAAGCTGGGCGAGGAGCCCCCCCGCCACCCCGGCGTAGAAGGCAGAGAGGGCGAAGGCGAAGAGCTTCACCCGGGCAAGCTCCACCCCCGCCACCCGGGCGGAGAGGTCGTTGTCCCGCACGGCCATGAAGGCCCGCCCGGCGCGGGTCATGAGGAGGCGCTTGCCGTAGAAGAAGAGGGGGAGGGCGAAGAGGAGGACCAGGTACCAGAGCTTCTCCGGGGTGTCCAGGAGGAGGCCCAGTAGCTCGGGCGGGGGGAGGGTCCGGCCCCGGATCCCCCCCGTGACCGCCTCCCAGGTCTTGAAGGCGTAGTCCGCCAGGAACTGGAAGGCCAGGGTGGCGATGGCCAGGTAGACCCCCTTGATGCGGAGGGAGGGGAGGCCAAGGAGAAGGCCCAAAAGGGCGGCGACCCCCCCTCCCAGGAGGATGCCCAGGGGGGCGAGGGGGCCTGCCAGGTGGCTCGCGGCGTAGGCCCCCACCCCCATGAAGGCGGCGTGGCCCAGGGAGATCTGCCCCGCCCCGCCCACCAGGAGGTGGAGGCCCAGGGCGGAGAGGGCCCCGATCCCCACCAGGGTGGCCACGTACATGGGGTAGGGGCCGAGGAGGAGAGGGAGGAGGAGGAGCAGGGCGAGGAACACCCAAAGGGCCAGGCGGCCCAGGGGGGTGCTGGCGTAGGCCTCGTCCTCCCGGTAGGTTTCCCGCACCGTCCGGGCGAACCGGCGGCTGAAGGCGTCGGTGAGGCGCTTGGAGAGGGCGTACACCTTAGACCTCCTGGACCTCGAGGGTAGCCTCCAGCCGCCCCTCCCCCTCCAGGTAGCGGATGGGCAGGGCCACCTCCACCCGGCCTCCTTCCCCGTAGAGGGCCTGGATCACCGGACCGTAGCGGGCCTCCACCACCTGGCGCCGGACCTTCCGGGTGCGGGTGATCTCCTCGTCGTCGGGGTGGAGCTCCTTGGGGAGGAGGGCGAAGCGGCGGATCTTGAGCTTCTCGGGAAGGGTCTCGTTCACCATGCGGATCTCCTCGGCGATGAGGGCGCGCACCTCGAGGCGCTCCGTGAGGGAGAGGTAGGTGGTGAAGGGAAGCCCCCGCCTCCTGGCAAAGTTCTGCACGTTCTCCGGGTCAAGCTCTATGAGGGCGGTGACGAAGGGCCTCCCGTGGCCGAGCACGATGGCCTCGCGGATGTAGGGGGAGTACTTCAGGCGGTTCTCCAGAAACTGGGGGGCGAAGCGGGTGCCGTCCTCCAGGGCCCCCACCTCCTTGACCCGCCCCAGGATCACCAGGTGCCCCCGCTCGTCAAAGAAGCCCGCGTCCCCGGTGCGGAAGAAGCCGTCCTCGGTGAAGCTTTCCCGGGTGGCCCCCTCCTGCTTGAAGTAGCCCTGGAAGACCTGGGGGCCCTTCACCTGGATCTCCCCCTCCTCGCCGATGCGCACCTCCGTGCCCGGCAGGGGGGGGCCCACGGTCTCCGGGGGGGCGTCCCCCGTGGCGTGGGCGGTGGTGGCGGCGGCGGTCTCCGACTGGCCGTAGACCTGGCGGATGTCCAGGCCCAAGGCGCGGAAGAAGGTGAAGACCTCGGGGCCCAAGGGCGCCCCACCCGTGACGGCGGTGCGGCAGGCGGCAAGGCCAAGCCTCGCCCGGAGGGGCCTGGCGACGAGGGGGTAGAAGAGGGCCCGCTTGAGGTTGAGCCAAACCCCCACCTTCTCCCCCCGGAACTCCCGGCTCGCCCCCTCCAGGAGGGCCCCCATCCCCACCCGGTAGAAGAAGGCCTTGAAGAGGTCGGCGTCCGCCATGCGGCTTTGGATGAGGCTCGCCATCTCCTCCCAAAGCCTCGGCGGGGCCAGGAAGAAGTCGGGCTGCACCTCCTTAAGGTCCTCCCGTAAGGTGGTGGGGTCCTCGGGGAAGTGGACGGTGGAGCCCTCCACCAGGCCCTGCACCACGGTGAGCATCTGCTCCCCGATCCAGGGAAGGGGCAGGTAGCTAAAGACCCAGGCCCCCTTCTGGAAGCCCAGGGCTTTCCCCAGGGCCTCGTGCCCGGCGAGGAGGTTGCGGTGGGAGAGCATGGCGAGCTTGCTCCGCCCCGTGGTGCCGGAGGTGGGGGCGAGGAGGGCGGTCTCCTCCGGGTGGCGCCTCCTTAGGGCCTCCTCCCCCACCCTGGGGTCGCCCAAGGCCTGGCTGAAGCGCTTGACCTTGCCCCGGAAGTGGCGGCTCATCCCCGCCTCCTCCCACACGAGGACGAAGTCCAGGAGGTGGAGGTAAGGGTAGACCTTGTCCAGCTGCTCCTCGTCGGAGACCACGATGCCCCTGGCCCCGGTGAACTCCAGGAAGTAGCCCACCTCCTCGGGCATGGCGTCGGCGTAGATGCCCATGGGGAAGGCCCCCAGGGTCTGGGCGGCGAGCTCCGCTTCCACCCACTCGGGGGCGTTGTGGCCCAGGAGGGCGAGGACCTCGCCTTCCTTGAGGCCCAAGGCGGAAAGCCCCCCGGCGAGGCCCAAGACCCGTTCCAGAAGCTCCCGCCAGGGGGTCTTCTGCCAGACCCCGTGCCGCTTCACCCGAAGGGCCGGGGCTTCGGGGCGCTCCTGGGCGTGCCGATGGAGAAATTCCAGAAGGGTTCCCTGCATACTCCCTCACCCTTGGCCCAGGTAGGCCTCCACCACCTTGGGGTCCTTCCGCACCCCCTCAGGGGGCCCGTGGTAGAGGACCTCCCCGTAGGAGAGGACCAAGACCCGGTCGGAGAGCTCCAAGACCGCCCTCAGGTCGTGCTCCACCCAGAGGAGGGTTACCCCCCACTCCTCCCGGGCGTCCAGGAGGAAGCGGGCCAGGTCCTGCTTCTCCTCCAGGGCCAGGCCCGCCATGGGCTCGTCCAGGAGGAGGAGCTTGGGCCTGCCCGCAAGGGCTCTCGCCACCTCCACCCGCTTCTGGAGGCCATAGGGGAGCATCCCCGCCGGGGCGTGGCGGAAGGGGGAGAGGTGGAGGTAGTCCAGGACCTCCTCGGCCCAGGCCCTGAGGCGCCACTCCCTCTCCGCCCGGGGCAGGGCCAGGGGGTAGGTGGAGAGGGCGAGCTCCGCCCCCAGCTTGACGTTGTCCAGGACGCTCATCCCCCGGAAGATCTCCAGGCCCTGGAAGGTGCGCCCCAGGCCCATGCGGGCCCTTTCTTGGGGGCTTTTCCCCCTTAGGCTTTGGCCCAGGAAGGCCACCTCCCCTTGGTCGGGCTCGTACACCCCGGAAAGCACGTTGAGGAGGGTGGTCTTCCCGGCCCCGTTGGGGCCGATGACGGCGAAGAACTCCCCCTCGCTCACGGAGAACCCCACCCCCGAGAGGGCCTTGACCCCCTTGAAGGAGAGGTGGAGGTTTCGGGCCTCGAGGATCACACCCACCTTTTCCTCCTCCGGTAGCGCCTGGCCTGGCGGAAGCCCACCTCCTCCTTCCCCAGGTAGAACTCCATCACGTCCTGGTCCTCGGCGGCCTCCCTGGCGTCCCCCTCAAAGACCACCCGCCCCCTCTCCAGCACGTAGACCCGGCCCACGATGGAAAGGGCCGCCCGGGCGTTCTGCTCCACCAGGAGGAGGCTTAGGCCCTTCTCCCGCATCAGGGCGTCCAGGGTCTTCATCACCTCCTCCACCAGCCTGGGGGCGAGGCCTAAGGAGGGCTCGTCCACCACGAGAAGCTTGGGCCGGGTGAGGAGGGCCATGCCCAGGAGGAGCATCTGCTGCTCCCCCCCCGAGAGGTACCCCGCCTGCTCGTGGCGGCGCTCGTAGAGCCGGGGGAAGCGGGCGAAGACCTCCTCCATGCCCTCCTTGAGCGCCCTCGGGGGAAGGCGGTGGCCGGCCGCCACCAGGTTCTCCACCGGGGTCAGGTAGCGGAAGAGGGGACGGCCCTCCAGGACGGCGGTGAGGCCCATCTGGGAGATCCTTACCGGGTCCAGGTGGGTGGCGTCCTGGCCGAGGAGGCGCACCTTGCCGTCCAGGACCCGCCCCTCAAACTTGGGAAGAAGGCCTGCGATGGCCCGCACCAGGGAGCTTTTCCCGGCGCCGTTGGGGCCCAAGAGGGCCACGGCCTCCCCCTCCTTCACCTCCAGGGAGACCCCGTCCAGGGCCAGGATGACCCCCCGGTAGACCACCTTGAGGTTCTCCACGGAAAGCATCACACCCTCTCAATCTGCCGTTCCCCGAAGAGGCCGTAGGGCCTCACCAGGAGGACCAGAAGGACCACCACGAAGGGCAAGGCCTCCGTGAAGCCTGGGAGGTAGGCCTCCAGGTAGCGCTGGGAGAGGGCCTCGAGGACCCCCAGCAAAAACCCCGCCACCAAAGCCCCACCCACGGCGTCCAGCCCCCCCAGGATGGCCACGGGGAAGACCTTGAGGCCAAAGAAGACCAGGTTGTACCCCACCCCGCTCCCCACGGCCAGGAGCGCCCCGGCCAGGGTGGCGAGGAGGGCGGAAAGCCCCCAGACCCCGGCCAGGATGCGGGCCGTGGGGATGCCTAAGGCCAAGGCCGCCACCTCCCGCTCGGAGATGGCCCGCACCAAGACCCCGTAGCGGCTCTTCCTGAGGAGCCAGAGGAGGCCAAGCCCCAGGGCGAGGGCGAGGAGGAGACTCCACGCCGCCCGGGAGGGGACGAAGACGCCCCCTGCCTCAAAGCCCAGGTCGGGCAGGCTCCCCGGGAGGTACTTGAGGTCCGGCCCCCAGAGGAGCTGGACCCCCCCGTCCAGGGCCGCCGCCAGCCCGATGGTGGCCATGATCACCGCCACCACGCTCCGGCCGAGAAGCGGCCGCACGAAGCCCCGCTCCACCAGGATTCCGAAGAGGAAGGCCAGGGGCAAGGCGGCGAGGATGGCCAGGGGCAAGGGCAGGAGAAGGGCGAAGGTGTAGGTGAGGTAGGCCCCCACCAGGAGGAACTCCCCGATGGCGAAGTTGACCACGCTGGTGGCGCGGAAGACCAGCACGAACCCTAGGGCCAGGAGGCCGTAAAGGGCCCCGTTGGCCAGGCCGCCGATGAGGTAGGGCAGGAGGTCGGACAAGGGGGCCTCCGGATGCCGAGGGGGGGCCTAGGCCAGCTTGAGCCAGTCGGTGATGGCGTTGAACCGCCCGTCCTTGACGCTCGCCCGGTAGAGCTTGGTGTAGGGGATGCGGTGGTTTACGAACTGGAAGCCCCGCGTCAGGCCCAGGGCGTTGTAGTCCCCGATCTTCTCCAGGTACTCCACCACCCCGGCCCGGGTGAGCTTCCCCGCCTGGGCGGCGCGGCGCATGGCCTCGGCCACCCCTAGGGCCACCGCCAGGCTTCCCATGTAGTAGGTGGGGCGGTAGGAGGTGTCCCGGCCCTTCTTCTGGCGGAACTTCCGCATCTCGTCCACCGCCGGCACCAGGGTGTCGTACCAGTAGGGGTTGTGGTAGGTGACGGTGAAGCCATCGGCGGCGGGCCCCGCCCGCTGGATGAGGACGAGCTCGGCGGAGTAGTAGGTGCCCATGAACTGGGCCCTAAGCCCTTGCTCCCTTGCGGCCCGGAGGATGAGGGGCTCGGCGGAGAGGGCGTAGCCTTGGAGGAGGACGAAGTCGGGGTTGGCCCGGCGGAGGTTGAGGACCACCGGGGTGGCGTCGGTGAAGGCCGGGGGGGTCACCTCCTCGTGGACCACCTCCATCCCCAAGGCCTTGGCCCGCTCCTTGGCGTAGGGGATGGGGTCGCGCCCGAACTCGGTGTTGGAGTAGACCAGGGCGATCCTGGCCCGTCCCTTCTGCAGGCGCACCTGGCGCAACAGGGCCTCCATCATGTCGTTGTAGGTGGGGCCGAAGACGAAGATGGTGGGGTACTTCTCGGGGTCGGCGAGCTCGCTGGCGAAGCTGGTGGCGGAGTAGGGAAGGCCGATCCTGGCCACCTCGGGGGCCAGGGCCTTGGAGAGGCCCGTGGAGTCCCCGTAGACGAAGAGGAGCTCCTCGGGCCTCTCCCGGGAGAGCACCCGGTTGAAGGCCGCCGTGCCCTTGGCCACGTCGTAGCCCGTGTCCTCCACGATGAGCTCCAGCTTCCGCCCGGCGATGCCCCCCAGGACCTCGTTCACGTAGTCCACCCCGTCCACGAACCCCTCCCGCCCGGCGTTGCCGGCGAAGGCGAAGGGGCCGGTGAGGGGGAGTAGGGTGGCGAGCTTCACGGGACGCCCTTGGGCGCTGGCGAAGTAGGGCATGCCCACCGCAGCCAAGGAACCTACGCCAAGCCTCCTGAGGAACTCCCTGCGCTTCATGCCTGCCTCCTTTCGGCTTGTACCTGGGGCAAAGATAACACGCCCTTCCCCCTTTGGCAAGCCCTTAGGATGGGGGCATGCGCTGGCACGGGGTTTTCCGCCGCTTTGTCCTGGCCCGCCACTACCGCTTCGCCCGGGAGGCCTTGGTGCCCCACTTCTTTGACGCCCTCACCGCCTACGCCCTGGAGCTGGCCCGCCTGGGCCTGCCCCACGCCCGGGAGGCCGTGGCCGCCTTGCGGGAGCTCCGCACCCTGCCCCTCCCCAGCTTCACGGGGGAGGTGGAGGACGTGTTCTTCTCCATCCAGGCCCAGCTCGCCGAGCACTGGGGGGAGGAGGTGGCGGGGGCGGTGCGCCGGGGGCTTTCCCGCAACGACCTGGACCTCACCGTTTTCCGCGCCCATCTGCGGGACCGGGCCCTTTCCCTCCTGGCCGACCTCCTCCGCCTGCGGAAGGAGGTGCTCCGCCAGGCGGAGCGGTACCGGGGGGCGGTGGTGGTCCTTTCCACCCACCACCGCCCGGCCCAGCCCTCCACCCTGGACCACTACCTCCTGGGGGTGGAGGCCCTCCTCTTTCGGGACACGGAGCGGCTTTTCCGGGCCCTTTCCACCCTGAACCGCTCCCCCTTGGGGGCGAGCGCCCTGGCGGGGGCCCCTTACCCGGTGGACCGCCTCCGCCTGGCCCGCCTCCTGGGCTTTGAGGGGCCGGTGGAGAACACCCTGGACGCCGTGGCCTCGGGGGATTACGCCCTGGAGCTGGCCTCGGCCCTGGCGGGCCTGGGGGCGAGCCTGAGCCGTTTCCTCACGGACCTCCTGGCCTTTGCCGCCCGGGAGGCCTTCGGGGTGGGGGAGGGGCTCTCCCAGGGGTCCAGCTTCATGCCCCAGAAGCACAACCCCGTGGTCCTGGAGCACGCCCGCATCTACGCCGGCCGCCTCCTGGGGGGGTATGCCCCCTTGGCCCTCCTGAACCACAACACCCCCTTCACCGACCTGAACGACCACTCCACCGGGGTCCTGGAGCCCCTCGCCGAGATGCTCTTCGTGGCCGAGGCGGCGGTGGAGCTCACCCGGGTGGCCCTGGAGGAGGGGGGTTTTCTTCCGGAGCGCCTCCTGGCGGAGTTCTCCCCCGAGGTGCTGGCCTCGGAGGCGGTGGACCTCCTGGTGCGCAAGGGGGTTCCCCTTCCCGAGGCCTACCGCAGGGTGCGGGGGGCCCTTCCCGGGCTCAGGCCGGAGCTTTTGGGGGTGGAGCGGGAGGAGCTTCTGGCCTGGATGGACCTCGAGGCCTTCTTCGCCCGGCGGGAGGTCCTGGGGGGCGTGGGGCCCAGGGCCCGGGCCGAGGCCCTCTCCCGGGCCAAGAAGCGGCTCAGGGCCGACCGGAAGGCCCTAGCCGCCCTGCGGGCGCGGGTTCGCCTGAGCCGCCGCTGGCTTCAGGACCTCCAGCCGGAGGAAGGCCAGGAGGGTGCGCAGGAGGAGGGGCAGGTAGAAGGCGAGAAGCACCAGGAATAGCCCCCAGGAGAGGAGGGCGAAGACCCGGCTCGCCAACCCCTCGGCCAGGGCCCGGGTGCCTAAGGTGAAGGCGGCCAGGGGGAAGACCAGCCCCCAAAGCCCCGGCTGGAAGGCCAGGCGCACCCGGTGGAGGAGGAGGTTTTCCAGAAGGAGGGCCATGGCCAGGGCAAACCACCAGCCCCCCAGGCCCCAGAGGGCGGCCCCCAGGAGGTAGAGGCCCTCGAGGCTCCCCGGATACAGCCCGGCCTCCCGGGCTCCCCCGAAGAGGAAAAGGGGGGCCAGGATGCCCACCCCCACCGGGGCCAGGCCGATGAAGAGGGAGGGCACCAGCTCGGGGGCGGGGCGCTCGTGGGCGTAGAGGCGGCCGAAGAGGGTGGCCCCCACCCAGAGGAAGAGGACGAGCCCGAGCCCCAAAAACATGAGGAGCCAGAAGTAGGCCTCCCGGGCCCAGGGGCCCAGGAAGGGGAGGAGGGGTCCCCCCGCCAGGGGCACCACGATGGCCGAGACCGGGGGGATGAACCAGGTGCCGTTGGCCGCCTCAAAGGGGAGGCGCAACCGGGTGAAGACCAGATAGCCCAGGAGGAGGCTCACCAAGAGGGTGAGGGGGGCCCCCAGGGCGAAGAGGGGAAGGGCGAGATCCGGCCACCCCGCCACCTTCAGGCTGGCCAGGCCGAAGAGGAGGAAGGCCAAGGGGAAGGTGGCGTAAAGCTGGGAGAGCAGGGGGTGGTGGAGCTCCTGCCAGACCTGGCCGGGGTGGCGGAGAAGCTTTCCCAGGAAGAAGGCCAGGCTTAGGGCAAAGAGGAGGCCGGTGAGGGTGTAGGCTCCCAGGGCCAGGGCGGGGAGGCCAAAGGCCTTAAGGGCCAGGGCTACCCCGCTTCCCCCCATGACGGCGGCGAACCAGGCGGGGTTGAAGAACCGGACGCTCATGGGGCCCATTTTGGGATACCTGGGTGGGGTAGGTCAATGCCCCCGGAAATGCTCCACGGTGAGGCGGATCCCCTCCCCGAAGCCCACCTCGGGCCGCCAGCCGTGGGCCATGAGCTTCAGGGGGGAGAGGACGCTCCTTTCCAGGTCCCCGGGGCGCGGGGGGGCGTGGACCACCTCCGGGGTCTTAAGGGCGGCCTCGGCCACGGTCTTTAGGACCTCCGAGGTGGTGTGCCCCTCCCCGGTGCCCACGTTGTAGACCCCTTCCAGGGAGAGGAGGGCGAGGGCGTGGGCCCGGGCCACGTCCTTCACGTAGACGTAGTCCCGCACGCACCCCTCGTCCCCCGGGGTCTTCCGGGCGTAGAGGGTCACGGGTTCCCCCTTAAGCACCCGCTCGGCGAAGATGGCCACCACCCCCGCCTCCCCGTGGGGGTCCTGCCTGGGCCCGTAGACGTTCCCGTAGCGCAGGGAGACCCACCTGAGCCCGTAGCTCTGCCCGTAGACGGCCAGGTAGTGCTCAAAGGCCGCCTTGCTGGCGGCGTAGGGGCTTTTGGGGCGGGGGGGCCAGGTCTCCTCGGCCCTCTCCCCCTCGGGCACCTCCCCGTAGATGGCCCCGCCCGTGGAGGCGAAGACGAGCTTTTCCACGCCGAACTTCCGGCAGGCCTCCAGGAGGTTCATCCCCCCCAGGAGGTTCACCTCAAAGTCCAGGAGAGGGTTTTCCACGCTCACCTTCACCGAGGCCTGGGCCGCCTGGTGGGAGACGTGGGTAGGGCGGAACTCCCGGAAGACCCCCTCCACTCCCTCCTTGTCCCTTAGGTCCACCTGGAAGAGGGGGACGCCCTCGGGCACGTTCTCCCGCTTGCCCGTGGCCAGGTTGTCCAGGACCGCCACCTCCATCCCCCGGGCGAGGAGGTCCTCCACGATGTGGCTTCCGATGAAACCGGCGCCGCCTGTGACCAGAACGCGCATAGAAACCCCCGGGCCGAAGCCCGGGGGTAGTGTACCAAAGCGTTACCCTGGGCCTAGGCGATCTTGACCTCCGGTTCGTTGCCAGGCCTCCACTTGATGGTGCAGCCGATGGCGGGGGCCTCCTTGAGGGGGGGCTCCTGGCCCTGGAGGAGGGCCTCTGATGGCCACCTCGAGGTCGTGGCTTCGCACCTCCTCCGGGAACTTGGGGCTGTCGTTCACCCGGCCGTGGTAGCGCAGAAGCCGCCTCTCGTCAAAGAGGAAGACCTCGGGGGTGCGCAGGGCCCGGTAGGCCTTGGCCACCTCCTGGCTCTCGTCCAGGAGGTAAGGGAAGAAGATGCCATGTTCCTCGGCGAAGGCCACCATCTTCTCGGGGCTGTCCTCGGGGTACTTCTCGTAGTCGTTGGGGTTGATGCCCACGAAGGCCACCTTGCCCCGGTACCTCTCCGCCAGGGCCACCAGCTCCCGGATGGAGCCCTTCACGTAGGGGCAGTGGTTGCACATGAAGACCACGGCCAGGAGAGGCTCCTGGAACTGGGAGAGCCGGTACCGCCCCCCCCTCGGGTCGGGGAGCTCGGCGTCGATGAGGGGGCTTTCCAGGGGAAGCTCGGGGTACTGGAGCATGGGCCCAGGATACCAGGGAGGTTTTCCTCAGGACAAGGGCCCCGGGAAGGTTCGGGTATCCTGGTCCCGTGGCGGGGCTCACCTCGGAAGAGGCCGGGAGAAGGCTTAGGGAGCACGGGCTCAACGCCCTTCCCGAGCGTCCGCCCGAGCCCTTTTTCCGCAAGTTCTTCCGCCAGTTCCAAAGCCCCCTCATCCACGTCCTCCTCTTCGCCCTCCTGGTGGACCTCCTCCTCTGGCTTTATGAGGGGGCGCGGGGCGTGCCCTTGGAGTCCTTGGCCATCCTGGCCATCCTGCTCCTCAACGCCCTCCTTGGCGCCTTCCAGGAGAAGCGCTCCGAGGAGGCCTTAAGGAGGCTCAAAGCCCTGGCCGAGCCCCTGGCCTGGGTCCTGAGGGACGGGGAGTTCCGCCGCCTGCCCGCCCGGGAGATCGTCCCGGGGGACGTGGTGCGCCTCGAGGCCGGGGACCGGATTCCCGCAGACGGCCGCCTCCTGGAGGCCAGCGGGGTCCTCTTGGACGAGAGCCTCCTCACCGGGGAAAGCGTCCCCGTGGAGAAGAACCCGGGGGACGAGGTCTTCGCCGGGACCCTCCTCGCCCGGGGCCGGGCCCTTCTGGAGGTGACCCGCACGGGGCTGGAAAGCGCCATGGGCCGGATCGCCCGCCTCCTCGCCGGGATGGAGGAGGAGAAGACCCCCCTGGAGCGCCGCCTTCACGCCTTCGGGCACCGGGTGGCCCGCCTTGTCCTCCTTCTGGCCCTGGCCCTCCTCCTCCTGGGCTTTCTGGTGGAGGGATTTTCCGCCAGGGTGCTCCTCTTCGCCGTGGCCCTGGCGGTGGCCGCCGTCCCCGAGGGGCTTCCCGCCGTCCTTACCTTGGCCCTGGCCCTGGGGGTGGAGAGGATGGCCCGCCGCAAGGCGGTGGTGCGGCGCCTTGCGGCGGTGGAGGCCTTGGGGAGCGTCACCGTCATCGCCACCGACAAAACCGGCACCCTCACGGAAAACCGCATGGAGGTCCAGGCGCTCCAAAGCCCAGACCCCCACCGGGCCCTTCTCGCCCTGGTCCTCTGCAACGACGCCGACCTCGCCACGGGGGCGGGGGATCCGCTGGAGCTCGGCCTCCTCCGCTACGCCAGCCGCTTCCTGGACCCCGAGGAGGTGCGGCGGGAAAACCCCCGCCTCTCCGAGCGCCCCTTTGACAGCGCCTGGAAGTTCATGCGGGTCACCACCCCCCTGGGGAGCTTCCTCAAGGGGGCCCCGGAGGCCCTCATCCCCCGTCTGGCCCTTCCCCAAGGGGAGAAGGCCAGGCTTCTTGAGGAGGCCGAGGCCCACGCCGCCAGGGGCTTTCGCGTCCTGGCCCTGGCCTTCGGGAAGGGGGAGCGGGAAGAGGGTCTGGAGTTTTTGGGCCTGGTCCTCCTCCTGGACCCGCCCCGTCCCGAGGTGCCCGAGGCCGTGTCCAGGGTCTTGAAGGCGGGGGTCAGGGTGGTGATGGTCACCGGGGACCACCCGGCCACCGCCCTGGCCATCGCCCGAAGGGTGGGGATCCCGGCGGAGGTGGTGGCCACGGGGGAGGAGATCGGAGAGCTTTCCGAGGAGGAGCTTCTTGAGGTGGATGTTTTCGCCCGGGTCCGCCCGGAGGACAAGCTCCGCATCGTGGAGGCCCTGCAGAAGGCGGGGGAGGTGGTGGCCATGACCGGGGACGGGGTGAACGACGCCCCGGCCCTCAAGCGGGCGGACGTGGGCGTGGCCATGGGGGTAAGGGGCTCGGACGTGGCCCGGGAGGTGGCGGACCTGGTGCTTCTGGACGACAACTTCGCCACCATCGTGGCCGCCATAGAGGAGGGGCGGAGCATCTACGAGAACATCCAGAAGTTCCTGCGCTTCCTCTTCTCCACCAACCTCTCAGAGGTGCTGGTGGTGGCCCTGGGGATGGCCTTCGCCGCCCTCTTGGGCCTCCGCCACGAGGCCGGTCACCTTCTCCTCCCCCTCACCGCCGTGCAGATCCTCTGGATCAACCTGGTCACCGACGGGCTTCCCGCCTTGGCCCTGGCCCTGGACCGGAACCCGGGGGTCCTCTCGCGTCCTCCCAGGCCCAGGGAGAGCCCCCTTCTGGACCCCCCCTCGGTGCGCTTCATCCTCCTCACCGGGAGCGTGAAGGCGGGGATGGCCCTCCTCCTCCTCGCCCTCCTTCCGGGCCTGGTGGGCCTCGAGGGGGCCCAGAGCGCCACCTTCCACTTCATGGCCATAGGCCAGCTCTTCTTCGCCTACGCCGCCCGGCACACCCACCTCACCCCTCTCCCCAACCCCTACCTGCACGGGGCGGTGGCCCTGGGGGTGGCGGTCCAGGTCCTGGTGGGCACCCTGTTCCCCGGGGCCCTGGAGGCCGCCCCCCTCCCCTTGGGGGCCTGGCTCCTGGTGCTCCTGGCGGCCCTTGGGGCCTGGGGCTTGGCGGAGGGCGTGGATCGGGTAGTCTGGCGCAAGGAGGGAAGATGAAGGAACTCACGGCCAAGGAGGTGATGGTGAGCCCGCGGTGTGGGGAAGCTCGCCGTCCTCTCCTGGGACACCCTGGTGGGCCTCCTTTGGCTTTACGCCCTGCGGTAGGGCACCAGGAGCAGGGGCTTGGGGCTCCTGCGGGCCACCTCCCGGGCCACGCTCCCCAGGAGGAGCCGGTCCAGCCCCGTGCGCCCGTGGGTGCCCAGGACCAGGAGGTCGTGCTTCTCCGCTTCCTTCAGGATGACCTCCGCCGCCAGGCCCTCCAGGAGGTGGGCCTCAAAGGGCACCCCCATCTCCTCGGCCAGGCGCGTGCCCCGGTCCAGGGCGGCCAGGCCCGCTTCGCGCAGGTCTTCCAGAAGCTCCCGGTAGTAGGGGAGGGTTTCGGGGCCCAGAAGAAGCCTCGGGCCCAGGGGTTCCAGGACGTGGAGGAAGGCCACCCTGGCCTTCAGGGCCTGGGCCAGGCGGAGGCCCTCCCGCACCCCCGCCTCCGCCGCCTCGCTCCCGTCGGTGGGTAGGAGGATGGACCGGTACATCCCTCACCCCTCTATGACCACGGGCAGGATCATGGGGTCGCGGCCCGTGGCCTTCTTCAGGAACTTCTTCACCGGGTAGTAGATATCGTCCCGGATGCGCTCCAGGGGCTTCTTCTCCCGGAGGCCTTGGAGGAGGGCCTCGAGGGCCATGCGCCGCACCTCCCCAAGGAGCTTCTCCCCCGCCTTGACGAAGCCCCGGGAGATGACCTCCACCACGGGCTCCTCGTCCGCCAGGGCGGTGATCACCACCAGGCCCTCCTCGGCCATGTGGCGGCGGTCGGCCAGGATCTCCTCGGTGATGTCCCCCACCCCCAGGCCGTCCACGTAGAGCACCCCGTGGGGCACCTCCCCCACCTTCTCAAAGGTCTCCCGGGTGAGGCGGTAAAGGGCTCCGTTCTCCCCGATGAGGGTCTTCTCCGGGGGGCGGCTCATGGCCTCGGCCAGCCACTTGAAGTTCACCTGGTGCCGCACCTCCCCGTGCCAGGGGAGGAAGAAGCGGGGGGTGGTGAGGTTGAGGATGAGCTTGAGCTCCTCTTGGGAGGCGTGGCCCGAGGCGTGGACCTTGTAGGTGGGCGGGTAGAGGACGTAGGCCCCCAGGGCATAAAGGCGGTTGATGACCCGGTTCACCGCCTCCTCGTTCCCGGGGATGGGGCTACTGGAGAGGATCACCGTGTCCCCCGGCTTGATGGCCATCTTGGCGTGCCCCTCAAAGGCCAGGCGGTGGAGGACGGACATGGGCTGGCCCTGGCTCCCCGTGGCCAGGATGAGGACCTGGTGGTCGGGGAGGTCCATGACCTCCTCCAGGGTGTAGAGGCGGTCCTTTACCTTGAGGTAGCCGAGCTCCAGGGCGATGCGGCTGAACTTCAGCATGCTCCGCCCCTCCATGGCCACCTTGCGCCCGTACTTCTCCGCCGCCCAGATCACCGCCTGGATGCGGTGGATGTGGCTGGCGAAGGTGGTGACGAAGACCCGCCCGGGGGCGCGCCCGATGACCCGGTCCAGCTCCTTGGCGATCTCCGCTTCGCTTGGGGTGTAGCCCGGCCTTTCGGCGTTGGTGGCGTCGGCGATGAGGAGCAGAACCCCTTCCGCCCCCGCCTGGGCCACCTTGGCCAGGTGGGAGACCTTCCCGTCAATGGGGGTGGGGTCCAGCTTGAAGTCCCCGGTGTGGACGACGGTGCCGATGGGGGTGCGGATCACCACCCCGGAGTTGTCGGGGATGGAATGGGTCATCCGGAATAGATCCAAGGTGAAGTACCGCCCCACCTGGATGCGGTCGTCGGGGGAGATCTCCTTGAGGTGGAAATGCCCCGGCCTCAGGCCGAACTCCTCCAGCTTTCCCCGGAGAAGCCCCAGGGTGAGCCGGGCCCCGTAGATGGGCACCTGGCTCTCCTTGCCGAAGACCATGGGGAGGAGGAAGGGAAGCCCTCCGATGTGGTCCTCGTGGCCGTGGGTGAGGACCCAGGCCTTGATCTGGTGGCGGTGCTCCATGAGGAAGTCCACCCGGGGGATGAGGAGGTCCACTCCCGGCATCCCCTCCTCGGGGAAGGCCAGTCCCCCGTCCAGGACGAAGATCTCGTCCCGGTAGCGGAAGGCGGTGATGTTCTTGCCGATCTCCCCCATCCCCCCCAAGGGGATGATCTCTAGGGCCTCCTGGCCTCCCCCCTGGGGCGGGGCCTCCGGCGGCCGGCGGCGCCGCCTCTTCCTGGGTTTGCGCTCTGGGTTTTCCATGGGTCTCCTTCCTCCCGGACGCGCCGGGACGCTTCCTAAACCATAGGGCTTCCCCTTGGGGCTAGCGCCGCCTCGGGGGGATCTTGCCTTCCAGCTCGGGGCGGATCAGGTCAATCTTGCCCTTCTCGTCAATGCGGTGGACCTTGACCTTGATCACGTCCCCCACCTTGAGGTGGTCCTCCACCCGCTCCACCCGGCCTGGGGCGATCTGGCTGATGTGGAGGAGCCCCTCCGTGCCGGGGAAGAGGCTGATGAAGGCGCCGAAGGGGGTGATCTTGGTGACGGTGCCCTCGTAGACCTCGCCCACCTTGGCCTCGCGGGTGAGGTCCTCTGATGCGCCTCTTGGCCTTCTCTGCGGCCTCGAGGTCGCTGGAGTAGATGCGCACCGTCCCGTCTTCCTCTATGTCCACCTCCACCCCGATTTCCTCCAAAGCCCGCACGTTCTTGCCCCCGGGGCCGATGACCAGGCCGATCTTCTCCACGGGGACCTTGAGGGTGAGGATCCTGGGGGCGAAGGGCTTGAGCCCGGGGCGGGGGGCGGGGAGGACGGCCTCCATCAGGTCCAGGATCTTAAGCCTGGCCTCCCGGGCCTGAAGGAGGGCCTCCTTGAGCACCTCCCGGGGAAGGCCCCCCACCTTGTTGTCCATCTGCAGGGCGGTGACCCCCTTGCGGGTCCCCGCCACCTTGAAGTCCATGTCGCCCAGGGCGTCCTCGAGGCCCAGGATGTCCGTGAGGATCACCGCCCGGTCCTCCTCCCACACCAGCCCCATGGCCACCCCGGCCACGGGGGCCCGGATGGGCACCCCGGCGTCCATGAGGGCCAGGCACCCGGCGCAGACCGTGGCCATGGAGCTACTGCCGTTGGACTCCAGGACATCCCCCACCACCCGGATGGTGTAGGGGAAGGCCTCCTGGGGGGGGAGCACCGCCTTGAGGGCCCGCTTGGCCAGATTTCCGTGGCCCACCTCCCGGCGGGAAACGCCCCTAAGGCGCTTCACCTCCCCCGTGGAGAAGGGGGGGAAGTTGTAGTGGACCAGGAAGGGGTCGGTCTCGTCAATGCCCAGGTCGTCAATGATCTGCTCGTCCCGGCCCGTGCCCAGGGTGACGGTGCCCAGCACCTGAGTCTCCCCCCGGGTGAAGACGGCGGAGCCGTGGGCCCGGGGCAGGACGTCCACCTCAATCCAGATGGGCCTCAGGTCCTTGGGCCCGCGGCCATCCGCCCGGCGGCCTTCCTCCAGAACGAGCCTGCGGAGCTCCTTCCGCACCACCTCGTCAAAGGCGCTCTCGTAGAGGGGCTTCTTGCCCTCGTCCGGGGCGCCGTCCTCCCCTTTGGGCAGGACCTCGGCCACCAGGGCCTCGGCGAAGGCCGAGAGGGCCCGACTCCTCTCCCCCTTGCTGGCCGTCTGGAGCACCTGGGAGAGCCCCCTTTCCAGGGCCAGGCGGTAGAAGGCCTCCTTTTCCTCCTGGGAGAGGGCTTCGGGCGGGGTCCAGGCCATCTTGGGCTTGGCCAGCTCCCGGGCCATGGCCTCCTGGAGCTCCAGGATGGGCTGCATCTCCCGGTGGGCGAACTCCAGGGCCTGGACCAAAAGCTCCTCGTCCACCTCCTGGGCTCCCGCCTCCACCATGAGGATGGCCTCCCGGCTTCCCGCCACCACCAGGTCCAGGGCGCTTTCCTCCAGCTCCTGCAAGGTGGGGTTCAGAACCAGCTGCCCCCCGATGAGCCCCACCCGCACGGCGGCGATGGGCCCCCCCCAGGGGATGTCGGAAAGCAGGAGGGCGGCGCTGGCCGCCGTGGGGCCCAGGATGTCCGGGGGGTTCTTCTGGTCGGCGGAAAGCACCGTGACGATCACCTGGACCTCGTGGCGGAAGCCCTTGGGGAAGAGGGGCCTGATGGGCCGGTCCGTCATGCGGGCCGAGAGGATGGCCTTTTCCCCGGGGCGCCCTTCCCGGCGCATGAAGCTCCCGGGAATCTTCCCCACGGCGTAGTGCCGCTCCTCAAACTCCACCGTGAGGGGCAGGAAGTCGGCGGCCACCGGTTCCTCCGAGGCCTGGGCCGTGGCCAAGACTACCGTCTCCCCGTAGCGCACCAGGACCGAGCCTGCGGCCTGCTTGGCGTACTTCCCCGTTTCCAGGACGAGCTTGCGCCCGGCCACCTCGGTCTCGTAGCGGCGGGCCTGGGGTGTGTTGGGCGTGGCTTCTGGCATGGCGTTCCTCAAGGAAAAGGCGGAGCCCTAAGGCCCCGCCCCCGACCTAAACCCCAGTTTACTTCCTGAGCCCCAACTTCTCAACCAGGGCCCGGTAGCGCTCCGGGTCCTCCCGCTCCAAGTAGCGGAGAAGCCTCCGGCGCTGCCCCACCAGCATCAAAAGGCCCCGGTGGGAGTGGTAATCGTGCTTGTGGGCCTTGAGGTGCTCGGAGAGGCGGTTGATGCGCAGGGTGAGCAGGGCCACCTGCACCTCGGTGCTCCCCGTGTCCCCGGGGAAGCGGGCAAACTCCTGGATGATCCGCTGCTTCTCTTCCTTGGTGATCGGCATTTTTACCTCCGTCAGGGGGGAAGGCGCTAAGGCCCCTTCCTCCTCAAAGGCGGGCACCCCCCGCCAGACCTAAGCATAGGGAGCCCGGACCCGGCCGTCAACCAGGAAGAGGAGGAGGGCCAAAAGGGCCAGGCCCGCCCCTACCCCGAAGGCCCATGGGGCCCCGAAGGCCTGCCAGAGGAGGCCGAAGAGGAGGCTTGCCGGGAGGAGGAGAAGGCCCATGAGGGTGTGGTAGAGGCCGATGGCGCTGGCCTTCTCCCCCTCGGGGACCAGGGTGGCCAGGTAGGCCCGGCTGGCGCCTTCAAAGGCCGCGGAGTAGAGGCTGTAGAGGAGAAGGAAGGCCACCCCTTGGGCGGGGCTTTGCGCCAGGGCGAAGCCCAGGTAGACCAAGGCGTACAGGCCGTAGCCCAGGGCCACCACCCGCCTCAGGCCCACCCGGTCCGCCAGGCTCCCCAAGGGGTAGGCCAGAAGGGCGTAGGCCAGGTTGTAGAGGGTGTAGGCCAGGGTCACCTGGCTCTCGGAGAGGCCCAGGTCCTTGAGGCGCAGGAGCAAAAAGGCGTTGGAGGAGAGGGCCAGAGTGAAGAGGCCGGAGATCCCAAGAAAGCGGCGGTAGCCCGGGCCCATGCGGGCAAGGCGCAGGGGGGGGAGGGTCTTGGGGGGCCTTAGGGTCTCCCTCAGCCGGAGGAGGAGGAGAAAGGCCAAGAGGGCGGGCACCGCCGAGAGCCAGAACACCCCCCGCACCCCCACCGCGGGCAGAAGGAGGAAGGCCACGAGGGGCCCCAGGGTGGCCCCCAGGGTGTCCAGGCCCCGGTGGAGGCCGTAGGCCCGGCCTAGGGCCTCCCTGGGGACGCTTTCGGCGATCAGGGCGTCCCGGGGGGCCGTACGGAGGCCCTTTCCCGTGCGGTCCAGGAAGCGGTAGAGGAGGACGTGCAGGGGGCTTGTGGCCAGGGCGAGGATGGGGCGGAAGAGGGCGGGGAGGCCGTAGCCCAGGAGCAGGAAGGGGCGTCTCTGCCCCAGGCGGTCGGAAAGCCTCCCCCCCACCACCTTGAAGAGGCTGGCGGTGGCCTCCGCTACCCCCTCCACCAGCCCGATCACCCCCGCCCCCGCCCCCAGGCCCGAGAGGAAGAGGGGCAGCAGGGGGTAGACCATCTCGCTGGCCACGTCCATGAGGAAGCTCACGAGGCCCAGCAGGTAGACCAAGGGGGGGAGCCTCACGGGCGGTACCTCCAGAGAAGCCAGAGCAGAAAGGGCTCGGGCAAGACCATGAGGAGGGAAAGGGGGTCCAGGGGTGCCGGGGAGAGGAAGGCCAGGCCCAGGGGCGTGGCGAAGGGGAGGGGCAGGGTGCGGGTGAGGAGGAAGAGGAGAAGGAGGGCCAGGGAAAGGCCCACCCCGAGCCGCCACAGCCAGGGGGCGAAGGGAGGGTCCCGGTCGGGGTACATGAGGCGGAGGACCATGAGCCCCAGGGCGTAGGTGACCTTCAGGGCCAGGAGGGCCAGGAAGAGCTGCCCGTAGAAGTAGTACTCGCTCACCAGCCCGTACTTCACCGCCTCGGCCTCGGAGACCCCCAGGGCGCTCCCGCAAAGCCCTTGGCCGATTTCCTCCGAGAGGCCAAGCCCCAGGAACTGCAGCAAAAAGGGGGCGAGGGAGAGCCCCACCATCCAGGGGAGACCGGGTCCGGGGATGAAGGCCACCCTAAAAGCTTTTCCCCTTTTCGGGAAAAGGTCAAGGGCCAGGAATCCCTGGCCCTTGACCCAAGGCGGGTTTACCAGAGCCGCATGCCCGGCACGGGGTGGAGGTTGCCGAAAAGCTGCACCAGGGTGGGCCCGTAGGCCAGGACCACCAGGACCACCGCCACGGCGAACCAGAAGCCGACGCGGTCCATGGCCTGCACCAGCCTCCGGTCCTCGGGGCCCGAGAGGACCTCGGCGAAGGGCACGGGGGCTTCGGCGAGCTCCGGCCGGCGCTCCCTGCCCAGAAGGACGCTGAAAAGCCCGTAGATGAAGAGGAGCAGGGCCACCAGGAGGACGATGCCCGCCAGGATGTTGAAGACCATGGGCATGGCGGCCTGGGGGTAGGCGTCGGGCACCTGGGAGATGTAGGCCCTCCGGGGCACGTTGAGGAGGCCCGCCCAGTGGAGGCCCACGGCCATGAGCATCATCCCGATGAACCAGAGCCACACCACCGCCAGGCCGAGCCGCCTTTGGGAGTCGGAGATGGGCTTCCCCGTGAGGTTGGGGATGAGCCACCACAGGGAGCCCATGCCCGTGAGGGTCACCAGGCTCGCCACCTGGAGGTGGAAGTGGCCCGGGATCCAGGCGGTGTTGTGGACCACGTAGTCCAGGGTGAAGCTGGCGTTCACCAGGCCCCCTGCGCCCCCGGGGATGAAGCCGATGAGGCCCAGGACCGGGGCCACGAAGGCGGGGTTGTCCCAGGGAAGGGCCTTGATCCAGCCGAGAAGGCCCTTACCTCCCCGCATGCGCCCGGCAAGCTCCAGGCTCGCCGCCACGGTGAAGGCGGTCATCAGGCTCGGCACCGCCACGAACATGGTGAGGATGGAGTGGATCATCTTCCAGGTGGGGTCAATGCCGGGATCGGCGAACTGGTGGTGGAACCCCACCGGGGTGGAGAGGAGGAGGAAGAGGAGGAAGGCCAGGCGGGCCATGGGGTCGGAGACGAGCTTGCCCCCGGCCTGCTTGGGAAGGACGGTGTAGATGATGGCGTAGGCGGGCATGAGCCAGAAGTAGACGATGGGGTGGCCCGTCCACCAGAAGAGGGTGCGGGCCACCAGGGGGTCCACCCCCTGGATGAGCCCGAAGGACCAGGGCAGGAGGAAGAGGACGGCCTCGAGCACGAGCCCGATGGAGGCGATGAACCACATGAGCCAGAAGACCACGGCCAGGTAGGTGACCAGGGGGGTCACCTTGCCGGGGTTTTCTGCCTTCCAGCGCCGCCAGAGGTCCAGGACCAGGTAGATGCTCACCCAGCTGGAGAGGACGAAGAGGCTCGCCCCCAGATAGAAGGCCCAGTGGCCCTTAAGGGGCGGGTAGAAGGTGTAGAGGACGGTGGCCTCGTTGGCGAGGAGGGGAAGGGCGGCCACCAAAAGCCCGATGAAGGCCATCCACCAGGAGAGCCACATGAGGCCCATGTTGGGCCTGAGGTTGAGCTCCCTGGCCGGCAGGTAGACCATGGTGGCCTGGGCGAAGAGCTGGGTGAAGACGATGGCGTTCAGCACCCCGTGCAGGGTCAGGCCCTGGTAGTAGGACTGGACGAAGGGGAGAAGGCGCTTTAAAAGGGGGTAGGCGTCCACGTTCCCGTAGTTCAGGGCCTGGAAGGGGCCGAAGAGGCTTCCCACGATGACGGCGAGGAAGCCCAGCACCAGGAAGTAAAGGGTGGCCTTCTTTTCTGGATAGGCCTCGTAGATCCGGCTAATCTCACCGCTACGCACCGCCATGGCTCACTCCTTCACCACGATCTTTCCGAACATGTTCTGGTGGCCGAGGCCGCAGTACTGGTTGCAGATGATGCGGTACTCGCCCGGCTTCTTGAAGGTGTAGCGCACGGTGGAGACCTCGCCCGGGATCACCTCCACGTTGACGTTGGTGCCCTCCACGTGGAAGCCGTGGATCACGTCGGGGCTCGTGATCTTGAAGACGATTTCCGCATCCTTGGGCACCTCAATGGGGTTGGGCTGGTAGCCAAAGGCGAAGGCCAGGACGTGGACCGTGTACTGGTTGGGGCCGGTCTGGACCACCGCCTGGGCGGGGTCGGCCCAGGGGCCCTCGGCGCGCACCTTGGTGGGGTCCACCTGCTCCAGCTTTCCTGCCGGGATCACCCCGGCGGTGTGGGTGGCCAGGGTGTAGGCGATGAGGGCGATGAAGACCACCAGCATGGCCAAGGAGAAGGCCAGCCAGCCCTTTTCGTACGCCAGGATGGCTTTGTGGGCTTTGTGCTCGTCCACCATACCCTACCCCCTAGCAAAGAAGAGCGCGTATACCCCCAGCCAGAAGACCAGGATGGTGAGGGTAAGAACCAGTATCACTCCCATGGCGCCGACCGGTTTTTCTTCCATACCCTTCCTCCCTACGGCGGGTTGCCGTATACGCCGCCTATTGTAGTGAAGGTGGGGGGAAAGGGAGAAGTACATTTGTCCCTGCTTATAAGGGCAGTACGGGGCGGGGGTAAGGGAGCGCATCCCCGGACACGGCATCCGGCACCGGGTTTCCTCGCCCTGGCCTCTACGAAGGTTTTGCTGGGGGGCCTAGGCCCCGCTTCCCACCCGGGTCAGGACCAGGCGGCTCACTTCTTTTAGGGTTTCCAAGACTCCCTTGCCCTCGGTAGCCACCGCCTCAAACACGGGGAAGCGGCCCTCGGGGTCCACCACCGCCCGCACCATCTCCACGGGGAGGGCGTCGGGGAGGTCCCGCTTGTTTACCTGGAGGACGGTGGGGATGTCTTCCACCTTCAGGCCGTACTCCGCCAGGTTTTCCCGCATGTTGCGCATGCTCTCGGCGTTGGCCCTAAGGCGGTTCGGGGCGGAGTCGGCCACGAAGACGATGCCGTCCACCCCCCTTAGGATGAGCTTGCGGCTGGCGTTGTAGAAGACCTGGCCCGGCACGGTGTAGAGGTGGAAGCGGGTCTTAAACCCCTTGACCTCCCCCAGGTCCAGGGGCAGGAAGTCAAAGAAAAGGGTGCGCTCGTCCTCCGTGGCCAAGGAGACCATCTCCCCCTTGCGGCCTTCGGGGATCTTGCCGTAGATCCACTTGAGGTTGGTGGTCTTTCCGGAAAGCCCGGGGCCGTAGTAGACGATCTTGAAGTTGATCTCGCGGTTGGCGAAGTTGATGGTGCTCATGCTAGCTCAAAAGATCGTCCAGGAGGGCCTTGGCCCCTTCGCGGTACTCCGTGTCCAGGCGGAGCTTGGGCGGGTGGGCCAGGGCCTCCTCGGCCAGCCGGGCCAGGGCCTCCGCCGCCCGCTTGCCGTAGAGCTTCACCTTGCCCAAGGGAGCGTTCTCGTCAAAGACGAGGAGCAGGAGGGCGTGCTCCCCCGCCTCGTCCACATAGAGGCCCATGCGCTCCCCTTGGAGGACCTGCTCCTGGAAGCGGGCCTCCCCCAGGAGCTTGGCCAGGGCCTGGGTGGCGGCGGCGTTGCCCGCCGCCAGGGTGGCCAGGGAGTCCAGGGGCGGGGGCTTGGGGGCCCAGAGGGCCTCCTTGTGGACCAGGACGAAGCCTTTGCGGTCCACCAAAAGGCCGTAACGGGCCCCGGTTTCCCGGAGGGTTTCCTCCAGCACCCGGAGGGCTTCCTCGTAGAGGGCCCCGTAGAGGACCAGGGAGGGTTCCACCATAGTATGCTCAGTCTACCATGGAGGCCTTTATCGCGGAGGCGCGGGCGCTCCTTGCGGAGCTTGTGGCCGTTCCCTCGGTGAGCGCCGAGGGGCGGGCCTTGCGGGAGGCGGCGGAGAAGGTGGTGGCGCTTTTGCAGGAGCTGGGCCTATCCGGGGCGCTCCACGAGGGGTACGGCCCCCCCGTGGTCTACGCCGAGGGCGGGGAAGGGGAGAAGACCCTCCTCTTTTACAACCACTACGATGTCCAGCCCCCGGACCCCCGGGAGCTTTGGGAGAGCGATCCCTTCACCCTGGTGGAGCGGGAGGGGGCCTGGTGGGGCCGGGGCGTCCACGACGACAAGGGGGAGCTGGTGGCCCGCCTCCTGGCCCTCAAGCTCTTCAAGGAGCGGCACGGTTTCCTTCCCCGGGTGAGGTTCGTGGTGGAGGGGGAGGAGGAGGTGGGAAGCCCCCACCTCGAGGCCTACGTGGCCGACAAGAAGGACCTCCTGAAGGCCGAGGCCATCCTGTGGGAGGCGGGGGGCGTGGACGCCAAGGGGAGGCCCTACCTCTACGCCGGGCTCAAGGGCATCGTGGCCCTGGAGCTGAGGGTGCGGACGGCGGCCTTTGACCTCCACTCCTCCTACGGGGCGGTGGTGGAAAACCCCATCTACCGCCTGGGCCGGGCCCTGGCCTCCCTGCGGGACGAGGAGGGGCGGGTCCTGATCCCGGGTTTCTACGATCGGGTCCGCCCCCTCACCCCCTTGGAGATGGAGGTTTTGGCCGAGATCCCGGACGAGTCGGAGGCCCTTAAGGAGGCCTTCGGCGTCAGGGACTTCCTGGGCGGGGCGAGGAACCTGGACTTCAACCAGCGCCTTTACGCCGAGCCCTGCGTCAACTTCAACGGCTTTCATGCGGGCTACGGGGGGCCCGGGTCCAAGACCGTCCTCCCCGCCGAGGCCTTCTGCAAGCTGGACTTCCGCCTCGTCCCCGACCAGGACCCGGAGGAGATACCCAGGCTCCTTCGGCGCCACCTCGAGGCCCAGGGCTTCCACGACGTGGAGGTGGTGGTCCTGGAAAAAGGGGAGCACCCCGCCCGTTCCGACCTCGCCCACCCCTTCGTGGGCCTGGCGCGGCGGGCTTTGGAGGAGGCCTTCGGGGAGAGGGCGGTGCTCTACCCCAACATGGCGGGCTCGGGGCCCATGCACCCCTTCCTCCACCACCTAAAAGCCCCGGCGGTGGGCCTTGGGGTGGGCTACCCGGGAAGCCGCGTCCACAGCCCCAACGAACACATCCGCATCCGGGACTTTGAGCGGGGGGTGCGGGCCATTCTGCGCCTCCTGGAGCTTTTCTTCCTGGGCCGCTAGGAGTAGGGGCCGGGGGGCGCGTGTTGCGGAACCCAGGAGGGGGCGCTTAGGCTTTTTGGGGTATGCGCCTGGTTTTCGGCGAGCGAGACACCCCTTACGAAGCGGCCCGGGTGGTGGTCCTGCCCGTGCCTTATGACCTCTCCCTCTCCTTCCTTCCGGGGGCCCGGAGGGGCCCCGAGGCCATCCTCCTGGCCAGCCGGGAGCTGGAGCCCTTCCTCTTGGAGCTCGAGGTGGCCCCGGAGGAGGTGGGGATCCACGCGGCGGAGCCAGTCCCCTGGGTGGCGGGGATGGCCGAGGAAAGCCATCTCCTCATCCGGGAGGAGGCCCTAAGGCACCTTAAGGCGGGGAAGTTCGTGGTGGCCCTCGGGGGAGACCACTCCATCACCCATCCCTTGGCCCTGGCCCACCGGGAGGTCCTGGGGGAGTTTTCCCTCCTCCACATAGACGCCCACGCCGACCTCTACCCCGAGTGGCAGGGCTCGGTCTACTCCCACGCAAGCCCCTTCTACCGGCTCTTAGGGGAGGGGTTTCCCCTGGTGCAGGTGGGGGTTAGGGCCATGGACCGGGACGCCCTGGTTCTGGCCCGGGAAAGGGGCGTGGCCCTCTTCCCGGCCCACCGGATTCACCGGGAGGGGCTTCCCCTGGAGGAGGTCCTTTCTGTCTTGGGAAAGCGGGTCTACATCTCCTTTGACTTTGACGCCCTGGACCCCTCCCTCATGCCCAGCGTGGGGACCCCCCTCCCCGGGGGGCTTTCCTACCGCCAGGCGGTGGACCTCCTGGAGGCCGTCTTCCGGGAGAAGGAAGTGGTGGGGATGGACTTCGTGGAGCTTTCCCCAAACGGCCAGTTCCACGCCGAGATGACCGCCGCCCAGCTCATCTACCACGCCATCGGCCTGAAAGGGCTTCAGGCGGGGTGGCTTGCCCGGGAGGCGGACCACATTTAGCCCACCTCCGGCCCTTTAGCCTGGGGGCATGCGCCCCGGGCTTTGGCTTCCCTTTCTCCTCCTCCAGGCCCTGGCCCAGGTCCTCACCCTTCCCGAGCTTCGGGCCCGCCCCTACGGGGAGGGGGGTTTCCGCGTGGAGCGCACCCTGGAGGAACGCCCCCGCTTCACAAGGGTTCAGTTCTCCCACCTCTCCGAGGGCCTCCGGGTCCACGGCTTCGCCAACCTCCCCAAAGGCAAAGGGCCCTTCCCGGTGGTGGTGGTCCTACATGGCTACGTGGAGCCGAGCCGCTACCGCCTCCTCGCCTACACCACCCCTTACGCCGACTTCCTGGCGGAGCGGGGCTTCCTTGTCCTTCACCCCAACTACCGGGGCCATCCCCCCTCGGAGGGCCTCCCCGCCCGGGGCCTCCGCCACCCCTACGCCGTGGACGTGCTGAACCTGGTCGCCGAGGTGCGAAGAGGGGCCTTCCCCCAGGCGGACCCCGCCCGCATCGCCCTCTTCGGCCACTCCATGGGGGGCGGCGTGGCCCAGCTGGTGAGCCTGGTGGACCCCGCCCTTAAGGGCGTGGTCCTATACGGGAGCATGAGCGGGGACGAGCGGAGGAACCTGGAGCGGATCCGCTACTGGTCGGGGGGAGCTCGGGGAGAGGAGCTTTTCACCCTGCCGCCCGAGCTCCTCCGGCGGGCCTCTGCCTGGACTTACCTGGCGGAGCTTTCCGTGCCCTTTAGCGTCCACCACGGCCTTTACGATGCCCAGGTGCCGCCGGAATGGTCCTGGGAGCTTTGCCGCAGGCTCAAGGCCCTGAAGAAGCCCGTGGAGTGCTTCCGCTACCCCGGGGGCCACCTCTTCCGGGGAACGGTGGACCAGGCCTTTCGCGGGAGGGCGCTTTCCTTCCTCCTGCGGGTTTTGCGCTAGGCTTTAGGGGATGGCGGCCTTTTTGGCGAACCTTCCCGCCCTCCTCCTGGCCCTGGCCTTCGGGGCGGCGGTCTTTGGCGTGCTGGCCAGGCTTCTTGGGGCCGAGAGGGTCTGGCCCTTCTTCGCCTCCGCCCTCCTCTTCCTCCTCCTCGCCCTCTTTTTCCGGGTAGAATAGCCTCCCGTGGCGAAGCGTGTGGTCTCCGTTTCCCTGGGGTCAAGCCGCCGCGACTCCGTGGCCGAGGTGGAGGTCCTGGGGGAAAAGATTCTCCTGGAGAGGCGGGGTACCGACGGGGACTTCCAGGGGGCCCTCTGCCTCATCCGGGAGCTGGACGGGAAGGTGGAGGCCATCGGCCTCGGGGGGATTGACCTCTACCTGGTGGCGGGGGGGCGGCGCTACACCATAAGGGACGCCCGGAAGCTTAAGGAGGCGGCCAGGAAGACCCCGGTGGTGGACGGTTCGGGCCTCAAGCACACCCTGGAGCGGCAGGCGGTCTTTGCCCTTTCCTCCCTCTTTGACTGGAAGAAGACCCGGGTCCTCCTGCCCTCGGCGGTGGACCGGTTCGGCCTGGCCGAGGCCCTGGACCAGGTGGGGGCCCGGGTGCTTTACGGGGACTTCCTCTTTGCCCTGGGGCTTCCCATCCCCCTTTACTCCCTCTCCCTCTTGCAGAAGCTCGCCTACCTGCTCCTTCCCCTCCTTACCCAGCTCCCCTTTGGTCTCCTTTACCCCACGGGAAGGAAGCAGGAGGAGCGGGTGGTGGACTGGCGGAGCCGCTACTACCTCTGGGCCGACCTGGTGGCCGGGGACTGGCACTACCTCAGGCGGTACATGCCTGACCAGATGCGGGGCAAAAGCGTCCTCACCAACACCACTACGGAGGAGGACGTGGCCTTCCTGAGGGAGCGGGGGGTGAGGTACCTCATCACCACCACCCCGAGGCTAGAGGGCCGCAGCTTCGGCACCAACGTCATGGAGGCCCTCCTGGTGGCCCTGGCCGGGCGGGAGCTTGGGGAGGAGGAGTATCTCCGGTATATTGACCAACTGGGGCTGAAGCCCCAGGTCCTGGACCTGGAAGGAGCCCAGGCAAGTCCGGAGGAAGCATGATCAGCGTGACCGATCTCCGCCCTGGCACCAAGGTGAAAATGGACGGCGGCCTTTGGGAGTGCGTGGAATACCAGCACCAGAAGCTGGGCCGCGGCGGGGCCAAGGTGGTGGCCAAGTTCAAGAACCTGGAGACCGGGGCCACCGTGGAGCGCACCTTCAACTCCGGGGAGAGGCTCGAGGACATCTACGTGGAAACCCGGGAGCTCCAGTACCTCTACCCCGACGGCGAGGACCTGGTCTTCATGGACCTGGAGACCTACGAGCAGTTCCACGTGCCCAAGGACCGGGTGGAAGCGGCCCGCTTCCTCAAGGAGGGGATGACCGTCCTGGGGGACATGTACGAGGGCCGGCCCCTGAAGATCTCCCCCCCCACGGTGGTGGAACTCAGGATCGTGGACACCCCTCCCGGGGTGCGGGGAGACACGGTCTCCGGCGGTTCCAAGCCCGCCACCTTGGAGACGGGGGCCGTGGTCCAAGTGCCCCTCTTCGTGGAGCCCGGGGAGGTCATCAAGGTGGACACCCGCACCGGTGAGTACGTGGGCCGGGCTTGACCTGGGGTGTTTCCGGGCTCCGGCGCTCCCGGGGCCTGGGCCTTCGTTTATGACGGGATTTTGACCGGGCTCAAGAAAAGGTTGAACCCCCGCGCCCTTCAGGTATGCTTTAGGCCACGAGGAGGACCTATGACCCCCAAGGAGCTCAAGCAGATCCTGCAGGCCCTGGTGGAGCACGGGGTAAGCGAGCTTACCCTGGAAACCCCGGATTACAAGCTCACCGTGCGCCGAGGAGGGGAGGTGCCGGTGGTGGCCGTTCCCGCCCCCCTGCCCGCCGCGGCGGTTCCGGCCCCCGCTCCCGAGCCCGTCCCCCCGCCCTCCCCGGCGCCGGAGGCGCCCGCCAAAGCCGAGGAGGGGTGCGCCGGGTGCGTGGAGGTCCGGGCCCCCATCGTGGGCACCTTCTACCGGGCCCCGGCCCCCGACGCCCCTCCTTACGTGAAGGAAGGGGACCGGGTGGAGAAGGGCCAGGTCCTCTGCATCATCGAGGCCATGAAGCTCATGAACGAGATCGAGTCCGAGGTCTCCGGCATCGTGAAGAAGATCCTGGTCCAGAACGGGGAGCCCGTGGAGTACGGCCAGCCCCTCTTCCTCATCCAGCCGGTATGAAGAAGGTCCTCATCGCCAACCGGGGCGAGATCGCCCTGAGGATCCTCCGGGCGGCCAAGGAGCTTGGGATCAAGACGGTGGTGGCCCACTCCACCGCCGACGAGAAGAGCCTGCCCGTGCTCCTCGCCGACGAGGCCATCTGCATCGGCCCACCCCCTTCGGGGCAGAGCTACCTCAACATCCCCAACCTCCTTTCCGCGGCCATCGTAACGGGGGCGGACGCCATCCACCCCGGGTACGGCTTCCTGGCGGAAAACGCCACCTTCGCCGAGATGTGCCGGGAGCACGGCATCACCTTCATCGGCCCCACCCCGGAGAACATGCGGGCCCTGGGGGACAAGGCCACGGCGAGAAAGGTGGCCCGGGAGGCCGGGGTGCCCACGGTCCCGGGGACCGACGAGCTAGGGAGCGTGGAGGAGGCCAAGCGGGCCGCCTGGGAGATCGGCTACCCCGTGATCCTCAAGGCCAGCGCCGGGGGCGGGGGCCGGGGGATGCGGGTGGTCCACACCGAGGAGGACCTGGAGAGGGCCATCCTGCAGGCCCAGGAGGAGGCCCGCTCCGCCTTCGGCAACCCCGCCATCTACTTGGAGAAGTACATAGAGGAGCCCAAGCACATAGAGGTCCAGGTCCTGGGGGACGGGGAGCGGGTGGTGCACCTGTGGGAAAGGGACTGCTCCATCCAGCGCCGCCACCAGAAGCTCCTGGAGGAGGCCCCAAGCCTCCTTCCCGAAGGGACCCGCCGGGCCATCGCCGAGGCGGCGCGAAGGCTCGCCGAGCACGTGGGGAACGTTTCCGCCGGCACCCTGGAGTTTCTGGTGGACAAGGAGGGGAACTTCTACTTCATAGAGATGAACACCCGCATCCAGGTGGAGCACCCCGTCACGGAGCTGGTCACGGGCATTGACCTGGTCCAGGCCCAGTTCCGCATCGCCCAAGGGGAGAAGCTCTGGCTTAAGCAGGAGGAGATTGAGGTCCGGGGGCACGCCATTGAGGTGCGCATCAACGCCGAGGACCCGGAAAAGGGCTTCCGGCCCTCCATCGGCAAGGTGGAGACCCTCCTCTTCCCCGGGGGGCCGGGCATCCGGGTGGACAGCCACCTCTACGCCGGCTACCAGATCCCGCCCCACTACGACAGCCTCATCGCCAAGATCCTCGCCTGGGCCCCCACCCGGGAGGAGGCCATACGGCGCATGGAGCGGGCCCTCTCTGAGACGGTCATCGAGGGGCCGGGCCTCAAGACCACCATCCCCTTCCACCAGAAGGTCCTCCAGAACGCCTTCTTCCGCCGAGGGGCGGTCTACACCAACTTCGTGGCCCGGCGCATGGAGATGTAGACTGGGCGTGTGATGGTGGACTACGAGATCAGCGACCACGCCCTCGAGGGCCTGGTGGTCCACGCCCTTTCGGGCCTAGAGGGGGTGCGGCTCCTGGAGGCGCCTCCTCGCTCCTTGGGGGAGGTATTCCGCCGCATGAAGCCCGTCAAGGTGGAGCGCTCCCCGGAGGGCCTTTCCGTGGAGGTCCTCCTCTCCGTGGACTACGGGGTGGTCATCCCCGAGGCGGCCCGGGGGGTGCAGAAGGCGGTGGCCGAGTCCCTCTTCCTGGCCACGGGGGAAAAGGTCAAGGCGGTGAACGTCACCGTGGCCCAGGTGGTCTACCGCCCGGAGGGACATGCGTAGGCGGGCTCGGGAACTGGCCATGCGGGCCCTCTTCGCCCATACCCAGGGGGGCGTGGACCCGGAGGAGGCCCTCCGCCACGCCCTGGAGGAGATGGGCGGGGAGGACGATCCCTACGGGGACCCCCTGGACGAGGAAGGGGTGGCCTTTGCCCGGAGGCTCCTTTCCGGCTACAAGGCCCACCAGGAGGAGGTGGACCGCGTCCTGAAGGAGACGGTGGAGGGGTGGGACTTCGGCCAGATGTCCAAGACCGACCTCACCGTGCTCCGCCTCGCCACCTACGAGATGCTCTACGAGCCCACCCCCTTCGCCCCCCTCATAGAGGTGGCGGTGAAGATCGCCAAGCGCTACGGGGGCGAGCACTCCGGGGCCTTTGTGAACGGGGTTTTGGGCCGCCTCTTCCGCCGCATCCAGGAGGGGGAGGTGCGGGCGGCCCCCAAGGAGGACTGATATGGTCGGCGCGCGGGTTTTTTCCGGCCACGAGGTAGCCCAGGCGGTGTACGCCGAGCTTAAGGCCAGGCTGGCCTCCCTCCCCTTCGTCCCCTCCCTGCGGGTGATCCGGCTTGGGGAGGACCCGGCCTCGGTGTCCTACGTGCGCCTCAAGGACAAGAAGGCGCGGGAGCTGGGCCTTAGGAGCCAGGTGGAGGTCTACCCCGAGGACTTCCCGGAGGAGGCCCTCTTGGAGCGCATCGCCCTCCTCAACGCCGACCCCGAGGTGGACGGCGTCCTGGTCCAGCTTCCCCTCCCCCCCCACATCCGCGCCGAGCGGGTCCTGGAGGCCCTTCACCCCCTCAAGGACGTGGACGGCTTCCACCCCTTGAACGTGGGCCGGCTCTGGAGCGGGGGCGAGGGGCTTTTCCCCTGCACCCCCCTGGGGGTGGTCCGCCTCCTCAAGCACCACGGGGTGGACCTTAAGGGGAAGGAGGTAGTGGTGGTGGGCCGCTCCAACATCGTGGGCAAGCCCCTGGCGGGCCTCCTCCTTAGGGAGGACGCCACGGTGACCCTGGCCCACTCCAAGACCCAAGACCTCCCCGCCCTCACCCGGCGGGCGGAGGTGCTGGTGGTGGCCGTGGGCAGGCCCCACCTGGTGCGGAAGGACTGGGTGCGGCCGGGGGCCATCGTGGTGGACGTGGGGGTGAACCGGGTGGAGGGGAAGCTTCTGGGGGACGTCCACCCGGAGGTGGCCGAGGTGGCGGGGGCCCTCACCCCCGTGCCCGGGGGGGTGGGGCCCATGACCGTGGCCATGCTCATGGCCAACACCCTCAAGGCGGCCCTCCTCAGGCGGCATGGAACTCTTCTCTAACGCCATCTTCTGGACGGCCCTTCTGGCCAACCTCCTGGCCCAGACCTTGAAGCTCCTCCTCTACTACCGCCTCGAGGGCCGCTTCCAATGGGAGCGCTTCCTGGAAACCGGGGGGATGCCCAGCTCCCACTCGGCCACGGTGAGCGCCCTGGCGGTGAGCGTGGGCCTCAGGGAGGGGTTTGACAGCGCCCTCTTCGCCGTGGCCGCCGTCTTCGCCCTCATCGTCATGTACGACGCCACGGGCATCCGCCGGGCGGCGGGCCTCCACGCCCAGCTCCTCAACCAGCTGGTGGAGGAGCTGCAGAAGCTGGTGGAGCGGGGCTTCGCCCAGGAGCCTCTGAAGGAGCTTTTGGGCCACACCTACCTCGAGGTCCTGGTGGGGGCCCTCCTGGGGCTTTTGGTGGCCCTTTTGCTCCACTACCTCTTCCCCGCCTGGTAGAAGGCCAGGGTCTGGCCCACAAGGAAGGTAAGAAGGCCCAAGGCGGGGGAGAGGAAGAAGACGAAGAAGCTCACGAAAAGCGCCAGGATCAGGGGCAGGAGGGGTTTTTTGAAGCGGTGGAAGATGAAGAGGTTCAAAAGCCCGAAGAAGGAGAGGACCAAAAGGGCGGCCGTTTCCACGGGGGGCCATTCTATGGGCCCGCCCCTTGGTCCCGCAACGCCAGGCCCCCGGCTTATACCCTTGGGTCCCCGCCGCGGCGGGGCGGCCATGCCCTTGCCGGGCCGGGGGAATGGGGTAAACTTTTACTGAGTATAAGGAGGTGGCGCCCATGCTCACCTTGCCGGAGAAAATCCTCTTCCTCCTCCTCGCGGCCGGAAGCCTGTACTACGCCTACACGGGCTTCCGGCAGGTCTATCTGGCCATAAGGCGGGGGCGGCCCGAGGAGCGCTTTGACCGCCTCCCCGAGCGCATCGGCCGGGCCCTCTGGCTCACCCTCACCCAGCAGACGGTCTTCAAAAGGAGGCCCCTGGTCTCCCTCCTCCACGCCTTCGTCTTCTACGGCTTCGTCTACTACCTGCTCGTGAACCTGGTGGACTTCCTGGAAGGCTTCTTCGGCCTTCACGCCCAGGGAGGGTTCTGGAACCCCTATAACCTGGTGGCCGACCTCCTCACGGCCTTGATCCTGGTGGGGATCCTGGGCCTCATGGTGCGCCGCTATTTGGTGGCTCCCCAGGACTTCACCTGGAACCCCAGGGTGCGCCTGCACGAACGGGTGCGCCAGGGCATCCCCCGGGACTCGGCCATCGTGGGGGCCTTCATCACCTTCCACGTGGGAAGCCGCCTCCTTTCCAAGGCCTTCCAACTCGCCCAGGAGGGTCCCGACCCCTTCCAGCCCGTGGCCAGTGCCCTCGGCGGGGCGCTTTCCGGCCTTTCCCCCGCCCTTCTCACCTTCGGGGAGCACCTCTTCTGGTGGGGCGCTCTGGCCTCCATCCTCCTCTTCCTCCCCTACTTCCCCCGCTCCAAGCACATCCACCTGATGATGGCCCCCATCAACCTCGCCTTCCGCAAGGAGGTGCCGGGGGCCCTTTCGCCCCTGGACCTGGAGAAGGAGGAGGAGAAGTTCGGGGCGGAGAGGCTCGAGGACCTCTCCTGGAAGCGGCTTCTGGACGCCTACGCCTGCATCATGTGCAACCGCTGCCAGGAGGCCTGCCCGGCCTACGCCACGGGGAAGGCCCTTTCCCCGGCCGCCATCCTCATCTCCGAGCGCTACGAGCTGAACGGGATCCTTCAGGACTTCGCCCAGGGCAAGGAGAGCCCCAGGCCCCTCATGGACTTCGCCCTGAGCGAGGAGGCCCTCTGGGCCTGCACCACCTGCATGGCCTGCGTGGAGGTCTGCCCCGTGGGCAACGAGCCCATGCTCCACATCCTGGACGTCCGCCGGGCCAAGGTCCTGATGGAAGGGGAGTTCCCCCAGGAGCTCAACAACGCCTTCCGGGGGATGGAGCGCTCCGGCAACCCCTGGGGCATCGGCCAGGGCAAGCGCCTGGACTGGGCGGAGGGGCTCAACGTCCCCACCGTGGAGGAGAAGCCCCATCCTGAGGTCCTCTACTGGGTGGGGTGCGCCCCGAGCTACGACCCCCGGGCCCAGAAGATCGCCCGGAGCATGGTGGCCATCCTGAACGCCGCGGGCGTGGACTGGGCGGTCCTCGGCACCCGGGAAAAGTGCACCGGGGACTCGGCCAGGCGCGCGGGGAACGAGTACCTCTTCTTCCAGCTGGCCACGGAGAACGTGGAGACCCTGAACGCCGTGGCCCCCAAGACCATCGTCACCACCTGCCCCCACTGCCTCCACACCCTGAAGAACGAGTACCGGGCCTTCGGCGGGGAGTACCGGGTGGTGCACCACTCGGAGTTCCTGGCCGACCTCTTGAGGAGCGGGAGGCTCCCGGTCTCCGAGGAGACCAGGAGGGTGGTCTTCCACGACCCCTGCTACCTGGGCCGCCACAACGGGGTCTACGAGGCCCCCCGGGAGGTGCTGAAGGGGGTGGGCTTCGTCCTCACCGAGCCCCCCCGGAGCCGGGAGAACAGCTTCTGCTGCGGGGCGGGCGGGGCCCAGTTCTGGAAGGAGGAGGAGCCCGGGGCCATGCGAGTTTCCGAGAACCGCTACAAGGAGCTCAAGGCCACGGGGGCCGAGGTCATCGCCACGGGCTGCCCCTTCTGCATGGCCATGATGAACGTGGAGATCGCCCAGGACGAGAGGCCCCCTGAGGTCCTGGACATCGCCGAGCTGGTGGCCCGGGGCCTCAAGGCCTGACGTAGACGGCGTACGCCCTGTACCCCTCCATCCACCCCTCCCCAAAGGCCCTCAAGGCCAGGCCCGGGGGAGGGGTGAGGAGCTCCTCGGGCTCCCAGTAAAAGGGGCTTTCCGGCCTTCCCCGCCTCAGGGCCTCCCGACGGGAAAAGCCCTCCACCAGGAGAAGCCCCCCCGGGGCCAGGAGGGGAGGGAGGGCCCGGAGGAGGGAGCGGTTCACGTAGTAGCTTTTCACGATGGCGGCGAAGGGGCCTTGGGGAAGGCGGAAGAGAGCCTCCCGGCCTTCCAGGTCCAGCTCCCAAAGGCGGAGGCCCTCCACCCCCCGAAGCCTTTTCAGGGCCTCCCGGCTCTTCTCCACCAGGACCACGGGGTGCCCCCGTTCCAGAAAGTAAAAGGCGTTCCGCCCCAGGCCCCCCGCCAGGTCCAAAACCCTTCCCGGGGGCGCAAAGGGCCCGTAGGCCCGCACCACGAAGGCGGGTTCCCTCATCTCCCGGGCTTCGCGGTAAAAGGCTTCCCAGTCCCTAGGCATGGCGGCGGAAGGCGAGGGCGCTCCCCAGGGCGAGGATGAGGAGGGTGCCCCCCCAGAAGACCGCCTTGGGGAGGGTGGGGGCGAGCTCGGGGCGGTGGAGGATGTGGGCGAGGGTATGGGTGCCCTCCAGGAGGAGCTTCACCCCGGCCCAGCCCACCAGGGCGTAGGCCACCCTTTCCAGGCCCGGGTAGCGCTCCATCAGGGCCACCACCGAGCCCGCCAGGAGGCGGATGAAGAGGATGCCCAGGGCCACCCCCAGGAAGACCAAGGGGAGGTCCTTGGAGAAGGCCACCACCGCCAGGATGGAGTCCACGGCGAAGGCCAGGTCCACCAGGTTGATGAGGACCACCACCCGCCAGAACTCCTTGGCGGTGGCCCCGGGGAGGGACTTGGCCTCGGAGGGGCCGCGGAAGTGCCGGACCATCAGGTGCACGAGGTAAAGTCCCCCCAGGACCTGGGCCCACCAGAGCCGGATGACGAAGACGGCGAAGAGGAGGGCGAGGCCCCGGAGGAGGTAGGCCCCCAGGAGGCCGTAGAGCAGGGCCCGGCGGCGGAGGGGGGCGGGCAGGGGCCTCACCATCACCGCCAGGACCAGGGCGTTGTCCCCGGAGAGGAGGGCCTCCAGGGCGGCCACCGAGAAGAGGGTGAGGAAGGCCTCCCCGCTCACCCTTCCCCCAGGAGGTAGCAAAGCCCGGGGGCCAGGGCCTGCTTCCAGGTGACCCAGTTGTGGCCGCTGGGCCTTTCCCGGTAAGCGTGGGGCACCCTTCGGTCGGCGAGGAGGGCGGCGAAGCGGCGGTTGGGGGCGAGGAGCCACTCCAGAAGCCCCACCTCCAGGTAGACCCTAGGAAGCCTTTCCGCCTCGGCGTAGCGAAGGAGGAGCCACTCCTCATCCCGGTAGGCGTCCATCCCCCCGGGGTGGGCCTTGAGGGCGGGGGAGAGGGCGAGGACCTTGGGAAAGCGGTCCGGGTGCCTCAGGGCCTGCCACAGGGAGAAGAGCCCCCCCAAGGAGGCCCCCACCAGGACCACCTCCCCCAGGGGCCCGTAGGCCTTTTCCACCTCCCCTAGGATCCGGTGGAACTCCGCCTCGTAGGCCTCGCTGAAGCGGTACTCCCGGTTGCGGTCTATGGGCTCCACGAAGACGAGGCGCACCGGGGGGATCTCGCCCCTCTCCAGGAGGGCCTGCGCCACCTTGTGAAGCCCCGCCGTGCGGTAGAAGGCCACCCCGTCTTGGGCCACCACCGTGGTCCTCGAGGCCTCCCCGGTCTTTGCCACGTAGAAGCGCCTCTCCCCCAGGCGGTGGCGCTCCACCCTGGGCTCGGCCTCGGGCTCGGGGGGCGCCTCGTAGCGGAAGCCGGGGAGCTTCACCGCCCTCGGGTAGCTCCACCAGGGGTTGTCGGCCCTCTCCGGGTTGTCGGGGTCGGGGAAGGGGCGGCTTTTTCGGTCCAGAAAGGCGTACTCCACGTAGGCCCCCTCCGGGAACTCCAGGGTGACCGGCCCCGAAAGGGGGATGGGGTTTCTCTCCCAGTCCGTGAAGTCGCCCACGAGGGCGTGGGCGCCCTCGGGAGGGTAGAAGGTGATGCGCCTTGGGCCTACCTGCACCACAGCTTCTACTCTACCCGGGAAGGCCGTGGCCGGGTGTCCCTTGAAGCCTTGGCGGAGGGCTGCGCCTTGGTCCTGCAACGTGGGGACTGCTACCTGAGCGTCAAAGCTTCTCCAGGCCGGGGAAGAGGGCGAGGAGCTCCTCCTCGGTAAGGCCCTCCCCCTCCTTCTCCGGCGTCCAGGCCAGGTGGAAGGCGAGGAGGGAGAAGGGGGTGCTCCCGGCGAAGGCGAGAAGCGCCTCCTTCGCCCTCCTTCGGTCCAGGGGGCCGGGTGGGGGCAGGTTTCCCCGCACCGCCAGGAGGAGGGAGGCCACCAGGTACCGCCCCCCGGGCTCCACCTTGGGCGTGTAGGCCGCCTCCACCCGCTTCCCCTCAAAGTGGCGGAAGGTCTCCTGGTAGGTGCTCCGGTCCTCCAGCATCCAGGCGTCAAAGCGGGCCAGGACCGCCTCCTCGTCCCCTTGCCTCGCCTCGTAGCTCCCGAAGCGCCAGGCCGGCTCCTCCCGCAGGAGGACCAGGGCCACCTCGTCCAGGAGGTCCGCCAGGCCCTTGGCCGTGTTGGTGTCGGCCTCCTCGGCGAGGCGCCTCAGGGCCCGCTGCACCTCGGGGCGCGGGAGGAGGGCGAGGCGCAGGCGGCCCACCCCGGCCTGGGGCCCCCTTTCCCCCGCCTGGCTTAGGCCCCGCACCATGAGGAAGGCCACCAGGGCGAGGCCCAGGAAGACCAGGAAGGGCACCGCTCCCAGGCTCCCCCCGCCTCCCGGATAGGGGTAGACGTACACCGGGCCCGGGCTGGGGTAGGGCAGGGGGTAGGAGGGGGCGGGCCCCGGGCTCATGGGCGGGGGGGTGTAGGGCCTTCCCCCTACCCCGCCCCCGCTCTTCTGGGCCAGGCCCAGGCCCAGAAGGAGGAGAACCAGGAGGGCCCAAGGCCGCATGGCCTTAGGATAAGGCCTTGTGACCCAGGACCCTTTGCGCTAAACAGGGTTTCGCAGTAAACTTGATACAGGTAGGCTTAGGCTATGGACCCGAAGGAAGCGAACCCAGAAAGGAGGATGCCCATGCTGCCCGAGACCTTACCCGTCTGCCCCGTGAGGGGGTCGGTCATCTACCCCACCATGGTCATGCCCATCGATGCGGGCCGGCCCATCTCCATCCGGGCCATTGACGAGGCCCTGGCCCGCGAGCGGGTTCTCCTCATCGTGAGCCAGAAGGACAAGGAGGTGGAGACGCCCAAGCCCTCGGACCTTTACGAGGTGGGCACGGCCTGCAACATCCTCAAGATGCGCAAGAACCCGGACGGCTCCGTCCAGGTCCTGGTGCAGGCCTTCGCCCGGGTGCGGGTGAGGGAGTGGCTGGACCTGGGGGACCACCTCGAGGCCCGGGGGGATGTGCTTTCCGACGAGCCCGGGGAGGCCCTCACCGTGAAGGCCCTGGTACGGGAGGTCAAGGACAAGTTCCAGGCCCTCCTGAAGGAGGGGAAGTACCTGGCCCCCGAGGTGGCCCAGTTCGTCCTGAACCTGGAGGACCCCTCGCAGCTCGCCGACTACATCGCCTTCCACATGGACTTCCGCCTCGAGGACAAGCAGAGGGTGCTGGAGACCGCGAGTGTGGCCGAGCGGCTGAAGGCGGTCCTCGTCCTCCTGGAGGGGGAGCTCGCCCTCATCGAAACCCAGCGGCGCATCCAGCAGCAGGTCAAGGAGGAGATTGACCGCAACCAGCGGGAGTACTTCCTCCGGGAGCAGATGAAGGCCATCCAGCGGGAGCTCCACGGGGAGGAGGGGGAGCAGGAGGTGGAGGAGTTCCGGAAGAAGCTCGCCGCCCTGGACCTTCCTCCCGTGGTCCGCCAGGAGGCGGAGAGGGAGCTGAACCGCCTGGCCCGCATGCACCCCGACTCCGCCGAGGCCAGCGTCATCCGCACCTATCTGGACTGGATCGTCAACCTCCCCTGGAACACCCGCACCGAGGACAACCTGGACCTGAAGCGGGCCAAGGAGATCCTGGAGCGGGACCACTACGGCCTGGAGAAGGTGAAGGACCGGGTCCTGGAGTACCTGGCGGTGCGCAAGCTCAAGGCGGAAAGGGCCAGGCGGGGGGAGATCCCGCCCGAGGAGGTCAACAAGGGCCCCATCCTCCTCTTCGTGGGGCCGCCGGGGGTGGGGAAGACCTCCATCGCCAAGAGCATCGCCGAGGCCCTTGGGCGGAAGTACGTGCGCATCTCCTTGGGCGGCGCCCGGGACGAGTCCGACATCCGAGGCCACCGCCGCACCTACATCGGGGCCATGCCCGGGCGGATCATCCAGGGCCTGAGGCAGGCGGGGACCAAGAACCCGGTCTTCCTCCTGGACGAGGTGGACAAGCTGGGCATCTCCTACCAGGGCGACCCGGCGGCGGCCCTCCTGGAGGTCCTAGACCCCGCCCAGAACAAGGAGTTCGTGGACCACTACCTGGGGGTGCCCTTTGACCTCTCGGAGGTCATGTTCATCTGCACCGCCAACTTCCCCCAGAACATCCCGGCGCCCCTCATGGACCGCATGGAGGCCATTGAGTTCACCAGCTACATCGAGCAGGAGAAGCTGGAGATCGCCAAGCGCTACCTCCTGCCCCGGCAGCTTAGGGAAGGCGGCCTGGACCCAGACCAGGTGGTGGTGACGGAGGCCGCCCTCATGCGCCTCATCACCCACTACACCCGGGAGGCGGGGGTGAGGCAGCTGGAGCGGGAGATCGGGGCCCTTCTCCGGAAGGCGGCCCGGCAGATCCTGGAGGAGGGCAGGAAGCGGGTGCGCATCACGGAGAGGGACCTGGAGCGGTACCTGGGCCCGCCCCGCTTCCTGCCCGAGACCGAGGCCCGGGAGCCCCAGGTGGGGGTGGCCACGGGGATGTACTACACCCCCGTGGGCGGGGACATCATGTTCGTGGAGGTCTCGGTGATGCCCGGCAAGGGGAACCTGATCCTCACCGGGCAGCTCGGGGATGTGATGAAGGAGTCGGCCCGGGCAGCCCTCTCCTACGCCAAGAAGAACGCGGGGCGCTTCGGCATTCCCTTGGAGCGGTTTGACCAGTCCGACATCCACATCCACGTCCCCGCCGGGGCCATCCCCAAGGAGGGCCCTTCCGCCGGGGTGGCCATCGTGAGCGCTTTGGTCTCCGCCCTCACCGAGGTGCCCGTGCGCCACGACATCGCCATGACCGGGGAGATCACCCTCACGGGGAGGGTGCTGCCCATCGGCGGGGTGAAGGAGAAGGTCCTGGGGGCGAGGCGGGCCGGGATCCGGGAGGTGATCCTACCCAAGCCCAACGAGGCCGATCTGGCGGACATCCCCAGGCCCCTTAGGCAGAACATGACCTTCCACTTCGTGGAACACCTGGACGAGGTGCTGGACCTGGCCCTGGTGGGGGGGCTGAAGGCCCTGGAGGCCCGCGCCCAGGAACCCAAGAGGCGCCCCGCCCGCAAGGGCAAGCGGGAGCTGGTGGCCCACGCCTGATACCACCCCATGCTGGCGAAGCCAGCATGGGGGCCCCTTCACCCCAAGGCCTCCCGGTAGACCTCCAGGTACTGTTCCGTGATCCGCTCGGGGTGGAAGCGCTCCACGGCGTAGGCCCGGGCCCGCTTCCGCATCCTCCTCAGGTGGGGGCTTTCCAAGAGCTCCAGCACCGCCTGGGCGAGGCCCTCGAGGTCGCCAAGCTCCACCAGCCTTCCCACCTCCGGGGTGACCAGCTCCGGCACCCCCCCCACCGCCGTGGCCACCACGGGAACCCCGGAGGCCAAGGCCTCCAGGGCCGCCTGGCCGAAGGACTCCTCCTCCGAGGCCAAAAGGAAGAGGTCCGCCGCCCCCAGGACCTCCTCCGGGTGGGGGGTGGGGGGGTGGAAGGTGACCCAGGGGGCCACCTGAAGCTCCTCCGCCACCCGCCTGGCCTCGGCCTCCTCCGGCCCCTTCCCCAGGAGGAGGAGCCTGGCCCTGGCCTTCCTCCGCACCTTGGCGAAGGCCCGCACCAGGTCCGGCACCCGCTTGATGGGCCGGAAGTTGGAGGCGTGGACGAGGAGAAACTCCCCTTCCTCCGCGTACAGGCGCTTTCTTTCCGGCCTCGGGTAAAAGCGCTCCGGGTCCACGGCGTTGTGGATCACCCTGGGGCGCACCCCGAAGGCCCTTTCCGCCTCCTTAGCCAGGGCCCGGCTCACGGCGGTGGTGGCCCGGGCCTTGGCCAGGGCCCGGCGGGTGGGCCCGTGGAAGGCGGGGTCCATCCCCAGGAGGGAGACGTCCGTGCCGTGGAGGGTGTGCACCAGGGGAAACTCCTCGCCCAGGGCCAGGTAGGCCGAGGCGGCGTGGGGGATGGCGTAGTGGGTGTGGACGAGGTCTAGGCCCAGGCGCTTGGTTTCCTGCTCCAGGGTCCCCGCCAAGGAGAGGGTGTAGAGAGGTCCCGGGAAAACGGGGTAAAAGGGCAGGTCCACGGGCACGTAGACCACCGGGCTTTCCTTGGCCAGGCGGAAGGGCCTTTCGGTGGCGAAGAGGTAGACTTGGTGCCCCAGCCGGGCCAGCCTGTCCGCCAGCTCCGTGGCCACGATACCGCTTCCCCCGAGGCCTGGGTAGGCCACCAGGCCCAGGCGCAAGGGCCTCACGGCCTAAGCCCCCCGGGACCCTGCGGGGATTCCCCGGCCTGTAGCCTCCCGCCTGGGGCGTGGGGAAACGCTTTGCGGAGCCCCCCCCGCGGCGAAAGCCCGGGCGGGGCGGTTAGGAGGCCGCTTCCCACCATGCCCCGAGTCTACCGCAGGGCCCGCACCCCGAGGAAAAGGAAGAGCAGGTTGGCCCCCCAGGCCCCAAGCTCCGGGGGCAGGGCCCCGAGGCCCGCCAGGGAGCGCCCCAGAAAGAAGGCCCCGTAGTAGGCCAAGGAGAGGACCACGCTCATCCCCAGGGCGAGCCCGGCGCTCCGCCCGTAGCGCAGGGCCATGGCCGCCGAGAGGAGGACCAGGACCAGGTTGGCCAGGGGCAGGGCCAGCTTGGAGTGGAACTCCAGCCTGGCCCTAAGGCGGTCGGCAGGGGGGAGGAAGGGGTTTTTCAGCTTCCGCCAGGCCTCGCTCAGGCTATCCTGGCCGAAGCTGAAGGTGTCGGCGTAGTCGGCGATGGCCCGGGCCCGGGAGAGGTCGGACTCCACCTCCAGAAGCTCTCCCCGGCTTGCCGCCCGGAAGACCTTGCGCACCTGGGCGAGGAGGTCCTTGGCCCCTTCCAGCCCCGGCACCTCCTGGAAGTCCACCCGGTAGAGGCGGTAGTCCCGGAGGTAAAGGGTCTTGTCCTCCCAGGTCCCCCGCTGGGCGAAGAGGAAGGTGCCCACCTTCCCCTGGAAGGCGCTGATGCGCACCCCCACCATCTCCTTGGCCGCCATGTCAAAGCCCTCAAAGTAAAGGCTTTTCCCCTGTCCGATGGGGATCTCCTTCCCCACCAGGCGGAAAAGCCCCGCCCCCTGGGTGTGGATCTCGTCCCACCAGGCCACCCGCACCCGGTTGTTGGCCTCGGGGACCACGTACTCCTGAAGGTAGAGGGAGGCCAGGGAGAGGAAGGCCCCGATTCCCAGGAGGGGGAAGGCCGCCCGGAAGAGGGGGATCCCCCCGGAAAGGAGGGCGAACTGGGCCCCTTCTGCGGCCAGGCGCCCAAAGAGGAGGACGGTGGCCGTGACCAGGGCGATGGGGAAGACCTGCACCAGCACCCCGGGCACGTGGTAGGAGAGCCAGCGGAGGACCTTAGAGAGGGGTACCCCTTCCAGCCACCTCGCCCCGGCGTAGAAGAAGCCGAAGAGGTAGACGGCGGTGAGGAAGAATGAGGAAGGCCTCTACTGGCCTACGCCGCCCTGCCCCGGGAGGGGGTGGGGGAGGTGCGCCTCCTCGGGGGAGAAGGGTACCGGGTCCAGGTATGGCTCTGCCAGGCCAAGGGGTGCCTGCGGCTGGGCTGGGAGTGGGCGGGGGATGGGCCCATCCGCTTCGCCCTGCCCGAGCTTCCCCCGGGGCAGTACCGGCTCCGCCTGGTGCTCTTCAGCCAGCACCGCCTGGCCCTGAGGCCCCGCTACACCTTGGAGGAGGAGGTGGGGCGGTGAGGGCCTTCCTCCAGGGGGTCTTCTTCCTCCTCGCCTTCTTGGCCTCCCTCCTCGCCCTCTCCCGGGCCCTCACCCTGAGGCCTCTCTTTGGGGAGGCTTGCCTTCCCGGCCCCCTGCCGGAGCGGGCGGACCTCTGGACGAGCGGGGCCCTCCCCATTCCCCTCTGCCGGGCGGCCACCTTGGTGCTGGACCTCGAGGGCACCCCCGCCCAGGGCCGGGGGCCTCACGTTATGGTGGTGGAGGGAAGGCGCACCCTGTGGGAGGGAGAGGTCTTGGGCCGGAGGGAGCTTTGGGTGCGGGTTACCGGGAGGGGTACGGTGGCCCTGGTCTTCACCGACGACCTCTACCGCCCTCCTGAGGACCGGAACCTTTTCCTCCGGGGCTTGAGGGTGGAGCCCCCCTAGCGGAAGAGGGTGAGCAAGGCCAGGACCGCCCCGATGGCGGTGAAGAGGAGCATGGCCTTGTTGAAGGCGGTGTTGATCTCGGCCTTCACCTCCTGGCGCAGGTTTTCAATGCGCTCTTCCAGCCTGGTTTCAACCTCTTGGATGCGTCCTTCCAGTTTCGTTTCTACCGCCTGAATCCGTTCTTCCAGCTTGGTTTCTACGGCCTGGATGCGCCCTTCCAGCTTGGTTTCAACCGCCTGGATTCGTTCTCCTAGCTTGGTTTCTACCGCCTGGATCTGCCCTTCCAGCTTGGTTTCTACCGCCTGGATTCGTCCTTCCAGCTTGGTTTCCGTCTGCTGGATGCGGTTTTCCAGCTCGGCCCGGGTTTCTTGGATCTGGCGCTCCAGCTTGGTCTCAACCTCTTGGATGCGCCCTTCCAGCTTGGTTTCTACCGCCTGGATTCGTTCTCCTAGCTTGGTTTCTACCGCCTGGATCTGCCCTTCCAGCTTGGTTTCTACCGCCTGGATTCGTCCTTCCAGCTTGGTTTCCGTCTGCTGGATGCGGTTTTCCAGCTCGGCCCGGGTTTCTTGGATCTGGCGCTCCAGCTTGGTCTCAACCTCTTGGATGCGCCCTTCCAGCTTGGTTTCTACCGCCTGGATTCGTTCTCCTAGCTTGGTTTCTACCGCCTGGATCTGCCCTTCCAGCTTGGTTTCTACCGCCTGGATTCGTCCTTCCAGCTTGGTTTCCGTCTGCTGGATGCGGTTTTCCAGCTCGGTCCGGGTCTCTTGGACCTGGCGCTCCAGCTTGTTCTCCAGCTGCTGGATGCGGCCCTCCAGCCTGCCCTCCGTCCCGCGGACCTCTTCCCGGAGGCCGTCAATCCGCCGGGAAAGGTCCTGGATCAGGGGTGGGAGCACCTGGACGGTGGTCTCCACGATCCCTTCCAGCTTCTCCAGCCGCTCCAGGAGGCGGTCTTCCGGCATGTCCCTATCTTAGCGCAGGCTGAGGCCGAAGGAGAACCCAGGCCCCGTGGCCTCATCGTACTGCCCCTTGAGGACGTTTTGCACCCTGAGCTCGTAGGCGAAGCACCCGTCGTAGTAGCGGAGGGTGAGGCCGTACCGGCTCGGGCCCCCCTCCCCCCACCCTAGCTCCGGGGCGAGCCAGAGGGCCTGGCAACAGGTCCGCTCGGGCAGGGGCATGGCGTAGGCCAGGCGCATCTCCCCGTAGCTTCCCCGCACGTAGCCCAGGCGGAGGGTGCCCAAGGCCTCCTCCCGGTACTCCCCCTCCAGCCGGTCCATCCGGTTGCCCAGGGGGTTTTCCAGGGTGTAGCGGAGGGCGAAGGGCCCCCGGCGCCCTTCCAGGAAGAGCCTTTGGAACTCGTCCCGGTTCTCGTAGGAGAAGGGCGGGGTCTTCCCCAGGACCTCGAGCCTCCCCGCATACCCCGCCCGCAGGGCCAGGTCCCCCTCCCGGAACCCTCCCTCCACGCCGCCTCCCACCGCCAGGTAGGGGGCGTAGGGGGTCCCGGGGTATAGGGCGGCCAAGAGGGCAGGGGAGAGGGCGAGGCTGAAGGGGCCTTCCCTGAGGGTCTTTTGGTAGCCCCCCTCCACCCCCAGGGTCCAGCCCTGGCTCCTTCCCGTCTCGGCGTAGCGCAGGAAGGGGCTCAAGGTCAGGCCCTCCAGGCGGAAGGTGGGCCGGTAGCGGGCCTCGAGGCGGGGAGTGTCGGCGTCGGGGGGGTGGGGGCTTGCCGCAAGGAAGAGGTCATCCCAGTAGGCCTGGACCCCTGGGGCGTACCCGAGCTGTACCTCGGCCCCCCGTCCCCCTTCCCTTAAGCCCAGGCGCAGGGCTTCCTGAGGGGTGCCAAGCCCCGTGGCCAGGAGAGTGAACCTCCTCTCCCACCGGCCGACCTCCTCCCCTGGCCTGGGGAGGGGAAAGTCCTGGAGGCCCAGGGTCCAGCTCCCGGTACTCGAGCCTCCTAAGACCAAAGGGTTTCTCAGGTCCGGCCGTTGGTTGACGCTGGCCCGCGCTTCCCCTAAGGGAAGGTCCAGCCCCCATAGCCCCAAGGTGGCTTCCCCCTTAAGCTCTCCTGTCTTTGGGTCAAACCGGGCCTCCTCCATGGAAAGGCGCACCTCCTCCCCACAGGGGCAGGGGGTGGCGAGGAAGCCCTTGAGCCTGGCCTCCTCCCTGGTGAAGCGGGCCTCCTCCGCCCTCACCCGGTAGGCGGGGCTTTCCAGCCGGACCCCCAGGCCCAGGAGAGGGGTTTCCAGGCGGAGGCTCTCGGCCTCGGCCTTGAGGCTTCCCTTCTCCAGGCGTACCCCGTACAGGGTCTTCCCCTCCAGCCTTTCCGCCCACAGGCGCCAGCCTTGGGCTTCTCCCCGGAGTCCCTCCGCCTGGAAGGCGCTTTGGGCCTCGAGGTAGCGGAGGAGGGGGGTCTCCAGGTAGAGCCCCTCCCGCTCCAGGCAGGCCCTGCCCTCAAAGACCAGGACCTCGCCGTCGTAGCTCAGGTTCTCCCCGCCTAGGAGGCCTTCTTCCGTCTCCAAGGTGTAGGGCCTCTCCCCGCAGGGGCCCGCCAGGGCGGCCCCCAGGAGAAGGGCCAGGACCAGCGCCCGCTTCATGGGAAAGAGGATACCCCGCCTTCAGGGCTTCCAGCCCGAGGGGCTTGCCGGGTAGGGCGGGGCCTGGTTCCGCCTCAGCTCCACCCGGAAAAGCCGGCTTAGGGTGACCGTGCCCCCGGTCTGGGCCGCCTCCCTCAGGGCCCGGTCCAGGAGGGCGGAGAGCTCCAAGAGGAACCGATCCTGCCGGGCCTTCTCCACGGGGAGGGCCCCGGAGGTGAAGCAGGCGGGGTTCACCGCCTGGCAGTGCCGCTCCAGCCGAAGCCTTCCTCCCAAAAAGTAGAGCCGCCAGCCCCCCAGGTCCACCCGGTATCCCGCCCGCAGGTGGTCCCGGTACTGGAGGGAGAGGGCCTCCCATAGCGCCCGGGCTTCCTTGTTCCTGGGACTGAGGGTGTAGCGCCAGGCCCTGGCCCCCTGGGCGGTGAGGGTCTGGCTTTGGGTGAGCCCCCAGTCCTGGGCCAGGGCCAGGCCCCAGAGGGCCAGGGCGAAGAGCATCCAGGGGATCATGGGAGCCATTTTACCCAGATGGATCAGCGGGGGAGGGAAGGGACAGGACCTCTTTCCGCAGGCCGTCACTCCTCCCCTCCGGTTTCTCCAGAGCGCTCCGGCTTCCCTTACGGCTGGGGGCGTGTTATGCTTCCTTTCCGATGAGCGCGCCCATCCGCTTCGGCACCGAGGGCTTCCGGGGGGTCATCGCCCGGGACTTCACCTTCGCCGCCCTCCACCGCCTGGACCTCCCTCTGAAGGCCCTCCTGGACCTCGCCTCCCTCCGAGAGCCCCGCCCCCTGGCCGGCTTCACCCCCAGGGGGGTGGACACCCTGGACGGGGTGAAGTGGCTCTACGAGGAAGCCTGGGTCCTCTTCCGGGCCTCTGGGACGGAGCCCGTGGTGCGGGTCTACGTGGAGGCCACGAGCCCCGGGCTGGTCCAGGCGCTTCTAGAGGAGGCGCGGAAGCCGGTGGAGGAATAGCCTCATGGGCTTGCCCTCTCGCCTTTGGACCAGAGTGGAACGGGCGTGGCGAAGCCCCACCCTGCGCAACCTCCTTTACCTCTACGCCGTCCAGGCGGCCAACTACCTCTTTCCCTTCATCACCCTGCCCTATCTGGCCCGGGTCTTGGGGCCGGAAGGGTTCGGCAAGCTCGCCTTGGCCCAGGCCCTCTCCCTGTACTTCTACATGCTCTTGGAGTACGCCCTCTCCCTTTCGGCCACCCGGGAGGTGTCCAAGTGGCGGCACGAGCTTCAGGTCTTACGGGGCATCCTAAGCGGGGTGTTGGCCGCTAGGTGGCTTCTCCTGTTACCCGCTGGAGCGATGGCCTTGCTCGTCCTCTACTTTTTCCCGCCTTTGCGTGGAGAGGCGGGCCTCGTGGGAGGAAGCTTTCTCCTCGCCATGGGAACAGGCTTGAGCCCAGCCTGGTTCTTCCAGGGTGTGGAGCGGATGGGGCCGGTAGCCCTCATGGAGTTCTCCGTCCGTTTTCTGGCAACCCTAGGCATTTTCTTCCTCGTGCGCTCCCCGGCGCAGGTGGCCTGGCCTCTGTATCTTCAGGCCCTGGCAGCCCTTGCCGTGAGCTTCGTGGGCTTCCTTTGGGCGGTGTCTTGGGTGGGGCTCCGCCCAGGATTCAGAGAGGGATGGGTTTGGCTCAGGCGAGGTTTTGGCCTCTTTCTCTCTCGCCTGGTAGCCAGCCTTTACACCACGGCGAACGTGTTGCTGGTGGGGTTTTTCTCGCCAGCCGCCCAGGTGGCCCTCTACGCAAACGCCGAGAGGCTTACCAGGGCCCTGACACCTATGTGGGAACCCTTCAACAAGTTGTTCTTGCCCCGCTTTTCCTATCTTCTAGAGAAAGACCCTCTGGAGGCTACCAGGCTCGCCAGACGGGTGGGCGGGCTAACCCTCCTCTTGGGTTTCTTGGGGGCGGGTGCTCTGACCTACGTTTCCCCCTTCTTGGTCCGGGTGCTCCTAGGGCCCGGGTACGAAGGGACCGTGCCCTTGATGCGGGTTCTGGCGTGGCTTCTCCCCCTGATCGCCCTCTCCAACTTCCTGGGCATCCAGTGGATGCTGGCTCAGAGGATGGACCGCCCCTTCAATGCCGTCATCTTTATCGCCGGGCTTTTGAACGTCTCCCTGGCTCTCCTCGTGGTCCCCCGCCACGGGGCTCTGGGGATGGCCTGGGTGGTGGTCCTTTCCGAGGCCTGGGTGACCGGGGCCATGCTAGTTTATCTCTGGTGGAGGGGCCGGTTGCCCTGGAGGGCGCGTGAAGGTTGACTACCTCATCGTGGGCGCGGGGTTCACCGGGGCCACCTTGGCGGAGCGGCTGGCCTCGGCGGGAAAGCGGGTCCTGGTGGTGGACCGGAGGGACCACATCGGGGGGAACGCCTACGACGAGATGGAGCCCCATGGGGTTCTGATCCACCGCTATGGCCCCCACATCTTCCACACCAACAGCAAAAAGGTCTTTGACTACCTCTCCCAGTTCACCGAGTGGCGCCCCTACTACCACCGGGTGCGGGCCGTGGTGGAGGGTAAGGAGGTCCCCCTCCCCTTCAGTCTCGCCACCCTCCGCGCCCTCTTCTCCCCAAGGGTTGCCGACCGCCTGGAGGAGAAGCTCATGGCCCGCTTCGGCTACGGGGCCCGGGTTCCCATCCTCCGGCTCAAGGAGGAGGAAGACCCGGACCTGAGGTTCCTGGCGGACTACGTCTACCGCAACGTCTTTGAGGGGTACACCCTGAAGCAGTGGGGCCTGCGCCCCGAGGAGCTCTCCCCTTCGGTCACCGCACGGGTGCCGGTCCTGGTGAGCTACGACACCCGTTACTTCCAGGACACCTACCAGGCCATGCCCAAGGAGGGCTACACCGCCCTCTTCCGCCGGATGCTCGGCCACCCCAACATCAAGCTCCTCCTCCAAACCGACTGGAAGGAGGTGGAAGGGGAGGTGCGCTTTGACCGCCTCGTCTTCACCGGGCCCATAGACGAGTTCTTCGGCTACCTTCACGGAGCCCTGCCCTACCGCTCCCTAAGCTTCCGGATGGAGTTCCATCCCAAGCCCTGGGCGCAGGAGGTGGGCACGGTGAACTACCCCAACGAGCACCCCTACACCCGGGTCACGGAGTTCAAGCACCTGACGGGGCAGGACTACCTCCCCCACTCCACCCTGTGCTACGAGTACCCCGAGGCCTACGAGCCTGGGAGGAACGAGCCCTACTACCCGGTGCCCAGGGAGGAGAACGAGGAGCGCTACCGGAGGTACCTGGAGGAGGCGAAACAGCTCAAGGGGGTTTATTTCGCGGGAAGGCTTGGGGACTATCGCTATTACAACATGGACCAGGCGGTGGCCCGGGTCCTGAAGCTCTTTGAGGAGTTGACCCATGGGTGAAAAGGTTTGCGCGGTGATCGTGACCTACAACCGGAAGGCGCTCCTCCGGGAGTGCTTGCAGGCGGTGCTTTCCCAGACCCGCCCCCCCGACCACGTCCTGGTGGTGGACAACGCCTCCACCGACGGCACCCCCGAGATGCTTCAAGAGGCCTTCCCCCAGGTGGAGGTCCTCAGGCTCCCCGAGAACCGAGGGGGAGCAGGGGGATTCCACGAGGGCATGAAGAGGGCTTACGAGGAAGGATATGAGTGGATATGGGTACTCGACGATGATACGATCCCGGAAGCCACCACCCTCTTTTTCCTCCTGGAGGCCGCTAAGCGCTACACCCTGGACATAGCCAGCCCCATTGCTGTTTCCTACGATGACCCCGAGAAGCTTGCTTGTCCCCTCCTGAAGAGAGGGGTGTTGACCTACGAGTTGCGTTCAGTACTCCAAGATAAGCCGCGCTTCAGGGAGAACCTTCTGTTTCTAGGCGTTCTACTCAACAGACGTGTGGTGGAGCGGGTAGGGTTACCCGACTCCCGCCTCTTCATCCGGGGCGATGAAGTGGAGTACAACAGGCGTATACTGAGAGCGGGACTTAGGACGGCAATCCTCCCTTGGGTTCGGGTAAGGCATCCGAGTTTCTCGGGAGAACTCTTCTTCCTCTTAGGAAAGCGCTTCGCCGTTGGTTACTCCGGAAGCAAGTTCAAGGACTTTTACAACTTTCGTAACCGGATGTACATCTTCCGCAAACATAGCAGGCTTTGGCCAGCTTGGGTGCTTTTGGAAGCTATAAGGCATGCCCTCTTCTTCCTTTTCCTTCGGAGGTGGGACTGGCCAGGGTTTGTCTTTTGGGCCAAGGCGGCCTATCTCGGACTACGCGGCAGGCTTATACCGTACGAGGACTTCCGCTGAGGAGAACTGGGAGCTTGAGGAGGGATGGGTATGCGTGGAAACTCTCTCGCCAAGGATCCCCCTCTTGTCACGGTAGGGCTCCCCGTGTACAACCCGGGGTCCTTCTTGTCATGGGCCATAAGGTCCGTCTTTGCCCAGACCTATTCCTCGTGGGAGCTTGTGGTGGTGGACGATGGGTCCACGGACGGGAGTTTGGAGCGTTTAAGGAAAATCGAAGACCCCAGGGTGCGTGTCCTGACCGATGGGAAACGGCGGGGTTTGCCCTACCGGCTGAACCAGGTTCTAGAGGAAGCCTCTGGAGACTTCATCGCTCGCATGGATGCCGATGATCTTATGGACCCACGGAGGCTAGAGCGCCAAGTAGCGCATCTTCTCGAAAACCCAGGACTGGATGCTGTAACGACAGGGGCTTATATGGTAGACCGACGGAACCAGCCTCTTGCTCTTTGGCCCGCACGCCAACCATCACTAGAGGACGTGCTGTCTTGGGGAGGGTACTTGCATGCTTCTCTCCTTGCCCGGAGGGGTTGGTATCAAAAGAACCCCTATTCCTTAGATTATCCTAGAGCCGAAGATCGTGAATTCTTTGTACGAACTTGGAACATCGCCAAGATAAGTGTCCTTGCAGAACCTTTGTACTTTTACCGATGGTTTGGCGTTGTAAAGCTCCAACATTTTTTGCTGGGCTATGCTAGCGAACGCCGAATACTTCGGCGCTATGGACCTCAGCTTGTTGGTTGGAGGAGAACGGCTGTTTTCATTGGGAAGAGTTATATAAAAACTTTTATCACTTATGTCGCACATCACCTCAACCTTGGGTCGTTATTAGAGCGTAGGCCAAGATTTTCACCTTTAAATCTAGAGGACCTTGCAAAAGCTCAGAGTGCGATAAGAGTGGTGGCCCAAACTTGGGTTCCTGGCTGGGAAACATTGGACGACCTAGATTCTTCTTAACCTAGTACGGGTTAGTCATGCGCCTCCTCTACCTCATCACCCGCGCTGAGCCTGGGGGAGCCCAGGTCCACCTCCTGGAGCTCCTCAGGGGCTTTCGGGACCGGGCAGAGCTACACCTGGGCGTGGGGGAGGACCGGGACGGCTTCCTGGTGGAGGAGGCGGAGCGCTTAGGGGTTAAGGTTCGCCCCTTAAGGTACCTGGTCCAGCCCGTGCGCCCTACAAAGGACCCCCTTGGCCTCTTTGAGGTGATGGCCCTCGTCCGGAAGGTGCGGCCCCACCTCCTCCACGCCCACTCCTCCAAGGCGGGGTTTTTAGGACGCTTGGGGGCCCGGGCCCTGGGGGTGAAGAGCGTCTTCACCGCCCACGGCTGGGCCTTCACCGAGGGGGTTCCGGAAGGGCGGAGGAAGCTCGCCCTCGCCATGGAGCGCCTAGCCGGAAAGCTTGGGGACCGGGTGATCGCCGTGTCCCACCACGACCGGGACCTCGCCCTTCGCCACCGGGTGGTGCCCCCGGAGAGGCTCAGGGTGGTCTGGAACGGCGTGCCCGATACTCCCCTTCGGGCCCGCCCCGAGGTCCACCCCCCCAGGCTCGTCATGGTGGCCCGCTTCGCCCCCCCAAAAGACCACGCCCTCCTCCTGAGGGCCCTCTCCGGCCTGAGGGAGCTTCCCTGGAGGCTGGACCTGGTGGGGGAAGGCCCCCTCCTTCCCCGGGCCAAGGCCCTGGCCGAGGCCCTGGGGCTCGCGGGGCGGGTGCGCTTCCTCGGGGCGAGGCGGGATGTGGCGGAGGTCCTGGCGGAGGTCCAAGTCTTCGTCCTCGCCACCAACTGGGAGGGCCTGCCCCTCTCCGCGCTGGAGGCCATGCGGGCCGGGCTTCCCGTGGTGGCCACGGACGTGGGCGGGGTGGGGGAGGCGGTGGTGGAGGGGAAGACGGGATTCCTGGTGCCCCGGGGGGACGAGGAAGCCCTGAAGGCAAGGCTAAGGGCCCTCCTCCTCTCCCCGGACCTCAGAGCCTCCATGGGAGAAGCGGGGCGGAAGCGGTACGAGGAGGCCTTCACCCTGGAGAGGATGCTCCGGGAAACCTGGCGGGTCTATGAAGAAGTCCTGGGAAGGTAGCATGAGGCCATGGAGGTCTTAGAGGTGGCTCTCCCCGCCCACCCCTCCTTGGGCAAGGGGCGTTTCCCCTGGCCCCTCCTCCTCCCTCCCCTCCCCGCCCTCCTTGCGTTCCTCTTCCTCCTCCCCGTCTTGCCAGGAGGAGGGGAAACCTGGCTCCTCCTGGCTCTCACGGCCATGGCCCACCTCCTCGCCTTTCTCCTGACGGAGAGAATGGCCCGCTATCACGGGGGGGAGGCGCTGAGCGTCGGGGTCTTCAACCTCTTCCTCTTCACCCTTCTTCTCCTCGCGCTTCTCGCCATGGGAAGGCTTTACTACTCCAGGAGCTACCTCTTCCTCGCCACTCTCCTCGCCTTTCTCTTTCTCTTGGTCTACCTCAGAGGGAGGCCTCCCCTGAGGCTCCTCTTGGTGCGGGGAGGGCTCTCGGACAAGCTTCTAGAGGTTCTCCCTCACCGGGCGCTCCCCGTGGGGGACCGGAGCGGGGTGGAGGGCGTGGTGGTGGACCCCCGCCGGGTAGACCCTGACACCCTCCCCCTCGTTCTCCAGGCGGCCCTCGAGGGCCTCCCTGTCCTGGACGCAGGGAAGGTGTACGAGACCCTCACGGGACGGGTGTTCCTGGAGGGGGCCGAGGGGGTTTCCGCCCTGGCGGAGATGGACCCCGGCCTTTACCGCCACCTTAAGCGCCCCCTGGAGGTCTTCCTCATCCTCCTGTTCTCTCCCCTGCTCTTGCCCACCATGGCCCTCGTGGCCCTTGCTCTCTACCTGGACCTGGGAAGGCCTGTGCTCTTCGCCCAGGAGCGGGTGGGCCTCGGGGGGAGGGCCTTCAAGGCCTACAAGTTCCGCACCATGCGGGGAAAGCCCCGGGAAGGTGCCTACGCCGGAGAGGAGGCAGGGAGGATCACCCCCTTGGGGCGCTTTCTCCGCCGCTACCGCTTAGACGAGCTTCCCCAGCTCCTCAACGTCCTCAAGGGGGAGATGAGCCTCGTGGGCCCCCGGCCCGAGCAGCGGGTTCTGGCCGAGGCCTACGCCCGGGAGATCCCCCTTTACGCCCTCAGGCACACGGTGCGCCCTGGCCTCACGGGGTGGGCCCAGGTGCACCAGGGCTACGCCGAGGGGAAGGAGGAAACCTTGGTGAAGCTGAGTTACGACCTCTACTACATCAAGCACCTCTCCTTCTTCCTGGACCTCCGGATCCTCCTCCGCACCCTTTGGGTGGTCCTCACGGGTTTTCGGGCGAAGTAGGGAGATAGGGGATAGAGCCTCCCCTGGGTGTTCCTCTCCGCCGTGCTGAGGTAAGGAGCAGGGCTAGGCCCTCTCGAGGCAGGGGGCGCGATGTGGGCCCGCGGTTCCCTGTTCCGGCCGGGCTCTGCGGGACAAGGCTAAGGCCAGGCCGCCTCCTCCAGGGCCCTTTCCGCCTCCTCCATGTACCGGTCCCAGGGAATGAGGGCGTACCCCCCTTCCCCCCGGGCGGCGTAGTAGGGAAGGTCTAGGGATAGGGGGATGCGCACCTCCGGGTGGGCCCGCACCAGGGCGGGAGGGGGCCTGAGGAAGACCCGCGGGCGCCTCAGGCGTTCCAGGAGAAGGGCCAGCCGGAAGGGGGCCATCAGTTCCTCCGCACCTTCTTGTTGAGGAAGTCCAGGAGGAGGTACCTCCCGATGTTCCCGGGGCTCGTGAGGTAGGCCTTGCCCCGGGTGATCTGGGAGAGCTTCTTCACGAAGGCGAGGAGCTCGGGTTCCCGGGCCAGCATGAAGGTGTGGATGGGGATCCCCTCCCGTCTGGCCAGGGTGGCCTCCTTCAGGGTCTCCGCCAGGATCAAGGGGTCCAGGCCCCAGGCGTTCTTGTAGATTTCCCCGCTGGGGAGGGTGAGGGCGGAGGGCTTGCCGTCGGTGATGAGGATGATCTGCTTCATCTCCCCGCCCATCCTCCTGAGGAGGGTGCGGGCGAGCTCGAGGCCCGCCTTGGTGTTGGTGTGGTAGGGGCCCACCTGGGCCAGGGGGAGCCTGGCCAGGGGGATTTCCTCGGCGGTGTCGTGGAAGAGGACGAAGCGCACCCGGTCCCCGGGGTATTGGGTGCGGATGAGGTGGGCGAGGGCCAGGGCCACCTTCTTGGCCGGGGTAAAGCGGTCCTCCCCGTAAAGGATCATGGAGTGGGAGCAGTCCAGGAGGACCACGGTGCTCATGCTGGCGGTGTACTCGGCCAGGTCCATGACCAGGTCCTCGTGGGAGAGGTTTTCCAGGCCCTTGAAGGCCACCTTCTTCAGGGTCTCGGGGACGTTGAGGTCCAAGGGGTCCCCCCACTCCCAGGGCTTGGTCTCCCCGGTCTTCTCCACCCCGGGGGCGTGGTGGGGGGTGGGGTGGAGGCCCGGGGGGTTGCGGCCCAGGGCCCCCAGGAGCTCCCGCAGGCTCTTCAGGCCCAGGAAGTCCGAGGCCTTCTCCGTGAGCTCAAACCGGGCCTCCCCCGCCTCGCCCCGGTAGCCCCCCTGGGCGGGCGCCGTGGGGTCCTCGCCGGGAAGGCGCAGGTAGCCCGCCTCTTTGAGCTTCCGGATCATCCCTTGGATGGCCTGGTGGAGGCGGGTTTCCTCCTTGCGGTCGGCGAAGCGGGACTCCCGGAGCCAGTCCTCGGGGACGAGCTCCTTTTGGAGGAGGGCCTGGAGGAGGGCGTCGTAGAGGTCCTCCAGGGTGGGGGCGCGGCCCGGGTCCGGATCGTAGCGCTGGAAGGGGTCAGAAAACCCCGAGTCCAGGAGGAAGTCCTCCAGGAGGGAGAGGATCTCCTCGGGGGAGAGGTCCTCCAGGCCTCCCTCGTAGCGGCTGTAGCGGATGGCCTTCATCTTTGCAACCTCCCCAGGACCTGTTCCATGAGCCTGGCGTAGTCCGGAAGCCGCCGGAAGATGGCCCAGGCCAGGCTCTCGCTGTACGTGTGGACCGTGAGGTTGCGGTCGTCCACCATGCCCAAGGCCAAGCGGGCCTCCTCCTCCCCCAAAAGCCCCGCCTCCCGGGCCAGGCGGATGACCCCCTTGGGGCTTGCCCCCTCCAGCCCCTCCACCTCCCGGAGGTAGGCCTGGAGGGCCTTCCAGAAGGCCTCAAAGGTGTACTCAAAGCGCTGGATGGCGGCGTCCCGCTCCACGGGGCTCGGGTCTTGCAGGAAGGCCAGCTCCCTAAGGGTGGCGAGGGCCTTCTCCGCGACCTGGATCCGCTCTAAAACTCGGCCCACAGGACTCCCTCCCTAAGCACCCGCTCCCGGAAGGCGGGTTCGGCCTCGGCGAGGTCCACGAGGTCCACCCGCCGCACCACGGGGGCCTCCTCCAGGGCCTCCCGAAGGAGGGGCATGAGGGGGGCGAGGGGCGTGGGCGAGAGGAGGGCGAGGTCCAGGTCGGAGGCCCGCCTCCCCTCCCCTCGGGCGAAGGAGCCGAAGAGGAAGAGCTTCGCCCCCGTGCCCTTGAGGTGGGGGCCCAGGGCCTTTAGAACCGCTTCCTTGTCCCGGTCCAGGCTAGTTGCCATAGCTCCTCGGGCGCTCCGCCGCCTGGTAGCTGGCCTCGCCCCGGGAGAGCTTCCGCCGCCCCACCAGGCCCTCGAGGACGAACTCCCCGGCGGAGAGGAGGAGCTCCGGGGTCTCCTCTCCCGCCAGCGTCCTCGCCGCCTCCAGAAGGCCCGGCACCCCCGCCATGGCCTCCAGCGCCTCCTCAACCCCCCCCTCGGGCAGGGTGAGGAGGTTCCCCGCCTCGAAGTGGGCCAGGATGGGCTCGGTCTTGAGGCGGTAGCGGGGGAGGACCAGGCCGAAGGCCCGCTGGACGATCTCCCGCGCCACCTTCTCCGCCCCTTGGAGCTCCCCCTCGTACTCCAGCTCCAGCTTCCCGGTGACGGCGGGGAGCCCCTGGTAGAGGTCTAGGGGCCTGGCCACGGGCCTTCCCCCGTGGAGGAGGGCGCGGCGCTCGGCGCTTGCCGCCACCACCTCCAGGAGGCTTATGGAGAGGCGCTGGCTGACCCCCGCCGTCTGGTCCACCCTCCGGTCCTCCCGGGCGGCGAAGGCCACGGCCTCCACGGAAAGCCTGACCCACTCGGGGACGAGGACCCCTTCGGGCACGTAGGCCTCCTGGGCGCTGATCCTGGCCCCCTCCTCCAGGGTGCGGGGGTAGTGGGTGCGGATCTCGCTCCCGATGCGGTCCTTGAGGGGGGTCACGATCCTCCCCCTTGCGGTGTAGTCCTGGGGGTTGGCGGTGAAGACCAGCCAGACGTCCAGGGGGAGCCTCAGGGGGTAGCCCCGGATCTGGACGTCTCCCTCCTCGAGGATGTTGAAGAGGGCCACCTGCACCTTGGGGGCGAGGTCGGCGAGCTCGTTGACGGCGAAGATCCCCCGGTTGGCCCGGGGGAGGAGGCCATAGTGGATGCTCTCCAGGTCGGCCATCCCCGTGCCCCTGCGGGCCGCCTTGATGGGGTCCATGTCCCCCAGGAGGTCGGCCACGGTGGTGTCAGGGGTGGCGAGCTTCTCCACGTAGCGCTCCTCCCTCCCCACCCAGAGGATGGGGGCCTCGTCCCCGGCCTCCTGCAGGAGGCGCTTTCCCTCGGGGGAGATGGGGTTTAGGGGGTTGTCGCGAAGCTCCGTGGCCAGGGCGGGGACCTCCTCGTCCAGAAGGCTTGTGAGGCTCCTGAGGATGCGGCTTTTCGCCTGGCCCCGGGTGCCCAGGAGGATGAAGTTCTGCTTGGCGAGGATGGCCTGGACCAGGGCGGGGATCACCGTGTCCTCGTAGCCGTGGATGCCGGGGAAGAGCCGTTCCCCCCGCTTAAGCTTCTCCCGGAGGTTCTCCCGGGCCTCCTCCTTCACGGTGCGGCGGAGCTTTTCCAGGGGGTAGGTGCGCTTGAGTTCGCCTAGGGTCTTGGCCTTCACCTTTCCCAGTCTAGGGGAAGGGGAGGGCGGGGTGTGTGCCGTGGGTTCCCCTGGGGCGTGGGATAATAGAGGGGTGAACCGGGCCCGGGACTGGCTGGAGCAGGCCAGGCACAACCTCCACCACGCCCAGGGAAGCCTGGGTCTGGGCGACTACGCCTGGGCCTGCTTCGCCGCCCAGCAGGCCGCCGAGGCGGCCCTTAAGGGGCTTCATCTTGCCCGCGGCCAGGTGGCCTGGGGCCACTCCATCCTAGACCTTCTGGCCGACCTTCCGGAGGACGTGGACGTGCCCGAGGACCTGGTGGAGGCCGCCAAGGTCCTGGACAAGTACTACATCCCCACCCGCTACCCGGACGCCCACCCGGCGGGCCCGGCCGCCCGGCACTACACCCGCCTCGAGGCCGAGGAGGCCCTGGCCCTGGCCCAAAGGATCCTGGCCTTCGTGGAGGGGAAGCTTTGACCCGGGTCTTCCGCTTTGACCCCAAGGCCCGCCTCGAGGAGGTGGCCGGGGCGGCGCGGGCCCTGGGGGAGCGCCCCGAGGTCCTCGCCGTGGTCCTCTTCGGCTCCCTGGCCCGGGGGGAGGCCACCGCCTTCAGCGACGCCGACCTCCTGGTCCTCCTCCGGGACACCCCCCTTCCCTTTCCCGAAAGGCTCGTGCGCTACCGCCCGGAAGGGGTGCGCCGGGTGGAGGTCTTCCCCTACACCCTGGCCGAGGCGAGGGAAAGCCGGGAGGCGGGCTTGGGCGTGGTCCCGGCCGCCCTCCGGGAGGGGAAGGTCCTCTTTGAAAGGGAAAGGGCCTGGGAGGCCTTCCGCCGCCTAGACTAACGCCCTTCTCATGCCCAAGGGGTATGGTGGCGGCGTGGAGATTCACGGCACCACCATCCTGGCCGTGCGCAAGGGCGGGGTCACCGCCATGGCCGGGGACGGGCAGGTCACCTTCGGCCAGACCGTGCTCAAGCGGGGGGCGGTGAAGGTGCGGAGGCTGGAGGTGGGGGAAGGGGTCCTGGTGGGCTTCGCCGGGGGCGTGGCCGACGCCATGGCCCTCCTGGAGCGCTTTGAGGAACGGCTCAAGGAGGCCAAGGGGAACCTCCTGAAGGGGGCGGTGGAGACCGCTAAGCTCTGGCGCACCGACCGGGTGCTCCGCCACCTCCAGGCCATGATCGTGGCCGCGGACCGGGAGGGCATGGTCCTCCTTTCGGGAAGCGGGGAGGTGATCACCCCGGAGGAGCCCCTTTTGGCGGTGGGGAGCGGGGGGCCCTACGCCCTCGCCGCCGCCAAGGCGCTTTTCCGCCACTCCGCCCTCTCGGCCAAGGAGATCGCCGAGGAGGCCATTAGGATCGCCGCCGAGGTGGACCTCTACACCTCGGGCCAGGTGACGGTCCTCACCCTGGGAGAGGCATGAACCTGACGCCCGCCGAGATCGTACGGGAGCTTTCCAAGCACATCGTGGGCCAGGAGGCCGCCAAGCGCGCGGTGGCCGTGGCCTTGAGGAACCGGTACCGCCGCAAGAGGCTCCCCCCGGAGATGGCCCGGGAGGTCACCCCCAAGAACATCCTCATGATCGGGCCCACGGGGGTAGGGAAGACGGAGATCGCCCGCCGCCTCGCCCGCCTCGCCGGGGCGCCTTTTGTGAAGGTGGAGGCCACCAAGTTCACCGAGGTGGGCTACGTGGGCCGGGACGTGGACGCCATCGTCCGGGACCTGGCGGAGGCCAGCTACCAGCTCGTGCTGGAGGAGATGAAGAAAAGGGTGGAGGAGAAGGCCCTGGCCTTCGCCGAGGAGGAGCTCGCCACCCTGCTTCGGGCCTCGGTGGCCGAGGTGCGCTCGGGCCGCCTGGACGGCCACTTCGTGGAGGTCCAGGTGGAGGAGGAGGTCTCCTTGCCCTTCATGGGGGTCTTAGGGGGGGAGGGCTTCGGGGGGATGGGGGAGATGCTCAAGGGCCTCCTCCCCAAGCGCCCGGTGCGCAAGCGGATGACGGTGAGGGAGGCCCGGGAGGTCCTCAAAAACCAGCACGCCGAGCGCCTCATTGACCAGGAGGAGCTCAAGGAAGAGGCCAGGCGCCGGGCCCAGGAGGAGGGCATCGTCTTCATCGACGAGATAGACAAGGTGGCCCGGAAGGAGGGCACGGTGGGGCCGGACGTCTCGGGGGAAGGGGTGCAGCGGGACCTGCTTCCCATCGTGGAGGGGACGGTGGTCTCCACGAGGATCGGCCCCATCTCCACGGAGCACGTCCTCTTCATCGCCGCCGGGGCCTTCCACGTGGCCAAGCCCTCGGACCTCATCCCCGAGCTCCAGGGGCGGTTTCCCATCAGGGTGGAGCTCTCCCCCTTGGGCCCCGAGGAGTTCTACCGCATCCTCAAGGAGCCGGAGAACTCCCTTATCCGCCAGTACACCGAGCTCCTCAAGGCCGACGGCACCGAGCTCGTCTTTGAGGACGAGGCCCTCTGGGCCATCGCCAGGGCGGCCCACCGGGCCAACCAGGAGCTGGAGGACATCGGGGCCAGGCGGCTCGCCACGGTTCTGGAAAGGGTGCTGGAGGAGGTGAGCTTCCAGACCGACCTGGGCCGGGTGGAGATCACCCGGGCCTACGTGGAAAAGCGGCTCGAGGAGGTTTTCGCCTCCCCGGACTTGACGAGGTTTGTCCTGTAGGAGGGAAGGATGCGCTGGTTGCTCGTGGCTTTTGGCTTGCTTGGGGTTCCCGGCCTGGCCCAGACCCCCCCGCCCCCGGCAGGGCAGGTGCAGCAGGACCCCCTGAAGATGGGGGTGCAGCTTTACGCCCTCGGGCGGTACGAGGCGGCCCTGGCCTTTTTTGAGCGGGCGGCCAAGGAAAATCCCAGTAACCCCGACGCCCTTTACTGGCTGGCCCGGGCCCAGCTGAAGATGGGCCTTCTGAACCCCGCCTTGGAAAACGCCAAGGGCCTGGTGGCCAAGAACCCCCGCTACATCGGGGGGTACATGGTCCTCTCCGAGGCCTACGTGGCCCTCTACCGGGCCTCGGAGGACCGGGAGAAGGCCAGGGGCTACCTGGAGCAGGCCCTTTCGGTGTTGCGGGATGCGGAGAAGGTCAATCCCCGCTACCCGGCCCTCTTTGCCCAGCGGGGTCTGGTCTACGCCCTCCTGGGGCAGCCGGACAAGGCGGAGGAGGCCTTTAAGAGGGCCCTGGCCCTGGAGGACAGCGCCGGGGTGCGGGCCGCCTTGGCCGAGCTTTACCTCTCCCTGGGCCGTCTGGACGAGGCCCTGGAGCAGTACGCCAGGGCCGTGGCCCTGGCCCCCAAGGACCTGGACCTCAGGGTGCGCTACGCCTCGGCCCTCCTCCTGAAGGGAAAGGCGGAGGAGGCGGCGAAGGTCTTGGAGGAGGGCCACCGGCTGAAGCCCTTGGACGCCGAGGGCTGGTACACCCTGGGCCAGGCCTACTGGGCCCTGGGGAAGGCGAAGGAGGCGGGGGTGGCCCTGGAGAACGCCGTCGCCCTAGCCCCCTTGCGCTTCCCCGCCGCCTACTACTACCTGGGGCAGGTCTACATGGTCCTCGGGGACTACCCGAAGGCCAAGAGCCGCCTCACGGTGGCGGTGCGCCTCGAGCCCAAGCGGGCGGAGTACCGCTACGGGCTCTGCCTGGCCAACGAGCGGCTGGGGGACAAGGAAGGGGCCCGCTACCAGTGCCAGGAGGCCCTGAAGCTCAGGCCGGGCTACAAGGAGGCGGAGGAGGTCCTTAAGCGGCTTTGACGCCACAGGCCGGGCCCAAGGGGCTCCTTGGTTGCGGGGGCAAGGTGGGGGCGCTTACTTTACCCCTCTCCTCCTTGGGCTAGGGTGAAGGCACCCATGTGGCGCTTTGAGCGGGGCACCTTCACCCCGGAGGACTTCCCCCTCCCCGAGGAGGCAAGCCTCCTTCTCTTGGTGAACGGCAGGCCCTGGACGACCCTGGCCTACACCCCCGGGGAGGAGGCCTACCTGGCGGTGGGCCACCTCTTCCTGAGCGGGGTCCTGCGGGGCCTGGAGGGGGTGCGGCTCAGGGTGGGGGAGGGGGTGGTCCTCCTGGACCTCCCCTACGAGCCCGAGAAACCCCCGGGGGTGCGGGACAGCGGCTGCGCCGGGGGCCTCCGCCACGGGGAGCCCAGGCTTTCCCCCCTCCCTCCCGTGCCCCTGGACCCCGGTCTTCCCCTCCACCTTTTGGCCACCTTGCGGGCGGAGGCCCGGGCCTACCCGAGGAGCCGGGGCATCCACGGGGCCGCCCTTTTTGACCTGGAGGGGCGGCTTCTTTACCTGAACGAGGACATCGGGCGGCACAACGCCGTGGACCGGCTGGCGGGGTACATGCTTTTGGAGGGGGTGAGGCCGCCGGTGCTGGTGGCCAGCACGGGGCGGGCGAGCCGGGAGATGGTGGCCAAGGCCATCGGGATGGGGGCGGTGCTCCTGGCGAGCCGCACGGGGGCCACGGCCCAGGCGGTGGCCCTGGCCCGGGGGTACGGCCTGGCCCTGGCGGCCTACGTGCGTCCCACGGGCTACCGCCTCTACGCCCCCGGGGGGATGCCGGTGGCCGAAGGGGCCTTCAGGCCTTAGGCTCTTCCTTCTTCTCCTCGCCCTCCTGCAGCCCCTTTTTAAACTCCCGCGCCGACTGGCCGATTCCCCGGGCCAGCTCGGGGAGCTTCTTGGCGCCGAAGAGGAGGAGGATGACCAGGAGGATGAGGAGGATCTCCAGGGGTCCTAAGCGCATGGGGCCATGATAGCACGCCTTGACCCTCCTAGGGTGAGGTGCTATCGTGGCCTCTGGGTGGCCACGGCCTCCGGGGCGTAGCGCAGGCCGGCAGCGCACCTGCTTTGGGAGCAGGGGGTCGCCCGTTCAAATCGGGCCGCCCCGACCACGCGGGAGTAGCTCAGTTGGTAGAGCATCGGCCTTCCAAGCCGAGGGTCGCGGGTTCGAGTCCCGTCTCCCGCTCCAAAGGGCCGGGGTTTTCGCCCCGGCTCCCTTGCTTGGGCCCGTAGCTCAGGGGACAGAGCAGCCGCCTTCTAAGCGGTCGGTCGGGGGTTCGAATCCCTCCGGGCCCGCCAGCTTCAGGATGCAAAGCTTCCGCGTGGGGAAGCATAAGCCCAGGTCAGTTTGAGACCATTTATTGCCCGAAAAGAAGTTTTGTATCCTATTCGCGGAGGAATGATTATGCTGAAGGGTCTTAAGGAGTTTTTGTTTCGGGGCAACGTGTTGGATTTGGCCGTGGCTGTTGTTGTGGGTGCGGCTTTCGGTCAGGTGGTGAACAGTCTGGTGTCGGACATCGTTACGCCTCTTATAGGCGTTTTAGGTGGGGTGCCGGACTTTGCGGGCGTCAAGCTGGGGCCCGTGGCTTTGGGAAAGTTCCTAAATGCCCTGCTCAACTTCATCGTTGTGGGGGCGGCGGTTTACTTCCTGGTGGTGGTACCTACCCAGAGGGTGCGAATGCTCGGGAAAAAAGCGGAAGCATTACCTCTCCCTCCTGCGGAACCTCCGGAAGAGGTTAAGCTCCTTCGGGAAATCCTAGGGGAGCTCAGGAAGAAGGCCTAAGCCGATTCCAGAAGAAGAGGGCCAGATACCCCAGGCCGAGTTCGGGCCTGGGGTCTGTGGTCACGGAAAGCGCGAAGCCGTGGAAGAGGAGGCTTTCCAGGGCGTGAAGGGGGCTTCTTGGGAGAAGGTCCTTGAGGGCGGGGCCCTGCTTGAGGGCCAAAAGGGCCAGGTAGGGGAGGTAGGGCCAGGGCCCCGTGGCGAGGCCCAGGGCGGAGGCCCCGAGGCTTAAGAAGGCCAGGGCCCGGGCGGGGGGTAGGGGGTCCAGGGCCAGGGGCCTAAGCTCGCCCCAGGGGAGCTCCTCCTCCCCCGGCCAGGGCTCTTGGAAGAGGAGGAGCCGCTTTCCCTCGTGGCCTCCCAGGTAGAGGCGGGGGTCTGGGGATGCCCCCAGGGGGAGGAGCAGGGCGGGGTTCTCCCGGAGGGCCTGGAAGAGGAGGGGGTCCAGGGGGAGGCCGTCCACCAGGAACCAGGCGTGGAGCCTCCCCGAGAGGAAGAAGCCCAAGGCCCTTTCCACCCGGTGGCCCCGGTGGGCCAGGATCCCGGGCCAGGCCTCCGGGGGCTCTTTGAGGAGGGCTTCCCGCCAGGGCGGGGCAGCTTTGAGGGGAGCGGTGCGGAGGCGGAAGCGGACCTCCAGGGCCTCCCCTTCCTCCAGGGCGAAGCGGGCGAGGAGGTTGCCTTGGGCCTCGTAGACCTCGAGGGGCTTGTGGGAGAGAAAAACCTCCCCCACCTCCTGCCCCGGGAGGGTTTGGGGCAGGGGGAGAAGGTACGCCCCGCCGGAGGGTGGATAGAAGCGGAGGGCCCAGCGCACACGCCTAGGCTACCCCGCCCGGGCCCCCTTTCCGCTACACTTCTCCCATGGACTGGCTCCTCACCCCCGGTCCCGTGCGCCTGCACCCCAAGGCCCTGGAGGCCCTGGCCCGCCCCCAGCTCCACCACCGCACCGGGCCCGCCCGGGCCCTGTTCCTGAGGGCGCGGGACCTCCTCAAGGAGGCCTTCCGCACCCAGGGCGAGGTCCTCGTCCTCACGGGAAGCGGGACCCTGGCCATGGAGGCCCTGGTGAAGAACCTCTTTGCCCCCGGGGAGAAGGTCTTGGTCCCGGTCTACGGCAAGTTCTCCGAGCGCTTTTACGAGATCGCCCGGGAGGCGGGGCTTTCCGTGGAGCGCCTGGACTACCCCTACGGCCGGGTGCCCCGCCCCGAGGACGTGGCCAGGGAAGGGTATGCGGGCCTCCTCCTCGTCCACTCGGAGACCTCCACCGGGGCCTTGGTGGACCTTCCCGCCCTGGCCCGGGCCTTCAAGGCCAAGAACCCGGAGGGCCTGGTGGGGGCGGACATGGTGACGAGCCTTTTGGTGAGGGAGGTGGCCCTCGAGGCCTGGGGGGTGGACGCCGCCGCCTCGGGGAGCCAGAAGGGGCTGATGTGCCCCCCGGGCCTGGGCTTCGTGGCCCTCTCCCCCCGGGCCCTGGAGCGGCTTAAGCCCCGGGGGTATTACCTGGACCTGGCCCGGGAGCTGAAGGCCCAAAGGGAAGGGGAGAGCGCCTGGACCCCGGCCATCAACCTGGTGGGGGCGGTGGCCGCCGTCCTGGAGGCGGTCCTCCCCCGCCTGGAGGAGCACCTCGCCCTCAAGGCCTGGCAGAACGCCCTCCTCTATGGGGTGGGGGAGGAGCGGGGCCTGAGGCCCGTTCCCGAGGTGCCAAGCCCCGCCGTGGCCGCCTTTTACCTGCCGGAAGGGGTGGCCTACGGGGCGGTGAAGGAGGCCTTTGCCCGGAGGGGCGCCGTCATCGCCGGGGGGCAGGGGCCCTTGAAGGGCCGGGCCTTCCGCCTCTCCCTCATGGGGGCCTACGACCGCTACGAGGCCCTGGGGGTGGCGGCCCTCTTCCGCGAGGCCCTCAGCGATATTCTTCCAGCTTCCTGAGCATCTCCTCCCGGGTGTAGACCGCCCTGGCCCCCCCTATGAGCTTAGGCCGGGTCTTGGCGGCGAGGAGGACGGCCTCGCCGATTTTGCGCAGGGAAAGCCTTAGGGGCACGGCCACGGGGCGGAGGTGCATGCCGATGAGGACGCCCCCGATGTCCATCCCCCCGTGGGCCTGGGCCTTGAGGGACTCCACCATCACGGGGTCCCTAAAGCGCAGGAAGGCCGCCGTGGCCAAGGCCCCGCCCGCCTTGGGGTGGGGGAAGACGGTGACCTCCTCGAGGCCGTAGGCCAGGGCCGCTTCCCGCTCCACCACCAACGCCCGGTTCAGGTGCTCGCACCCCTGGACGGCCACCCACACCCCCCTCTCCGCCAGGGGGGGAAGGAGGCCCTCCAGGAGGGCCTCGGCCACCTGAAGGCTCGGCCTCATCCCCACCCTCTCCCCCAGGACCTCGCTGGTGGAGCCCCCCAGGACGAAGAGGCTTCCCTTCCCCATGGGGAAGAGGTCCAGGAACTCTAGGATCGCCCGTTCTGCCGCCTTGCGGATGCCCTCCATGCCCTCAGGGTACCAGGGCTTTTTAAGCACCCCTCCGGCGAAGGCCAGAGCAGGGGCCCCGAAAGGGCTTCCTTGAGGTAGGGGCTTACAGAACCAAGGCGCGGGCACTTAAGGCAGGGCAAGGTCCAAGACGATGAAGAGGAACATCCCCAGGCTCACCCCCACGTTGGCCTGGAAGAAGGCCTGGTCCACCCTGGAAAGGTCCTCGGGGGAGACCAGGCGGTGCTCCAGGAGGAGAAGCCCCCCCACGAGGAAGAGGCCCAGGTAGTAAAAGGGACCCGCCCCGTAGGCCAGGCCCGCCCCGAGGAGGGCGAGCCAGGCCAGGAGGTGGGTGGCCCGGGCGGCCTCGAGGGCCCGGGGAATCCCGAAGCGGGCGGGGACGCTTTGCACCCCGAAAGCCCGGTCAAAGGCGTAGTCCTGGGTGGCGTAGAGGATGTCAAACCCGGCGATCCAGAGCCCCACCCCGGCCCAGAGCCAGTAGGCCGTGGGGGCGAAGCTCCCCGTGACGGCGATCCACCCCCCGGCGGCGGCCGCCCCGATGGTGAGGCCCAAGACGTAGTGGCAAAGCCAGGTGAAGCGCTTGGTGTAGCTGTAGAAGGTAAGGAAGAAGACGGCCACGGGAAGGAGCCGGGCGGTGAGGGGGTTTAAGCGGAGCCCGGCGTAGACCAAGAGGCCGAGGCCGAAGAGGGCGAGGAGCAGGGTTTCCCAGGGCTTCACCAGGCCCTTGGGCAGGTGGCGGTTCCGGGTGCGGGGGTTCAGGGCGTCTATGCGCCAGTCTATGAGGCGGTTCAGGGCCATGGCCATGGTCCTGGCCCCCACCATGGCCAGGGTGACCAGGAGGAAGGTGGGCCACCCCGGCCACCCCTCCGCCGCCAGGAGCATCCCCGCGTAGGCGAAGGGCAGGGCGAAGAGGGTGTGCTCAAAGCGGAGAAGCTCCAGGTAGAGCCTTAGGCGCCTCACCCTTTGCGCACCTCGAGGATACGGTTCCTCTCGTCCACCAGCACCACGGTGGGCCTGAGGTGCCTCGCCTCCTCCTCCTCAAAGACCCCGTAGGCCACCAGGATCACCAGGTCCCCCGGCCGTACCAGGTGGGCGGCGGCCCCGTTGATCCTCACCTCCCCCGAGCCCCGCTCCCCGGGGAGGGCGTAGGTGGTGAGCCGGGCCCCGTTGGTGATGTCGTAGACGTCTACCTGCTCAAAGGGCAGGATCCCGGCGGCCTCCAGAAGCTCCTGGTCCACGGTCACCGAGCCCACGTAGTGGAGGTCGGCCTGGGTCACGGTGGCCCGGTGGATCTTGGCGTGGAACATCACGCGCCTCACGAAGCCCGAGTTTACTCCTCCGGGGCCTCCGTGGGAAGCGTGCCCTCCACGAAGAGGGTCTTGGCCTGGGTGTAGAGCACCTGGCCCGGGGGGGCCTTCCTCGGCCGCCAGACGTGCTTCTTGCGGGTGTAGTCCACCGCCACCTGCCTTTCCCCCCGCGCCTTGGAGTGGTAGGCGGCGAGCCTGGCGGCGAAGAGGAGGTCCTCCAGGGGAGGGCTTCTCCCCTCGGCTTTCAGGATCACGTGGCTTCCCGGCACCCCTTGGGCGTGGAACCAGAGGTCCTCCGAGTGGGCGAGCCGGGTGAGGAGGTCGTTCTCCTTGGCGTTCCGGCCCACCAGCACGGGGAAGCCGGAGGGGGAGGTGTAGCGGAGGCCCAGCCTGGCCTCCTTTTTCCTGGTCCTTTGGGAGAGGCGGGAAAGCTCCTCCCAGGAAGCCTCCCGCACCCGGGCCATCTCCTCCTCCAGGGCCCTCACCCGGGCCTCGGTCCTGGGGATGAGGTCCAGGGCCCTCTCCGCCAGCTCCTCCAGGCGCCTCGCCCGCTGGTAGAGCTTCTGGGCGTTCTCCTGGGGGGTGAGGGCGGGGTCCAGGGGGATTTCCACGGGGCTTCCGTCAAAGCCCTCCAGGACCACGCTCTCCTTCCCCCTGGGCACCTCCTTGAGCCGGGCCAGGAGGAGGTCGGCCCTTCGCCGGAGGCCCTCCGCCTCCTCCAGACGCTCCAGGGCCCTGTGGTAGTCCGCCAGGCGGGCGAGGAGGGTTCTCCTCTCCCTCTCCAGGGCCTCGAGGAGGGGTTTCCTCAGGGCCTCCTTCTCCTCCTCGGCGAGGCGCCGCCTCAGCTCCTCGGAAAGCTCCGCGCGCCAGGAGGGGTCCTCCACCAGGCTCCTCAGGGCCCGGAAGACCCGCCCCACCCCTGCCTCGTCCAAGGGGGCCTCCGGGGTGAGGCCCGCCCGCTTGGAGAGCTCCAGGAGGAGCTCCTTCCCGATGCCGTCCACGTGGCGGACCACTTCTTTTAGGGGCTTTCCCAAAAGCACCCGGAGGTCCTCCTCCGTCAGCGTCCTGGGGTCCAGCTTCTCGTAGGGGGGCGGGGGGGTGTAGGGGAGGCCGGGCTTGAGCTCCCGGTAGCGGTTCACCTCCTGGGTGATGACCCGGTCCACCCCGAGGATCCTCCCCTCCTCGTCCAGGAGGAGGAGGTTGGCGTTCCTGCCGGTGGCCTCCAGGACCAGGACAGAAGGGGGGGTGTCCACGAAGCCCCTTTCCCCGGCGAAGCGGAAGAGGGCCACCCGGTCCAGCTTGAGCTGCCTAGCCTCCGCCAGGGGCCCCTTGACCCGGGCCTGGAGCTGCCTCTGGAAGGGGGTCTTGGGCTCCCCCAGGAGGGTGCCCTCCTCCAGGGCCAGGCCCGGGGTGGGGGGGCGGTAGTGGAGGACCAGGTTGAAGATGCGCCCCGTCTTCCCCTTGAGGAGGAGGGCCACGGTCCCCTCCTCGGGGAAGGCCAGTCCCAGGTTCTGGGCGGGGAGCTCTTTGGCGAGCTCCCTCAGGAGGGCGTGGATCAGGAGACCTTCCATTTTCTGAAGGCGAGGAGGAAGGCGGTGTGCCCCACCTGCTGGAAGCGGGGGTGGGCCACGGGAAGGCGGATCTCCCATTCCCGCCAGCCCACCTCCAGCACCCGCTCCAGCCTCAAGGGGAGCCCCTCCGCCTCCCTCAGGGTCTCCAGGACCTGGGTGATGTTGGGGAGGTAGGCCACCAAGAAGCGGTCCGGGAGGAGGGCCTCCGCGGCCTTCCCGAGGACCTTCCAGGGCTCCATGAGGTCCAGGGCCACCCCGTGGTAGGCCTCCGGGGGAAGCTCGGCCTCCTCCAGGCCGCCCTGGTGGAAGCGGATGTTGTCCACCTTCCAGAAGGCCCGGATGTTCTCCACCGCCTGCTCAAGGTGGTGGGGACGCTTCTCGTAGGTGTCCACCAGGCCCTCCCGCCCCACCGCCCGGGCCAGGAAGAGGGTGAGCCCCCCCGAGCCCGTGCCCGCCTCCAGGACCCGCATCCCCGGGGCCAGGTCCAGGAGGGCCACCATGGCGCTGGCGTCCTTGGGGTAGGTGGGGGTGGCGCTCCTCTTCATGTGCAGGACGTATTCCTCCAGGGTAGGGCGGTGCACGGAAAGCACCTCCCCCAGGTGGGTGGCCACCCTGCCCCCGGGGCCCGCCTCCCAGATGGCCTCGTGGGGCACCGTCCCCCGGTGGTGGTGGAACACCCCCCCGGGCCGGAGGCGCACCAGGAAGGCCCGGCCCTTGGCGTCTTTGAGGAGGAAGAGCGCGCCTTCCACCCCGCCCACTTTAGCGGGCGGGCCCCGGGTAGTCCAGCGCCCGGCCCGGAGGGGAGGCCCTCATACCTTGAAGAAGCCCTCCACCGGCAGGACGAAGACCACCGCCCCCCCCACCTGCACCTCCACGGGCTGGGCCAGGAAGGGATCGGGGGCCTCGGAGAGGGGCAGGCCCCGGGTCACCAGGCGGGTGCGGGTGCGGCACTTCTCCCGGATGAGGTCCAGCACCTCGGGGACCCGGTCGTCCTCGAGGCCGATGAGGAGGGTGGTGTTCCCCTCCCGGAGGAACCCCCCGGTGGAGGCCAGCTTGGTGGACTGGAGGCCCCGCTCCAGGAGGGCCTTGGTGAGGCCGGGGGCGTCCGTGTCCTGGACGATGGCGATGACCAGCTTCATTGGCCCCCATTGTACACCCGGTGCCACCCCTGGAGGCTTTGGACGGAAAGGGGCTTTTCCCGGGCCCGCAGGATGGCCTTCAGGCTCCACCAGGCCCCTTCCCGGGTGGTGATGAAGGGCAGGCCCCGCTCCACCGCCCGGCGGAGCTCGGGGTGGGGGAGGAGGCTTACCAGGAGGTCGTAGTCCTCTCCCTCGGTGAGGAGGAAGCCCGCCTCCCGGTAGAGGGCCTTAAGCTCCTCCAGGCCCTCCCCGAGGAACCGCACCCGGCCCGAGAGGGGAAGCCTCTGCCCGGCCCCCAGCTCCGCCTTGTAGTAGGCCAGGTAGGGGTCGGGGTCTACCCCCATGCTCTCCCCGGTGGAGCGCATCTCCGGCCCCAGGACGGGGATGACCCCGGGGAACTTGAGCCAGGGGATGACCACCTCCTTCACGGCGTAGTAGGGCGGGGTGGGGTCCAGGTCCCGCACCCCAAGCTCCCGCAAGCGCTTGCCCAGGGCGATCTTGGCGGCGAGCTTGGCCAGGGGGATCCCGATGGCTTTGGAGACGAAGGGCACGGTGCGGCTTGCGCGGGGGTTGGCCTCGAGGACGTAGACCTCCTCCCCTAAGACGGCGTACTGGACGTTGAGAAGCCCCCGCACCCCCAGGGCCAGGGCCAGGCGGCGGGTGTAGTCCCGCACCTTCTCCAGGGCCTTCCCGGGCACGTGCACCGGGGGGAGGACGGTGGCCGAGTCCCCGGAGTGGACCCCGGCCCGCTCCACGTGCTCCATCACCCCGGCCACCATCACCTCCTCCCCGTCGGAAAGGGCGTCCACGTCCAGTTCCACGGCGCCTTCCAGGTAGCGGTCCAGGAGGATGGAGGGCCTCTCCTGCAGGGGCTCGTAGACCTCTTCCAGGTAGCGCCGGAGCTCCTCCGGGCTCCCCAGGACCCGCATGGCCCGCCCGCCCAGGACGTAGCTGGGCCGCGCCAGGAGGGGGAAGCCCACCTCCTCGGCAAGCCTCAGGGCCTCCTCCGGGGTCTGGGCCACCCGGCCCTCGGGCTGGGGGATGCCAAGCCTCCGGCAGAGGGCGTGGAAGGCCTCCCGGTCCTCCGCCTGGTGGATGGCGCTATAGGGGGTGCCGAGGAGCCGCACCCCGGCCTCTTCCAGGCCCCGGGCCAGCTTCAAGGGGGTCTGCCCCCCCAGGGTGGCGATGACCCCCAGGGGCTTCTCGTGCTCCACCAGGTTCAGGACGTCCTCCAGGGTCAGGGGCTCAAAGTAGAGGCGGTCTGCGGTGTCGTAGTCGGTGGAGACCGTCTCGGGGTTGGAGTTCACCATGATGGTCTCAAACCCCTCCTCCTTGAGGGCCCAGACGGCGTGGACCGTGGCGTAGTCAAACTCCACCCCCTGGCCGATCCTTATGGGCCCCGAGCCCAGGATCACCACCTTGGGCTTCTCCGAGGGCCAGACCTCGTCCTCCACCTCGTAGGTGGAGTAGTGGTAAGGGGTGTAGGCCTCAAACTCGGCGGCGCAGGTGTCCACGGTCTTGTAGACGGGCGCCACCCCCAGGGCCTTCCTCTCGGCCCGCACCTCTCGTTCCCCCTTCCCCAGGAGCTCCCCTATCCTGCGGTCGGGAAGGCCTAGGGCCTTGTAGAAGCGAAAGTCCTCCCGGTCCTTGGGGGGGTGGGTTTTGAGCCACTCCTCGGCCTCCACCACCTCCTTCATCTGGTGGAGGAACCAGGGGTCGATGCGGGTGGCCTCGTGGATGGCCTCCACGGGCATCCCCCGCCTTAGGAGCTCCAAGACGGCGTGGATGCGGTCGGGGTTGGGGTAGAGCTTCTTCTCCAGCTCCTCCCTCCTGACCCCGGCGAGGGCCCTCACGTCCCGCTCCAGGCCCCTTAGGGCCTTGAGGAGGGCCTCCTTGAAGGTGCGGCCCATGGCCATCACCTCCCCCACGCTTTTCATCTGGGTGGAAAGCTCGTCCCTGAGCCCTCCCAGGGTGTTAGGCAGGTCTTGGAACTTCTCGAAGGCGAAGCGGGGGATCTTCACCACCACGTAGTCAATGGTGGGCTCAAAGGAGGCCGGGGTCTTGCGGGTGATGTCGTTGGGGAGCTCGTCTAGGCGGTAGCCCACGGCGAGGAGGGCGGCGATCTTGGCGATGGGGAAGCCCGTGGCCTTGGAGGCCAGGGCGCTTGAGCGGGAGACCCGGGGGTTCATCTCGATGACCACCATCCGCCCCGTCTTGGGGTGGAGGGCGAACTGGATGTTGGACCCCCCGGTGTCCACCCCGATCTCCCGGATCACCGCCTTGGCGGCGTCCCGCATGCGTTGGTACTCCACGTCGGAGAGGGTCTGGGCCGGGGCCACGGTGATGGAGTCCCCGGTGTGGACCCCCATGGGGTCCAGGTTCTCAATGCTGGTGATGACCACCACGGTGTCGGCGTGGTCCCGCATCACCTCCAGCTCGAACTCCTTCCAGCCCAGCACCGACTCCTCCACCAGGGCGGTGTGGACGGGGGAGAGGCGGAGGCCCCGCCCCAGGACCTCCTTGAGCTCGGCCTCGTCCCTGGCGATGCCGCCCCCCGTGCCCCCCAGGGTGAAGGAGGGGCGGACCACCACGGGGTAGCCCACCTCCCGGGCGAAGTGGAGGCCCTCCTCCACGCTCCCCACCATCCTCCCCCGGGGCACCTCGAGGCCGATCCTCTGCATGGCCTTCTGGAAGGCCTCCCGGTCCTCCCCCTTCCTTATGGCCTCGGCCTTGGCCCCGATGAGCTCCACCCCATAGCGCTCCAGGACCCCTTCCTCGTAAAGGGCCATGGAGAGGTTGAGGGCGGTCTGCCCCCCCAGGGTGGGCAGGAGGGCGTCGGGGCGCTCCTCGGCCAGGATCCTTTCCAGGAATTCCAGGGTCAGGGGCTCAATGTAGGTCCTCTCCGCCAGCTCGGGGTCGGTCATGATGGTGGCGGGGTTGGAGTTCACCAGGACCACCTCGTACCCCGCCCCCCGCAGGGCCTTCACCGCCTGGGTGCCGGAGTAGTCAAACTCGGCGGCCTGCCCGATGGTGATGGGCCCGGAACCGATGATGAGGATTTTCTTGAGGTCTCTTCTCGGCGGCATCGCGTACCCGAGGGATGAGCTTAGCACAAGAGCGGGAAGGCGCCAAGGCGCTCTGGCGAACTTATACCACTTAGCCGGGTAGAGGTGCATAATCTTGCGCACAGGCCAGGGCCTCCCGCGCTATACTTGGCCCATGCGCAGGGTCCGCCCCGAGGAGCTTCCCGCCCTCCTGGAAGCCGGGGTCAGGGTGGTGGACGTCCGCCCCCCGGACAAGCGGCACACCCCCCTCCCCTTCCCCGCAGAATGGGTCCCCCTGGAGAAGATCCAAAAGGGGGAGCATGGCCTGCCCAGGGTGCCCCTTCTCCTGGTCTGCGAGAAGGGCCTTCTGAGCCAGGTGGCCGCCCTCTACCTGGAGGCCGATGGCTACGAGGCCATGAGCCTCGAGGGCGGCCTCCAGGCCTTGACGCAGGGGAAATAGCCCCGTAGAATGGCGGATGCTGAGCGTGGTGAGCGTAGCTCAGCTGGTTAGAGCACCGGACTGTGGATCCGGGGGTCGTGGGTTCAAGTCCCATCGCTCACCCCAATCCCGCCACCCCAAACGGGGTGGTATTTTAAAGGGGGGCCTCGCCCTCCCTTGCGAGGATGGCGGAACCGGTAGACGCGCCGGACTTAGGATCCGGTGGGGCAACCCGTGCGGGTTCAAGTCCCGCTCCTCGCACCACCCGGGCGGGGCCCCTTTTCTGGCGAGGTGAGGCGTGGCGGAGATCCTGGAGCGTTCCGGTTATCTGGTGAAGGTCCGGGTGGAGGTCCCGGCGGAGAAGGTGGAGGCCAGCTACCAGGCCCTGCTTAAGGACCTTGCCCGCAAGGTCCGGATCCCGGGCTTCCGCCCGGGCAAGGCCCCCCTGAAGGTGGTGGAGGCCCGCCTGGGGCGGGAGGAGCTTTTGGCCGACCTGAAGGAGCGCCTGGTGGAGGAAACCTACCCCCAGGCGGTGCGGGAGCTTGGGCTTCTCCCGGTGGCCGCCCGGGTGGTGGAGGAGGAGCTCAAGGAGGGGGAGGGGTTCCGCTACGTGGCCGAGGTGGAGAACTACCCCGAGGCCACCCTCCCCGACTGGCGGGGGTTTACCCTGGAGGTTCCTTCCCCCGAGGTCACCGAGGAGATGGTGGAAAAGGCCCTGGAGGAGCTCCGCCAGCGCTACGCCGAGCTCGTCCCCGTGGACCGGGAGGCGGGGGAGGGGGACCACGTCTACGTGCGCACCGAGGAGGGGGCGGAGTTTCCCATTGACCTCTCCATGGCCCTGCCCCACGTGCGGGAGGCCCTCCTGGGCAAGCGGGCGGGGGACGTGGTCCTGGTCCCCGTCCTGAACGAGAAGGGCGAGAAGGTGCGGGAGGTGAGGACCGAGGTCCTGGAGGTCAAGGCCCTGGAGCTCCCCGAGCTCAACGAGGAGTTCGCCAAGACCCTGGAGGCGGAAAGCCTCGAGGACCTGAAGGCCAAGGTCCGGGAAAGCCTAAAGCGCCAGGCGGAGGCCCAGTACCAGGAGGCGAGGGAGCGGGCCTTTTTGGAGAGGCTGGCCGAGGGCCTGGAGGCGGACATCCCCCCCTCCATGCTGGAGGCCGAGGAGCGCCACCTCCTGGAGCACCTGGCCGAGGACCTCTACCGCCAGGGGGTGGGTCTCGAGGCCTACCTGAAGGCCCTGGAGGAGAAGGGGGAGCTTCCGAAGTTCAAGGAGGAGCTCCGCCAGGAGGCCCTGAGGCGGGTGAAGCGCTCCCTGGCCAAGGAGAGGCTGGCCGAGGAGCTCCGCCCCGAGCTCACCCAGGAGGAGTGGCAGGCTTACCTCCAGGCGGTGGCCCGCTCCTACGGGCTCACCCTCCCCGAGCTCAGGCGGGAGTTCGGGGAAAGGGGCCTGGAAAGGCTAAAGGCCGCCTACCTCCAGGACAAGGCCGTGCGCCTGGCCTTAGCCCAGCTTCCCTAGGGAGGCCATGGTGGCCCAGGGGGGGTTTTCCCCCTGGGCTTGCCGCTACAATGGGAGGCGGTATGGTGATCCCGTACGTCATCGAGCAGACCGCCCGCGGGGAGCGGGTCTACGACATCTACTCCCGCCTCCTCAAAGACCGCATCATCTTCCTGGGCACCCCCATAGACGCCCAGGTGGCCAACACCATCGTGGCCCAGCTCCTCTTCCTGGACGCGCAGAACCCCAACCAGGAGATCCGCCTCTACATCAACTCCCCTGGGGGGGAGGTGGACGCCGGGCTTGCCATCTACGACACCATGCAGTTCGTGCGGGCCCCGGTTTCCACCATCGTCATCGGCATGGCGGCCAGCATGGCGGCGGTGATCCTGGCGGCCGGGGAGAAGGGCCGGCGCTACGCCCTGCCCCACTCCAAGGTGATGATCCACCAGCCCTGGGGCGGGGCCCGGGGCACGGCCAGCGACATCGCCATCCAGGCCCAGGAGATCCTGAAGGCCAAGAAGCTTTTGAACGAGATCCTCGCCCGGCACACCGGCCAGCCCCTGGAGAAGGTGGAAAAGGACACGGACCGGGACTACTACCTCTCCGCCCAGGAGGCCCTGGAGTACGGCCTCATCGACCAGGTGGTGACCCGTGAAGAAGCCTAGGCCCTACTGCAGCTTCTGCGGCCTCCGCCCCCCGGAGACGGGGAGGCTTTTGGAAAGCCCCATAGAGGACGTCTACATCTGCGAGGACTGCGTGGAACGGGCCCGGGAGGTCCTGGCCCGGGAGGGGCGCTCCGCCCCTAAGGGGCCAAGCCGCCTGCCCAGGCCCCAGGAGATCAAGGCCCACCTGGACCAGTACGTGGTGGGGCAGGAGGCGGCGAAGCGCGCCCTGAGCGTGGCCGTCTACAACCACTACAAGCGCCTCCTCCACCCCGAGGCGGAGATCGGCAAGTCCAACATCCTCCTCATCGGCCCCACGGGCACGGGCAAGACCCTCCTGGCCGAAACCCTGGCCCGCTTCCTGGAGGTGCCCTTCGCCATCGCCGACGCCACCACCCTCACCGAGGCGGGGTACGTGGGGGAGGACGTGGAGAACGTCCTCCTGCGCCTTCTGCAGAACGCCGACTTTGACGTGGAGCGGGCGGAGATGGGCATCGTCTACATCGACGAGATAGACAAGATCGCCCGCAAGTCGGAAAACCCCTCCCTCACCCGGGACGTCTCCGGGGAGGGGGTGCAGCAGGCCCTCTTGAAGATCATCGAGGGGACCATCGCCAACGTCCCGCCCCAGGGGGGCAGGAAGCACCCCCACCAGGAGTTCATCCCGGTGAACACCAGGAACATCCTCTTCATCCTGGGCGGGGCCTTTGAGGGGTTGGAGAACATCGTGAAGGCGCGCACCGAGCGCACCACCATCGGCTTTACCCGCCACCAGGCCAAGGAGGAGCCCCTGGAGGTCATCCCCGAGGACCTGGTGAAGTTCGGGATGATCCCCGAGTTCGTGGGCCGGGCCCCCCTCATCGTCCAGCTCCACTCCTTGGGCGAGGAGGACCTGGTGAGGATCCTCACCGAGCCCAAGAACGCCCTGGTGAAGCAGTACCAGGAGCTTTTCCGCATGGAGGGCATGGAGCTTCGCTTCACCCCGGCGGCCCTCAGGGAGGTGGCGCGAAGGGCCCTCAGGCGGGGCACGGGGGCCAGGGGCCTAAGGGCCATCCTGGAGAGGACCATGGTGGACCTGATGTTTGAGGCCCCGGGGAGCGGGGTCAAGGAGATCGTGGTGGACCTGCCCCACCTGGACAACCCCTTAAAGGCCCTGGAGGAGGCGAGGCTTAAGCAGGCCTCCTGACCGGAGGGGGTGGCGTTGTACCCCACCGCGGCTTTCGCCGCGGTGGGGGCCCCAAAAAAGCCTCCCCCAGCCCCGGCTTGGGCATCCCATGTTGCGAAACCAAAGTGCGGGCACTTAGCCTTCCAGCCTCCGCACCAGCTCCTCCTTGAGGGCGAAGAGCCTCTCCGTGAGGGAGACGTGGTAGACGTGGGGGTTCACCAGGCGGCGCACCCCGGGGTCCAGCCGGGCCACGTCCCGGTCCCGCCTTTCCCGCAGGGTCTTTAGGGGGAGGGGAGGGAAGAGGCGCCTCCCGTGGCGGAAGGCCTCCTCCAGGAGGGCCTCGAGGGCGAACTCCCCCGGCATCAGGGTGCGGCGCTTGGTGGGGTCCGTGGGGTGGCGGAGGCAGAGGGGCCGGTCCTCCCGCACCTCCTCCTCGGCCAGGGCCAGGAGGTCGGCGGTGGCCAGGCCCCGCCGGTCGTAGACCCGGTAGACCCGCTTGTGCCCGGGGTTCAGGACCTTTTCCAGGGAGTCCGAGATCTTCATGGCCGGGGCCCAGCTCCCGTCCTCCCGGATGGCCACCAGCTTGTACACCCCCCCCAGGGCCGGGTAGCCCCAGGAGACCACCATCCTGGTCCCCACCCCGTAGACCAGGCGCTTTAGCAGCCGGTCGGGGTCCACCCCGTAGCGGGGGGCCTCCTCCAGGATCTGGCTTTTGATCTGCCAGATGACGAGCTCGTCCAGGTCCCCGGAGAGGACGATGAGGACCTCGGGGAAGCCCGCCCTGTCCAGCTCCTTGGCCACCTGGATGGCGAGGTGGGCCAGGTCCCCGGAGTCTATCCGCACCCCCACGGGCCTGTGCCCCTTGCGCCTCAGCTCCTCAAAGACCCGGATGGCGTGGGGCAGGCCCGAGTGGAGGGTGTCCACGGTGTCCAAAAGCAGGATGGTGTCGTCGGGGAAGACCTCGGCGAAGGCCCGGAAGGCCTCCTCCTCGGAGTGGCCCAGGGCCAGGAAGGCCTGGACCAGGCTGTGGGCGTGGGTGCCGGAGGAGGGGAGGCCCAGGAGGTGGGAGAGGCTCACGGCGCTGGAGCGGTCCGCCCCCCCGATGAGGCTCGCCCGGGTGGCCCCCTCCCCCCCCTTGCCGGGGGCCCGGCGGAGGCCGAATTCCAGCACCACCGCCTCCCCCGCCGCCTCCCGCACCCGGCTCGCCTTGGTGGCGATGAGGGTCTCGTGGTTGAGGCGGTTCAGGAGGGCGGTCTCCAGGAGCTGGGCCTGGAGGAGGGGGCCCTCCACGCTCACCAGGGGCACCTGGGGGTGGGCGACGCGGCCCTCGGGCAGGGCCCTTAGGGTGAGGCCGGAAAACCCCCCCATCTCCCGGAGGTAGGCCAGGTAGTCCTCGGCGAAGAGGGGCCTCCCGGAACGGCTTTTGAGGGCGCGGAGGGCCTCTAGCTCCTCCTCGCCGAAGCGGGCTTCCTCCATCCAGGAGAGGAGGGGGTCCAGCCCGGCGAAGACGGTGTAGCCCGCCTGGTGGGCCCCGTAGTCGGGGTTTTTGCGGTAGAAGGCCTCAAAGAGGGCCTCCCTCTCGTGGAGGCCCAGGCGGAAGTAGACCTGGCCCATGGTGAGCTGGTAGAGGTCGGTGTAGAGGATGCCGAAGGGGTCCATGGGCCTAGCATAGCCCCAGGGTTTTCGCTACACTAGCGGGATATGGTGGAGGTGCACACCTGTAGCCCCGGCTGCCGCCACCACCTGGGGGGGGCGGGCTGGGGGGATGGGCCCTTGGTACGCCTCGGCTACAACAAGGAGGCCCGGGCCCGGAAGTTCCCCTACCTCAGGGCCCTCCTGGAGAGGCCCCTGGTCTTTGACGGGGCCATGGGGACGGAGCTCCAGAAGCGGGACCTCACCCCGGAGGACTACGGGGGGGAGGCCTACTTCGGCTGCCCCGAGGTCTTGAACCGCACGAGGCCCCAGGTGGTGCGGGAGGTCCACCAGAGCTACCTCGAGGCCGGGGCCGAGGTCATTGAGACCAACACCTTCGGGGCGCTCCGCCACGTCCTGGCGGAGTACGGCCTGGAGGAGGAGGCGGAGGAGCTGGCCTACCTGGGGGCGAGGATCGCCCGGGAGGCCGCAGACCCCTACGGGGCCTTCGTGGCGGGGGCTTTGGGCCCGGGCACCAAGCTCGTCTCCCTGGGCCAGATCTCCTGGGACGAGCTCTATGGGGCCTACAAGGAGGCGGCGAGGGGGCTTCTCAGGGGCGGGGTGGACCTCATCCTTTTGGAGACCGCCCAGGACATCCTCCAGGTGCGTTGCGCCGTGCTCGCCGTGCGGGAGGCCATGGCCGAGGTGGGGCGGGAGGTGCCCCTCCAGGTCCAGGTGACCTTTGAGGCCACGGGGGCCATGCTGGTGGGCACCGACGAGCAGGCGGCCCTGGCCGCCCTGGAGAGCCTCCCCATAGACGTGGTGGGGATGAACTGCGCCACGGGCCCCGACCTCATGGACAGCAAGATCCGCTACTTCGCCGAGCAGAGCACCCGCTTCGTCTCCTGCCTCCCCAACGCCGGCCTGCCCCGGAACGAGGGGGGGAGGGTGGTCTACGACCTCACCCCCGAGGAGCTCGCCCGCTGGCACCGGAAGTTCGTCCTGGAGTACGGGGTGAACGCCGTGGGGGGGTGCTGCGGCACGGGCCCCGAGCACATCCGGAAGGTGGCGGAGGCGGTGAAGGGGCTTCCCGCCAGGCCCAGGCCTGAGGCCTTCCCGCCCCAGGTGGCCTCCCTCTACCAGGCGGTGGCCTTGCGGCAGGAGGCGAGCCTCTTCCTGGTGGGGGAGAGGCTCAACGCCACGGGGAGCAAGCGCTTCCGGGAGTTGCTCTTCGCCAGGGACCTCGAGGGCATCCTGGCCCTGGCCCGGGAGCAGGTGGAGGAGGGGGCCCACGCCCTGGACCTCAGCGTGGCCTGGACGGGGCGGGACGAGCTGGAAGACCTAAAGTGGCTCCTTCCCAGCCTGGCCACCGCCGTCACCGTGCCCCTCATGGTGGACTCCACCTCCCCGGAGGCCATGGAGCTCGCCCTGAAGTACCTCCCGGGCCGGGTCCTCCTGAACTCCGCCAACCTGGAGGACGGCCTCCCCCGCTTTGACCGGGTGGCCTCCCTGGCCAAGGCCCACGGGGCGGCCCTGGTGGTCCTGGCCATTGACGAGGGGGGCATGGCCAAGACCCGGGAGGAGAAGGTCCGGGTGGCCCTGAGGATGTACGGGCGCCTCACGGAGCACCACGGCTTCCGTCCCCAGGACCTCCTCTTTGACCTCCTCACCTTCCCCATCACCCAAGGGGACGAGGAAAGCCGCCCCCTGGCCAAGGAGACCCTTCTCGCCATGGAGGAGCTAAGGGAGAGGCTTCCCGGGGTGGGGTTTATCCTCGGGGTTTCCAACGTCTCCTTCGGGCTGAAGCCCCGGGCGCGGCGCGTCCTCAACTCCGTCTTCCTGGACGAGGCCAGGAAGCGGGGCCTCACCGCGGCCATCGTGGACGCGGGGAAGATCCTCCCCATAAACCAGATCCCCGAGGAGGCCCACGCCCTGGCCTTGGACCTCATCTACGACCGCCGCCAGGAGGGGTACGACCCCCTCCTCGCCTTCATGGCCTACTTTGAGGCCCACCAGGAGGACCCGCAGAGGAAGGAGGACGCCTTCCAGGCCCTTCCCCTGCTGGAGAGGCTCAGGAGGCGCATCGTGGAGGGGAGGAAGCCGGGCCTCGAGGCCGACCTGGAGGAAGCCCTAAGGGAGGGCCACAGGCCCCTGGACCTCATCAACGGGCCCCTCCTCGCGGGGATGAAGGAGGTGGGGGAGCTCTTCGGGGCGGGGAGGATGCAGCTTCCCTTCGTCCTCCAGGCCGCCGAGGTGATGAAGCGGGCCGTGGCCTTCCTGGAGCCCCACATGGAGAGGAGGGGCGAGGGGAAGGGGAAGATGGTCCTGGCCACCGTGAAGGGGGACGTGCACGACATCGGCAAGAACCTGGTGGACATCATCCTCACCAACAACGGCTACCAGGTGGTGAACCTGGGCATCAAGGTGCCCGTGGAGGAGATCCTCAAGGCCGTGGAGGAGCACAGGCCCCACGCCGTGGGCATGTCGGGCCTCCTGGTGAAGAGCACCCAGGTGATGAAGGAGAACCTGGAGTACATGCGGGAAAGGGGGTACACCCTCCCCGTCATCCTGGGCGGGGCCGCCCTCACCCGGGCCTACGTGGAGGAACTACGGGCCATCTACCCCAACGTCTACTACGCCGAGGACGCCTTTGAGGGCCTGAGGCTCATGGAGGAGCTCACGGGCCACGCCCCTCCCGAGCTCACCCGCAAAGCGGCCAAGAAGCCAAAGAGGGAAGCCCCCCAGGTGGCGGCCCGTCCCCGGCCCGTGGGGGAGGCCCCCGCCGTCCCCAGGCCCCCCTTCTTCGGGGTGCGGGTGGAGGAGGGCCTGGACCTGGCCACCATCGCCCACTACGTGAACAAGCTCGCCCTCTACCGGGGCCAGTGGGGGTACAGCCGGAAAGGCCTTTCCCGGGAGGCCTGGCAGGCCCTGGTGGAGCGGGAGGCGGAGCCTGTCTTCCAGAGGCTTCTCAAGGAGGCCCGGGAGGAGGGGTGGCTTACGCCCAGGGTCCTCTACGGCTTCTTCCCCGCGGCCCGGGAGGGGGAGGAGCTTCTCGTCTTCTCCCCGGAGACGGGGGCGGTGCTGGAGCGCTTCCGCTTCCCCCGGCAGAAGGGCGGGGGGCTGAGCCTCGTGGACTACTTCCGCCCCCGCTTCGCCGAAGCCCTGGGGGACGAGGAGGCCTGGATGCCTCCCGAGGCCTTCCGGAGGGGGGCGCGGGACGTCCTTGGGGTCCAGCTGGTTACCATGGGGGAGGCCCCTTCCCGAAAGGCCAAGGCCCTCTTTGAGGCCGGGGCCTACCAGGACTACCTCTTCCTCCACGGCTTCAGCGTGGAGATGACCGAGGCCCTGGCGGAGTACTGGCACAAGAGGATGCGGCAGATGTGGGGGATCGCCCACGAGGACGCCACCGACCTCCGCAAGCTCCTCCAGCAGGGCTACCAGGGGGCCCGCTACTCCTTCGGCTACCCCGCCTGCCCGGACCTCGCCGACCAGGCCAAGCTGGACCGGCTCATGGGCTTCCACCGGGTGGGGGTGCGCCTCACGGAGAGCTTCCAGCTGGACCCCGAGCACGCCACCAGCGCCCTCGTGGTGCACCACCCCGAGGCCCGCTACTTCAGCGTGGACTAGAATGGCCCTATGGGCGAGGCGGCGAAGGTCTTGGAGCTTCTGGACGCCGAGGCCTACTTGGCCCTGGAGGAGAAGTCCCCGGTGCGCCACGAGCTTCTGGAGGGCGTGCCCTACGCCATGGCGGGGGCCACGGAGGCCCATAACCTCATCGTGGGCAACCTCTTTTACGGTCTCCGTCCTCACGCCCGGGCCAAGGGGTGCAGGCTCTTCCTTTCGGACATGAAGCTCAAGGTCTCCTCCCGCACCTTTTACTACCCCGACCTCATGGTGGTGCGCGCGGAAGACCCCCACCCCTTCTACAAGGAGCGCCCCTGCCTGGTGATAGAGGTGCTTTCCGATGGCACCGAGGCCATAGACCGCAGGGAGAAGCTCTGGCGCTACCGGGAACTCCCAAGCCTCCAGGGCTACCTCCTGGTGGACTCCCGGGAGAGGCGGGTGGAGGGCTACTTCCGCCAGGGGGGGAGCTGGCTCTACCGCCTGTGGGAGGGGGAAGGGGAGGTGGAGGTGCCCTGCTTAGGGGCGGGGCTGAGCCTGGAAGCCATTTACGAGGGGGTGGAGGTTTAGGCGCTCCCGCACACCCATCGGCATAGCCGCGCCCGAAGGCGGCCGAAGCGTTCGGGGCTCAACTTCCCCAGGCTTCCAAGGAGCAGGCCTTTGTCCACTACAGCGAGACGGCCGATTCGTACTACGCTACTGCGCTTGAGGCCCGTTTCGGCAAAATCGGGGTCTGTTTCCAGAATGACTTCATCCAGCCCGGCAATAGCCTGATCCAGTTGGCTGGATACCATGGCTACGAGCCAGTCTTCGTATTGACCGGGAGTGGAAGCGAGAAGAAGGACGGGCCGTAGCTTTCCGGGTGAAAGGTCGGTGTGGGGGAAGCGGAGGAGGGCGAGGGTTCCGGGGCTCACCAGCGCTCCTTTAGGTCTTCCTCGGTGTAGTCCTCCTCCGGGAGGCCCCATATCGCCTGGGCCAAGCTGAAGGTCTGCCAGGCCAGCTCTTCGCCCCGCTTCTTTTCCAGGAGAAAGCGAGCGAAGTCCGCCACCTCTTTTTGGAGCGGTTCGGGCATTTGTTCCAGCAGGGCCAGAATCTCTTGCTTTACTGCCATATCGCCTGTATTTTAACCCCGCCTAGGGCGCTAGAACCCGTAATAGGCCTCGGAGAGGTCCAGGTAGCTTTCTAGGCACAGTGGGGCTGGATGGCCCTCCTCCGCCTCCCGGTACGCCCAGCCCTCTCCCCCCCCGGTAGTAGCCGAAGGGTTGTGCCGGTCGCCCGCCCCGGCCACGGCGTGGGGGAAGCCCTCCACCAGCTCGTGCTTCACCGGGGCCTCCCGCTCCAGGGCCAGGTACTCCTCCAGGGTGAGGGGCCGCACCGCCTTGGCCGCGCCCATGGCTAGAGTTTACCGCCAAAGGGTGGGCGGAGTCCTGCCCCGCACCGCCCAGGGGCTCAGCGGAGGAAGGTGAGGACGGCGAGGGCCGCCGCCAGGGCGGTGAAGTAGAGCATGAGCTTGTTGAAGGCGGTGTTGATCTCCGCCTTCACCTCCTGGCGGAGGCCCGCCATCTCCTGCCGTAGGCTTTGGATTTCCCCGCGCAGCTCGGTGGTCTCCGCCTTCACTTCCTGCCGCAGGCTCTGGATTTCCGCCTTCACTTCCTGCCGCAGGCCGTTGAACTTTTCCTCCATCTCGCGGCGCAGGCCTCCGATCTCCGCCTTCACTTCCTGCCGCAGGCCGTTGAACTTTTCCTCCATCTCGCGGCGCAGGCCTCCGATCTCCGCCTTCACTTCCTGCCGCAGGCTCTGGATTTCCGCCTTCACTTCCTGCCGCAGGCCAACGAGCTTTTCCTCCATCTCTTGGCGGAAGCTCGCCATTTCCTGACGGAGGCCCGCCATCTCCTGCCGCAGGCTTTGGATCTCTGCCTTGACTTCCTGGCGGAGGCCGTTGAACTTTTCCTCCACCTCCCGGCGCAGGGTCCCGACCTCCGCCTTGACCTCCTGGCGGAGGAGGTCCACCCGCCCCTCCAGGGAGGTGACCTGGCCCGGGAGGGTGGCCATGACCCCCTCCACGATCCCCTCCAGCTTGTAGATGCGCTCCTCCGTGGTCATTGCCCTCAAGTTAGCACAGGCCGGGGGCGTGGGGTGGAGAATGACGGCGCCTCTCCTTCCGGTCCTGGGGAGGTTACCCCAGGGTGAGGAGCCGCACCGCCTTGGCCGCTAGGGAAGGCTTGTAAGCGTTCCTTCCTCGCTATTGTAAATGACTTTTGTCAGCGAAGCCCCTTCTAAAGAGGCCTCTATGATGTAGTGGAGAGGGTGGGGGTAAGTGATGGTGCACTCCGTCACGGCTTTAGGGCGTTGCCCAAAGCCGTCCAGGCAATCGGTGGGGTAAGCGGGGAGGGCTCCTGTGGCGGGGTCCCGCTGAGCCTCCAGGGCAAGGACCACGTTTCGGACGTAACTTTGCCCGGCAATAAGATTGGCCTTTTTGCGGGCAGTAGCGGTGGGGAAGTAGGACAGAATCACAAGAAGAACCAGAATGACCAGCACAACAAGGAGTTCTACTAAGGTAAATCCCGAGCGCATAGCGCCACTCCTCAAAGGAGAGGCGGGGGGCAGGTTTACCCGACCCCCCAACCTGCTCAGGTCCTCACAGATGTTGTTACTGGAAGGTCATTTGCCCTGTAGAGCTATCGTACTTTACCTTGGTTTTTGAGCCACCAGAGTAGGTGACCTCGACCGTAAAGTTGTTATTGTTGTCTGTGGCGGCCACCGTGCAGTTTTGAACCACGGCAGGCTTGGTAACCGTGTCAGGGCATGCCGTGGCGGTAACTTGCCCCGTGGCAGGGTCCCGAGTGGCCTCAATCTCGGTAGCTACATTGCGCGTGTAAGCCACGGCGGCGGTATCGTTGGCCCGCTTCCGAGCGTTGAGAAGGTTGGGGATGAGTACAGCCGCGAGGATGGCGATGATGACGATGACGATCAGGAGCTCAATCAGGGTGAAGCCTTTCGCGTTCCGCATACTTCTTCTCTCCTTGGGGTTCCCGCGCCTTCATGGATTGCGCGGCCATGAGTGCCTGAAGCCGACTTGCCTGCCTCTTACCTGGCCCTGCCTTCTCTCAGCCTTCTTACCCTCTTCTCACCTCCTTTCTGGGGCTATTCTCCCGCCCACCCCTCCTCCTTGTCAACCCCCCTTTTGGGGGGTCATCCTCAGGATGGGGGAGGGGTGTGAAAACGGTGTGAAAGCTAGCGGCGCTCATAGGAGAGCACCTGGAAGACGGGCTTTCCCCCCCGGAGGCTTGGCAGGAGCACGGGGCGGTTTTCCTTGGGGATGCGGATGTAGACCACCTCGGCCTTCTGGCCGGCGTTGCAGCTCGTCTGGTTCCCGGCGCTGGTGGTGCAGAACTGGTTGCTAATGACGGAGCCGAAGAGGACGTTGTCCTTCACCACCCGGAAGGTGTCCCCGGCGTACACGGGAGCCATCACGTACTGGCCGCGCTGGTAGATGTCCCCTTCGGCCACGAGGCCCAGGGCATGGTTGGGGAAGGGGCCAAAGTTGGCGTCGGGGAGGAGGTTGCCGTTTAGGTCCAGGTTGCCGCCCTTGCCGCCAAGCTTCAGCACCGCAAGGGTGGCGCTTCTGGCGCTCCCCGACTGGGCCCTGTAGTCCGTGGGCCGGTTCAGGACCACGCTGATTCCCTCCAGCACCACATCGCCGAAGACTTCCAAGAGCCCTCGCCCGCTCTGGTAGGTGTACCTGAACCCTCCCCAGCTTCCGTCCAGACGGGTGAAGGTGCAGTCCACGCTTTGGGTGGCTAGGGTCAGGGTGCCGGACTGCATGGCCTGGAGGCAGGAGGGTTGTAGGGTAACCAGGGGCGGGCTCGCCACGGACACCACATTCCCCAGGCGCTGAATCCTTAGGGTGGTCTTGTCCTGGAGGCAGGCCCGCCAGGTGGGGTAGGCACCGCAGGCGTCGGATTCCAGCTTGGCGTCCAGGGCGGGGAAGGGGGGTGGGTTGGAGAGGTCAAAGCCCCCCACGGCCTCGGTGCAAACCCCCTTATTGTTCTGGCATACGTCCACGTTCTGGCCGGTAATGTCCTGGGCGCCCCGGCCCACGAAGACCCCCTTCACCTTGTTGCTGGGCTCGCCGATCTGGGTGCTCCCTCCCACGGAAATCTTGCCGTACTGCACCCGGAGGCTTGCGCAGAGGTCCTGGGCTCGCTGGTAGCTGGATTCCACCCGGTTAGTGACCCAAGGGTAGGTGCTTAGGTCGTACCAGTTGTAGAGGGCGAAGTTGCCGTTGCCCTCTATGACGTACTGGTCCGGGTTGTTAGGGCTTCCCACCACGTAGACCCCGCCCCGGATGGTGGCCCCGCCGTTCAGCCACTTGTTGGCCTGGCCCGTTCCGGCGAAGATGGCCTGCTCCAGGTAGCCCGTGTTGCTGATGCGGAAGGTGGCCTGGACCCGGGCCTTGGCCCCGCCCGAGGTGCCTTCGGAGACCAGGGTATAGAGCTGGCCATCGTTGGCGTCCTTGTAAAGGGTCACCTTGTACCGCCCCACGGGGTTGCCGTTGGCGTCGGTGACCACCTCGTTTTGCGCCAGGACCAGCTGGTTGTTGACGAAGGGCACAACGGTTCCATTCCGGTACAGGTCTAGCCCCGTTACCAGGGAGGTGAAGCAGCCGCTACCTCCGCCCGTCCCCCTCTGCTCCCGCCAGACGTACTGCTGGAAGAGGGCGGCCTTGTACTTCTGCAACCCCGCCTCGGCGGCGTAGAAGGCCTGGACCGAGGTGGTGTCGTTGCGGGTGGTCCAGAGCTCTATCTGGGTGGTGAAGAAGGTGCCGAAGACGAGGAGGGCGATGACCACCATGAGGGCCAGGGTGGCTACAAGGGCAATACCTTTCGCGTTCACAGGTCACCTCCTAGGGGGTGGGCAGGGGTTTGAGGTTAGGCATGAGCACTTCCTGGGTGAGGGCGTAGCAGGCCCGGCCCGGAGGGCAGGCGAGGGTTTTCCCGGTGACGGTGGTGAGGGAAGCGGGGCCCGGGTTGGTCACCGGGGTCAGGGAGTAGCCCGCCACCGTGAGCTTGGCCGAGCGGGGGTAGGCGTCCGGGCCGCAGTCCGGCGTGTCGCGGGTGAGGCCGTTGCTGCACTGGTACTGGATGTCTAGAGCCAAAACCCCTTCGGCCAAGGGCTGAGGACCCGGAGAAGGGGTGGTACAGTCGCTCCCGGAGGTGGGCGTGGCGTTCACGTCGCTCCGGCGCAGGGTGTCCCCGTCAAAGCTGTAGTCCACCCGGCGGCAGGCGGAGGCCGGGTCCCGGAGGCTCGTGACGTAGTAGAGGGTGAGGGTGTCCTTGGGGCCTCCGTCGGTGCCAGAAAGCGGGGGAAGAGGCAGGCTGAAGGCCCGGTTCTGGCTGCCGCTATTCCAGTAGCGGGCCCCCGCCATCTGCAGGTCGGCGGTCACCACCTGCATCGCCATGCGCACCCGGTCCTGGAGCTCATTCCTCGCTTGGGTGTTCCGGGCGAGCTCGCTCGTACTCGCAAAGTAGCGCACGCCCACGGCCAGGACCACCACCAGGATGGCCATGGCCACCAAGACCTCCACCAGGGTGAAGCCGCGCTTCATGGGCGACCACCTCCCGGGGGAGGGCAAGGGGCGGGCTGGTCCTGGGTGGGGGAGGGGTAAACGTCGTAGCAGGTGGCCCGGCGGCCCATGGTGACCTTGGGCCCCCGCAGATGGGTGGCTGTGACCACCACGGTCACCACGCCCTCGCCCAGGATGCCGCTTTCCCCGCGGATGCTCCAGGCCACGGGGATACCCCCGACCGTCTCCGTGCCCGAGCAGGTGAGGCCGGGGCGAAGGTTGGTTGCTAACCCTTCCCTCTGCTTAGGGGAAGGGGCCACCCGGGTGGGGCAGGAGAAGTAGTAGTCCACAAAGTAAAAGCTCCGCCAGTTTCCGGAAGGGTTGTTCGGGTCCAGGGGCGCATCCTTGTAGGGGCTTGAGACCGGGACAACCTCGCTCTTAAGAATTTCCGCCGAGAGCCTTTCCAGGACCTGGACGGCGGCGGCTTTGGCGTCGGTGGCGAAGCGGGCTTGGGCGTTCGCCCTGAGGTTGGAGACCTGGCTCATGAGGAGAGCGCCGAAGGCTATGCCCAAGACGGCTAAGGCGATGAGGACTTCCACGAGGGTAAGACCCTTTCTCATGGCAGGCTCGTCCTTTCCCGTGGGTTCGTGGGGGCCATCATACCCTTTTCCCGCACAAGGGACCTCCGTGCCGCCTTTTGCTGGCATCACTCCACCCGCGCCCGGCCCTGCTGGCTGACGACCACCTTCCGTACCGCCTCCCCTGCCCTCAGGGCGAGGGTAGCGGTGATGGGCTTGGCGGGCACACCCCGGGGGTCAAAGAGGAGGGGGAGGTTGCCGAGGCTGCTCCTCTCCGGGTCCAGGCGCACCCGGGCCCAGTCGCCCTGGCCGAAGCGGACCGCGGTGAACTCCTCCCCGGGGTCATAGCTGCGGTTGGCGCTACGGTCCACGAAGAGAAGGTAGCCCCCGGCGCCCTCGGTGAAGACGTGCAGGCCCACGAAGGCGTTTTGCCGGATAGCCTCGAGCCTCGCCCGGTTCACCTGGGCCGCCAAAGACCGGGCCGCCTGGTCCAGGGCCAGCCGGCTGGGGGAGAAAAAGGAAAGGCCGAGGGCGAGAAGCGCCCCCAGGACGCCCAGGACCAGGAGGAGCTCCAGGAGGGTAACGCCGTGCTTGGCCATCTCTTACGGAGTTTATCCGGGGGCCTTCCTCACCCCGGGGGCCTTTGACCACGGGGTATGATGGTCCCATGCGCGAGGTCTACATCGTTTCGGCGGTAAGGACCCCCATCGGCAAGTTCGGGGGGGCGCTTAAGGACGTAAGCCCGGTGGAGCTGGGGGCCCACGCCATGCGGGCGGCCTTGGAGCGGGCCGGGGTGGAGGGGAAGGACCTGGACCTCTACGTCTTCGGGAACGTCCTACGGGCCGGGCACGGGCAGCTTCTCCCCAGGCAGGCCGCCCTAAGGGCGGGCATCCCCAAGGAAGTGGACGGGTACCAGGTGGACATGGTCTGCGCCTCGGGGATGATGGCGGTCTTGAACGCGGCGCAGTTCCTGCGCACGGGGGAGGCCCACCTGGTCCTGGCCGGGGGGATGGAGTCCATGAGCCAGGCGGGCTTCTACCTCTCCCACCGGGCGCGGTGGGGGTACAAGTTCCTCCTGGGGGCGCCGGAGGGCCTCCAGGACATCCTCCTCCGGGACGGACTTTCCGACCCCTTCACCGGTGAGGCCATGGGGGAGCAGGCGGAGCGCCTAGCCCAGGACCAGGGGGTGGGCCGGGAGGAGATAGACGAGGCCGCCTACCTCTCCCACAGGCGGGCCTGGGAGGCTACGGAAGGGGGGCAGTTCGCCTGGGAGATCGCTCCCCTCGAGGTCCCCGGCAAGAAGGGCCCGGTGCGGGTGGACCGGGACGAGGGCATCCGGCCCGAGACCACCCCGGAGTCCCTGGCCGCCCTGAAGCCCGCCTTCCGCAAAGACGGGGTCCTCACCGCCGGGAACAGTAGCCAGATCTCCGACGGGGCGGCGGCGCTTCTCCTCGCCTCCGAGGAGGCGGTGAAGGCCCACGGGCTTAGGCCCCTCGCCAAGGTATTGGGCGGGGCCTGGGCCGCCGGGGAGCCCTGGCGCTTCCCCGAGGCCCCCATCCCCGCGGCCAAGAAGCTTCTGGACCGGCTCGGCATGCGGGTCTCCGACTTCGGCCTCTTTGAGAACAACGAGGCCTTCGCCCTCAACAACGTCCTCTTCCACCGCCTCCTGGGGGTGCCCTACGAGAGGCTCAACGTCTTCGGGGGGGCGGTGGCCCTGGGCCACCCCATCGGGGCCAGCGGGGCGCGGATTCTGGTCACGCTTCTCAACGCCCTCCGGGCGAAGGGGGAGGAAAGGGGCCTCGCCGCCATCTGCCACGGGACCGGGGGGTCGGTGGCGGTGGCGGTGGAGCGGATCTAGAGGAGGCCATCCAGTTCAAAGGCCTCGAGGCGGTACTCCTCCAGGGCCACGCGGAAGCTCCCGTTCTGCGCCAGGAAGCGGGCGGCCTCCCTCAGGGTGGCCTCCACCCAGGCGGGGTCGTTGCCCAGGAGGCTAAAGCCCACCACCTCGTAACCCCAGGCGTCCAGGCCGTAGAGCCTGGCGGCGGAGACGGGGAAGCGGGCCTTGAGCCTTTCCAAGGCCGGCTTGATGAGGGCCCGCTTTTCCTTGAGGCTCCTGGCCGGGGTCTCCAGTCTGGCGGTGTAGAGGCCGAGGTAGGCCTTCATGCTCTGCCTTCCCGCCCGGGGCGGGCGTTACGCCCAGTTTGCGGCCTTGGGGCCCAAGAAGCAAGTGGCAAAGGCCCCGCCTTCGCGGGGCCCTTTGGTGCCGGGGGCGGGACTTGAACCCGCACGTCCTCGCGGACACACGACCCTGAATCGTGCGCGTCTACCAATTCCGCCACCCCGGCAGACGCAAGGGTCATTCTAGGCCACACCCTTGCCCTCGTCAAGGTCCTGGAGTTCGCCCAAGGCCTCCACGTAAAGGGGGGCGAAGGGGGCCTCCTGGGAAAGGCGCACCCGGCCCAGACGGTGGGCCTCCAGAAGGGCGGCGAAGGCCACCGCCCGCTCGGCCCAGGTGGCCAAGGGGAGGTTCTGGAAGACCGCCCGCCCCTTCAGGAGGGCCTTTAGCCTTTCCCAGGCCTCCCTTAGGCCGAAACCCTCCCTGGGCAGGTGGAGCACCGCCCTCCGGAAGGAGCGGGCCGCCTGGAGGAGGGCCTTAGGGGGGAGGCGGGGGGCGGGCCGGGGCAGGGGGGGCGGGGGCACGGGGAGGAGGCGGGCCCGGCGCTGAAGGCGGGCCTCGAGGAAGGCCACGGTCTCGGAGAGGTCCAGGAGGGCCCGGACCAGGGGGGCCTCCTCCCCCTCCTCCTTGGGGGTGAGGGCCTTCTCCGGGGCGAGCTTGAGGAGGAGGAGCTCGGCCAAGGGGGGAAGGAGCTCGCTCCTCGCCCTCAGGTCCTCGGGGACCTGGGCCAGGGCCTGGTCCACCACCAGGAGGACCGGGACCTCCCTGGGGGAGAGGCGGCCCCGCCTGAGGGCCTCCCGCAGGGCCTCGAGGGAGCCCGTGAAGCCGGGGAAGCTTAGGTGGATCACCGCAGGACCGGGCGCTTGGTGGGCAGGAGGAGGCCCACCTTCTCCCGCACTTCCTCCATGGTGGCCCTGGCCACCTCCCTGGCCCGCCTGGCCCCCTCCAGAAGGGCGTCCATCACGTAGTCGGGGTCCCTCTTTAGGGCCATGGCCCGCTCCCTTATGGGCCTCAGGGTGCGCATGAGGTGCTCAAAGAGGACCCGCTTCACCACCAGGGTGCCCATCCCCGCCTTCCGGTACTCCTCCCTCAGGGCCTCCACCAGCTCCTTGGGGGCGAAGTAGGAGAGGTAGGTGAAGACGATGGTCCGGTCGGGGTCCCCGGGGTCGGAAAGCCGGATCCTCTGGGGGTCGTCGGGGAGGTGCTGGATCTTCTGCCAGATGCTCTCCTCGGGCTCCAGAAGCCCGATGGTGTTTCCCAGGGACTTGCTCATCTTGGCCCTGCCGTCAATCCCCGGCACCCTGGGGGCCTCGGGGTTGAGGAGGGCCTCCGGCTCAGGGAAGGTTTCCCCGAAGAGGTGGTTGAAGCGGCGGGCGATCTCCCGGGTGAGCTCAATGTGCTGCACCTGGTCCTCCCCCACGGGGACGGTGTCCGCCTTGTAGATGAGGATGTCCGCCGCCTGGAGCACCGGGTACAGGAGGAGGCCAGACCACACGGTCTCCTGCTTGCTGGCCTTGTCCTTGAACTGGGTCATGCGGGTGAGGTCCCCTAAGGGGGTGAGGGTGGTGAAGACCCAGGCCAGTTCCGTGTGCTCGGGGACGTGGGACTGGACGAAGAGGGTGACCCGCTCGGGGTCAAGCCCCGCGGCCATGTTCACCAGGGCCGCCTCAAAGGTGCGCTGGGCGAGGGTAGAGGGGTCGTAGGCCAGGGGGTTGGTGAGGGCGTGGTAGTCCACGATGCAGAAGAAGGCCTCCCGCCCCAGCCTTTCCCCGATCTCCACCCACTGCTTGATGGCCCCCAGGTAGTTGCCGATGTGGATTTCCCCCGAGGGTTGGATGCCGGAGAGGACCCGTTTCATTACCTTCCAGGGTAGGGGGTGGAGGGCGGGGCGTCAACGCTCGGGCTTTCGGTTAGCATGAGGGGATGAAGGACCTGGTGGAGTACCTGGCCAAAAGCGTGGTGGACCACCCCGAGGCGGTGCGGGTCCAGGAGAGGCGGGGCCGGGAAGGGCCCCTTTACGTGGTGGAGGTGGCCCCGGAGGACAAGGGCCGCCTCATCGGCAAGCAGGGGCGGGTGATTGAGGCCATCCGCACCCTGGTGCGGGCCTACGCCAAGCGCAAGGTGGGGGTGGAGGTGCGCTGAGGCCCTAAAATGGGGGTATGCGCTTGGTGGAGATCGGCCGCTTCGGGGCCCCTTTTGCCCTAAAGGGCGGGCTCAAGTTCCGGGGGGAGCCGGTTCTCCTCCACCTGGAGCGGGTCTACGTGGAAGGCCACGGCTTCAGGGCGGTGGAGGACCTCTACCGGGTGGGGGAGGACCTGGTGGTCCACCTGGCCGGGGTGGGAAGCCGGGAGCTGGCCGAGGCCTTGGTGGGCCTCAGGGTCTACGCCGCGGTGGAGGACCTTCCCCCCTTGGAGGAGGGGCGGTACTACTACTTCGCCCTCATGGGCCTTCCCGTCTACGTGGGGGGGCAGAAGGTGGGGGAGGTGGTGGACATCCTGGACGCCGGGGCCCAGGACGTCCTGGTGATCCGGGGGATAGGGGAGAGGCTCCGCCACCGGGCCGAGCGCCTGGTGCCCCTCCAGGCCCCCTACGTGCGGGTGGAGGAAGGCGCCATCCACGTGGAGCCCATCCCCGGCCTCTTTGACTGATGCGCTACACCCTCCTCACCCTCTTCCCCGCCCTGGTCCGGCCCTGGCTGGAGGAGTCCCTCATCGCCAAGGCCCGGGAGCGGGGCCTCTTGGAGGTGGAGGTGGTGGACCTCCGGGCCTATGGCCTGGGGCGGCACCGGGCGGTGGACGACACCCCCTATGGCGGGGGGGCGGGGATGGTGATCCGGGCCGACGTGGCCGTGGCCGCCCTGGAGGCCGTGGGCCCGGCGGACGAGTTGATCCTCCTCTCCCCGGCGGGGGAGCCTTTTACCCAGAAGGTGGCGGAGGACCTGGCGCAGAAGGGGCACCTGGTTCTCCTCTGCGGCCGCTACGAGGGGTTTGACGCCCGGGTGGAGGCCTTCGCCACCCGCGTGCTTTCCCTGGGCGACTACGTGCTCATGGGGGGGGAGGTGGCGGCCCTGGCGGTTTTGGAGGCCACCGCCCGCCTCGTCCCCGGGGTCATCGGCGACCCCGAGAGCCACCGGGAGGACTCCTTCGTGCGAGGGCTTCTGGACTTTCCCCACTACACCCGCCCTCCCGAGTTCCGGGGGCTTAAGGTGCCCGAGGTCCTCCTCTCCGGGAACCACCAGGAGGTGCTCCGCTTCCGCCGGAGGGAGGCCCTGAAGCGCACCCTGGCCCTGAGGCCAGACCTCCTCTCCGAGGCCCGGATCGGGGCCCTGGAGGCGGCCTGGCTTGCGGAACTGGACCGGGAAGGCTAAACTTAAGGCTGTTGCCCATGAACCCTTAAGGGTTCCTCTGGGGAGGAGGCACGCCATGAACCGAGGAGCGCTTTTGAAGGTGGTGGAATCCCGCTACGCCCGCACCGACCTGCCCGAGTTCCGCCCGGGGGACACCGTGCGGGTGGCCTACCGGGTGAAGGAAGGCAACCGGAGCCGCATCCAGAACTTTGAGGGCATCGTCATCAAGGTCAGGCGCAACGGGTACAACTCCAGCTTCACCGTGCGCAAGGTGAGCTACGGGGTGGGGGTGGAGCGCATCTTCCCCATGAACTCCCCCCTCATTGAGAAGGTGGAGATCGTCCAGCGGGGCCGGGCCCGCCGGGCCAAGCTCTACTACATCCGCGAGCTTTCCGAGAGGGAGATCCGTCGCAAGCTCCGGGTGGACCGCAAGCGCACCGGGCAGGACATGGAGAAGGCCAAGGAGGCCAAGGAGGCCGCCCAGGAGTAGTACGGGGCCCCCATGCTGGCTTGGGCCAGCATGGGGTGGTATAAGCCCTTCGCCCCCCGGCCCGGGGCGGGGTGGTTTTACAAAAACCCCAGGGCGCGGGCCCGTTCCAGGGCCTCTATGCGGTTGCGGGCCCCCAGCTTCCCGTAGAGGCTTTCCAGGTAGTCCTTCACCGTGTCCGGGGAGAGGCCGAGGGCTCTCGCCATCTCCTTGCCGGAAAGCCCCTGGGCCAAGAGCCTGAGCACCGCTTCCTCCCGGGGGGTGAGGCGGGGGAGGTCCGGGGGGGTGAGGCGCTCCTCCCCGGCGAGCGCCCTTAGGAGGCGCCTCTTCAGCTCGGGGGCGGAGAGCTCCTTGGAGAAGTAGGCGTCGGCCCCGGCCCTAAAGGCCTCCCGGAGGAGGGCTGGCTCCTGGTAGGTGGTGAGGAGGGCGATGACGCCCCCATACCCCGCCTCCCGGAGCTTCCTGGTGCAGGAGAGCCCGTCCAGTCCCGGCATGCGCAGGTCCAGGAGGACGGCCTCCGGCCTTAGGGAGAGGGCCTTTTCCAGGGCCTCTTCCCCGGTGGCCGCCTCGGCCACCACCGTGAGGCCTTCGGCCTCGAGGCCCGCCCGCAGGCCCAGGCGGAAGAGGGGGTGGTCGTCGGCAATGAGAAGCCGCATCCCTCCCAGGCTACTCCAGGGGCTATACTCAGGGCATGCCCCTGACCCTGAACGCCCTAGCCCAGCTCACGGGGTTGGCCTCGGAGCACGTCCTCCGGGAGGAGGTGGAGGAGACGGGAACCCCGCCCGAGGTGATCCTTTCCAAGATGGCCGAGCGGCTTGCGGTGATGCGGGACGCCGTCCGGCGGGGCCTGGCCTCCGATGCCCCCAGCGTGGCGGGCCTGGTGGGGAAGAACGCCAAGACCCTCTGGGAGGCTCCTGACCCCCTGCAAGACCCCCTCCTCAAGCGGGTCCAGGCCTACGCCATGGCGGTGAACGAGGAGAACGCCCGCATGGGCCGCATCGTGGCCGCCCCCACGGCGGGAAGCGCCGGCACCCTGCCTGGGGCCCTCCTAGGGGTGGCGGACCACCTGGGGATCCCCGAGGAGCGCCTTCTCATGCCCTTGGTCCTGGCCGCTGGGGTGGCCAAGATGATCAGCCGGGTGATCCACATCGCCGGGGCCAGCGGCGGCTGCCAGGCGGAGATCGGCTCAAGCGCCGCCATGGCCGCGGCCGCCGTCACCGAGCTTCTGGGAGGAAGCCCCGAGGCCTCGGCCCACGCCGCCGCCCTGGCCCTGCAGAACACCCTGGGCCTGGTCTGCGACCCCGTGGGGGGCTTCGTGGAGGTGCCCTGCGTCATGCGCAACGGCTTCTACGCCGTCCACGCCGTGAGCGCTGCCTCCATGGCCCTTTCGGGGATAAGGAGCGTCATCCCCCCCGACGAGGTGGTCCTGGCCATGGCGGGGATCGGCCGCCTCCTTCCCCTGGAGCTCAAGGAAACGGGCCTAGGGGGCCTGGCCGACACCCCCACGGGCCGCCGCCTGGCCCAGGAGGCCCTGAAGAAGACCTGAGGGCGCCGCTACTCCTCCCCCTTGGCGATGGGCACCCCCACCAGGTTGCCCCACTCCGTCCAGGAGCCGTCGTAGTTCTTCACCCGGGGGTAGCCCAGGAGGTACTTGAGGACGAACCAGGAGTGGCTGGAGCGCTCGGCGATGCGGCAGTAGACCACCACCTCCTTGTCCTGGGTGACCCCCAGGGGCTCGTAGAGGGCCTTCAGCTCCTCCGGGCTCTTGAAGGTGCCGTCGGGGTTCACCGCCTTGGCCCAGGGGATGTTCCTGGCCCCGGGGATGTGGCCGGCCCGGAGCGCCCCTTCCTGGGGGTAGTTGGGCATGTGGGTGAGTTCCCCCCGGTACTCCTCGGGACTGCGCACGTCCACCAGGGCCCCCTTACCCTCCTTGACCTTCAGGATGTGCTCCAGGACGTCGTCCCGGTAGGCGCGGATGGACTCGTCGCGGTAGGGCACCTGGTAACGGCCGGGGGGGTAGGAGGGCACCTCGGTGGTGAGGGGACGGCCCTCCTCCACCCACTTCTGCCGCCCCCCGTTCATGAGGCGCACGTCCTTGTGGCCGTTGTACTTGAAGAACCAGAAGGCGTAGGCCGCCCACCAGTTGTTCTTGTCCCCGTAGAGGACCACGGTGGTGTCGTTGGAGATGCCGAGCCTTTCCATCAGCTTGGCGAAGCCCGCCTCGTCGATGAAGTCCCGCACCACCGGGTCCCAGAAGTCCCGCTGCCAGTCGATCTTCTGGGCTCCGGGGACGTGCCCGGTCTCGTAGAGGAGGATGTCCTCGTCCACCTCCAGAACCCGCACCTGGGGGTCATCCAGGTGGGACTGGACCCATTCGGTGCTCACCAGGACCTCGGGATGGGCGTACGCCATAGGCCACCTCCGCCCTCAACATACCCCTGAGCGTAAAAACAGCAAGGAAGCGGCCTCACATTTGCCGGGGTCCTTGTGCCGGGAGGGGGGGTTCTGGTATAAAGGGCCCTGGGGAGTAGCCGCCCCGAAAGCGGGGCCAGCCGGTCGTCAGTACGGGAGGCTTCCCCGGTCGGCTGGGGCGCCTTGGGGCGCGTGGCGAGACCACCTGGAAGGGTGGCCTCGAGGCTTTTGCTACTCCCCAGGAAGGAGGGAGAGAATGGACATGCTGGCGTTCGTGCTCATGGGGCTGGTGTTCGTGGCCAGCCTGATCATCCAAGGTGGGTTGCAGGCCACCTTCGCCCGCTTCAGCCGGGTGGCCAACAGCCGCGGCCTCACCGGGGCCCAGGTGGCCCGGGCCATCCTGGACGCCCACGGGCTAAGCCACGTGCGGGTGGAGCCCGTGCCCGGGGCCCTCACCGACCACTACGACCCCCACGCCAAGGCCGTGCGGCTTTCCGAGCCCAACTACGCCTCCCCGAGCCTGGCCGCCTTGGCCGTGGCCGCCCACGAGGTGGGGCACGCGGTGCAGGACGCCCAGGGCTACGCCTGGCTTAGGGTGCGGGCCAGCCTCTGGCCGGCGGCGAGCCTGGGGAGCAACCTGGGGCCCATCCTGGTGCTTGCGGGCCTCTTCCTCGGGGCCCTGGGCCTGGCCAAGCTAGGCCTTTACCTGTACCTGGCGGTGGCCCTCTTCCAGCTCATCACCCTGCCCGTGGAGTTTGACGCCTCCAAGAGGGCCCTGGAGTTCCTGAGGCGCATGGGATTTTTGGGGCGGGAGGAGATGGGCCCGGCCCGGCGGGTCCTCACCTGGGCGGCCCTCACCTACGTGGCGGCCTTGGCCAGCTCCCTGGCCACCATCCTCTACTACGCCAGCCTCCTGGGCCTCTTCGGCCGGAGGGAGGAGTAGATGCCCCTGCTCCTCTGTCCCAACTGCGGGGTGGGCATGCGGGAGGTGGAGCGGCGCGGGGTCCTGATAAACGTCTGCCCCCAGTGTGGGGGGGTGTGGCTGGATAGGGGGGAGCTGGAGAAGCTTTTGGCCGAGGCGCGGGAGGTGGAGCGCCTTTACGAGGAGGAGCGGGAGGCCTACCACCGCAAGGAGGGGAAGCCCTACAAGAAGAAAAAGGGCTTTCTGGAGCTCTTTGACTTCTTTGATTAGGCCTCCCCCAGGTAAGGGAAGGCCTCCGGGAAAGCCCGGGGGCCTTGGCCTTTCGCCGGGGTCACTCGGCCTTCTTGAGGCGCAGGTACCAGCGGCGGTACTCGGTGTACTCACCCTTCTTGGCCTCGTCGGCCTTCAGCTCGGGCAGGGTGGCGGGGGGCTTGACGATGCCCGGCTCCCCGGGCCGCCAGTCCGCGGGGGTGTTGAGGCCGGTGCGGTCGGTGAACTGGAGGGCCTGGAGGAAGCGGAGGATCTCGTCGATGTTGCGGCCCGTGGTCAGGGGGTAGTAGAGCATGCCCCGCAAGATGCCCTCTGGGTCAATGATGAAGACCGCCCGCACCGCCGCGGTTTCGCTGGCGGCGGGGTGGATCATGCCGTAGAGCCTGGAGACCTTCATGTCCAGGTCGGCGATGACGGGGAAGGTGATGGGGATGCCCGACATCTCCTCCAGGTCCTTGACCCAGGCCAGGTGGGCGTGGATGGAGTCAATGGAAAGGCCCACCAGCTGGACCCCTAGGGCCTCAAACTCCTTCTGCCTTTGGGCGAAGGCCAGGAACTCCGTGGAGCATACGGGGGTGAAGTCCGCGGGGTGGCTGAAGAGGACCACCCACTTGCCCCTCAGGTCGGAAAGCCTCAGCTCCCCCAGGGTGGTCTTGGCCACGAAGTCGGGGGCGGGTTCGTTCAGCCGGGGTAGGGTGGTTGCTTCCATAGACGGCCTCCTTTCGCTGGCCGGGCCAGCGCGGGGCATTATACCTTCTGGGGGTATCTAACGCAACCGGTTCGCACTATCGGTTGTCCCCGGCGCCTCCCAGCGTTCCCCGTTCCTTGCGGGAGCGGAGCTTGGCCAGGTTGGCCTGGGCGATGGCCTCGAGGCTCGCCCCCAGGTCCGTGGCCACCTGGGCCACGTACCAGAGCACGTCCCCGAGCTCGGCGAGGAGGGCCTCCCGGGCCTCTTCGGTGAGGTGCCCCCCGTGGTCCCGCAGGACCTTCTTCACCTTGTTGGCCAGCTCCCCCGCCTCCCCCGCCAGGCCCAAGGCGGGGTAGACCAGGCGGTAGGCCTCGGGGTACAGGGCGGTCTTCTGGGCCTCCTGCTGGTACTCCTCAAAGGTCATGGGCCACCTCCTTGCGGATGGCGTACACCCGGCTCACCCCGCCCTCGCTGGTGACCCCGTAGAGGGCGTGGCAGGCCTCCATGGTGCGCTTCTGGTGGGTGACGAGGAGGAACTGGCGGCCCGAGGCCAGGAAGCGGGCGAAGCGGTGGAGGTTGGCCTCGTCCAGGGCGGCGTCCACCTCGTCCAGCACGGCCAGGGGAAGCCCCCCTTGCAGCTCCCCCAGGGCGAAGAGGAAGGCCAAAGCCCCCAGGGTCTTCTCCCCCAGGGAGAGGAGGCGCAGGTCCTGGGTGCGCTTGCCCCGGGGCACGAGGAGAAGCCTGAGCCCCCGGCCCTCCCGCCGGGCCTCGGCCCGGGCCCCGAGGAGGAGCTCGGCGTGGTTCCGGAAGGCCTCTTGGAAGCGGTGGAAGCTCTCCTTGAGGCGCTCGGCATACTCCCTTTCCACCGCCTTGACCTCGGCCTCGAGGCGGAGGAGGGCCTCCGTGGCCTCCTTGACCTCCTTCTCCTTGGCCTCTAGGAGGGGTTCCAGGGCGGCCAGCTCCCCTTCGGCCAGGGCGTTCACCGGGCCCAGGGCCTTGGCCTCCCTCTCGGCCTGGGCGAGCCTCGCCTGGAGGGCCCGGGGGCTTCCCGGGTGGCGCTCGCCTGGGGGAAGCTGGGCGAGCTCCCGGGAAAGCTCCTCCAGGAGGGCTTCCCGCCGGGCCAGGGTGAGGCGCAGGGCTTCCCGCTCGGCAAGGAGGGCGTTCCAGCGGGCGAGGGCCTGGGCCAGGCCCTCCTCGGCCTGGCGCCTTTCCCGGCGCAGGGCCTCCCAGCGGGCCTCCAGGGCCTTGGCCTCCTCCTCCAGGGGGGCGGAGGCCTTTAGGCGGGCTTCCAGCTCGGCCAGGCGGGCCCTCACCCTCCCCGCCTCCTCCTGGGCCTCGGTCCAGGCCTTACGGGCCTCCTCTAGGAGGCGCCAGCGCTCCCAGGCCCTGGCCAAGGCCTGGGCCTCCTCCAGGGCCTTTTTCTCCCTAAGGAGCCCGTCAAGCCCCCCCTCCTCCGGGGGCGCCTTGGGGGGCGAGGGGGGCTCGGGGGGCTTGGGGAGGGGGGCCTGGAGGCGGGCCCTTAGGGCCTTCACCTGGGCCCGGGCCTCCTCCAGGGCCTGGGCCTGGGGTAGGGGCTTCAGGGCCTCCTCCAGGGCCTTGGCCTCCTCCTTAAGGCGTCCGAGCTCCTCGTAAAGCTCCTCCAGGCGGCCCCGGAGGCGCAGGGCCTCCCCCCCTCCCTTCACCCTCCCCCCGGTGAGGGCCCCGGTGCGCTCCAGGACCTCCCCCTCCAGGGTCACCAGCCGCTCCCGCCCCCCCGCCTTGCGGTAGGCCAGGGCCGCCTCCAGGCTCTGGAAGACCAGGGTGTCCCCCAGGAGGACCCGCAGGACGGCCTCCTGGGGGAGGCCTGGGAGGCGGAGGCGGGCCAGGCGGTAGGCGGGGCCCAGAAGCCCCTCCATGGGCCGGGGCCGGGGCGGGGGAGGGGGGTCCAGGAGGGTGAGGGGCAGGAAGGTGGCCCGCCCCCCCTGGGCCTTGAGGTGGGCGATGGCCCTCTGGGCCGCCTTCTCGTCCTCGGTCAGGACCCACTGGAGCCGGGGGCCTAAGGCCACCTCCAGGGCGAGCTCCAGTCCCCCTTCGGGCCGCACCAGGTCCGCCACCACCCCCAGGACCCCGGGGAGGCCCCGGGCCCGCCTGGGGCCTTCCTGGAGGTCGGCCCCGGCGGCGAGGAGCCCCTCTATCCGGGAGCGCTCCCGCTCCAGGGCCAGGGCCTGGGCCTGGACTTCCCGGAGCCTTGCCTCCAGGCCCCGGCGCCTTTCCCCGGCCTCCTCCAGCCTTTTTAGGGCCTCTTCCTGTTCCTTGAACTCCCCTTCCAGCCGCGCCCGCTCCTCCAGGGCCTTTTGGTGGGCGAGAAGGCGCTCCTGGTGGCGGGCCAGCTCCAGCTCGTAGCGGCGCCAGGCCTCCTCCAGGCGGCGCCTTTGCGCCAGGAGCCGGGCCTCGGCCTCCTTCAGGGCCAGGAGGCGCCTTTCCGCCTCCTCCGGGTCCAAGGGGGGTGGGGGCGGCGGGGGGCCGGGGTCCTCGGGCGGGGGGCGGTCCAGGGCCTTTAGGACCCGCTGGAGTTCCCCGGCCTCGGCCCTCAGGGCCTCCCTCTCCTTGAGGCCGAGGCGGACCTCTTCCAGGCGCCCGCGCAGGGCTTCCTCCTCCTGGGCCAGGGCTTCCCGCCGGGCCTCGAGGGCCCGCCTCCTTTCCAGGAGCGCCGCCTCCTCCCGGGCCAAGGCCAAGAGGCGCTCCTCGGCCGAGGCCATCTCCTTTTCCGCTTCCTCCTTGCGGGCGAGGAGGAGGCTTCGCTTTAGGCCCAGGATAAGCCCGGCGAGCTCCCGCGCCCTCCGGGCCTTCAGGGCCTCCTCCTTTAGGGCCAGGGCCCGCTCCCTTAGCCCGGCGAGGTCCCTCTCCTTGGCCTCCAGGAGGGCCGTGGCCTCTTCCAGGCGCTCCAAGGCGGTGCGGGCGGCCTCGGCCACGGGGCGAAGGCCGGAGGCCTCCTCCAGGTGGCCTAGGAGGACTTCCTCAGGCGCCTCGAGGAGGGCCCCCACCTCCCCCTGGCCCACGATGGCGTACCCTCCCCGGCCGAGCCCGGTGCCCGAAAGGTGCAGGGCCAGGGCCTTGGCGCTTAAAGGGCGGCCGTTCACCCGGAAGAGGCTCCGCTCCCCTTCGATGCGCCGCTCCACCACCAGGCGCTCCCTCCCCCGGGAAAGCTCCAGGCGCACCTCGGCGAAGCCGGCCGGGGGCCTGCCCTCCCCCCCGTGGAAGAGGAAGGCCCTAAGCTCCTGGCCCCTAAGCTCCTGGGCCCGGGCCCCCGTGGCGAAGCGCAGGGCCTCCACCAGGTTGCTCTTCCCCGAGCCGTTGGGCCCGAGGATGCCGGTGATGGGGTCAGGAAAGTCCAGGACCGTGCGCTCGGCGAAGGACTTGAACCCCTGGAGGATGAGGCGGTCCAGACGCCAGGTTTCCTTCATGGCAAGGTGTAGGGCTGGCTCAGGTCCAGGTGGGCCAGGCCGGGGCTCGGCTTTCCCTCCACCAGAAACCGCACCTCCTTGGCCCCGGAAAAGGTGGCGAGGAGGGTGTAAACCAGGCTGTAGAGGCGGTAGACCTCCGAGGAGGCGTCCAGCCCCTGGGCGAAGTCCTGGGGCAGGTCCACCACCAGGGCTTCCCCCGTGCGGAAGAGGGCCCTGGGGCGGGGGGCTTTGAGGGCCTCCGCCCAGGCCTGCAGGGCCTTGGCCTCCGGGGTTTCCCCGGGGCCTAGCTCCATGGTCAGGGTCTCCTTGAGGAAGCCCTGGGGGGGGTTGGGGCGGTAGAGGACCAGGGCCAGGGAGGAGGCCTGCGGTTCCTCCGCGGGCAGGGGCAGGATGGGGGCCGGGGGGCTTCCCTTGGCCTGCCAGTAGAGGAGGCCTCCCAGGAGGAAGACCGCAAGCCCTAGGAGGTTCCAGAGGGTCAGGAAGCGCTTCATGGGGCCTCCAGATACTGCCGGATGCCCTGGGCCACGGCCTGGGCCAGGGCCTCGCGGTCTTCGGGGGTCTTGAGCCTCTCCACCCCCACCTCCAGGACCACCGCCGCCCCGGGAACGTCGGTGAGGGCGTAGGGACCTTCGGCCTGGGCCACCACCAGGCCCAAGGCGGAGAAGGCGCGGGCCAGGGCCTCCGCCAGGAGACGGGGGTCCCCGGCGTAGACCTTGAGGAGGGTGGCCTGCTCCTTGGGGGCGGTTTTGAGGAGGGCCTCGGCGTTCTGGGCCAGGGGGGCGGAGCGGGCCTTGGGCAGGTAGAGGTTGAGGGCGCTTCCCTGGGTCACGTGGAAGGAGACCACCACCGAGGCGGTCTGCGCCTGGAGGAGGCGGGCCTCCAGGGGCAGGGTCTCGTCCTTGGCCCGGGTCAGGCGGCTTCCCGGCAGGCGGGCCGCCACCCGCCGGGCGAGGTCCAGGGTGAGGTCCTTTTCCCGCAGCCCCCCCACCGCCAGGCCCGGGTCCGCCCCCCCGTGCCCGGGGTCCAGGAGGACCTGGGGGGCGGGTTTAGGCAAGGCCCCCCACTCCAGGGCCACCTGGCCGCCCCCGGGGTAGTAGAGGCGGTCGGGGGGGGTGTCTAAGGGCAGGAAAAGCCCCAAGGCCTCCTGTTCTAGGCCAGGCCCCGCCCCCTGGGCCAGGAGGAAGAGCACCCCGTTCCCGCGCCATAGGGCGTTCACCTCCCGGGAGAAGCGGAGGAGAAGGCGCCCCGGGGTCCGCTCCACCCCCAGGAGCCTGGCCCAGGGCAGGCTCAGGGCCACCCCCGCCTGGGCCCGGTACCGGAGCCCCAGGGCCTCCGCCAGGGGCCTCAGGGGGATGTAGACCCCATCCTCCCGCTTCCAGGCGGCCCCCTTCCGCGCCGCTTCCCTTTCCTGGGTCAGGATGGTGAAGCTTTTGAACCGGCTTCCCAGGCCCAGGGCCACCTGGCCTTCCCCTTGCCACAGGGCCAGGCCAAGCCCCTGGGCCAGAAGCCGGGCCTCCCCGTAGGCCACCCCCAGGCCCCCGGGGTAGAGGGCTTGGCCCACCAGGGCTCCCGCCTTCAGGGGCTTGGGGGCTTGGGCCAGGGCGAGGGCCAGGAAGGGAAGGAGGGGCCAAAGCCTCATAGCTCCTCCAGGGCCCTCTTCAGGGCCTGCTTCTTGTCGTCTTCCTTCTTCTGGTAGGCCTTCTTCCCCCGGGCGAGGCCCAGGAGGACCTTGGCGTACCCCCGCTCGTTGAAGTAAATCTTCAGAGGCACCAGGGTGAGGCCCTTTTGCTCCACCTTGCCGCGGAGCCTGTTGAGCTCGTGGCGGTGGAGGAGGAGTTTGCGCTTGCGGCGGGGGTCTACGTTGGTGTAGGAGCCCTTCTCGTAGGGAGCGATATAAAGGTTTTCCAGGTAAAGCTCCCCGTTCTCAAACTTGGCGAAGCTTCCCGTGAAGTCCACCTTCCCCGCCCTCAAGGACTTCACCTCCGTGCCCTTGAGGGCGATCCCCGCCTCGTAGGTCTCCAGGATCTCGTAGTCGTGCCGCGCGCGGCGGTTCTCCAGCACGGGGCCATCTTACCAGAGGCGGTAGAGGTCTTCCCGGCGGTGCCGGAGGAGGGGGTAGCGGGCCCGGTAGGCTTCCAGGAACGCCCAGTCGGGCTCGGCGAGGAGAAGCCCCTCTTCCTCCCGGTACCCCAGGACCCGCCCGTCGGGGGCGAGGAAGAGGCTTGGGCTTCCCGTGTCCGCCCGGCTCGCCAGGAAGAGGTAGGCCTGGTTCTCCGCCGCCCGGGCCCGGGCCAGGACCTCCAAAAGGGGGGCGTAGGCCCCGGGCCAGGCCGCCCCCACCAGAAAGGCCTGGGCTCCTCTCAGGGCGTAGGCCCGGAAGAGTTCGGGGAAGTCCAGGTCGTAGCAGAGGGCGAGGCCGAAGGCGCGGCCCTCCCAGGGGAAGAGGACGGGCCTCTCCCCGGGGCTTAGGCCCTCGTCCCCCTCCTCCTCCGCCGCCCGGTAGAGGTGGAGCTTGGCGTAGGCGGGGCCTTGGGGGAAGACCTGGAGGCGGTTTTGCCCCTCCTCCAGGTGCCCCGCCACGAGGAGGAGGTCCACCTCCCGGGCCAGGTCCCGGAGGGCTTGGGAAAGCCCGGGGGCCTCCCGCCTGCCCAGGACGAGCTCGGGCAGGAGGAGAAGCCCCGCCCCCCGCTCCCTGGCCTCCTGGGCCAGGGGGCGGAGGGCCTTAAGGAGCTCCTCTAGGCTTTCCCGCTTGCCCAGGTGGGCCAGGGCGAGGCGCATCACCTTCGGCCCAGGAAGCGCCAGGCGCTGGGGAGGAGGAGGGCGGCCCACACCGCCTTCACCAGGTCCCCGGGGAGGAAGGGGAGGAGGCCCATGGCCAGGAGCCCCTCAACCCCGGCGAACTTCCCCGCCCCCATGAGCCAGGCGGCGAGCCAGGGAAGCCCCACCAGGTAGAGGAGGGCGTTGCCGAGGAGCATGGCGAGAAGGGTGCCGAGGAAGCCCCGGTCCAGGCCGAAGCGCTCCACCACAAGCCCCACGAGCCCCGCCGCCAGGGGGAAGGCCAGGAGGAACCCTCCCGTGGGCCCGAGGATCTTGGCCAGGCCCCCGGTGCCCCCGGCGAAGACGGGAAGGCCCATGGCTCCCTCCAGGAGGTAGGCCAGGAGGGAGAGGAAGCCCAGGCGGCTCCCCAAGGCCGCCCCCACCAGGAGGACACCCAGGGTCTGCCCGGTGAGGGGAACGGGGGTGAAGGGGAGGGGGAGGGCGATTTGGGCGGTTAGGGCCACGAAGAGGCTTCCCGAAAGGACCAGGGCCAGGTCGCGGGAAAAGGTCCTGGTGGGCCAGAGGGTCTTGGCCAGGGGTAGGTAGGGCAGGGACTGGGTTTCCTTCATCTACGCCTCCTTGAACCCCCGCAGGGTTCGTCAACCAACATGCCCGAAAGGGGTTTACGTGTCAACCCTCGAGGCAAAGATGGGCAAAAACTTATGGAAAAGGCCCTATACTGGGCTCAAGGCCTCCGTCCCTCACCGAGGGGCCCAAGGAGGCGAGGAGGCGAGCTATGAAGGTAGGCATCAACGGATTCGGCAGGATCGGCCGCCAGGTGTTTCGCATTCTCCACGGGCGGGGCGTGGGGGTGGCCCTGGTCAACGACCTCACCGACAACAAGACCCTGGCCCACCTCTTGAAGTACGACTCGGTCTACGGCCGCTTCCCCGGGGAGGTGGGCTACGACGAGGCCAACCTCTACGTGGACGGCAAGGCCGTGCGGGCCACGGCCCACAAGGACCCCCGGGAGATCCCCTGGAGGGAAGCGGGGGTGGAGGTGGTGGTGGAGTCCACGGGGGTCTTCACCGAGGCCGAGAAGGCCAGGGCCCACCTCGAGGCCGGGGCCAAGAAGGTCATCATCACCGCCCCGGCCAAGGGGGAGGACCTCACCGTGGTCCTGGGGGTGAACGAGAAGGACTACGACCCGGCCAGGCACCACGTGATCTCCAACGCCAGCTGCACCACCAACTCCCTCGCCCCCGTGATGAAGGTCCTGGAGGAGGCCTTCGGCGTGGAGAAGGCCCTCATGACCACCGTCCACTCCTACACCAACGACCAGCGCCTCCTGGACCTGCCCCACAAGGACCTGCGCCGGGCCCGGGCCGCGGCCATCAACATCATCCCCACCACCACCGGGGCGGCCAAGGCCACCGCCCTAGTCCTTCCCTCCCTCAAGGGGCGGTTTGACGGGATGGCCCTGAGGGTCCCCACCCCCACCGGGAGCCTTTCCGACATCACCGCCCTCCTCAAGCGGGAGGTGACCGCCGAGGAGGTGAACGCCGCCCTCAGGGCCGCGGCGGAGGGCCCCCTGAAGGGCATCCTCGCCTACACCGAGGAGGAGATCGTTCTCCAGGACATCGTCATGGACCCCCACTCCTCCATCGTGGACGGGAAGCTCACCAAGGCCATGGGCAACCTGGTGAAGGTCTTCGCCTGGTACGACAACGAGTGGGGCTACGCCAACCGGGTGGCCGACCTGGTGGAGCTGGTGGTCCGGAAGGGGGTCTAGATGCGGACCCTTTTGGACCTGGACCCCAGGGGCAAGAGGGTCCTGGTGCGGGTGGACTTCAACGTTCCCGTCCAGGAAGGGAAGGTCCAGGACGAGACCCGCATCCAGGAAAGCCTCCCCACCCTCCGCCACCTCCTTGCGGGCGGGGCCTCCCTGGTCCTCCTCTCCCACCTGGGCCGCCCCAAGGGGCCCGACCCCAGGTATTCCCTGGCCCCCGTGGCCGAGGCCTTGGGGCGGTACCTGCCCAAGGTGCGCTTCGTACCCTATAGCCCCGGTTCCGAGGAGGCTTACGGGGCGGTGAAGGGCCTCTCCCCGGGGGAGGTGGCCCTTCTGGAAAACGTCCGCTTTGAGCCGGGGGAGGAGAAGAACGACCCCGAGCTTTCCGCCCGCTACGCCAGGCTCGGGGAGGCCTTCGTCCTGGACGCCTTCGGGAGCGCCCACCGAGCCCACGCCAGCGTGGTGGGGGTGGCGAGGCTTCTCCCCGCCTACGCTGGCTTCCTCGTGGAGAAGGAGGTGAGGGCCCTCTCCCGCCTCCTTAAGGACCCCGAGCACCCTTACGCCGTGGTCTTGGGCGGGGCCAAGGTTTCCGACAAGATCGGGGTTCTGGAGAGCCTCCTTCCCCGCGTTGACCGCCTCCTCATCGGGGGCGCCATGGCCTTCACCTTCCTCAAGGCCCTGGGGGGGGAGGTGGGGAGGAGCCTGGTGGAGGAGGACCGCCTGGAGCTGGCCCGGGACCTCCTCGCTCGGGCGGAGGCCTTGGGCGTGCGGGTTTTCCTCCCCGAGGACGTGGTGGCGGCGGAGAGAATAGAGCCCGGCGTGGCGACCCGGGTCTTCCCGGCGCGGGCCATCCCCGTTCCCTACATGGGCCTGGACATCGGGCCCAGGACCCGGGAGGCCTTCGCCGAGGCCCTAAGGGGCGTGCGCACCGCCTTCTGGAACGGCCCCATGGGGGTGTTTGAGGTGCCCCCCTTTGACGAGGGGACCCTGGCCGTGGGGCGGGCCCTGGCGGGCCTCGGGGGCGCCTTCACCGTGGTGGGCGGGGGGGACTCGGTGGCGGCGGTGAACCGCCTGGGCCTGAAGGACCGCTTCGGCCACGTTTCCACCGGGGGCGGGGCCAGCCTGGAGTTCTTGGAGAAGGGGACCCTGCCCGGCCTCGAGGTCCTCCAGTAGCCCCCGTTCCCTGGACACCCGCCTCCTTGGAGGCGGGGTTTTCGTTAAGATGGCCCCATGCGGCGCGTCTTGGTGGCGGGCAACTGGAAGATGCACAAGACCCCGTCGGAGGCCCGGGTGTGGTTCGCCGAGCTCAAGAGGCTCCTTCCCCCCTTGCAGTCGGAGGCCGCCGTTCTCCCCGCCTTCCCCATCCTCCCCGTGGCCAAGGAGGTGCTGGCTGAAACCCAGGTGGGCTACGGGGCCCAGGACGTCTCCGCCCACAAGGAGGGGGCCTACACCGGGGAGGTCTCGGCGCGGATGCTCTCCGACCTGGGTTGCCGCTACGCCATCGTGGGCCACTCGGAAAGGCGGCGCTACCACGGGGAAACCGATGCCCTGGTGGCGGAGAAGGCGAAGAGGCTTCTGGAGGAGGGGATCACCCCCATTCTCTGCGTGGGGGAGCCCTTGGAGGTGCGGGAAAGGGGAGAGGCCCTGCCCTACACCCTGGACCAGCTCCTTGGGAGCCTCGAGGGGGTGGAGCCCGATGGCCCCGACCGCCTGGTGGTGGCCTACGAGCCCGTTTGGGCCATCGGCACGGGGAAGAACGCCACCCCCGAGGACGCCGAGGCCATGCACCGGGAGATCCGCAAGGCCCTTTCCCAGCGCTACGGGGAGGCCTTCGCCGGACGGGTCCGCATCCTCTACGGGGGGAGCGTGAACCCCAAGAACTTTCCCGACCTCCTCTCCATGCCCAACGTGGACGGGGGGCTGGTGGGCGGGGCGAGCCTCGAGCTTGAGAGCTTCCTCGCCCTTCTCCGGATGGCGGGCTAGGGAAGGACGCGGAGGGTACCCTCCTGGGCCACCACGTGAAAGTGGCGGTCCAGGCTGAGGACTAGGCCGCCGCTCCGCTCGGCCACGGCGATGACCGCAGCGTCGGCGAAGCCCAGGGGGAGGTCCTGGTACCAGGCCACCAGCTCCCTAACGCGCGGCAGGTCCTCTTCCCCGCACTCCAGGGAGAAGGCCCCGGCCTCGAGGTCTTGAAGGAAGGCCTCCAAGGCCCTGAGCCCCAGGCGCTTCTCCGCAAGGTAAGCGATCTCGGCCAGGATACCCATGGGCACCAGGTAGGGACCCGGGTCGGAAAGAAGGAGCGCCTTGACGCGGCCGTGGTCCGGGTCCTTCCGGTTCAGGAGGGCGAAGAGGGCAGAGGTGTCCAGGGTGATCATCGCTCAAGCCAAGCCCTTTCCAGCCAGGCCTCGGAGGTGCGCCCCGAAAGTTCCTCGTCCTCGCCCACGCCTAGGGAACGAAAGGTGGGCCTTTGGCCCTGGGCAAGGTAAGCGGCCAAGGCCTCCCGGATGAGCTCCGCCTGGCTTTTGCCCTCAGGGGGCCCCGCCGCGGCGAAAGCCGCGGTGGGGTACTTAAAATGGCCCCGTGGCCCTGGAGCTCCCGGGGAACCCCCTGACCCCCGCCCTCCGCCTCCTGGAGGAGGGCAGGGACCGGGAGGCCCTGGCCTTTCTCCTTCTTCCCCAGGAGGGCCCTTTGGAGGCGGAGCGCCTCGCCCTTCTCGGCTTTGTGGAGGCGAGGCGGGGGAACCTTCAGGCCTACCGCGCCCTGGCCCTGGAGGCCGCCCAGAGGGCAAAGACCCCCCTCACCCTCTACCACCTGGGCCTGGCCCTCCCCCCGAGGGCGGGCGCCCTGGCCCTGGAGGAGGCCCTTCGGCGCACCGAGGACCCCCAGGCCCAGGGCCGCCTTGCCCTCGCCCTGGCCCGCACCTTGAGGCGGATTGGCCGCCTGAGGGAGGCCCTGGACTACGCCGCCTTAGCCCATGCCCGGGGGTTTACCCCCTTCGCCCTCCTGGAGTGGGCCTGGCTCGCCCTCCTCGCCGAGGAAGACCCTCCCCTCCCCGACCTCCTCCGCCAGGTGGAGCCTTTGGGCCTGGGGGGAGGTACCGGGCTCTACGCCCGCTTCCTCATGGCCCACCTGCGCCTTCTCCAGGGAGAGGAGGCCACCGCCCGGGCCTACCTGCGGAAGGCCCTGGAGGAGGCCCCTCTTCCCGCCCTCCCTTACCTCGCCCCCCCCGGGGTGCGCCTCCTGGGGAAGGAGGCCCTCCCCTTCCTCCAGGCGGCGAGGCCCTGGGCCAAGGAGCCCCTCACCCAGGCCCTCCTCGCCCTGGCCCAGGGGCTTTACCGGGGGGACGGGGAAGGGGTGGCCGAGGCCCTGTCCCTCCTCCTGGAGGAGGCGGCGGAGGAGGCCATGCGGGGCCTCCTCTTCCTGGGGAGGCCCCACCCCCTCTTGGGAGAGCTCTCCAAGAGGGGGCAGGAGCTCCTTTGGTCCGCAAGCCCTTGGGCCCACTTCCAGGCCCTGGGGGAGCCAAGGCTTAGCGGCGAGCCCCTCCCCCTGCGCCAGGCAGAGCTCCTTGCCCTCCTCCTCGCCCGGAAGGAGGGGTGGAGGGGGGAGGACCTGGCCCAGGCCCTCTACGGGGAGGCCAACGGGCCCGCCCTCCGCATGGAGGTCCTGCGCTTGAGGCGGCGAGGGCTTGCCGTGGAAAGCCGCCCCTACCGCCTGGCCCAGGCCCTACGGGCGGACTTCCTGGAGGTGTGGGAGGCCCTTCGCCAGGGGGACCTGAGGGGAGCCCTCGCCCGCTACCGGGGCCCCCTCCTTCCCCAAAGCCAGGCCCCTGGGGTGGAGGCCCTCCGCCTGGAGCTGGAGGAGGCCCTGAGGCGGGCGGCCCTGGCCTCCCAGGACCCGGACGCCCCCTTCCTCCTGGCCGAGCGCCTGGGGGAGGACCTGGAGGTCTGGGAGGCCCTTCTGGAGAGGCTACCCCCCGAAGACCCCCGCCTTCCCATCGCCCAGGCCCGGGCGGAAAGGCTCAGGAGGGAGTGGGGCCTCTAAGTACCCCACCGCGGCCCAAGCCGCGGTGGGGGCCCCAAAAAGTCTCCCCCTAGCCCCGGCTTGGGCATCCCATGTTGCGAGACCGAGGTACGGGCACTTAAAGCCCCGGCCCCGGGGGCTGGCAGTGGGGGACGAGGCACTGGGGAAGGACCCTAAAGCCTCCGAGGAGGGCGAGGAGAAGCCACAGGAGCCGCATGCCCAAAGGCTACCCCGGCCCACGTAACCTCCGCGTAACGCCCTGGAGTCTTTATGAGAGCTTCCTGAGTTACGCGGGCGTTACCTTCCTTTTGCTACCCTGGGACTAACTTGGAAGGGAGGTGAAGAAGGTGTGCAAGGAGGTCCAGGAGGTCAAAGCCGGCGGCCGGACACGGCGGGTCCACGCTGAGGCCCTTCGCCTGGAATCCAAAAGTGCTCTTGGCGCTCCTGGTCGTTCTCTCTGGTCTTTTTGCAGGCTGCGGGCAGGGAGCGGCAACCGCAACACCTTCCCAATCCCTAGATCAATCCGGCGCTTGGATAGAACTCGCCCCCGGGGTCCGGTACTGGGAGAAGGAGGGGAGGGTTTCCCTGGATATAGTGCCACCCCTCTTGAGCGAGGAAAGCGTGCAGAAGTTCGCCGAATACGCCCAAGGGAGGATGGCCCAAGCCACCCTTGAGGAAAAGGCATTCTGGGAGGAACAGCTCCGCTTTGTGAAGGAGCAGCACGCTCTTTGGTCGGACGAGGAGCTTGTGGTAAGCGTCTTGGAGAACGCCTTCTTGAGAAAGTTCCCTCTTCCCCTCAAGGAACCGCAACGCCAGGAGCTCAGGGCTAAGCTGAGGGAAATCGTTCGGCAGGTGAAGCGGTACGGCCCCGATAATCTACCCCCAGGTGGAGAAAGGGAGAATCTGCCTCCCGCTTTGAAAACCCCCGATGGGGGGATGGTGGTGGGCTTAGACACCTTTCCCCTCCTGGTCCAGTACCTCGCCCCCCAGTCCCTTTTCCCCTCCTGTAGCCTGAGTGCCTCCGCCATGCCCACTACCGCTTCCCCTGGGGCGAAGGTGTACGCCACCGCCATTTGTTCTATGAGTAGCATCATTTGGGGCTGGGTGGAAACCCGGACCAACGCTTGGACGGCCAGCAGCAGTTCTCCCACCTGTTACGGTTCGGGTTGGCCCTCTTCCCACTGCCGGAGCGTGGCTTACGGGGCCACGGGATGCTACAGCGATGCCTGGTCGGGCTACTACTACCAGTTGGGCGATTTCAGGTTTTACTCTAACATTCGCTATTCTTCTAACTCCAGGTGTTTTTAGTGGGGCAACCGAGGCAAAGCTGGCACCTCGGCCCTGCACGGGCTAGGGAAAGGAGGTGAGGAAGATGCGGTGGATTCTCAAGCCGGATAGCACAAAGCGTGAGTTCATTTGCGGCTCGTTCTGCATCGTTAATGGCAAGTGCTAGGCCTTAGGCTGATTAAGGGGTCGTGGATCAAGCGACTAAGGGTTAGGTTGGTCCTCGGCCCCAATACGGAGCTTCACGATACGCGGTTCATCTAGCTCTCATATAGGGAGGAAAGTATGGCTTATCTACGCCAATTTTTCGCAGAGGTTTGGCTCAACTTGAACTTTTACCGGACCTACTGGCCTGACTTTCTGGCTGGCCTCTTCGCGGATATGGCGTTTTTCTACGCCATATGGATGGCCCTGGGATCGGTTGTCGTGTCCGGCCCGAGCGCTGACTTTGGCGGAGGGCAGGACATCCTCTTCATGTATGCCGTCTTTGGCGTAGTGGTGGGTATTTTTCAATCTGTGGCCTTCACGATCGCTCAGGAAGCTCAGAGGGGGACGCTAGAGCACTTAGCCTTGGCCCGAGGGGGTCTTGTGGTCCAGCTTCTCTTTAGGGGAGCATCGGATAGCTTGTTTATCCTGTTCAGGACGGGCGTTCTTTTGGGGGTTCTGTTGTTGCTGACGGGCGTTTCTTTCAATCCGGAACCCTTCTGGCTGCTTGCCCTGGCGCTTTTGGTGGTAGCGGCCTTGGGGTTTTCCCTGGGTATGGCTGCCCTCGCTCTCTACTTCAAGCAGATCCTGAGCTTTTTTACCATCATCCAGTTTGGCCTCCTGCTCTACTTCTTTTCGGTAGTCCATTGGCGGGATTACATGGTGTACCTTCCCCTGGCCCCAGCTGCCCACCTCTTGAGCCGGAGCTTTGCCGGGGGGGAGTGGACGGGGTGGGTGGCCTTTTCTGCCTTCCTGCAGGCCTTGCTGTTGGTATGCTTCGGCCTTCTCGCCTTGGGCTACATGCACAAGTTGGTCCGTCTGCGGGGGATTTTAGGGAGGTACTGATGCGGCTTTCGGTGCAGAACGTCCACAAGCGCTTCGGCAAGCTGGAGGCCCTCAAGGGGGTGAGCCTGGAGCTTGGGGCCGGGGAGATCCTGGGCCTTTTGGGCCCCAACGGGGCGGGCAAGACCACCCTCATCAAGGTCGTCCTCGGCCTCCTCCTCCCCGACGCGGGAGAGGTGGTCCTGGAAGAGGGCGGGGTGCGGCGCAGGCCCCAGGGCCACGAGTTCGGCGTCCTCCTGGAGGGAAGCCGCAACCTCTACGTCAACCTGAGCCTCCTGGCGAACGCCCTCTACTTCGGGGGCATCCGGGGGCTTCCCCCAAAGGAAGTCCGCCCCCGGTTTGAGGCCTGGCTGGAGCGCTTTGGCCTAAAGGACCGCCTCCACGCCCCCCTCGCCTCCCTCTCCCGGGGCATGCAGCAGAAGGCGGCCCTGGCCCTGGCCCTCGCCCTCAAGCCTCGCTTCCTCCTCCTGGACGAGCCCACCCTGGGCCTGGACCCCGTGAGCCGGAGGGAGTTTGAGGGGATTCTCCTGGAGCTCAAGAAGGAGGGCTGGGGCATCCTCCTCACCTCCCACGACCTGGACGGGGTGGAGCGGGTGAGCGACCGGGTGGCCTTCCTCCGCCGGGGAGAGGTGCTGAAGGAGGGCCCCACCCGGGCCCTCCTCCGGGAGTGGGCCGGGGAGGGGTACCGGGTGCGCCTCGCCGAGCCCAAGGCGGAGGCCCTCCTTAAGGCCTTAGGCCCAGGTTGGAGCGCGGAAGGCCCCGAGGTCCTCTTCTTCCTGGGGCCGTGGGAGACGCTGCGGGAGGCCTTGGGCAAGCTCCCCGTGGAGGTGCTGGAGGTCTCCCGGGGGACGCCGAGCCTCGAGGCCCTCTTCCTCCACCTCTTCGGGGACCCCTCCCCCCGGGCATAAAGTTGCGCTACCCTATCCCCATGCGCCTCCACCCCCGCACCCAAGCCGCCAAGGAGAGCATCTTCCCCAGGATGAGCCAGCTCGCCCAGCGCCTGGGCGCGGTGAACCTGGGCCAGGGGTTTCCCTCTAATCCCCCGCCTCCCTTCCTCCTGGAGGCGGTGCGCCGCGCCTTGGGCCGCTACGACCAGTACGCCCCCCCGGCGGGGCTTCCCACCCTTAGGGAGGCCCTCGCCGAGGAGTTCGCCGTGGAGCCCGAAAGCGTGGTGGTCACCTCCGGGGCCACGGAGGCCCTCTACGTCCTCCTGCAAAGCCTTTTGGGCCCCGGGGACGAGGTGGTGGTGCTGGAGCCCTTCTTTGACGTCTACCTGCCGGACGCCTTCCTGGCGGGGGCCGAGGCCAGGCTTGTGCGCTTAGACCTCACCCCTGAGGGCTTCCGCCTGGACCTTTCCGCCCTGCAAGGGGCCCTCACCCAAAGGACCCGGGCCCTCCTCCTCAACACCCCCATGAACCCCACGGGCCTCGTCTTCAAGGAGGCGGAGCTAGAGGCCATCGCCCGCCTCGCGCAGAAGCACGACCTCTTCCTCATATCCGACGAGGTCTACGACGAGCTCTACTACGGGGAGAGGCCCAGGCGCCTTAGGGAGTTCGCCCCGGAGCGCACCTTCACCGTGGGGAGCGCGGGGAAGCGCCTCGAGGCCACCGGCTACCGGGTGGGCTGGATCGTGGGCCCCAAGGAGTTCATGCCCCTCCTCGCGGGCATGCGCCAGTGGACGAGCTTCTCCGCCCCCACGCCCCTCCAGGCGGGGGTGGCCGAGGCCCTGAGGGTGGCCCGGAAGGAGGGGTTCTACGAGGCCCTGAGGGAGGGCTACCGCAGGAGGCGGGACCTTCTCCTCTCGGGGCTTGCCGCCTTGGGCCTTAAGGCCTTCGCCCCGGAGGGCACCTACTTCCTCATGGCCGAGCTCCCGGGCTGGGACGCTTTCCGGCTCGTGGAGGAGGCCCGGGTGGCCCTCATCCCCGCCTCGGCCTTCTACCTTGAAGACCCCCCTAAGGACCTCTTCCGCTTCGCCTTCTGCAAGGCCGAGGAGGAGCTTGGCCTGGCCCTGGAAAGGCTGGGGCCCGTGGTAAACTCCCCCATGTGAAGCCCAAAGTGGTCCAGTACCTGGAGAAGGGCGAGTTCCCCCTAGGGGAGGGGGAAGCCTTGAGGCTCTACCGGGCCATGCGCCGGGCCCGGTTTTTTGACGAGAAGGCCCTCACCCTCCAGCGGCAAGGGAGGCTTGGGGTCTACGCCCCCTTCATGGGCCAGGAGGCGGCCCAGGTGGGGGTGGCCCTGGCCTTGGAGGAGGGGGACTGGGTGGTGCCGAGCTACCGGGAAAGCGCCATGCTCCTGGCCAAGGGGCTTCCCATCCACACCCTGATCCTCTACTGGCGGGCCCACCCCGCGGGCTGGGGCTTCCCCGAGGGGGTTAGGGCGGTGAACCCCTACATTCCCATCGCCACCCAGATCCCCCAGGCGGTGGGCCTGGCCCTGGCGGGGCGGCACCGGGGGGAGGACTGGGTGGTGGCCACCTCCATCGGGGACGGCGGCACCAGCGAGGGGGACTTCCACGAGGGCCTGAACTTCGCCGCGGTCTTTAGCGCCCCCGTGGTCTTCCTGGTGCAGAACAACGGCTACGCCATCAGCGTCCCCCGGAGCAGGCAGATGAGGGTGGACTACGTGGCCAGAAGGGCCGAGGGGTACGGCATGCCCGGGGTGGTGGTGGACGGGAACGACGCCTTCGCCGTGTACCTGGAGGCCAAGAAGGCGGTGGAAAGGGCCAGGAAGGGAGAAGGCCCCACCCTCCTCGAGGCCCTCACCTACCGCCTCGCCCCCCACACCACCTCCGACGACCCCTCCCGCTACCGCACCCGGGAGGAGGAGGAGGCCTGGCGGGCCAAAGACCCCATCCTCCGCCTGAGGAAGGCCCTGGAGGAACGGGGCCTCTGGGATGAGGAGGCGGAAAAGGCCCTCCTCCAGGAGCTGGAGGAGGAGTTCGCTAAAGAGCTCGCCCTGGCGGATGAAGCCCCGGAGCCTCGCCCCGAGGAGATTGTGGAGCACGTCTACAAGGAGATGGGCCCCGACCAGAAAAGGGCCTTTGAGGCGCTCAAGCGGGGCCTCCACGTGGAGGAAGCATGGTGAGGGAAAAGACGCGCGTCCTCAACCTGGTCCAGGCGGTCAACGAGGCCCTGGACCTGGCCCTTTCCCGGGACGAGAGAGTCTTGGTCTTCGGGGAGGACGTGGGGAGGCTTGGGGGCGTCTTCCGGGTGACGGAGGGCCTTCAGGAGAAGTACGGGGAAAGGCGGGTCTTTGACACCCCCTTGGCGGAAAGCGGCATCCTGGGCCTGGCCATCGGCCTCGCCATGGGGGGGATGCGCCCGGTGGCCGAGGTCCAGTTCGCGGGGTTTCTGTACCCCGCCTTAGACCAGATCCTCTCCCACCTGGGCCGCTGGCGGCACCGTTCCCGGGGGCGGGTGGGGCTTCCCGTGGTGGTGCGGGCGCCCTACGGCGGGGGCGTCCACACCCCCGAGCAGCACGCCGACTCCCCCGAGGCCCTCCTCGCCCACACCCCGGGGGTCAAGGTGGTGATCCCCTCGAGCCCGGAAAGGGCCAAGGGGCTTCTCCTTTCCGCCATAGAGGACGAGGACCCGGTCTTCTTTCTCGAGGCCATCAAGCTCTACCGGGGGGCGAGGGCCGAGGTGCCCGAGGGGTATTACACCCTGCCCCTGGGGAAGGCCCGGGTCCTCAAGGAGGGGAAGGCCGCCACCTTGATCGGCTACGGGGGCATGGTGGAGGTGATGCTGGAGGCGGCGGAGGTGGCCCGAAGGGAGGGGGTGGAGGTGATGGTGGTGGATCTGGAGACCCTGGTCCCCCTGGACGAGGACACCCTCCTGGAGGCGGTGAAGGCCACGGGCCGGGCCATCGTGGTCTACGAGGCCATGCGCACCGGGGGCTTCGGGGCGGAGATCGCTGCCCGCATCGCCGAGGGGGCCATAGATTACCTCCAGGCCCCCGTCCTCCGGGTGGCGGGCTATGACGCCCCCTACCCGCCCTTCAGCGCCATTGAGCACCTCTACCGGCCAAACGCCAGGCGGGTCCTCGCCGCCCTGAGGAAGGCGCTAACCTATTAGGGAGGAGGCCCCATGGTCAAGACCCGCCTTAAGGCCGAGGAGTTCTTCGCCCTGCCCCTGGAGCGGGGGGAGCTTGTGGACGGGGAGGTCCGGGAGGAGATGCCGCCCAAGCCGGAGCACGGAAGGATCGCTTTGCGTATCGGTTACCACCTGATGCGTTGGCTGGAGGAAACGGGGCTCGGCGTGGCCGGGGTAGAGGGGGGATTTATCCTGAGGCGGGACCCCGACCGGGTGCGGAGCCCCGATGTCTGGTTCCTCTCCCACGAAAGGCCTAAGGAGGTGGCCCGGGAGGGGTTTTACGAGGGGGCGCCGGACCTCGCCGTGGAGGTGGTCTCCCCAGGGGAGGAGGCGGAGGGGGTTTTGGCCAAGGTCCTGGACTACCTGGGGGCGGGGGCCAAGGCGGTGTGGCTGGTCTACCCGGAGCTCCAGGCGGTGGAGGTCTACGGGCGGGGCGGGGAGGGGCGGCTTTTGAGGTCCCACGAGGCGCTGGAAGGGGGAGAGGCCCTGCCCGGCTTCCACCTGCCCCTGGAGGCGCTCTTCCGGGGGTAGACCCGGTGGGCCCCTTCCCGGGGTTGGGCTGTGGGTTTGCTATCAGTACGGATAGTGATGTGCAAGCGTCAAGGAGACACTTGACATCAGGCCAATACTAACCCACCATGTATGCATGAGAGCGCCCTTGGCCCGGACCCCGGTCCTGCGGGACCTCATGCGCACCGATCTCGTGGTGGTAGAGCCCCAGGTGTCCCTGGGCCAGGCCCACCGCCTCCTGGTTCAGACGGGGGTGCGCTACCTGCCCGTGGTGGACGGGGGCCGTTACCGGGGCATGGTGGGGGAGAGGTACCTCCGCCCCTTCCTCGCTCCTTGGGCCCCCGCTTCGGTGCAGGCCTCCTGGGAAGCCCCCGTGGCCCGCTTCCTCCAGGAGTTCCCCAAGGCCCACCCGGAGGAGTCCCCCGAGGAGGCGGCCTTCCGCATGGAGGCCGCCCGGGTGGGCGCCCTGCCGGTGGTGGAAGAGGAGGTCTTGGTGGGCCTGGTCACGGCCTTTGACCTGCTCAGGGGTCTCCTGGACCGCTTACGCCCTGGGGTTCCGGCAAGCCCCCTCGAGGTCCTGGTGCCGGACCTTCCCCGCCTGAAGGGTCTTTTGGAGGCCTTGGAGGCTACCCGGACGCCCCTTCTGGGTCTGCACCTTTTCCGGGAGGCGGGGGGCCTGGGCTTCCGGACGCTCCTCTACGTGGGAGCCATGGACTTGAGGCCGCTCTTTGCCCGCCTCGAGGCCCTGGGGCTTAGGCCCATCCGTCCCTAGCCCAGGACCGCCCCGAGGCCCGGGAGGGGGCGGCTGATACCGCCCATGCTGGCCTGGGCCAGCATGGGGGTCCCTAGGCAGGCTTCCCCGAGCCGGCAGGGCGAAGGAAAGGGGGAGAAAGGGTAGGAAGCCCTAGGGGGGCCAGGACCCCGGGGAGGTGGGTATCCCTCCGGGGCTACCTTTTCCCGGGGAAGAGCCGCTAGAGTGGAGGGCATGGAGAGGCCCATTTCCGAGGCCTATTTTGCGGAGGCCAAGCGGCACATCCCGGGCGGGGTGAGTAGCCCCGTGCGGGCCTTCAAGGCCGTGGGGGGCACCCCTCCCTTCCTGGTGCGGGGGGAGGGGGCCTACGTCTGGGACGCGGACGGGAACCGCTACCTGGACTACGTGATGAGCTGGGGCCCCTTGATCCTCGGCCACGCCCACCCCAGGGTCCTCGCCCGGGTGCGGGAGACCCTGGAAAAGGGCCTCACCTTCGGGGCGCCAAGTCCCTTGGAGATGGCCCTGGCCAAAAAGGTGAAGCGGGCCTACCCTTTTGTGGACCTGGTGCGCTTCGTGAACTCCGGGACGGAGGCCACCATGAGCGCTCTTCGCCTCGCCCGGGGGTATACGGGGAGGCCCTACATCGTCAAGTTCCGGGGCAACTACCACGGCCACGCCGACGGCCTCCTGGTGGAGGCGGGCTCGGGGGCCCTCACCCTGGGCGTGCCCTCCTCCGCCGGGGTGCCGGAGGAGTATGCCAAGCTCACCCTGGTCCTGGAGTACAACGACCCCGGGGGCCTGCGGGAGGTTTTGCGGGCGCGGGGTGAGGAGATCGCCGCCGTCATCTTTGAGCCGGTGGTGGGGAACGCCGGGGTCCTCGCGCCCACTCCTGAGTTCCTGAAGGCCCTCCACGAGGCCAAGGACCACGGCGTCCTCCTCATCGCCGACGAGGTGATGACGGGCTTCCGCCTGGCCTTCGGCGGGGCCACGGAGCTTCTGGGCCTAAAGCCCGACCTGGTCACCCTGGGGAAGGTCCTGGGCGGGGGGCTTCCCGCCGCGGCCTACGCCGGGAGGCGGGAGGTCATGGAGAAGGTGGCCCCCCTGGGGCCCGTCTACCAGGCGGGGACCCTTTCCGGGAACCCCTTGGCCATGGCGGCGGGGCTCGCCACCTTGGAGATCCTGGAGGAAAACCCCGGCCACTACCGCTACCTGGAGGAGCTCGGGGCCCGGCTGGAAAGGGGCCTAAAGGAGGTTCTCTCGGCAAAGGGCGTCCCCCATGCGGTGAACCGGGTGGGGTCCATGATCACCGTCTTCTTCACCGAAGGCCCCGTGGTCACCTTCCAGGACGCCAAGCGCACGGACACGGAGCTCTTCCGCCGCTTCTTCCACGGCCTCCTGGACCGGGGTATTTACTGGCCTCCCTCCAACTTTGAGGCGGCCTTCCTCTCCGTGGCCCACACGGGGGAGGACGTGGAAAAGACCCTGGAGGCCCTGAAGAAGGCCTTGTAGAATGAAGGGGATGCGCTACACGGTGGTCTTACGCTCAGACCCGGAGACCCCAGGAGTGTGGCTTGCCGAGGTGCCCGCCCTGCCCTGGTGCGTCACCTTCGGCCACTCCCCGGAAGAGGCCCTGGAAAACGCCAAGGACGCCTTGGAGGCCGCCTTGGAATCCTTGGGGGAGGCGCCGCCTCCCGATGTGACGGTGGCCGAGATCTCCCTAGATGCCGCCTAAGACCTCCGAGGTGGCCCGGAAGCTGGAGCGGCTGGGTTTCAAGCCGCTTCCCCGTCGGGGCAAGGAGGGACACCGGGTCTACGTGCACTCGGACGGCCGAAGGGTGGTCCTGCCCATGCATTCAGGGGAGATACCCTGGGGCCTTTTCAAGGCCATCTTGAAACAAGCAGGCGTCACCGAAGAGGAGTTTCGCCGGACGTGAACCTCAAGGACCCCATCTGCGCCGTCGCCACCCCCCCGGGAAAGGGGGCCATCGGGGTGGTGCGGCTTTCTGGCGAGGGCGCCTTGGAGATCGCCGCAAGGGTCTGGCGGGGCAAGGACCCGAGGCGCCTTCGGGGAGGGCGCTTCACCCTGGGGGAGGTGGTGGACCCGAGGACGGGGGAGGCCGTTGACCAGGCCCTCCTCCTCGTCTTCCGCGCCCCCCGCTCCTACACGGGGGAGGACCTGGTGGAGTTCCAGACCCACGGCTCCCCGGCCGTCCTCCGTCGGCTGGTGGAGGTCCTGGTGGCCCAGGGCGCAAGGCCCGCAGGGCGCGGGGAGTTCACCTTCCGCGCCTACCTGAACGGCAAGCTGGACCTGGCCCAGGCGGAAGCGGTCCTGGCCCTCATTGAGGCGGAAGGGGAGCTCGGGAGGAGGCAGGCCCTGAGGGCGCTGGAGGGGGCGCTTTCCCAGAGGATCGCGAGGCTCGAGGGGAGGCTTTTGGACCTCCTCGCCCACATCCAGGCCCTCCTGGACTACCCCGAGGAGGGGGTGGAGCCCCTGGAGGCAGATAGCACCCTTAGGGAGGCCCTGGCCGAGGTGGAGGCCCTCCTCGCCCAGGCCCGGGCCTCCCGCCTGGCGCAAAGGGGGGCGAGGCTTGCCCTCATCGGGGCCCCGAACGCGGGGAAGAGCTCCCTTCTAAACGCCCTCCTGGGCTACGAAAGGGCCCTGGTTTCCCCCATCCCCGGCACCACCCGGGACTACCTCGAGGCCCCCCTGGAGCTCTTCGGCGTCCCCCTGGTGGCGGTGGACACCGCCGGGGTGCGGGAGACGGAAGACCCCCTGGAAAGGATGGGGGTGGAACGGGCCCTCAGGATCGCTGAGGAGGCGGATCTGGTGCTTTACGTGGTGGACCGCTCGGCCCCGAGGCCCGCCCCGCCTCCCCTCCCCTGGGAGAGGACCCTCAAGGTGGCCACCAAGAGCGACCTCCCCCCGGCCTGGGAGGACCCGGGGTTCCTCCCCGTTTCCAGCCTCACGGGGGAAGGCCTGGACCGCCTCAAGGAGGCCCTCAAGGAGGCCCTTCTGGGGGGAGAGGGGGGAGAGGTGCTCCTCACCGAGCGCCAGGTGGAGGCCCTTCTCCGGGCCAAGGCGCCCCTGGAGGAGGCCCTCGCCCTCCCCGAGGACCTCATGGGCCTGGCCGTGGAGGAGGCGGCCCGGGCCCTCGCCGCCCTCACGGGCAAGGAGGTGGCGGAGGAGGTGGTGGCCCGGGTCTTCCAGAACTTCTGCGTGGGGAAGTGAAGCGAAGTGCCCCTTTGGCCTGAATTCTTCGCCCAAATCCAGGCGCGGTGCCGGGGCCCCTAAGCCGGGGCTGGAGGGAGACTTTTTTGGGGCCCCCACTGCGGCGAAAGCCGCGGTGGGGTACTTAGGGGAGGAAGCCCCCCAGGATCTCCTCCACCTGGTCCGTCTCCAGGAGGAAGGCGTCGTGCCCGTGGGGACTCTTGATCTCCCGGTAGCGGGCCCCCGCCATCCGGGCCATCTGCTTGACCTCCCAGGCGGGGTAGAGGAGGTCGGTGTCAATGCCCACGAAGAGGGAGGGGATGGACCTTAAGCGCTTCAGAGCCTCCTCCACCCCGCCCCGCCCCCGGCCCACGTCGTGGGTGTCCATGGCCCGGGAGAGGACCAGGTAGCTCTCGGCGTGGAAGCGCCGGAGGAACTTCTCCCCTTGGTAGTCCAGGTAGGTCTCCCCGAGCTCGGGCTCCGCGCCCCAGCGGGCCTCAAACCCTTCGGGGGCCCGGTAGCTCATCATGGCGATGCCCCGGGCCAGGGCCATCCCCTTGGGGGCGGGGTCTCCCCTTTGGTACCCGGGGTCTTGCAGGATGGCCTGCCGGGACAGGTGGTTGAAGGCCCTGGCCCAGGGCCCGTGCCGGGCGGGGGCGGCGAGGACCACGAGCTTTTTCACCCTTTCCGGGTACATGAGGGCGAACTCCAGGGCCACCATCCCCCCGAGGCTTCCCCCGATGACCGTGGCCTTCTCCACCCCCAGGTGGTCCAGAAGCCTCGCCTGGGCCCGGGCTAGGTCCCGGAGGGTGAGGGGGGGGAAGTCCTTCCCGTAGGGGCGGCCCGTGCGGGGGTCTAAGGAGAGGGGGCCGGTGGAGCCGTAGCAGCTTCCCAGGTGGTTGGCGCTGACCACGTAGTAGAGGGCGGGGTCCAGGATGCGCCCGGGGCCCACCAGGCCATCCCACCACCCCTCCTTCCCGAAGGCCTGTTCCAGAGGGGAGAGGCTTTGGAAGGTCTCCTCGCGGTAGGTTCCCGCCAGGTGGGCGCTTCCCGTGAGGGCGTGGAAGACGAGGACGGCATTATCCCGCCTGCGGGAAAGGGTCCCGTAGGTCTCAAACCGCAGGCGCACCTCGGGGAGGTATCCCCCAAGCTCCGTGTAGAACCCCTCCCGCCGGGGGAAGAGCACGGCGGTGCGGGGTTTGGGCGGGGGGATGGAGAGGGGGGAGCGGGGAGGCTTGAGGAGGAGGGCCTCGTGTTCCCCCCAGGCCTCCAGGGCGATCTCCTTCATGCCAGGGCCTCCTTAAGCTCCGCCTTCAGGTCCTCCACGTGCTCCAGGCCCACGGAAAGCCGCACCATCTCCGGCAGGACCCCGGCCTGGGCCTGCTCCTTGGGGGAGAGCTGGGAGTGGGTGGTGGAGGCGGGGTGGATGGCCAGGGTCCTCGTGTCCCCTACGTTCGCCAGGTGGGAGATGAGCTTAAGGCGGGAGATGAAGCGCTTCGCCGCCTCGTACCCCCCCTTCAGGCCGAAGGTGAGGACGGCCCCCGGCTTCCCCTTGAAGTACTTCTGGGCCCTTTCGTGGTGGGGGTGGTCCTCCAGCCCGGGGTAGTTCACCCAGGCCACCTGGGGGTGGGCCCGAAGCCAGTGGGCGAGGTGCAGGGTGTTTTCCACGTGGCGCTCGGACCTCAAGGAGAGGGTCTCCATGCCCAGGAGGACCACCCAGGCCTCAAAGGGCCCCAGGGCCTGCCCCTGGTCGCGGAGGCCGTCCACCCGGGCCTTGACGATGAAGGCCAGCTCCCCAAAGGCCTCCGTGAGCCTTAGGCCGTGGTAGCCGGGCTGGGGTTCGGTGAGCAAGGGGTAGCGGCCGTTGTCCCAGGGGAAGTTCCCCCCGTCCACGATGCCCCCGGCGATCACCGCCCCGTGCCCGCCTGCCCACTTGGTGAGGGAGTGGGTGACCAAGGCCGCTCCCCACTCCAGGGGCCTCAGGAGGTAGCCTCCCATGCCGAAGGTGTTGTCCACGATGAGGGCCACCCCCTTTTCCCGGGCGGCCTGGGCCAGGGCCTCGAGGTCGGGGATGTTCAGGGCGGGGTTGCCGATGGACTCCACCCACCAGGCCCGGGTGTTCTCGTCGGTGAGGGCCAAAAACTCCTCAGGGCGCTCCTCGCGGGAGGTGAAGCGCACCTCTATGCCGAGCCTTTTCAGGGTCACCTTGAACTGGTTGAAGGTGCCCCCGTAGAGGTTGGGGGTGGAGACGAGGTTGTCCCCCGCCTGGGCCAAGGTGGTGAGAGCCAAAAACTGGGCGGCGTGGCCGCTTGCGGTGGCCAGGGCCGCCTTCCCCCCCTCCAGGGCCGCGAGGCGCTTCTCCAGCACGTCCACCGTGGGGTTCATGATGCGGGAGTAGATGTTCCCGAACTCCTTGAGGGCGAAGAGGTTTGCGGCGTGCTCGGGGCTTTGGAAGACGTAGCTCGTGGTGGGGTAGATGGGGACCTGCCGGCTGAGCGTGGTGGGCTCGGGCTCGTAGCCCGCGTGGAGCTGTAGGGTCTCAAAGCGCATACGGCCTCCTTGCCAGAGACCCGCCCTGGGGCGCTGGGGCCATCCCTGGGAGGGGCCAAAAAAAGCCCCCTCCCGGCAAGACCGTTCTCTCGCCAAGAAGGGGTTGGGCGTGGCGCTTACCCCCCTCTCTTATCGTCCCCGGGCGTTTCCCCCGCCCGGGCCGGCCTTGGCACCAGCCCCGCCCGCATCCGGCCATGGAACGGAAGGGGCGGGAGGTTGCCGCGGTTTCACAGGGCCGTACCCTCCACCGCTCTGGATAAGAGAACGGGCCGGTTTTCGCCGCGCCCCGGCGCGGTTAGGGGCTAGTGTAGGAAAACCTCGGGAGGGTGTCAACCCCTTTGACCTTTGGGCCTTCCTCCCCTATACTGGACTCCGCTACGGGGAGTAGCGCAGCCCGGTAGCGCACCTCGTTCGGGACGAGGGGGTCGCTGGTTCAAATCCAGTCTCCCCGACCACTGGCCGGCCTTCGGGCCGGCTTCTCGTTATACTTTCCCCGTGCGCTTCCTGGCGGGCCTGGCCCTTTTCTTCCTCGGCCTCCACCTGGTTTCCGAGGCCCTTTCGGGCTGGAAGGGGCGCCGCCGCCTGGTGGCCCGGGTACTGGGGTCGCCCGCAGGGGCGCTGGCCTACGGCCTTCTCCTGGGGGCCCTCTCGGGGAGCGGCTCGGGGCTTGGGCTTCTGGCCTTGGCCCTTCTGGAGGTGGGGGTGCTGGCCCACGCCCAGGCGGCCCTCCTTTCCTTGGCGGCCACCGCCGGGGCAGGGGTTTGGGTGGGGCTTCTGGCCTTGGCCAAGGAGGGGGTGCGGGAGGTCTTGCTGGCCCTGGGGCTTTTCCTTTACCTGGTGCCCGCCTGGCGCAGGGTGAGCTTTCTGGTCCTGGGGCTTGGCCTGCTCTTCCTGGGCTTTGGGGAGATGGCGGCGGGGATGGAGCCCTGGCTGCCCCTGGGGCAAAGGGTGGCGACCCCCCTGGCCGCTTACGGGCTGGGCCTCCTCCTTGGGGGGGTCTTGGGCTCGGCCAATGCGGTGGCCGCCTTGGGCCTCCTCCTCTCGGGCCAGGTGGCCCCCGGGGTGGCGGTGGGCCTGGTCCTGGGGGCTGGGGTGGGCACCACGGCCACCCTGCTCTGGGCGGCCTTGGCGGGCCGGGAGGAAGCTTTACGGCTTGCCCTTCCCCTCTTCCTCCACCGCCTCGTCCTTTCCCTTTTGCTTCTGCCCTTGTCGGGATGGGTGCCCGGGGTCCTCCTTTGGCACCTCCTGAGCCACCTCCTTTACGCCCTCCTCTACTGGCCCCTGGGCGGGGTTTACAGCGCCTTGGCCGAGGGTCTTTTTCCCCGGCGCAGGGTGGTCCCGAAGTACCTCCGTCGGGAGGCGCTGGACTCGCCCCTTCTGGCCCTGGCCCTGGTCCGGCGGGAGCTCGCCCGGGTGGCGGACGCCGTGCGGGGGATGCTGGTCCAGGCCATCCGGGTGCTGGCCCAGGAGGAAGGGGGCGAGGCCTCCCTGCAGCCCCTGGAGGAGAAGGTGGACGCCCTCACCCGGGAGCTGGTGCTTTACACCTCGGAGCTCGCCAGCCGCACCCAGGAGGAGAAGGCGGTGAAGCTCTTCATGGCCGCCAGCGAGCTGGAACAGCTGGGGGACCTGGTGCGCCGGGTGGTGCGCCAGGTGGAAAGGCTTTGGGGCCAGGGCCTGCGCTTTAGCCAGGAGGGTAAGGAGGAGCTCCTCCAGGCCTTGGGCCGGCTCCTCACCCGGATGGAGCATCTAGGGGCGGCCTTGGCCACCGGGGAGAAGGCCCTGGCGGAGGAGGTGCTGAGGGAGGACCTGCGCGAGTACTTCCAAAGCCTGAGGCGGGCCCACCTGCACCGCCTCGAGGCCGGCCTCACGGAAAGCCGGGCCAGCACCCTGGCCCATCTGGACATCCTCCTCACCCTGGAGACCCTGGACCAGGGCCTCGTCCGCCTGGCCCAGCTGGTCCTGGAGCTTTAAGCTAAGAGGCGTGCTGAGGATCCTAGGCGGCAAGGCCAAGGGCGTGCCCTTGAAGGTGCCGGCCTCGGCGCGTCCTTCCCCGGTGCGCCTGCGCAAGGCCCTCTTTGACTACCTCCGCCCCCGTTACCCCCGGCGGGGGCGGTTTTTGGACCTCTACGCCGGGAGCGGGGCGGTGGGGCTGGAGGCGGCCAGCGAGGGCTTTGAAGTTACCCTGGTGGAAAAGGACCCCGAGGCCGTCGCCCTCCTCAAGGAAAACGCCCGCCGCGCCGGCCTTTCCGTGCGCATCGTCCCCCTTCCGGTGGAGGTCTTCCTGCCGGAGGCTAAAGCCAAGGGGGAGCACTACACCGTGGCCTTCATGGCCCCCCCCTACCCCATGGACCTGGTGGCCGCTTTCCGGGCCCTTCTGGAAAGCGGCCTGGTGGAGAAGGGAGGGCTTTACATCCTGCAGCATCCCAAGGAGCTTTACCTGCCTATGGGGGAGCGGCGGGTCTACGGGGAGAACGCCCTTACCCTTGTGGAGGTCTAAATGCACGTGGTCTATCCCGGAAGCTTTGACCCCCTCACCAACGGCCATCTGGACGTGATCCAGCGGGCGAGCCGCCTCTTTGACCGGGTCACGGTGGCCGTCCTAGAAAACCCCAACAAGCGGGGCCAGTACCTCTTTAGCGCCGAGGAGCGCCTCGGGATCATCCGCGAGGCCACGGCCCACCTCAAGAACGTGGAGGCCGCCACCTTTTCTGGCCTCCTGGTGGACTTTGTGAAGCGGGTGGGAGCCCAGGCCATCGTCAAGGGCCTCCGGGCGGTTTCCGACTACGAGTACGAGCTGCAGATGGCCCACCTCAACCGCCAGCTCCTGCCGGGTCTGGAAACCCTCTTCATCCTGGCCGCCACCCGCTACTCCTTCGTCTCCAGCACCATGGTCAAGGAGATCGCCCGCTACGGGGGGGACGTGTCCAAGCTGGTGCCCCCTGCCACCCTCAGGGCCCTCAAGGCCAAGTTCGGCTAGGGTAAAATCCCCCGTGGAGGTCGTCATGAAGGCCTTGACCAGCAAGTACGGCAACGCCCTGGAACTCGGCCATCTCATCGGCGGCGAGGAGGTGTACGAGGGGAGGCCCCTGGAGCGCCACAACCCCTCGGACCGCGAGGACCTGGTGGCCCGGTTTCCCGAAGGCACCAAGGACACCCTGCGCAAGGCGGCCCTGAAGGCCCGGGAGGCCTTCGCCGAGTGGAGCCGCACCCCCGCCCCGGTGCGCGGGCAGGTCCTCTTCAACCTGGCCAAGATCCTGGAGCGGGAGAAGCCCACCCTCACCCGCCTCATGGTGCGGGAGGTGGGGAAGACCTTTAAGGAAGCGGCGGGGGACGTGCAGGAGGCCATAGACACCGCCCTCTTCTTCGCCTCCGAGGGCCGGAGGCTCTACGGCCAGACCGTGCCCAGCGAGATGCCCCATAAGGAGCTCTTCACCTTCCGGAGGCCCTTGGGGGTGGTGGGGATGATCACCGCCGGAAACTTCCCCATCGCCGTGCCCAGCTGGAAGCTCATCCCCGCCGTGCTCACCGGGAACACGGTGGTGTGGAAGCCCTCCGACGACTCCCCGGCCCTCTCCTACATCTTCGTCAAGCTCTTTGAGGAGGCGGGCCTCCCCCCCGGGGTGATCAACCTGGTCTTCGGCGGGGGCAAGGACTCCACCGGGCAGTGGCTGGTGGAGCTCATGGACGAGGGGCTTCTCAACAAGTTCGCCTTCACCGGCTCCACCAAGGTGGGCCGCTGGATCGGGGAGGTGGCGGGGAGAAACCTCATCCGGCCCACCCTGGAGCTGGGCGGGAAGAACCCGCTGGTGGTCATGCGCGATGCCGATCTGGACCTGGCGGTGGAGGGGGCCTGGTGGAGCGCCTTCGCCACCGGGGGGCAGCGGTGCACCTCGGCGGGAAACATCCTGGTGGACGCCCCCATCTACGAAGCCTTCAAGCGCCGCTTCCTGGAGAGGGTGGAGGCCACCCGGGTGGGCAACCCCCTCCTCCACCCCGAGGTCACCTACGGCCCCTTCATCAACGAAAGGCTCTTCCAGCGCTGGCTGGAGCACTACGCCTGGGGGGAGGAGGACGGGGCCACGCTGCTTTTGGGCCGGGGACGCATCACCCGGGAGAACCCCTACCCCCATTTCCTGGGGGACCCGGAGGCGGGGCTATATGGCTGGCCCACGGTCTGGGAGGCCCGGCCCGGCATGCGCCAGTTCCAGGAGGAGATCTTCGGCCCCACCATCAACCTGGTGAAGGTGGACGGCATAGAGGAGGCCATAGAGGTGGCCAACAGCACCCCCTATGGCCTCTCCAGCGCCATCTACACCAACCACCGCCACTGGGCCTACCTCTTCAAGGTGGGCATCCGCGCTGGCATGACCAGCATCAACAACACCACCGTGGGGGCGGAGGCCCACCTGCCCTTCGGCGGGGTGAAGGCCAGCGGCAACGGGGCCCGGGAGTCGGGGATCTGGGTGATTGAGGAGTACACCTACTGGCATGCGGTGAACGAGGAGTACTCGGGGAGGCTGCAGCTCGCCCAGATGGACACGGGCTACGTGAGCCCCAAGGCCCCCACCCCTTGGGCCGAGGTCCTGGGGTTTTAAGTACCCCACCGCGGCGAAAGCCGCGGTGGGGGCCCCCAAAAAGACTCCGAAGCCCAAGCGCGGGCACTTAGCTACTGGGCGCTTTCCAGATCCGGCCTTAGCCGCACCGCCTCCCTTAGGTAGACGTGGCGCACCCGGTCCTGGGGAGTGTCGGTGTTCCAGAGGGCCAGGACGCGTATGACCCGGGGGAGGCTTCCCGGCACCGGCACCTCCTGGGCGGAGAGGAGGGGGACCCGGTGCATGCCGATCTGCCTTGCGGCCTCGGCGGGGAAGGCCGAGGCCAGGTCATGGGTAACGGTGAAGATGACGGCGGCGAGCTCCTCGTAGCTCTTTATGCCGTTGGCCTCCAGCATCCTCAGGAGGAGCTCCCGGGTGGCCTGGTGGATGGCCTCCGGCGTGTCCTCTTCTACGGTGATGGCGCCCCGAATGCCCCGGACCATGGTTAGGCTCCATCCTAAAGGGTTTTCCCCCGGGGAGCAAGTTGGGTAGACTTTGCGGCATGAACCTCATGGCGGTCTTCGCCCACCCCGATGACGAGATAGGCGCTGCGGGCACCCTGGCCTTCCATGCCCGCCGGGGGGACCGGGTGATGCTGGTCTGGATGACCCGGGGGGAGTTGGCCAGCCAGTTCGGCGAAGCCCCCCCCGAGGAGGTGGCCCGGGTGCGGGAGGAGCACGGGCGGCACGTGGCGGGCCTCCTCGAGGCCGAGTACCGCTTCCTTCCCTTCCAGGACACCTTTCTTACCGGCGGGCGGGAGGAGGCCTTGGCCCTGGCCCGGCTCATGGCCGAGTTCCGGCCCGATGCGGTGATCACCTGGGACCCCCTGGACGTCCACCCCGACCACCGGGCCACCCACCGGGCGGTCCTTTCCGCCCTAAAGCTCTGCCGCATCCCCAAGCTGGTGGGGGAGGCCCACCGGGGGCCCGTGCGCCTCTACCACTACCCCAGGCGGGAGCTCCTTCGGCCTTGGGTCTACGTGAACGTGACGGCCACGGAGGAGGTGGCGGAGGCGGTGTTCGGCTTCTACCAGGAGTTTTACCGCTGGCCCTTCAGCCTGGAGGAGTTTCGGGCCCGGCGCCGTCTCCTTGGGCAGGAGGCGAGGGTTCCCTTTGCGGAGGCGTTTCAGACGGATTCTCCTCCGGCGTGGCCGGGGCTTCCCTAAGGCCCTCCTCCCAGGGGTGGGAGGGGCTTAAGACGTAGGCCAGGAGGACGGCGGGCAGGACCAGGGGCAGGGTGGCGTACCCTCCCCATTCGGCGGCCAGCACCGTGGCGGCGAAGGGGGCCCGGGCCACCCCGGCCAAGACGGCGCTTCCCCCGGCTAAGGCCAGGGCCTCCGGGGGCAGGGCCAAGGGCCCCGAGAGGCGGGCCAGGAAGGCTCCCAAAAGCCCTCCCAGGACCAGGGCCGGGGTGTAGGGCCCCCCGTAGGCCCGCACCCCCTGGGCCAGGAGGAGGAGGAGGAGCTTGGCCGCGAGAAGGGAGAGGAGGGCCGAGGAGGAGAGCAGAGGGGTGGTGGCCACCGCCACCCAGCCGAGGCCCGCGCCCAAGGCCTCGGGCAGGAGGAGGAGGCTAAGCCCCAGGGCCAGGCCCAAAAGCCCGTGCCTGAGGGGAAAGGCCAGGGGCTTGAGCCGCTTTTCCAGGAAGCGGCTGCCTTCCGTGAAGGAGGCGGCAAGAAGCGCCGCCAGGAGGCCGGTGAGCACGCCTGCGGGCAGGGCCTCGAGGCCCACCTCCACCCGGAAGGGGAGGAGGGGGGTGTAGCCGAAGAAGGCCCCGTACACGGCGAAGCCCGCCAGGGCCCCGATCAAGGCCGGGGTGAGGGCGCGGGCCTCCAGGAGGAGGCTCCGGTAAAGGATCTCCGTGGCCAGGAGGGCTCCCGCCACGGGGGCGTGGAAGGCGGCGGCGAGCCCGGCGGCGAGCCCGGCGAAGGCCAACCCCCCGCCCACCCGGGGAAAGCGGCGGTCCAGGGCGCTTCCCAGCCAGAGCCCCAGGACGCCGAAAGGCCCTTCCCGCCCCAGGGGGGAGTAGAGGGCGAGCTGCAGCACCCCTCCCAGGACCGCCCGGGGGTGGACGAGCCTGGGGGCTTTCCGCCCTTCCCGGGCCAGGAGGAGGAGGGCGGAAAGCCCCTGGCCGGTGCCCAGAAGGCTGACGAGGGCGAAGAGGAGGGGGAGGAGGAAGGCCGAAGGCCAGAGGCCGGGTCCGGTGAAGGCCTGCAAAAGCCCCCCTTCCCCGGGGGCTTCCGGCGGCAGGTAGCCGAAAAAGAGCCCCGTGAGCTGGCCAAAGGCCCGGAGGAGCAGGTTGAGGAGGGCCACCCCAAACCCCGTCATGGCCCCGGTGAAGGCGCTGTAGAGGATGAGGGGGCCCAGGTGGCGCACGCTTTCGTCCCGGAGGGTGGGGAGGAGGTTGGGCGGGCGGGGCCGCATCAGAGGGAGTGTACCAAAGAGGCGGGGGTGCCCCGGGCGAGCCTGGGGGTAGGAAGGCCCAAGGCCCGGTACCCTCCCCGGGTGAGGGCCCGCGCCAGCAGGCGGGGGTCGGCTTTGCCCCAGAGGAACCGGGCCTCGTTTCTTACGTCCAGGTCGGGGCTTGAGCCCCGGGAGTCGGTGCCCAAGGCGAGCTCCACCCCGTGGCGGGCGTAGAGGGAAAGGGGGGCCTCTCCCACCTCCAGGTTCCGGTTGGAGCGGGGGCAGAGGACCACCTTGGTTCCCGTTTCCGCCAGGAGCCCCACCTCCTCCTCGTCCACTTGGACCCCGTGGACCAGGAGGGTGGTGGGCCCCAGGACCCCGAGGGCGTGGAGGTAGCGCACGGGGGTCGTGCCGGGCGGGGTCCAGGGGGTCTTGGCGAAATGGCGGTGAAGGGCCGCCAGGGGACCCGTTCCCTCCCGGAGGAAGGCCACCTCCTCGGGGCTTTCCGCCGCATGGACCATGAGGGGGATCCCCTCGGCCCTGGCCCACTCCGCAAGCCGCTTGAGGAGGGGGGGGCTCACGGAATAGGGCGCGTGGGGGGAAAGCCCCACCTGCACCCTCCCTTCCCGCCTCCGCCAGGCCCCCACCTTTTTCCGCACGGCGTCAAAGACCTCGTCGGCGGCGGAGGGTTCGGGGGCGAAGACCTCGTAGAAGGCCACCCCGGGGAGGGGGCTTTCCTGAAGGAGAAACTCCATCACCTCCTCCTTGAAGACGATGTCGGCGAAGGCCCCCGCTCCCGAGGCCAAAAGCTCCTCCAGGCCCCGCCTCGCCCCCTCGAGGCCCCGCCTTTCCCGGTGGGCCACCACGTGGGGGAGGAAGCCGGAAAAGGGCCCCCGGTAGAGGGGGAGGAGGGAGAGGTCCAGGTGGGTGTGGGCGTTCACCGGGGGCGGGAGGAGGGCCCTCCCCTTGTGGACCACCTCGGCCTGGGGGAAGCGGGTTCTTAACTCCTCCAGGCTTCCCTGGCCCACCACGAACCCCCCCTGAAGGGCGATCCCCCCCCGGAGCATGGGGGTGCCGAAGCCGGTGTAGACCACCTCGGCGGTCCAGAGCTCAGTCCTTAGCCAGGACATAGCGGTTGGGGTGGCGGAGGAAGTCCACCAGGCGGTAGCCCCGGGCGAAGTAGTGGGGGAGGACGAGGCGGCTATGCTCCCGCCACGTTAGGGCCAGGTCCGGGTCTTCCTTGAGGATCCTCCCCCAGTCCTCGGGGATCTGGAAGAGGAGCTTGGGGGCCTCGAGGTCCAGCCTGGCCTCCAGGGGCACCTCCCCCTCCACCCGGTTCACCTGGGGGAGGCCCGCCACCTCGAGCTCGGGCGGGGGGGCGTACAGCCTGGCGTAGACCCTCTCGGAGAGGAGGTCCCACTGGGCGAGGAGCCGGTCGGAGGGGGCCCCGGCGTTGATGCCCGTCATGGGGCCGTAGTGGTCGGGGAGGTAGCGCCGGGCGGTGGCCCCGAGCTTCCTCAGGTTGAAGTTGGCGTTCACCCCCCGCATGGGGTCAAAGGTCCAGACCACCCGGCGCACCCCGCGGGCCAGGCACCAGTCCCTTTGGAAGCGCTTGAGGAGGAGGGCTGCCCCCGTGCCCCTATAGGCCTCCAGGACGCCCAGCATGTGGGAGTGGTGGAGGGCGGGGTCCTTCGTGGGAAAGCCGAAGACGAAGCCCACCATCCGCCCCTCGGCGAAGGCCCCGGCCACGAGCCCCCCCTCGTCCTGGAGGGCGATGAGGAGGCCCCTGGGCACCAGGTCGCTTTCCGCGCGCCCCCAGACCTCCCGCTGGAGGGCCACCACCTCCTCCATCTCCTCCCAGCCCCTTAGCTCGCGGACATGTACCTCTGCCATAGGGTGATGCGCTCCACGAAGGGAAGCTTGAGGTGGACCCCGATCCCCGGGCCTTCCGGCACGGGCATGAGGCCGTCCTTGGCCTCCAGGGCCTCCTCCACGATGTCCTCCTCCCAGTAGCGGCTCGCCGAGCTCACGTCCCCCGGCTTGGTAAAGCCGGGCAGGGTGGCGAGGTGGAGGTTGTGGGCCCTTCCCACCCCCGCCTCCAGCATCCCCCCCATCCAGAGGGGGATCCCGGCGCTTTGGGCCAGGGCGTGGACCCGGAGGCTTTCCCCGTGGCCGCCGAGCCTCGCGGGCTTGACGTTGAAGACCCGGCCCGCCCCAAGCTCAATGGCCTTCCTGGCCTTCTCCGCCCCCGTGAGGCTTTCGTCCAGGCAGATGGGGGTGGAAAGCTCCCGCTGGAGCTTGGCGTGGTCCAGGAGGTCGTCGTAGGCCAGGGGCTGCTCAATGTAGTCCAGGCCGAGCTCGTCCAGGCGGCGGAGCCTGGGAAGGTGGGCGAGGCTGTAGGCGCTGTTGGCGTCGGCGGTGAGGGTGGCTTCGGGGAAGGCCTGGCGCACCGCCTTCAGGACCTGGTAGTCCCAGCCCGGCTTGATCTTGAGCTTGATGCGGCGGTAGCCCTCCTCGAGGTGCCGCTCCACAACTTTAAGCGTGTCCTCCACCGTGGGCTGGATGCCCAGGGAGACCCCCACCTCCACCGCTCTTCTCACCCCTCCCAGGACCTGCCAGAGGGGCTTCCCCAGGGCCTTGGCCCAGAGGTCAAAGAAGGCCATCTCCAAAACCGCCTTGGCCATGGGGTTGCCCCGGAAGGGGGAGAGGGCCTCCCGGAGGGCCTCCGGGTTCGGCAGGTCCTTTCCCAGGACCCGGGGGAGGAAGGCCTCCTGGAGGAGGTACCGGGCACCTTCCACGGTCTCCTCCCGGTAGAGGGGAAGCCTCTCCATCACCCCTTCCCCCAGGCCCTCCAGTCCCTCCCCGAAGAGCCTCAGGAGGAGGATGGTCCTTTTGGTCTGCACCCCGAAACTGGTCTCAAAGCGGAACCTCAGGGGAAGCTCCAGGACCCTTATCTCGGCGGCCTCTATGCGCATGGCTCCAGCACCTCCTTGCCCATATAGGGGACGAGGGCCTTGGGCACCCGCACCCGGCCGTCCGGGAGCTGGTGGTTTTCCAAGAGCATGGCCAGGATGCGGGGGGTGGCCAGGGCGGTGTTGTTGAGGGTGTAGGCGTGGCGCACCCGGCCCTCGGGGTCGCGGTAGCGGAGGTTCGCCCGCCGGGCCTGCCAGTCCAGAAGGGCCGAGCAGGAGTGGGTTTCCCGGTAGCGCCCCTCGGAGGGGAGGTAGACCTCCAGGTCCACCTGCCGCCACTTCCCCGGGCCCATGTCCCCGGTGGCCACCTCCACCAGGCGGTAGGGGAGTTCCAGAAGCCTTAGGATCTCCTCGGCGTTTTCAAGAAGCTCCTGGAAGGCCCGGTCCGAGGCCTCGAGGCTGGCCTCGGTGAGGACGTACTGCTCCACCTTGTGGAACTGGTGGACCCTGAGAAGCCCCCGTACGTCCTTGCCGAAGCTCCCCGCCTCCGAGCGGAAGGCGGGGGCGTAGCCGGCGTAGCGGAGGGGCAGGGCCTCGTGGGGGAGGACCTCCCCGGAGTGGAGGGCGTTCAGGACCACCTCGGCGGTGCCCGTGAGGTAGAGGTCGGTCTCGGCGATGGCCCAGACCTGGTCCCGGTAGGCGGGGAAGTGGCCGGTGCCGAGGAAGGCCGCTTCCCGGGCGTAGGAGGGGAGGGTCATGGGGAGGAAGCCCCTCCTGGCCATGAAGTCCATGGCGAAGCGGAGGAGGGCGAGCTCGTAAAGGGCGAGGTCCCCCCTTAAGGCGTAGGAGCGGCTTCCCGAGACCTTGCTGATCCTGGGCTCCCACCAGCCGTTTTTCTCCATGAGGGCCACGTGGTCCAGGGGGGAAAAGGGGAACTCGGGCGGGGCGCCCACCCGCTTGATCTCCCGGTTGGCCTCCTCCCCGCCCACGGGGGCCCCGGGCCAGGGGGGGAGGGGGACCTGGAGGAGGAGGGCTTCCAGCCCCGCCTCCTTCTCCCTTAGGGCCTCCTCCAGCCGCCTGGCCTCCTCCCCCAGGGCCTTGCCCCGGGCCATGAGGGCCTCCTTCTCCCCCGGGGGGGCCTTGGGGACCCGCTTGGCCACCTGGTTGCGCTCGGTCTGCACCTCCTGGAGGCGCCTCTTCAGGTCCTGCACCTCCCGGTCCAGGAGGAGGAGGGCCTCGAGGTCCAGGTCCACCCCCTTCAGGCGGATGGCCTCCCGGTAGACCTCGGGGCTTTGCCGGAGGGCTTTCAGGTCCACCATGGCTACTCCAGAACCGGGGGCACCCGGAAGAAGCCGTCCTCGGTCTCGGGGGCCACGGAAAGGGCCTCGGCCTGGGAGAGGGAGGGCTTGGGCTCGTCCTCCCGCAGGCGGCCTCGGGCCTCCCCCCCCTCCTCCGCCTCCACCCGGGGCAGGGCGTCCACGAAGTCCAGGATGCGCCTTAGGTCCTCCAGGAGGAGGGCCTCCTCCTCCGGGGCCAGGGGGACCTGGGCCAGGGCCTCCAGCTTGCGCAAAAGCTCGGGCGAGAGCTCCATGGGGGCTATCTTAGCTCAGCCAGGCCGCCAAGGCCCAGACCAGGGGGGTGAGGAGGAGGGCGGGGAGGAAGGAGCCCACCCGCACCCGGGCAAGGCCCAGGAGGTTGATCCCCACCCCCAGCACCATGAGCCCCCCCACCCCGGTGAGGAGGAGGACCCTGGGGTCCTGGGCGGGATCGGGCAGGGCCTGGGCCAGGGTGCCGGCCAGGAGGGCCACCCCCCCCTGGTAGAGGAGGATCACCAGGACGCTGAAGCCCACCCCCACCCCGAAGGAGCTGGTGAGGGCGATGGAGGAGAGGCCGTCCAGGGTGGCCTTGAGGAGGAGGAGGCTGGCGTCCCCGGTGAGGCCGTTCTGGATGGAGCCCAGGAGGGTCATGGGCCCTACGCAGAAGAGGAGGCTCGCCGCCACGAAGCCCTCGGTGAAGCTTCCCCCGCCCCGCACCGCCCGCTTGATCTTTTCCCCGAGGCCCTCGAGGCCCTCCTCAATCCCGGCCCACTCCCCCAAAAGCCCCCCCAGCACCAGGGCCACGAGCCCCAGGACCACGCCGTCTATGGCCCCCCCCTTGGCCTTCCCCAGGGCCTGGGCCATGGAAAGCCCGATGAAGAGGGTGGTGAGCCCCACCCCCTGCACCAGGATGCGGGCCATCCTCTCGGGAAGCCTGCCCCGCAGGAGGAGGCCGAGCCCCGTGCCCAGGGCCACGGTGGCGGCGTTCACCAGGGTCCCCGAAAGCTTCTCCAGAAGGGTGAGCTCCATGGGGGGTATTCTAGCCCGGGATGGAGCTTCTTCTCACCCAAGACGGCACCCCCACCCTCTTCCACCCGGGGTATGGGGAGGCCTACCACCCGAGGCAGGGGGCCCTCCTCCAGGCGAGGCGGCTCTACCTGGAGAAGACCCTGACCCACCTGCACCCCGCCCCCAGGGTCCTGGAGGTGGGCTTCGGGCTGGGGGTGAACTTCCGCGCCGCCTTGGAGAGCGCCCTGCAAAGGGGGGTGAGGCTTTGCTACCTAGCGGTGGAGAAGGAGCCCCTGCCCCCGGAAGCCCTGATGGGGATCGTCCTTCCCCTTCCCCGGGCGGAGGCGGTCTTCGCCCAGCTCCTTAAGGTCTGGCCTACCCCCCGCTTCCTCGGGCCTTGGGGAGAGCTTCGGGTCCTTTTCGCCGACGTGCGGGAGGTGGCCCTGCCCTCCCGCTGGGCCACGGCGGTCTTCCTGGACCCCTTCAGCCCCCGGACCAACCCCGAGGCCTGGGAGGGCCTTGTCCTGAGGAAACTCCGCCTGGCCCTGAGGCCGGGGGGGCGGCTCGCCACCTACTCCGCCCAGGGGGCCTTCAGGCGGGCCCTCCGGGAGGCGGGCTTTGCCCTGCACCGGGTGCGGGGGGTGGGGAAGCGGGAGTGGACGGTGGGTATAGCGCGAGGAGCTCCTCCCGGCTGAGGTGGGCCATCCGGGCCGGGGGCCTTCTCCGCTTAGGGAGCTCCCCTCGGTAAAGCCAAAGGAACCAGGCGCTGGCGAGCCCCGCCACGAGCCTCGGCCAGAAGGGGAGGTCTAGGGCCTTGAGGCCCAGGATCTTTCCCCCGTCCGCCAGGTAGGTGTACCCGTAGACCAGGCGCACCTCGGGGTCTTCGGCCACCTTCTCCGCCACCTTCCGGAGGCTTCGCCGCAGGTGGCGGACCGCCTCAAAGGGGGCGAGCTCCATGAGCCTTTGGCTTTCCAGGTGGAGCTCAAAGGCGGGCACCCCCGGGGACAGGCCGGGGAGGGCGGGCCCCGGAAAGGGCTTCTTCTCCAGGCGGAAGAGGTCAAAAGGCCCAAGGCCCGCCCGCACCACCCCGTGCCTCCGGTTGTACCGCTCCTCAAACCCCTGGAGGCCCCGGATGAGGGCGAGCCTGGGGGTGAGGGGCCTTAGGGCGAGCTCGTCCAGGGGGACGGGCCGGTAGCCCAGGGAGCGCATCTTGGGGAGGGCGATTTCCAGGAGGCGCAGGGTGCGCTCGGGGCCGTCGTGGAGGAGGACCACGCTTCCCGGGCGCAGGTAGTAGAGAAGCCTCTCCGCCAGGGCCTCGGGGGGGAGGGGGAGCCAGTCCTTGCCCTCCAGGTCCCAAAGGGCCACGCGCTTTCCCAGGAGGCGGGCGAAGAGGCGGGTGAAGGGGGTGTGGAGCCCGTGGGGGGGCCGGTAGTAGCGCCCGGGGTTTCGGCGCATGTGCGCCCACTCTAGCCAGGGGAGGAGGAGCTTCCAGGCCCGGTGCCACTCCCCGTGGTCCTCCACCTGGTGGCCTTCCCGCCTTATGGCCTCCACCAGGTCGGGCCTGGCCTTGGCCCGTTCCCCGGTGAGGAAGAAGGTGGCCCTGACCCCGTGGCGGGCCAGGAGGTCCAGGAGGGCCGCCGTGGTCTCGGAGGGGCCGTCGTCAAAGGTGAGGGCCACCTTGGGCTCCCGCCTGGAGGCGTGGGCGTAGGCGCCCAGGCCCAGGAAGCGAAAGAGAAGGTCGGCTAGGCCGTAGAGAAGGAGGAGAAGGCCTAGGGCTAGCTCCATCTCTCCCTCCTCAAGGCGAGGGCGTAGAAGAGGCTCAGGAACAGAAAAATGGCGCTACCCGCGAGGAAGGGGGCCTGGAGGCCAAAGCCTTCCCACAAGGCCCCCCCCGCCACCGGTCCCAGGGCCACCCCCAGGCCCTCCATGGTCATCAGGGTGCCCCAGATGGCGGCGCGGTTTTCCTGGGGCAGGTTCTTGGCCAGGAAGCCGTTCCAGCCGGGCATGAACAGGCCGAAGCCCACCCCGGCCAGAAGGACCAGAAAGGCCACCTCCCCCAAGGAGGGGGCGAAGGCCAGGCGCCCCATGGCCAGCCCCAGAAGGCCGAGCCCTCCCACCAGGGCCAGGCGGTAGCCCCGCCGGTCCACCAGGCGCCCGGTGAAGGGGAGGAGGCCGAAGGCGAGCCCTCCCCCCAAGAGGAGGAGGACCCCCAGCTGGACGGGCTCGAGGCCCAGCCTCTCCTTGGCGAAGCGCAGAAGGAAGAGGGAGACCAGGGCCGGGGCGAAGGTCTGGCCAAAGGCGGCGGGCAGGAAGAAGAGGAGGCGGGAGAGGGGATAGCGCTCCCGGCTTGGCGGCGGTACGGGGATGCGAAAGCGGACTAGGCTTAAGGCGAGGCCCAGGGCCAGGGCCTGGCCCCAGAGGAGGAGGTGGAGGCCCATCTCGGGATGGCGCTGGGCCACCTGGCCCACCCCCACGAGGCCGATCCCCACCCAGGGCATCACCAGGCTGAGGGTGAAGGAGAGGGCCCGGGCCTCCCGCCCCGGGAGGGCGATGCGGCTGGCGTAGGTCATGAGGCCCGGGTAGAGGGTGGACATGGAGATGCCCCAAAGGATCCCCGTGGCCCACAAGAGCCAGGCCTCCTGGGCCATGGGGGTGAGGAGAAGGGCCAGAAGCCCGGCGAAGGCGGCGAGGCTTACGGTGAGCCCGAAGCCCACCCGCTCCGCCAGAAGCCCCCCGAAGCCCTTGGAGAAGTTTTCCGAAAGCTGGTGGAGGGTGTAGGCCAGGGTGAAGGCGGTGGGGCCCAGGTGGAGCTTTTCCGGGGCGTAGAAGGGGAGGAGGCCGGCGAAGTAGCCGCTTCGCACCCCTTCCATGAGGCCCACGGCCAGGAGGAGGCGGAAGAGGACGGAAAGCCCCTCCCGGGTCCACGGCAGATGGCGAAACACGCTAGAGTATACCCGTGCGCATCAGCGTGGTGATCCCTGCCCACAACGAGGAGGCCTATCTGCCCCAGGCCCTGAGGGCGGTGGCCGCCCAGACCCTGAAGCCCCTGGAGGTCATCGTGGTGGACAACGCTTCCACCGACCGCACCCGGGAGGTGGCGGAGGCCCTGGGGGCCCGGGTGGTCTCCTGCGGGAGGAAGGGGGTGGCCTTCGCCCGGCAGGCGGGGCTTCTCGCCGCCCGGGGGGAGTGGGTGGCCATGACCGACGCCGACTCCCTGCCTATGCCCTACTGGCTGGAAAGGCTTACCCAAAGGGCTACGGGGGCCGTGGCCCTTTACGGGCCTCTGCGCTTTTACGGGGTCTCCCCGTGGGAGGCCGCCTTTTCGGAGTGGGGCTACCGGGCCTTCCTGAACCTCATGGCCCTCCTGGGGCGGCCCAACCTGGCCGGGGCCAACATGATGGTGCTTAAGGAGGCGGCCCTCCGGGCGGGAGGCTTTCCCCAGGTGGAGGCGAGGGAGGATGTCCTCCTGGGCTGGAAGCTCAAGGCGTTGGGCCCCGTGCGCTACGTCCCCGGGGCTTTGGTCCTCACCTCGGCCCGCAGGCTCAAGGGGGGGTGGCTTCCCTTCTTGCTCCGTCAGGCTAGAAACCTTCTGGGCGATCCTCGAGGCTATTTCGGGGCAGGCGGGGAAAGGGAAAGATGAGCCTCCTGGGCTCCGCCCGCAGGATCTCGCTGGCCTCGTCGTATACGGCCACGATCCGCTCGGCGATGCGCTCCGCCGAGCGCTCCAAGGCCCAGGCCCTGGCCTGGAGGCTGAAGCGCCTCCGCTTCGCCTCGTCCCTGAGGAGTTCTAAGGCCTTTTCCGCCAGGGCCCGGAAGTCCCTCGGGGGCACGAGGTAGCCCGTCCTCCCGTCCTCCACGCCTTCCAGAACCCCTTCCGCCCCCACGGCCACCACCGGCACCCCCATGGCCTGGGCCTCCCAGATCACCAGGCCCTGGGTCTCCGTCTCGCTGGCGAAGAGGAAGAGCTCCGCCAGGCGGTAGTACCCCCCGATCCTGCGGTAGGGCACCGGGCCCAGGAAGCGGAGGCGCTCTGAGATCCCCAGTTCCTGGGCCAGGGCCTGCAGGTTTAAAAGCTCCGGACCTTCCCCGATGTGCACCAGGAAGACCTCCTCCTCCCGGGCAAGCTCCGCCACCGCCTTCAGGACCACGTCAAAGCTCTTCTCCTTCCCCAGCCGCCCCACGGTGATGAGGCGCCTTTTGCCCTCGGGCCAGGGGGAGGGAGAGGGAAGGGGGGCTTCCTCCAGGAGGCGGTTGTCGATCCCCGTGGGAATGACCCGGATGGGCCTTTCTATGCCGTAGCTTTCCGCCAGGCGCTTCACGGGTTCCGTGGGGGCGATGACCACCTCCACCCGGTTATAAAAGGCCTTGGCCAGCCGGGGCACGATGCCGGTGTACTTGTCCAGGATGGCCAGCCCCGGCACGTAGTGGGCGTACTTCTCGTAGTGGGTGTGGAAGGTGGACACGTGGGGGAGGTTCTTGCCCCGGGCGATCCTCAGGCCCCACACCCCCAGGGTCAGGGGAGTGTGGGTGTGGACGAGCTCAAACTCCGTGGGCAGGTACCGGGCCGAGGGGAGGGCGATCTGCTGGCCCTCGTAGAAGGGGTAGGCCACGGAAGGGACCCGGACCACCCCCTCCTCGTTCTCCGGAGCCTCGGGGTGGGCTGGGGCGAGGACCCAGGCCTCGTGGCCCATGCGCCTAAGCTCCCGCAGGAGGAGGTAGACGCTGGTGGTCACCCCGTTGGGGTTGGGGAAGTAGACGTCGGTGAAGAGGCCTACGCGGTAGAGGCGCACAGCTCTATCCTACAGGGCACCGCAGCCTTTCCAGTCAGGAGCGGTAGCGAAGCCAGCCTTCACCCCTTCCTTGACCACCCGCCAACCCTTGCGCCACCCTGTGCGCCAGAGATAGTCTAAGGCGCTTCCCGTCAGGTGGAGGAGCAAAAGCCCCTTTTCTAGAGGGCTGTAGGCAGGGCCCCTCACTGCCCAGATCCGGTTTCGCACCTCGTAGAAGAACCTCTCGGGGTGGGCGCTTGCGGGAGTGTACTTGGTAGGGGTCTTGTGGATGGCGATGCTGTTTAGCACCCAAAACCCTTTCTCCCGGCGAAGGATACGCCCTGTGTGTTCCAGGTCATCGGTGCGGACGAAAAACTCCGGGCAGGGAAAACCATAGCGCCGCAGGGCCCAGGAGGCGATGAGCACCGAAGGGTATGCGGCCCATCGGATGGGGGAAAGACCCATGGAGCGGAAACGGGAATATTCCGAGAGAGGGAAGAGCCTGGGCCAGGGGTAGTTCATGGGATGCAGCGAGCCGTCCACCCAGAGGACCCGGCTGGCCAGGACTGCCGGATGTTCTGGTTGAAGGCGTTCTGCAGCCATGAGGAGCCGTTCCAGGGCGTCGGGTGTAGGCACGGTGTCGTCGTCCATGACCCACACCCAGTCAAAGCCTTGGTCCATAGCCCACTGCATTCCCACGTTAAACCCCATGGCTCCACCGCGGTTTTCCGGTAACCGGAGCGTGTGCACATTGGGGAAGGCCTGAGCCAGAAGCTCCGGGGTGCCATCGGTGGAGGCGTTGTCCACCACCAGGACGTGGTCGGGGGAGCGGGTCTGGGAAAGCACCGCCTGCAAGCACTCCCGGAGGAGCGCCTTCCGGTTGTAGGTCACGATTACCGCGCAAACCTTTTCACCCATGGGTCAACTCCTCAAAGAGCTTCAGGGCCCGGGCCACCGCCTGGTCCATGTTGTAATAGCGATAGTCCCCAAGCCTTCCCGCGAAATAAACCCCCTTGAGCTGTTTCGCCTCCTCCAGGTACCTCCGGTAGCGCTCCTCGTTCTCCTCCCTGGGCACCGGGTAGTAGGGCTCGTTCCTCCCAGGCTCGTAGGCCTCGGGGTACTCGTAGCACAGGGTGGAGTGGGGGAGGTAGTCCTGCCCCGTCAGGTGCTTGAACTCCGTGACCCGGGTGTAGGGGTGCTCGTTGGGGTAGTTCACCGTGCCCACCTCCTGCGCCCAGGGCTTGGGATGGAACTCCATCCGGAAGCTTAGGGAGCGGTAGGGCAGGGCTCCGTGAAGGTAGCCGAAGAACTCGTCTATGGGCCCGGTGAAGACGAGGCGGTCAAAGCGCACCTCCCCTTCCACCTCCTTCCAGTCGGTTTGGAGGAGGAGCTTGATGTTGGGGTGGCCGAGCATCCGGCGGAAGAGGGCGGTGTAGCCCTCCTTGGGCATGGCCTGGTAGGTGTCCTGGAAGTAACGGGTGTCGTAGCTCACCAGGACCGGCACCCGTGCGGTGACGGAAGGGGAGAGCTCCTCGGGGCGCAGGCCCCACTGCTTCAGGGTGTACCCCTCAAAGACGTTGCGGTAGACGTAGTCCGCCAGGAACCTCAGGTCCGGGTCTTCCTCCTCCTTGAGCCGGAGGATGGGAACCCGGGCCCCGTAGCCGAAGCGGGCCATGAGCTTCTCCTCCAGGCGGTCGGCAACCCTTGGGGAGAAGAGGGCGCGGAGGGTGGCGAGACTGAAGGGGAGGGGGACCTCCTTACCCTCCACCACGGCCCGCACCCGGTGGTAGTAGGGGCGCCACTCGGTGAACTGGGAGAGGTAGTCAAAGACCTTTTTGCTGTTGGTGTGGAAGATGTGGGGGCCATAGCGGTGGATCAGAACCCCATGGGGCTCCATCTCGTCGTAGGCGTTCCCCCCGATGTGGTCCCTCCGGTCCACCACCAGGACCCGCTTTCCCGCCGAGGCCAGCCGCTCCGCCAAGGTGGCCCCGGTGAACCCCGCGCCCACGATGAGGTAGTCAACCTTCATCCCTCCTCCTGGATCTCTTGTAGAGCCTGGGCAAGCTTCTGGGCGGCGTCCTCCAGTGTGTGAGATTGCTCCACGAAGGTCCGCGCTCGTTTCCCAAGCTCCGGGCTAGCCTCCCGGAGGGCCTGGGCCAGCCGCCTGGGGTGAGGGGGGACGAGCCTGCCGGTGAGGCCGTCCTGGATGAGCTCCGCCTGGGCCGGGATGGGTGTGGTGACCACGGGGAGGCCGGAGGCCATGGCCTCGAGGGTGGCCAGGCTCTGGTTCTCCCCCAGGGTGGGGAGAAGGACGGCGTCCACCGCCCGGTAGAGCTCCGGCATGTCCTCCCGCCGGCCCAGGAAGCGCACGTTCCCAAGCCGCAAAAGCCTTGCCGTCTTGCGCCAAAGGCCCAGAAGCTCCCCGGTCCCCACCAGGAGAAAGTCTACCTGGGGAAGGAGCCTTGCGGTGAGGAGGACGGCCAGGTGGTTCTTCTCCGGGCTCATGCGGGCGGAGACGAGGACGGCGGGACCGCCGAGGCCATACCGCGCTCTAAGAGCCTCTTTCTCCCCGGGAAGGGGTGGCCGGAAGCGTTCCGTGTCCACTCCGTTGGGCACGGCGCGTACCCCTTTAACCCCGTGCACCTCCTCAAGCCACCGGGCTGCCCAGCGGGAGACGGTGAGGACCGCTTTGGCCCGCCTTAGATTGGGTACCTGGAGGAGCCGGTAGCCCAGGCGGTAGAGGTAGCGCCCCCCGAAGGGGTAGAAAACCTCCACCTGGTCGTGGATCAGGAGGGTGAGCCTGGGATAGCGGGCGAAGAAGCGGCGGTAGCTTTGCGGGTACCAGGCGGAGGCCACCACCTGGTCCACGTCCTGGGGAAGTTCTCCTAAATGCTGGTAGGCGTGGACCGGGACCCCCTGGCCCGCCAAGGCTTCCCGGATGGAGTGGTTGCCCTCGGCCATGGGCAGGGCGGCCTCGGCCTCGAGGCCGAGGCGCCTAAGCCGGGGGAGCATCTCCCTTAGGTAGACCTCGCTCCCGCCGATGCGCTGGGCGTCCGTGAGGAAGAGAACCCTCACAGGTCCTCCAAGGCCATCCTCACCGCCCGGGCCTGCTCCTTGAGGGGCACGTAACCCCCTCCTTTGGCCAGGGCCAGGGTTTCGTCTGGGGGCAGGTGGATGAAGCCCACGGGGACGCTTTCGGGCAGATGGTACAGGGAGAGGTAGAAGACCTGGTTGCAGAGGTAGCTCCCTGCGGAGAGGCTTTGCCTTCCGGGAATCCCCGCCTCCCGCCAGCGGGAAAGGATGCGCTTGAGGGGAAATCGGGCCTCGAGGGCCAGGGGCCCCCCTGGGATCACCGGGGTATCCTGAAGCCTTTTCCCCCCGTTGTCGGGGCGTTCAAAGTCCAGGAGATTGACCGCCAGGCGCTCCAGGGAAAGAAGGGGCCTGCCCTCGGCAAGTCCCAGATGGAGCACCGCCCGGGGCCTTTCCGCATACAGGACCTGAAGGACCCCCCCTACCTTCTCGGTGTCCACGGGGAGGAGGGCCTTGCGCAGGGGAACGCCTCCCAAGGCCTCGGGCAGGAGGGCGAGGATGGCCTGGGAGGGGTTGTGGGCCAGGCCCCCAAAGGGCTCAAAGCCGGTGACCAGAAGCATGCCTCCGCCATTATAGGGGAGGGTGTTTTGACCTGGTATAAGATGGGGGGCGTGGACCTAGGGCTGGTGACCGACACCGCTTCGGACCTCTCCCCCAAGATTCTCCAGGAAGAGGCCGTGGGCCTGGTGCCCATCTACGTGCACCTGGCCGGGCGCCGCTACAAGGACTGGCAGGAGCTCACCCCCGATGCCCTTTACCAGGCCATGCGCGCCGGGGCCGAGCCCGTGACCGAGCCTCCCAGCGTGGAGGACTTCGCCGAGGTCTACGAGCGCCACCTGCAGGTGTACGACCGGCTCCTTTCCCTTCACGCCTCCGGCGAGCTCTCCAAGACCGTGGAAAGGGCCCGGGAGGCGGCCTTAAGGGTGGCTCCCACCCGCATCCGGGTGGTGGACTCGGGGATGGTCTCCGCCGGGCTTGGAGCCATGGTCCTCCGGGCGGTGGAGATGCTAAGGCAAGGGGCGGAGGAAGAGGCGGTGGTGCGGGAGATGGAGAGGCTCAAGCGCTCCAGCCTCTACTTCAGCGTGGCCGACCTCTCCCACCTGGCCCGGAACGGCCGCCTGCCCCGGTTTGGCGAGGTGGTGGGGAACCTCCTGGGCTTGAGGCCCATCCTGCGCATTGAGAAGGGGCATATCCGCTTCCTCCGGGTGGTTCGGGAGAACGCCGTGCCCGAAACCCTGGCCCGCCTGGTGGTCTCCGAGTTCAAAGGGCGCACCGCCCGCATCACCATCGCCCACTCCGAGGCCCAAAGCGAGTGGATTGAGGGTCTAAAGCGGGGCCTGGAGAGCGCCTTGCGCCTGGAGCGGGGACGGATCACCCGCTCGGGGGCCACCATCGCCGCCAACGTGGGCCTAGGGGCCTTGGCGGTCCACGCCTACGCGGTAGAATAGCCGTTGGCCCTTCGGGGCCGTGGCGGCATGGAGATCGCCCTGGAAAGGCTCTACGGCCACCGCCTGGCGCTTCCGCAGGTGGTGGCGGCCCTTCTTTTCGCCCGCGAAACGCCCCCCGCCCTCCTTCTGGTTCCCGAGGAGAAGCTAAGGCGCTACCAGGACCTCTCCGCCTTTGGGGCCAGGGTCTACGTGAACCCGGGCCTCGAGGCCCTGGAGGAGAAGGCCCTCTTTCTCTTCTCCTACGAGGAGGCCCTAAGCCCCTTCCCCGAGGATCCGGAGGCCTGGCGCCTCCTTCTGGAGGTAGGCCGCCCCTACCCCAGGGAGGCCCTCCTTTCCCGCCTTCTCAAGATGGGCTACGCCCGGGACGAGGACTACCGGGTCTTGGGGGAGGTGGTGGAGCTGGGTGAGGTCCGCCTGGAGTTTTTCGGGGACGAGCTGGAGAGGCTTCTCGTTGGGGGAGAGGAGAGGAGGCGCCACCTCCTCCTGCCCAAGCCCGGTAAGGCGGAGGGCTTCACCTCCCAAAAAATCCTCCACTTCCCCGGGCCCGTGTACCTGGACACCCCCGCCCTGGCCCCCAAGGCCCTTTGGCCCCTCCTCTCGGGAAGGCCCCTGGTGGCCCTGGGGAGCGGACTGGAGCTTCCTCCTCTGGAGCTTGGGGTGGAACCCCTTGCCCCCTACCGGGGGAGCTTAAAGGCCCTGGAGAGGGACCTGGCCCAGTGGCTTAAGGAGGGGAAGCGGGTCCACCTCTTCGTGGCCCACGCCCGCACCCTGGACTACTTGAAAAGGCGCCTCCAGGCCTTCTCTCCCTTGGTCCAGGAACGCTTTCCCGGTCCCAAGGGGAGGCTTACCCTCCTTTGGGGAAGCTTTGAGGGGGGGGCCAAGTGGGGCGAGGACGTCTTCCTCACCGAGGCCCTGGTCTTCGCCACGGGGAGCGCGCGGGCGAGGCTTAGGGCGGGGGAGGGGCTTAGTGACCCCGGGGCCCTTTCCCCGGGGGACTTCCTCATCCACCCCGAGCACGGCATCGGCCAGTTCCTGGGCCTGGAGACCCGGGAGGTTCTGGGGGTCAAGCGGGACTACCTGGTCCTCCGCTACCGGGGGGAGGGAAGGCTCTACCTGCCCGTGGAGCAGCTTCCCCTCCTCAAGCGCCACCCCGGCACCACGGACGACCCCCCGGAGCTTTCCTCCCTGGGAAAGAACGAGTGGCAACGGGCCAAGGAGCGGGCGAGGAAGGACGTGGAGGAGCTGGCCCAGCGCCTTCTTGTCCTTCACGCCAAGAGGAAGGCCACCCCCGGCCGGGCCTTCCCCCCCTTGCCCGACTGGGACCCCTTGGTGGAGGAGGGCTTCCCCTACGAGCTCACCCCCGACCAGAGGCAGGCCCTGGAGGAGGTCCTCCGCGACCTGGAAAGCCCCCACCCCATGGACCGCCTGATCTCGGGGGACGTGGGCTTCGGCAAGACCGAGGTGGCCCTCAGGGCCGCCCACCGGGTGGTGGGGCACGGGGCCCAGGTGGCCTTCCTGGTGCCCACCACCCTTCTCGCCGAGCAGCACGGGAAGACCTTTAGGGAGCGCTTCCGGGGGCTTCCCGTGAGGGTGGGGGTCCTTTCCCGCTTCACCCCCCCGAAGGAGGAGGAGGCCCTCCTGAGGGGCCTGGCCCAGGGCACGGTGGACATCGTCATCGGCACCCACCGCCTCCTCCAGCCTGACGTGCGCTTTAAGGACCTCGGCCTCCTCATCGTGGACGAGGAGCACCGCTTCGGGGTGGCCCAGAAGGAGCGGATCCGGGAGCTCAAGGAGAACGTGGACACCCTCTACCTCTCCGCCACCCCCATCCCCCGCACCCTCTACTCCGCCCTGGTGGGCCTGAAGGACCTCTCCAGCATAAAGACCCCACCTCCCGGCAGGAAGCCCATCAAGACCTTCCTCGCCCCCTTTGACCCCCTTTTGGTGCGGGAGGCCATCCTCCTGGAGCTTGCGCGAGGGGGCAAGGTCTTCTACGTCCACGACCGGGTGGCCTCCATAGAGGCCAGGAGGCGCTTTCTGGAAAACCTTGTCCCCGAGGCCCGCATCGGGGTGGTCCACGGCCAGATGCCCGAGGGCCTCGTAGAGGAGACCATGCTCCTCTTCGCCGAGGGGGCGTACGACCTCCTCCTCGCCACCACCATCATCGAGGCGGGGCTGGACGTGCCCGAGGCGAACACCATCCTCATTGAGCGGGCGGACCGGCTGGGCCTCGCCACCTTGTACCAGCTCCGGGGCCGGGTGGGGCGGAGGGAGGAGGAGGCCTACGCCTACCTCTTCCACCCGCCCCGCCTCACCGAGGGGGCGGAAAAGCGCCTCGCCGCCATCGCCGACCTCTCGGACCTGGGTTCGGGCCACTTTTTGGCGGAGCGGGACATGGAGATAAGGGGGGTGGGAAACCTCTTGGGCCCCGAGCAGCACGGGCACATCCGGGCCCTTTCCCTCGAGGTCTACACGGAGCTTCTGGAGGAGGCCTTGAGGAGGCTCAAGGGGGAGGTGAAGGAGGAGAGGCCCCACGTCACCCTGGACCTGGGGGTCTCCGCCCGCTTGCCCGCCGAGTACGTCCCGAGCCTCGAGGCCCGGAGCCGCTACTACAGCCGCTTCGCCGAGGCGGAAAGCCTCGCCGAGGTCTCCCGCCTGGTGCGGGAGCTAAGGGAGCGCTACGGGCCTCTCCCTGAGGAGGCGGAGAACTTCGTCAACCTCACCCGCCTCCGCCTGGTGGCGGAGAGAAAGGGGGTGGTGTCCATCGCGGAGGGCCTCACCCACCTGGAGGTGGTCTTCCCCCGCTACCCCCTGGACTACGATGCCCGGGGCCTCAAGGGCCTCCCCTTCCGGGTGGAGCCCACCCAGTACCCCCCGGGCTTCCGCCTGGAGAAGAAAGGCCTTAGGCCCCGGGACTATCCCGAGGCCTTGATGGAGGCCCTCTACCTCTTCGCCGACCGCTAGGGGCTGGGGATCAGGTTGAAAAACCTCAGGCGGAGGACCACCTCGGCCTTCTCCAGGGCGTAGCGCACCTCATCGCCACTCCTCACCTGAACCCGGGCCCCGAGGCGGAAGGTGCCCCTCTTGATGAGGGCGTAGAGGGGGTCGCCGGGCCCTATGGCGAGGCTTCCGTCCAGGGTTCCTGCCTCCCCAGGGCTCAGGGTGAGGGAGGCGGTTTTCACGGCGAAGTCCCCTCCCGTGCCGTCGTAGAGGTCGGTATCGTCCCGGGGGCCCGCCCGGACCTCGAGGGCAAGGTCCGCGGGAAGGGTACCCGTGTTCTGAAGCCTCACTTGGAGGGCGATCCGCCCGTCCTCTAGGGCCTCCTCTCCCCGCACGGGGATTTCCTGCCCGGCGCGGTCCTCGGGCAGGTACACCTCGGTTTGGGTGAGGCTGAGGGTGCCGGTGCGGCTTCCCTCGGGGACGAAGCTCAGGAGGTCCACCTCCAGCCGGTGGACCGTGTGGCCGCTACAGGCCGCGAGGACCAGGGTAAGGCTTGCCAGGAAGAAAACGCGCTTCACAGATCACCTCCTAGAAGCTTACTGCCAGGGCTACCCCGTAGACCGTGCCGCCCACCAAGGGGGCCTCGTGGGCGGTGAGGGCCAGGTCCAGGGCCAGGGCTTCCAGGCCCAGCCCGGCCCCCACCCCGAAGCGGAGTCCGCCCCCGAGGCCCGCCCCTGCCCTTAAGGCCCAGGGGCCGAGGCCGTACTCCAGCCCCAGGTGAAAGGCGGGGGCCACGCTGCCGAAGCGGGCATCGGCGGCCACCAGGAGGCTTCCCACCTCCAGGGGCAGGCGGTAGGCCCCGTTCAGAAGAACCTCCGGGGCGGAAAAGTCGCTCTCCTTGGTGGCGGGGGCCCAGGTTTCCCCGCTTTCCGTTCCCGAGACCTCCACCCCGCTCCACCGGGCGAAGCCCAGGAGGTTCCTGACCCCAAGGCCCAAGGCCCACTCCCCCCCGTCCAGGGCCACGCCCGCATCGGCCCGGAGGCCGTAGCCCAGCCCTCCTCCCCGGCCCAGGATTCCCATAAAGTTGGGGACGCTCAGGAAGTAGCGGTAGGCGTAGCTGGCCCCGCTCACGTTGCCGTCCTGGTCAAAGGTGGGGCGGGCTTGGGCGCTGGCCTCCAGGTAGCCTAGGCCGAGAAACCCCTCGCCCCTCACCCCCACGTAGACCCGCCCGAGTCCGGGAACCTGGGAGAGGGGCGTGGCGAGGCCCGCAGCCAGGCTGAGCCCCGCGCCATAGGCCAGGCTGGCCTCGAGGAAACAGGGGGAGGGGTCTTGGCCCCTGCAGGGGTCCAGGCTGCCCCTCTGCAGGGCCTCGGCCAGGGCGGGGCTCGGGCCCACCCGGAGGCCCTGGGCTCCGGAGAAGAGGCCGAGGCTCAGGTAGGTGCCGGGGCCTAGCTCCAAGGCGATGGGCAGGAAAGGGCTAGGAACGAGGGCCTCCGGCCTTTCGGGGGAGCTCCCCACGGAGAAGGAGGGGGTGAGGGACCTACCCTCGCCGTCGGTGATGGAGAGGCCATCTGCGCTCACCCGGAAGACCACCTCGTCGGGGCTTCGGGCGGGGTTGAGGAGGAAGCTGTCCAGGTGGGCGGTTTGATCGTAAAAGCTCAGGAGGTCAAACCGGGTGCGGAAGGCCTGGAAGTCGGTGAAGTAGGCCAAGGGGCTGGTTTCAGGGAAGAAGGGAAGGAGGCGCAACACCCCCAAGGGAACCTGGAAGCCCCCTCTTTCCCAGCGGTCGGGGAAGGCGGCGTAGGCGGGGTTGGCCCCGGCCTGGGCGGGGCCTGGCAGGGCCACGCCCCCCATGCCCAGGCTTCGCACCCCCTGGGCCAGCCCCAGGCCGGAAAGCCCGAGCAGGATTAAAAGAACCCTCCTCTTCATAGGGCCTTCAGCTTAAAGACCTGAGGGCCGGGCGTCAAGGGTTCCTGGGCCCCTTGGTGTTTGGCCCCTTTGACAGGTGGGCCCGGGCGGCGTAAACTTTGACTCAGTATAAGGAGGTGGCCATGATCAAGAAGGTAGGCGTGGTGGGCGCGGGAACCATGGGAAGCGGGATCGCCGCCCTGGTGGCCAGCGCCGGGATCCCCGTGGTCCTCCTGGACATCCCCGGCAAGGAGGACCGGAACGAGTACGCCAAAAGGGGCTTGGAGCGTGCCCTCAAGGCCAAGCCCGCAGCCTTCATGGACCCGGAGCTTGCCCGCCACATAGAGATCGGCAACACCGAGGACCATCTGGAGAAGCTCAGGGACTGCGACTGGGTGGTGGAGGCCATTGTTGAGAAGCCCGAGCCCAAGCAGGCCCTCTACGCCCGCCTGGAAAGCCTTTTGAAACCCACCGCCATCGTCAGCTCCAACACGAGCGGCATCCCCATGAGGGTCCTCCTGGAGGGGCGCTCCCAGGGCTTCCGCCGGCGCTTCCTCGGCACCCACTTCTTCAACCCCCCCCGCTACCTCCACCTCCTGGAGCTCATCCCCACCCCCGAGACCGACCCCAAGGTTCTGGAGGAGATCCGCCGCTTCGGGGAAAGGATCCTCGGCAAGGGCACCGTTCTCGCCAAGGACTCCCCGGGCTTCATCGCCAACCGGCTGGGGGTCTACGGGATGGTCCAGGCGGTGCGCCTCATGGAGAGGCACGGCCTCACCATTGACGAGGTGGACGCCCTCACCGGGCCCCTCCTCGGCCGGCCCAACTCCGCCACCTTCCGCACCGCCGACCTCACGGGGCTGGACGTGCTGAAGCTGGTGACCGAGGAGCTCGCCCAGGCCACGGGGGAGGACTTCGCCTTGCCCGAATGGGTCCTCCGGCTGGTGGAGGAGGGCCGCCTGGGGGAGAAGACGGGGGCCGGGTTCTACAAGCGGGTGAACGGGGAGATCCACACCCTGGACTACCGGACCCTGGAGTATGTCCCCAGGGCCAAGCTGGACCTGCCGGAGCTCCGCGCCCTCCGGGACCTTCCCCTAAGGGAGCGCCTCGCCAAGGTTTTGGACCTCCCTGGCAAGTACGGGGCCTTCCTCCGGGAGCTTTTCGCCAAGACCGCCCACTACACCCTGGAGAAGGCCCCCGGGATCGCCTACGACCTGGTTTCCGTGGACCAGGCCCTGGAGTGGGGCTTCGGCTGGGAGGAGGGGCCCTTTAAGAACATGGACGCCGTGGGGCTTTCCCGGGTGGAGGCCCTTTTTGCCGAGCACGGCCTAAAGGCTCCTGACCTCCTTAAGAAGGCCCAGGGTGCCTTCTACCAGGACGGCGCCTATCTGGGCTTTGACGGGGCCTACCACCCCCTGCCCAGGCGGGAGGGGGTCATCTCCCTGAAGGCCCTCAAGTCCGAGGGGAAGACCCTTTTGGAGAGCCAGGAGGCGGCCCTTCTGGACCTGGGGGACGGGGTGGCCCTCCTGGAGTTCCGCACCAAGATGAACGCCATCGGGGAGGGGGTCATCCGCATGCTCCAGAAGAGCCTGGAGTACGTGGAGGAGAAGGGCTACCTGGGTCTCGTCCTCGGCAACGAGGACCCCAGGGCCTTCTCCGCCGGGGCCAACCTGGCCCTTATCCTCTCCCTGGCCCAGGAGGGGGACTGGGACGAGCTCGCCCTGGCGGTGCGCCAGTTCCAGAAGGCCTCCATGTCCCTCCGCTACAGCCCCTTCCCCGTGGTGGTGGCCCCCTTCGGCCTGACCCTGGGGGGCGGGGCGGAGTTCACCCTGCACGCCGACGCCGTCCAGGCCCACGCCGAGCTCTACATGGGCCTGGTGGAGGCCGGGGTGGGGCTTCTCCCCGCTGGGGGCGGCACCAAGGAGATGCTCCTCCGCTTCACCCAGGAGCTCCTTCCCTACGAGGAGGCCGACCCCTTTGAGGGGGTGAAGCGGGCCTTCGGGCTCATCGCCATGGCCAAGACCTCCACCAGCGCCCTCGAGGCCCGCAAGATGGGCTTCCTGCGGGATAGGGACCGGATCAGCATGAACCGGGACTTCCTCATTGCCGACGCCAAGAGGCGGGTTTTGGAGCTCGCCCCCGACTACCGCCCGCCCCTTCCCCCTAAGGTCCCCGTCCTGGGAAGCGAGGCCCTGGGCAACCTCCGTTACGCCGTATGGTCCTTCCGGGAGGCGGGGGAGATCACGGACCACGACATGAGGATCGGCCTGGAGATCGCCTACGTCCTCTCCGGCGGGGAAGGCCCGGCGCGGGAGGTTTCCGAGTGGGACCTTCTGGACCTGGAGAGGGAGGCCTTCTTGAAGCTCCTCGGGACCCGCAAGACCCAGGAGCGCATCGCCTACACCCTGAAGACGGGGAAGCCTCTCAGGAACTAAAAGGGGGAAAAGATGCGGGAAGCGGTCATCGTGAGCGCAGTGCGGAGCCCCGTGGCCCGGGGCAAGAAGGATGGGGCCTTGGCCACCCTCCACCCCGTGGACCTCTCGGCCCAGGTGATGCGGGCGGCGGTGGAGCGGGTGGGCCTGGACCCCAAGGAGCTCGAGGACGTCCTCTGGGGGTGCGCCATGCCCGAGGCCGCCCAGGGGCTGAACATCGCCAGGCTCGCCCTCCTCCGGGCGGGGTTCCCCGTGGAGGTGGCGGGGGCCACCATCAACCGCTTCTGCTCCAGTGGCCTCCAGACCATCGCCATGGCCGCCCAGGCGGTGATGACGGGGATGGCCGAGGCCGTCTTGGCGGGCGGGGTGGAGATGATGAGCCAGGTGCCCATGTCGGGCTTCCACACCAGGCTCCACCCCGACCTCACCCCCACGGAGTGGAGCCCGGAGACCTATTCCACCTACATCGGCATGGGCTTCACCGCCGAAAGGGTGGCGGAGCGCTTCGGCATCGGCCGCGAGGACCAGGACCGGTGGGCCCTAAGGAGCCACCAGAAGGCCGCCCAGGCCTGGGCCGAGGGGCGCTTTAGCGAGGTGGTGCCCATCCGGGTGCCCCGGGTGACCTACCAGGGGACCAAGAAGCGGGTGGAGGAGATCCTCTTTGAAAGGGACGAGACGGTGCGGCCCGACACCAGCCTCGAGGCCCTGGCCAAGCTCCGCCCCGCCTTCAAGAAGGGGGGCACCGTGACCGCCGGCAACGCCAGCCCCTACTCCGACGGGGCGGCGGCGGTGGTGGTCATGAGCCGGGAGAAGGCCGAGGCCCTGGGCCTAAAGCCCTTGGCCCGCTTCGTTAGCTTCGCCGTGGCCGGGGTGGAGCCCGACATCATGGGCATCGGGCCGGTGAAGGCGGTGCCCAAGGCCCTAAAGCGGGCGGGGCTTACCCTGGACCAGATCGCCCTCATCGAGTTCAACGAGGCCTTCGCCGCCCAGGTCCTGGCGGTGATGCGGGCCTTGGAGATGCCCGAGGAGAGGACCAACGTCAACGGCGGGGCCATCGCCCTAGGCCACCCCCTGGGGGCCACGGGGGCCAAGCTCACCGCCCAGCTCCTGAGCGAGCTTTCCCGGAGGGGCGGGGGGTACGGCCTCGTCACCATGTGCATCGGCGGCGGCATGGGGGCCGCGGGCGTCTTTGAGGTGTACCCGGCCTGAGGAGGGATACCATGACCGAGGAGAAGAAGCTCTGGCAGAAAGGCGGCGGCTGGCTTTTGGAAACCCCGGAACGGGTCTACACCCCGGAGGACTTTGACGAGAGCGTGAAGGAGATCGCCCGCACCACCCGCGCCTTCGTGGAGCGGGAGGTGCTTCCCCTCCTGGAGCGCATGGAACACGGGGAGCTCGAGCTGAACGTGCCCCTCATGCGCAAGGCGGGGGAGCTTGGGCTTTTGGCCATTGACGTTCCCGAGGAGTACGGTGGCCTGGACCTGCCCAAGGTGATCTCCACCGTGGTGGCCGAGGAGCTTTCCGGCAGCGGGGGCTTCTCCGTCACCTACGGGGCCCACACCTCCATCGGCACCCTGCCCCTGGTCTACTTCGGCACCGAGGAGCAGAAGCGGAAGTACCTGCCGAGGCTCGCCAGCGGGGAGTGGATCGCCGCCTACTGCCTCACGGAGCCGGGCTCGGGCTCGGACGCCCTCGCCGCCAAGACCCGGGCCACCCTCTCCGAAGACGGAAAGCACTACATCCTGAACGGGGTCAAGCAGTGGATCTCCAACGCTGGCTTCGCCCACCTCTTCACCGTCTTCGCCAAGGTGGACGGGGAGCACTTCACCGCCTTCCTGGTGGAGCGGGACACCCCGGGGCTTTCCTTCGGCCCCGAGGAGAAGAAGATGGGCATCAAGGCCTCCAGCACCCGCCAGGTGATCCTGGAGGACGTCAGGGTCCCCGTGGAGAACGTCCTGGGGGAGGTGGGCAAGGGGCACAAGATCGCCTTCAACGTCCTCAACGTGGGCCGCTACAAGCTGGGGGCGGGGGCCGTGGGCGGGGCCAAGCGGGCCTTGGAGCTCTCCGCCCAGTACGCCAACCAGCGGGTGCAGTTTGGCCGCCCCATCGGCCGCTTCGGCCTCATCCAGCAGAAGCTTGGGGAGATGGCGAGCCGCATCTACGCCGCGGAGAGCGCCGTCTACCGCACCGTGGGCCTTATTGACGAGGCCCTTTCCGGCAAGAAGGGCCCCGAGGCGGTGATGGCGGGGATTGAGGAGTACGCCGTGGAGGCCAGCATCATCAAGGTCCTGGGCTCCGAGGTCCTGGACTACGTGGTGGACGAGGGGGTGCAGATCCACGGGGGCTACGGCTACTCCCAGGAGTACCCCATTGAGAGGGCCTACCGCGACGCCCGCATCAACCGCATCTTTGAGGGGACCAACGAGATCAACCGCCTCCTCATCCCCGGCATGCTCCTCCGCCGGGCCTTAAAGGGGCAGCTCCCCCTCTTCCAGGCGGCCATGAGGCTCCAGAAGGAGCTCCTGGAACCTGTCTTTGAGGAGCCCGAGGACCTCGAGCTCCACCAGGTGCAAAACCTCAAGAAGCTGGCCCTCATGGTGGCGGGCCTGGCCGCCCAGAAGTACGGGCAAAAGGTGGAAGAGGAACAGGAGGTCCTGGCCGCCGCCGCCGACATCCTCATTGACGCCTACGCCGCGGAAAGCGCCCTCCTCCGGGCCAGGCGGCTTGGGGGGCTGGCCCAGGCCCTGGCCCGCATCTACCTGGTGCAGGCCCTGGACCGGGCCCAGGCCGGGGCCCTCTCCGTTCTCCCGAGGCTGGTGGAGGGGGACGAGGCCCGGGTGGTCTACTCCGCCGCCCGCAGGCTTACCAAGCACGAGCCCGTGGACCTGGTGGCCCTGAGGCGCCAGGCGGCGGAGGCGGTGCTGGAGGTGGGGGGTTACCCCGTTTCCCGCTGATACCCTTTCCTGCCCTGCTGGCTCGGGGAAGCCTGCCTAAGGGCCCCCATGCTGGCTTGGGCCAGCATGGGGTATGAGGCCCCGCTCCCGGACCCGCCCCTGGGGCGGGGCTTTAGGGTTCCAGGCGCCACCGGGGGCCCTCCGGGGTGTCCTCCACCACCACCCCCAGGGCCTTGAGCCTCTCCCGGATGAGGTCGCTCTTGGCGTAGTCCTTGGCCCGTCGGGCCTCCTCGCGAAGCTCCAGGAGGAGGGCGATGAGCCCCTCCAGGAGGGGTCCCGAGACCTTTTCTTCCAAGACCCGCTCGGGAAAGAGGCCAAGGATTCCCTCCCCCAGGGTGTGGAGGACCTCCTGGGCCCGGGCCAGGCTTTCCGCCTTGGCCTCGGGGAGGAGGCGGTGGAGCTCCGGGAGGAAGGTGAAGAGCAAGGCGATGGCTTGAGGAGTGGAGAGGTCGTCCTCAATGGCCTCGAGGAAGCCCTTCTCCAGCGCGTCCAGGGCCCTTTCCAGCCCGGGGGTGGTGCCGGGGGGGGCGGTCCTCCGGCGCTCCCGCACCTCCCGGTAGGCGTGGAGGAGGCGGGCGTAGCCCCTCTTGGCGCCCTCCAGGCCCTCAAAGGTGAAGTCCATGGGGCTCCGGTAGTGGGTCTGGAGGAGGTAGAAGCGCACCGCCATGGGCTCGTGGGCCTTGAGGAGGTCGTGGAGGAGGACCAGGTTCCCCGTGCTCTTGGCCATCTTCTCCCCTTGGAGGAGGACGTGGTTGTGGTGCATCCAGTGGCGGGCGAAGCGGAAGCCTGCGGCCTCCGCCTGGGCGATCTCGCACTCGTGGTGGGGAAACTGGAGGTCTATCCCCCCGGCGTGCAGGTCAAACCCCTCCCCCAGGTACTTGAGGCTCATGGCGGTGCACTCAATGTGCCAGCCGGGATACCCCTCCCCCCAGGGGCTCCTCCAGCGCATGAGGTGCCCGGGCTCGGCGGCCTTCCAGAGGGCGAAGTCCAGGGGGTCTTCCTTCTCCTCCCGCACCTCCACCCTGGCCCCCGCCCGAAGCTCCTCCGGGCGCTTGCCGGAGAGCTTCCCGTACTCGGGGAAGGAACGCACCCGGAAGTAGACGCTCCCCTTCCGCTCGTAGGCGTGCCCCTTTTCCAGGAGAACCCGGGTGAGCTCAATCTGCTCGGGGATGTGGCCGCTGGCCCGGGGGGCGATGGAGGGCCTGAGGACGTTCAGGGCCTGCATGGCGTCAAAATAGCTCCAGGTGTACTTCTCGGCCACCTCCATGGGCTCCAGGCGCTCCAGCTTGGCCCGCCTCACGATCTTGTCCTCGCCCTCCTCGTCCTCGGTGAGGTGGCCCACGTCGGTGATGTTGGAGACGAAGCGTACCTTGTAGCCTTTGTGAAGGAAGTAGCGCCTGAGGACGTCGTAGACGATGGGGCCCCGGGCGTGGCCCAGGTGGGGGTCGGCGTAGACCGTGGGGCCGCAGACGTAGATGCCCACGTGGCCGGGCGTGGCGGGGACGAATTCCACCTTGGCCCTTTGCAGGGTGTCGTAGATGCGAAGGCCCATATGGGCGATTATAGGGCCCGTGGCATAATGGCGGGGTATGGGAAGGATCCTTAGGGGCCTGGCCGGGGAGGGGGATCTGAGGGTGGTGGCCGCCGAGACCACGGACATCGTGGAGGAGGCGCGGCTGCGCCACGGCCTTTCCCCCACGGCCACGGCTGCCCTGGGACGGGCCCTGACCGGGGCCCTCCTCCTCGCCCAGCTCCTCCTCAAGACCCCCAAGGAGCGGCTCACCCTGCGCGTGGAGGGGGCCGGGCCCCTGGGGGGGCTTGTGGTGGAGGCGGACGCCTTTGGGCACGTGCGGGGCTACGTGAAAAACCCCAAGGCCGAGGTGCCCTTGCGGGAGGACGGGAAGCTCAACGTGGGGGCGGTGGTGGGGGCCGGGGTTTTGCGGGTGGACCGGAGCCTGCCTAACGGGGAGGTCTACACCAGCGCCGTGCCCTTGGTCTCCGGGGAGATGGCCGAGGACTTGGCCCACTACCTCTTCCAGTCGGAGCAGATCCCCTCCGCCGTGCTCCTCGGCGTGCGGGTCAAGGGGGAAGGGGAGGTGGAGGTGGCGGGGGGCGTGGCCGTCCAGGTGATGCCCGGGGCTAAGGAAGAGGTCATCGCCCGCCTCGAGGCCAACCTGAAGGACCTCCCCGGCATCACCCCCCTCCTTCGGGAGCGGGGCCTGGAGGGGGCCTTGGAGGCCCTCCTCGCGGGCCTGGGCTTCGCGCGCACGGACCTCCGGGCCCTGGGCTACCCCCAAAACGAGATCCCCGCCCGTTTCCGTTGCCGCTGCAACCGGGAGAAGGCCCTGGAGGCCCTGGTCTTCTTCACCCCGGAGGAAAGGGAGGAGATGATCGTGAAGGATGGGGGGGCGGAGGTGGTCTGCCACTGGTGCGGGGAGGTCTACCGCTTCTTTCCGGAGGAGATCCGCTCCCTGGTGGCCGAGGTGCGCTGCCCGGACTGCGGGGCCCTTTGGCTTTACCCCCGGGCGGACGGCACGGTCTTCCGCTGGGAAGGGGAGACCTGCCGCTGCGGAAGGAGGGTGGAGCTCCCCCCGGAAGCCCGGCCCGAGGCCTGATAAGCTTGGGTCATGTTCAGGACCATTCTTCTGGCCTACGATGGCTCGGAGCACGCCAAGCGGGCGGCCTTGGTGGCCAAGGCCGAGGCGGAGGCCCACGGGGCGAGGCTTGTTTTGGTCCACGCCTACGAGCCCGTTCCCGACTACCTGGGGGAGCCCTTCTTTGAGGAGGCCCTGAAGCGCCGCCTGGAGCGGGCGGAGAAGGTCTTGGCCGAGGCGGTGGCCCTCACCGGGGTGCCCCAGGAGGACGCCCTTCTCCTGGAGGGCCGTCCGGCGGAGGCCATCCTCGAGGCCGCCAGGGGGGAAAAGGCCGACCTCATCGTCATGGGCACCCGGGGCCTGGGGGCGGTGGGGAGCCTCTTCCTGGGAAGCCAAAGCCAAAGGGTGGTGGCCGAGGCCCCCTGTCCCGTGCTCCTCGTGCGCTAGGGGGTGGGGGATGGAGTACGAGACCCTGGCGGTGCTTTCGGGCCTGCCCGAGGATCCCCACGGGGCCCTTGGCCTGCCCATCTACGCCGTGGCCGCCTACGGCTTCAAGACCCTGGAGGAAGGCCAGGAGCGCTTTGCCACCGGGGAGGGGTACGTCTACGCCCGCCAAAAGGACCCCACCACGAAGGCCCTGGAGGAAAGGCTCAAGGCCCTGGAGGGGGCCCTGGAGGCCGTGGTCCTGGCCTCGGGGCAGGCGGCCACCTTCGCGGCCCTCCTCGCCCTTCTCCGCCAGGGGGACGAGGTGGTGGCGGCCAAGGGGCTCTTCGGCCAGACCATCGGGCTTTTCCACCAGGTCTTCGGCCTCATGGGGGTGAGGGTGCGCTACGTGGATCCCGAGCCCGACAAGGTGCGGGAGGCCCTCACGGAAAGGACCCGGGCGGTGTTCGTGGAAACCCTGGCCAACCCCGCCCTCCTGGTGCCCGACCTCGAGGCCCTGGCCACCTTGGCCGAGGAACGGGGTGTGGCCCTGGTGGTGGACAACACCTTCGGGGCGGTGGGGGCGCTTTGTAGGCCCCTCAACTGGGGGGCCCACGTGGTGGTGGAAAGCCTCACCAAGTGGGCCTCGGGGCACGGCTCCGTGCTGGGCGGGGCGGTGCTTTCCCGGGAGACCGCCCTCTTTGAGGGCTACCCCCAGTTCCAGGAGCCGGATGCCAAGGGCCAGGTTCCCTGGGCGGCCCTGGGGCCGCGGTGCTTCGCGGACCGGGTCCGCACCCTGGGCCTCTCCCTGGGGGGGATGAGCCTTTCTCCCTTCAACGCCTACCTTCTCTTCCAGGGGCTGGAGACCCTGGCCTTAAGGGTCAGGCGGATGAGCGAGACGGCGGCCCTCCTCGCCGGGCGCCTCCGGGCTCACCCCAAGGTCAAGGCCCTCCGCTACCCGGGCCTTCCCGAGGACCCCGCCTACAGGAACGCCCGGAAGTACCTGGCCTCGGGCGGGCCCATGCTCACCCTGGACCTGGGAAGCCAGGAGGCGGCAAGCCGCTTCCTCGGGGCCATCCGCCTCTTCAAGGCCGCCAATCTGGGGGATGCCCGCACCCTGTTGGTGCACCCCTGGACCACCACCCACAGCCGCCTCAAGGAGGAGGCCAGGCTTCAGGCCGGGGTCACCCCAGGGCTGGTGCGGGTTTCCGTGGGGCTGGAAGACCCCGAGGACCTGTCGGCCCTTTTCCTGGAGGCCTTGGAGGCGGTGTAGCCGTGGGGGTTCGGCTTGTGAGGAGGAGATCTATGGCACATGCATGTTTAATCGTGAATAAAATCGCTAATGGACCCCTCCCACCTGCCCCCCTCTCAGGTCCTTGACGGGAGCTGGGCCCCGGGCTACCCTGACGAGAGGTTAGGAAGTAGATGCCCTTTACCGTTGGTCAGCTGGCCCGAGAGTTCGGCCTCTCCCCGGACGCCCTCCGCTATTACGAGAGGCTTGGCCTCCTTTCCCCCGAGGGGCGGACGCCCGCCGGGTACCGCCTCTACGGGGAAGAGGCCCGGCGCCGCCTCCGCTTCGTCAAGGAGGCCCAGGCCGCCGGGCTTAGGCTGGAGGACATCGCCGGGATCCTCCGCCTGATGGACGAGGGCAAGCCTCCCTGTCGCCACGTGCGGGAGGTTTTAGGGGCCCGCCTGGAGGAGGTCAGGCGGCGCCTTAGGGAACTGAGGGCCCTGGAGCAGGCCTTGGCCGAGCGTCTGGCCTTTGCCGAGGCCCACCCCGACCCCGCCTGCGACGGGAAGGACCACTGCGTCTACCTGGACCCCCTTGACCCTGGAGCGAGCTCCAGGGTCTAGCCTGGGGGCATGGAGAAGAACCGCTTTCGCATCCGGGTCCCCAAGATCCACTGCGCAGGGTGCATCCGCACGGTGGAGCGTGCCCTGGGCCAGGTGGCGGGGGTGGAGAAGGTGAGGGTGGACTACCTCAGGAAGGAGGCCCACGTCCTGGGGGAGGCGGCCTTGGAGGACCTGCTGGCGGCCTTGGAGCGGGTGGGCTACCCAGGGGAGGCGCTGTGAGCTACGACCTCCTCATCGTGGGCTCGGGCTCCGCCGGGGTGGCGGCGGCCCTGGAGGCGGCCGCCCTGGGGGCGAAAGCCGCCGTGGTGGAGGCGGGGGTCCTGGGGGGCACCTGCGTCAACGTGGGGTGCGTCCCCTCCAAGTACCTCCTCCGGGCGGCCCACGCCTTCCACCGGGCGGGCCACTCCGCCTTTCCGGGGCTTGCCCTAAGGGTCCTCGGGGTGGACTGGAGGGCCCTCCTCTCGGGCAAGGAGGCCCTGATCTCGGCCCTCAGGGAGGAGAAGTACCAGGAGGTCCTGGAGGCGGCCGGGGTCCCCGTGCTCCGGGGGAGGGCCCGCTTCCTGGACGGGGAGAGGATGGAGGTAGAGGGGCGGGAGGTCCTCGCCGGGCGCTACCTTCTTGCCACCGGGGCGAGGCCTTTTATTCCCCCCATCCCGGGCCTCCGGGAAAGCGCCCCCTGGACCTACCTCGAGGCCCTCTCCGCCCCCGCCCTCCCCGAAAGCCTCCTGGTGGTGGGGGGAGGGCCCATCGGCCTTGAGCTCGCCCAGGCCTTCGCTAGGCTTGGGAGCCGGGTGGTGGTCCTCGAGGCCCTTCCCGAGGTCTTGCCCCAGGAAGACTGGGAGCTCGCCCGGCTCCTTCGGGGCTACCTGGAGGAGGAGGGCCTCCGGGTCCACACCGGGGTGCGGGTGGAGGCCGTAGCCCGGGAGGGGACTTTCCGGGTCAGGACCGACCGGGGGGTTTTTGAGGCGGAAAGCCTCCTCGTGGCCACGGGGAGGAGGCCGGACCTGGAGGGGCTCGGCCTGGAGCGGGCGGGGGTGGAGCGGGACGAGAAGGGCTTCCTCCAGCTGGACCCCACCTTGCGCACCACCAACCCCCGGGTCTACGCCGCCGGGGACGTGGCGGGGCTTCCCCAGTTCGTCTACGTGGCCGCCCAGTCCGGCCGGGTGGCGGCGAGGAACGCCCTAGGGGTGGAGACGCCCCTGGACCTCTCCGCCCTCCCCCGGGTGACCTTCACCGACCCCGCCCTGGCCGCGGTGGGCCTCACCGAGGAAGAGGCGAGGGCGAGGGGCCGGATGGCGCGGGCGGCCTTTCTCCCCCTTTCCCTCCTGCCCAAGGCCCTCACCGCCCGCGACACCCGGGGGGGTTTCAAGATCGTGGTGGACGAAGAGGGGACGGTCCTCGGCCTCCACGTCCTGGCCCACGAGGCGGGGGACGTCATCCAAGAGGGCATCCTGGCGGTGAAGTACGGCCTCGGCTACCGGGACCTTATAGACACCTTCCACCCCTACCTGACCCTGGCCGAGGGGATAAGGCTCGTGGCCCAGGCCCTGGACACCGACCCCCAAAAGCTTTCCTGCTGCGCCTGATGGCCCGGCAGGGGCCGACCGTGAGGTGTGAGGCCCTCCTTGACCCCACTTCGGCTAAGTACCCCGCTCTGGCTTTCGCCAAAGCGGGGGCTTACATGTCGCGGAACCGAGGCGCGGGCACTTAGAACGTCACGAGCTGGTACCCCTCCTCCAAGAGGCCCCTGAGACTCGGGTGGTCGTGGAACTCGGAGAGGAAGGGGAAGCCCCGGGCTTCCAGGATTTCCTTGACCCCAAAAGCGCGGGAGCAGTAGGCGCAGGCCCCCAGGATCCGCTCTTTCACCGCCAAGAGGAGGACGTGGGCTTGATGATCGGGATCGGAGAGGGCAGCGAGCCCCTGGGTCCCGGCCCCGTCAAAGACGATCCGCACCTCGTCCCCGGCCCGCTTGAGCTCCTGGGCCAGCATCAGGGCGTTTACCAGGCGGCCCAGGCCCTCGTGGGTTTCCGTTCCTGCCAGCACGATAATGGCTACCTTGTGCATCTTGGCCTCCCTCTGCCCCGAAGGGCAGGGCCCAGGTTAATGGGGAGGGCGGGTTCCAGGGTATAAACTCCTTTACAGGATGGCCCTCTGGCAACCCCACACCCTGCTTCGCCTCCTGGGCCGGGGTGCACCGGCCCGGAAAGGGGTTTTCGTCGTGCCAGAGGCCCGCTTTCCGGAGGGCCTCTCCCCGGAGGAGCGGCAAGAGGTGGAGGCCATCTGCCCACCCCGAAGGCTTGCCCGGGGTGAAGCCGTCTTCCGCCAAGAGGATGAGGCGGCGAGCCTCTACATCCTGGTAGAGGGGCGGGTACGGCTTCTCTTGGAAACCCCTAAAGGGGAGCGCACCCTGGCCCTCCTGGGCCCGGGGGACCTTTTCGGGGAATCCTTCCTCACCGAGCGCTCCCGCCAGGGCGTGACCGCTTTGGTACAAAGCCCGGAGGCGGTGGTCTGCCCCGTTTCCCGGGAGCAGTTCCTGGCCCTTTGCCGTGAGGTCCCCGAGGCGGCGTTAAGGCTTTGCGCGGTGCTGGCGGACCGGGTCACCCTCCTCTCCGAGGAGCTGGCCCAAAGCGCCCTGCCCGCCCCTGTGCGGGTGGGGCGCCTGCTTCTGTCTCTGGCCCGGCGTTTCGGTGAGGCCCAAGGGGAAGGCAGGGTGCGGCTGGACCTAGGTCTGACGCAAGAGGAACTGGGCTCCCTCTGCGGGGTGACCCGGGTGAGCGCAGCCTATGCCCTTCGGCTTTTTCGGATGGAAGGGGCCCTGAAGCGGGACGGGGCCGGGTACCTGGTGTACCCGGCCCGGCTAGAACGCCTTCTGGAGAGCCTAGAATCCTAGCGAATAGGGGTGCTGAACACGAAGTCCTGGGCCTTCGCCTGGGCGTGGCAGGCGGCGCACATGGTTACCTTGCCCGCCACGTCTACCCGCCCGTCGGGGAAGTACTTGACCCAGAACCAGTCTCCTCCCTCGGGGTAGTAGCCCTCGGGCATCTTCACCATGGCGGTGATGGCGTCCAGTTTACCGTCGGGCATGTGGTTGTCCTTGACCAGGACGGCGTTCACGGGATACCTCCCCGCCTTGGCCCGGATGGCGTCGTAGGCGATGTCGTTGACGAAGGTGCGGAGGAGGGCCCCGTGGGGCTCCGTCCCCTTGTAGAAGCCCATGGGCTTGCCCGGGACGTAGTGCCAGGACAGGCGGTAGTCCTGGCCGGAGAAGCCAGCGAGGAGCCGCCAGAGGTTTCGGGCCAGGTCCTCGCCCTGCTGGGCGAGGGCCAGAAGGCCCAGGGCCAGGACACCGCCAAGGAGCGCTTTTCTCATGGTTCACCTCCGCACCCCAGCCTAGGGGAGGCGGGGTGTGGAGGGTGTAAAGGCCTTTACACCACCCACCTTCCCCGGCGCATGAGGGGAACGCGGGTCCCGTCCTCGTAGAGCCCGTCCACGTCCAGCTCCTCGGAGCCGATCATCCAGTCCACGTGGATGAGGCTTTCGTTCCCGCCCCGCCTCCGGAAGGCCTCCCCCGAGGGGCGGCCCTCGAGGTTCTCCTGGTAGGCCTGGCCGAAGGCGATGTGGCTGGCGGCGTTCTCGTCAAAGAGGGTGTCAAAGAAGACGAGCCCCGTCTTGGCGATGGGGTTGTCGGCGGGCACCAGGGCCACCTCCCCGAGGCGCCTCGCCCCCTCGTCGGCATCCAGAAGCCGCCTCAGCACCTCCTCGCCCTTTTCCGCCCCCACCTCCACGGCCACGCCCCTCTCAAACCGGGCAAAGATCCCCTCCACCAGGGTGCCTCCGAGGGCCAGGGGGCGGCTTGCCCGCACCACCCCCTCCACCCGTTCCCGGTGGGGGGCAGTGAAGACCTCCTCCGTGGGCAGGTTGGGGTTGCAAAGGCGCCCCTTCTTGGTGGGGGTGGCCCCTCCCTGCCAAAGGTGCCCCTCTGCGAGGCCCACGGTGAGGTCCGTCCCCGGGCCCCGAAAGTGGAGGGCGTGGAAGCGTTGCCCATTTAGGTAGGCCACCTTCTGGTGGAGGAAGCGGTTGTGGGCTTCCCAGGCGGCCATGGGGTCCTCTTGGTCTACCCGGGTGGCCTGGAAGATGGCTTCCCAGAGCTTGGTTATGGCCTCCCCCTCCGGGAGCTGGGGGAAGACCGCCCGGGCCCAGCCCGGGTGGGCGAAGGGGACGATGGTCCAGTTGGTGACGAACTCGGTGATGGCCTCCAGGGCGGGCTTGTAGGCCCGGGCGTTCGCCTGCTGGGCCCGGCCCACCCGTTCCGGGGGAAGCCCCTCTAAGGCCTTGGGGTCGTTGCCGGAAACGGCAAGCCTCGCCGCCCCTTCCCGGAAGGCCTTGGCCATGCCCTCGTAGAGCCAGGCCGGGGCCTTTTCCAGGCCCTCTTCCGGCACCAGGGAGAGGCGCTTTCGGGCGAGGGCGTTGTCCCCGTAGAGGACGGTGAAGAGGCTAGCCCCCTCCCGGTAAGCCTTCTCCGCCAGGAGGCGCACGAAGTCCACCGCTTCCACCGGGGCAGTGGCGATGACCTCCTGCCCCCTTTCCAGGTTGAGCCCCACCCGGATGGCGAGCTCGGCCAGCTTCTCTAGGCGCTTCTGAAAGGCGTCCACGCCCCCAAGTCTTTCCCTCCCGGGGCTTGGCGTCAAGGCCTCGGGCAGCTTCGGGGCCGGAAGAGGAGGAGGCTGAGGCCGGCGAGGAGGAGGAGAGGCCCCCGGTAGGCCTCGAGGGCCACCCCCAGGGCGGCCAGGACCAGGGCGAGAAGGTAGCGGAGCATGCCCTCATTCTAAGTACCTCGCTATGGCTTTCGCCAGAGCGGGGGCTTATATGCGCAGAACCAGGGCGCGGGCACCCACCTTCCGGGACATTCCTCACCCGGGGAAGGGAATAGGGTAGGGTAGAGGTGAAGCCTATGCGCCCCATCACCGTGGACGGCAACGAGGCGGTGGCCCGGGTGGCCTACCGCCTTTCCGAGGTCATCGCCATCTACCCCATCACCCCCAGCAGCCCCATGGCCGAGCTTGCCGATGAGTGGGCGGCCCGGGGGGAGCCCAACCTCTTCGGCCTCCCCCCCAGGGTGGTGGAGATGCAGTCGGAAGGGGGGGCCGCAGGGGCCTTGCACGGCGCCTTGCAGGAAGGGGCCCTGGCCACCACCTTCACCGCCAGCCAGGGCCTCCTCCTCATGATCCCCGACATGTACAAGATCGCCGGCCAGGCCCTCCCCGGGGTCATCCACGTGGCCGCCCGGGCCCTGGCCACCCACGCCCTCTCCATCTTTGGGGACCACCAGGACCTCTACGCCGTCCGCCCCACGGGGTGGGCCATCCTGGTCTCGGACTCGGTCCAGGCGGCCCAGGACCTGGCGGCCATCGCCCACCTCTCGGCCCTCGAGGCCAGCCTCCCCTTCCTCCACGCCATGGACGGCTTCCGCACCTCCCACGAGGTGCAGAAGATCCTGCCCCTTTCGGACCGGGAGCTCAAGGCCCTTTTCCCCTACGAGGCCCTGGAGGCCTTCCGCAGGCGGGCCCTCACCCCCGAGGCCCCGGCGATCCGGGGCACGGCGCAGAACCCCGACCACTACTTCCAGAACCGGGAGGCCATCAACCCCTACTACCTCAGGCTCCCCCAGGTGGTGCAAAGGGCCATGGACCGCTTCGCCGAGGTCACGGGCCGGCGCTACCGTCCCTACGAGTACCTGGGCCACCCCGAGGCGGAGCGGGTGGTGGTGGTCATGGGCTCGGCCTCCTGGAGCGTGGAGGAGGCGGTGGACCACCTCCTCCGGCAGGGGGAAAGGGTGGGGATGGTGCGGGTCCGGCTTTACCGGCCCTTCCACGCCGAGGCCTTTCTCGAGGTCCTCCCCCCACCCTGAGGAGGCTCGCCGTCTTGGACCGGGGGAAGGAGCCCGGGGCCGTGGGGGAGCCCCTCTTCCAGGAGGTGGCGGCGGCCTTGGCCTTGAAGGGGGGGGAGGTGCCCGTGGTGGTGGGCGGGCGGTACGGGCTTTCCTCCAAGGAGTTCACCCCCGCCATGGCCCTCGGGGTCTACGAGGAGCTCAAGAGGGAGCGCCCGCGCCACGGCTTCACCGTGGGCATCGTGGACAACGTCACCGGCACCAGCCTCGCCTACCCCGAGGTGGACTTTGAGGACCCGGCCTCGGTGCGGGCCGTCTTCTTCGCCCTAGGCTCCGACGGCACCGTCTCCGCCAACAAGAACACCATCAAGATCATCGGGGAGGAGACCCCCCTTCACGCCCAGGGCTACTTCGTCTACGACTCCAAGAAGTCGGGCTCCCGCACCGTGAGCCACCTGCGCTTCGGCCCCAACCCCCTGAACAAGCCCTACCTGATCCAGAAGGCCAGCTTCGTGGGCATCCACCAGTGGGGTTTCCTGGAGCGCTTCCCTATGCTGCAGGTGGCCGAGGAGGGGGCCACGGTCCTCCTCAACAGCCCCTACCCCAAGGAGGAGGTCTGGGACCGCTTGCCGAAACCCGTGCAGGGGGCCATTCTAGAGAAGAACCTCAAGGTCTACGTGGTGAACGCCTACGAGCTGGCCCGGAAGGTGGGCCTTCCCGGGCGCATCAACACCATCATGCAAGCGGCCTTCTTTAAGCTCTCCGGGGTCCTCCCCGAGGAGGAGGCCAAGGCCCGCATCAAGAAGGGCATCGAGAAGAGCTACGGCAAGCGGGGGCGCACGGTCTTGGAGCGGAACTTCCAGGCGGTGGACCTGGGCTTTGAAGCGGTGGAGGCCCTGCCCGTGCCGGGGCGCGTGACCTCCCGGAAGGAGCTCATCCCCCCCATGGTGGGGGACCCGCCCCCTTTCGTGCGGGAGGTGTTGGGCCCCATCGCCCTGGGCCTGGGGGATGCCCTGCCCGTATCCGCCTTTCCCCCGGACGGCACCTACCCCACCGGCACGGCCCGGTACGAGAAGCGAGGGATCGCCGAGTTCGTGCCCACCTGGGACCCCGAGGTCTGCGTCCAGTGCGGGAAGTGCGTCCTGGTCTGCCCCCACGCCGTGATCCGGGCCAAGGTGGTGCCGGAGGAGGCCCTTCTTGGCGCACCCCCGGGGTTCCCCCACCGCAGGGCCATGTGGAAGGAGCTTTCCGGGGAGTTCGTCCTCGCCATCAGCCCCGAGGACTGCACGGGGTGCTCCCTCTGTGTGGAGGCCTGCCCGGCCAAGGACAAGCGCAACCCCAGCCGCAAGGCCTTGAACATGGCCCCCCGCCTCGAGGTCCGGGAGGCCATGAACGCCCACTGGGACTTCTTTCTCTCCCTCCCCGAGACCCCGAGGGCGGGCCTCAAGCTCCACACGGTGAAGGACGTCCAGCTTCTCCCGCCCCTCTTTGAGTTCCCCGGGGCCTGCGCCGGGTGCGGGGAGACCCCTTACCTGCGCCTCCTCTCCCAGCTCTTCGGCGACCGCCTCATCGTGGCCAACGCCACCGGGTGCAGCTCCATCTACGGGGGAAACCTCCCCACTACTCCCTGGAGCAAGAACAAGGAGGGCCGGGGCCCCGCCTGGGCCAACTCCCTCTTTGAGGACAACGCTGAGTTTGGCCTCGGCATGCGCCTGGCCCTGGACAAGAAGGCGGAGTACGCCAGGAGGCTTCTTCCCGAGTTCCGGGAGGTTCTGGGAGAGGCCCTCGTGGAACGGCTTCTTCGGGAGGTGGGGCCTGAGGAGGTGGAGGAAAGGCGGCGGGACGTGGCCCTCCTTCGGGAAAGGCTTGCGGGCTTCGGGGATTCCCGGGTCAGGGACCTCCTGGCGGTGGCCGACGCCCTCATCCCCCACTCCGTCTGGATCGTGGGCGGGGACGGCTGGGCCTACGATATCGGGTATGGGGGCCTGGACCACGTCCTGGCCAGCGGGGCCAACGTCAAGGTCCTGGTCCTGGACACCGAGGTGTACTCCAACACCGGCGGCCAGGCCTCCAAGGCCACGGGCCTGGGGGCGGTGGCCAAGTTCGCCATGGCGGGCAAGCCCACCCCCAAGAAGGACCTGGCCTTCATGGCCATGAGCTACGGCCACGTCTACGTGGCCCAGATCGCCATGGGGGCCAACGACGCCCACACGGTAAAGGCCTTCCTCGAGGCCGAGGCCCACCGGGGCCCCGCCCTCCTCATCGCTTACAGCCACTGCATCGCCCACGGCATCGACATGGCCAAGGGCATGGACCACCAGAAGCTGGCGGAGCGCACCGGCTACTGGCCCCTCTTCCGCTATCTGCCGGGGGAGGGTCTGAAGCTGGACTCCAAGCCCCCCACCCTGCCCCTCAAGGAGTACCTCTACGCCGAAAACCGCTACCGCCTCCTCCTGCAGACCCATCCCGAGGGCGCCGAGGCCTTTTTGCGCCTGGCCGAGGAGGCGGTGCGGGAGCGGTGGGAGCGGCTTACGCGCCTGGCGGTGAAGGAGGCCTTGGCCTCTGGGAGGTGAACATGGACCTGAGGACCACCTATCTCGGTTTAGATCTGGCCCATCCCCTGGTGGCCTCCGCCTCTCCCTTCACGGAGAGGCTGGACGGCTTCCTGCGCCTGGAGGACGGGGGGGCGGCGGCCATCGTCATGCACTCCCTCTTTGAGGAGCAGGTGACCCTCGAGGAGGAGATGCTGGACCACTACCTCCACTACGGCCACGAGAGCTACGCCGAGGCCCTTTCCTACTTCCCCCGGGCCCACGAGTACCGCCTCACCCCGGAGCGCCACCTGGACCTCCTCGCCCGGGCCAAGGAGCGGGTTTCCGTACCCATCATCGCCAGCCTTAACGGGGTGAGCCGGGGGGGATGGGTGGAGTACGCCAGGCTTCTGGAAGACGCCGGGGCCGACGCCCTGGAGCTCAACCTCTACTACATCCCCACCGACCCCGCCCTTTCCGGGGCCGAGGTGGAGGCCATGTACCTGGACACCATCCGGGCGGTGGTGGAAAGCGTGGGGATCCCCGTGGCGGTGAAGGTAGGCCACGCCTTTACCGCCTTCGCCCACTTCGCCAAGCGGGTGGAGGGGACCGGGGCCCGGGCCCTGGTGCTCTTCAACCGCTTCTACCAGCCAGACTTTGACCTGGAAACCCTCTCCGTGGTGCCCACCTTAAGCCTTTCCCGCCCCTACGAGGTCCTGCTCAGGCTCCACTGGGTGGCCCTGCTCTACGGCCGGGTGAACCTGGAGCTGGCCCTCACGGGCGGGGTGCACTCGGGAAAGGAGGCGGCCAAGGCCCTCCTGGCGGGGGCCCAGGTGGCCATGATGACCTCCGCCCTTTTGGAAAAGGGCCCCCGCCACTTCCAGACCGTCCTTTCCGAGCTCAGGGCCTTCATGGAAGAGAAAGGCTACGAGAGCGTGGCCGAGATGCGGGGCGCCATGAGCTACGAGAAGGTGGCCGAGCCCGCCGCCTTGGAGCGGGCCAACTACCTTAAGGTGCTGGGTTCTTACCGCCTTCTTCCCTGAGGGCGTAGAAGCCTTTCCCTAGGGCCACCACCGGGCTTCGCGTCCACCTCGCCAGGGCGGAGAGGCGCACCTTGGCGATCTTCTCCGGTTCCTTGACCGCCTCCCAAAGGCCCATCTCTTTGAGGCGGCGGCCGATCTCCGTGTAGTGGAGGGGGCGGCCTTCGGCTTCCAGGAGGGCTACCACGGCCTTGCGGAAGCGGTCTGGCCTGGGCATGGCTCGGCCTTCAGTATACGCGTATAGTGGGGCCATGAGAAACCAGGAGCTGGCCCGCATCTTTGAGGAGATCGGGCTCATGAGCGAGTTCCTGGGGGACAACCCCTTCCGGGTGCGGGCCTACTACCAGGCGGCCCGCACCCTCTACGACCTGGACACCCCCATAGAGGAGATGGCCAAAAAGGGAAAGGAAGCCCTCTTGGAGCTTCCCGGGATCGGTCCCGACCTCGCGGACAAGATCCTGGAGTTCCTCCGCACGGGGAAGGTGGGGAAGCACCAGGAGCTTTCCCAGAAAGTTCCCCGGGGAGTCCTTTCCGTCATGGAGGTCCCGGGGGTGGGTCCCAAGACCGCCCGAACGCTCTACGAGGCCCTGGGCATAGACTCCCTGGACAAGCTCAGGGAGGCCTTGGAGCGGGGGGACCTTACCCGGCTCAAGGGCTTCGGTCCCAAGAAGGCGGAGCGTATCCGGGAAGGCCTCGCCCTGGCCCAGGCGGCGGGGAAGCGGAGGCCCTTGGGGGCGGTGCTCTCCCTGGCGCGGAGTCTCCTCCAGGCCATCCGGGAGCTTCCCGGGGTGGAGAGGGCCGAGCTTTGCGGCTCGGCCAGGCGCTACAAGGACACCGTGGGGGACCTGGACTTTTTGGCGGCCAGCGGGGAGGGCGAAAGGGTGGTGGAAGGCTTCGTGCGCCTTTCCCAGGTGAAGGAGGTCTACGCGAAGGGGAAGGAAAGGGCCACGGTCTTCCTGAAAAACGGCCTCCAGGTGGACCTCAGGGTGGTGCCCCCGGAAAGCTTCGGCGCAGGCCTCCAGTACCTCACCGGGAGCAAGGCCCATTCCATCAGGCTCCGGGCCCTCGCCCAGGAGAAGGGCCTGAAGCTTTCCGAGTACGGGGTCTTCCGGGGGGAAAGGCGCATCGCCGGGGAGACCGAGGAGGGAGTCTACGCCGCCTTGGGCCTCCCCTGGATCCCGCCCCCCCTCCGGGAGGACCAGGGGGAGGTGGAGGCCGCCCTGGAGGGCAGGCTTCCTAAGCTCTTGGAGCTTTCCCAGGTCAAGGGGGACCTCCAGGTCCACTCCACCTACTCCGACGGCCAGAACACCCTGGAGGAGCTCTGGGAAGCGGCCAAGGCCATGGGCTACCGGTACCTGGCCGTGACCGACCACTCCCCGGCGGTGCGGGTGGCCGGGGGGCCTTCCCCAGAGGAGGCCCTGAGGCGCATAGAGGCCATCCGCCGCTTTAACGAGTCCCACGGGCCACCCTACCTTTTGGCCGGGGCCGAGGTGGACATCCGTCCGGACGGCACCCTGGACTACCCGGACTGGGTCTTGAGGGAGCTGGACCTCGTGCTCGTTTCCATCCATTCCCGGTTCAAGCTTCCCAAGGCCGACCAGACCAGGCGCCTCCTCAAGGCCCTGGAGAACCCTTTTGTGCACGTCCTCGCCCACCCCACGGCGAGGCTTCTGGGCCGCAGGCCCCCCGTTGAGGCGGACTGGGAGGCCGTCTTCCGGAAGGCCCTGGAGCGGAGGGTGGCCGTGGAGATAGACGGCTACTACGACCGCATGGACCTCCCCGACGACCTGGCCCGCATGGCCTACGGGATGGGCCTCTGGATCAGCCTCTCCACCGACGCCCACCAGACGGAGTACCTCCGTTTCATGGAGCTCGCCGTGGGCACGGCGCAAAGGGCCTGGATCGGTCCCGAGCGGGTGCTGAACACCTTGGACTACGAGGCCCTGATGGCTTGGCTCAAAGCCCGGCGAGGCGCTTAGCCTCCATGAGGACCTGAAGGAACATCTCCCGGGTGAGTCTCCCGGTTTGGGTGTTCTGCCGGGAAACGTGGTAGCTGGCGAGGAGGTGCCTTCCCCCGGGAAGGGGGTAGTGGGCCCCGTGGCGGAAGGGGTAGGGGGCCTTCCTCAGGCCGAAGTGGGCGAGGAGGGCCTCGAGGGCCACCCTTCCCAGGGCCAGGTAGACCCGCACCTCGGGGAGGAGGGCGAGTTCCACCTCGGTCCACCGGGCGCAGGTGCGGAGCTCCTCCCGGGTGGGCTTGTTCTTGGGCGGTGCGCAGCGCACCGCCGCGGTGAGGTAGACCCCGTGAAGCCTTAGGTCGTCCCCGGGGCGGCTTTCCGGCTTGCTGGATAGCCCCGCCTCATGGAGCAGGGGGTAGAGGAAGGCCCCGGAGGCGTCCCCGGTGAAGGGGCGGCCCGTGCGGTTGGAGCCGTGGGCCCCGGGGGCGAGGCCGAAGAGGAGGATCCGGGCCCTGGGGTCCCCGAAGCCCGGGACCGGCCTCGCCCAGTAGGGCTCCCCGCGGAAGGCCCGCTTTTTGCCCGCCACCTCCTCCCGCCAGGCCACCAGGCGGGGGCAGAGGCGGCAGGCGGTGAGCTCCTCGCGGAAGGTCTCGAGGTCCATCACAGCGGAATGTTGTCGTGCTTCTTGGGAGGCCGCTCCTCCTTCTTCTCCCAGAGCATCCGTAGGTGCCGGTAGAGGAGGGCGCGGGTATGGGCGGGGTCAATGACGTCGTCAATGTACCCCCTGGCCGCCGCCACCCAGGGGTTGTCAAAGGCCCGGCGGTACTCCTCAATCTTCCTCCTCCGGGTCTCCTCGGGGTTTTGGGAGGACTGGATCTCCTTGCGGTAGATGATGTTGGCCGCCCCTTCCGCCCCCATGACCGCCACCGCCGCCGTGGGCCAGGCCAGGACCACGTCCGCCCCCATGTCCTTGGAGTTCATGGCGAGGTACGCCCCCCCGTAGGCCTTGCGCACGATGAGGGTGATCTTGGGCACCGTGGCCTCGGCGTAGGCGAAGAGCATCTTGGCCCCGTGGCGGATGATCCCCCCGTGCTCCTGGGCCACCCCCGGCAGGAAACCCGTCACGTCCACCAGGGTGAGGAGGGGGATGTTGAAGGCGTCCATGGTGCGGATGAAGCGGGCTGCCTTGTCCGAGGCGTTGATGTCCAGGGCCCCGGCCATGAAGCGGGGGTTGTTGGCGATGACCCCCACGGGGTACCCCCCAAGCCGCCCCAGGCCCACGATGATGTTCCGGGCGAAGCGGGGCTGGATCTCCAAAAACTCCCCCCCGTCCAGGAGGGTGCGGATCACCTGGTGCATGTTGTAGGGCCTTTTGGCGTCGGGGTGGACGATCTGAAGAAGCTCCGGGGTGGGGCGGAAGGGGTCGTCCTTGGGCTCCAGCACCGGGGGCTTTTCCCGGCTGTTTTGCGGGAGGTAGGAGAGGAGCCTCTTGATGAGGTCCAGGACCTCCCGGTCGTCCTCCCCCTCCAGGTGGGCCACCCCGCTTTTCTCCATGTGGACCTCGGCCCCCCCCAGCTCCTCAAAGCTCACCTCCTCCCGGGTCACGCTCTTGATGACCTCGGGGCCGGTGATGAACATGTAGCTGGTGCCCCGGCTCATGAGGACGAAGTCGGTCATGGCGGGGCTGTAGACCGCGCCCCCGGCGCAGGGGCCCAGGATGGCGGAGATCTGGGGCACCACCCCGGAGTAGATGGCGTTGCGGTAGAAGACCTCCCCGTAGCCCGAGAGGCTGTCCACCCCCTCCTGGATGCGGGCCCCGGCGGAGTCGTTGAGGCCGATGATGGGGGCCCCCACCTTGGCGGCCAGGTCCATGAGGCTGGCGATCTTGCGGCCGTGCATCTTGCCCAGAGAGCCTCCCAAAACGGTGAAGTCCTGGCTGAAGACGAAGACCGTCCGCCCCCCGATGGTGCCGTAGCCCGTCACCACCCCGTCGGCGGGGGCCTCGAGGCCCTCCATGAGCCCGGTTTCCAGGTGTTCGGCGAAGGGCATGAGCTCCACGAAACTCCCCGGGTCCAGGAGGTGGTCTATTCGCTCCCTTGCGGTGAGCTTGCCCTGCTGGTGCTGCCTTTGGATGCGCTCCTCACCCCCTCCCAGGAGCACCTTTTTGCGCCGTTCCTCCAGCTCTGCCAGAAGTTCGTCCAGGATGAGACGGGCGTTGTCGGCCATAGGTGAGGGCATGATACAATGCCCTTGGGCCCAGAGGGAAGCCCGGGCCTGAGCGGAAAGGAGGTGTTCCATGAAAAGGTGGCTTTATGCCCTTCTTGCCCTGGCGGTCCTGGCGTTCTTGGGCTGGGCCGGTTACCGGGCCTACACCTCTTACCGGGACCTGGCGGCCCGGGTGGACCTTTTGGAGACCAAGGTAAAGGCCCAGGAGGAAGCCCTAAAGGCGCTTTCTGAAAGGCTTTCCCGGGTGGAAGGGGAGGTCTTCAAGGCCCCGAGCCCGCCCCTTTCCCTGCCCGAGGTGCCCGCGCCCCAGGAAGCCCCGGCCTGGCCCTACGCGTTGGGGCTTTTGGTGGTCCTGGTCCTCCTTTACCTGGTCTTCCGCTTGCTCCGGCAAGGAGGACAGGAGCCGGGGAGGCGGGAGGAGGAAACCCCTTCCCCGAGCCTCGAGGAGGCGCGGATGGAGGAGGAGGGCGGCCCGCCCAGGGCCTGAGGCCACCCCCTCTGCGGCCTAGCCGCGCGGGCGCTTTCCCTTGATGTCCTTGCTCCCGTTTCCGGCCCGGGGAAGCCCCAAAGGAACCTTGCGCCGGGGCCCCCATGCTGGCTTGGGCCAGCATGGGGGGTGTAAGGGGTCCTCAGTCTTTCAGCTTCTTGACGGCTTCAATGAGGGCGGGCAGGACCTGGTGCACGTCCCCCACGATGCCGTAGTCGGCGTGCTTGAAGATGGGGGCCTCGGGGTCCTTGTTCACGGCCACGATGTACTTGCTCTTGTTCATGCCCGCCAGGTGCTGCACCGCCCCCGAAACCCCCAAGGCGATGTAGAGGGCGGGCTGGACGGTCTTGCCCGTCTGGCCCACCTGCTCGGCGTAGGGGCGCCAGCCCGCGTCCACCACCGCCCGGGTGGCCCCCACGGCCCCCCCGAGGAGGGCGGCGAGCTCCTCCACGCCTTTGAAGGCCTCGGCGCTTCCCATGCCCCGCCCCCCCGCCACCACCACGTTGGCCTCGGCGAGGGAGACGCCCTTCTTCTCCTCCTGGAGGCGCTCCAGCACCTCCACCGTGGGCACCTGGGGGACGGAGAGGGCCACCACCTCGGCCTCTCCCGCAAGGGGCTCGGCCAGGGGCGTGGTGTTGGGCTTCACCGTGAGGACCACGGGGAGGGCGGCCCGCACCTTCTCCGTGACCCGGTTCAGGTAGGCGTAGCGGGTGGCGTAGACCTGGTCTCCCTCGGCCCAGGAGTCCAGGGTGTCCTCCAGAAGCCCCGCCTTCAGGGCGTAGGCCACCCGGCCCAGGTAGGTGCGGCTCTGCCTCGAGGAGGGGGCCACCACCGCCTTCGCGCCTCCCTTGGCCGCCTCCAGGACCCCCGCCGCCCACTTCTCGGCGGTGTAGGGGCCTAGGGTGGCGGTGTAGAGGGTCCCCACGTGCTTGCGGGCCTCCTCCAGGGGGGCCTTCTCCTCGGCGAGGAGGACCCCGGCCACCTTCTCCCCCAGGGCCTCGGCCAGCCTACGGGCCCGGGTGAGGGCCTCGAGGCTCCCCTTCCTTAGCCTGCTCCCGTCGTGATCCAGAACCACCAGAACCATGGGCACCTCCTAGATGACCTTGGCCTCCTCGTGGAGAAGCCGCACCAGCTCCTGGGCCGCCTGCACGGGGTCCTTGCCGTCCAGGATCCTGCCGAGCCTGGCCTTTTCCTGGATCTCCTGGCCCAAAAGCTCCACCCTGGGGGCCACCGCCGCCTGTACCTTGCGGATCTCCTTCTTCTTGGCCTTCATGATGCCGGGCAGGGTGGGGTAGCGGGGCTCGTTCAGGCCCTGCTGGGTGGTGAAGACGGCGGGGAGCCTCACCCGCACCCACTCCGCCCCCTCGTCCAGGTCGTGCTTGGCCTTGGCTGTGTTCCCTTCCAGCTCGAGGGCGGTGGTCCAGGCCACCACCGGCACCCCTAGGGCCTCCGCCAGGGCGCCCCCCAGGGCCTGGCTGTCCCAGTCCGCCTGCTGCCCCCCGGTGAGGACCAGGGTGGGGGCCTCCTCCTTGAGCACCTCCGCTAGGGCCAGGGCCACGGCCACCGGGTCGGCGTAGCCCTCAAAGACCACGTGGACCCCCCGGTCCATCCCCATGGCCAAGGCGGTGCGGATGGCCTCCTCGGTGCGCTCGGGGCCAAAGCCCACCACCACCGCCTCCCCTCCGTGCTTCTCCTTGAGGCGGAGGGCTTCCTCCACCGCGTACTCGTCCATCTGGTCCAGGATCATCGTGGCCCCGGAGAGGTCCACCCGGTCCCCCTGGACCTTAAGCCTGCTCTCGCCGTCGGGCACCTGCCGGATCACCGCCACAAACTTCATCCCTCACCTCCTCACTCCGCCAGGATGTACCTGGCGATGATGAGCCTTTGGATCTCGTTGGTCCCCTCGTAGATCTGGTTGAGCTTCACGTCCCTGAGAAGCTTCTCCACCGGGAACTCCCGCACGTAGCCGTAACCGCCGTGGATCTGGATGGCCTGGTTGGCGGCCTCAAAGGCGATCTCCGAGGCGTAGGCCTTGGCGATGGCGCTGGCGTGGGCGTGGGGAAGGCCTTGGTCCGCGAGCCAGGCGGCGTAGTAGGTGTACGTGCGGGCGGTCTCCAGGCCGATGTACATGTCCGCCAGCTTGAACTGGATGGCCTGGAAGCCCGCGATCTTCTGCCCGAAGGCCTCCCGCTCCTTGGCGTACCTTATGGCCTCGTCCAGGGCGCGCCTCGCCACGCCTACGCTCCCCGCGGCCACGGGGATGCGGGTCTTGTTCAGGGTCTGCATGGCGATCTTGAAGCCCTCTCCCTCCTCGCCCAGGCGGTTTTCCACGGGCACCCTCACGTCCTCAAAGACGAGCTCGTAGGTGCCGCTGGCCCTTTGCCCCATCTTCCCGTGGATCTTCACCGCCTTAAGGCCCGGCGTGCCCTTCTCCACCACCAGGGCCACCACCCCCTTGTGGCGGAGCTCGGGGTTCACCGTGGCGAAGACCACCACCCACTCCGCCTCCCCGCCGTTGGAGATCCACATCTTGGTGCCGTTTAGGACGTAGTGGTCTCCCTGGCGGACGGCCCTGGTCTTTAAGGCGGCGGCGTCGGAGCCGTTTCCGGGCTCGCTGAGGGCGAAGGCGGCGAGGGCGGGCTTCTCGGTGAGGGGCCTGAGGAAGCGCTCCTTCTGCTCGTGGGTCCCCGCCAGGAGCACCGGGGTGATGCCCAGGTCGCTGGCCATGGGGATGGTGTAGATGCCCATGCAGGCGTAGGCCAGCTCCTCCCCCACGATGACCTCGTCCAGCATCTTGAGGCCCATCCCCCCGTACTCCTCCGGGACGATGGCGTTCAGGAGGCCAACTTCATGGAGTTTTTCTATAATAGGCCAGGGAACCTCCTCCTTCTCGTCGTACTCCCGGGCCACGGGGAGGATGACCTCCTTGGCGAAGCGCCGGGCCAGGGCCTGGAGCTGTTTTTGCTCCTCCGTGAGGCTGAAGTCTATGGGCATGCCGCACCTCCGAGGGCCAGGGGGCCCGCTCTTTGACCCAGTCTAAGATTTTGCCCCACCCCTGGCAACCCCGGCCCCATGCTACCATTGGGGCAAGATGCGGCTTGTGGGGCAGATGGAGGTCCTGGCGCGGTTCCAGCGGGCGCTTCTCAAGGACCTCGAGCCCACCCAGATCCTCAGGAACCTCCTGGAGGTAGCTACGGACGAGGGGGTGGAGCGGGCGGCCCTTTTCCTGTACCGCCCCGAGATGCGGGAGCTGGTGGGGGAGGTAGCCTCGGGAAGGGGGCGGCACTACACGGTCTCGGCCATCGCCCTCCCCCTCTACCAAAAGGGCCCGGTGCAGGAGGCTTTCTTCGCCGAGGGGCCCTTGAAGCTCAAGGAGGAGTGGCTTCTGCCGGTGGTGGGGGAGGAGGCCTCCTTCTGCTGGGCCGACCCCGAGGGACGGTGCACGGAGCGCCCCCGGGCCACCCGGGAAAGCCGCCCCCTGGTCTGCCCTTCCTGCCCCCGCTTTGCCGCCAGAGGGGTGTTGACCTTGGAGGGGGTTCCCCCTTCCTTAAAGCCCCTCCTCCCCCTCTTGGCCCAGCTCACCGCCTTGGCCTTGAAAAACGGGGAGCTCTTTACCCAGAGGAACGAGGCCCTGGCCCGGCTTTCCCGGCACGTGGAGGCCCTGGCCCACGTGAGCACCCTCGCCCGCGAGGTGGCCCGGGCCCTGGACCCCAACGCCGTGCTGGAGACCCTGGCCCGGGCCCTGGCCGAACGCTTTGGCTTTTACCGGGTCACCGTGGCCCTGGTGCGGGGGGAGAGGCTTCTGGGCCACCTCACCGTGAAGGGGAAGGAGGTCTTGTGGACCGAGGGGAAAAGCGGGCTCCACCTGGCCCTGGCCTCCTCTCCCGACCCCATGGCCCGGGCGGCCCGGGAGCGGCGGAGCCTCTTGGTGTCCCGGGAGGCCCTGCCGCCCACGGTGGCCCAGGGGATGGGGCCCAGCGTGGCCTTCGTGCCCGTGGTGGCCGAGGAGAGCGTGCTCGGGGTGCTGGCCGTGGACCACGGGCCTGGGGGGCCCCCGGTTTCTGAGGAGGAGGTGCGGTACCTGGAGCTTCTGGCGGGGGCGGCGGGGGTGGCCTTCCGCAACGCCCAGCTTTACCGGGAAAAGACGCGCCTTTCCCTGGCCCTGGCCGCCGAGAGAACCCGGCTCTCCCAGGTGCTGGAGGAGCTTCCCGACGGGGTGGTGGTCCTCTTCGGGGAGCGGGGCTTCGCCAACGGCCGGGCCCGGGAGGCCCTGGGCCTGGGGGTGGAGGTGGCCCTGGAGGACCTTCCCGCCGCCTTGGCCCCCGCTTTGGAAGGGGGCAGGCTGGAGCTCGCCCTGGGTGGGGCCACCTACAGCGTGCGGGGTGGGCGGGTGGGGGAGGCCAGGATCCTGGTCCTCCACGACATCACCGAGCGCACCCACATGGAAAGGGCCTTGCGGGACCAGGCGGCCTTCACCCAGGCTCTGGTGGACGTGGCCCAGGCGGCGCTGCGCCAGCGGGGCCTCCGGGCTCTGGGCCAGGCCATCGTGGAGCGGCTCATGGCCCTCTTCGCCGCCCAGGAGGGGGTCCTGCTGGCGGAAGGCGGGGGGCAAGGGGAGGTGCTCCACAGCACCTGCCCCCTGCCCGGGGAGCTTCCCCGGCCCAACCTCCTGGAGAGGGCCCTGGAGGAGGGGGCTCCTTTGGGGGTGGAGGCTCTGACGCCCGAAGACTGCGCCCTGGCGGGGGCCTTGGGCCTGGAAAGCGCCCTGGTGGTGCCCTTCCGCGCCGAGGGCTTCAGGGGCGCCCTCCTCCTGGGTTACCGGAGGAGGCGGCGCTTTTCCGAGAGGCTTTTGGCCCGCCTGGGCCAGGTGGCCACCCTCCTGGCCCTGGTTCTGGAGAAGGGGCGGTTTCTGGCCCTTCTGGAGGCGGAGGAGGAGCGCCTCAAGGCCCTTTTGGAAAACTCCCAGGACGTGGTCTACGTGCTGGACCAGGAGGGAGGGATCCGCTTCGTCAGCTCCAGCGTCCGGAGCCTTCTGGGCTACGATCCCGAAGGGTACAAAGAGGCCCCGGTCCACGCCTTGGACTTCGTCCACCCGGAGGACCGGTCCAAGGCGGAGGCCTTGTTTAGGGAGCTTCTTTCCCAGCCGGGCCACACCCTCACCGGGGAGTTTAGGGTCCTCCACCAAGACGGCACCCCCATCCCCGTGGAGGCCTGGGGGCGGAACCTCCTTCAGGACCCCAGGGTAGGGGGGGTGGTGGTGGACCTCAGGGACCTCAGGCCCAGGCTCGAGGCCGAGCGGGTCAAGGGGGAGTTCATCGCCGCCGTCTCCCACGAGCTCCGCACCCCCCTGGCGGTGATCATGGGCCTGGCGGAGCTCCTCAAGGAGGAGCCCCTCTCCCCCTCGGCCCAGGAGTCGGTGGACCTCATCCTGGAAAGCGCCTTCCGCCTCAAGACCATGGTGGACAACCTCCTGGACACCAGCCGCCTCGAGGCGGGCCGCTTTGAGATCTCCAAGCGCCCGGTGTCCCTGAGGCCCCTCCTTCTGGACCTGGCCCGAAGCTTCCAGGGGGTGGCCCGGCTTTCCGGGGTGGAGTTCCGGGTGGAGGTGGAGGAGGCCACGCTGGAGGCGGACCCCGAGCGCCTGGTGCAGGTGGTGGGGAACCTGCTTTCCAACGCCTTTAAGTTCACCCCCTCGGGGGGAAGGGTGGGTCTAAGGGCGAAGCGGCTTGGGGAAAACCTGGTCCTGGAGGTCCAGGACACCGGCCCCGGCATCCCCAAGGAAGACCTTCCCAGGCTCTTCCAGCGTTACGCCCGGGCCGCGAACGCCCGCACCCGGGGGGTTTCCGGCACCGGGCTTGGCCTTTTCATCTCCAAGCACATCGTGGAGGCCCACGGGGGGCGGATAGAGGTGGAAAGCGAGGAGGGAAAGGGAAGCCTCTTCCGGGTTATCCTACCCCTGTATGGCCCGCATCCTTCTGGTTGAGGACGAGCCCCTGGTGGCCCACATGGTGCGCCGCCTCCTGGAGCGGGCCGGCCACCGGGTGGACTGGGCCCCTTCCGGCCAAGAGGCCTTGGAGCGCTTCGGGGAGGGGTATGACCTGGTGATCTGCGACCTGGTGATGCCCGGCCTCTCGGGCCTCGAGGTGATCCGCTCCCTCCGCGCCGTGAGCCAGACCCCCATCCTGGCCCTTTCCGCCAGCGTCTCGGCCAAAAGCCAGGAGGAGGCCCTGAAGGCCGGGGCCCAGGCCTTTCTGGGCAAGCCCTTTGAGGGCCAGGCCCTCCTTGCCCAGGTGGAAAGGCTTGTGCGGGGCTAGCCCCATCCCCTATAGTGGGAGGCCAAAGGAGGTCCCATGAAACGGCGGAGCTTCCTCAAGCGGGTGGGGGTGGGCCTTGCGGCGAGCCTGGCCTACACCGCCTTCGCCCAGGCGACCCCCCAGGTGCGCTGGCGGCTGGTTTCCAGCTACCCCAAGAGCCTGGACACCCTCTTCGGCGGGGCCGAGGACCTGGCCAAGCGGGTTTCCGAGCTCACGGAGGGGCGCTTCCAGATCCGGGTCTACCAGGCGGGGGAGATCGTGCCCGGGGGGCAGGTGCTGGATGCGGTCCAGGGGGGGACCGTGGAGGCGGGCCACACCTACGGTCCCTTCTACGTGGGCAAGAACCCCGCCTTGGCTTTTGACGGGGGCGTGCCCTTCGGCATGACCTACCGCCAGCACAACGCCTGGATGCTCATGGGCGGGGGACTGGAACTCCTTAGGCAGGTCTACGCCGACTTCGGGGTGATCCAGTTCCCCGGGGGCAACACCGGGGCCCAGATGGGGGGCTGGTTCCGCAAGGAGATCAAGGCCCTCGCCGATCTCAAGGGCCTCAGGATGCGCATCCCCGGCCTGGGCGGGCTGGTGATGGGCCGGCTTGGGGTGGTGCCCCAGACCCTGGCGGCGGGGGACATCTACCCCGCCTTGGAGCGGGGGACCATTGACGCCACGGAGTTTTCCGGCCCCTACGACGACGAGAAGCTGGGCTTTTACAAGGTGGCCCGCTACTACTACTACCCCTCCTTCTGGGAGCCCAGCGCCCAGCTCTCCTTCCTGGTGGGGCAGAGGGCGTGGCAGGGGCTTCCCAAGGAGTTCCAGGAGGCCTTCCAGGTGGCGGCGGCCGAGGTCAACCTCACCATGATGGCCAAGTACGATGCCCAGAACCCCAAGGCCTTGGAACGCCTCCTCAAGGCGGGGGTGCGCCTCAGGCGCTGGCCCGGCGAGATCATGAAAAAGGCCCTGGAGGAGGCCCAGGCCCTCTACGAGGAGCAGGCGGCCAAGGACGCCACCTACAAGAAGGTCTACGCCGCCTACTGGACCTTCCGGGGGGAGGTTTTCCGCTGGTTCGCCGTGGCGGAGCTGGGCTACGAGACCTTCGCCTTCCCCGCCGTTTAATCCGCCTTTTCCAGGCGCACGGCGCTCACCTTGTACTCGGGGATGCGGCTTATGGGGTCCAGGGCGTCCAGGGTGAGGCGGTTGGCGGGGGCCTCGGCGAAGTGGAAGGGGGCGTAGACCACCCCTTCCGGGGTGCGGTCCGTGACCCAGGCCTTGGCCAGGATCCGCCCCCTCCGGCTCACCACGTAGACGGGCTCCCCGTCCTTTAGGCCCAGGCGCCCTGCGTCCAGGGGGTTCACCTCCACCCGCAGCTCCGGGTAGGCCTCGTGGAGGCGGCTGTTGCGGCTTAGGGTCCCCCCGTGCCAGTGGAAGAGGACCCGGCCCGTGGAGAGGGTGAGGGGGAAGTCCTGGGAGGGGGTTTCCGCCGGGGGCGTGTAGGGGGCGGGGAAGAAGCGGGCCCGGCCCGTGGGGGTGTTGAAGCGCTCCCGGAAGAGCACCCCCTCCCCGGGGTGGCCCTCCTCCGGGCAGGGCCAGCGCACCCCCTCTTCCTCCAGCCTGGCGTAGGAGATGCCCCCCATCATCTCCGGCACCGCCTGGCGGATCTCCTCCCAGACGCTCTCGGGGCCGGGATGCTCCCGCCAGGGGCGGCCCAGGGCCCGGGCGAGGCGTTTCCCCAGCTCTTGGGTGATCCACCAGTCGGGCCGGGCCTCCCCCGGGGGATCCAGAAGCTTCCGCACCCGTTGGACCCGGCGGTCGGTGTTGGTGAAGGTGCCGTCCTTTTCCAAAAAGCTCGCCGCCGGCAGGATGACGTCGGCGAAGGGGGTGGTCTCGTTCTCCAGGATGTCCTGCACCACCAGGAAGGGAAGGGCCTGGAGCTTCGCCTTCACGTGGTCCTGGTAGGGCTCGCTGGTCACGGGGTCCTCGCCCACGAGGTAGATGGCCCGGACCTCGGGGATGGAGGCAAAGACCTCGGTCATGCGGAGGCCAGGCTTCTCGGGCAGGGGCACGCCCCAGAAGGCTTCAAACCTCCTCCTTACGGCCTCCTCGGCCACCTTCAGGTAGCCCGGGTAGACGTCGGGCAACCCCCCCATGTCCCCCGCCCCCTGCACGTTGTTCTGGCCCCGCAAGGGGTTGAGCCCCGCCCCTTCCTTGCCCACCTTCCCCGTGAGGAGGGCCAGGTTGACCAGGGCCTGGGCGGTGGCCGTGCCCTTGGTGTGCTGGGTTACCCCCATGGCCCAGTAGGCCCCGGCCCTCTCCGTGGTGGCGTAGAGGCGGGCGGCCTCGGCGATCTTTTCCTTGGGGACGCCCGTCACCTCCTGGGCGGCCTCGAGGGTGTACCCCTCCAGGGAGGCCCGCCACTCCGCGAACCCCTCGGTCCTGGCCTCCACGTAAGGGCGGTCCCATAGGCCCTCCTCCAGGATGTGGCGGGCCATGGCGTTCAAGAGGAAGACGTCGGTCCCCGGGCGCACCCTTAGCCAGAGGGTGGCGGCCTCGGCCATGCCCGTGTACCGCGGGTCCACCACGATCATCCTGGCCCCTTGCCGCACCCGCTTCTTGATCATGGCGGCGATGACCGGGTGGGTCTCGGTGGTGTTGGAGCCCACCACCAGGAAGAGGTCCGTCTTCGGGATGTCCTCCAGGGGGTTGGTCATGCTGGCCCCGCCCAAGGAGCGGCTTAGGGCGGCGGTGGAGGAGGAGTGGCAAAGCCGGGAGCAGTGGTCCACGTTGTGGGTGGAAAGGAGCACCCGGGCCAGCTTCTGGGCCAGGTAGACCTCCTCGTTGGTGGTCTTGGCCGAGGGGAAGACGGCGATGGCCTCCGGCCCCGCCTTCTCCAAAACCTCTAGAAGCCTCCCCGCCACCAGGTCCAGGGCCTCCTCCCAGGTGGCCCGGCGCAAAGGGGCCCCTTTCCTTTCCCGTACCATGGGGTAGAGGAGGCGCTTACCCGAGAAGGGGAAGTCCAGGCCGAAGCGGCCCTTGACACAGAGGGCCCCGTGGTTGGGGGGAATCTCCGGGGCCAGGACCCGGACCACCCGGCCCTCCCGGATCTCGGGCTCCACCTGGCAGCCCACACCGCAATAGGGGCACGTGGTGCGCATCATCCCACCTCCAGGGAAAGGGGCCTCAAGGCCCCCGTGGGGCAGACCTGGACGCAGTTGCCGCAGAAAACACAAGGGGTCTCGGGAAGGGGGCGGTCCAGGGGGGTGGTGGGGTGGGCCAGGAGGCCTCGGCCCTCCAGGGCCAGGGCGTAGACCCCCATGATCCCGTCCCCGCAGGCGTCCACGCACCGGCGGCAGTTCACGCACTTGGCGTAGTCCCGCAGGAAAAAGGGGTTGTCCCTGAGGACTTCCCGTTCCTTCCGCCCCGCCACCCTCCCCCAGCGCTCGGGCCTCGCCCCGTAGCCTGCCATCAGGGCCTGGAGCCCGGGGGCCGAGGAGAGGTCGGTGGTGAGGGCGAGCCACTCCAGAAGGGTCTTGCGGTAGGCCCGAAGCTCCTCGGTCTCCGTGCGCACCTCCATGCCCTCCTGGGCCCGGGTGGTGCAGGCGGGCACCCAGCGCCCATGGGCCTCCACCAGGCAGAGGCGGCAAAGCCCCTGGGTCTCCGTGTGGGGGTGGTGGCAGAGGGTGGGAACCTCGGCCACCTCCAGGAGGAGGGCTCCCTCCCTGGCCTCCACTTCCTTCCCGTCCACCTTAAGCCGCACCTTCCACCTCCAGAAGGCTTTGGTAGGCCCAGTAGGCGCTCTGCCCCAGGCCGCAGAGGCTTCCCTTGAGGGTGCGGGCGAGGTCCTCTAGAAGGCCTCTGTCCCGCTCCTTTCGCCTGACCATCTCCACCTGTACCGCCGTGCCCAAGGGGCAGGGGAAGCACTTGCCGCAGGACTCCTCCCGGAAGAAGTGGGCGAGGCCCTGGAGGACCTCCCAGAGGTCCGCTTCCTTCCCAAAGGCCACCACCGCCCCCGCCCCCAGGGGAAGCCTTTCCTTGAAGCGCAAGGGGAAGGCCCAGTCCCGGGTGAAGACCCCGGCGGCCCCGCCCAGGAGGACGGCCTTCAGGGCTTCGGGCTCTCCCCCCGCCCGGCGCAGGGCCTCTCCCAGGGGGGTGCCCAGGGGGAGCTCGTAGAGGCCGGGCTCGGCCACTTCCCCGCTTAGGGAGAAGAGCTTGGGCTCCCCCTGCCGCCAGGCCTTTGGGCCTTCCCTAAGGATCAGGGGGAGGTTCGCCAGGGTTTCCACGTTCTGCACCAGGGTAGGCCTTCCCCAAAGCCCCCGCTCCACGGGAAAGGGGGGCTTCAGGCGGGGCTCGGCCCGCCTGCCCTCCATGGACTCCAGGAGGGCGGTCTCTTCCCCGCAGATGTAGAGGCCCCCGCTTCGGAAGACCTCCATGGGGACGGGAAGCCCCGCCTCCTCCAGCTCCCGGATGGCGCTTTCCAGGCCCTCTATGGCCGCCTCAAACTCCTCCCGCACGTAGAGGTAGACCCGGCTTGCCCCCACGGCCAGGGCCGCCAGGAGGGCCCCCTCCAGGACCAGGAAGGGGTGGTGCTCCAGGAGGAAGCGGTCCTTGAAATTCCCGGGCTCGGACTCGTCGGCGTTCACCACCAGGTATTTGGGGGGCTCCCCCTGGGCCACGGCCCGCATCTTCACGTGGGTGGGGAAGGCCGCCCCACCCCGGCCCAGAAGCCCTGCCTCTTCCACCCCCTTTAGGATCCTTTCCGGGGCGAGCTGGCCTGCCTCCCAGGCCTTAAGCCAGGAGAACCCTCCCAGGGCGCGGTGCTGGGGGAGGCTCAGGATGGGTTCCGGGGGGATGAGCCGCTTTCCCCGGCCCAGGGCGAAGGGGAGGCGGAACTCCCGGAAGGGGACCCACCGGCCGCCCCACTCCAGGAAGCGCCCCTCGGGGGTAAAGCGGAGGTAAAGGGGGGAAAGGGCCTCGAGGCCCAAAGGGGGGTGGGTGCCGTCCGCCTCCCGCAAAAGCCCGGGAAAGCCCCGGGCCCGGGCCACGGGGTCGTCCACCAGAAGCCTTCCCTGAGGCAGGCCCCGGTACCGGGGGTAGTAGCGCACCACCCCCCAGGCCTGGGCCAGGGGTACCCCCGCCAGGCGGGCGGCCTCCGCCACCTTCTCCTCCGTGAGGGGGAGACGGGCGTCCAGGAGGGGCAGAAGGCTGGGTTGCTCCATGCCCCTAGCTTACCCCTAGAGGATGCGCAACCCCGGGAAGCGGGAGAGGAGAGCCTCCCGGAAGGCCCCGTACCGGCCTTCCTCGAGGAGGGCCACCACCGCCCCCCCGAACCCTGCCCCCGTGAGCTTGGCCCCCAGGGCCCCGGCCTTAAGGGCCTCCTCCACCAGCTGGTCCAGCTCGGGAAGGCTCACCTCGTAGTCCTGGGCCAGGGAGCGGTGGCTTTGGGTCATGAGCTCCCCGAAGGCCCGGGCGTCCCCCCGCCTGAGGGCCTCCACCCCCCGGAGGACCCGCAGGTTCTCGCTCACCACGTGCCGGGCCCGCCGGTCCAGGGGCGGAGGGAGGCTTTCCACCAGGCAGAGGTCGGCCACGTCCCTAAGGGCCCTCACCCCCAGGCGCCTGGCCGCCTCCTCGGCCTCCTGGCGGCGCTGGTTGTACCCGGCCTCCGCCAGGCGGCGCCCAAGCCCCAGGTCCAAGACGGCCACCCGGGTTCCCGGGGGCAGGGGGAGGTTCTCGTGGCCGAGGGTGCGGGTGTCCAGGAAGAAGGCCTTTCCCAGCTCCCCTAGGCTCGCCACCATCTGGTCCATGAGGCCGCAGCGCACCCCCACGTAGGCCACCTCGGCCCTCTGGGCCAGAAGGGCCACCTCTTGGTCGCTTAGGGGAAGGCGGTAGAGGAGCCTCAGGGCCTTGAGGGCGGCCACCTCCAAGGCGGCCGAACTGGAGAGCCCGGCCCCTATGGGAACCTCGCCCTTCAGCGTAGAAGCGGGCCCCCGGCACCGGGTGGCCTGCCTCCCTAAGCGCCAGGACCACTCCCAAAAGGTAGTCCAGGAAGTCCCCCTGGGGAGGGCTTTCCAGGGGCCTGGCCCGAAGCTCCCCCAGGTTCTCGCTGTAGGCCTCCACCCGTCCTTCCGCCCGTCCCGCCTCCACTCGGGTGAAGTAGGGAAGGGGGGTGGGAAGGACATAGCCTTCCTGGTAGTCGGTGTGCTCCCCCAGGAGGTTCACCCGCCCGGGGGCCTGGGCGCTGGCCTCGGGTAGGGCGCCGAAGATCTCTTGGAAGCCCATGCCCTCATTATGGGCAAAGGGCCTTCAGGTTGTGGTCCAGGAGGTCCAGGTAGCTTCTCACCCTTTGGTCCAAGGTGTCGGTGTAGAGCACGGCCACCCGGGCCCCGATGGCCTCGGCCAGGGTCTTCAGGGCCTGCCCTTGGAACTGGGGCTCGGCGAGGACGAGCCTCACCCCTTCCCGCTTGGCCTTCTCCAAAAGGGCCAGGAAGCTCTTGCTTCCCACCTCCTGGGCCCCGCCCTGGCTCAGGACCCCCACCACCTCGAGGCCGTACCGCCTTGCGAAGTAGCGGAAAGCATCGTGCTGGACCACTACCTTCAGGCCTCGGAGGCCGCAGGCCTGGAAGGCCCCGTCCCGCTTTCCCACCTCTTTCCTGAAGCGGTCCAAGTTGGCCTGGTACTGGGCCTTGCCCGCAGGGTCCAGGGCGGAAAGCTCCTGTTGGATCCGCTCCGCGTAGCGCAGGGCATAACTGGGGTCCAACCACAGGTGGGGGTCACAGGGGCCGTGTTCCGCATGCTCTTCGTGCGCTTCCTCGCCACAGATCAGGTCTGGCTGGCCCTCTCCCAGCCTCACCACCTTGGCCCCCTTGGGGAGGAGGCCGAGGAGCTTGGGGAGGAAGGGCTCGAGGCCAAGCCCGTTGGCGAAGAGCACCCGCGCCTGGGCCAGGGCCTTGACCACCGAGGGCGTGGGCTCAAAGGTGTGGGGGTCGGTCCCCGGGGGGACCACCGCCACCACCTCCACCCGGTTTCCCCCCACCTGCCGGACCAGATCCGCCAGGATGGGGGTGGTGGCCGCCACCCGGACCTGGGCCAGGGCGGGGGCCAGGAGGAAGCCGAGGACCAGAAGGATGTGCCGGAGGCTCATGACAGTAGTGATAATGCATTTTCAAACATTTGTCAAGCCCGGTCTCCCCGGACCCCTTGGGGAGAGGGGGGGCATATAATCGGGGTAAATGGACCTCAAAGTCCTCCACCGGAAGCACGTGCTCACACCCTGGCTGGCCCAGAAGGACCTGGACCCTCCCCTGGTGGTGCGTGGGGAGGGGGTGTGGCTGTATGACGGGGAGGGGCGGCGGTACCTGGACTTCTCCGCCGGGCTGGTGGCGGTGAACCTGGGGCACGGCCACCCCCGGGCGGTGCGGGCCATCGCCGAGCAGGCGTCCACCCTGGCCTACGCCGCCCCGAGCCTTTTCCACGACAAGCGGGCCCTCCTGGCCAAAGCCCTCTCCGACCTTGCCCCCTGGCCGGAGGGGGGCAGGGTGTTCTTCACCCCTTCGGGCGCCGAGGCCAACGAGGACGCCATCAAGTTCGTGCGGCACCTTACGGGGCGGTTCAAAGTGCTTGCCGCCTACCGTTCCTTCCACGGGGCCACCCACGGGGCGGCGGCCCTCACGGGGGAGAACCGCCGCTTCCCCGCCGAGCCGGCCATCCCCGGGGTGGTGCACTTCTTTGCCCCCTACCCCTACCGGAGCCCTTTCTACACGGAGGACCCGGAGGAGGAGGCGGGGCGGGCCCTGGAGCACCTGGAGAGGGTGTTGCTCCACGAGGACCCGAGGCGGGTGGCGGCCATCGTTTTGGAGCCGGTGGTGGGCTCCAACGGGGTCATCGTCTACCCGGAGGGATACCTTAGGGGGGTGCGGGAGCTCTGCGACCGCCACGGCATCCTCTTGGTCTTTGACGAGGTGATGACGGGCTTTGGGCGGGTGGGGGAGGCCTTCGCCGCGGTGCGCTTCGGGGTGGTGCCGGACCTCATCACCTTTGCCAAGGGGGTGACCTCGGGCTATGTGCCCCTGGGCGGGGTGCTTCTGCGGGAGGGGCTGGCCCGCTACTTTGACGAGACCCCTTTGCCCACGGGGCACACCTACTCGGGGCACCCTCTGGCGGTGGCGGTGGGGCTTGCGGTTCTGGAGGCCTACCGGGAGGAGGGGCTTTTTGCCCGGGTGCGGGCCATGGAAGGGTTCTTCCGCTCGGCCTTGGAGGGGCTTAAGGCCCATCCTTGGGTGGGGGAGGTGCGGGGCCTGGGGGCGTTTTACGGGGTGGAGCTGGTGAGGGACCGGGGGAGCAAGGAGCCCCTCTCCCCCTGGCACGCTCCCTTGAGCCCGGCCATGGGGGCGCTCGTGAGGGCGCTATTCCGGGAGGGGGTCTACCTTCTCGCCAAGCACAACGTCCTCATCGTGGCCCCACCCCTTACCATCGGGAAGGAGGAGTTCCTGGAAGGGGTGGAGCGGCTTTCCCGGGCCCTCCGGCGCGTGGAGGTGGAGGTGGCCTAGGGTGGGGCTTGGGGGGCAGGGGATTCCCGTGGCGAGGGGGCTTTCCCCTACACTCAACCTGAGGCCAGGGGTCTGCCCCGGGCGGACCTGGGTACCCGGAGGAGGCCCGGGTGGCGCGCGTGGAGGTGGACGGTGTGGCGGTCTTTGCGGGTTGACCTGAAGGCGAGGAAGGCCTACTGGCAAGAGGTCTCCCCCGAGGAGGTGGCCTTTGGGGGTCGGTACCGCACGGGGAAGATGCTCCTGGAGCGGGAGGCCTACCGCTTTGATCCTCTTTCCCCGGAAAACCCCCTGGTCTTTGCCGTGGGGCCCTTGGCGGGGACGGGTTTCTCCAACGCCAACCGCACCAGCGTGGGCACCTGTAGCCCCCTCACCCTCGGCCTCAAGGAGGCGAACGGCGGGGGCACCTTCGGCTACGCCCTGGGCCAGCTGAAGCTTTCCTACCTGGTCCTGGAGGGGGAAAGCCCCGAGTGGGTGGTCCTCCGCCTCACCCGGTCCGGGGAGGTCCACTTTGACCCCGCCTGGGGCCTCCTGGGCCTCGGGAACTTTGAGGCGGCGAGGCGGCTTTTCGCCGCCTACGGGCAGCGGATCGCCTTCGCCCTTTTGGGGCCTGTGGGGGAGTACTTGGGGCTCCTTTCCGGCATCGCCTTCTCCGACACGGACGGCCGCCCCTCCCGCCTCGCCGCCCGGGGAGGCGTGGGAGCGGTGATGGGGCGGAAACGGGTGAAGGCCATCGTGGTGGAGGTGCCGGGGAGGGCGGAGGTCTGGGATAAGCCCAAGGTGGCCGAGGCCATCCGCCGCTACGCCAGGTTCCTTCGGGAAGACCCCCTGGTCATGCAGTTCTACAACGCCATCGGCACCATGGGCATGGCCGACTTCCAGAACGCCTTCGGGGGGCTTCCCGTGCGCAACTTCCGCGAAGGGCGCCTGGCGCCTCCCGAGGCCTTCCGCATGGGCGGGCAGCACATCGCTCCCCTCAACAAGGCCCGGGGCGGCAAGCACACCCACGCCTGCATGCCGGGGTGCGTGATCCAGTGCTCCAACGTCATCGTGGACGAGAAGGGCGAGGAGGTGGTCTCCCCCCTGGAGTACGAGACCATCGGGCTGGAGTACGAGACCATCGGGCTGCTCGGCACCAACTGCGGCCTAAACGACCCCGATGAGCTCGCCCGGCTCAACCGCCTGGCCAACGACCTCGGGGTGGACACCATCGAGACCGGGGCCACCCTGGCCCTCCTCATGGAGAAGGGCCTTGCTTCCTGGGGGGACTACGCCTTCCTGGAGAGGAAGCTAAAGGCCCTCTACACCCCTTCCGAGGAGGCCCGCCTCCTCGCCCAGGGCACGGCCCGGGTGGGGGAGGCCCTGGGGCTTGAGCGGGTTCCCGTGATCAAGCGCCAGGCCATCTCCGCCTACGATCCCAGGGTGGTGGAGGCCACGGGGATCACCATGATGGTCACCGCCCAAGGGGCCGACCACACCGCCGGGAACGCCCCCCGGCTGGAGACCCGGGCCATGAGGGCGGAGGAGATCCTGGAGGCGAGCTACACCGCCCAGGTGAACGCCGCGGCCAACGACAGCCTGGGGCTTTGCGTCTTCGGGGGGAGCGTGACCAACAAGGAGGTGGCCTTCATCGTGGAGAGCGTGAACGCCGCCCTCGGCACCGCCCTCGCCCCGGGCTTCTGGAGGGAGCTTGGGGAAGGGGTCCTGCGCCTGGAGCACCGCTTCAACCACCTGGCGGGCTTCACCCACGAGGACGACCGCCTCCCCGCCTTCTTCTACCGGGAGCCCCTTCCCCCCAAGGGCTACACTGCCCGCTTCCGCCCCGAGGACCTGGGGCCTCTCTACGAGAGGCTCCACCAGGGGTCGTAGAGCCCGGGCCTTCGCCCCCAGGCGGGGAGGGCCTCCCCTTCCAGAAAACGCCGGGCGTAGAGCCCGGCAAGCTCGGGGAAGGGGTCCTCCGCCACCTTCCCCAAGGCGTAGACCGCCGCGGCGTCGGCGAGGCGCCTCAAGGCCTCCTTGGCGTACCAGGGGCCTTCTTCCTGGAGGCGTTTTAAGGCTTTTTCCGCTGCCTCCAGGGCCAGGGGATTCTCCCGGAGCATATCCAAGAAGGGTTCGTGGGCCCCCTTCTTGGCGATGGCCTCCAGCATGTCCAGAGCCTGGATGTTGGCCGGGCCCTCCCATATGGGGGTGATGAGGGCTTCCCGGTGGAAGCGGGCCACGCCGTAGTCTTCCAGAAAGCCCAGGCCCCCGAAGAGCTCCATGGCCAGGGCGGTGACGGCGGTTCCGTGCTCGGCGGTGCGCCCCTTGGCCAGGTGGGAGAGGAGGCGGGCCAGGTGGTAGGCCTCGGTGTAGGGCGGCCTCTCCTCCCAGACCCGGTCAAACTGGGCCACGGCCAAGAAGGCCAGGGCGGTGCCCCCCACCTGCCTCAGGCGCATCTCCAGGAGGTCCTGCGCCACCAGGTCGTGGTCCAAGAGCCTCCGGCCGAAGGCGGTGCGGCGGCGCACCCGGAAGAGGGCCTCGAGGTGGGCCTTCTTGGCGAGGCCCATGGCGGCCACGGCGTTGGCCAGGCGGCTCACCGTGAGGTTTTCCAGGGTGTAGTAGATCCCCTCCTCCGGCCTGCCGATGGGGTAGGCCAGGCTACCCTCCAGCTCCACCTCGCCCGAGGGCACGGCCCTTGTGGCCAGCTTCTCCTTAAAGCGGCGCACCCGGAAGTTGAGCCTCCCCTCCACCTCCCGGGGAAGCAGGAAGAGGGCGAGCCCCTTGGGGCCCTCCGGGGCGCCTTCGGGCCGGGCGGTGACGATGGCGTAGTCGGCGAGGCCCGCTCCCGAGGCGAAGTACTTGTCCCCGGCGTAGAGGCGGAAGGCCCCGCCCTCCTTCCGGGCCAGGGTGCGGTTCGCCCCCAGGTCGCTCCCCCCTTGGATCTCCGTCATCCAGGTGGCCCCGAAGGCCTTCCCGTAGAGGAGTTCCCGCTTCACCCCTTCCCACTCGGGAGCGTACTTGTGGAGGGCATAGGCCACCTGGTGGGTGATGGTGAGAATGCAGTAAAGCCCCCCGTCGGCCAGAAGGTAGCCCAAGGCGTAGTGCAGGGGCCAGCCCCGGCCCTCGTAGGCGGGGCGGACCATGGGGCGGAGCCTTTCCAAAAGGGCCCTCTCCGCAGGGGAGAGCCAGGCCCGGTCTATGCGGTTGCCGTCCAGGTCGTGCATCAAGAGGCGGGGAGGGGAGAGGGCGTCCACGTGATGGGCCACCTCCAGGACCTCCTCCCCCACCAACCTTCCAAAGGCGGAAAGCTCCTCCTGGGGAAGGCCCGGGGCAAAGGTGTCCAAGACCGCTTTCAGATCCGGGTCCAGGGCGTAGTGGTCGTGGCCCTGGCTGTAGAAAAGGCCCTGCATGCGCACCTCCTTCGCCCGTACCCTATTCCCCGCCTTCCTTCCCCGTCAAGGGGGCCCCGGGGTGTAAGTTACTTTACATTTGAACTATTTGGGGGCAAATAAAATGCCCCCGTGGTCTGGACCGCCCTGGCCCGCATCTGGAGGCTCCAGAGGGCCCTCCGGGAGGAGACCGAGCCCGAGCTGGCCCGGCTCGGGTTGAGCGGCTTTTCCCCCTGGCTCCTCCGGGTGGTCCAGCGGCATCCCTACCCCATGGAGGCCGCCCGGGCCATGGGCCTGCCCGCGCCCACGGTGAGCCAGATGCTAAGGCGCCTCGAGGCCCAAGGCTTCCTCCGGCGAAGCCTGGACCCCGAGGACCTCCGCCGCTACCGCCTGGAGCTCACCCCTAAGGGGGAGAAGGCCCTGGCCCAGGCCGAGGGCCTTCTGGAGGCCGCCCTGGCCCGGCGCCTCGCCCGCCTCACCCCGGAGGAACAGGCCCTCCTGGTGGAACTCCTTGCCCGACTGGAGGAACCATGAAAGACCCCACGCCCCAAGAGGTTCGCTTCACCATGATAGGCATCTTCCTGGGCCTTTTCCTCGCGGCCCTGGACCAGACCATCGTCTCCACGGCCATGCCCCGCATCGTGGGGGAGCTACGGGGGGCGGAGTACTACGCCTGGGTCACCACCAGCTACCTCCTGGCCTCCACCGTTTCCGCCCCCATCTTCGGCCGCCTCACCGAGCTTTTCTCCCGCAAGAGCATCCTCCTTACGGCCGTGCTCCTCTTCCTTCTGGGCTCGGCCCTCTCGGGCCTTTCCCAGGACATGGCCGAGCTCATCCTCTTCCGCGGCCTCCAGGGTCTGGGAGGTGGGGCCCTTTTCGCCCTGGCCCTCACCACCATCGCCGTGCTCTTCCCGCCCAAGGAACGGGGGAGGCTTGCTGGGGCCTTCGGTGCCCTCTTCGGCCTCTCCTCGGCGGTGGGGCCTTGGCTCGGGGGGCTTCTCACCGACCACCTCTCCTGGCGGTGGGTCTTCTACATCAACATGCCCGTGGGGGCCGTGGCCCTTTGGTTCATCCTCCGCCACATGCCCAGGCTCTCCCCGGGGCACCGGGAGCCCTTTGACTTCCTGGGGGCCTTTCTTCTGGCGGGCTGGGCGGTGCCTCTGATGCTCGCCTTCTCCTGGGGCGGAAGCACCTATCCTTGGGGAAGCCCCGAGATCCTTGGCCTTTTCGCCTTGGCCGCCTTGGGCCTCCTCCTCTGGGTGGCGGCGGAGCTTAGGGTGAGGCACCCCCTCTTTGACCTCTCCGTGTTCCGCATCCCCACCTTCACCCTCGCCGCCTTGGCCTCCTTCTTTTACGGGCCCGCCTTCCTGGGGGCGGTGGCCTTCCTGCCCCTTTACCTCCAGGTGGTGAAGGGGGTTTCCGCAAGCCAAAGCGGCGTGACGGTGCTCCCCCTGACCTTGGGCGTGGTCCTGGGCAGCGTGGGCGGTGGGCAGCTCTCCTCCCGCCTGGGCCGCTACAAGGCCCTTTTGCTGGGAAGCGCCTCCTTCCTCCTCGCCCTTTTCCTCGCCTTCCATTTTCTTCTCCGCGTGGACACGCCCCTTTGGCTTGCGGTCCTCCTCTTCTTCCTGGTGGGCCTGGGCCTAGGGCCTGCGCAAAGCCTCCTCAACATCGCCGCCCAGAACGATGTCCCCATGACCCGCATCGGGAGCGCCACCAGCGCCGTGCAGTTTATGCGGCAGATCGGGTCCACCATGGGCGTCGCCCTCCTCGGGACGGTGCTGGCGGGTAGCCTTAGCGCCCACCTGTCCCAGGCCCTTCCCGGCGGCGCCTCCGCCCCCGCCGTGGCGCGGGCGGGGGAGGGGATGGCCTTGGATCTGGACCGGGAGTTCGCCCGCCTGGAGGACCTCCTCCTCCGGGCCCTCGCCGGTGACGAGGCCGCCTACCGGGCCCTCCAGGGGGATCCCATGGTGCCCGAGTCCTTCCGGAAAGGGCTGACCCCGGGGGGCATCCCCGCCCGGTTCGCCCGCCTGCGGGGGCTGGCCCTGAAGGCCCTGCAAGGGGACGAGGCCGCCTACCGGGCCCTAAAGGAGGACCCCCAGGTCCCGGAGGAGCTGAAAAGAGCCATCCCTGAAGGCGGCCTGGTCCGGGGCACCCTCGCCCTCCTGGCCAGGGCCTGGGAGGGGGACCGGGAGGCCCGGGCCTTCCTCCTCGCCTCCCCTCTCCTGGGCTCGAGGCTCCAAGACCTCCTGCAAAACCCTCCCCCGCCCGCCCTGCGCCCGCAGGTCCTGGCCCAGGTGGAAAAGGGCTTGAAGGAGGCGGAAGGACAGGCGGCGGGGTCCATCGAGGCCGCCTTGGGCCAGGCCCAGGCCAGGGCCCTGGAGGCGGTTTCCAAAGAGGTGCGGGCCCAGCTGGAGGCGGTCAAGGCCAAGCTTAAGGAGGCCCTGAGCCTGGGGATCACCGAGGCCTTGCGGAGGATTTTCCTCTATAGCGCCTTCTTCATCCTTGCCGCCCTCCTCTTCCTCCTGCCCTTGCCCGATCGGGAGCTTAAGGGGCGGGTCATGCCGGGGGCGGTAGAGTAAGGGTGTGGGGGAAGGGTTTTACCTACGCTTCGGGGAAGGGCTCTCCGAGGAGGCCAACCGCCGGGCCTTGGCCTTGGCCCAGGGTCTTCTTCAAAGCCCTCCCCCCGGCCTCTTGGAGGCGGTCCCCGCCTACGGCACGCTTTACCTGGAATATGATCCCAGAATAACCTCCAGGGAGCGGCTCCTCCGCCTTCTTCACGCCCTCCCCGAGGAGGGGAGGGGAGGGGAGAGGGTGGTGGGGATCCCCGTGCGCTACGATGGGGAGGACCTCCTGGAGGTGGCCCGGAGGACGGGGCTCACCCCGGAAGGGGTGAAGGCCCTCCACCAGAGGCCCCTTTACCGGGTCTACGCCCTGGGGTTTACCCCCGGCTTTCCCTTCATGGCCCTGGTGGAGGAGGCCCTGCGCCTCCCCCGCAAGCCCCACCCCAGGCCCCGGGTTCCGGCCCACAGCGTGGCCGTGGCCGGGGCGCAGACGGGCATCTACCCCCTGCCTTCCCCCGGGGGGTGGAACCTCCTGGGAAGGGCCCTCCTGGCCGTCTACGACCCCCACCGGGAGGAGCCCTTCCTCCTCCGCCCCGGGGACCGGGTGCGCTTTTTTGAGGCCGAAGGGCCCGTCCCTCCCGAGCCCGAGCCCCTGGAGCTCTTGCCCCCTGAACCGGCCCTTCCCGCCTTCCGGGTGGAGGAGCCGGGCCTTTTGGACCTGGTGGTGGACGGGGGGCGGTTTCTGGCGGGGCATCTGGGCCTGGCCCGTTCGGGGCCCCTGGACCCTTACTCCGCCGGGGTGGCCAACCGCCTGGTGGGCAACCCGGAAGGGGCCCCGCTTTTGGAGATCGCCTACAAAGGCCCCGTCCTCACCGCTCTGAGGCCCCTGGTGGCGGCCTTCGCCGGGTACGGCCTGGCGGTCCTCCTGGAGGGGGAGGAGGTCCTCCCGGGGCGGAGCTTCCTCTGGCGGGAGGGGAAGACCCTGCGCTTCCGGCCTAGGGGACGGGGGGTGCGGGGGTACCTGGCGGTGGCGGGGGGCCTGGAGGCCGCCTCCTTTTTCGGTTCCGTTTCCCCGGATCTCAGGGGCCGGATCGGCCGTCCCTTGCGGGCGGGGGACGTGCTGGGGCTTAGGGTGGAACGGGCGGTCCGGCCGGGGAGGGCCTTTGCCTTGAGGCCCTTGCCGGAGGCCTTTCGGGTGCGCCTTCGGCGGGGGCCCCAGTATACGGGGGAGGCTTGGAGGGCCCTTACCGCCGGGCCTTTTCGGGTGGCGCGGGCGGACCGCATGGGGGTGGAGCTTCTAGGCCCGGAGGTGCCGGGTGGGGAAGGGCTTTCCGAGGCCACGCCCTTGGGAGGGATCCAGGTGCCGCCCTCGGGGAAGCCCCTGGTGCTTTTGGCCGACAAGGGAAGCCTAGGGGGTTACGCCAAGCCCGCGGTGGTGGAGGGGCGGGACCTGTGGCTTTTGGGGCAGGTGTGGCCTGGAGCGGAGCTTGTATTCACGAGCGAGTAGAATCGTGAAAAAATACACAAGCATAAACGCCCGGCATCCTGACCAAGGGCAGGGAAGACCCCCCACCCTTATCCCACCGCCTCCACCACGAGGGCGATGCCCTGGCCCACCCCGATGCACATGGTGGCGAGGCCAAACTGGACGCCCCTCCGCCTCATCTCGTGGACCAGGGTGGTGAGGATCCGGGCCCCCGAGGCTCCCAAGGGGTGGCCCAGGGCGATGGCCCCGCCGTTGGGGTTCAGGCGGGGGTCCTCCATGTCTAGGCCCCACTCCCGGAGCACGGCCAGGCTCTGGGCGGCGAAGGCCTCGTTGAGCTCAATGAGGCCGAGGTCCGAGAGGCTCAGCCCCGCCCGCTCCAAAGCCTTTCTCGTGGCAGGCACGGGGCCGATGCCCATGATGCGGGGGGGCACCCCGGCCACGGCCATGGCCCGGATCCGGGCCAGGGGCTTCAGGCCGTGGGCCTTGGCGTAGTCGTCGGAAACGAGGAGCACCGCCGCCGCCCCGTCGTTCAGGGGGCTACTGTTCCCCGCGGTCACCGTGCCCCCTTCCCGGAAGACGGGCTTTAGGCTTAAGAGCTTCTCCAGGGAGGTGTCCCGCCTCGGGCCCTCGTCCACCTCCACCAGGGCCTCCTCCCTGCCCCGCTTCACCGGCACGGGGACCACCTCCTCCCTAAAGCGCCCCTCCTCCCAGGCCCGCACCGCCTTCCGGTGGGAGAGGAGGGCGAAGCGGTCCTGCTCTTCCCGGGGGATCCCGTACATCTCCGCCAGGTTCTCGGCGGTTTCCCCCATGCTCTCGGTGCCGTAGAGGGCCTGCATCCTGGGGTTGACGAAGCGCCAGCCCAGGGTGGTGTCGTACACGACCAGGTTCCCGGTGGGGAAGCCCCGTTCGGGCTTGGGGAGGGCGTAGGGGGCGCGGGACATGGACTCCACCCCGCTTCCGATGTACACCTTGCCCTCCCCGGCCCAGATGGCCCGAGCCGCCTGGGCCACGGCCTCGAGGCCGGAGCCGCAGAGGCGGTTCACGGTGCACCCCGCCACCTCCACGGGGAAGCCCGCGAGGAGGAGGGCCATACGGGCCACGTTGCGGTTGTCCTCGCCCGCCTGGTTGGCGCAGCCGGCGTAGACGTCCTCCACCTCCTCCTTGGGCACCCCCGAGCGCTCCATGAGGGCGGAGAGGACGTGGGCCAGAAGGTCGTCGGGGCGCACCGAAGCCAGCGCCCCCCCGTGCTTGCCGATGGGGGTTCTCGCCGCTTCCACGATCCAGGCTTGGGGCATGAGGCCTCCCTACCAAACGGTCGGTAGCAGCTTACGGGGGCAGGTCCCTTTCGTCAAGGGGCAGGCTTACAAGGGCCTCGCCCAGGCGCTTTTCGGCCAGGGGCTTGCAAGCGCTTTCAAGCCGTGCTACCCTAACCTCAACCATGACCCGGACCCGCCCCACCATTGAAGAGGTGGCCCGCCGCGCCGGGGTTTCCCCGGCCACGGTGTCCCGAGTCCTCAACGGGACCGCCCGGGTCTCCCCAGAGAAGGTGCGGGCGGTGCTCCAGGCGGTGGAGGAGCTAGGCTACGCGCCGAGCCCCTTGGCCCAAGGTCTGGCCACGGGACGCTCTTACGCGGTGGGCATTCTGATCTCAGACTTCGCGAGCCCCTTCTTCGGCCCCATCCTCGAGGCCCTCACCCTGGAGCTGGAAACCACCCCCTACCGCCCCATCGCCGTGCCCGGGCACTGGAGCCCGGTGCGGGAGCTTGAGGCCCTGGAGTTCCTGAAGGCCCATCGGGTAGAGGCCCTGGTCCTCCTGGGCACCGCCCTGGGCGGGGAGGCCCTGAGGGACCTCGGCATCCCGGTCTTGGCCTTCGGCCAACGGGTGGAAGGCCCGAGGGCCTGGTCCCTCCTTTTGGACAACCAGAAGGCCGCCTACGAGGCCACCCGTTACCTCCTCCAGCGAGGCCACACTCGCATCGTCCACATTTCCAGCCACCGGGGAGGCTTGGACGTGCGGGAAAGGCTTCTGGGCTACCGCAAGGCCATGCGGGAGGCCGGCCTCGAGGCCCGGGTGGTCTACGGCAACCTGGAGGAGGACGGGGGCTACCTTGCGGCGGAGGAGGCCTTCCGCCGTTACCCCGACACCACGGCCATCTTCGCCGCCAACGACCAGACGGCCTTTGGCGCCCGGCTTTACCTTTACCAGCGGGGGCTTCGCGTGCCGGAGGATGTTTCCCTCATGGGCTTTGACGACGTGGCCTTGAGCGCCTACCAGACCCCCCCCCTCACCACCGTGCGCCAGCCCATCCAGGAGATCGGGATGGCCCTGGGCCGCGCCCTCCGGGCGGTCCTTGGAGGCGAGTCCCCCAACCTACCCCACCTGGAGCTGGCCTTGGTGGAGAGGGCCTCGGTAAGGGAGGTGGGAGCCTGAAGGGAAAGAGCGGCTTTTCGGCCTAAGGTTCTGGACCGCCTGAAGGCGGGTTTGCCAAAAGAGGTGGAGCGTATGCTAAAGAAAGCGCTTTCAATCATCCTCGCCCTCGCACCCCTGGCCGTGGCTCAAGGGACCCTCGAGGTCTGGATCATGCCCAACAGCGCCCAGCCGGCCGAGGACTTCAAGGCCCTGGTGGCCCCCTTTGAGAAAGCCCGTGGGGTACAGGTAAAGGTGACCGTCCTGGACTGGGGCGTGGCCTGGACCAAGATCACCACCGCCGCCACCAGCGGCGTGGGCCCGGACCTTACCCAGCTTGGCACCACGTGGGTGGGGGCGATCAGCGCCATGGGTGTCCTGGAGCCCGTGGACGACGTGCTGGAGGCCCTGGGCGGGGAGAGGGCTTACCTCCCCGCCGTGTGGCGCACCGCCCGGCTGGAGGGAGGGCGGCAGGCCACGGCCGTCCCCTGGTTCTCGGAGCTCAGGGCCTTCTACTACCGCACCGATGCCCTAAGGGCCGCCGGAGTAGACCCCGCCCAGATGTTCCGCAGTTGGCAGGACTTTGAGGCAGGGCTCGCACGCCTGGCCCAGTCCCGGTTCACCGACCCGGAAACGAAGAAACCCCTCGCCCCCCTCTGCACCCCGGGAAAGAACACCTGGGATGTACTTCACAACGCCGCCCCCTGGATCTGGGGCGCGGGCGGGGAGATCGTGCGTCAAGCCAGCGGCCGCTGGCAGAGCGCCTTAAGCAGCCCGGAGAGCCTAGAAGGCCTGTACTTCTTCCTCTCCCTGGCCCAAAGGGGCTACGTCCCGGCGGAGAGCCTGGAGAAGAACACCGCCCAGATTGAGGCCGACTTCCAGGCCGGGAAGTGCGCCGTCTTCGCCAGCGGCCCATGGATGATCCAGCGGGCCCAGGTCCCCGAAGCCAAGGGCGGCTTCGCCGAGCGCCCCGCCGCCAAGAACCTGGGCGTGGCGCCCTATCCCGCCGGGCCCAAGGGGCGGTACACCTTTTTCGGCGGTTCCAACCTCGCCCTCTTCGCCTTCTCCAAGAACAAGCCCCTGGCCAAGGAACTCCTCAAGTACCTGGGCGGCCTCGAGGCCCAGGTCCGCTACGCCCAGACGAGCGGGATGCTCCCCGCCCTCCGCGCCGCCTGGAATGCGCCGGAGTTCCAGCAGAACCCCCTCCTCCGCACCTTCATCCAGGCGGCCCAGTTCGGCCGCACCTACCCCTCCCTGGCGGGCTGGGGTGGGGTGGAGAACCTGGCGGTGCAGCACCTCGGCATGGCTTGGGACCTGGTGGCCCAGGGCAAGCTCACCCGTGAGGCCCTAAAGGACCTCATGGACAAGGCCTCCCTGGCCATCAACCAGGCCCTCCGGTAGGCGGATGGGGGGGCTTTGCCCCCCCTTTCCTCCCATGAAGACTTTCTGGCGCAAGTACGGCCTCGCCTACCTCTTCGTCGCCCCCGCCTTTTTGGGGATGCTCCTCGTCCACTACGGCCCCATGCTCCAAGGGATCTACATGGGCTTCCTGGACCTGAGGCTCCAGACCCTAAGGCTCTACCTCCAGGCCCCCTTCGTGGGCTTGGAGAACTACCGGGAGGTCCTCCTGAACCCCGAGTCCACCTTCCGCGCCGGGTTCCTCTACGCCGTGCGCACCACCCTTCTCTACGCCCTGGCGGTGAACGCCCTGAACCTCTCCCTGGGACTCCTGGTGGCCCACCTCTTGAACCGGCCCCTCCCCCTCCGGGGGCTTTGGCGGAGCCTGTTCCTCCTCCCCTGGGTGGTGCCGAGCTACGTGGTGGGCCTCCTTTGGGGGTTCATGTGGCTCAAGGAGGGGGTCATCAACCACCTCCTCGTGAACGCTCTCGGCCTTTTCCCGGAGAAACCCCACTGGCTCATCGGCCCCCTCACCTTCGTGGCCATCGTGGTCCCCACGGTGTGGCGGGGCTGGCCCTTCGCGATGGTGACCTACCTGGCCGCCCTGCAGACCGTGCCCCAGGAGCTCTACGAGGCGGCCAGGGTGGACGGGGCCACGCCCTGGCAGCGCTTCCGCCACGTCACCTGGCCCATGCTCCGCCCGGTGACGGCCGTCCTCCTGCTCCACGGGTTCCTGGGAACGCTTTACAGCTTCAACATCGTCTACATGATGTTCGGCCACGGGGCGGGCTACCCGGGGGAGTGGGGGGACCTGCTCATGACCAACCTTTTCCGCAACACCTTCGGCATGTGGAACTTCGGCCTGGGGGCGGCGGCGAGCACCCTCTACATGCTCCTCTCCCTGGCGCTCATCCTCTTCTGGTACCGGGTCTTCCGGGAGGACCTGAAAGCGAGGTGAGCCGTGCGCGAGGAACGCTGGCTTAGGTGGGGCGCGAACCTCCTCCTCTTCGCCGTGCTGGCGTTTCACCTCTTTCCCATCTTCTGGATGGTGAACACCTCCCTCATGACCCAGCTGGAGGCGGCCACGGGAAGCCTATTCCCCAAGACGCCCCAGTGGGGAAACTACCTGGACATCTGGCGGGTCCTGCCCTTCCTCCACTACTTGAAGAACTCCTTCCTGGTCTGCTTCCTCACCACGGCCTTGGCCTTGACGGTGGCCACCTTCGCCGGGTACGCCCTCGCCCGGTTCCGCTTCCCGGGGGCGGAGCTCTTCGGGGGGAGCGTCCTCGTGACCCAGGTGATCCCCGGGATCCTCTTCCTGATCCCCATCTACATCATGTACATCCACGTCCAGAACTGGGCCCGGGTGGCGTTGGGCCTCGAGGTGCGCCTGGTGGGAAGCTACGGGGGGCTGGTCTTCACCTACACCGCCTTCTTTGTGCCCCTGAGCATCTGGATCTTGCGGGGGTTTTTCGCTTCCATCCCCAGGGAACTGGAGGAGGCGGCCCTGGTGGATGGGGCCACCCCCTTCCAGGCCTTTTACCGGGTCATCCTCCCCCTGGCCCTGCCGGGCCTGGCCGCCACCGCCGTGTACATCTTCCTCACCGCCTGGGACGAGCTCCTCTTCGCCCAGGTCCTCACCACCGAGGCCACGGCCACCATCCCCGTAGGGATCCGCAACTTCGTGGGCAACTACCAGAACCGCTACGACCTGGTCATGGCTGCGGCCACGGTGGCCACACTGCCGGTCCTGTTGCTCTTTTTCTTCGTGCAGCGGCAGCTGATTCAGGGGCTCACCGCCGGTGCGGTGAAGGGCTAAGCAAGGCGAGGAGAATCGGGATGCCGACAAGAGAAGATGACTTTCTGTGGGGGGTAGCCACCAGCGCCTACCAGATTGAGGGCGCCACCCGGGAAGAAGGCCGGGGGCCCTCTATCTGGGACGCTTTCGCCAAGAGACCGGGAGCCATCGCCGACGGGAGCTCTGGGGAGCCCGCCTGCGACCACTACCACCGCTATGAAGAGGACATCGGCCTGATGCGGTTCCTCGGGGTGGGAGCCTACCGCTTTTCTGTGGCTTGGCCCCGCATCCTCCCCGAGGGGAAGGGGCGGATCAACCCCAAGGGCCTGGCCTTCTACGACCGCCTGGTGGACCGCCTTCTGGAGGCGGACCTGGTTCCCTTCCTCACCCTGTACCACTGGGACCTCCCCTTGGCCTTGGAGGCCCGTGGAGGGTGGCGAAGCCGGGAGACCGCCTACGCCTTCGCCGAATACGCCGGGCTGGTGGCCCGAGCCCTTGCCGACCGGGTCCCGTACTTTGCCACGCTCAACGAGCCGTGGTGTTCCGCCTTCCTAGGCCACTGGACGGGGGAGCACGCCCCGGGGATGCGGGACCTGGAGGCCGCCTTGCGGGCGGCCCACCACCTCCTTCTGGGGCACGGCCTGGCCGTGGAGGCCCTGAGGGCAGCGGGGGCCAGGCGGGTGGGCCTCGTCCTCAACTTCGCCCCGGTGTACGGCGAGGACCCGGAGGCGGTGGACGTGGCCGACCGCTACCACAACCGTTACTTCCTGGACCCCATCCTGGGCAAGGGGTACCCGGAAAACCCTTTCCGGGAGGCCCCGCCCGTCCCCGCCTACCCCCGCGACCTGGAAATCATCGCCAGGCCCCTGGACTTCCTGGGGGTGAACTACTACGCCCCGGCCCGGGTAGCCCCGGGAACTGGGCCCTTACCCGTGCGCTACCTGCCGCCGGTGGGAGCGGTCACGGCCATGGGGTGGGAGGTGTACCCCCAGGGGCTTTACGATCTCCTGAAGCGCCTGGGCCGGGAGGTGCCCTGGCCCCTCTACATCACGGAAAACGGGGCCGCCTACCCCGACCTTTGGCGGGGGGAGGCCGTGGTGGAGGACCCCGAGCGGGTGGCCTACCTCGAGGCCCACGTAGGGGCCGCCCTCCGGGCCAAAAGGGAAGGGGTGGACCTCAGGGGTTACTTCGTCTGGAGCCTCATGGACAACTTTGAGTGGGCCTTCGGCTATACGAGGCGGTTCGGCCTTTTCTATGTGGACTTCCCCAGCCAGAAGCGGGTCGCCAAGGGAAGCGCCCTCTGGTTGCGGGACCGGATCGCCCGGGAGGCTTCCCTTCGCCTCCGGGAGCCCGAGGGCCCGGCCTGAGGTGGGGGCTGACGGCCCCCTGACCGCCTCCTGGTAGAGTAGGGAGACCATGGAACGGGTCCGTCGGGCCTTCATTGGGGAGCTCTTGGGCACCTTTCTCCTGGTCCTCCTCACGGTGGGCAGCGCCGCCAACGCGGTTCTGGCTCCCCGCCTCAACCCCGGGGCCTACGGCTACGACACCCTGGCCCTGGGCTCGGGGCTTGCCGTGCTGGTGGGCATCCTGGCGGCGCGCAACGCCTCGGGGGCCCACCTGAACCCCGCCGTGACCCTGGCCCTCGCCCTGGGGGGGTTCTTTCCCTGGCGCTTCGTGCCCGCCTACCTCCTCGCCCAGTTCCTGGGGGCTTTCCTGGGGGCTTTGGGGGCCTATCTGGCCTACGGGGCGGGCCTCGAGGCCCAGGGCCTGCCCAACGTCTTCAGCACCGGACCCGGGGCCCTGCGCCTGGAGCCGGAAGCCCCTTACCCCTGGGCAAACGGGGCGGTGGCCGAGGCCCTGGGCACCTTCGCCCTCATGCTGGTCATCCTCCGGGCGGGCCGGGACGGAAGGCTGGTGGCCCTGTGGGTGGCCCTTACCGTGGCCGCCGTGGGGTACGGGCTCGGGGGCCCCGGGGGCTTCGCCCTGAACCCCGCCAGGGACCTGGGCCCCAGGGCCCTGGCCTGGCTGGTGGGGGTGCCGGGGGCGGCCCACCCGTACGCCCTGGTGCCCGCCTTCTTCCCGGTCCTCGGGGCCTGGCTCGCCCTTCCGGTCCACCGGTTTCTTGAGCGGGGGAGCGCCGGGGGGTGATGCAGGTCGTTCGCGAAAGGTACATTTCGCGCATGTATAATGCCCCCATGGTCCCACCGGACGGCCCGGCAGTTATCTGGAAAACCATCGGCGTTAAAAGGCCCGAAAAGGCCCTTGCGGACCTGGCCCCCTATGCGGAATACCTCCTCTTGGAGCGGGGCTACTCGGTCCGGGGGGTGCGGCGCTACCTCCAGGACCTCTCCCTCTGGCTCCGCTTCCTCGAGGAGGAAGGCCTCCCCCCGGGCCCCGAGGCGGTGCGGGCCCTGCTCCTCGCCAAGCGCTGGGCCCCCCGGCGGGTGCAGGGGTTCCTGGCCGCCCTCAGGAGCTACTACCGCTACCTGCGGGAGATCCGGGGGGAGGAGGTCCCCGACCCCACCGAGGGCATCGGCCGTCCCAAGGCGGGCCGGAGGCTTCCCCTGCACCCGAGCCCCGAGGAGCTCAGGCGCTTCCTCGAGGCCCTCTCGGAGGAGAAGGAAGCCCGGCTTCTCCTGGCCCTGGCCCGGTTTCTCTACGGCACGGGCCTGCGCATCTCCGAGGCCCTCTCCCTGAAGGGGCGGAACCTGGTCCTAGAGGGCGGCCACCCCGTGGCGGTGCGGGTGGTGGGCAAGGGCAACAAGGAAAGGCTCGTGCCCCTTTCCCGGACGGCCCAGGGGGCGCTTCTGGAGCTGGGCCCGCCCCAAGGGAATGTGCTTATTTTCACATTCCGAGAGGGAAGGCGCAAGGGCCGCGCCCCCTCGGCCCGCTGGGTGGAGGCCCGGTTCCGGGAGGCCGCCCTGAGGGCGGGCCTGGACCCCAGGCGCCTCACCCCTCACAAGCTCCGCCACGCCTACGCCACCCTCCTGGTGGAGATGGGGGTGGAGCTGGACGCGGTGAAGGACCTCCTGGGGCACGAGTCCATCGCCACCACCCAGATCTACCTCCACGCCTCGAGGGAAAGGCTCAAGGAGGCGGCCTCGAGGCTCCCCGATCTCTGACGGCGGCCCCGGCGAAAGGTGAGGCAGGACACTTGTCCCTTCCCTTGGGGTGTGCGATACTAACTAACGACCGTTCGCTATGGACCGCCGCCAGGAGATTCTCCACATGGCCGGGAAGCTCTTCAGCCAGCGGGGCTACCACGCCACCAGCATGCGGGAGCTGGCCAGGCACCTCAACCTCCAGGGGGGAAGCCTTTACACCCACATCTCCTCCAAGGAGGAGCTCCTCCTGGAGGTGGTGCGCCAGGCGGCCGAGAGGTTCCAGAAGGTGCTGGAGGACCTCCCCCGGGGGAACCCCGTGGAAAGGATGCGGGCCTTGGTCAAAGGGCACCTCCGGGTCATCGCCGAGGAGCTTCCCCGGGCCACGGTCTTCTTCCACGAGTGGAAGCACCTCTCCCCTCCCCTCCTGGAGGAGGCCAAGGCCCTGAGGCGCCGCTACGAGAAGGGGGTGGAGGCCGTGGTGGAGGAGGGGGTGCGGGCGGGGGTTTTCCGGGTGGAGAATGTGCGGCTCGCGACCCTCTTCGTCCTTTCCGCCCTCAACTGGACCTACCAGTGGTACCGCCCCGAAGGGCCCCTCTCTTTGGACGAGCTTTCGGAAGTCTACGCCAAGCTGGTCCTGAAGGCCCTTGGCGTGGCTGCTTCCCCGGAAGGGGAACACCGTGAGGAAGGAGGCGAGGATGGTCAGGCTTAGGATCGGTTACCCCGAGGACCCGGACTACCAGGAGAGGCTAGAGGAGTTCGAGGCGAGGATCGCCCGGGGGGAGAAGATTGAGCCCGGGGACTGGATGCCCGCCGAGTACCGCCGCCAGCTGGTCCGCATGATCTCCCAGCACGCCCACAGCGAGTGGGTGGGCATGCTCCCCGAGGGCGCCTGGATTCCCCGGGCCCCCTCCTTGAGGCGCAAGCTCATCCTCTTGGCCAAGGTGCAGGACGAGGCGGGGCACGGCCAGTACCTCTACCACGCCGCCGAGACCCTGGGGGTAACCCGGGAGGAGATGGTGGAGGCGTTCCTTTCGGGGAAGGCCAAGTACTCCAACATCTTCAACTACCCCACCCTCACCTGGGCGGACGTGGCCATCATCGGCTGGCTGGTGGACGGCATGGCCATCAAGAACCAGACCATGCTGGCCCAGTGCTCCTACGGCCCCTACTCCCGGGCCATGGTGCGCATCTGCGCCGAGGAGACCTTCCACCACAAGCAGGGCAAGGAGGCGGTCCTCCTCTACGCCAAGGGCTCCCCCAAGCAGCGGCGGATGGTCCAGGACGCCCTGAACCGCTGGTGGTGGCCCACCCTGATGATGGCGGGCCCCCACGATACCGACTCCCCCCACACCCCCCTCCTCCTCCGCTGGGGCATCAAGACCAAGACCAACGACCAGATCCGGCAGGAGTTCCTGAACGAGCACGTCCCGGAGCTTCTGGAGGCGGGGCTAGAGATCCCCGACCCCCACCTCCGCTACGACGAGAAGACGGGGAACTGGGTCCACGGCCCCATCCCCTGGGACGAGTTCTGGAAGGTGATCCAGGGAGAAGGGCCCATGAACCGGCACCGCCTCGAGGCCAGGCGCAAGGCCCACGAGGAAGGGCGCTGGGTGCGGGAGGCCGTGGAGGCCCACGCCCGGCGCAGGCTGGCCCAGGCGGCGGACTAGGGAGGCCTTATGTGGGGAACCGAGTGGCCGCGGTTTGAGGTCATCAAGCAGGACACGGAGAGGAGCCTGCCCCAGATGGTGGGCTCGGTGCACGCCGCAGACCCCGAGCACGCCCTCCTTTTGGCCCGGCACGTCTTCGTGCGGAGGCCCTCGGCTTACGCCCTCTTCGTGGCCCCGGCGGAGGCCTTCTTCCACGTGACCCAGGAGGGGCTGAGGGACCCCAAGGCCCTGGATGCTTTCCCGCCAGGGAAACAGCTTGAGGCCTACTGGGTCTTCGCCAAGCGGAGCCACCGCCGGAGCATGGTCTACGGGGACCTGGTGGGGCGCTTCCCAGCGCGAAGCCCCCAGGAGGCGGTGAAGGAAGCCCTCCTCCAGGCCCAGGGGGTGGCCTTCTGGGCGGTGCCGGAGCGGGTGGTGGTGGGCACCGAGCCCACGCCGGAGGTCCTGGAGAGCTGGTTCGCCCCCGCCAAGGACAAGACCTACCGGCTGCAGTCCTACTACGGGCTCGTCACCGCGAAGGAGGTGGCCGATGAGGCTTGATCCTTTCCTGAAGGAGGCCCTCCTCGCCAAGCTCACGGCCTTGGCCGACGACGAGGTGGTCCTGGCCCAGCGCCTTTCCCAGTGGGTGGGGCACGCGCCCATCCTCGAGGAGGACATCGCCATCGCCAACCTGGCCCAGGACGAGCTGGGCCACGCCAAGCTCTACCTGGAGCTGAGGCGGGAGCTGGACGGCTCCGACCCCGACGCCCTGGTCTTCCTAAGGGACCCCCTGGAGTACGGGAACGCCGTGCTGGTGGAGCTTCCCCAGGGGGACTGGGCCTTCACCATGGTGCGCCAGTACCTCTTTGACGCCTACGAGAACCTCTGGCTCGGGGAGGCGAGGCGGTCCGCGTATGCCCCTCTGGCGGAGGCGGCGGAGCGGATCCTCAAGGAGGAGCGCTTCCACCTCCGGCACTCCGCCCTATGGGTGGAGCGCCTGGGACAGGGCACGGAGGAGTCCCACCGGAGGGCCCAGGAGGCCCTGGACCTCCTCTTCCCCTACGCCCGCCAGCTCTTCCAGCCCCTTCCCGAGGAGGAGGCCCTGGTGGAGGCGGGGGTGGTGCCGGAGCTCAAGGCCCTGGAAGGGGCCTACCTGGAGGAGGTCAAGGGGTTTTTGCGCCGGGCGGGCCTCGAGGCCAAGGAGGGAGGGTACGTGCCCAGAAGCCGGAAGGAGCACACGGAGTACCTGTGGTCCCTCCTTGCCGAGATGCAGTCCGTGGCCCGCTGGGACCGGGAGGCCAAGGCGTGGTAGCCCGCTACTGGGAGGCCCTAAAAGGCGTCAAGGACCCGGAGATCCCCGTCCTCAACATCGTGGAGATGGGAATGGTCCTGGGGATTGAGGCCGAGGGGGGGAGGGTGCGGGTGCGCTTCCGTCCCACCTTCTCGGGCTGCCCGGCCTTGGGGCTCATCCGGGAGGAGATCGTCAAGGCCCTCAAGGAGGCGGGCGCGGTGGAGGTGGAGGTGGAGGAGGCCAGGGTCCCCTGGAGCACCGAGGCCATGGCCGAGGAGGCCAAGGCCAAGCTCCAAGGCTACGGCATCGCCCCGCCCCTGCCCCTCCCCCTGGCCTCCCAGGACCCCCCCTGCCCCCGGTGCGGGAGCCCCCAGGTGGTCCTCAAGAACACCTTCGGGGCCACCCTGTGCAAGATGCTCTACCAGTGCGCCGCCTGCGGGGAGGTCTTTGAGGCCTTCAAGGCGGTCTAGGGGGGATTGGGATGAAGGTCCGATGCTACCTGATGGGAGACTGGCGGGAGGGCCAGGGCCCGGGGGTCCCCCTGCGGGACGCCGCCACGGGGGAGGTCCTGGCCTGGGTGACCTCGGAAGGGCTTCCCCTGAAGGAGGCTGTGGCCTGGGGCCGGGAGGTGGGGGGGAGGGGGCTCCTGGCCCTGGGCTTCCAGGAGCGGGGCCGGAGGCTTAGGGCCCTGGCCCAGTACCTCTCCGAGAGGAAGGAGGCCCTCTACCGCCTCTACGCCACCACCGGGGGCACCCGGCGGGACGCCTGGTACGACGTGGACGGGGGCATCGGGGTCCTCTTCGCCTACAGCTCCCTGGCCCGCAACCTCCCCGAGGGCAACCTCCTGCCCGAGGGAGAGGCCCTTCTTTTGGCCAAGGACGCCTCCTTCCAGGGGCGGCACCTCCTGGTGCCCAAGGGGGGGATCACCCTGCAGATCAACGCCTTCAACTTCCCCGTATGGGGCCTTCTGGAGAAGTTCGCCCCGGCCTTCCTCGCCGGGGTTCCCACCCTGGCCAAGGCCGCCACCCCCACGGCCCACGTGGCCGAGGCCCTGGTGCGCCTCATGCTGGACTCTGGGCTCCTCCCCGAAGGGAGCCTCCAGTTCGTGGCGGGCGGCCTGGGGGAGGCCCTGGAGGCCTTGGACCACCGGGACAGCGTCTACTTCACGGGCTCCCAGGCCACCGCCCACCGCCTGCGCCGCCACCCCGCTTTCCTGGAAAGGGGCGCCTTCTTCAACGCCGAGACCGACTCCATAAACGCCGCCATCCTGGGGGAGAGGGCGGGAGAGGAGGAGGTTTCCCGCCTGGCCGAGGAGGTGGCCCAGGAACTCGCCATCAAAACGGGACAGCGGTGCACCGCCATCCGCCGGGTCCTGGCGCCCAGGGACCGCCTCGAGGCCCTCCTCGAGGCCACCCGGAAACACCTGGCCGGCCTCCGCATGGGGGACCCCAGGGAGGAGGGGGTGGACCTTGGGCCCCTGGCCTCCCTGGAGCAGAAGGCCGAGGTGGAGGGCGCCGTGAGGGCCCTCCTGGAGGCCGGGGCCCGGGTTTACTGGGAGCACCCGGGGAGGCGGGACGGGGCCTTCTTCCCCCCCACCCTCCTCCTGGCGGAAACCCCCCACGCCGAGGCCCTCCACCGGGTGGAGGCCTTCGGTCCCGTGGCCACCTTCTTCCCCTACGAGACCCCCGAGGAGGCGGTGGCCCTCGCCCGCCGGGGCGGGGGGATGCTGGTGGCCACCCTCGCCACCCCAGACCCCGAGGAGGCCCGCCTCTTCCTCCTGGGCCTCGGGCAGGAGGTGGGACGGTTCCACATCCTGAACGCCCGGGACGCCCGCACCTCCACAGGCCACGGCTCCCCCCTGCCCCGCCTCCTCCACGGGGGGCCGGGGCGGGCCGGGGGTGGGGAGGAGCTGGGGGGCCTCCTCTCCGTGGCCCGCCACCTCCACCGCCTGGCCCTCCAGGGCGACCCCCTCACCCTCCAGGCCCTCACCGGGGAGTACGCCAAGGGGGCGGAGAGGCCCGCGGGGGTCCACCCTTTCCGCAAGTACTACGAGGAGCTGGAGGTGGGCGAGACCCTTACCACCCACCGCCGCACCGTTACAGAGGCGGACATCGCCCTTTTCGCCCACGTCTCCTGGGACCATTTCTACGCCCACACCGACGAGCTCGCCGCCAGGGAGAGCCTCTTCGGGAAGCGGGTGGCCCACGGGTACTTCGTCCTCTCGGCGGCGGCAGGGCTTTTCGTGGACCCGGCCCCGGGGCCGGTGCTGGCCAACTACGGCCTCGAGGGCCTGCGCTTCCTGGAGCCCGTGGGGGCGGGAGACACCCTTCAGGCCCGCCTCACGGTGCGGGCCAAGCGCCCCCGGGACGAGAAGACCGGGGTGGTGGAGTGGGCGGTGGAGGTGGCGAACCAGGAGGGCAAGACCGTGGCCGCCTACACCCTCCTCACCCTGGTGGCCCGGAGAGGCTCCGCCTAGGCCCGGGCCGCCGTGCTACCATGGGGGCATGGGCGAGCACGGCGCCTTCTGCCCGGTTTACGCCGCCTTGAACCTCCTCCAGGAAAAGTGGACGCTCCACATCGTCCGCGCCCTGTTGGAGGGACCCAAGGGCTTCAACGAGCTGGCCAGGGCCGTGGGCGGGGTGAACCCCGCCACCCTCTCCCAGAGGCTGGAGCACCTGGTGGAGGTGGGGGTGGTGGAGAAGCGGGTGGAGTCCTACATGCCGCCCCGCACCCGTTACAGCCTCACCGAGGCGGGCCGGGAGCTGGAGGCGGTCATTGCCGCCATTGACCGCTGGGCCCGCAAGCACCTCAAGGCCCCGGTGGCCTAGCCGAAGGCCACCTTAGCGGCTACTCCGCTTCCCCTGCCAGGTACTGCAGGTAGTTGGCCAGGCCCATCTGCTGGAGGAGCTCCCGCTGGGCTTCCAGCCAGTCCACGTGCCCCTCCTCGTCCTTGAGGATCTCCGCCACCAGGTCGCGGGTGCCGTTGTCCCCCAGGCTCTGGGCCAGGTTCATGGTCTCGTTATAGCCCCTCACCGCCTGGAGCTCGCCCTCGTAGTCTTTGAAGAGGATCTCCTCCACCGTCTTGCCGATGCGGATCTCGGCGATGCGGCTCACCTCGGGGAAGCCCTCGAGGAAGAGGATCCGCTCGATGTGCCGCTCTGCGTGGCGCATCTCGGTGATGGCGTGGGCCTTGAGGTGGCGGGCCAGGGCCTTGAAGCCCCAGTTCTCCGCCATCTCGGCGTGGACCATGTACTGGAGGATGGCGGCGAGCTCCTCGGAAAGCCGCTCCTGTAGGCTCTGGATTACCTCGGGGTGGCCTTTCATATGCCCTCCTCCTCTACTCTACACCCACAGGAAGGAAGGTGAGGCGCCACCCCTGGAAGAGGCTGTGCCGGGGAGCCTTCTCCTTGGGGAAGTCCTCCCGGAAGTGGGCGCCCCGGCTTTCCTCCCGGGCCAGGGCCGCCCGGGCGAGGAGGCGCATGAGGAGGAGGAGGCTTCCCGCCTCGAGGCGCGCCCGCCCCGCCCGGTCCACCTCCTCCAAGGGCACGGCCTCCGCCGGGCGGAGGAAGACGAGGAGGGCCTCCTTCCGCCGCACCACCCCGGGGGCGCCCTCCGCCTCCTTAGGAGTGGGCCAGGATGACGGCGTTGCGCTCCCGCTTGAGCCTTAGAACCTCCTGCGCCAGGGCTTCCCTATCCATCCTATCCATTATGCAAGGCCTCCTCCACGGGGACGAAGCCCTGTTCCCAGAAGTGCTCGTCGTAGGCGAAGGCCTTTTCCAGCCGCCTTTCCCGCATGAAGAGGAAGCTCGTCCAGTCCACCAGGCTCACCTCCCGCCTGCCCGAGGCCAGGAGGGCCGTGAGGGCGGCCTGGTGCAGGGCCTCCTCCACGGGCGCCACCTCCACCACCCCCAGAAGGTCGTGGACCAGGGCCCGGACCGCCTCCACGCCGAGCCGCCTCTGGACCAAGGCCACGCCCTCCACCACCACGTAGGTGTGGGTCGTGAGGGGCCACCGGGCCTCCAGGAGCCCCCGGAAGGTCCGGGCGGCCTCCCGGTGATGGGCGTCGTCCCGGTCCAGAAGGGCGTAGAGGGCCGAGGTGTCAAGGAAGACGGCCAAAGGCCTCCTCCAGATACCGGTCGTGGGCCTCGCTCACGTCCCTTTGGCCGGAGGCGAAGCGGCCCACGGCGAGGAGGGCCCGCCTGGCCTTTCCCTCGTCGCCCTCACCCTCCTCTTCCAGAAACCGTTCCACCGCCCGGCGCACCAGCTCCGCCAAGGAAACCCCTTCCGCGCGGGCCTTGGCCTTGAGCCGCGCCCACTGCGCCTCGGTGAGCTGCACCTGGGTGCGCACCATGCCATCATGGTAGCACATATTGCCATCATGGGCGCACCACCAGGAGGGAGAGGTCCAGGGCCTTGGCGGAGTGGGTGAGGGCCCCCACGGAGATGTAGTCCACCCCGGCCTCCGCCGCCGCCTTCGCCCTTTCCAGGGTCATGTTGCCGCTCGCCTCCAGGGGCACCCGCCCCCCCGCGCGGCGCACCGCCTCCCGGAGGGCCTCCAGGGGGAAGTTGTCCAGGAGAACGAGGTCGGCCCCCGCCGCCAAGGCCTCCTCCAGCTCGGCGAGGTCCCGGACCTCCACCTCCACCTTGAGGTAGTGGGGAGCCCCGGCCTTGGCCCGCCGCACCGCCTCCCCCACCCCGCCGCCCGGAGGTGGTTTTCCTTGAGGAGGATGCCGTCAAAGAGGCCGAAGCGGTGGTTCCTCCCCCCGCCCACCCGCACGGCGTACTTCTCCAGGGCGCGAAGCCCGGGAGTGGTCTTGCGGGTGTCCAGGACCTGGGTCTTGGTGCCCGCCAGGGCCTCCACGTAGGCCCGGGTGAGGGTAGCGATCCCGGAAAGCCTCTGCAGGAGGTTGAGGGCGAGCCTCTCCCAGGGAGGTGAAGGCGGTGCGGGGGTCGGCGAGGGCGAAGACCCGCCCCGCCACCCCTAGCCCTGCCAGAACGCCCTCCTCCTTGGCGAGGATCACGGCCTCGCCCTCCAGGTCCTCCGGGACCACCAGGAGGCTCGTGAGGTCCCCGTGCCCCAGGTTCTCCCGGAGCCAGGCCGAAAGGGTCTCGTCCGGCACCACGCCCCCATTGTAAGGAGAGGGGGCTTCCTCGAGGCCCTCCGGCCCTAGGCTGATAGGGAATGAACCGCCTCAAAGACGCCCGCAGCCCCTACCTTCTCGCCCACGCGGGGGACCCCGTGGACTGGTACCCCTTTGGGGAGGAAGCCTTCCAAAGGGCGAGGGCCGAGGACAAGCCCATCTTCCTCTCCGTGGGCTACGCCAGCTGCCACTGGTGCCACGTGATGCACCGGGAAAGCTTTCAGGACCCGGAGGTGGCCCGCCTCCTCAACGCCCACTTCGTGGCGGTCAAGGTGGACCGGGAGGAGCGCCCCGACGTGGACGCCGCCTACATGCAGGCCCTCCTGAGCCTCACGGGCCAGGGAGGCTGGCCCATGAGCCTCTTCCTCACCCCCGAGGGTAAACCCTTCTTCGGGGGCACCTACTTTCCCAAGGAGGACCGTGGGAACCTGCCCGGGTTTAGGCGGGTGCTTCTGGCGGTGGCCCAGGCCTGGCGGGAGGAACGGGAAAGCCTAAAGGGGGAAGCGGAAAGGCTGGCCAGGGCCCTTTGGCGAAGCCTCACCCCACCCCCGGGCCCCGTCCCTCCGGAGGCGGAGGAGAGGGCCCTGGAAACCCTCTTCCAGAGCTTTGACCCCGAGTGGGGCGGGTTCCTCCCCGCCCCCAAGTTTCCTCAGGGCCCCCTCCTCCTCTACCTCCTGGCCCTGGCCTGGCGCGGGGAGGAAAGGGCCAAGGCCCTCCTCCCCAGAACCCTCCAGGCCATGGCCCTGGGGGGCATCTACGACCAGGTGGGGGGCGGGTTCCACCGCTACAGCGTGGACCGCTTCTGGCGGCTACCCCACTTTGAGAAGATGCTCTACGACAACGCCCTCCTGGCCCGGGCCTACCTAGGAGCCTATAAGCTTTTCGGGAAACCCTTTTTCCTGCGGGTGGCCCGGGAAACCCTAGGCTGGCTCCTTTCTATGCAGCATCGGGAAGGGGGTTTCTTCACCGCCCTGGACGCCGAGAGTGAGGGGGAGGAGGGACGGTACTACACCTGGACCGAGGCCGAGCTCAAGGAGGCCTTGGGCGAGGACTTTCCCCTGGCCCGCCGCTACTTCGCCCTGGGGGAGGACCTCGGGGAGCGCTCGGTCCTCACCGCCTGGGGGGAGGAGGAGGTGGCCCAGGTTCTCGGGGAGAACCTCCCTCGTTGGAGAGAAGGGGTGCGGGCAAGGCTCCTCGCCGCCCGCAGAAAGCGCCACCCCCCCTTCCTGGACGACAAGGTCCTGGCGGACGGGTCAGCCCTGGCGGTGCGGGCTCTGGCGAAGGCGGGCAGGCTTATGGGGGAGAGGGCCTATCTGGAAGCCGCCCGAAAGGGAGCGCACTTTCTCCTACAGAAGATGCAAAGAAACGGCCTTCTCCGCCACACCTGGTGGAGGGGTACCTTGGGGGAGGAGGCCTTCCTCGCGGACCAGGCCTTTGCCGCCTTGGCCCTTCTGGAAATCTACGGGAGTACAGGGGAATGGCCCTACCTGGAGCAGGCCAGGGTTCTGGCGGAGAGGGCCTGGGCGGAGTTTGGCCCCGGCCAGGGGTCCAGCCGGGCGCCCCTGCCCCTTCCCGCCGCCGGGTTGGAAGAAGGAGCTACCCCCACGGGGGAGAGCGCCCTGGCCGAGGCCCTCTGGCGCCTGGGGGGGATTTTTGCCGAGGAGGGGTACCGGGAGCGGGCGTGGAAGCTTTTGGAAGCCAGGGCCCTTTGGCTTGGCCGCTACCCCCATGCCCTGCCGGGGTTCCTGCTGGCCCATCGTCTTCTCAGGGAAGGCTCCGAGCTTGCCCTTCCCCTTCCCTCCTCCTTGGCGGAGGAGGCTTTAGGCCTCTACCTGCCCCTCACCCAGCTCGTCCTGGGACCGGAGGAGGCCCTTCCTGCCCTGAGGGGAAAGGAGGCAGGGAAGGGGTATCTCTGTGTCCATGGGGCTTGCCGGAGGCCTGCGGGGGATCTGGGGGAGCTTCTGCGGGAGGTGGGGTGGGTGTATGGGGGGTAGGATATTTGTGTTATTTTTCACGACTTTACTAGCTTGTGCTAATATTCTTCGCTTGTAGACCCCCCCGTTTAACCGCCCTTTCCCGGGCCTTGCCTCGGCCCCCATAGAAGCCGCTCCGCCCCTTCAGGCCTTGCGGGCAAGTACAGGTGCACGAAGCTCGCCAGCACCCGCCCGTCCGTGAAGCCCTCCACCTCCCCTCCCCCTGCCCGGCGCCAGGCGGGGCTTGGGGAAGCGGGAAGGCGGGCGTAGTGAAACTCGTGCCCCTTGAAGACCTGGCCCCTTTGGGCCACGGGGCTATCCCTCAAGGCCTCCACCTCCCGGTAGCCAAGGACGGGCCTCTCCGCCATGCGGGCCCCCCCGGGGACCAGTCCCACCATGGGGAAGAAGTCCTCCCCCACCCAAAGCCCTTGGGAAAGGTACATGTACCCTCCGCACTCGGCCACCAGGGGACCGGGAAAGCGGCGGATGGCCTCCCGCATGGCCCGGTTTTCCGAAAGCCTCCCGGCGAAGAGCTCCGGATAGCCGCCCCCCAAGAGGAGGACCTCCGCCTCGGGAAGGGCCTCGTCCTCCAGGGGGCTAAAGGGGATAAGCTCCGCCCCCAGGGCCTCCAGAAGCTCCAGGGCCTCCGGGTAGTAGAAGGAAAAGGCCCGGTCCCGGGCGTAGGCCACCCGGACCCTCGAGGGGCGTTTTTCGGGGAGGAAGGCCGGGGCCTCCGGCAGAGGAGGGGCCTGGCTTAGGGCGAGGACCCTCTGGAGGTCCACCCGGAAGGCCCTCCGGAGGGCCTCCAGGGGCGGGGCCACCTCTCCCGCCAGCACCAGGCCCAGGTGGCGTTCGGGAAGCTCCAGGGCGGGGTCCTGGGGGAGCCAGCCGAGGAGGGGGAGGCCCACGGCCTCCAGGGCCTCCTTCAGGATCTCGGCGTGGCGCTCCGAGCCCACCCGATTGGCGAAGACCCCCACCACCCGCACCCCGGGGTGGAAGTCCCGGAAGCCTAGGGCGAGGGGGGCGATGGAACCCGCCATCCCCTTGGCGTCCACCACCAGGGCCACCGGGGTTTTGAGGCGCCTCGCCACCTGGGCGGTGGAGCCCTCCTCTCCCAGGGGGTCCTTCCCGTCAAAGAGCCCCATCACTCCCTCTATGAGGGCAAAGTCCGCCCCCTTCGCCCCGTGGCGAAAGAGGGCGAGGAGGCCCTCTTCGTCCAGGAAGAAGCCGTCCAGGTTGTAGGGCTTACGCGAAGCGGCCTTCTCCAGGTGGGTGGGGTCAATGTAGTCCGGCCCCACCTTGAAGGGCTGGACCTTAAAACCCGCCTCCCTTAGGGCCAGAAGGAGGGCTAGGGCCACCGTGGTCTTCCCCGAGCCCGAGTGGGGGGCGGCGAGGAGGAGGCGGTAGGGGTTCACCGGGGGGTAAGGGCCTGGAGGAGCCTGGCCGCCTCCTCCTGGGCCAAGCGGCGGAAATCCTGGGGTTCCCTTCCCAAGGCCTCGGCCAAGGCCTCCAGATAGGCGTCCAGGTACTCCTCGGAGATGAGGGCGCTTACGGTGAAGGCCAGCCTACGCCAGGCCTCCTCTAAGGCCCGGGCCTCCTCCGGGGGCAGGGCCTCCTGGGCCCTTTGGGCTACCCTCTCCGTGACCCAGCCCCACATGCTGGTCATCATGGCGTTGGTTACCCCTCGCCTCGCGTGGACCAGCCCCACCAGGGCCTGCCAGGCGAAGTACTGCCCGTTAAAGGGCCCGGCCAGGGTGCGGAGGTACCAGTCCCTGAGGGTCTTCTCCCGGAGGGGCCTTTCTCCCTCACGGAAGATGGCCCGGGTGGGGGGGTGGGCAAAGAGGGTGTCGTAGAAGCCCTGGACCAAGTCCTCGGTGAGGCCCTCCAGGAAAGGCCGGTGCCGGGCCAGCACCTTCCCGTCCTCCACAGGGTGGAAGCGGGCCTGGGGAGGAAGCTGGCCCCAGATGTCCTGGGCGATGGCGTAAAAGCGGGCTAGGTTCTTCTCCGTCATACCTAAGTCAAGGGTACACTCCAAACCGCACGAAGCCCCAGGAAAGCCCTTTTGGGGTACTTAGTGCTCTATCCCCCTCTGGGCGGGGATGCCCTGGTCAAAGGCGTGCTTCACCTTCCGCATCTCCGTCACCGTGTCCGCAAGGGCCAAGAGGGCCTCGAGGGCACCCCGGCCCGTCACCACCACGTGAACGTGGGAAGGCCGGGCCTTTAGGGCCTCCAGGAACTCCTCCAGGGGGATCCAGCCGTAGCGCAGGGGGTAGGTGGCCTCGTCCAGGACCACGAGGTCGTAGGCCCCGGAGAGGATGGCCTCCTTGGCCCGCTCCCACCCCTCCCGGGCCAGGGCGGCCGAGCGCTCAAGGTCCCGGCTTTTCCAGGTGAACCCGTCCCCTAGGCCCTCTATGGGGATGCCGAGCCGCTCCAGGGCCCGGTGCTCCCCGAAGCGGGCGGTCCCGTGCTTCACGAACTGGAAGACCCGCACCTTTAGCCCCCGGCCGAAGGCGCGGAGGGCCAGGCCGAAGGCGGCGGTGCTCTTGCCCTTGCCTTCCCCGGTGTAGACCAGAAGAAGGCCCCGCCTCTCCCCCTTAGGCTTCTCGTAAGGCTTCACCCGCTTAGGCCCTTCCACAGGGCATAGCCTAGCAGGCCGGCGAGCTCGGAAAGGGCGATCATGGCGCCGAGGACGTCCCCGTTGAGCCCGCCAAGGCGCGCCAGGGCGAGCCTCGCCACGCCCCAGGCGGCAAGGAGGGCAAGGAGGGCGGGAAGGGGATAGAGAAGGGGAAGGGGCAGGGCGAGGAGGAAGGGGGCAAGGAGGGGCCCTCCCCGCACCAGCCCCGCCATCCCGGGGTGAAGAAGGGGGTAGCGGTTGAGGAAGGGGAGGGGGACAAAACGGGCCCACCCGGGAAAGAGGAGGAGGAAGAGGGGGTCCCGCACCAGGGCCAGGGCCTGGAAGAGGAGGAGGAGGTAGACGCCCCCCACCCCGAAGGCGAAGGCCCCCAGGTGGGGGTCCTTGAGGATGCGGAGGCGCTCCTCCCTGGGCCTTGCCCCTAAGAGGGCATCTGCCAGGTCCAGGAGGCCGTCCAGGTGCAAAAACCCCGTGAGGCCGAGGAGGAGGGCCACCCCCATGGCGGCGGAAAGCCCCGGGGGCAGGGGCGAAAGGGCGAGGAGGGCCAGGGGAAGCCCTAGGAGGTAGCCCACCAGGGGGAAGAAGGCCACGCTCCGCTTGAACTCCCCCTCCCCTACCCCCGCAGGGGCCACGGGCAACACCGTGAGGAGGGCGAGGGCGAGGCGGAGGATCCGGAGCACCTAGAGCGCGCGGGAAAGGGCCTGCCTGAGGTCTTGGGGCAGACCCACCTCCCCGGCCCCCACGAAGGCCAGGAAGCGCCGTTCCAGAGAGTCAAGGGCCTTTCCCTCCACCTCGGAGAGGGGAAGCCTCCTCTCCCGGACAAGGCGGACAAGCAAGGAGCGGGCCTCGAGGTCCAGCCCCTCAAGGAGGTGCTCCAGGGCCTTGGGCTCCAGGAGGTCCTCCAGCGCCAGGCCCTCCTTCACCTCGAGGTCCACGAACCAAAGGGCCACGAGGGAGTGGGGCAGGCGCCGGAGCCAGTCCTTGAGGCCACCTCCTTCCGGGAGGGGTTTCTCCCGCCAGGGCCTTTGCGTCTCGAGGCGGCGCATGCGGAGGGGGTGGACCTCGAAGCGGTCCAAGAGCATGGCCCTGCTCCCGAGGGGGACGAGGAAGGCCTCCTCCACCTCCTCCTCCGGGGGAGCCAGGAGGAGCCAGGTGAAGAGGAATTCCTCCGGCCAAAGGGCCCCGGGCGGGGGCTCGGGGGGGGAAAGGGGGGCGAGGGGGTCCCGCTTGAGCTCCAGGCGGAGGCGCAAGGCCTCCCCCACCCCCCAGGGGAGCTCCTCCCGCAGCAGGCGGCGCACCCTCCCCTCGGGCCACTCCCGGAGAGGCCGGTGCAGGAGGGCGTAGAGCTCCAGGAGGAGGCTGCCCGGGAAGGCCTTGCGGAAGTGGGCCACCTCCTCGGGGGAAGCTGCGGCCGCGGCCGCCTCCCGCTCCTCCGGGGAGGCCCCGAGGAGCTCCCCTAGGCTCGCCGAGGGCACGAAGGGCGGCCTCCCCTCCTCCAGGGAGCGCAGGCGCACCACCCCCTCCCGCATCTCCTGTCCCACGTCCTCCGGAGAAAGGAGGCCCGAGCGCAGGAAGGGCCTACCCCAAGAGGCGAGCTCCTCCACCCCCAGGCGGGGAAGCCACGGCCGGAAGACCTCCTGGGCAAAGGGAGGGAGGGGCGCGTCCGCCCGGCCCAGGGGGAGGAAGAGCTCCAAGGGGACCAAGGACCTCCCCTCCTCCGCTGCCTCCAGGGGCCCTTCCAAGCGGGGAAAGCGGTCCCTCAAGGGCGGGTCAAAGGCCCGGTCCAGCTCCAGGGCCACCCTCCCCTCCCCTACCCCCAGGGCCAGGAGGGCTACCCCCTCGGCGAGGTGGGGGTCTTTGGGGCGCTGGGCGAGGAGGGGCCGGACCTCCTCCACCAGGCCCGGCCCCTCCTGGGGGAAACGGGCGAGGAGGCGGGCCAGCTCCACCCGCCAGTCCCCGCCCCAAGCCTCCCCGAGCTCCCCGGCGAGGCCTTGCGCCTTGAGGAAGGCCCCGCGGACCAGGTACAGGCGCACCAGGAGGTAGCCCGGATAGGGGGAAGGGTGTTTGCGAAAGAACCCTTCCAGGGAAGGGATATCCTCCTGGTAGAGCCACCGCTCCACCTCCCGGGCCACCTCCAGAGGAAGCCCCTGCTCCACCAGAACGGCCTCCGCCCAGGCGGTGTCTCCTGGGAGGGAAAGGCCCCTTCCCTCCAGGAAGCGGGCCAGGTCTAGGAGGTGGGCCGGGAACTCCGTGCCGTAGACCCGCCAAAGCTCGGCGCAGGCCTCCCCGCCCAAGGCCTTGGCGCCGAGCTCCATGAGGCGGAGCCCCTCGTAGGCTCCGGAGGAGGAGAAGCGCAGGTAGCCGTAGAGAAACCGGGCCTCCGGGTCCTTGGGGTGCCTGCGGTAGGCCCGCTCCGCGTGCTCCAGGGCCCCGAGAAGGTCCCCCTCCTCCAGGAGGTCCCAGGCCAGGTACAGATCCTGGTGCCTCATGGCCGGGATTTTATACCACCCCGTGCCAGGGCCCTGGGGTGGCCTCACCGGGAGGACACCCCCGCCTCCCCGAAGGTGGCCATGTGGAGGATGCGGGCGGCGGCCCTGAGGAGGGGCATGGCCAGGACCGCCCCCGTCCCCTCTCCCAGGGCAAGGTCCAGGTCCAGGAGGGGCCTCAGGTCCAGGGCCTCCAGGGCCCTCCCGTGCCCCGGCTCCCGGGAGAGGTGGCCGGCGAAGAAGTGCTCCCGGACCCCGGGGACAAGCCTCCAGGCGAGAAGGGCCCCTGCCGTCACGGGAAAGCCGTCCAGGACCAGGGGAAGCCCCGCCTCGTACCCCTCCAGGTAGACCCCGGCGATGGCCACAAGCTCAAGCCCCCCTACCTCCGCCGCCACCTCCAGGGGGTCCATCCCCGGGCGGAGGCGGGCCAGGGCCCGGGCCACGGCCTCCCGCTTGCGCCTCAGCCCCTCCTCCCCCACCCCGGTCCCCCGGCCCACCACGGCCTCGGGGGGAAGCCCCAAAAGGGCGGCGGTGAGGGCGGCCGCCGCCGTGGTGTTGCCGATGCCCATGTCCCCGGCAGCGAGGAGGGTGGCCCCCTCGGCCACGGCCCGCCTCGCCGCCTCGCGGCCCGCCAGGAGGGCCCTTTGGGCCTCCTCTAGGGCCATGGCGGGGCCCTGGGCCAGGTTCCCCGTCCCTTCCCGCACCTTGCGCTTGAGAAGCCCGGGGTGGTCAGGAAGCTCCCCCTTCACCCCCACGTCCAGGACGTAGACCGCGCAGTCCGCCACCCGGGCGAACTGGTTGATGGCGGCCCCCCCATGGAGGAAGTTCAGGACCATCTGCCGGGTGACCTCCTGGGGGTAGGCGGAGACCCCCTCGGCCACCACCCCGTGGTCGGCGGCGGCCACCACCACCGCACCCCGGCCGAGCTCCGGCTTCACCCGCCCCTGGAGGGCGGCAAGGCGCAGGGCCACCTCCTCCAGCCTGCCCAGGGACCGGGGAGGTTTGGTGAGCTCGGCCATGCGCCTTTGGGCTTGGGCGAGAACCTCGAGGTCCGGCATGGGAAAGAGTTTACCCTGGAGGCATGGAGCTCTGGCTGGTGCGCCACGGGGAAACCCTCTGGAACCGGGAGGGGCGGCTTCTGGGCTGGACCGACCTTCCCCTCACCGAGGAGGGCGAGGCCCAGGCGAGGAGGCTCCAAGGGCTCCTTCCCGCCCTTCCCGCCCATAGCTCCGACCTAAGGAGGGCCAGGCGGACGGCGGAGCTCGCCGGGTTCTCCCCCTCCCTCGCCCCGGAGCTAAGGGAGATTCACTTCGGGGCGCTGGAGGGGGCCCTATGGGAGACCCTGGACCCCCTCTACAAGGAGGCCCTCCTCGCCTTCCAGGGTTTCCACCCCCCGGGAGGGGAAAGCCTCCTTGCCTTCCAGGAGCGGGTCTTCCGCTTCCTGGAGGGGCTTAGGGCCCCTGCGGTCCTCTTCACCCACGGGGGGGTGGTGCGGGCGGTGCTGAGGGCCTTGGGGGAGGACGGCCTCGTGCCCCCGGCGGCCGTCCTCGTGGTGGACTGGCCCCACAGGGTCCTGGACGGGACGGGGCCACGGTGAGCCTCCTCCTAGCCCTCCTCCTGGACGCCCTCCTGGGGGAGCCCCCTCCCCGGTTCCACCCCGTGGTCTGGATGGGGCGGTACCTCTCCTGGGCCTGGCCAAGGGTGGGGGGCTTCTGGTCCGGGGCCTTTTACTGGGCCCTGGGGGCGCTTCTTTTCGCCCTGCCCGCCTTCCTCCTGGACCTCCTCCTGAGGCCTTGGGCCTGGGGCTGGGCGGCCCTGGGCCTCCTCCTCAAGCCCCTCTTCAGCCTGAGGATGCTCCTCTTGGAGGTCCGGGGGGTGGAGGAGGCCTTGGGGGAGGGCCTCGAGGCGGCTAGAAGACGCCTTTCCCGCATCGTGAGCCGCAGGACGGAGGGCCTCTCCCAGGAAGAGGTGCGGGAGGCCGCCCTGGAAAGCCTCGCCGAGAACCTCTCGGATAGCCTCCTCGCCCCCCTCCTCTACTACGCCCTCTTCGGCCTCGGGGGGGCGGCTCTCTACCGCTACGCCAACACCGCCGACGCCATGTGGGGCTACCCGGAGCACGGGGCAAGGGGCGCCTTCGCCGCCCGGGCGGACGACCTCTTAAACCTCCTCCCCGCGCGCCTCACGGGGCTACTCCTCTGCCCCCCCAGGCTTTGGGGAAAGCTCTTCCGGGAGGCCCGCAAGACCCCTTCCCCCAACGCGGGCTTCCCCATGGCCGCCCTGGCCTTGAGGCTCGGGGTGCGCCTGGGGAAGCGGGGGGTCTACGCCCTGAACCCCGAGGCCCCCTCCCCCAAGGCCCGGCACACCCGGGAGGCCCTCTGGCTCGTGGGGGGCCTGGGCTACGGGGTGGGGCTCCTCCTGGCGGCGGCCACGGGGCTTTGGTAGGCTTTGAAGGTGGAGCGGAGCCGGGACTTCCTGCTTCAGGCCAAGCGGGACCTGGAGCAGGCCAGGCTTTCCTTGCGGGAAGGGTTTTTTGAGTGGGCGGCCTTCGCGGCGCAGCAAGCGGCAGAGAAGGCGGTGAAGGCCGTCTTTCAGAGGCTGGGCGCCGTGGCCTGGGGACACTCGGTGGCGGGCCTCCTCGAGGAGCTGGCCCAAAAGCTCTCCGTGCCCGAGGCTTTGCTGGACGCCGCCAGCGAGCTGGACAAGGCCTACATCCCAAGCCGGTACCCCGATGCCCTGCCGGAGGGCGCCCCCTTCCAGCGCTACCGGCGGGGCGAGGCCGAGCGCCTCTTGGGATACGCGGAGACGGTGTATGCCTACTGTGAAGGTGTTCTATCCCAGATGGACGAAGGAGGAGCTCCTCCTCCGCCTCCAGGAGGGGCTTAAGGCCCTGGAGAAGGAGGTCCCCCTCCTCGAGGCCTGGCTCTTCGGCTCCTGGGCCCGCGGAAGGGCCTCGGTGGGAAGCGACGTGGACCTCCTCCTCCTCTACCGGGGGCCCCGCCGGGAAGACCTCCACCGCCTGGCCCGAAAGGCCTTTCCCGGCCTTCCCCTGGAGCTTCACGCCTATACCGAGGAGGAGGCGGCCCGCCTCGAGGCCGTCCTCGCCCGGATGCGGGAGGGGGCCCTCCGCCTCCGTCCTTAGCCTGGGCCCCACTCGGCCTTGGGAGTCCCCCGTAGCATGGAAGGTATGCTGGACGACGTCCTCCGCCCCATCCACGGGGGCACCGACGAAGGCCCTGAGCCCCTCTACGACTTCTCCACCAACGCCAACGCCCTAGGCCCCAACCCCGTGGCCCTGGCCTACCTCCGGCAGGCCGACCCAAGCCGCTACCCCGACCCCCTCTACCGGAAGCTCCGAAAGGCCCTGGCCGAGGCCCACGGGGTAGCCCCCGAGCAGGTGGCCGTGGGCACGGGGACGAGCGAGCTCATCCACCGCCTGGCCCGCTGGACCTACCTGCGGGGGCCCATCCTCCTCCTCCCCCCCACCTTCAGCGAGTACGCCCGGGCCGCCCGGGCCCTGGACCTCCCCCTTTGGGAAGCGGAAAGCCCCCAGGCCTTCCTGGAGCTTCTCCCCAAAAGCGCCCTGGCCTTCCTTTGCGTGCCCAACAACCCCACGGGGGAGGTCTACCCCTTCCTGGAGGAGGCGGCAAGGCGCGCAGGGGGCGCCCTGGTCCTGGACCTGGCCTACCACGACCTCATGGAGGCCCCCCCTCCCCTTCCCCAAAGGGCCTTCCGCCTCTACAGCCCCAACAAGGCCCACGGCCTCACCGGGGTCAGGGCGGGGTACCTCCTGGCCCCCCTGGACCTCACCCCCTTCCAGAACCTGGCCCCGAGCTGGCCCCTTTCCGTCTACGGGGAGGCCCTCCTCTACGCCCACCTGGACCCCGAGGCCAGGGCCTGGCTGGAGGAGAGCAAAAGGGAGCTTTTCCGCCTGCGGCGCCTCCTCGCCGAGGGGCTGAGGGGGCTTGGCCTCACGGTGCGGGAAAGCCCCGCCAACTTCCTCATGGCGCGGGTGGGAAGGGCCACGGAGGTGGCGAGGGCCCTGAGGGAAAGGGGCATAAGGGTGCGGGACGCCACCAGCTTCGGCCTCCCCGAGTGGCTCAGGCTTTCCGCCCAGAAGGAGGAGGCCATAAAGGCTCTTCTCCTCGCCCTGGAGGAGGTTCTGGCGGGTAAACTCAGGGCATGAGCCCGGAGCTTGCCCGCTACCTGGAGGAGGCCCTGGGGCGGCTCAGGGCGGCCCTGGACCTGGAGGCCCTGTACCTCTTCGGCTCCCACGCCCGGGGGACGGCGGACCGAAGGTCGGATCTGGACCTCCTGGTGGTGGCCCGCACCTCCCTCCCTCCCCTCAAGCGCATCGGCCTGGTCCTGGAGCTCCTCCAGGACGCTCCCCTCCCCGTGGAGGCCGTCGTCCTCACCCCCGAGGAGTTCCGAGAGCGCCGGGACCTCCCCTTCCTCCAGGGGGTCCTACGGGAGGCGAAACCCATCTATGAGCGTGGAAAAGCGCCTACTTGAGGCCCACCGCTGGCTCGCCCAGGCCTGGGACGATTGGGAGGCGGGAAAGGCCCTCTTGGAGAGGGGCAAGCATGCCCAGGCCGCCTTCCTCGCCCAGCAGGCGGGGGAGAAGGCCCTAAAGGCCCTCTGGATCGCCCTAGGCCTGGACCCGTGGGGCCCCAGCCTCGCCCGGCTCCTCCGGGACCTCCCCCCGGAGGAAGCCCCCGCCTTCCACCCCCTCCTGCCCCAGGCCCTGGCCCTGGACAAGCTCTACATCCCCACCCGCTACCCCGACGCCCTCCCCGGGCTCACGCCCAAGGAGGCGTACACGGAGGAGGAGGCCGAGAAGGCCCTGGGGGACGCCCAGGCCATCCTGAAGGCCGTGGAGGTGCGCCTTGGGAAAGGCTAAGGCCCTCGCGGTCTGGGGCACGGGAAGCGGGGTGGGGAAAAGCCTCTTCACGGCGGCCCTCCTCCGCCACTTCAAAAGGCTCGGCCTCAAGGCCGCCCCCTTCAAGGCCCAGAACATGGCGAACCACGCCCGGGTGGTGCGGGGCGGGGAGATGGCCTCTGCCCAGTGGCTCCAGGCCCTGGCCGCCGGCGCCGAGCCCGAGGTGCGCATGAACCCCGTCCTGGTGAAGCCCTTCGGGGAGAGGGGCGCCCAGGTGGTGGTGTGGGGAAGGGTGGACCCAAGGCTTTCCCGGCTCCCCTGGAAGGAGCGGAGGCCCCACCTCGAGGCCCCCATCCGGGAGGCCCTGGAAGGCCTCCTCACGGAGTACGACCTCGTGGTGCTGGAGGGGGCGGGAAGCCCGGTGGAACGGAACCTCTGGCCCGACCTGCCGAACCTAAAAGCGGCGGAGTGGGCGGAGGCCAGGGCCCTCCTGGTGGCGGACGTGGACCAGGGCGGGGCCCTGGGAGCGCTCTACGGCACCTGGGCCCTCTTGGGGGAGCACCGGGGGAGGCTTATTGGCTTCGCCTTCAACAAGTTCCGGGGGGACCCGGAGCTCTTGAGGCCCGCCTACCGCCTCCTTGCAGAGTGGACCGGCCTCCCCGTCCTGGGTACCCTGCCCTTGCTTCCCCTCGCCCTCCCCGAGGAGGACGGGTTCCGCCACCGCCTGGAGGGGAAAGAGGGCCCCAAAGTGGCCCTCCTCCGCTACCCCCACGCGGCCAACCTGGACGAGTTCTGGCCCCTCTCCGAGCTCGCCCGGGTGCGCTACGCGGAAAGCCCGGGGGAGGCGGAAGGGGCGGAGCTCCTCGTCCTCCCGGGAAGCCGCCTCCCGGCGCGGGACCTCCCCTGGCTCAGGGGCTTCCTCCCCCTGATCCAAAGGCACCTGGAGGAGGGAAAGCCCGTGCTCGCCGTCTGCGGCGGGGCGGAGATGCTGGCCGAGGCCCTCCTGGACGAGGAGGGGGTGGAGGAGAAGGGCCACTTCCCGGGCCTCGGCCTCCTCCCCTACCGGGTGCGGATGGCGCGGGAGAAAACGGTGGAGAGGAGGCGGGTGCGGCTTCGGGGGCTTTCCGGGTACTGGGCGAGGCTTGAGGGCCTCGAGGTGGAGGGGTACGAGATCCACCACGGCCAGGGCCTCCCCCTCTTCCACCAGGAAGGCCCCCTCCTCGCCACCTGGCTCCACGGTCTCCTGGAAAACCCCGGGGTGCAACGGGCCCTCTTCGGAAAGGAGGCCAGGAGCCTGGAGGAGGGGCTAGACGCCCTGGCGGACGCCCTGGAGGCGCACCTGGACCTGAAGCCCCTCCACCGGGCCCTGGGGCTTACGGGCAGGTCCTTCCCCGCGGCAAGCCCCAAGGCCCAGGTGGCTCCTGGTTTTAGCCCCCAGGAAAACCTCCTTGGGGCCCCCACCGAGGCGAAAGCCTTGGTGGGGCACGTAGACCCTCCCCCACCCCCCGGCCTCGTCCTCCTCTTAGGGGGGGCACGGAGCGGCAAAAGCCGCTTCGCCCAGCGCCTCGCCGGCCCCTTCGCCACCCTCATCGCCACCGCCCAGGCCCGGGACGAGGAGATGGCGGAAAGGATCCGGCGCCACCAGGAGGAACGCCCCCCCACCTGGGAGACCCTGGAGGAGCCCTTGGACCTGGTGGGGGCCTTGGAGCGGGCCCGCCACCCCACGGTGGTGGTGGACTGCCTCACCCTATGGGTGTCCAACCTCATGGAAAAGGGCCTGGACCCCCTGGAGGAGGCGGGGCGCTTCCTCGGGGCGGTGGAGGGAAGCGGCAAGCGGGTCATCGCCGTCTCCAACGAGGTGGGAATGGGAATCGTGCCGGAAAACCCCCTCGCCCGGCGCTACCGGGACCTGCTGGGGAAGGTGAACGCCCTCCTTGCGGAAAGGGCCCAGGAAGCCTACCTCCTGGTGGCGGGGCAGGCCCTTTCCCTCAAGGCCCCGCGGGGCCCTGCCTAAGCGCCCGCGCCTCGGTTCTGCCTGGGGCCCCCCGCCTCACCGCCAGGTGCCGGGAAGGCCGCTTAAGGACTCCTCCAGCCTCCGCCACCCCGCCTGCCCCAGGAGCTCCTCCAGCTTCCCCCCACGCTCCACGGTGCCCAGGATCCCGCCAAAGACGGGGTCCCGCCAGAAGGTTCCCGTGTTGAAGGACTCCTTGTAGAGGCGGAAGGTCTCCCCGGTGGCGGGGTCGCGGGCGTAGGTCTGGTCGGAAAGGAGGTTGGTCCAGGAGCGGCTCATCCAGGAGTTGAACTCCTCCCCCTCCTTGAGCATCCCCAGGACCATCCGGGTGAGGTCGGCGCTGGCCTGGCGGCTCCGCTCCGCCTCCAGGGCCGCCCAGCGGGGGTCCAGGGAGAAGCCCAAGGTCACCCCCGCAAGCACCCCCGTCTCGCGGGCCAGGGCCTCGGAAGGCCCGTGCACCAGACCCACCTGCAGGTAAAGGGCGCAGTGGACGGAGGAGGCGGCGAAGGAAGGAGCGTAGCGGAAAAACCCCCGGGCCTCCACCGTGGCCTGCCGCCGGAGGCCTCCCTGGGCCGCCCAGAGGCCCAGGACCTCCCGCCAGCTCTGGAACTGGTCCCCGGGCCGCCCCATGGCCATGAGCATGGACTGGGCCATCTGCTGCTCCCAGGCCCAGTGCACCCCCTCCAGGTAGCGGGCCACCCGGCTGGTGCCGCGGAGGGGCTGGGCCTTGGAAACCTGCCAGGGGGCCCCCGCCTCCCAGGCCCAAAGCCCCTGGGCGAAGAGGGCAGGAAGCTCCTCGGGAGACCTGGCGCAGAGGTACCCCGGCACTTGCCCAGGCTGGCCGTTCCAGAGGAGGATGGTGCTCGGGTTGCCGCCAAAGGGCGTGGCGATGGACAAGGCCTCCAGGTAGAGCACGTCCCTGCGTAGGACCACCCCCCCCTTGGTGAGCTGGAAGGCGGGGAGGCGGAGGGTCTCGGTCTGGGCCACCACGCTCCCCCGGAAGGTATACCCCTGGGGCACGGGCAGATGGGCCGCCGGAACCCCGAGGAGGGGGTCCAGGATGGCCTCGGTCCGGTAGGGCACCCGGTCTTTGGGGTCCAGGAACTCCAGGGAGCGGAGAAGCCCCCTAAGCTCCCGCCGCTCGTCCTCGGGAAGGTCCTGGGGCAGGTAGGCGCTCACGGTGAGAAGGCTCTTGGGGCCGGGAAGGAGTAGGTGGGTGGCCTCATAGCGAAGGCTGGAGAGGGCCCTTTGGACCTGGGGTTCCAAGGCGAAGACGGCAAGCTCCCCCATGGCCCCCTGGGTGAAGGCCATGGGGTAGGCCAGGCCCCGGGCCAGAAGCATGAGGCCCCTCGAGGCCTGCTTGAAGTGGAGGGTGGCCTGCTCCCCGCCTATGCGCCTCGCCTCCTCCAAGAGGGGCCTGACCGCCTCCTTGGGGCTTTTGAGAGGCATGCCCCGCACCAGGACCACGCTCTCCAGGTCAGTAAAGAGGAGGCTCCCCTGGGAGAAGAACACCTTCCACCCCTCGGGCAGGTCCACGGCGAAGCCGTGGAGGCGGTCCACCATCCGCTCGGCCCACGCAGGGCCAAGCCCCAAAAGAACCAGCGCCAAGAAGGCCAGCTTCCTCATCCCCTTCCCTCCTCCCAAAGCCTCCGGAACTCGGGGTCCAGGGGGTTGTACCGCCCCCCACCCCCCCGCAGGCGCACCATGTCGTAGGGGAAAGACAAAAGCCACCAGAGGGCAAGGCCAAATCCCAGGGCCAAGAGGGCGGTTCCCAGGCCCTCGGCGAGGGAGAAGAGGAGGAGCCCCACCCCCGCCAGGGCCAGGGCCCCGTAGATCCGCCGGAAGTGCCGCCGGTAGACCCCCAGGGCCCAGGCGTGCACCCCCTCGGCCTCCCGGGGTGGGTAAAGACCCCCCAGGAACCAGACCCGGCCCCGGTTGAGCAGGAGGTAGCCCTCGAGGCCTTCCACCTCCCGCCAGTCCACCCCCAGGTGGGCCAGGACCCCATCCCAGCCGGGAAGCCCCAGGGGAAGGGGAAGCCTTTCCCCGCCGAAATCCAGCCAGAGCCGCCCCAAGAGGGGGTCAAGCCTCACGCCCTTCAAGGCCCCCCGGGGATAAAACCTGCCCTCGTAACGAAGCCCCTCGGGCTCCAGGGCCACGGCGTACCCCGTGCGGCGGAAGTGCACGGCGAAGGCCCCGAGGAGAAGAGCCCCCAGGAGGAGGCTCACAAGCTCCCGCGCCCAAAGCCCGAAGGCCAGGAGGAAAGCCCCAAGGAGGAGGGCCCACCAAAGCCGCCAGCGCGCCCACGCCGGAAAGGCCACCTCTTCCACGGCGCCTCCTACTCCCACCCGATCCAGGCCGCAAAGGCCCGGAGACTCTCCTCAAAAAGGTCCAGGAAAACCCTTATGGCCCCGTCCGCCACCCCGCCCGCCAGGTTCAGGTCGGCCTCCAAAACCGGGTCCCCCTCCTCGTCCAGGTAGGCTCGGGAGAAGCGCTTCTTCCCGTTCCACTCGTTCACCCGCTCCAGGCTGGGGGGGTTGTCCGTGGAAAACCCCGCGTAGAGCTGAAGGCTCTGGCAGCCTCCCTCCCGGCAGTCCAGGAGGAAGAGAAGCGCCCTAAGACCCGCAAGCCGCAGGCGGAAGTAGACCTCCCCTTTCTCCTCCACCCGCTCGTAGCGGTAGGAGCCGGCCTTGAGGAGGGCCTCCATCTCCTCGGGCGTGATCCGGGTGCGCACCCCCTGGGCGAGGGCCGGGACCAGGAGGAGGGCCAGGAGGAAAAGGCGGGCCATCACCGCACCTCCTTCAAGGTGTAGCGGACGCAGGGGTTGGCCTTCTTGGTAAGGTGGGAAACCTGCGCGCCCTGGGCCCTAAGCTGCGCGTCCACCTGGGCCAGGCGCTGGAGGTTCTGCTGGTGGAAGGCCTGCAGGTCCCCCTCAAAGGGCCGGGAGGCGGCGTAGAGCTCGGCCCCCATGGGGTGCAGGAAGACGGCCACCATCCCCCCCTCATAGGGCATCTCCTGCATCCTCTGAAACCCCGTGGGGACGGGAAAGCGCATCCCCAGGGCCGGGTTCTGGTACATCTGGCTCTGCAACGACCCCTGCCCCTGGGGTCCCGGCACGGGACCGAACTGCGCCAGGGCAACCCAGACCAGCCAGCCAACCACTCCTGCCGCCTTCCTCATGGAGCACCTCCCCTAGGGCGCGGACCCAAGCCGCCTTCATACCGCCTCCCACCTACCCGAGGGGCCCGGGGGAAGGACAGAGCCTCTGCCCCACGCCCTACCTCCATGATGGGCCGGGGGGCTTACACGCTCCTTAAACGGCCCCGGGCCGCCCCCGAGAAGGGGCTAAGGCCGAAGGAAAGGGGGCATCAGGGCGGCGTGCGCCCTCAGCAACTCGGCGAAGAGGTCCTCTATGCCCCTAAGGTCCAGCACCGCCCCCGTGAGGGGGTCCAGGGCAAGCCCCTGGAGGAGGAGGTCCCGGTCTTTCCGCACAAGCCCTTCCACCCAGAGGGCCTGAACCTCCTGGACCCTCCGGGCCAAGGCTGCGGGCCCGGGGGGAAGGGAGCCCCCCTGGGGCAGCACCCTCCCCAGCTTTACCCTCACCGGCACCTCCACGGCGAAGGGCAGGAGTTGGGGAACCGTCCCCTGGTTGTCCAGGGTGGCGTACGCCTCCCCCTCCAAGCCCAGGTAATAAGCCTCCAGGATGCGGCTGGCGTACTCCTGGCTTCGCTCCAGGCCGCCCTGGCCCTCCAGCCAGGCCTCTACCTGCTCCTTGGCCTCCCGCACCCACCGGGAGTGGTGTTTGGCGTAGAAGCCGCTCTCCCCCCCGTACCCAGGACGGGCGTACCGGGCGAGGACGGAGGGAGCCTTGCGAAAGTAGGGCACGTACTCGGAAACGTGTCCGCTGGACTCCGAGGGGAAGAGGCCAAAGACCCTGAGGATCTCAAAGCGCACGGGGTCGCGTTCCCAGTAGAGGGGGTCCTCCGCCAAAGCGCGGAGGCGGGGGTAGAGGTCCTGCCCCTTGTGGGCCAGCTGGACGAAGAAAGAAAGGTGGTTCACCCCCAAGGCCCGGTAGGCCAATTCCTCGGCGGGCACCTGGAGATAAGCGGCCAAGGTCTTGGCTGTCTCCGGCACCGAGTGGCAAAGGCCCAGGGCGGGAAGCCCCCTCCGCAGGAAGTAGGCGGTGACGGGACTCAGGGGGTTCATGTAGTTGAGGAGGAGATCCCCCTGGAAGGCCTCCGCCACCTCCTCCATGAGGGCGTGGAGGCGAAGGAACTTCATGAGCCCCCCCGGCCCCAGGGTGTCGCCGATGGTCTGGTCCACCCCGTGGCGGAGGGGAATCTCGTAGTCCTTCCGAATGGCCTCCTCCCCTCCCACATCCGCCACCAGCACCGCTACATGGGCCCCATCCAGGGCCTCCCGCAGGGGAAGCACCTCCAGGGAGAAGCCCTTCTCCGGGAATCTATCTAGAAGGTGCTTTCCGAGGCGGACCGTGGGCTCGAGGCGCTGGGGATCAGGGTCCACCAGCCTCAGGACCACCCCCTCCAGGCGGGAAAGGAGGAGGTCCACCATGAGGGTGCGGGCGAACACGGCGCTCCCCGCCCCCACCAAAGCCAGCTTTATCCCCTTCACACCCTCTCTCCCTGTTTCCTTGCCCGGGGAAGCCTGCCTAGGGGCCTCCACGCTGGCCCGAGCCGGCATGGGGTGGTATCACCCCTCCGCCTCCACCACCCGCCCCTCCTTGCGGGCCCTCTCGGCCAAGAAGACCAGGCGGTGGGCCTCCACCGCCTCCTCCAAGGGCGCAATCAGGGAAGGATCCCCCCCTTCCACCGCCCGCACAAAGGCCTCCACAAGCCCCATGTCACCCCCCGCGTGCCCCGTCCGCACCGAAGCCTCCACCTCCGTCTCCAGGTCCACCGTCCACTCCCCACGCAGAAAGTGGAACACCCGGATGCGCCGCCCGTCCCCGTAAAGCTCCCCCTCCGTCCCAAAAAGCCGCGTCTCCCGAAACCGCATCCGGGAAAGCGCCTCCACATGGAGGCTCGCCGTCCGCCCGTCCCCGTACTCCAAAACCACCACCTGGTGGTCCACCACGTCGTTCCTCCCCAGGTAGACGCACTCCCCGTAGGGGCCCTCCTCCAAAGCCCGCACCAGGTTCTCCCAGGTGAGGGGAAAGGCCACCACGTCCAAGGGCCACCCCCTCTCCCCCCGCTCGTAGGCCTCCAGGTAGATCCTCCGGGCAGAAAAAGGACAGCCCCTCTCCACCTCCCCAGGGCAGGAAAGGCACCGCTCCGAAGACCCCGGGGGACGGTTCTCGGGACGAAAGTGGTAAAGCCCCCCAAAAGAACTCACCCGCCTCACCTTCCCAGGAAGCAGGAAAAGGAGCCAGTCCAGATCGTGCACGCTCTTCGCCAAAAGAAAAGGACTGGACTCCGCCTCCCTTCGCCAGTTGCCCCGCACAAAGGAGTGGGCGTAGTGCCAGTGCCCCACGGGCTCCAGGTGCTGCACCGAAACCACCTCCCCGATGACCCCCTCCCCCAGCAGGGCCTTGAGCCTCCGGGCATAGGGAGTGTAGCGCAGCACGTGGGCCACCGCCACCATCCGCCCCGTGGCCCTGGCCGCCTGGGCCACCCCCTCCACCTCCTCCCAGGTGGAGGCGATGGGCTTCTCCAAAAGAAGGTGGTAGCCCTTCCGCAAAAGGGCCGTGGCCGCTTCCGCGTGTAAGCGGTCCGGCAGGGCCACAATGGCCGCCTCCCCCAGAAGTGGAAGCTCCAAAAGACCCCGCCAGTCCGAAAAGGCACGTTCCCGGGGCACCCCAAACTCCCGCCGAAAAGCCTCCCGGTAGGCCTCCCGCGGTTCCGCCACCGCCACCACCCGGGCCCGCTCCGGGTGGTGGCGGGCGTAGGCCGCCAAGGCGAAACCCCGGCTCCCGGCGCCCACCACCACGAGCCTTACCATAGAGGCTTGCTACTCCTGAGAAGGGCGTTCATGTCGTTCCGGGCCTTCTCTATAGCCCTGTCCAGGGGGAGATTGCCCGTCCACGCCAGGTTCATGGCGCTGCTGAGGGCATCCAGCACCTCGGGGAGGTTGTTGAGGTTGCGCACGTCGGCGTGGCGCACCACCATGTCGGGAAGCTGGCGGAAGACCACCTCGGCGTTTTTCCCGGGCAAGGCCTGGAGGTAGGTGCTCCTGTACCTATCGGCCAGGGTGGGCAGGAGTCCCGCCCCGGCCAGCATGCGGTTGGCCTGGACGCTGGTGGTGTACCACTCCACGAGCTTGGCGGCCCCTTCCTTGTTCCGGCTCGAGGCCGGGATCACCAGGGCGTGCACGCTGTAGACCCCCTTGGGTTTAAGACCAGGCCGCATGGCGGGCAGGGGGGCGAAGGCCCAGTCCAGGCCGGGGGTTCCCTTCCAGACCTCGGTCATCCACGAACCCAGCACGTAGATGCCCATCTGCCCCGCCTGGAAGAGCTGGTAACCCTGAAGGGTGCTGTCCTGGGGACCGGGAGAAACCTTGTCCACGTAGATGAGATCCAGGAGCTTCTGGGCCGTGTCGCGGAAGGCCTGGTCCAGATTGGCCTCGTAGCGGTCCCCCACCTTCCGGATGAGGCCCGTTCCCCCGTTGGAGTAGTAGAAGGCCATGCCGTACTCGCTGTCTATCTGCAGGTCCATGGCGTTGATGCCCCAGACCTTCTTCCCGTCGGGACGGGTGAAGGTGAGGCGTTTGGCCGCCTCCCGGAGCTCCTCAAAGGTCCAGCCCTCCTTGGGAAGGGGCACGCCCCGCTCCTGGAAGAGCTTGCGGTTGATGTACACGGTGACCACCTGGGGCCCCAAGGGAACCCCCAGGACCTCACCCCTAACCGTGTAGAGGCCAAGGGCGCCCTTGGGAAGGACCCCCTGGGCCTCCTGGGAGAGGGGGATGGGGGCGAGGGCGCGCTGGGAAGCGTAGAAGGGGAAGTTGTCCAGGTTCATCCACATGACGTCAAAGGTGGCGCCGCCCGCCACCATGGCCGAGGCCTTTTGCCAGTAGGTGCCCCAGGGTACCAGGTTGTAGCTCACGGGTATACCCGTGGCCTCGGTGAAGGCCTTGAGGAGCCGTTCGTCCGCCTTCTGCCGCGTCCCGTCCCAGGTGGCGTACTGCACCTGGGCCAAAGCCAGCGCCAAGCCCACCAAAAGACCCAACATCCTCCGCATGACCCACCTCCTTCAAGGGTTGTGCAGGAAAACCCGGTCCAAGAGGATCACGGAAACGTAGGGAACGAACCCGAACTCCCTGGCCCGCTGGTAGTCGCGGACCAGCAGGTCCTGCTCCTCCGGGAGGGCGTAGTCCATGGCCAGAACCACGAGGCCGCGTTTGGCGAAGGGGAGGACCGGGGAAGGGTCCCCCTCCACGGCCACGTAGCGCCCCGACTTGAAGTCGTACATGCTGGAGAAGTTCTCGTACATCACCGCGTCCAAGGCCTGGGCCGTCTCAGGGAGGAGGCGGAAGCCGCGATTTTGAATCAGGATGGCCTTCGGGAACTCCTGGCGGAGCCTCTTCACCAAGGCCACCAGGCCTGGGCCCACCTCGGGGAAGACGTCCGCCGTATCCAGGGTGTCCAAGAAGAGGCCGTCAAACCCCCGGTCCAGGTACTCCTTGGCCCTTCCCAAGACCCACTCCTGCCACCCGGGTTGCCGGGCGTCCACAAAGTAGCTGCCCCAGTTGGGGTTCTGCCCAAGGATCCACTCCTTGGGCACCTGGTGCCCCGGCTCGGCCTCCCCGATGGAGAGATAGGCCACCACCTTGACCCCGGCCTTCTTGAGGAGGTTAAGGAGGGCGTCGGGGAGGGTAGGCTGCACGATAGCCAGGTCAAAGTTGACCAGCTTCTCCGCCTCGGCGGGGTCTTTGCCGTAGTAAACGGCGTACGTGACAATCCCCTCCAGGCGGCTTTCTATGGGAGGCTCCTGGCCCAAGGCGGCGGCGATCCTTTCCGCCCAGGAAGCGGGGTCTCCCGGTCGGTCCACGAAAACCAGATAGCCGAAGTTGCTCGGGGAGTGGTAGTCGCCGCCCATGGGCCAGAGGGGGTACTCGGAGGCGGCCTGGTGCTCCCGCCCCACCTTCAGGCCCCAGAAGGCCCCCACGGAGGGAGGAGAGACCTTCAAGGAGGCGAAGGGGATGGCCCACTCCAGCACCCAGGCGTCGGGCCCTATCCGGCTTGCGGTGCGGTACTCCGTGGTGAAGGTGTAGGCCTTGAAGCGCGTGCCCCTGGGGTTGGCGGCCAGGTGCAGGTACTCGGCCGCCTTCAGGTTGGGCTTCAGGAAGACCTCCATGGTGTCGTCCGTCCACCACTCCGGGTGGTCGGCGGGGTTTTGGGCCCGCAGGGTATCGGACCTTTGCTGGAAGATCCCCAGTAAATACAGGTTCTGGTCGTCCCACGCCACGCTGAAGTAGCCCTTGCTGCCCACGGGCTTGGCCGGAAAGGTGTTGGAAAGGATGACCTCATAGCGGGGAAGGCCATCCCACTGGGCCAGGTCTCCCCCGATCTGGATGGTGCGCCTGGCGGCCTGGGCCACGTGGGCGGGGTCCACCTGGGCCATGGCCAGGCCCGCCAACCACAGGACTCCCAACCACTTCCTCATCCTTCACCTCCTATCCCTTAAACCCGGAGAAGATCTCCGGGTTTTGCAGGCGCTTCTGGAAGAACAGGTAGACCAACACGGGGGGCAGGGCCATGAGGGTGGTGCCCGCCATCAGGAGGGGGATGTGCACGGCGTAGTGGTTCTGCACCGCCAGGAGGGCCACGGGAAGCACCATGCGCTCCGGGGAGGAGAGAACCACGCTGGGCCAGATGAAGGCCTGCCAGTGGGCGAGAAAGAGGAGGATCCACAAGACCACCAGGGCCCCCCGGGACAGGGGCAGGACCACGCGGACCAGGGCGGTGAGGGGGGTGCCCCCGTCCACCAGCACGCTCTTCTCGAGGCTCCTGGGAAACGTCTTCAGATACTGGACCAAAACGTAGACGGCGTAGCCGCTGGTGAGGCTCGGAAGGATGTACCCCGCGAAGGTGTCCACGAGCCCCATGGCCCGCACCAGGAGGAAGGTGGGGATGAGGGTGATCTGCCAGGGGAGGAGCATGGAGAGGATGTGCGCCTGGAAGAGCCACTCCCGCCCCCGGAAGCTGAGCCTGGAGAGGGCGTAAGCCGCCAAGGAGGCCAGGACCAGGTTGCTGGTGGCCAAAAGCGCCGAGGTCCAGAGGCTGTTCCAGAGGGCCCGCCCCAAGGGGACGGCGGAGAAGAGGCTCTTGTAGTTGTCCAGGGTCCAGCCCTGGGGCCAGAGGGAGGGGGGCCACTGGTAGGCCTCCTCGGGGGTCTTGAAGCCCGTGAGAACCATCCACAAAAAGGGGTAGAGGACCCCCAGGCTCAAGAGGCCGAGGAGGAGGGCGAGCCCCACCTGCTGAAGACGCTCACGCTTCCGCATCCACCAGCCTCCTCTCCAGGCGCCTCTGGATTAGGACCAGGAAGAAGAGCCCCAGGGCCAGCACCCAGGCCATGGCCGTGGCGTAGCCCATGCGGAAGTAGCGGAAGGCGGTGGTGTAGATGTAGTAGGCCAGGGTGGTGGAGGCGTCCCCCGGCCCGCCCCGGGTCATAAAGAGGACCGCCTCAAAGAGCTGCACGCTGGCCATGAGGGAGAGCACCGTCACCAGCCCCACGATGGGGAGGACGCCGGGCAGGGTGATGTGGAGAAAGCTGGCCCAGGGCCCGGCCCCATCCACCGCCGCCGCCTCGTAGAGCTCCCGGGGGAGCCGGGAGAGGGCCGCCAGGTAGAAGAGGATGGCGCTCCCCATCCCCTGCCAGGTGCTGAAGACGGCCAGGGTGGGGAGCACGGTCTCCGGCCGGTTCAAGGGGTTGAAAGGGAAGAGGCCCACGAGGGCCTGGACCAAGAGGGCGGTGGCCACCACCCCGGTGACCAGGGGAAGGTAGAAGACCACGCGGAAGAAGGAGGCCCAGAAGCCCTTGAGGTTGTGGAGGGCCAGGGCGATGGCCAAGGGCAGGGTGACCCCCAGGGGAACAGCCAGGAGGGCGTAGGTGAGGGTCTGGCGGAGGTAGCGGTGGAAGCGCTCGTCCTGGAGGAGGGCGGCGTAGTTGGCTAGCCCCACCCACTCCGGCGTGGACAGACCGGTCCAGGAGGTGAGGGAGAGGAAGAGGCTGGCCCCCACCGGGACCAGGGCGAAGACCGCCACCACCAGGGTGGAGGGGAGGGCGAGGAGGAGGCCAGAGGGGGTCCTGCCGTGCATGGCTAGCCCTAGCCTACCCTCCCAGGGAGGGGGAGCGGGGGCTAGTGAGCGCGAAAAGGGGTAAAACGCGCAAAAACGGGGCGGCCTGTGGGCCGCCCCGGGCCCGAGGGGGTTACTGGGCCATGATGGTGAAGGTCACGGTGGCCGAGTAGGTTCCCACGGCGGGCGAGGAGCTGAAGACCAGCTTCAGTTTCGGAGCGATGGCGTACTTGCCGTTCTGGATGCCCACCACCACGTCCTGGTCGGTGGTGCCCAGGGTCAGGGCGCTCCCGGTGAAGGCCCAGGTGCCGGGGGTAGTACCGGAACCCCAATCCGGCGGAGTGAAGGGGTTTGGGTACGACTCCTGTTTCTCCAGCACCACAGAGAGGATGGGGCTGGTGGTGGTGGCGCTGGCCACCAGCTTGCGGTTGGTGGCGTAGTTGGTGGAGTAGATGACGGTGGGGTACCAGGCGCAGAAGCGGTCAGCGGAGGAGCAGTAGGTGGTGTTGCTGTAGTCCACGGTGAGGGGAGCCGTGCCGGTGTCAATCTGCACGCTCTCCGTACCCGACACCGTCACCGTGAAGGTCTTGCTGTCCGTGGCGTCGGCCAGGGCCAGGCCCAGGGCCACGCCCACCAGGGCCAGGAGCCGAAGAAGCCTTTTCCGCATAAGCACCTCCTATTTGGGGTTTTTCCCCAGGGCTAACCTAACCCCTTTCCCGCAAGGGGCGCAACCCCCCCATCGCGCGAAAGGGGGCGTAAAGCGCACTTCACTGGGAGAGGATCACCGCCGTCACCTGGAGGAAGTAGTAGCCGGGGGGGAGAGGCCCGGAGGCCCTGGCCTCCAGCTCCAGGGTAAGGGGGAGACTGGCCCGCACGGACCCCACCCCCTGGAGGAGGGTCTGGAAGCCCGGGGACCACCGGGTCCGGCCGCTCACCCCCAGGGTCCCGGGGCCGGAGCCCTGCAGGACCTGGGGGATCCCCGGGGTGAGGTAGGCGGCCAGGCTGGCCCCCGAAGGCCCGGCGGGGACCAGCTCCACCAGGACCCGGTGGGTGCCGGACCGGCCCAGGGTGTCGTAGACCAGCTGGGCGGTGAAGGACCAGAGGCCCTCTCCCCGCCGCACCTCCTCCAGGGACGCCATGCGGGTCTCCCCCGAAAGGGGCACGATCTCCAGGGCCTGGGCCAGGGCCAGGCCCTGGAGGGCCAAGAGGAACGCCATCCAGCTCCTTCCCATCACCGAACCTCCTGCTCTTCCACGGGCCGCTCGGGAAAGGCCAGGCAAAGGTCCAGAAGGCCGCCCTCCCGCACCCGGAGGGCTTCCACGGGCCTCCCCTGGCGGTCCGCCAGGTAGGCCGCCTGGGCCCACGGCCCTTCCAGGCGCAGGCGGTACTCCCCCGGGGAGAGGAGGGCCCACCCCCCGGGGACCAGCCGGGCGGAGACCGGCCCCTCCAGGCGCACGGCGAAGCGCCCGAGGGAGGCCTCCAGGTCCACCCCGGGAACCCCCCGCACGTACCCCGGCCTGGCCTCCAGGGAACACGGGGAGAGGGCGAGCCCGAGGCGCACCGCCGGGACCAGCCGGAGGGCCAGCCTCCGCCCCTCCGGCCCCAGGTCCACCCGGAGCTCCGAAAGGAGCCCCTCCCCCTGGGCAAAGCCGTAGCCCTCCGGGGCCAGAAGGCGGTACCGCCCCTGGGGAAGGCGCAGCACACCCCCGCCCCCCTCCCCCGGGACCACGAGGTAGCGCCTGCCCTCCCCTTCCACCACCAAGGCCCTGGGTTCCCCGTCCAGGTCCACCCGGAGCTCCGGCCAGGCCAGGGGGTAGAGGGGCAGGTCAAAGGCCAGGCTCCCGGACAGGCGGGCCTCCCTAAGCCCTCCCCCGGCGAACCCCAAGGAGGCCGCCAGGGAGAAGGGGTGGAGGTCCGCCCGGGCCTCCAGGGAGAGGGACTGGGGGTTCAGGGAGAGGCGGCCCTCCACCCGGGACCTGCCCAGCTCCGTGAGGAGGTGGGTGTAGGCCCGCAGGTAGTAGGCCCAGGCGGCGCCGTCCCAGGAGAGCCCTTCGTCCAGGCCGCTTTCCGGGTCGCGGAGGACGTGGAAAAGGGTGGCCCGGAAGGCCTGGCTTGCGAGGCCCCACTCCCCCCTCACCTCCACGGTGCCCAGGAAGGGGAGGCCCAGGAGGAAGAGCAGGGAGGGTTCCCGGGCCCAGGACACCCCCAGGCCCAGGTTGTACCCTCCCCCCAGGGCGCCCACTGCCTGCAGGAGGCCGCCCCTGGGCTGGCCGTAAGCGGCGAGGAGGTTCCAGCCCCAAAGGCCGTAGCGGGCCTCGGTCCACCAGCCCTCGGAAGCCACCCCACCCGAGAGGGCGAGGCTTCCCCCTCCCACCCCCTGGAGGTAGCTCCCCTCCAGGCCGTAGGCCCAGGGGTAGCCAAGCCTCCCGGAGAGGCGCAGGGATGGCGTGGCGTAGGCGAGGCTCACCTGGCCCCTCCCCCCGGTGTCCGCCCCCAAAGAGGCGGTGAGGCCCTCCAGGGGAAGGTAGCGGAGGCTGAAAGAGGCGCCCGCGGGCCCCAGGGAAAGGCCGAAGCCGTAAACCGGGTTATCGTAGGCCAGATAGGCCCCGCCCAGGGAGGCGCGGTAGGCCACGGTGCCCAGGGCGCGCCCCTGGGGTTCCAGGAGCGCTCCCCGGCCCTCGAGGCTCACCCCTCCCCGGCTATCCCAGAGGAGGCGGGAAGGCAGGGTGGCCCAGCCCTCAAAGGGCCCAGGGGGAGCCGGGGCCGCTTCCACCCTCACCTCCTCCGTGGCCCCGGCCAGGCTCAGGACCACCCTCCCGTCCCTCCCCTGGCCCCGGAGGCGCAGGGAGAGGAGGGCCTCCTGCCCCGGGGGCAGTTCCCCCACGGGCTCCCAAGACAGGACCTCCACGTTCACCCCCACCGCCTTGGGGGGGAGCCTGAGGGGAACGTTGCCCAGGTTCACCACCCGCACCCGGGCCTCCCCCACCTCCCCCAGGGCCAGGCGGGGATGGGAGAGGGGCCTCAGGAGGGCCCGGGCCTGGGGGCGGATGCGGAAGGGGTAGACCCTCTCCCCGAAGCGCAAGGGGTACTCCCCGGGGGGCAGGTTGGGCACCTGCACCGCCAGCACCGTGACCCCGTCCAAGGAGGAGGGGGAGAGGAGGAGGTGGAATCCCTCCGGCAGGACCACCTCCCCTTCCCCCGAAAAGACCAGGGTCACCGCCTCCCCGGGCCCCCCCTCCAAGGGCACCAGGGGGGCGGCCAGGGCCAGGCTAGCGAAGGTCCAGGCGAGAGCGAGCCGCATAGGCCTTCACCCCGTCGTCCAGAAAGACCAGGAGCTGGTAGCTTCCCGGGGCCAGTTTGGGCAGGGGAACCACCAGGGTCTTGGGGTTGCCCGGGAGGAAGGTGTACGTGCCGAGCCCTCCTTCCGCCACCACTCCCCCCGTGCCCACCACCTGGTAACGCACCCAGGGGCGGTAGTAGCGATTCCCGGCGTTCTCCCCCAGGAGGAAAAACCTTCCCTCCTCCACCCAGCCCTTCTGGAAGCTCACCCGGGCCTCCCCCCCGTGGCTCACCATGAGGAGCACGGCGTACCGCTGGACAAGCTGGAGGCCCACCCCGGAGCCCCCCTGTCCCCCGGCCGCCTTCTCGGGGGTCAGGAGGAGGTAGGCGTAGCGGGTGCCCTGGAGGCCCTCGGGCGCCCGGAGGGTGAGGCGGAAGGAGGCCCTCCCGCGGGGGGGAAGGCTCGCCTCGGGGGCCGCCAGGACCACGCCCTGGGCCAGGCTCTGGGGCAGGGTCCCCGGGGGGAGGAAGCCCCGGTCCTCCCGGTAGTCCGCCACCTCCGCCCGCACCCTAAGGGGCTCGTCCCCCTCGTTGCGCAGGGTGAGGACCAGGGAGACCTCCTCCCCCGGGGAGAGCTCAAAGGCCTGCACCAGGTCGTCCTCCAGGACCAACCCCTGGGCCAGCCCCAGGCCCAAGAGGAGGGCCAAGCCAAGGAGCCATCCTCGCATCAGCGCACCTCCAGGTAAAGGTTCAGGGCGTTGCGGCCGTCCCGGTACTCGGTGCGGGTAGCCAGCTGGACGTTATACCGGGGGTCCCCGGGGTTTTCCGGATCGGCTATCTCCAGCCAGAGGGAGTAGGTGCCCGGCTCGGAGGGAGGGGACACGGTGTAGGTGTAGGAGGCCTCCTCCCCCGCGGGGGGGCCGAAGAAGCGGGGCTCGAGGCTCCGCCGCACCAGGAGACCGTCCCCTTCCCGCAGGAAGACCAGGGCCAAGGCCTTGGGGTTGTAGAGGGAGCCGAACCCCTCGTTGGCCAGGTAGAGGCGCAGGGTGAGGGTGTCCGAGGGGGAAAGGACCGCCCGGGAGATCTCCGCCCGGCGCAGGTGGAGCCGGTAACCCAGCCTGGCCTTGAGGACTTCCAGGAGGGTGCCCCCACCGTAGGGGGTGCGGCCCAGCCAGGCCATGAAGTCCGGATGGTAGGCCAGGTTCAGCACGCTCACCCGGTAGCGCTGGAAGTAGCGGTAGACGTAGGCGGCCGGGTCCTCCCCTGGGGGGACGTAGGGGGCGGGGGTGCAGGTCTCCCCGCCCATGACCGTGTAGAGGGCGTCCCGGCTCCAGAAGTCCTTCTCCAGGTCCTGCTGGGGCCCCGCATCGTAGTAGAAGGTGCCGTAGTCGTTGGGGGAGGAGAGCATGCAGTCGTTGTGCCCCCCCAGGCGGGCCTTCAAGGTGGGCCCGTGGGCCTCCCCCGGGGCGAGGGGTGCGAAGGAGGCGGAGGAGGGGTAGGTGCCCCTGGGCCCCCCGGCCTCCAGCTCCAGGAGCTTGGCCTTGGCCATGGGATACCGCACCGCCACCAGCTTGCCCGGCACCTCCTCCAGAAGGGCCTGGACGATCTCCAGGGTATCCGGGTTAGGGAGCTTGCGATCGTAGTTTCGCTGGCCACAGGGGGGCTGGCTCCCCTCGCTGTAGCCGGGCAGGGGGTCCATGAGGGCGGTTTCGGGACTCGCCGAGTGCCACTCCCCCCACGGCCCGATGAGGCCCGCCTCCAGGTAGGCGATGGCCCCCAGGTGGGCCCGCAGGACCCCTCCCAGCTGGCGCAGGTGGGCCAGGATGCGCTCCTTGGGGGGGTCGCAGTAGGTGGGCCCCCCGGGGGCGTTCTCGTCGGGCCGGTAGGCGAAGCGGAGGACGAGCTTCACCCCGGCGCTCTTGGCGCTTTGCAGGTCCGAAGCGAGCTGGTCTAGGAAGCCCTGGGGCAGGGCGTCCAGACCGGCGAAGGCGTGAAGGTAGTAGGTGCGGCGGATCACCCGCACCTCGTAGCCCTTCCGCCTGGCTTCCGCCACCAGGGCGGGGGCGTCCAGGGAGGGTTCGTCGGGGTAGTAGCTGTCCTCGGCGAAGCCCCGCTCGGGGTTTGGCACCTCGAAGGTGGCGGGGAGGAAGTCAAAGGCCAGGGCCCCCCCCGGGGCCATGAGCCTCTCCAGGAGGCGGATCTTGTCCCAAACGGGAGTCTTCCAGTCCTCCTCAAGAAGCCCCCCCGTGTCCCCCGAGTTGGGGTTCAGGGCCCAGTAGAACCACACCCGCACCCCCTTGGCCCGCAGGTAGTCCACGAAGGCCTCCTGCCAGACCCGGTCCTGGCCGGTGTACCTGCCCCCGAACTCCCCTATCCCCCAAGGGAGAAGCCGCCCCGAGAGGTGGCCAAAGTGGGCGTCCCAGACCGCGGGCATGTTGTCTGGGAAGTCGGGGTCCGAGAAGTAAGGCTGGTCGTACACCGAGGGGCCGTAGACGTGGGGCAGGTAGAGGAGGCGGTCCCCCAGCCCCAGGTCGTCCCGGGCCTCCGCCAGGTTCTCCCCCCAGAAGGCGTTGTACCCCCCGTTAGGGGAGAGGTTCCCCACGCCCTCCACCGCCACCAGCACCCTGGGGTTCACCCCAAGCACCGCCCGGGCCCCCTCCTGGGCCAAGGCCTTCCACTCTGTCCAGGTGAGGCCATAGGGCTCGTTGGCCAGGTCAATCCCAAAGACGTTGGGGAACTCCAGGGAAAGGCCCGCAAGCCGCCGCAGATCGGCGAGCCAGTCGTCCTTGGTGTACCCCTGGGAGGGGTCAAAGGGCCTCCCGGGAAGCCTCCCCCCGATGAGATCGCACCGGAAGGTGTGGAAGTCCAGGAGGACGTGAAACCCGAGCCCCCGGGCCTTTTCCAGCACGTAGCGGAGGCCCGCGAGGGGCGAGGCGGGGTAGGCGGGGTCCCCCCCCTGGGCCCAGGAGGCCACGGTCCCCTGGTCGCGGAGGACCTCGGGGGCCACAGGGAGGCGGAGGGCGTTGAAGCCAAAGCCCTTGAGCTGGGCCAGGAAGTCGGCCACGCTCCGCCCGGACCAGAGGCCGTGCGGCGCCCGGTCACAGGTCTCCAGGCCGAACCAGTTGACCCCGTAGAGGGGAAGGAGGACCCCGTCCTTGTAGACCCCACCGGGCCGGGAGGCGTAGAGGGGCACGGTCTGGCCCGCATCCTTAGGGGGCGGGGAACCCCCCGCGCCCTTCTGGGCAGCGCAACCTCCCAAGCCCAGGAGCAAGGAGAGCCAGGCGAGGAAAATCCACCTCATGGTCCTTCCTCAACGGCCAGTCCCAGGGTGTAGCGGGTGGGCAGGTCCAGAAGGCGCCTGGGCCCCTCCGCCTCCAGGCGGTAGAGGCCCCCGGGGCCCTGGCCGCTGGGGTCGGTGCTGGTGACCAAGTAGAGGGCCCCTTTCACGAGGGCCACGCCCCAGGGGTCGGGAAGTCCCTTGGCCACCACCTCGGCGAAGCGGTCCAGGTTCTGGGGCTCGGGCACGGGAAGGACGGCGTCCAGGGGAAGGCGCACCAGCCTCCCGTCCCCGTCCTTGCTGCCCGTAAGGTAGAGGTTTCCCTTGCCGTCCAGGGCCAGGCCCCTTATGGGGTTGAGCACCCCGGGCAGGGCAAAGGCCCTCCTCAGCTCCAAGGTGGAGGGGTCCAGGAAGACCACGTAGCCCCAGGTGGTGGCCGCCAACAGGGCCTCCTTGGCGGCGAGGAGGGTCTGGGGGTAGCCGAACTGGCCATGGGGGAAGGCCTTGCGGGCGAGGGGCTCCTCCCCCTCCGGGGCGTACACCAGCACCTCCGGCTCCCCACGGGGCTGCCCCGACCAGTCCACGGCGCTGGAGGCCACGTAGACCTTCCCCTGGAGGAAGGCGACCCCCATGGGGTAGTGGGCCCCTTTGAGGGTCCGGAGCGCCTTCCCCTCCCGGTTCAGTTCCACCACCCGGCCCGCGGGCTTGGGGGCGTCCGGCCGCCCCACGTACTCGGCCACGTAGACCTTCCCGTCCCCATAGGCCACGCTCCACGGCTGCTGGAAGCCCGGCCAGGCCCCCACCACCCGGGGGCCCTGAAGGTCCAGGAGGACCACCGTGCTGTTCCCGGCGTTGCCCACGTAGGCCCGCTGGCCCAGGGCCAGGCCGGCCGCCAAGACCAGAAGCCAAACCGCCGTCCACAACCCAAACCCTTTCATGGCCTCACCTCCTCATGGGTAGCGAGATCCCGCGCCCAAAGGGCGGCGTACAGGGCGGGGTCCCGCTCACCTTCTACCACTTCCAAGCCCTCCCGGAGGACCAGGGCGGAAAAGACCCCCTTCACCACTGGGCTCCGGAAGACGCTTCCCCAGTAGGCCACCCGCCGGGTGCCCAGCCTTAGGGCCAGGGACTTGGCCAGGAGGAAGAGCTCCCCCGCGGCCCTCTCCAGCACCTCGCGGGCCCCCTGGTCCCCCCCCTGGGCCAGGCGGTCCACCTCCTCGGCCAGGGCGGCCAAGCGCGCCCGAAGCCCACCGGGCTCCTCCTCCAAAAAGGCGAGGAGTTCCAGAAGGTTCTCCTTCCCATAGACCCGCGGAAGCCCCTGGAGGGCGGTGGGCCCCGCCCGGCCGTCCTCGGCCCGGCTCGCCCGGTTCAGCGCCTGCACCGCGATCCAGTAGGCGCTCCCTTCGTCCCCGAAGAGGGGGCCGTAGCCCCCTGCGCGCCCCACCCCCAAGGGCCCCCGGCCGTAGGCCATGGAACCCGTTCCGGCCACCACCAAGACGCCCTCCTCCCCGCCGAAGGCCGCGTGCCAAGCCAGCTCCACATCGTTAAGGAGACGGAAGGGCCCAGGAAGGCGGGAAGCCACCGCCTCCCTGTAGGCCTCGTCCCACCGGGCCACCTCCCCGTACCCCCCAAGCCCCAGCACCGCCGCCCGGGGAGGCTGAGGCAGGGCTTCCAGGAGTTCTTGGAGGACCCTCTCAAAGCCTTCCCGGCCCAGGGCGGGAAGGTAGCTGGAGCCCAGGGAGACCTCCCGCACCACCCGCCCCTCCGGGTCCACCGCCACCGCCTTGGTCTTGGTCCCGCCTCCGTCCACGCCCAAGAAGATCATGCCTCCTCCACCTCCACCTGGGGCAGGAGCCGGGCCACCTCCTCGGGACTGACCCGCCCGCCCCCTCTCCCCACGTTGGCCGCGGCGGCGGCCACGGCGAAGCGCAGGGCCCCCACCAGGCCCTCCCCCCGCTCCCGGGCGAGGAGGAAAGCCCCAAGCAGGGTGTCCCCCGAGGCCACGGGATTGCCCGGCCTCCTAGGGGCAAAGGCCCGGTAGCTCCCCTCCTTTCCCACGTACAGGAGGCCTTCCTCCCCCAGGGAGACCAAGAGGGCCACCCCGTAGCGCCGGAAGAGGCGGCGGCTGGCCTCGAGGGGGCGCCCGGGCACCAGGCTCCGGAGTTCCGCCCGGTTGGGCTTGATGAGGGAAACGCCCAGGGCCAAGGCGGGGGCGAAGGCCTGCAGGGAGTCCACGGCGTGGGGACGGAACACCGCAAGAAGCTCCTCCGGAGGGAGGCCCGGGGGCAGGCTCCCGGAAAGGACGCGAAGGGCCTCCGGCCTGACCACCGGGGCCACCTGGTCCAGAAGCCCCCTCCCCGCGGGAGGGCAGGGCTCGTAAACCTCGGTGGTGGCCGAGGGATCGGAGAGGATCTGGCAGGCGCGGGTACGCTCCGCCTCCAGGGCCACGAGGGGAAGCCCCTCCTCCGCCGCCAACTCACGCACCCGGGCCCCCACGTGCCCGCCCAGGAAGGCCACCGCCTCCGCCTCCCCGCCCAGGCGCACCACCGCCCGTGCCAGGTTGAGCCCCTTGCCCCCGGCGAGCTCCTCCACCTCCTGGACCCGGTGAAGCCTCCCCGGCCGAAGCCTCTGGGAGAGCCGGAGAATGCGGTCCAGACAAGGGCAAGGGGTGAGGCTCTGGATCATAGCCGCACGGCGTAGGTCAGGTGGCGGGGCCGGTTGGGGTCCAGACCCCGCTCCAGGGCCAGGCGGTAAGCGAAGAGCTGGAGCCGCGCGAGGCTCAAAGGGAGTTCCCCAAGCTCCCCCGGAAGGCGCACCACCTGGGCCCCCAAGGACCCCGCCTCCTCCGCCAGGGGGGCCTCGAGGGGATGGCTCTCCAAGAGGAAAACCACGCTCTCCTCGTCCAGAAGGCTCTTGGGACCGTGGCGGAACTCCAGGCTTTGGAAGGCTTCCGCCCAGACCAACGCGGTCTCCTTCAGCTTGAGGACGGCCTCCTGGGCCACCGCCCAGGCCACCCCGGACCCCAGCAGGAAGTACCGCTTCCCCCGGGGAAAGTCCTCGGCCCCGTGGGTGGCGAAACGGTGGGGCAAGGAGCGCAAGGCCTCGCTTCCCGTGAGGGCATAGGCCAGGTACACGAAGGCGCTGGAAAAGGAGCGGGTCTGGACAATGGCCTCCTCCTGGGCCTCGGAGAGGACCACCTTTTGGGCGAAGAGATCGCCCCCGGCCTCCCGGGTGGTGATGAGCCAGGCCTGGCGCCCCAAAGCCCTCACGGCCTGAAGGAGCTCGGTGGTCTGACCCGAGCGGGAGATGCCCACCACCAAGGGGAACCCCCCCGCGGCCTCGGGGTAGAGCATGGCCTCGGCCGAGGGCAGGGCCAAGGCCTTCCGCCCTCCGGAGCGGGCGAGATGGGCTGCGGCTTGGGCGAGGAAGTAGCTGGAGCCCGAGCCCAAGAAGAGGGTGTCTTCCTGGGGAAGGGCTTTCTCCTCTGCCAGCCTCAGGGCCTGCTGCCAACCCGCCGGACTACCCAAGATCTCCTCCAACATCCCCATGGTCTACCTCCCTGATCCAGGCCGTCACGCCCTCCAGAGGGGCGAAAAACCCCGCCGCCACCTTTCCCCATTTGCGAGACTCCGCCAGCACGTACACGGCCTTGGCCCGCTCCGCCAGCGCCCGGGCCACCTGAGCCTCCGGGGTGTCCCGCATGAAAAACCCCTCCTCGTTGACGGCGCTGGCCCCCACAAAAAGGGCGTCCAGCTCCGGGACGCGGCGAGCGCTCTCCAGGGCCCTCGGGCCCACCAGCTCGTAGGAGTAGGCGTTCAAATCCCCCTCCAGGACGTGGACCCGGGTCTTGGGGTACGAGTAAAGCTCCACGGCGATGTTTACGGCGTTGGTGTACACCTCCACGGAGCGGAAGCGGAGGGTGCGGGCAAAGAGGGTACAGGTGGACCCCCCCGAGATGCCGATGCGGTAACCCTCCTTCACCAGGGCGAGGGCCTTGTGAGCGATGCGCTTCTTGGCCTCTGGAACCTCCTCCATGTGCCGGGCCATCTCCCCCACGTAGTTCACCGCGGCGAAGAGCCGCGCGCCTCCCCGGCGGCGCTCCACCAAGCCCTTGGCCTGAAGGCGGGCCAAGGAACGCCGCACCGTGGCCTGGTGAAGCCGAAGAAGGCGGGCGAGCTCCTCCACGGACACCTCGCCGTACGTCTGGACCAAGGCCAGCACCTGGGCATCGGCAGCCTTCCTCGGCACAAGGACCAGCATAGGGGACGCCCGACCCGGCTTCATGGGTATATGCGCGTTCGCCGGGGATTCGCGCATTTCTTTCCCCAAGGGAGCCCCAGGGGGGCTAAAGTGGGCCCATGACCGCGGGGGAGATGGTCCAGAGGGCCTACGAGAGGGGGCAGGCCCTCCTGGCGGTGAATGCGGTGAACCTGGAAACCGCCCAGGCGGTGGTGTGGGGGGCCGAGCGGGCAGGAAAGCCCATCTTCCTCATGTTTTCCCAAAACGCCGTGCGCTACGCGGGCCTGCAGGAGCTGGCCGCCTTGGGGAAGGTCCTCCGCGAGAGGGCGAGGGTCCCCGTCTACCTGCACCTGGACCACGCGGAGGACCTTGGCCTCCTGGAAGAGGCCTTTCGCCTGGGCTTTGACTCGGCCATGGTGGAGGAAGGCCCCCTGGAGTTTCTCTTGGAAGCGCGCAGGATCGCGGGGGAACGCCCCTTGGAGCTGGAAGTGGAGGTGGTGCCCAAAGGGGAAAGGTCCGGCCGGCGCCGCCCCGTGGAAGAGTTGATGTGGCTTTTAGGGGAAACTCGGCCCGACTGGATCGCGGTGGACCTGGGAACGGTTCACAAGAGCCTGACCCCGAGGAAGCTGGAGCTATCCCGTCTGGAGGGGCTGGCCTCCCTGCGCAGGCCCATGGTCCTCCACGGGGGTTCCAGCGCGGACCTCGAGGACCTGGCCAGGGCCGCGGCCTTAGGGGTGGCCAAGATCAACGTGGCCACGAGGGCCTTCGCCGCCTTTACCGCCGCCTTGAGGGAGAAGGTGGAAGGGGAGGTGGACCCCCGCAGATACCTGGGGCCGGCGCGGGAAGGGATGGCGGAGTGGGTTCACCGTTTCCTGGAGGTCCCCCTGTTCGCCCGCGCCCCCGGGTGATCCAAGCGCCCCTTGGGGGCCTCAGCGCCGCCGGAGGAGGGTCAGGCCCAAAAGGGCCAGGAGGGTGGTGTAGAGGAGGACGCTGGCCACGGCGCTCGCCGCCCGGAAGTCCTCCCGCAGGCTCTGAAAGAGAAGGAGGGGAAGGGTCACGGTGCCGAAGCCCGCCACCATGCTGGTCACCTCAAACTCCCCCATGGAGATGGCGAAGGCCACAAGGCTACCCGAGAGGACCGCAGGCAGGAGATTGGGCAGGAGGACGTAGCGTAGCCGCGCCCCAAGCCCCGCCCCCGAGGCCTGGGCCGCCTCCATGAGGAGCCGGACCTCCAGGCCCGAGAGGCCGGCGTAGACCGTGCGGAAGAAAAAGGGAAAGCCCAAGGCGGCGTGGCCGAACACCACGATCCAGAAGGTGCCGGAAAGGGCCAGGGGAGGGCGGTTGAAGGCCAGGAGGAAGCCCAGCCCCACCACCAGGGGGGGCACCAGGAGGGGAAGGACCTGGAGAAGCCGCCTCAAGCCCTCCCCCACCCGCCCCGCCCAGGTATGGGCCACGTAGGCCGTGGGCACCCCCACCAGCAGGTTGAGGGCCACGGCCATGAGGGCCACGCGCAGGGAGAGCAGGGCCCCTTCCAAGTACCCGGGGTCGGTGAAGATCTTGCGGTACCAGGCCAGGGTGAAGCCCTCGGGCAAGGGGCCCAGCCACATCTGGCTGAAGGAGTAGACCACCGGGGCCAGCATGGGGAGGACCAGGTAGAGGAGGAAGAGGGCGAAAAAGGACCAGCCCAAAAGTCTCAACGCCGCCACCTCCTTTCCCAAAGGGCAAGGAGGTAGAGGCCCACCCCGGTGCTGGCCATGAGGACCACCGCCAGGGCCGCCGCCTGGGGCAGGTCAAAGGCGCTCTCGGCCACCAGGCTGTAGATCTGCAAGGAAAGGAGGTTCTTGGCGAAGCCGGTGAGGGCCAAGGCGGTGCCGAAGGCCCCCATCATCCCGGCGAAGACGATGGCGCTCCCCGCCAGGACTCCCGGCATGAGGTTGGGGAGGAGGACCCGAACCCAGGCCTGGAGAGGCGTGGCCCCCGAGGCCCGGGCGGCTTCCAAAAGCTCCCTCCCCAGGCTCTCCAAGAGGGGCATGAGGGCCAGGGCGAAGAGGGGGATGTTGTAGAAGGGGAAGACCAGGAGAAGCCCCGTCCAGGTGTAAAGGTCAAAGCGGGGAAGGCCAAGGGAAAGGAGGAGCTGGTTCACCACCCCGTTCCGCCCCAGGAGGACGATGAAGCCGAAGGCCACCACCAGCCCCGAGAGGGAAACGGGGATGGCGTAGAGGGAGAGGAGGAAGCGCTTGAACCTCAAGGGAAGCCCCGCCGTCCAGTAAGCCACGAAGACCCCGCCAAGGGCGGCGAGGAGGGTGGAAGCGGTGGCGAAGAGGAGGGAGTTGCGCCAGGCCTCGAGGTAGGCGGGAGCGGTGAGGGCCTTGAGGTAGCGGGCAAGGGTGAGGCCCTCCGGGGAAGAGAAGCTTCGCTCCAGGATGGCCCAGAGGGGGTAGGCGAAGAAGAGGGCTAGGAAGAGGAGCCCGGGAAGGACGAGAAGGCGTTCGCCGCGCATGGGGAAAAGGGGGGCGGGGAAGCCCCGCCCCCAGGAAGCTTAGCGGATGGTCTCCCCGTAGTACTTCTGCAGGGCCTCGGACACCGCCTCCTCCTTTTTGTAGTCCACGAACATCACCTTGGCGTAGGCGCTCTTAGGAGGGAACTTGGCCGCCACCTCCTTGGGGAGCTCCACGTCGGGACGGATGGGGGACACGAAGGCCTTAGCGAAGAGGGACTGCCCGTACCGGGAGAAGATGAACTCCAGGAAGAGCTTGGCGGTGTTGGGGTGGGGAGCGTTGCGGGCGGCGATGATGCCTCCGCCGTTGGCCAGGCTGCCGTCCTGAGGGATCACCACCTCCGTGGGGAAGGGGAAGCGCTCCCGCCAGGCCAGGAGGTTGTAGTCGTAGTTGATGAAGATACCCACCTCGCCCCGCTCAAACTTGGCCGTGGTCACCTTGGGCTCCACCGCCCCGATGACCCCAAGCTTGTGGAGGCGGGCGAAGAAGTCCACCCCGGCCTTGTAGTTGTAGGGGTCCCCCGTAAGGGCGTAGGCCGCCGCCATGATGGTGGCCACGCCCGTGCCCGTGGCCCGCGGGTCCTGGTACTGGATGAGCCCTTTGTACTCGGGGTTTTCCAGGTCCTTCCAGGTCCTGGGCACCTTCTTCACCAGCCGGGTGTTCACGATCCAGCCCAGGGTGCCCTTGTAGCCCGCGTACCAGGTAGAGCCCTCCTTCCCTTCCCCCTTCTGCCCCTGGGGGAGAGCCGCCCAGGAGGTGACCCGGTAGGGCAGGGTGAGCCCCTCCTCGGCCAGGGTCATGGCAAAAGCGGGTTTAAGGTCGGCGATGTCGTTCTTGCTGGCCTTTTCCTCCCGCATCCTGGCCAGGACCACGGCGCTTCCCATGTCAATGTCCTGCTGGCGGATGCCGAAGAGGCGCTGGAACTCGGCGAAGATCTCCCCGTAGTTGGCCCAGTCGTTGGGCATGCCGTAGGAGTTGATGACCCCGCCCTCCGCCCGGGCCTTGGCCGCCAGGTCCCGGATGTAGGCGTTGTTCAGCTCCGGGGGAAGCTGGGCCCCGCCCTGGGCCAGGCTGCCGAGCCCCTTCAGGCCGATGCCCAAAGCGGAAAGTACCAGAAAAACCGCCAAAACCTTTGCCTTCATCCTTCCTCACCTCCCATTGCCTCGGGGACAAGCCCCGCTGAGGCCAAGCTCCGGTGCACTTCCAGGTACTCCTCCACGCTCCTCGGGGGGAGCTCCACCAAAAGGGTGCAGGGGCGGCCCGCGAAGGGGGCCGCCTCCTCGAGGCGGGGAGGCAGGTGCAGATCGTAGCGGCCGTCGTTGGTGTGGGCGTGGACGTGGACGAGCCTCTCCCCGAGGGCCTCCAGAAACCCCTCCGGGGCCTCCCCCGCCATGCGGGCGTGGCCCAGGTCCAGGCAGAAGTAGAGGTCCGGGACCTCTAGGAAGCGGGCCATCTCCCTGGGGGTGCGGGGAAACTCCTGAGGAGCGGGCAGGTTCTCCAGGGCGAGGCGCACCCCCAGGTCCAAGGCCAGCCGGGTGAGGCGGGAGAAGACCTCCAAGGCCCGCTCCAGGGCCTCCTCCCTCAGCCTCCTTTCCGCCTCCCGCAGGGCCTCATGGGCCGGGGAGAGGCCGGGAGGCGGGTAGTCCGTCCAGGGGATGTTCCCCGCATGGACGTTCACCAGCTCCGCTCCCATGCGGGCGGCCCGGACCAGGTCCTCCTCCAGGATCCCCAGGGAGGCCCGGCGAACGGCGGGCTCCGGGGAAGCGGGGTAAACGTCCTGGTAGCGGGCGTGGAGGGTGAGGCGGAAACCCATGGCGCGGGCCTCGAGGGCCGCCCCCGCCAGGGCCTCCGCGGCGCTTCCCGGGATCTCTATGAAGGCGTAGCGGCCCTTAAGCCTCCTGGCGTACTCCAGGAAGCCCTCAGGGTCCTTGGGGGGGCGAAAGCCGAGGGTCATGCTTCCTCCTTCACGAAAGGCGCGGCCTCGGGGAGGGCCAGGCCCACCTGCGCTCCCATCTCCGGCGCCCCTTCCGGGGAGGTGTCCACCTTGAGGAGGAGGCCTTCCCCCTCCACCTCCACCTCGAGGCGCGCCAGGTTGCCCAGGTAGGTGGCGAGGACCACCCTCCCCCGGAGGAAGCCCCCGGGGGCGAGGCGAAGGGCCTCGGGGCGGAGGAGGAGGTAGCCCCTTCCCTCCCCTTCCACCCGCACGGGCCAGGGCCGGTCCCGGTGGAAGAAGCCGCCCTTGGCCTCCCCGGGGACCAGGGTCCCCTGGCCCACAAAGCGGGCCACGAAAGAGGTCCTGGGGCGGGTGTAAATGGCCAGGGGGGTGTCCACCTGCTCTACCCGCCCCTCCCGCATCACGGCGATGCGGTCGGAGAGGGCCAGGGCCTCCTCCTGGTCGTGGGTGACGTAGAGGGCGGTGAGGCCCGTTTCCCGTTGCAGGCGCTTGAGCTCCCCCCTCAGCTCCTCCCGGATCTTGGCATCCAGGGCGGAGAGGGGCTCGTCCAGGAGGAGGACCTTGGGCTCCCGGGCCAGGGCCCGGGCCAGGGCCACCCGCTGCTGCTGCCCCCCCGAGAGCTCCCTGGGGTAGCGGCCCTCCAGCCCAGAAAGGTGGACCATCTCCAAAAGCTCTAGAACCCGCCTCCTCACCCTTCCCTCCGGAATGTGCTTAAGCCGCATGGGAAAGGCCACGTTGCCGTAGACCGTCATGTTGGGGAAGAGGACGTAGCTTTGGAAGACCATGCCGATGGGCCGCCGCTCGGGGGGCAGGTGGTCCACCCGCTCCCCGGAAAGCCACACCTCCCCCCCGTCGGGCCGTTCAAACCCGGCCACCAGGCGCAAGGTGGTGGTCTTGCCGCACCCCGAAGGGCCAAGGAGGCTGAAGAACTCCCCCTCCCGGACCTCGAGGCTCACCCGGTCCACGGCCAGGACCCGCCCGTAGCGCTTGCTCACAGCCCGTAACTCCACCACAAGGAATCCTCACCCCCTCCTGTCAGGTACGCGTCAGCTGCCGGTAGTAGAGGGCCACCAGGGCCAGGGTAAAAAGGAGGAGCAGGTAGCCCATGGCGCTCGCCCCCGAAAGGTCCAAGCCCAGGAAGGCCTTGCGGTAGACGTAGTAGCTCACCAGGTCGGTGGCGGTGCCGGGCCCCCCCCGGGTGAGGACGTAGACCAGATCGTAGGTGCGCGCCTCGGCCACGGTCTGGAGCACCAGGAGCACCCCCAAAACGGGGAGAAGGAGGGGAAAGGTCACCCGCCAGAAGGCCTGCCAGGGGGTGGCCCCGTCCACCAAGGCCGCCTCCAAAGGCTCCTTGGGCAGGCTCCTCAAGCCCGCCAACAGGACGAGGGCGGCGAAGGAGACCTGCTGCCACACGTCCACCAGGGCCAGGGTGAGAAGGGCGTAACGGGCGTCCCCCAGGAAGTCCCGCCCCCCGAAGAGGTAGGCCAGGATGCCCAGCTCGGGGTGGAGGATCATCTTCCAGATAAGCCCCACGCCCACGGGAGCGATGAGCATGGGAAGGCTCACGGCGAAGTAGTGGAAGGTCCGGAAGGGAAGGCGCTGGTGCAGGAGGACGGCGAGGAGAAGCCCCAGGGCGAGGGTAAGGCCCACGGTGAGGGCCACGTAGAGGGCGGTGACGCCCAAGGCGGAGAGGAAGTAGGAGTCCTGGAAGGCGTCCAGGTAGCGCCGGAGGCCCACGAAGGCGGCCTCCCGCCTCAAGAAGGTGTAGTCCGTGAAGGAGAGCCGTAAGGCGTAGAGGAGGGGCAGGCCCACCACCCCCAGGAGGACGAGAAGCCCCGGCAGACCGAGGAGGAGGCCTGTCCCCTGCCCTCTCACCTCAAGAGCCCCGCCTTCCTAAGAAGGTCCTCCAGGCCCTTGGCCGCGTCCTCGAGGGCGCGCTTCACCGGCTTTTGCCCCGAGGCCGCCAGGCTGATCTCCCGGCCCACCACGTCCTCCATCTCCGCGGTGTAGGCGAAGATGGGCACCTTCTTGGCCCCGGCGATGATGCGCTCCGCCTCCTTGTAGTACGGGAACTTCCTCAGCACCTCGGGGTCCTGGAAGGCGTCCTTGCGGGTGGGGGCGTGGCCTCGGAGGGCGCGGGCCTTCACTATGGGCTTGGACTCCACCCAGCTGATGAAGCGCCAGGCCGCCTCCTTGTTGGCGCTGTTCCGGGGAATGGCCCAGCCCCAGCCCCCGTTCACGCCGGCCCCGCCCGGCACGGGGCTCAGGGCCACCTTGCCCGCCACCTTGGGGCACTGCTTGGGGTCGTCCAGCTGGGGGAGCATCCACCAGTAGGTGATCATGCTGAAGGCCCCACCCTGGCACATGACCCGGAAGGTATCGTCCAGGTTGGCGTTCAAGGCCCCCTTCTGGGCCCCTTGGCGGAGGTTGTGCACGTAGAGGGTGAGGGCCTTCTCCCCCTGGGGGCTTGCCAGGGTCACCCGCCAGTTCCGGTCCACGTAGTCCCCCCCAGCGGCGAAAAGGTAGTTGGAAAACTCCATGAAGTTAGGGTCCCCCCGTTGCCCCTGCATGGCCGCCCCCGCCACGCCGGCGTTCTTGGCCATGAAGAGGGAGAGGTCCACGTACTCCTCCAGGGTCTTGGGAAGGCCCAGGGCCCGGCGGTACTGGACCCGGAACCTCTCCTGCAGGTCCTTCCGGGCCAGGAGGTCCTTCCGGTAGAGGAGGCCCATGGCGTAGTTGTACATGGGGATCATGTACAGGGTGCCCCGGTAGTAGCCCACCAGGTCCAGCATGGAGGGGTAGTAAGGGGAAAGGTCAAAGCCGCTCTGCCTCACGTAGGGCTCCAGGGGCTCGAGCCACCCCGCCGCCGGGAACTCTCCCGCCCAGAGGAAGTCCACCTCCAGGAGGTCGTAGGCGCTCTGGGGAGCCAGGAGCTGGGCCACCAGCTTGTCGTGCATGGCCGAGTACTGGACCTTCTCAAACTCCACCCGGATCCCCGTCTCCTTCTCAAACTGGGGCAGGAGCTCCTCAACGATCCGGGTCTCGGGCACGTCCTCCATGAGGGCCCGGAGGACCACCCCCTGGGCCAGGGAAAGGCCCAGGGCCACCAAAACCGCAAAAAGCCGCCGCACTGCCATCACCTCCTTCACTTCACCGCCCCCAGGGTGAGACCCTCCACCAGGTACCGGTCCACCGTGCGGGCGAGAAGGGCCACAGGAAGCACCGAGAGCACCACCCCCGCCGCTACCTGGGCGAAGAGAACCCCCCGCTGGGTGATGAGGGTGGAAAGGGCCACGGGGATGGTCTGGGTCTCCCGCCCGGAGAGGAGGAGGGCAAAGAGGAACTCGTTCCAAGAGAGGAGGAACCCTAAGACCCCGGCGGCGAAGAGGCCGGGGGCCGAAAGGGGCAGAACCACTCGGAAGAAGGCGGAAAGGGGGGTGGCCCCGTCCACCAAGGCCGCCTCCTCCAGCTCCCTGGGGAACCCCTGGAAGAAGCCCATGAGAAGCCAGGCCATGAAGGGAAGGGCAAAGGCCAGGTAGGCCAGGACCAGGGCGGCCAGGGTGCCCGCCAGGGCGAGCTCCCGGAAGAGGGCGAAGAGGGGCAGGGCCAAGACGATGGGGGGGAGCATCTGGGTGGCCAGGACGGCGAAGCGAAGCCCGTGCCCCCCCAGGCGGTAGCGGGCAAGGGCGTAGCCCAGCCCCGCCGCCAGGGGCAGGCCCAGGAGGACCACCAGAGAGGCCACCGCGAAGCTGTTGCGGAAGGCCCGCCCCAAGGGCCCCTCCAGCACCCTGAGGAAGTTCTCCAGGGTCCAGGGACCGAAGGCGGGGGGAAGGGCGTAGGCCATCCCCTCGGGGAGGAGGGCGCTCCTCAAGGTCCAGAGGAGGGGAAGGAGGAAGGAAAGGCTGAAGCCGAAGAGGAGGAGGTTGGCGAGGAGGGAAAGTCCCCTAGAAGATCCAGGCCCCACCGTTCACCTCCACGGCCTCCCCCGTGAGGAAGTCGGCGTCAGGACCCGCCAGGAAGGCCACCACCCCCGCCACGTCCTCCGGGGTCTCCAGCCGTCCCAGGGGCGTCTGGCGCACGTAGTCCTCCAGGACCTCCTCGGGGGTCAGGCCCCGCAAGGCCGCCTCCCAACGCACCTCCCTCTCCTGCATGGAGGTCCGGACGAACCCGGGATTCACCGCGTTCACCGTGACGCGGTAGGGGGCGAGCTCCCTGGCCGCCGCCTGCACCAGGCCCAAGACGGCGAACTTACTGGCGGAGTAGTGGGCGAGGAGGGGGGCGGCCTGGCGGGCGGCCATGGAGGCGGTGGCGATGATCTTCCCCCGCAGCTCCCGGCCCGGCATGAGGTCCTGGGCCACCATGGCCCGGGCAAAGGTCTGCAGGGTGAGGAAGGTGCCCTTGGCGTTCACCCGGAAGTTGAAGTCCCACTCCTCCTCCGTGAGGTCCAGGAAGCGGTTCATGGTGGAGACCCCGGCGTTGGCCACCAGAACGTCCAGCCGCCCGTCCTCGGCGTAAACCCGCTCCCGGGCGGCCTCCAGGTCCTCCCTCCGGGTCACGTCCACCTTGAGGTGGGGCATGCCAAGGGCTTCCCCTACCCGCCTGGCGGCCCCCGGGTCCAGGTCCGTGACCCAGACCTTGAACCCCTCCCACACCAACCTCCGGGCGATGGCCTCCCCGATGCCCGTGCCCGCTCCCGTGACCAAAGCGTTAGGCATAAGCCCCTCCTAGTCTGGGATAAAGGTCCTTAAGCCTCCGGTAGGTCTCCCGATAGAGGGGGTAAAGCTCCCCGTAGACCCGGGTCCAGGTAGCCTCGGGCTCGGTTAACCCGGCCACCTCGCGCTTGAGGTCCTGAAACCCCCAAAGCCCCGCCGCCACCCCCGCCAGGAAGGCCACCCCGTAAGCGCTTCCCCTCTCCCCCCCCAGGAGGTGCTCCACGGGGGCCTCGAGGACGCTGGCGAGGACCCTCCGCCAGAGGGGGCTCCTGGCCCCGCCGTCCATGACGAAGTACCGTCCCACCCGGTACCCCCTCCCCTCCAACACCTCCACGTGGTGGCGGTAGGCGTAGGCCACCCCCTCCAGGAGGGCCCGCCAGAGGTGGGCGGGGGTGTGGCTTAAGGTGAGGCCCACCACGGTGCCCCGGGCCTCGGGGTCGTGGATGGGGGTCTTCTCCCCCAGGAAGTAGGGAAGGACGAGGAGCCCCTCGCTCCCCGCGGGGAGGGCCTCGGCCTCCCGGTCCAGCTCAGGGAAGGCCGCCCCTGGCCGGAAGGCGTCCCGGTACCACCGGAGGAGGCTTCCCGTGGTGGCCATGCAGCCGTTGAGGACGTAAAGGCCAGGGACATCGTGGAAGTCAATGAAAAGCTCCGGCACGGGATCAAAGCGCTCCACGGCGTAGAGGAAGTCCCCCGCCCCCCCGAGCTTGAGCACCGCCTCCCCCGGGGAGAGGAGCCCGGCGGCCAGGGCGGCGGCGATGTGGTCGGCGCTTCCCGCGATGACGGGAAGCCCCTGGGGAAGGCCCGTGGCCGAGGAGGCCTCCCGGGTGACCCCCCCCACCACCTCCAGGGGGCGCCGCACGGGACCGAAAAGACCCTCCCGGGCCCCCACCGCCTCCAGCACCTCCTCGAGCCAGGCCTCTTCCCTGGGGTCCCAGAGCCCCGACTCCAGGGCCCAGTTGGCCTCCTGGTACCTGGCCCCGGTCAGGCGGAAGGCCAGGTGCTCGTAGGAGCCCGAGACCCAGCCCACCCGCGCCCACACCTCCGGGAGGTGGCGGCGGAACCAGAGGAGCTTAGGGGCCACCACCTGCTGGTTCCAGGTGGCCCCGGTGCGGGCGAAGAGCCACCCGTCCCCGAAGCGCTCCTTGAGTTCCCGGATCTCCGCCACCGCCCGGGCGTCGTTCTGGAGGGGGGCGGGGGCGAGGGGCCTGCCCTCCCCGTCGTGGAGGACCACTGCGGGGACCATCCCCGAAACCCCCAGGGCCCGCACCCCTTGGGGGTCCAGGCCCCTTAGGACCTCCCGGATCCCCTCCACCGCCCCCCGCCACCAGGCCTCCGGGTCCTCCTCGGCGAAGCCGGGGTGAGGGGTGAGGAGGGGATGGGGACGCTCCGCCGCCCTAAGGGGACGGGCCTCCTCGTCCAGGAGGAGGACCTTCACCGCGGTGGTGCCCACGTCCACGCCCAGGACCACGCCTACCTCCTGACACCCCGAACGATTTCCATAAAGTTTCTGGCCCGCTCGGGGTCCACCTCGTTCCAGGTGATCCCGTCCCGCTTGAGGGCGGTGCCCACGATGACGCCGTCCGCCACCTCCAGGATTTCCGCCACCGTTTCGTGGCGCACCCCGGTGTTGGCCAGGACGGGCACGTGGGGCAGGGCCTCCTTCACCGCCCGTAGGTGCTCCAGGGCCACCCCCTCCCCCGTCATGGGCCCCGAGACCAAAACGGCGTCCGCCAGGCTGGAAAAGACGGCGCTCTTCGCGCGCTCGGGAAGGGGTCTTTGGTCCAGGGGAGAGGCGAACTCGGCGGAGACGTTGTAGAGGAGGAAGAGGTCGTCCCGGAGCAGGCGCTTCCTATAACGCAGGGCCTCGGCCGCCCTTCCCTCCCAAAGCCCCATGTCCGAACCGTAAAGCCCGGTGAAGATCTCCCGAGCAAACCGGGCCCCGGTGGCCGCCGCCAGGGCCATGGTGGCCAGGGGGTCCCAGAGGACGTCCACCCCGAAGGGCACCCGGAGAAGGGGTTTGAGCCTGCCGATGACGTAGGCCATGGCGGCCACGCTGGCCCGGTCCACGGAGAGCTCGTAGGGGCGGTCGTTCTCGTTGCCGAACATCACCGCGTCTACCCCGGCCTCCTGCAGGGCCAGGAGGTCCCTCCGGGCCACCTCCACGATGGCCTCCAGGTCCCCGTCGTAAAGGGGGGTGCCTGGGAGGGCCTTCAGGTGCACCATGGCGATGACGGGCTTCCTGCCGAAAAGGGCCTCAAAGCGCTCCATCCACCACCTCCACCCTCACCCGCTCCCGGAGGGCGGGCTCTTTCAGGTCGGTAATCACCAGGTCCAGGGCCTCCAGGGGGGCCACGAAGGCCGGGGCCCTCCTCCCCCACTTGCTGCCGTCGGTGAGGAGGACCGTCCTCCGGCTCACCTCCATGGCCTTCCGCTTCACCGCCGCCTCCTCAAAGGTGTGGTTGGTGACCCCCTCTGGGTCAAAGGCGTCCGCCCCCAGGAAGAAGAGGTCGGCCCGCACCCGGGCCAAGAGCTCCTCCGCCCAGGAGCCCACCAGGCTGAGAAAACCGTTGCGCACGCTTCCCCCCGGCAAGAGGACCTCCGTCCGCCCCTGGGCCAGGGCCTGGGCCACGGGGAGGTCCAGGGCCACCGCCCGGATGGGCCTCCCCGCCAGGAGCCGGGCCAGGGCCAAGGCAGTGGTCCCCGAGTCCAGGACCACCGTGGCCCCGTCGGGCACCAAAAGGGCCGCCCTCCTTGCGATGGCCTCCTTGGCCTTCTGGTTCCGCTTAAGCTTCTCGGCGTAAGGGGGTTCGGCCTCCGGGAGCAGGGCCCCTCCGTGCTCGCGCCGGAGGAGGCCCCTCTGGGCCAAAAGGGCCAGGTCCCGGCGCACCGTGGCCTCGGAAACCCCCAGGCGCTCCGCCAGCTCCCGGGTGCTGAGGGCCCCGTGGCTCCTGAGGAGGGCGAGAAGCCGGTCTCGGCGCTCGGCGGCTATGGGCATTCTTGCTCATATTTAAGCGATTTTGAGCGAAGTTGTCAAGGGTCGCCCCAGGGGGTAGAATCCCCCCATGCGCCTCATCGGCGTGGCCACCCAGCGCAAAGCCCTCGAGGGCAGGCCTTTCTCCGGCCTCCTGGAGGCCTACCTGGAGGCCCTGACCTCCCAAGGCCTGGCCTACGTCCTGGTCCCTCCCCAGCCCGAAGCCGCCCTGGAGCGGCTCCTGCGGCATCTAGACGGGGTCCTCCTGCCGGGAGGCGGGGACGTGGACCCCGCCCTCTACGGGGAGGAACCCCTGCCGGAGCTGGGCGAGGTGGACCCGAAGCGGGACGGCCTCGAGGTCTTCCTGGCCCGCTACGCCGCGGAAAAGGGGCTTCCCCTCCTCGGGGTGTGCCGGGGGATCCAGGTCCTCAACGTGGCCCTGGGAGGAAGCCTCCACCAGGACCTGGGCCGGGCGGGCTTTCCCCTGCAACACTACCAGAAAAGCCCCCCCGCCTGGAGGGTCCTGGGGCACCGGGTGGAGCTCGTGGGGGAAAGCCCCTTAGGCCGCCTCTTTCCCCCCGGTTTCCGGGTCAACTCCTACCACCACCAGGGCCTGAAGGCCCTGGGGAGGGGGCTTAAGCCCGCGGCCCTGGCCCAAGACGGCCTGGTGGAGGCCGTGGTCCTGGAGGGCCACCCCCTCTACCTCGGGGTGCAGTGGCACCCGGAGCTTCTTTTGGCCCACTGGCCCCTCTTCGGCCTTTTCAAGGAGGCCTAAGCGCCCGCACCTCGGTTCTGCGACATAAAGGCCCAGGAAAGTCCTTTTGGGGCCCCCCTCTGGCGTAAGCCAGCATGGGGTGGCATTATACCCTTTCTCCCTGTTTCCTTCGCCCTACGGGCTCCAGGAAGCCTGCCTAGAAACCTTTTGCCGGGGCCCCCATGCTGGCGCAAGCCAGCATGGGGTGGTATTAGGCCTCCTCCGCCCACAGGGCCTCCAGGGACTCCCTCCTCCGCAGGACCTCCCACCCCTCCCCCATCCAGAGGAGCTCCAAGGGCCTGGGGGTGTCCAGGTAGGTGAGGGCCATGCTGGCCCCGTAGGCCCCGGCCTCGAGGAGCGCCACGGCGTCCCCCTCCTTGGGCCTGGGCAGGCGCACCTCCCGGGCAAGCACGTCCCCCGCCTCACAGGCGGGGCCCGCCAGGTCGTAGACCTCCTCTTCCCCACCCTCGTAGAGGGGCAAGACGGGGTGGACCGCCCCGTAGAGGGCGGGGCGGAGGAGGCTGGTCATCCCCGCCTCCAGGAGGAGGTAGTTCCGCCGGGTGCGCTTCAGGCCCACCACCCGGACCACCAGCACCCCGGCCTCGGCCACCAGGTAGCGGCCGGGCTCCAGGAACACCTCCGCCCCGTAAAGCCGCGCCAAGGCCTCCAGGGGCTCCCTAAGGGCCTCCAGGCGCAGCCCAAGCCCAAACCCGCCCCCGAGGTCCAAGACCCTCACGGGGCCCACCTTGGGGAAGAGCCCCTCCAGCACCCGGTACCCGGCGAGGAAGTCCTCCAGGGCCTCCAGCTTGGAGCCCAGGTGCAGGTGGAGGCCGAGCACCTTAAGGCCGAGCTCCCGGGCGAGGGAAACGAGCCCCGGCGCCTCCTCCGGCAGGACCCCGAACTGGCTCTCCCCCCTCCCCGTGGCCAGGTGGGGGTGGGTGGCCACGGGGAGGTCCGGGTTCACCCGAAGGAGGACCCGGGCCCCCGGGAGGAGGCGGGAAACCCGCCTTAGGTCCCCCTCCGAGTCCAGGACCACCCAGGGAGGCCGCTCCCTCAGGGCCCAAAGGGCCTCCTCCGTCTTCACCGGCCCGTTCCACAGGACCTCCTCTGGGGAAAAGCCCGCCCGGTAGGCCCTGAGGACCTCCCCCAGGGAGACCGCCTCGGCCCCGAGGCCCAGGGCGCGCAGGCGGCGGAGGAGGCCCAGGCGGGGGTTGGCCTTCAGGGCGTAGAAGAGTCTGGCCTGGGGAAAGGCCTCCTTCAGCCTTTCCACCCGGGCCCGGATCTGGGTCCAGTCGTAGGCGTAAAAAGGGGTGGGGTAGGTCTTTAGCGCCTCTCCCAGGGCTTGGAGAAAGGGTTCTGACAGCATCTTCACCTCTAGCGGCCCCGGGGGTCCAGGACGTCCCTGAGCCCGTCCCCCAGGAGGTTAAAGGCCAAGACGGTGAGGAGGATGGCCACCGCCGGGGCCGTGGCCGCCCAGGGGGCCTCGGCCATGTAGTTCCGGGTCTCCGCCACCATGGCCCCCCACTCGGGGGTGGGGGGTTGGGCCCCGAAGCCGATGAAGGAGAGCCCCGCCGCCGTGAGGATGGCCGAGCCCACCTCGTAGCTCGCCTGCACCAGCACGGGGGTCAGGCTGTTGGGGAGGAGGTGGCGCAGGAGAATCCTCCCCTGCCCCGCCCCCAAGGCCCGCGCCGCCTCCACGAACTCCCGCTCCCTCAGGGCCAGGACCTGGGCCCGCACCAGCCTCGCGTAGATGGGCCAGGTCACCAGGGCCACGGCGAGGACGGTGTTCCCCAGGTTGGGCCCCAAGGCGGCGGCGATGGCCATGGCCAGGATCAGGGAGGGAAAGGCGAAGAAGACGTCGGTGAGGCGCATGAGGAGGTTGTCCCAAAAGCCGCCGAGCCCCCCGGCCAGGAGGCCCACCCCAACCCCTATGGCCGAGGCCAGGAGGACCACCCCAAACCCCACCCCCAGGCTGATCCGGGCCCCGTGAACCACCCTGGCCAGGACGTCCCGGCCCAGCTGGTCGGTGCCCAGGGGATGGGTGGGGCCTGGGGGCTTAAGCCTTTCCAGGATGTTCTGCTCCAGGGGGTCCCCCACCAGGGCGGGGCCGAAGGCCGCCACCAGGAGGAGCCCGGCGAGGAGGAGGAGGCCCAAAACCGCCCCGGGGTTGCGGAGGAAGCGGCGGAAGAGCTTAGGCATAGCGGATCCTCGGGTCCAAGAGGGCGTAGAGGAGGTCCACCAGGAGGTTGAGCAGGGAGTAGACCACCCCCACCAGGAGGGTGACCCCCATGACGGCGGGAAAGTCCAGGCTGGTGGCGGACTGGGTCACGTAACGGCCGAGGCCGGGCCAGGAGAAGATGGTTTCCGTGAGGACCGCCCCGGAGAGAAGGCCCCCAAGAAGCCCCCCGAGGAGGGTGAGGACGGGCAAGGCCGCGTTTTTAAGGGCGTGGCGGAAGACCACCTGCCCCTCGGAAAGCCCCTTAGCCCAGGCGGTGCGGACGTAGTCCTGGGACAGGACCTCCAGCATGGCCGCCCGGACCATGCGGGCGAGGAGGGCCGCCGAGGCCGAGCCCAAGACGAAGGCCGGGAGGACCAGGTGGGCGAGGGCATCCCGGAAGGCCGCCCACTCCCCCGCCAAGAGGGCGTCCAGGCTCACCATGCCCGTGACCCTAGGAGGGGGCAGGAGGAAGGGATCCAGCCGCCCAGGGCCCGGCAGGAGGCCCAGCCTGTGGTGGAGGAGGTCCAGGAGGAGGATGGCCAGGAAGAAGACGGGGGTGGAGCCCAGGAGGAGGGCGAAGAGGCGCACCAGGAGGTCGGGGGGGCGGTTTTGCCGCAAAGCCGCCCAGACCCCTGTGGGAAGGCCCAGGAAAACGGCCACCAGGAAGGCGCTCAGGGCGAGCTCCAAGGTAGCGGGGAAAAACTCCCTCAGGTCCTCGGCCACGGGCCTCCCCGTGCGCAAGGACCGGCCCAGGTCCAGTTGGAAAAGCCTCTTTAGGTAGAGGCCGTACTGGACCAGGAGGGGCCGGTCCAGGCCGTAGCGCTCCCGGAACTCCCGGATCTGCTCCTCCCGGGCGTTCTCCCCCAGGGCGGCCACGGCGGGGTCTATGGGGATCACCTGGGAGACGAAGAAGGTGACGAAGGTGATCCCCAGGCCCACCAGGAGGACGTAGGCGAGGCGCTTGAGGAGGTAGGAGGCCATGGGGAAGGCCCGCTACGGCTGCTTGCTCACCTGCCACAGGGGGGAGGACATCATGGGGTTCTTGAGGAACCCCTCCACCTTGCCGGAGAGGGCGATGGGCTGGGCGGGCTGGTAGAGGACGACGTAGGGCCCCTGGTGGAGCACCCGCTCGGTGAGCACCTTGTAGAGGGCCTTGCGCTTGTTGGTGTCCGCCTCCAGGGCCGCCTGCCGGGCCAGCTTGGCCGCCACCTCGTCCTGGTAGCTGTTCCGCCAGGCCAAGGAGCGGGCGCCGTAGTCGGCCCAGGGGGTGGCGTTCCCGTCGGGGTCAGGGAAGTCGGGGCTCCAGCCCGCCAGGACCATCTGGTGGTTCTGCGCCCGGTAGGTGGCGAGGAGCTCGGCGTTGGCGATGGCCCGGATCCGGGCCCTTAGGCCCGCCTTGGCCATGTCCGCCTGGAGCTTGGCGGCCACGTCGGGGCAGGGCACCCCGCCGCCGCAGATCCCGGTGCTCACCAGAAGCTCAAACTCCAGGCCCTGAGGGTAGCCCGCCTCGGCCAGGAGCTTCCTGGCCCGGGCGGGATCGTAGGTGTAGGGGGTGGCGGGGTTATGGCCCAGAAGTCCCTTGGGAATGAAGGTCTGGATCTTGAGGGCGTTCCCCTGGAGGAGGCCCTGGATCAGCTCATCCTGGTTGACCGCATAGCGCACCGCCTCCCGCACCTTGGGGTTGGCGAAGGGGCTTCCCGCCTTCATGTTCATGCCCAGGTACTGGAGCCTCAGGGTCTCCGCCCGGAGTACCTTAAAGCGAGGGTTGGCGGCGATGGCCCTCAGGGCCTCGGGAGTAAGCCCCTCGGCGATATCGATCTCCCCGGACTCCAAGGCGGTGCGGAGAACGGCGGGCTCCTGGATGTAGCGGAGGATGACCCGCTGGATCTTGGGCTTGGTGCGGGCGTAGGGGTTGGCCTCGAGGATCACCTGGCTCCCCCGGTCCCAGCGCACCAGGCGGTAGGGGCCGGAACCGGCCGAGTTGCTGCTTAGGAAGTCCTTGCCGTAGTCGCCCCCCTTGGCGTTCCTCTGCGCCTCCTCCGAGTCCACCACCCCGCCGATGGTGAAGGTGAGGATGGAGAGGAAGGACTGGGGAGAAGCGCTCTTGGGAAGGCGCACCTCCACGGTGTAGGGGTCCAGGGCCCGGTAGGCCCCGGGCTTGAGCTGGGCGATCTCGGTGTACAGGAAGGAGCCGGGGCCCTTCAGGGCCAGGGCGCGGTCAAAGCTGTAGACCACGTCCTTGGCCGTCACCTCCCGCCCCGTGGAGAAGCGGCTTCCCTTGCGCAGGTTGAAGGTGAGGACCCAGTCGTCCTTGCCCCGCTCCACCCTCCAGCGCTCCGCAAGCCCCGGGCGGAGGGTGGAGAGGTCGTTCCCCTCAAAACGCACCAGGGTCTCGTAGAGGTTGTCGGCGATCATCACCCCGCTGAACTCGTAGACCACCTGGGGGTCCAGGGTGATGAGGTCGGTGAAGTCGCCGCCGTAGACCAGAACCTGGGTCCGGTCCTGGGCGTAGCCCATAGCCGCCAAAACCGTAAGTGCCAGCCAAAACCCACGCTTCATCGCTTGACCTCCTTGTGCCGCCCCATTCTAACCTTTCAGGCTCCCCAGGGTAAGCCCCTGGATGAAGTAGCGCTGGGCCAAGAGGAAGACCAGGATGGGGGGAAGGGTGCCCAGGGTGAGGCCCGCCATGAGCACCGTCCACTCGGTGGAGAACTGGTTCTGGAAAACCGCAAGCCCCACGGTAAGGGGGCGCATCTCCAGGGAGTTGGTGACGATCAGGGGCCAGAGGAAGCTGTTCCACCCCGCCAGGAAGGTGAAGGTGCCCAGGGTGGCCAAGGCGGGAGCCGCCAGGGGCAGGGCCACCTTCCAGTAGACCTGCCAAGGGGTGGCCCCGTCCACGATGGCCGCCTCCTCCAGCTCCCGGGGAAGCTGCAGGAAGTGCTGGCGCATGAGGAAGATGGCGAAGGCGTCAAAGAGCCCCGGGAGGATGAGGGCGTAGTAGGTGTCCACCCACCCCAGGTTCCGCATGAGGATGAAGAGGGGAATGATGAGGACGTGCACGGGGATCATCAGGGTGGCGAGGAAGAGGAGGAAGAGGGCCCCCTGCCCCCGGAAGCGGAAGCGGGCGAAGGCGTAGCCCGCCATGGCCCCGCTGGTGAGGTTGAGGAAGGTGAGCCCCAGGGCCACCAGGAGGGAGTTCAGGTACCAGCGGCCGAAGGGGACGGCGGTGAGCACCCGCTGGTAGTTCTCCAGGTGAAGCTCCCGGGGCCACACCTCCACGGGCAGGTCAAAGACCGCCCCCGGGGCCTTGAGGCTGGTGGAGACCATCCAGAAGAAGGGGACGAGCATGGTGAGCCCCCCCAGGAGGAGGAGGAGGTAGACCAGGACGTCCCAGAGCCTTCCCAAAAGCTTCACGCTTCCTCCAGAACCCAGCGGCGCCTCAGGGCCCACTGCAGGTAGGTGAGGGCGAAGAGGATGAGGAAGAGCACCCAGGCGATGGCCGAGGCGTACCCCATCTCAAAGGGAAAGGTGCCGAAGGCCTTCCGGTAGAGGTAGAGCATGAGGACGTTGGTGCTGTCCAAGGGACCCCCTCCGGTCATGGTGTAGACCAGGCCGAAGACCTGGAAGCCCCCGATCATGGCGAGGAGGGTGTTCAGGAAGACCGTGGGGGAAAGCAGGGGGAGGACCACGTAGAAGAAGCGCTGGAGCCCGTTGGCCCCATCCAGGCTCGCCGCCTCCAGGTACTCTCGGCTGATATTTTGCAGCCCCGCCAGGAAGATGAGCATCCTGAGGCCCACCCCCGCCCAGACCGAGGCCAGGATGACCCCCCAGATGGCCCAGTGGGGGTCGGAAAGCCAGCCGGGGCCTTCCCGGGCCAGCCAGGCCAAAAAGGCGGGGGGCTCGGCCCCCAGGAGACGCCATAGGGCGGCAAGCTTCTCCCCCACAAAGCGGAGAAAGAGGTTCACGGGGCCCACCGTGGGGTTTAAGACCCAGCGCCAGAGGAGGCCCACCGCCACCACGCTGGTCACCGTGGGCAGGAGGTAGAGGGTGCGGAGCACCTTCACCCCCCACCAAGGCCGGTTGAGGCCCAGGGCGAGGAGCAGGGCGAGGACCATCTCCAGGGGCACCGCCACCCCCACGTAGAAGAGGGTGTTCCAGAAGGCCCTGTGAAAGACGGGGTCCTCCAGGAGGCGGCGGTAGTTCTCCAGACCCACCCAGTTCTCCTGAATGGTCCTCAGGGTGAGGGGCCTGAGCCCGTCGTAGTCCACGAAGGAGAGGAGGAGACTTGTGAGGATGGGGCCCAGGTTGAAGGCCAGGAAGCCCGCCAGGGAGGGCAGGAGGAAGAGGAGGGGAAAGCGGAAGTAGACGCGCACGGGAGCCTCCTGGCCTCTTGGGCTAGCGCTTCCTGGCCGCCTGGACCTCGTCCAGGATCTTCTGCACCTGAGGGGCCGCGCCGTCCAGGGCGGTCTTCAGGTCGGCCTTGCCCTGCCACACGGGCTCCAGGGCCTTGTTGATGAGCTGCAGGGCCTCGTTCCAGCGCTCAAAGGTCTCCGTGGGCCGGGCGGTGCGGTTCACCGTGAGGAAGTACTGCTGGTTCTTGGGGGGAGGAGGAACGAAGAAGTCCCTGAGGTTCTGGATGCTCTTCTCCACGCTCTTCACATCCACCCCCCGGGCCGGGATGATGAGGCCGGTCTTGGTGAAGGCCTGGCTCGCCTCGGGGCCCGCCAGGAAGGAGAGGAGCTTCCAGGCGGCCTCGGGGTTCTTGGTGCCCGCGGCCATCACCCAGCCGGAGCCGTCTATGTCCACGATGCTTCCCGCCTTGCCCCGGGGGAAGGGGACCACGTCAAAGTCAAACTTGGCCCGGGCCTTCAGGGTGGGCACCCGCCAGCGCCCGTCCACGATCATCCCCGTCTGGCCGTTGAGGAACATGGTGAAGGCCCCCCGGTCCTGGGCCTCCTCGGGGGTGGGGGCCACGTGGTGCTTGTAGCGGAGGTCCAGATAGAACTGGAGGCCCTCCAGGGAGGCGGGGCTATTCAGGAGGAACTTGCTGTGGTCGGGGCTGTAGAAACGCCCCCCCGCCGACCAGACCCAAGGCTGCCAGAAGAGGTAGAAGGTCTGGAAGGAAACCCCCCACTGGACCCGGCGGCCGTCCTTCTCCAAGGTGAGGGCCTTGGCGTAGCGCAGGAAATCCTCCCAGGTCCAGTCGGGCCGGGGGTCGGGAAGGCCCGCCTTGCGCAGGAGGTTCCGGTTGTAGAAGACCACCAGGTTGGAGACGTCCCGGGGAAGACCGTACTGGACCCCTTCCCACTGGAAGGCCTTGAGGATGCCCGGGAAAATGTCCCCGGTGGGGTAGCGGTCCCGCTTCAGGAAGGGGTCCAGAGGCCTCAGGACCCCCCTTGAGGCCATCCCGGGGAAGTCTATGTTGTTGAGGAAGAAGACGTTGGGCGGGGTCCCGGCGGCCATCATGGCGGTGATCTTGGCCAGGTACTCGTTGGAGGGGATGTTGATGTACTCCACCTGGATCCCCGGGTTCCTCTCCTGGAAGAGGCGCAGGACCTGCTGGTAGGCCTGGATCTCCTCCTGGCTTCCCCAGCTGGCCAGGACCAGCTTCTGGGCCGAAGCCAGACCCAAAAGAAGCAAAAGGACGCCCAAGAGCTTTCTCATGGTTCACCTCCAAACACCCATTGCCCGGTGGGGGTGTACACCCCCGCCAGGGCTTCCAACGCGGCCCGCACCTGGACCGCGCGGTAGCCGTGGGTCGCCAGGTAGCCCAGGGGCCTTCCCTCCAGGTGTCGGAGGTCGTCGGGATTGCCCAGGGCCACCACGTAAAGGGGCTTGCCCAAGGCCAGAAGGGCCCGGTAGAGGGCCTTCTGCCCCTCCTTGAAGGGCCCGAGCCAGTGGAAGGTGGAGAGGACCACCCGCTCCGCCCCCCTGGCCTCGGCCACCGCCCGGGCCACCTCCTGGGAGGAGGGGTCCTCGGAGAGGACCAGGCCCCGGCTTCCCCGGAGGTAGGTGGGGGCCAGGTCCGCCAGGGTGGGCTCCGCCCCGTAACGGTCCGTGACCTTTAGGCCCACCACCAGGGTCCCCGGCCCCGGGATGGGCAAGGGCCCGAAGAGGTGGACCACCCCCCGGCGGGCGGCCTCCAGGGCCAGGGCCTCCTCCTCCTTGGGACCGAAGGGACACTCCCCTCCCCGGGCCAAGAGGGCGAGGGCCCGTTTCCTGGCCTCTTCCGCCCGGGACCGGGGGATCTCCTTGCCCAGGGCCCCCTGCAAGCGGGCGTGGACCTCGAGGATGGCCCCCTCGTCGGGCTCCAAAAGGAGCAGGTCCGCCCCGGCCTTCACCGCCAGGAGGGCCGCCTCCCCGGCCCCGTAGTTCCGCTTGATGGCCCCCATGGCCATGTCGTCGGTGAGGACCGCCCCCTTAAAGCCCATCTCCCGCCGCAGGAGTCCGGTAAGGATGCGCTCCGAGAGGGTGGCGGGAAGCTTCGGGTCCAGGGCGGTGAAGAGGATGTGGGCGGTCATGAGGGCAGGCATCCCCGCGGCCACGTAGCGGCGGAAGGGAAGGAGCTCCACCCTCTCCAGGGCCTCCCGTGGCTTGTCCACCCGGGGGAGGTCCAGGTGGGAGTCGGTGGCGGTGTCCCCGTGGCCCGGGAAGTGCTTGCCCACGGGCCTGGCCCCCGAGCGCAGGACCCCTCGGGCGAAGGCCAGGCCCAGGCGGGCCACCCGCTCGGGGTCGGCCCCAAAGGAGCGGAGGCCGATGATGGGGTTTTGCGGGTTCACGTTCACGTCCAGGACCGGGGCCAGGTTCACGTCCGCCCCCAGGCGGCGCACCTGGCACCCCAGGGCCCAGCCCACCCGTTCCACCAGCCCCTCGTCCCCGCCCGCCGCGAGGGCCATGGCGGCGGGAAAGCGCACCACCCCCTCCCGGTAGGAGGTGAAAGGCCCCCCCTCCTGGTCCACCAGGAGGACCAGGTTGGGGTCAAAGGCCTTGAGGCGGCGGACCAGGTCCTCCGGACCCTGGCGCAGGTTGGTGGGGTAGAGGATGACCCCGGCGGGGCGGACCCGCCTTAGGAGGTCCCAAGGGGGCTCGCTCCCCTTAAAGCTCACCACCAGGAAGCTCCCCGCCTGCGCCGCCGCCACACCAAGCCCAAGGGCCATGGCCAAAAGCCTCACCTCCCCACCTCCTCCAGCGCCCCCCGCACCCCCTTCTCCTCCAGGAGGGCCTCCGCCCTTTCTGGGGAAAGCCCCAGGGCCACCAGGGCGGCCAGGGCGGGGTCAGGGTGGGCCCGGAGGAGCCTCAGGGCTTCCTCCTCCCCTACCCCGGCCACCTCCTCCACCAGGGCGGCGCCCCGCCTTATGAGCTTGGCGTTGCCCACCCGCATCCGGGCCATGCGGTTCCCGTAGACCCGGCCCAAGAGGACCATGACCAAGGTGGAAAGGAGATTCAAGGCCGCTTTCTGGGCCGTTCCCGCCCCCAGGCGGGTGCTCCCCGCCACCACCTCGGGGCCGGTGTCCAGGAGGACCGGGTGGTGGGCCTCCTCCAGAAGGGGGGTCCCGGGGACGTTGGCCAGGGCCACGGTGAGGGCCCCCGCCTCCTTCGCCCCCCGCAGGGCCCCCAGGGTGAAGGGGGTGGTGCCGCTGGCCGCCACCGCCACCAGGACGTCCCGTGGGGCAAGGGCCCGCCCCTGGGCGAGGCCTCCCTGGAGGTCATCCTCCGCCCCTTCCACCGCCCTCAGGAAGGCCTCTTCCCCCCCGGCCAGGAGGAAGCGCACCCGGGGGAAGCCGAAGGTGGGCCAGAGCTCCACCCCGTCCAAAACGGCCAGCCTGCCGCTGGTTCCCGCCCCGGCGTAAACCAGGTACCCCCCTACCCTAAGCCTTTCCGCCGCGGCCAGGGCGGCCCCCTCCAGGGCGGGCAGGGCGGCCTTCAGGGCGGAGAGGGCCCGGAGCTGCCCCTCGTAGAGGACCTCCAGCACCTCCCTGGGAGGCCAGAGGTCCAGGTCCCGGTAGCGCTTGGCCACGTCCTCCGTCATGGCGCCTCCGCAGCCAGGGCGTTGGCCACCGCCCGCCGCAAGGGGGCGATGGAGGGGCGGTGGCGGGTAGGGTGGACGGCGTGGGTGAGGAGGGCCCAGGCGTATCCCCGCTCCGGGTCCACAAAGGCCGCCACCCCGGTGAAGCCCGTGTGCCCGAAGGCCTTCTCCGAAGCCAGGCTCCCCCCCTGCCAGCCCGGGCGCTTCCTCTCCCAGGAGAGGAGCCTCTCCCCGTGGGGGCGGAGCATCTCCTCCAGGGCCGCCCGGGAAAGCCAGCGCCCCTCCAGGATGGCGAGGAGCTCGTCCAGGAGGCCCTCCAGGGTGCCGAAGAGGCCCGCGTGCCCCGCCGCGCCCCCCAGGGCGAAGGCGTTCTCGTCGTGGACCTCGCCCCGGAGCACCCTTCCCCGCCAGGGGCACCTCTCGGTGGCGGCGGTGCGCTCCGGAGGCGGGCTGAAGGTGAGGCCGGGAGGGAGGGAGAAGTCCTTGAGGGCCCTTCCCCGCACCCTTTCCAGAAGGATGCCGAGGAGCATGTAGCCGATGTCGGAGTACACGGGCTCCCCCAGAGGCCAGGGGTGCTGGAGGAGGCGGGCCTTGAGGGCTTCGCCGGAGCCCCAGGTGTAGACCGCCTCCCAGGCGGGAAGCCCCGAGGTGTGGGCCAGAAGCTCCCGCACGGTCTTGGCCTTCAGGGGGTGATCCTTGAGCCAGAGGAGCTCGGGGAGGTGCTGGGCGAGGGGATCGTCCAGGTCCAAAAGGCCCTCCTCCACCGCCCTCAGGGTTTCCTTGAGGGTGAAGAGGGGCTTGGTGAGGCTGGCCAGGTCAAAGTAGAAGCCGGCCTCCAGGGGCACCGGGTGGGGCTCCCGCTGGGCGAGGCCCAGGTGGAAGGCCTCGCGGCGGCCGTCGGCGAAGACCACGCCCAAGGCGGCCCCGGGGACCAGGCCCCGGGCCACGGCCTCCTCCAGGATTCCCCTGGCCCGCATGGCCTAGAGTTTAACCGGTAGGCTATTGGTAGGCAAGTGGTATGCTTGGGGCATGGTGGGGCCGGAGCGGATGGGGGTGATCCCGTGGCGCCCCTAGGACCCAGGTACCTCGAGGTGGCGGAAGGCCTGCGGGAGGCCCTCCTAAAGGGGGAGTACACCCGCACCCTCCCCCCGGAGCGCCTTCTGGCGAAGCGCTACGGGGTCTCCCGGGACACCTTGCGCCGCGCCCTGGACCTCCTGGAGGAGGAGGGGCTTCTGGAGCGCAGGCGGGGAAGCGGCACCTACGTGGCGCGGCGGGCCACCTTCCGGGCCAGGCTCCTCGGCTTCAGCGAGGAGATGCAGGCCCTGGGGCTCACCCCCGCCACCCGCCTCCTCCGGTGGGAAAAAGGTCCCGCCACGGCGGAGGAGGCTTTCCACCTCCGCCTCTCCCCCGGGGAAAGGGTCTTGCGCCTGGAGCGCCTCAGGCTGGCGGATGGGGAGCCCATGGCCCTGGAACGGGCCACCCTCCCCGCCTGGGCCCTGGAGGAGCCGCCGGAGGGCCCCTTGTACCGGGCCCTCGAGGCCAAAGGCCTCCGCCCGGCCCGGGCCCTCCAGCGCCTCCGCGCCGTGGCCGCCCGGGAGGAGGACCGGCTCTTGGAGGTGGAGCCGGGAAGCCCCCTCCTCTACCTGGAGCGGGTGAGCTTTCTCTCGGACGGCCGGCCCATTGAGTTCGTCAAAAGCCGCTACCGGGGGGACCGGTACGAGCTTCTGGTGGAGCTCCTATGAGGGTCCTGGGGATCATGTCCGGCACCAGCGCCGACGGGGCCGACCTGGTCCTGGCGGAGTTCACGGGGAGCCCTCGCCACCTGGGCCACCGGGTCCTCCGGCACCTAGAGGTGCCCTACCCGGAGGCCCTCAGGGCCAGGGTCCTGGCCGCCATGCGGGGGGCCTCCACCCGGGAAGTGGCCCTCCTTCACCACGACCTGGGCCGCTTCTACGCCGAGGCCGCCCTCCCCTTCCGGGGCGAGGCCGAGCTCGTGGGCCTCTCCGGGCAGACCCTCTGGCACGAGCCTCCCCAGGCCACCTTTCAGATCGGGGAACCCAGCTACCTGGCGGGGGCCCTGGGGGTGCCCGTGGTCTACGGCTTCCGGGCGGTGGACCTGGCGGCGGGAGGGGAAGGGGCCCCCTTGGTGGCCTATCCCGACCTTCTCCTCTTCGGGGAGGAAGGGCTCTCCCAAAGCGTCCACAACCTAGGGGGAATCTCCAACCTCACCGCCTTCCGGGGCCGTGACCCCACCACCCTTCTGGCCTTTGACACCGGCCCCGGGGTCTGCCTCTTTGACGAGGCGGCCCAGGGGCTGGGCCTTTCCCCGGAAGAGGCGGTGGACCTGGCGGAAGGGGGCGGGGTGGACGAGGAAGCCCTGGCCCTCTGGCTCCAGCACCCCTACTTTCACCGGCCCCCGCCCAAGACCACGGGGCGGGAGGTGTGGCGCCTTCAGGCCCTCCCCCACCTCCCCCAAGACCCCGCCACCCTCCTCAAGACCCTCCTGGCCCTCACCGCCAGGAGCGTAACCCTGGCTTACCATCGCTTCGTGGGGCCCGTGGACCGGGTCCTCCTGGCAGGGGGTGGGGCCAGGAACCGGGTGCTGGTAGCCTTGCTGAAGGAGGCCCTGCCCCTGGAGGTCATGGAGAACCCCAAGGTGCGGGAGGCTTTGGCCTTCGCCCTCCTGGCCTACCTCTACGCCCAGGGGGAGGTGAACGTCCTGGGCCGGGCCACGGGCGGGAGGGACGTGCGCGCCGGGCAGAAGGTGGATCCATTCTAAAGGAGGCGAAGTGCTGGAGGGAAGGATCCTGACCGAAAAAGGCTTCGTAGGCGGAAGGGTGTTCTTCTCCGAGAGGATAGAAGCCCTGGAGGAGGCCAGGGTGGAAAGCCCCTACATCCTCCCGGGCTTCCTGGACCTTCACGTCCACGGGGGGTTAGGGGCGGACGCCATGGAGGGGAAGGAGGCCGTGCTCAGGATGGCCCGCTTCCACCTCCAGCACGGCACCACGGGCCTCCTCCCCACCACCGTCACCGCGCCCCCGGAGGCCATAGAGAAGGCCCTCTCGGGCATCGCCGAGGCCATGGCGGAATGCGAGGCCCTCCTGGGCGCCCACCTGGAGGGCCCCTTCCTCAGCCCAAGGCGCCTGGGGGCCCAGCCTCCCTATCCCAGGCTCCCCGACCTCCCCCTTATGGCGGGTTGGCTCTCCCTGGCCCCCGTCCGGGTGGTGACCCTGGCCCCCGAGCTTCCGGGGGCCTTGGAGCTGGTGCGGTTCCTGGCAAGGCGGGGCGTCCGGGTCCAGCTCGGCCACACCGCCGCAGGCTACGAGGAGGCCCTCCCCGCCTTGGAGGCTGGGGCCCAGGGCTTCACCCACCTCTTCAACGCCATGAGCCCCCTCCACCACCGCGCCCCCGGGGTGGCGGGCCTGGCCCTGGAGCGGGGGACCTGGGCAGAGCTCATCCCGGACGGCCTCCACGTGCATCCGGCCGCCTTGCGCCTCGCCCTGAAGAGCATCCCCGGGCTCTACTTCGTCACCGACGCCGTGGCGGCGGCGGGGATGCCGGATGGGGTCTACCCCTTGGGGGCCCACCGGGTGGAGAAGCGGGGGGAGGGGGTGTGGCTCGGGGAAAGCCTGGCGGGCAGCACCCTCACCATGGACCAGGCCCTCCGCAAGCTGGTGGCCTTCGGGCTTTCCCTGGAGGAGGCGGCGAGGAGGCTTTCCACCCTCCCCGCCCGGTACCTGGGCCTAAAGGACCGGGGGGAGATCGCCCCCGGCAAGCGGGCGGACCTTTTGGTGCTGGGGGAGGGCCTCGAGGTCCTGGAGGTGTATCTGGGGGGCAGGCGGGTGACCCCGGCGTCACCCCCTCTGCCTGGAGAAGAGGGCCGCAGGAAGGGGCCGGAAAGCCCTTAGCCCTTGCCATGCTACGCCAGGCATGGCATGGCGACTCCGCCCCCATTCCACCCCTCCCGGGCCCCGGGAATAGAGTGAAGGGCATGGGACGCTGGTTCCTCAGCCTGGGCCTCTTTCTCCTGGGCCTCTGGGCCCTAGCCCGCCTCTACCCCCTTCTCCTCTGGGTCTTCCTGGCCTTCACCCTGGCCGCCGCCCTGGACCCGGCGGTGAGGCTTTTAGGGCGCCGTCTCCCCCACCCAAGCGCGGTCATCCTGGCCTACCTCCTGGTCCTGGGGGTGGTGGCCCTGGGGGGCTTCCTGGCGGCGCCTTTGCTCGCCGCCCAGTTTCGCCACCTGGCCGAGCTTCTCCCCCAGACAGTCTCCTGGGTAGAGTCCAACCTCGGTCTGGTGCCCAACGACCTTACCGCCTCTCTAGCGGCCTCGGTGCGGGTGGCAGGAGGCCTTCTCGCCCGGACGGCCGAGACGGTTTCCGAGCTGGTCCTGGCCCTGGTGCTGGCGGTGATGATCAGCCTCGAGCCCCACCTGGTGCAACGGGCCGCCCCCTACTTGCCCGGACAGGGCTGGGACCGGGTCCTGGAGGACACCTGGCGCCGCATGGGCTACTGGGCCCGGGCCCAGTTCCTCATCGCCCTCTCCTTCGCCCTCCTCTTCGGGAGCTGGCTCCTCCTCCTGGGGGTGCCGAGCCCCCTGGCCCTGGGGGTCATAGGCGGGGTGCTGGAGGTGGTGCCCTTCGTGGGGGGGCTCACCACCGCCTTGCTCGCCACCTTCTTGGCCCTCTCCGCCAAAGGACCCCTGGCCGCCCTTTTGGTCCTGGCAGGCTACGGGGTCATCGCCCTTCTGGAAGGCAAGGTGCTCATCCCCCTCATCTACGGGCGCACCCTGGGCTTCCACCCCGCCTTGGTGCTCCTCGCCATCTTCGCCTTCGGGAAGCTCTTCGGCTTCCTGGGCATCTTTTTGGCGGTGCCCATGACCATCCTGGCGGCGGGCCTTTTGCGCCACTGGCGGGGCTAAGTATCCGCGCCTCGGTTCTGCAGCATGAAGGCCTTTACCCAAGGCCGAGGGCGTCCTTTGGGGGCCCCCCTTCGCCCTACCGACCGGCTCGGGGAAGCCTGCCTAGGGGCCCCCATGCTGGCGCAAGCCAGCATGGGGTGGTATTACGGGGTACTTAGCCCCCCACGTAGACCAGGGGCCGCCATTCCGGGTCCGGCTCCGCCCGCCGCAGGACCTCGTGGGTCAGGGTGGGCACGTCCCCCTCGCCGAAAAGGAGGAAGTCCAAGGCCGCCTGCAGGGGGCTTTCCTCGGGCCACTCAAAGTAGATGTGGGGCCGCCTGCCCGTGCGGTCCCGGAGGTAGAGGAGAAAAGCGGCCAGGGTGTTGGGGGCCGAGGTGCCGATGATGCGGAAGACCTTGTACTGGGGGTGATCCACCCCCCAGACCCGGGCCTCGGCGCTGAACTCCGAGGGGTCCTGCACATAGACCTCCACAAAGTAGATGGGGTCGGCGGAAGGGATGTGGCCGATCTCGCGGATGCGCCGCTCCTTCTCCAGGTAGGCGTAGGGGCTGGGCCGCTCGGGACGGTGGGCCACCAGGCGGATCTCCCCCTTCCCTTCCCCCAGGCGGGCGATGAGGCGCTCCGCCTCCTCGTCGGGGAGGAAACGCTCCACCCGGAGCTCAAAGGAGCGGAGGGCCCGGGAGGTGAAGGACACGAGAAGGGTGGCGGCGATGAAGAAGGAGGCGATCTTGACCCCGTCCGGGCGCTCGAGGACGTTGGCCACCAGAACGTAGAGGAACACCAGGACCAGGCCCCCGTGGTAGAGGGCCCCGGGGCTCTGCGCCTGGCGGTCCAGCCAGTAGGCGGCGAAGGCGGCCGAGGTCATGACCACCAGGACCCCCGTGGCGTAGGCCGCCGCCTGGGCCTCCACCCGGGCCTGGAAGGCCAGGGTGACGGCGAAGGCGATGACGGTGAAGAAGACCACCAGGGGGCGCTCCTGGCGGGCCCACTCCGGGGCCATGCCGAAGCGGGGCAGGTAACGGGGCACGATGGTGAGAAGGCCGGCCATGGCGCTGGCCCCGGCGAACCAAAGGATGAGGATGGAGGCCAGGTCGTAGAGGCTTCCCACCCCCTCCCCCAGGTAACGGTGGGCCAGGTAGCTGATGGCCCGGCCCGAAACCTCTTCGCTCCCCCAAAGGTCCGGGGGGATGAGAAGGGTGGTGGTCAGGCTGCTGGCCAGAAGCAGCGCCCCCATGATGAGGGCGGCGGCGGTGAGGAGGCGCCGGGTGTTGCGGATTCGGCCCTGGGGACGCTCGGGGTCGTCCCCGGGGGCGCCCCTTATAAGGGGCATGACCGCCACCCCGGTCTCAAAGCCGGAAAGCCCCAGGGCGAGCTTGGGAAAGGCCAGAACCACCCCCAGGAGGAGGGGCAAAGGGTCGGGGTACTGGTGGGAGAGGGCCTCGAGGTAACGGGCGAGATGGGCCCCTTCCAGGTGGGGCAGGGCAGCCAAGAGGGCCCAGGCGTTCAGGGCCAGGTAGCCCAGGGTGAGGACCACCGCCACCCCTATGGCCTCCCGGAAGCCCAGGTAGAAGACAAAGCCCAACAGGGCGATGAGGAAAAGGGTGAGGCCCACCTGCTGCCCCTGAAGCCAGGGGGGGGCCAGGGGGTTACCCAGGAAGTGAACGGCGGCGTCGGCGGCGGAGAGGGTGATGGTGATGGTGTAGTCCGTGGCCATGAAGCCCAGGACCACCAGCACCAAGAGCTTCCCCCGCCAGCCGAGGAAAAGCCGGCTGAGGATGGCCACCGAACCCTCCCCGTGAGGGCTTTCCTCCGCCACCCGGCGGTAGACGGGCAGGGCCCCGAAGAGGGTGAAGAGCACCAGGGCCAAGGTGGCCAGGGGGGAGAGGAGCCCCGCCGCCAGGAGGGCGATGCCCGGTTGGTAGCCCAGGGTGGAGAAGTAGTCCACCCCGGTGAGGCACATCACCTGCCACCAGGGGTAGCGGCCTTCCTCCTTGGGGGAAGGGGGAGCGGCCATACCCTAAGGGAGGCCCAGGGCCCGTCGCGGCCCCTCGGGGACGTGGCCGAAGGCCTGGTAGAGGCGGAAGGCCGCCTCCAGCTCCGCCTGCCCCCCCCGGTGGAGCTTCCTCTTGGTGAGCCCCAGGACGTAAAGGGCAAGGGGGTTCTTGGGGTCCAGGGCCACGGCCCGCTCCAGCATGCCTAAGGAGCGCTCCAGGCCCAGGCGGGTGGAAGGCTTGGCGAAGACCCCCCCCTTGGCCTGCTCCCCCCGGTAGTAGTAGAACTGGGAGCGGAGGAAGGCGAAGGGTAAGGGCCGGACCTCCTCCGGCCTCAAGACCCTGCCCTGGAAACGGTAGCCCACGATACCACCCCCATCTGTATAGACCGGCTCCACAAAGCGGTAACCCGCCGCGGTGTCCAGGAAAAGGCCCCGGTGGCGGGCGAAGGGCTCGGGTTCGGAAGGGTCCACCAGGTAATCCCTTCCCTTCAGGCGGAGAACCGCCACCGCATGGCCCAGGTTGCTCTCCCTCCCCTCCGGATTCCGCCAGACCATGTAGACCCCGGCCTCATAGCCCATCTCCTGCAAAAGCCCCTGGACCAGGACCGCCTGCAACAGGCACTGCCTTTCCCCCTTGAGGGCGGCGTAGGCGAACTCGTACCCCTCCTCCAGGCTGAAGCGGGGAAGGAGGCGTTTCACCAGGAGGAAGGCGAAGCGGGCCGCCTCGAGGCCCCCCCTCCTCCCCTCCTCCTTCAGGGCCCGCTCCAGGGAGGCGCCGAAGGCCCGGGCGTAGGCCCCTTGCAGCCAGGGGAGAAAGGCGGGGGCCCCCCTCACCTCCCGGTAGGAGTCCTGCACCAGGGTGGAGAACTCCTGGCCGTGGAGGGGAAAGGCTAAAGCCGGAAGAAAAAGCGCAAGCGGTAGAGCCAGAAGAATACGAGCCACCACCCGAGAATATACCCCGCCGTCCAGGCCCAACCCCCAAGAAGGCCATAGCGGGCGGTGAGAAGGGCAAGGAGGGCCTCCAGGGGGGCCTTGAGAAGGGTGAGCTTGAGGGCCAGGGGAAGGACGTAGGCCAGAAGGGGGTTGGCCCCCAGGGGCCGCAAGGGAGCCTGGGCCCAGGGAGGAAGCCCTTCCAGGAGCAAGAGGAGGAACGCTCCCACCCCCAGGGCCAGGAGGAGGTAGGTGGGGGTCCAGTAGGTCTTGTCGGGAGGGAGAAGAAAGAGGCCCAGAAGGCCCAGGAAGAGGCCCAAAAGGCCCAGGGCCAGGGTCCTTCCCCGCCGCCCTTCCAGGAGGGCCTCCCCCAGAAAGGTGGCGAGGAGGGCGAACCCTCCTGTGGGCACCGCCGAAGGAAGACCCCGGAGGCCCAGGGGAGCCAGGTAGGTGCGGTTCAGGTGGAGGGGGAGGTTGGCGTCCTCGCGGTACACCCCCACCCCGACCCCGGGCACGGGCACCAGGAGGAGGGCCGCCCCGTAGCCCAGGAGGAAGAGGAGGGCGAGGAGGAGGCGCCGGAGGGGCGGGAGGTCGTAAAGCCAGGCGGCCCCAAGGTAGGCCAGGGCGATGAGCTGGAGCACGTCCAGGGCGAAAACGGGGCGGCCCGCCTGAAGGCTTGTGAGGCCAAGGCCCAGGAGGAAGAGAAGGGCGGCGCGGTGGAGAAGGCGCACCTCGTAGCGCCATCCCGGAAGGCCCCGCTGAAGAAAGCCTCTCCGGCTCATGGGGATAGCCGCGCCCATGGCGAGAAGGAACCAGGGGAAGACCCAGTCCGCCAGGTAGTAGCTGTGGCCGAAGGGGCCGTGGCCCATCCATGGAGGAGCGCCCGGCGGCAGGTTGTTCACCAGAAGCATGAGAAAGACGGTAAGCCCCCGGAAAGCGTCCAGAGCGGGGTTTCTCATCTTCTGGCCTGGGGAAGGGTGGAGACGGGGCCCAGGGCCAGGCCCTGGGCCTTGGCCAGGCGGACGAAGAGGGGGAGGACCTCGAGGGTGGCCCTCACGTTGTCGTGGAGAAGGACGATTCCCCCGGGGCGGAGGTGGGCCTGGAGGCGGGCCTCCAGGACCTGGGGGGAGAGGCCGGCATAGTCCCCCGGGTCATCGGTCCAGAAGACCGTGGTGAGGCCAAGCTCCCGGGCCACCCGGAGCACGGTGCGGTCAAACCGCCCCCCGGGGGGGCGGAAGTAGCGGGGAGGCGCGCCGGTGAGGGACTCCAGGACCCGGTTGCAGGCGAGGAGCTCCTGGCGAATGGCCTCCTCGGGAAGGCCCGGAAGGCGCACGTGGTGGTAGGTGTGGTTGCCGAGCTCGTGGCCCGCCGCCACCAGGTCGCGGACGAAGTAAGGGTAGGCCTCGGCGTTGCGGCCGATGACGAAGAAGGTGGCCCTCACCCCAAGCCGCCTCAGGGTGTCCAGGAGAAGGGGGGCAAAGAGGGGGTGGGGGGCGTCGTCAAAGGTGAGGGCGGCGTAGGGGTAGGCCGGGCTCCCGTGGTAGAGGACACCACCCCTAGGACCCGTGCGGCTTTGCAGGAGCTGGAGGGCCTTCTCCCTGCCCTGGAAGGGACCGGGCTCCTCCAGGCGGGGACGGTCCTCCAACACCGGCTCGGGGGAGCGCCCCGGCGCAAGCCCCGGGTTGAGCCAAAGCCGCTCATACCTGGAAGGCTCCTTTAGGCCCAGGAACTCCCTGGCCCGCTCCCTAGGCACGCTGGCGGTGAAAAGGGGGAAGTCCCCCGGCCCCCGGTAGGGGCTTGCGTAGAGGGAAAGATCCACCTCGCCGAGGCCCGGGCGCGCGGAGAGGGCCAGCTCCAGGGCCCGCTGGGCCAGGCCCAAAAGGCGGGAGGGGGTGGCCCCGTCCTTGGGCACCTGCAACACCACGTGGGCCACCTCCAGGTGGCCGTTGGAGAGGTAGACCGCCCGCACCGCCTCGGGCAGGGGGAGGCTCAAGGCGGGCAGGGACTCGTGGGGCAGGGGCTTGGCGGGGCCGGAGCCCTCCACGTAGGGCAGGGGGGCGAGGGCGAGGAGAAGGAAGAGCATGGTGGGATTTTACCTGAGGAGGTCCAGCCCGTCGGGGAAGCGGAGGAAGCCGGGCCCCACCCCGGGGGTGCCGGTCCTGCCGTACTGGAGAACCACCCGGCCCGCCTTGCGGTCCACCACCAGCACCCGGTGGCGGCGGTCGTCGGTGAGGACCACCAGGCCCGAGGGGAGGCCCACGGCCACCGAGGGATGGTCCAGGCGGTCCTTGGGAGAGGTGGGGGCGTAGCGCCAAAGGACGCGGCCCGAAAGGTCCACCTCGTACACAGCCCCCGGGGAGGACCAGTCCGCCACCAGCAGGGTGCCCCAGGGGGTGAGGTTGGTGTCGGAGGGATAACGGGCAGGGAGGGGCAGGGTCTTGAGGCGGCGCCCCTGGAGGTCCACGATGGCCACGTCCCGGCCCACGATCTCCGTCACCAGGAGGCGGTCCTGGCCCAAGGGGAAGGCGCCGTTGGGCTTGTTGAAGTAGCCATCGGCGTTGCGGCAGACCCCGGTATGGCCCAGAACCCGCTTGAGCCGGCCCTCCTGCGTGAGGAGAAGGACCCGGCAGTTGCGGATGTCGGCCACGGCGAGAAGCCCCGAGGGCAGGGGCACCAGGTCGTCGGGGTTATCCAGCTGGCCCGGTCCCTTCCCTGGGCGGCCGGGCTTTCCGTAAACCCAAAGGAGCCTCCCCTCGGGGTAGCTCACCGCCGCCACCGCGTCCACCTCGGGGTCGGTGATGTAGGCCACCCTTCCCCCGGGTGCGAAGAAGACGTCGTCGGTGTAGCGGAAGGGGGGTGGGAGGGGGACCGTGCGCACCAGGCGCCCCTCGCCCGAAAGCTCCACCAGGCGGTGGTTGCCAGCGTCCGCCACCACCAGGCCCTTCCCCAAGGGACCCTGGGCAAGGGCAAGGAGGCCCCAAAAGCTTAGGAGCAAGGCAGGGATAGACCTTCTCATCGGGGGCAGTCTAAGCTTGCACCCTGAACCCAGGCTGAAGCCTAGCCCGCAAGGCCTTGCCACACCAGAAAGGCGTTGAGCCCCAGGACCAAGAGGGCCCCCGCCCAGGCCAGGGCCCGCACCCAGGGGGGGTTGGCCAGGGAGCCCATCACCCCGGGGTCCTCGGTGAGCCGGACCAGGGGAAAGAGGGTGAAGGGAAGCTGGAAGGAGAGGACCACCTGGGAGAGGACGATGAGGGCCATGGGGGAGGCCCCCAGGGTGAGGGCGAAAGAGGCGGGCAGGACGGCGAAGAGCCGGGTGAGGAGGCGAAGCCTCGCCGGCTGGCTCCTCGCCCTTAGGAACCCCTCCACCACCACCTGGGCGGCCAGGGTGCCCGTGGTGGTGCTGGAAAGGCCGCTGGCCAGGAGGCCCACCCCGAAGGCCAGGGCCGCCAGAGGGCCCAGGAGGGGGGCCAGGGTGTGGTAGGCCTGGGCCAGGTCGGCGATGACCAAGCCCCTCTGGTGGAAGACCGCCGCCGCCACCACCAGGATGGCCCCGTTCACCAGCCAGGCCCCCGAAAGCGCCAGCACGGTGTCCAGGAGGAGGAGGCGGTAGACCCTCTTGCGGGCCTCCCCCAGCCTCGTCTTCACCTGGGCCGAGTGCAGGAAAAGGTTGTGGGGCATGACCGTGGCCCCCAGGATGCCCAGGGCCACGTAGAGGCCCCCGGGGTCCAGGAGGCTCCCGTCGGGGAGGAAGGCGTGGCGCAAGAGGCCAGGGAGGGAAGGCTTGGCCAGGAAGAGCTCCGCCACGTAGGCCAGACCGATGACCCCTACCAAGAAGGCGATGGCCCCCTCCACCGCCCGGAAGCCGAACCGCTCCAGGCGAAGGATCAGGAAGACGTCCAAAACGGTGAGCCAGGCGGCGAGGACCAGGGGCAGGCCGAAGAGGAGGTTCAGGGCCACCGCCATGCCCATGAACTCGGCCAGGTCGGTGGCCACCATGGCCAGGAGGGCGGTGAGGAAGAGGAAGCGGCCGAAGCGGCCGGGGTAGCGGGCCCTGAGGTGTTCCGCCAGGTCCTGGCCCGTGGCCACCCCCAGCTTGGCGGCCAGGGCCTGGAAGAGGACGGCCATGGCGCTGGCCAGGGTGACCACGAAGAGGAGGCTGTAGCCATAGCGGCTTCCCGCCTCGAGGCTCGTGGCCCAGTTCCCCGGGTCCATGTAGCCCACGGAAACGAGGAACCCCGGTCCCAGGTACCACCACCAAGGCCGGGATTTAGGTATGCCTAATCCCATGAAGCCCAGTATACACTCCCCCCTTGGGAAGCAGGGCTTCAGCCTCTTTTCAGGAAGGGTGGCATACTGGAGGCCAGGAGGTGAAGCATGGGCAAGCGGAAGTGGGCGTACGCGATCCTGGTCCTCGGCCTGGGCCTGGCCTTGGCCCAAAGCGGCCAGGCCCTCTACGGGCAGCACTGCGCTACCTGCCACCAGGCGAACGGCCAGGGCCTCCCCGGGGCCTTCCCCCCTTTGGCGGGGCACGTGCCGGAGATCCTGGCCAAGAAGGAGGGGCGCACCTACCTCCTGGACCTGGTCCTCTTCGGGCTTCAGGGCCAGATCCGGGTGAAGGGCCAGACCTACAACGGGGCCATGCCCGCCTGGGGCCCGCAGCTTAAAGACGCCGAGGTGGCCGCCATCCTGAACTACGTGGTCCAGGCCTTCGGCAACAAGCCCCCCAAGGGGTTCAAGCCCTACGAGGCCAGCGAGGTGGCCAAGGAGCGGGCCAAGAAGCTGACCCCGGAGAAGGTCTTGGCCTTTAGGAAGTCCCTCGGGCTCTAGCATGGCGCATCTTCTCCTCCTCGAGGACGACCCCATCCTGGGCCAGGCGGTGGCGGAGGCCCTGGAGCAACACGGCTTCCACGTCCTCTGGGCCAAAGGGGAGGAGGAGGCCTGGGGCCTGGTCCTGAGTAAGCCCCTGGAGGCCCTGGTTCTGGACGTCAAGCTCCCCGAGGGAGAGGAGGCGGGCTTTCGCTTCGCCCGTGACCTTCGCCAGGCGGGCATCCAAAGCCCCATCCTCTTCCTCACCGCCAAGGACGCCCTAGAGGACCGCCTGCGGGGGCTGGAGGTAGGGGAGGACTACCTCACCAAGCCCTTCCACCTTCCCGAGCTCATCGCCCGGGTCCGGGCCCTGTTGAGGCGGGGGGAGGTGCGGCCCACCCGGGTGGAGGCAGGAGGCGTGGTCCTGGAAGTGGAGGCGCGCCGGGTGCTCAGAGAAGGCGCCCCCGTGGCCCTCACCGCCAAGGAGTACCAGGTGCTTGAGCTTCTCCTCCTGAACCGGGGCCGGCTCTTCACCAAGGAAGAGATCCTGGAAAGGGTATGGGGGCCGGGGTACGAGGGGGAGTCCAACCTGGTAGAGGTCTACGTGAAGAACCTGCGCAAGAAGCTGGGTGAGGAGCTGATAGAAACGGTGCGGGGGCTGGGCTACCGCGTCCCGGGATGAGCCTCCGGGCCCGCATCGCCCTCCTCACGGGGCTCGTGGCCCTCCTGGGGCTTGGTCTGGGCCTTTTCCTTTCCAGCCTCCTCCTCTCCCGCCTGGCCCTCGCCGAGATGGACCGCACCCTGCGCCTCCAGGCCCGCACCCTGTTGCAGGAGGCCCTGGCCGAGCCCGACCGCCAGATACCCCCGGAGGAGGAGGCGGACCTGCTTTTCAGCGACTTTCCCGCCGCCGCCTGGGTCTACCAGGGAGAGAGGCCCGTCTGGCAGGGAGGGCTTCCCGGGGCGCCCGCCCTGGTGCAGAGCGTGGCCCCGGGCAAGGCCGTGAGCGTGGCGGGCTGGAGGGCCTTGGCCCTGGAGCGGGAGGGCCTGAAGGCCGTGGTGGCCCAGCCCCTGGGGGTGGTGGAGCGCCTGGCCCTCCTCTACCTCCGCCTGGGCCTTCCCCTCCTCCTCTTGGCGGGCCTTTTCTCCGGGGGCCTGGCCTACCTCCTCCTGGGCCCCGCCCTGGCCCCCCTCAAGCGCCTGGCCGAGGCGGCCTCCCGCTTCCAACCCCCCGGCCCCACCCCTGGGCGGGACGAGGTGGCCCGCCTGGCCCAGGCCTTCGCCCGCCTCCTGTCCACCCTCAAGGAGGAGCGGGCCCGGGAGCAGGCCTTTTTGGCCTTGGCCAGCCACGAGCTCAAAACCCCGGTGGCGGCCTTCCGCGTGGGGCTGGAAAGCCTCTTGGCCCAGGAGCGGGTGGACCGGGAGGCCCTGAGGCGGCTCAAGGCCCAGGCCGAGCGCCTCGAGGCCCTGGCGGAAAACCTCCTCGCCCTCTCCCGCGCCGGGGCCCAGGACCTGAGGCCCGCCGAGGTGGACCTCTACGCCCTTCTCTCCGAGGCCTTTGACCGCTTCCAACCCCTGGCCGTGGCCCGGGGCAGGGAGATCGGCCTGGAGGGGGAGCCCACGCGGGTGCGGGCCGACCCCAGGCTCTTGGAGCGGGCCCTGAACAACCTGGTGCAAAACGCCCTCCTCCACGGCCAGGGGTCCATCCGCCTCCGGGTGGGCCGGGAAGAGGAAGGGGTGTACCTGGAGGTGGAGGACCAGGGCCCGGGGCCCAGGGCCTCGGCGCAGGAAGGTCTAGGTCTCCGGGTGGTCCGCCAGGTGGCGGAGGCCCTGGGCGGGACCCTCCTTCTCCTCCCAGGCCCCCCCTTCCGCGCCCGCCTCCTCTTCAGGCCCGCTTCAGGGAAAGGGCCTAGGCTTCCTTCCGGAGCGGGAAGCTCCGGAGGTGAGAGATGAAGAGGATGGTCTGGCTTCTCATGGCATCGGCGATGGCCCTGGCCGCCCCGGCCACCCAGGGGAGGATCCACGTGAGCTTGGTCTTCCCGCCCAGGGTGCTCCCGGCGGGGACGGTGCTGGTCCTGGAGGACGCCCATGGGATGGCCCTTTGGGAAGGGGGCAAGGGCACCCTTCCCGGGCCGGAAGCGCTGGACAAGGCGGTCTACGTGGTCTTCAAGCTCCCCAAGGCCAGCTACCGCTACCCGGTGGTGCAGAAGGCCACCGCCTTGGAGGAACTCGTGGTCAAGGTGGGCAAGAAGGACTACACCCTGGGCACCCTCCTCAAGAACCGGCACGTGGCCCTGGGCAAGGATGGAAGCCTGGTGCCGGTCAAGGTGGCCTCCGCGTCGGCCCCCAAGAAGCCCTAGACGGGGGAGGCTCCCTTTGCTAGACTGGGTGTAGGGCGATGGAGTCCGCCTGAACCGCCCGCTGGGGCTGATGACTCCTACCGGTGAAGCCGGTAGGAGTCTTCCTTTTGGAGGAGCCATGGAGAAGGTGGAAGGGGTTTCGCCAAGCCTGCTGGGCCCCATCCAGGAGCCCATGGAGGAGGTTCCGGCCCACTTCAAAGACCTCTTGCTGGGCGAGCTGGAGAAGGAAGTCTTCGCCGCCCACCCGGGGATGGGCCTCGAGGCGGTCTTCCGCAACCCCCTGAGGGAGCGGGATGGGGTCCTCCACCGGCAACAGGTGGCCCGGGACCTGGAGGGAAAGGGGCTCTCGGCGGCCTTCCGCCCCTACTTCCGGGCCATGGAGGAGGTGAGGGCGCGGCTGGACCTGGCGGCTCAGGACCGCCACCCCTGGCAGGCCCGCCTCTACTTCCTCCAGGCCGCCTCGGCCTATCTGGAGGGGGTGGAGGCCTTGGCGGAAGGCCTCGCCCGCCATCCCCCGCGGTCGGAGGGGCTGCGCGCCTACCGGGACTACCTGGAATCCTACCGGAAGGGAGCGGGCTTCCTGGGGCTTAGGAGGGACCTCGAGGCCCTCCAAGCGGCCCTGCGCCACCTCCGCTACGTCCTCCACGTGCACGAGGGACGCCTGGCCCTCAGGGCCTACGGGGGCGAGGAGGACTACGGCGAGCGGGTCCAGGCCACCTTCCGGCCCTTCTTCGGCAAAAGCCCCCCCTCCTTCCGGGAGGAGGCCCTGCCCCTCGGGCCCTGGCTCAACCACGTGGAGGAGTGGATCCTGGACCACCTCGCCCTCCTCTTCCCCGAGGTCTTCCGCCGCCTCGAGGCCTTCTTCCGGGAACACCGGGACTTCCCGGACCCTACCCTTGCCCGGCTGGAGCGGGAGGCCCGCTTCTTCCTGGCCTATCTGGACTTCGTGGCCCCCCTGCGGGCCGTGGGCCTTCCCTTCGCCTACCCCGAGCTGGCCGAGGCCCCGCCCTTCCTCGCCGAGGAGGCCTACGACCTGGTTCTGGCCGCCAGGCTCCTCGCCGAGGGGAAGCGGCCCGTGGGCAACGGCTTCCGCTTCCAGGAGGCCAGGATCCTGGTGGTCACCGGGCCCAACCAGGGGGGCAAGACCACCTTTGCCCGGATGGTGGGGCAACTCCACCACCTGGCCGCCTTGGGCCTCCCGGTGCCGGCCAGGCGGGCCCGGCTCTCCCTACCCAGGGCCATCCTCACCCACTTCGAAGCGCGGGAAAACCCAGAGGAGCTTAAGAGCAAGCTGGAGGAGGACCTCCACCGGCTCAAGGCCCTACTGGACCGGGCCGATGGGCACTCCCTCCTCCTCCTCAACGAGCCCTTGGCCTCGGCCGCCCTCCTGGACGCCCGCCTCATAGGGCGTTTCCTCCTGGAAAGGATCCGGGCCAAGGGAAGCCTGGCGGTGTTGGTGACCTTCTTGGACGAGCTCGCCCGCCTACCCGGCACCCTCAGCCTGGTGGCGGAGGTGGACCCCCAGGACCCCTCTAGGCGGACCTTCCGCATCCTGGAAAGGCCGGCGGACGGCAAGGCCTACGCCCTGGCCTTGGCGGCGAAGCACGGCCTCACCTACCCGCTCCTCAAGGAGCGCCTCGGGGGTAGGCCATGAGGGTGGGCCTCCTCTACCCCGACCGCGACCTGGACCTAAACCATCCCCTCCCCTTCGGCTGGGAGGACCTGGAGCACGACCTGGGGCTGGGAACGCTCCTGGAAACCATGGGCGAGGGGGATGCCTACCTCGTGGAGGTGGCGCGGAAGGTCCTGGCCCAAGGCCTCCACACCGGCATCCCCGCTATCCTCCACCGCCAGGAGGCGGTGCGGGAAGCCTTGGAGCAACCCGGGCTTGCGGAGGGGCTCTACCGTCTGGCCGACGAGACCCTGAGGGCCAAGCGCCGGGAGGGCTACGGCCTCTACCGGAGGGACCGGCCCGACCTCTACGGGGCCATCAAGGGGATGGAGGCCCTGCTCAAAGGCCTGCGGGAGCTTCTGGACCTCCTCGCCCGCACCCCCCTCGCCCACGCCCCCTTCCTGGACCTCCGGGCGCGGCTTTCCGCCGTCCTCACCCCCGACTTCTTCCGGGAGGCCAAGGCGCACCTCGAGGCCCTCCGCTTTCCCCAGGGCATCTGGATGGCCGCCGGCCTCGGCCCGGAGGGGCGGGGCGAGGGGTACACCCTCCTTCCCCCCGAGGGCCGAAGGTTCCCCTGGCCCTTCGCCCGCAGGCCCAGGACCTACCTCCTCACCCTCCACCCCCGGGACGAGACCGGGGCGAGGATCCTGGGGGAGATCCGGGAGCGGGGCGCCTGGGCCGCGGCCAAGGCCTTGGCCACGGCGGTGGAGGAGGTGGCCCGCTTCTTTGAGGCCTTGCGGGCAGAGGCGGGCTTTCTCCTGGGGGCCTCTCGCCTGGCCTCGAGGCTTAAGGCCCTGGGCCTTCCCCTGGCCTTTCCCACCCCCAGGGAGGGCCTCCACCTGGCCTTCAAGGGCCTCTACGACGTGGGGCTGGCCCTTCGGCAAGGGGGGGCCGTGGGCAACGACCTCGAGGCCCACGGCAAGAACCCCGTTTTCATCACGGGGGCCAACCGCGGGGGCAAGACCACCTTCCTGCGGAGCCTGGGCCTCGCCCAGCTCCTCATGCAGGCCGGGCTCTTCGTGGGGGCGGAGGCCTTTGAGAGCGGTCTCGTGGATGGGATATTCACCCATTTCAAGCGCGAGGAGGACCGGGAGCTTTCGGCGGGGAAGTTGGAGGAGGAACTCCGGCGGCTCAGCGGCCTGGTGGACCACCTTTCGGCGCGGCCCCTTTTCCTCTTCAACGAGAGCTTCGCGGCCACCAGCGAGCCCGAGGGCTCGGAGCTGGGGGGCCAGGTGGTGCGGGCCCTGACGGAAGCGGGGGTACGGGTGGTCTTCGTCACCCACTTCTACACCCTGGTGGCGGCCTTCCTGGAGGACACACGGGCGCTCTTCCTCAAGGCCGAGCGGCTTCCCGACGGCACCCGCACCTTCCGCCTCCTGTCCGCACCCCCCGAGCCCACGGCCTACGGCGAGGACCTGTTGCGCCAGGTCTTCGGAGGGTGAAGAGGCTTCACCTTGGCTTCAGGCTTGCCGTGGTATCCTCTTTTTAAGGCGATGGGGCCCGCCTAAACCGCCCCGTGGGGCTGATGGCTCCTACCCAAAAGGGGTGGGGGCCTTTTCCTTCACCCCGGAAAGGAGGAAGCCCGATGGACTGGGGTGTTGCGGCCATATGGCTTGGGCTTGCGGTGCTGGCCACCTTGCTCTCCGTGGCATTCCGCCTCTCCGTGGCCCTGACGGAGATCGTGGTGGGCGTGGCCGCCGGAGCGGTCCTGGGAAGGGACCTGATGCAGACGGGCGCCCCCTGGGTAGTTTTCCTGGCGGGCGTGGGGAGCGTGGTCCTCACCTTCCTGGCCGGGGCGGAGCTTGACCCCGAGACGCTAAAGCGGAGCTGGAAGGAGGCCCTGGGCATCGGCCTTGCGGGGTTTCTCGCCCCCTTCCTGGGGGCCGCCCTGCTGGCCCACCTCCTCCTGGGCTGGACGCCGAGGGCGAGCTGGCTGGCCGGGGTGGCCCTATCCACCACCAGCGTGGCCGTGGTCTACGCGGTGATGCTGGAGCTCGGCCTCAACAGAACCCCCTTCGGCAAGGTGATCCTGGCCGCCTGCTTCGTGAACGACCTGGGCACGGTCCTCGCCCTGGGCCTTCTCTTCGCCCCCTTTGGCATGCGCACCCTCCTCTTCGCCCTGGGGCTTCTCCTGGCCCTCCTTTTCCTGCCCCGGGCCACCCCGGCCTTCTTCCGCCGCTTCGGCGGGGGCACCTACGAGCTGGAGGCCAAGTTCCTCCTCCTCGCCCTCTTCGCCCTGGGGGCCCTCGCCGTGTGGAGCGGCTCGGAGGCGGTCCTCCCCGCCTATCTGGTGGGCATGGTCCTGGCGGGGAGCGTGGGCCGGGACCACGGCCTTTTGCGGAGGCTGAGGACCCTCACCCTCGGCCTCCTCACCCCCTTCTACTTCCTCAGGGCGGGAAGCCTGGTGAGCCTCCCCGGCCTGATGGCGGGGATGGGGGCCTTCCTGGTGCTCTTCGTCGCCAAGATGGCCAGCAAGCTCCTGGGCGTCTACCCCGCCACCCTGGCCCTTGGCCACCGGGGCCGCGAGGCCGCCTACACCACCCTGATGATGTCCACCGGCCTCACCTTCGGTACCATCTCCAGCCTCTACGGCCTCACCCACGGCATCATAGACCGGGACCAGTATTCCCTGCTGGTGGCCACCGTGATCGCCAGCGCCGTGGTGCCCACCTGGCTCGCCAACCGTTTCTTCCTTCCCCACCACCACCTGGAGGAGGCCCGGGCCTCCAAGGGGGAGGTGGTTTCCGGTGACTGAGAAGGCGATCTGGCTCGCCCGGGCAGAAAGGAGGAGTGGGGGATGTTCCGTAGAATCCTTGTAGGATACGATGGCTCAGAGGCGGCGAGGAAGGCTCTGGTGGCGGCCCTGGAGGTGGCCCGGGCCTTCCGCGCCGAGGTGCTGGCCTTGGCGGTGGTGCGGCCCCCCGAGTTCGCCGAGCTGGGCCTCGAGCTGGAGGGGGTGTTGGAGGAGGCCAAAGGCCCCTTGGCGGAGGCCTTTCGCTACGCCCACCAGGAGGCGGAGCGCCGGGGCGTGCCCTTCCGGGCGGAAACCCGGGTGGGCCATCCGGCGGAGACCCTGGTGCGGGTGGCGGAGAAAGAGGGGTACGAGCTCATCGTCCTGGGGCGGCGGGGCCTCACCCCGGTCCAGCGCTGGATGCTGGGCTCGGTTTCGGAGCGGGTGCTCCGCTATGCCCACTGCGCGGTCATGGTGGTCCACTGAGGACGGGATGGAGGGCTGGCCTCCCTGCCCCTACCGGCACCAAGGGCTTTGCGGCGCCGAAGAAGACCGGCCCGTGACCCCGGAGGTGTGCCGCGCCTGCCCTATTCCCGAGGCCCTGGCCCACCCGCAGGCCTGCCTCTACCTGGTCCCCCTCCGGGTGCTGGGGGAAGCCCGCTTCGCCTGCCGCTTCACCTTCTCTTGGGCCCGGGAGCCCGCGGTCAAGGACTGGCGGCGCCTCTGCCCCTGCCCCTACTGGTTCCCCCGCGCCCCCGAGGAGGCGTGGATCCGCGACCTCAGGGAGGTGCAGGACCGGTACCGGCGGGTTCTCCTGGGCCTCGAGGCCCGCTGGTCGCCCCCGGCGGGCAAGCCCAAGCCCGGCAAGCCCAAGGAAAGGAGGTGGCCGTGGAGGCGAGGCTGATCCCGGTGGGCCCCAAGGACCTCTACGAGGCCCTGGTCTTGGTGGGGGAGGGGCTTGGCTGGCCGGAGATCCTTCCCGCCCTCCGCCAAGCGGTGGACGAACCCTTGGAAGCCCTGGCCCTGGGTGAGGAACTGGGTCTTTGGCGGCAGCGGGGCTTCTCCTTGGAGCTCACCCCGGCAGGCCGGGCCTGGCTGGAAGACCCCGCACGGCCTCCCGAAGCCCTCTTTGGGCTCCTGGAAGCCCTCCCCTGGGTGGAGGTGCTGGAGGCCCTAAAGGGGAAGGAGGTCCTGCGCCTCCCCCACCTCCTGCCCCTCTTTCCCCCGGGCCCCAGGGGGGAGAAGGCGGCCCGGGCCCTGGCGGAGTGGGGTGGGGTGCTGGGCCTGTGGGACTACGAGGAAGGGAAGGAGGAGATAAGGCTATGCGCGTCCTGATCCTGAGCGACCTTCACGGGAACGTCTGGGCCCTGAGGGCCATCGTGGCCGCGGCGGGGCGGGTAGACGCCGTCCTCTTCGCCGGGGATGCGGTGAACTACGGGCCAAGCCCCCGGGGGGTCCTCTCCTGGCTCAAGCGGACCGGGGCGGTAGCGGTGCGGGGCAACCACGACCACGCCGCCGCCTTTGGCGCCGACCCTAAGGCCGCCCCCCGCAAGGCCCGCCTGGCGCAGGCCTTACTGGAGTGGACGCGAAAGGAGCTGCGCCCGGAGGACCTCGCCTACCTGCGCAGCCTTCCCCTTTACGCCGTGTGGGCCGCCGACGGCACCCGCTTCGCCCTGGTCCACGGAAGCCTCCAGGACCCCCTTTACGACTACCGCCTGGACCCCGAGGCGGGGGAGGAGGCCCTCCTGGAAGCGGCGGAGAGCCTCCGGGCGGAGGTGGTGGTCTTCGGCCACACCCACCTGCCCTTCGTGCGCACCGTTGGGGGGAGGCTCTTCGTCAACCCGGGCTCGGCGGGCCAGCCTTTGGACGGGGATCCCAGGGCCAGCTTCGCCCTCTACGAGGAGGGCCGGATCCGCCTCCACCGGGTGGCCTACCCCATGGAGGAGCTCTTCCACGCCCTGGAGGGGCTCCCCCTGGACCCAGGGACCAAGGCGGAGCTCATGGAGCTTTACCGGAAGGCGAGGTGAAAGGGATGCGGCTTGCAGGCGAGGCCAAGCTCCTGCGGGTCTTCGTGGGGGAGTCGGACCGGTACGAGGGTAGGCCCCTTTACGAAGCCATCGTCCTCGAGGCCAAAGGCCAAGGCCTCAGAGGGGCCTCGGTCTTCAAGGGAATCATGGGCTACGGGGCCCACTCCCGGGTGCACACCGCCAAGATCCTCCAGCTCTCGGAGGACCTGCCCGTTATGGTGGAGATCGTGGACGAGGAGGAAAAGATCCGGGCCTTTCTCCCCACCCTGGACCGGATGGTGCGGGAAGGGCTCGTGACCTTGGAACGGGTGGAGGTGGTACGCTACCTGCCCGGGGAGGGGAAGTGAGCGAGGCCTGGCGCTTCGTGGTGGCCATCGGCCTGGTGAGCCTCCTGGCGGACCTTACCTATGAGGGGGGACGGAGCATCTCCGGGGCTTTCCTGGGAGCCCTGGGGGCCTCGAGCCTCCTGGTGGGAGCGGTCTCGGGCCTCGGGGAGTTCCTGGGCTACGCCGTGCGCTTCCTCTCGGGCCGCCTGGGGGAAAAGCGCCTCGCCTGGCCTCTCCTCTACCTGGGCTACACCCTAAACCTTCTGGCCCTCCCCACCCTGGCCCTGGCGGGGAGCCCTTACGCCGCAAGCCTCCTCCTCTTCCTGGAAAGGCTGGGCAAGGGGCTGAGAACCCCGGTGCGGGACGCCCTTCTGGCGCGGGCCGGGGCGGAGGTGGGCATGGGCAGGGCCTTCGGCCTCCACGAACTCATGGACCAGCTGGGGGCGTTTTTGGGCCCGCTCCTGGTGGCCTGGGCCGTGGCCCAGGGGGGCTACCGCCTGGGCTTCGCCGTCCTTATAGCGCCGGCCCTCCTGGCCCTTGGGCTTCTGGGCCGGGCCCGGGGCCTGGAACCCGAGCCCCCTCCCCCCGGCGGGCGGAGCCCCCTGCCCCGGGCCTTCTTTCTCTACCTGGCCTTCGCCGCCCTCTTCGCCTTGGGCTTCGCCCACTTCCAGATCCTCGCCTTCCACCTGGAGCAAGCCGGAACACCTCCCGAGGGCATCGCCCTCCTCTTCGCCCTGGCCATGGGCGCCGATGCCCTCGCGGCCCTCCTGGCAGGCGTGGCCTACGACCGGGTAGGGTTCCCGGTGCTCCTCCTGGTACCCCCCATGGCCGCTATGGGCACCTCCCTCCTCCTCTTGGGGACGGGGACCCTCGCCTGGGCCTTGGGGAGCGCCCTCTGGGGCGGGGCCCTGGGCCTACAGGAAAGCCTGATGCGGGCCGGGGTGGGACGGCTCGCCCGCGGCTCCGCCTGGGCCTACGGGCTCTTTGACGGCGCCTTTGGCACCGCCTGGCTTGTGGGGAGCCTGCTCCTGGGGTACCTCTACGCCCTCTCCCCTGCCCACGCCGCCGGGGCCGCCCTGGCGGCCGAGGTTCTCGCCTTCCTCTCCGCCCTCCCCCTGCTACGAAAGGAGGTGGCCTAGCCATGCCCCTATTCCGCCGGAAGCCCGCCGGGAGGCCCCCGGAAGAGAACCCGGAGGCCCTGGCCCTAAAGGAGGAGGTGGCCCGCCTCCGGGAAGAGGTGGACCTCCTCAAAGGGCAAAACGCCCGCCTCGCCCGGGAAGCCTCCCCTGCCCTCAAGGAGAACGCCGTCCTCCGCTATGAGCTCTTCAAGTGTCAGCAGGACCGCCAGGTGCTGGAGTTCCACCTTTCGGGGCTCCGGGCGGAGCTCCGGGGCACCCTGAGCCTCCTTCAGCGCTACGCCCCCGGGGAGCCGCCCAAGGGAGGGCCACTTCTCGCCGCCCTGCTGGACCTTCTGGAGGTGGGGCGGAGGCTCGGACTAAAGGTGGAAGCTTTCCATGAAGCGGAGGAGGCGGCCCGGGCCGCCGTGGGGGAAAGGGCCTTTGACCCGGAGCGGTTCCTCGCCCTGCGCCTCTCCGGCCTTCTCGCCGCACTGGAGCGCCTCCTGGATGAGGAACTCCGCCGGGCGGAGAGGCCGGGAGAAGGGCTTCAGGCCTACCCGGAGGCGCTGGAACGGGTGCGGGAGGCCTTGGCCAGGGCCCTGGAGCAAGAGGGCCCCCGGGAGCGCGAAGGGGGAAAAGCCTGACCCCCAGGGCAGTCCCCCACCGGGAGGCGCCAGCGGACCTGGCGGCCTAAGGCGCGCGCACTGGGCCGACCCCCATCCGTTAGGGGACCAGGACCAAGGGCCTGTGCAGGTGGAGGGCCGCCCGCACCGAGGTGTCGGGGAAGACCACCTCTTCCCAAAGCGCCTGGGGGTGGTGAGGCAGCACCAGGAGGCCCAGCCTGGCCTCCTCTTCCTTGAGAAGGGCGAAGGGGCGCTCCCGCAGGAACAAGGGCTCCGCCGCCACCCCTTCGGCCCGGGCGCGGGCGGCGAGGCGTTCCAGTAGGCTCCGCTCCTCGGTGGTCTCGCCGGCCTCGAGGGCCGCCTCCTCCAAAACCAGCTCGTGAGGGGTTTCCACCAGGGGAATGTGGGGCACCGCCCCCAGAAGGCGGAGGGGGCGGCCCAGGGCCCGGGCCAGGGCTAAGGCCAGGGCGAAGGCCCGCTCCCCGGCCTCTCCCTCCTCCGCCAGGAGGCCCACGGGCCCCTCCCCCAGCACCCCCCGGGCCAGGAAGAGGGGCCGGTCCAGGTGGTGCACCAGGTAAAGGGCCACCGAGCCCAGGAGGAGGGCCCCTAGGAGGGTGTGGTCCCGGGCGCCCGCCAGAAGGCCGTCGTACGCGCGCGCGGCCTGCACCAGGGCGGGGCCCACGGGACCCTCCAGGTAAAGGGTTTCCGCCTCGAGGCCCATCCCCCGGGCCCGTTCCTGCGCTTTGGCCAGATAGGCCCGCGCCGCCTGGCGGAAGGCCTCCTTCACCTCCTCCGGGTCCAGGCCCTCGAGGCCCATGACCGCAGGGGCCACATCGGCCACGTGCGCCAGGGTGACCCTCGCTCCCAAAACGCCCAAGGTCCGGGCAAGGGACAGCACGCTAGCCTCCTCCCGTCCCGGGGACACCGCCACCAAAAGACGCTTGGAAAACATGGTTCTAACCTGCCTCTCCCAGGGTGAAGGTGGATGAAACCCTTTTGAGCTCCGTGAGGGGGAGCTTCAGCTCCGCTTTAGGCACCCGGGGCAGGATGCTGGGTGGAGGTGATGGAAGGATGCGCAAGTACATCTGGCTCACCGCCCTCGGCGCAGGCCTCGCCCTGGCCCAGCCTGCCCAGGCCCCCGACCCTGCCCGGTACGGCTTTCCCCAGGTGGTGGCCTCCGTGGTCCTGAACCCCTGGGACTACCTGCGCCTGGGCCTTGGCCACCTGGTCCTCACCGCGCCCGACCAGGCCTTCGGCCAGGACCCCGTGCGGCTGGAGCTTCTGGTGGGCGACCCCACCTACTGGCAGGCCTACGCCCCCAAGGGGGAACGGGTGGTCTACGCCTTCGCCCTCAGGGTGACCGACCTCAAGACGGGCGAGCGGATCCTGCGCTTCGCCCGGCCCCTCCACCTGAGCTTCTACGGCGAGGAGATCGGCGAAAAGGCGGGCTACTACGACGTGACCCTCACCGACCCGCCCCAGGTGAGCCCGAACCCCGTGAAGCCCGTCATCCGGGTCTACCGCCTGGGTTCACGGCACCAGACGGGGTGGCTCTCCCACCCCCTGGCCGGGGCCGCCGTGGGCTGGCTCATCACCGTGCCCGCACCTTAGGGCCTGCGCACCGGGTGGGGCGCGTTAAGGAGCCCGCCCTGTTGCAACCCGGGCAAGGGTAATATGGAGGGGGAATGCGAAGAAAGGAGGTAAAGGGATGCTTCGCAAAGCAGGCGCTATCGGCACGCTGACGGTGCTCCTCCTGGTGGGGGTCCTGGTCTGGTGGGGGCTGGACCGGGTGGACGGCCAGACGCAAGGAACCCCGGCCCCGGTCCCTCCCCAGGGCCTCCTCCCCGACGAGGCCAACACCGTGGAGATCGCCGCCAAGTATGGCCCGGGGGTGGTCCTGGTGGAAAGCCTCATCCCCGGGCAGACCCTTCCCCCCAACGTTCCTCCACAGTTCGCCCCCTTCCTGGAACCCTTCCTCCATCCCCCCCAGATGGGCACGGGCTCGGGCTTCTTCATAGACCCCGAGGGGCACATCCTCACCAACTACCACGTGGTCCAGGGGGCGAGCGAGGTGCGGGTACGCCTCTATGGGGACCCCAGGCGCTACCCGGCCAGGGTGGTAGGCTCGGTGCCCGCCCTGGACCTCGCCCTCCTCAAGGTGGAGGCGAAGCCCCCCGCGGTCCTCCCCCTCGGGGACTCGGACCGGGTCCTGGTGGGGCAGAAGGCCATCGCCATCGGCAACCCCTTCGGTTTGGAGTTCACCGTGACCACGGGGGTGGTATCGGCCATCCGGCAGAACCCGGGGGCGGTGGACCCCCTGGTGCCCAAGCTCATCCAGACCGATGCCCCCATCAACCCCGGCAACTCCGGGGGGCCCCTTCTGGACTCCCGGGGCGAGGTCATCGGGGTCAACACCGCCATCCTCTCCCCCTCGGGCCAGGTGGGGGCTCCCCAGTACTCGGGCATCGGCTTCGCCATCCCCATCAACCTGGTGAAGGCCTGGCTCCCCGAGATGCGGACGGGCAAGCAGGTGAACGAGGCCGAGGTGCTGGCCAAGCGCCCGCGGATCGGGGTCCAGGTGCTCCCCCTCTCCGCCCTCCCTCCCCAGCTCCTCCAGCAGTACGGCCTGCCCCAGGAGGGGCTCCTGGTGGAGAAGGTGGAACCGGGTTCCCCCGCCGCCAGGGCGGGCCTCAAGGGGGCAAGCCGGTTCGTGACCCTTGCCGGCCCCGGTGGGCAGGCGGTGCAGGTGGGGGTGGACGGGGACGTCCTCCTGGAGGCCAACGGCAACCCCTTGGTCAACCCCCCGGACCTGGCCAACCTCATCGCCAACCTGAGGCCGGGGCAGGCGGTGGTCCTTAAGGTGTGGCGGCAAGGGAAGACCCTGGAGGTGCGGGTGGTCCCGGAGGGGGGAAAGCCATGAGCCCGGGAGAAGTCCTCAACGGCCTCTTCTGGCTTTTCCTTATCTTCACCTTCCTAAGCCCCTACCTCCAGCGCCAGGCCCTGGAAGCCGCCCGGACCCGGACGCTCCTCGCCCTGGAAAAAAGGCGGCAAACCCGGGTCATCACCCTCATCCACCGGCAGGAGGCCATCAGCCTCCTGGGGGTCCCCGTGGTGCGCTACATCGATGTGGACGACTCCGAGGAGGTCTTAAGGGCCATCCGCCTCACCGACCCCCAGGTGCCCATTGACCTCATCCTCCACACCCCGGGCGGGCTCGTCCTGGCGGCGGAACAGATCGCCCTGGCCCTCCTTAGGCACCCGGCCAAGGTCACGGTCTTCGTGCCCCACTACGCCATGTCGGGGGGCACCCTCATCGCCCTGGCCGCGGACGAGATCGTCATGGACGAGAACGCCGTCTTAGGCCCCATTGACCCCCAGATCGGGGAGTACCCGGCGGCAAGCCTCCTCGCCCTGGTAGAGACCAAGCCCCTGGACAAGTTAGAGGACGCCACCCTCCTCAAGGCGGACATCGCCGCCAAGGCCATGAAGCAGGTGGCGGAGGTGGCGGAGAAGCTCCTTGCCAAGCACATGGACCCCGACAAGGCCCGCACCGTGGCCCGGCTCCTCTCCCAAGGCACCTGGACCCACGACTACCCCATCACCGTGGAGGAGGCCCGGGGCCTGGGCCTCCCCGTGTCCACGGGGATGCCCCGCGAGGTCCACCAGCTTATGGAGCTCTACCCCCAGGCCCAGATGCGCCGCCCCAGCGTCCAGTACGTCCCCATGCCCTACGGCCGCGGAGGTGCCCGGTGAGGCGGGGCTACGATACCCTCCTAACCCTCATGACGGTGGTCCTGGTGGGCCTGGGATTCACCAGCTTTTTCTTCGCCCTGGCCTACCTGCGGACAATGGTGGGAGGGGACTCCGCGGTCCAGACCGGGGGGGCCCAACCCGCCGCCTACCCCGCCCTGCCCACCGACTTCCCCGAGTCCTTGGACCAGGTAGTGGCCCTGGGAAAGGAGATCTTCCTCAACACCAAGGACCACCCCCTTTCCAAGCCCTACGTGGGGAACGCTTTAAACTGCACCTCCTGCCACCTGGACGGGGGCACCAACCTCAAGGCCCTTCCCTTGGTGGGCACGGCCACCGCCTTCCCCGCCTACTCCCCCCGGGAGAAGGCCGTCATCACCCTGCAAAACCGCATCGGCGACTGCTTCATGCGCAGCATGAACGGAGTCCTGCCCCCCCTGGGGAGCGCCCCCATGGTGGCCTTGGACGCCTACATCGCCTCCCTCTCCCAGGGTATGCCCATGAGGATGAACCCCAGGAGCCCCACGGGCCCCAACGCCCTAAAGCCCCTGGCGGTAGACTGGACCAAGGCCGATCCCAACCGGGGCCAGGCCCTTTATGCCCAGAAGTGCGCCGTCTGCCACGGGCAGAACGGGGAAGGCCAGGTAGGCCCTCCCCTCTGGGGCCCTCGCTCCTACAACGCCGGGGCGGGGATGGCCAACTGGAAAAACCTGGCCGCCTTCATCCACGGGGCCATGCCCCTGGGCAACCCCAACCTGACCCCGGAGGAGGCCCGGGATATCGCCGCCTTCGTGGACAGCCAGCCCCGGCCCGACTTCGTCCTCAAGGACCACCTGCCCCCGCCTGCAGGCCTGGGGGTCTACACCTCCAAGGTGCTGGACGAGACCAAGAAGGTGGCGCCGGTGAAGCCATGAAGCTGGTGGTCTTTGGGTTCACGGGGGACCTGGCCCGCAGGCTTCTGGTCCCCGCCCTCCTCCGCCTCCTGGCCCGGGGGGAGGTGGGGGACCTCGAGGTCCTCGGCCTCGGCAAGGAGGCCCTGGGGGAAGACGAGGTCCTGGACCGGATGGAGGCCTTTCTCAAGACCCTCCCGGGCACGGCGCTGGAAGCCTGGCCTGAGCTCCGCAAAAGAACGCGCTACCGCCAGGCGGAGCCCACCCCTGAGGGGCTTCGGGACCTCCGGGGCCTCGAGGGGGACGCCGTCTTCTACCTGGCCCTGCCCCCCGCCCTCTTCGCCCAGGCGGCGGAGGCCCTGGGGAGGCTGGGCCTCGCCGAGGAGCGGACCGGCTTCCGCAGGTTGGTGGTGGAGAAGCCCTTCGGCACCGACCTGGCCTCCGCCCAGGCCCTGAACCGGGCCCTCCACCGCCACTTTCGCGAGGAGCAGATCTTCCGCATGGACCACTTCCTGGGCAAGTGGGGGGTGGAAAACCTCCTGGCCACCCGCTTCGGCAACCGCTTTCTAGAACCTTTGTGGCGCAGTTGCCACGTGGAGTGGGTGGAGATCACCTACGCCGAGACCCTGGGCCTGGAGGGTCGGGCCGCCTACTACGAGGGGGCGGGGGCCCTAAGGGACATGCTCCAGAACCACCTGATGCAGGTCTTCGCCCTCACCGCCATGGAACCCCCGGCCCGGCTCTCCCGGGACTCCCTCCGGGCGAGGAAGGTGGAGATCCTGCGGGCGGTGCGCCCCATCCCCGAAGGGGCTAAAGGCTTCGCCGCCCGCGGCCAGTACCGGGGCTACCGGGAGGAGGAAGGGGTCCCCCGGGACAGCCGCACCGAAACCTACGCCGCCCTCAAGCTCTACGTGGACGACTGGCGCTTCCAAGGGGTGCCCTTCTACCTGAGAAGCGGCAAACGCCTGGCCAAGGATGCTGGCTACGTGGCCCTGGCCTTAAGGGCCGTGCCCCCGGGGTGCTTCGGGGAGGTGGGGCGGAGTTACCTGGTCTTCTGGCTGGGCCCAGGCGGGGGCCTAGACCTCACCCTTTTCGGCAGGGCCCTAGAGGGAAACGGCCTAGAGCCCCACACCCTCCGCTTCCGCCCCCAGGGGGCCCCGGAGCGCACGGCCTACGAGGAAGAGCTCCTGGCCGTCCTCCAGGGCGACCTGAACCACTTCCCCTCGGAGGAGGAGGTGGAGGCGGCCTGGGCCATCGTGGACCCGGTGCTCAGGGCCTGGCGGGAAGGGGAGCCGGAGGTCTACGAGGGAGGAGGCGAGGGCCCGGCCTCGGCCCAGGGCCTCCTGGAGCCTGGGCACCGCTGGCTTCCCCTGGGAGGTGAGGCATGATGCGCTTAATCGGGCTGGGCAGGATGGGCCTCGGCATGGCCCGCCGCTGGCACCGCCGGGGCCTAGGGGTGGTGGGCTACGACCCCGACCCCAAGGCCCGGGAGCGGGCAGAGGCCTCGGGGGTGTGGGTGCGGGAAGACCTCCAGGCCCTGACGGAAGGGGCGCCGCCGCGGCTCTTCTGGCTCATGGTCCCCCATCAGGCGGTGGAAGGCGTCCTCGAGGCCCTGGTCCCCTTCCTCCGGACAGGGGACCTGGTGGCGGACGGGGGGAACAGCTTCTACAAGGACTCCCTTCGCCGGGGCCGCGCCCTGGCGGAAAAGGGGGTGGGCTTCGTGGACGTGGGCGTCTCCGGGGGGGTACGGGGGGAGGCGGAGGGGTACGGGCTCATGGTAGGGGGGGAGCAAGCCCACGTGGAAGCCCTCTGGCCCTACCTCGAGGCCCTGGCCCCCGAGGGAGGCGGCCTGGTCCACGCCGGGGGGCCGGGGGCTGGCCACTACGCCAAGATGGTGCACAACGCCGTGGAGTACGGGCTCATGGAGGCGTACGCCGAGGGGGTGGAGCTCCTCGCCGCAGGAAGGGAGCTTGGCATCAACCCCGCCAAGGTGGTCTCCGGCTGGAGGCAGGGGACCATCGTCCGGGGCTTCCTCCTGGACCTCCTCGCCGAGGTCCTGGCCGAGGGGGTTGACGGGATCGCCCCCATGGTCGCCGAGACCGGCGAGGCGCGCTGGGCGCTGGCGGAGGCCCTAGAGAGGCGGGTGAGCCTCCCCGCCATCGCCCAGGCCTTCTTCGCCCGGCTGGAAAGCCAGGACGCAAAGAAGCTCCGCTTCCGCATCCTCGCCGCCCTGCGCCACACCTTCGGCGGCCACCCGGTGGTGCGGGAAGAGGGAGGAGGCCGGGAATGAAGCGGGCGGGTCTACAGGGCTGGGCGGTGGAGGCCTACCCGAGCCGCCTCCAGGCCCTCGAGGCCGCCTTGGCCTGGCTTCTGAACCGCCTGGCCCACGCCGCCACCGGGGTGCTGGCCGGGGGCGAGACCCCCCTCCCCCTCTACCGCGCCCTGAGGGGGCTCCGCTTCCACACCACCCTTCTGCTCTCCGACGAGCGCTGGCTTCCCCCGGGGGACCGGGGCACCAACCTCGCCCGGGTGGCCGAGGCCCTGGGACCCCAGGCGGACCACCTCCTCTCCTTCCCCCTGGGGCTACCCGCAGAGGAAGCCCGGGAGCGGATGGAGGCCAGGGTCAGGGACCTCCTCCCCTTCGGCTTCGCCCTCCTCGGCGTGGGGGAGGACGGGCACACCGCAAGCCTCTTCCCGGGCCACCCCGCCTTGGAAAGCCCCCGCCTCGTGGAGGTGGTGCAGGACGGCCCCAAGCCCCCACCCCTGCGCCTCACCCTCACCCCCAAGGCCCTCTCCACGGCGGAGGAGGTGGTTTTTCTGGCCCTGGGCGAGGCCAAGCGGGAGGCCGTGCGCCGCCTGAAGGCCGGGGAGGACCTTCCCCCCCGGCGGATCCTGGCCCCCAGGGTGCGCCTCATCACCGACCAGGAGGTCTAATATGGAAGCTTTTGGAAAACCCGGCATTCCCCCCACCTGGGCTACCAGCGACAAGGACCGGGTGGGCACCGCCCTGGGCACGGGCCGCCTTTGGTTCACCCTGGGGCACGGCATCCTCAACGAGGTCTTCTGGCCAAGCGTGGGCAGGCCCCAGACCCGCGACCTGGGCTTCCTCGTGGCCCGGCCGGGGTTCTGGCGGGAAGTGAAGCGGGTGGCCCGCTACCGGATCCTGGAAGCCGACCCCGCCTCTCCCCTGGTGGAGGTGGTCCACGAGGGGGAGGGGTACCGCCTCCACCTGGCCTTCGTCCCGGATCCTAGGCGGGACGCGCTTCTCATCGGCTTTCGCCTCGAGGGGGAGGGCTTCCGCCTCTACCCCCTGCTCGCCCCGCACCTCGGGGGAAGCGGGTGGGGCAACACCGCCTGGGTGGAAGAGGGGGCCCTGCTGGCCCAGAAGGGGGAGGAGGCCCTGGCCCTCGTGGGCCCCTTCGCGCGGGGAAGCGCCGGGTACGTGGGTTTCTCCGATGGCTGGCAGGACTTCGCCAAAAACGGGGCCATGACCTGGACCTTTCCCCGGGCCGAGGACGGGAACGTGGCCCTCATAGGGGAAGTGCTGGAGGCCAAGGGAACCCTGGCCCTGGCCTTCGCTTCCACCCCGGAGGGGGCCAAGACCCTGGCCGAAGGTGCGCTGGCTGAGGGGCTGGAAGGGGTACGAAAGCGGGTGGAGGCCCTCTGGCGAAGGGAGCTGGGGGACCTGGACCTGAAGGGCCCGGAGGCCGAGCTGGAGGCCCTGGCCCGCCGCTCCTTCTTGGTTTTGAAGACCCACGAGGACCGCACCTACCCCGGGGCCCTGGTGGCCAGCCTCTCCGTACCCTGGGGCAACACCCGGGACGACCCCGGGGGCTACCACCTGGTCTGGACCCGGGACGCGGTGGAGGCGGCCTTCGCCCACCTGGCCCTAGGCCGGGAAGAGGAGGTCCGCACCGTCCTGGCCTACCTGGCGGCTACCCAGGCCCAAGACGGACACTGGCCCCAGAACTTCTTCCCGGACGGCCGCCCCTACTGGCAGGGCATCCAGCTGGACGAGACGGCCTTGCCCGTCCTTCTGGCGGCGGCCCTGAAGGAACGGGGTGGGCTGAACGGGGCCTTTCCTCTGGAGACCGCCCGTACCATGGTGCGGCGGGCGGCAGCCTTCCTGGCCCGGGAAGGTCCGGTAAGCCCCCAGGACCGCTGGGAGGAGAACCCGGGCCTTTCCCCCTTCACCCTGGCCACCGCCATCGCCGCCCTAGCGGCGGCCGCCCTCTACGGCTTTCTGGAGGGGGAGGAGGCGGAGTACGCCCTCTCCTTAGCCGATTGCTGGAACGCCCGCGTGGAGGAGTGGACCTACGTGGGGGGCACGGAGCTGGACCGCTCCCACGGCATCCGGGGCCACTACGTGAGGATCGCCCCTCCCGGGCCCCTGGGTCCCCGGGGCCGGGTAGAGGTCAAGAACCGGACGGGGGTGAGCCTGGAGCCCGCAGCCCTGGTGGGGCTGGAGTTCCTGGCCCTCCTCCGCCTGGGCCTGAGGCCTCCCCACGACCCCCGCATCCGGGACTCTCTCCGGCTCGCCGACGCCCTCCTCCGGGTAGAAACCCCCACGGGGTCCTTCTACCACCGCTACCCGGAGGACGGATACGGGGAGCACGAGGACGGCCGACCCTTTGACGGCACGGGAAGGGGCAGGGCCTGGCCCCTCCTCACCGGGGAGCGGGGGATGGCCGCCCTGCTCCTCGGGGAAGACCCCCTCCCCTACCTCCGCTCCATGGCCGGGAGCACGGGGCCCGGGGGCCTCATCCCCGAGCAGGTCTGGGACACCTCCCCCCTCCCCGAACGGAAGCTCTTCCCGGGAAAGCCCACGGGAAGCGCCCAGCCCTTGCTTTGGGCCCATGCGGAGTACCTGAAGCTTTACCTGGCCTGGACGCGGGGGAAGGGGCCCCCTGAACGCCTGGGCCGCGTGGCCGCCCGCTACCTGGAAGGACAGCCCAGGCCCCGGGTGCGCCACTTCCGGCGGGAGGTGCCCCTCGAGGCCCTAGGCCCCGGGGAGCGCCTCCTGGTGGAGGAGCGGCGCCCCTTCGTCCTCCACCTAGGCTTTGACGGCTGGCGCGGGGTACGGGACGTGGAGAGCGAGCCCCTGCCCTTCGGCCTCCACGGGGTGCTTCTGGACCTGGAGGACCACGGGAGCCTAGAATTCACCCTTTACTACCCGGAGGAGGGCCGCTGGGAGGGGCGGGACTACCGGATAAGGAGGGCGTAGCCATGGAACAGGAAGACCCTAAGCTCAAGCAGGAAAGGCGCCTAATGCTCGCCCTTATGGGCACCAGCATCGGCTTCGCTACCCTTTCGGCCCTTTTGGTGGCCAAGGACCTCGTCCCCAGGGCGAGCCAAAGCCCCGACCGGCTTCCCCCCCAGGTGGGGGACATCCTGGTCCACGCCACCGGGCACACCCAGGGGCAACCCCTGGACCCGGCCTCCCTCCCCCTCGGGGGGCCCTTCCTCCTCGCCTACCCCATGGACCCCAAGACCGGGGTGGTGCGCAGCGGGGACCCCAAGAGCACCCTCCTGGTGCTCCGCCTGGACCCAAGGCGCCTGGCCCCGGAGGTGGCCCGGTATGCGGCGGGGGACGTGGTGGTCTACTCGGCAGTCTGCACCCACCTGGGGTGCATCGTGAGCCTATGGCACCAGCAGGGGATCATGCAGTGCCCCTGCCACGGGGGGGAGTACAACCCCTACACCGACCAGGTGGCGGGAGGCCCACCCCCTAGGCCCCTTCCCCTCCTCCCCGTGAAGGCCGAGGGCGGCAAGCTCGTGGTCTCGGGTCCCTTCAGCGGCCCCGTGGGGGTCCTGGGGTAGATTCGGGGCATGAGCTATCTGGACTTCGCCCTCCTCGTGCTTCTGGGGAGCGCTGGAGCAGGGCTGGTGGGGGCCCTTACGGGGCTGGGAGGCGGCGTGGTCTTGGTGCCCATGCTCACCCTCCTCTTCGGCGTGGACCTCAAGCTCGCCCTGGGGGCCTCTCTGGTTTCGGTCATCGCCACCAGCAGCGGGGCGGCGGCGGCCTATGTGCGGGAAGGGTTCACCAACCTGCGGGTGGGCATGCTCCTGGAGGTGGCCACCACCCTAGGAGCGGTGGCGGGGGCCACCCTCACCGCCTTGCTGCCACACCGGGCAGTGGCCACCCTCTTCGGCCTGGTTCTCCTCCACGCCGCCTACACGGGGCTCAGGCACCGGGAGCGGGAGGGGTATCCCGACCCTGGGCCCTCCGATCCCCTGGCGGTACGCCTGCGCCTTCCCAGCACCTACCCAGGTCCCTGGGGACCTGTCCCCTATCGGGTCCAACGGGTCCTTCCCGGTTTCCTCCTCATGGGGGTGGCGGGGGTCCTCTCGGGCCTCCTCGGCATCGGCTCCGGGGCGGTGAAGGTCTTGGCCATGGACCGGGTCATGGGGCTCCCTTACAAGGTTTCCACCACCACCTCCAACTTCATGATCGGGGTCACCGCCGCCGCCAGCGCCGGCATCTACTTAAAAAACGGTTTCATCCATCCGGACCTGGCCTTCCCCGTGGTCCTGGGGGTGCTGGCAGGTGCCCTCCTGGGCGCCCGTATTCTGCCAGGGGCCAAGGTGGCCGGGCTTAGGCTCCTCTTCACCGGGGTCATCGTCCTCCTGGGCCTGGAGATGGTGGCCCAAGGGCTTTGGGGGTGAGGGATGGCGCTCCTCTTAAGCCTGGTGTTGCGGGGAGGAGTCCTCCTGGCAGCCCTCCTTGTCCTCACCGGGGGGCTTTGGGAACTCGCCGCGCGGGGAGCAGAACCCGTAGCCCAGGTCCTGGCCAGCCCCCCCGGCCCAGGGGACTGGAGCCCCTTGGCCCTGGTCTTCCGGGCGGCCCGGGGGGAGGCCCTCGCCCTGGTCCAGCTTGGCCTCGAGGTCCTCGTCCTGACCCCTGTGGCCCGCGTGGCCCTCTCCCTCGTGCTCTTCGCCCGGGAAGGCGACTGGCTCTATGCGGGCGTGGCCCTGTGGGTGTTGGGGCTCCTGGGGCTCAGCCTCCTGGGCATCATATGAGAGTAATAACTACTTGCAATATAAGTTCCGCGCTGCCAAAATGGTCCCATGCGGCTCTCCTCTCCACCAAAGGACCAGCGGTTCGTCCTCCAGATCGTCCAGCCCGCCCTCCTCGGCCTCATGGACGGCTCCGTTTCCACCCTGGCCCCCATCTTCGCCGCCGCGGGCCTTACCCAGCGCTCCCAAGACGCCTTTCTGGTAGGCCTGGCGGCCGCCCTGGGGGCCGCCCTCTCCATGGGGTTGGCGGAGGCCCTTTCCGATGACGGCAAGGTCACAGGGCGCGGCCACCCTGTCCTGCGGGGCGGGGTCACGGGCCTGGCCACCTTCCTGGGCGGCATGTTCCACACCCTTCCCTTCCTGATCCCCGAGGTCCGGACCGCCCTCTTCCTGGCCTCGGTGGTGGTGGCCATGGAGCTTTTGGCCATCGCCTACATCCGCTACCACTTCATGCGAAGCCCCCTTCTCCGGACGGTGGTCCAGGTGGTGCTGGGAGGGGGTCTCGTCTTCCTGGTGGGGCTAACCCTGGGGCGCCTGGGAGGCGGCTAGGCCCCGAGTCCAGGCGAGAACGGCGTCCAGGTCCTTCTCCCTTAAGTACAGGACCCCCTGTAGGCCCTCCGGGCTGAGGGCCAAGGGCTCAAAGCGTACGGGAAAGATCTGTTCCAGCGCTTTCCAGGCTGTCCCGGACGGGAGCGTAACCTGAAGGGATAAACCCTCCTCTCTAACCAAAACCGAGTCCATAAAGCGGGCATTGGGGATCCGTATCTCTCCCTGGGGTCCCTCCAAAACGGTATGCACCAGGGTAATGTCCTTCACACGGCCTCGGTACTCTACCCCGCCGTAGGCCCAGGAGCGAGCCCGTATAGGATCCCCCAACTTGAGGGCCCCAGAAAGCATAAGAACCACGCCCGAGAGAATGTTGGAAAGAGTCGCCTGGGCAGCGAGCCCCGCCACCGCACCCACTACAGCACCCCCTGCCAGGAAGGCGGTGGGGTGGTAGCCTGCGGTAGAAAGGCCCAAAGCCAAGACCACCACGTACCCCAAAGCTTCCAGTATCCTAACCCCAGGGGCCAGGTGGGAAAGGCCTACCCCGTTCAAAGCCCTTCTCCCAAGGCCCGAGAGGGCGTACACCAAAAGCCCACCTGCCAGCACAAACACCAGGCCCAAATAGCGGGCAAGGCTTTTTACCCCTAGGTCCTCCAGAAGGGGTGGCAAGGCCAGAAGGAGAAGAAGACCCAAGGCCAGGTAGGCGAGGTAACGCCTCATGCCTCCAGTATATAAAGCAACTCCGCCTCACCAAAGGCCAGGTCGCCGCCTGAAGACCTTTTACCCCCGTGTTACCTCCCCCCTCCACTCTGGAGGTGCCCAAGGGGAAAAGCCCCCGGGGCAGAAGGAGGCAACCATGTTCAGCGAAGCTACCTTGAGGAAGCTCACGGCGATTGGTCTTGCGGCAACGGCCCTGGCGGCCCCCGGTCTAAGCCTGGCGGAAAAGGTCCAGAAGGGCGTCCAAAACCCGGGCTACCAGGGGTCCATCCCCGTCCAGGAGGCCCAGGGTGAGGATCAGGAGTCGGCCTTGTACCAGAGCCTGGCCAAGGTGACCCGCGACCAGGCGGTGGCCGCCGCCCAGCAGGCCCTGGGCACCCAGGCCGTCCCCACCCGGGTACAGCTGGGGGTGGAAAACGGCTACCTGGTCTGGGAAGTGGTCCTGGCAGGCCAGGAGGTGAAGGTGGACGCGGGCACGGGCCAGGTGCTCCACAAGGAGGCGTACGGACAGGAGGAAAAGGGCTCCGTTGAGGAGCACGAGGCCCAGGGCGAGCAGGAGGACGCGGAGGACGGGAACTAACCCCCTGGACCCCCCGGGAAGCACCCCCTCCCGGGGGGTTATTTCTGGAGCGCACCATGAGAAACTTTCTCCCCAGGATAGCTTCGCTGACCACCGCGCTTTTGGTCCTAGGGTGGGCTATCGCCCAGAGCTGGCCCAGCCTGGGCCCCACGGAAGCCGCCCGCATTGCGCAAACCCACCTCAGGGTTCCCACCCCGCCGGAAGAAGTCTCCCTCTCCTGGCGCAAGGGCCAGCCCGTCTACGCCGTGGATCTAGCGCGAGGACGAACTCTGGTTCAGGTCTACGTGGACGGTCTCTCCGGAAAGGTTCTTGGGAAAAGGCCCCTTCAGGAGAAGGCCCTGGGCAAACGGTCCTGGCTCCAGGCTCCGCCCAGGGTGTCCTTCCTGGAAGCGGCCGGGCTGGCGAAAAAAGCCCTCGGAACCGAGGAACCCGTGGCGGAGGTGGCTTACCAGGTGTGGCGGGGCCGCCCCGTGCTTCGGGTAGACCTGGGGAAGCGCCAGGCCATCCTGGACGCCCAAACCGGAGCCCTCCTGGGCCTTGGACCTGCGGGGCAGTAAAGGACCATGGGGACCAAGACCCTCCTCCCCTGGACCCGGCCCCTCTTCCTCTACGGGGGGCTGGTCCTTGCCCTGGGGGTTTTCGTGGAGCTTGCCGAGGACGTGTACCGCCGGGAAGGGTTTTCCTTAGACCGGACCCTCCTCGCCTGGCTTCACGCCCTGCGCTCCCCCTTCCTTGACGGCCTGGCCCACCTTCTCACCCAGAGCGCCTCCCTCCCCATGGTGGTCCTGAGCGCGATAGGGGCGACGCTTTGGGCCTTGCGGGCAGGCCTTCCCTGGTACCGGTTCCTGCTCCTCCTCGGGGGCAGCGAGGCCCTCAACCTCGCCGGAAAGCACTTCTTCGCCCGCCCCCGTCCCCACCTCTTTCCCCAGCTCGCCCCGGAGCACGACTTCAGCTTCCCCTCGGGCCACACCATGGCAAGCCTCTCCCTAGTGCTGGGGCTCTACTGGCTCTTGGAGAAAAGCCCACGGGGGGCGCGGCTCACCTTGGCCTTGGGCCTTCCCTGGGCCTTTCTGGTAGGCCTCTCCCGGCTCTACCTCCAGGTGCATTACCCCTCGGACGTCCTGGCGGGCTGGGCCCTGACCCTGGCCTGGTTCCTGGGCCTCCGGCTTATCCTAGGGAGGCGGGATGCGGCTCCTTATGGTGGAGGATGACCCCCGGGTGGGGGAGCTGGTGAAGGAGGCCCTCGAGGCCGAGGGGTACGCCGTGGACTGGGCGGAAAGCGCCGAGGAAGCCCTGGGACTTTTGGAAGCCTTCCCCTACGACCTGGCCGTCCTGGACGTCATGCTTCCGGGTATGGACGGCTTCGCCCTCCTCAGGCGCCTCCGGGAGAGGTGGCGGCTTCCCGTCCTCATGCTCACCGCCCGGGGGGAGGTGGAGGACCGGGTGGAGGGCCTGGAGGGCGGGGCGGACGACTACCTGGTGAAGCCCTTCCACCTGCGGGAGCTCCGGGCCAGGGTGCGGGCCCTTCTCCGCCGGGCCCACGGGGAAGCGCAGAACCTGGTGGCCCGGGGGAGGCTCGCCCTGGACCTGGAGAACAGGCGGGCCTACTGGGAGGGTAAGGAGGTCCGGCTTTCGGGCCGGGAGTTCGCCCTCCTCGCCTTCCTGGCCTTAAACGCCGGGGGGCACTACCCGAGGGAGGTGCTACTGGAAAAGGTCTGGGCCGGAGAAGAGGGGGTGGACCCTAAGGCGGTGGACGTCTACGTTTACCGCCTGAGAAAGAAGCTCGCCGAAGACGCCATCCGCACGGAGCGGGGGCTCGGCTACACCTTCTTGGGATGACCCTCCGCCTGCGCCTCACCCTCTTTTACGTCCTCCTCCTGGGCCTGGTCCTGGGAGGGCTCGGCCTCTTCCTGCGCTACGCCCTAAGGTCCGCCCTCTACGGCGCCCTGGACGCCACGCTCCTGGACGCCCTCCTCCTCGCCCGCCCCCTGGTGAACGAGGAAAACCACGGGCTCCGCCTGGAACAGGAGCCCGAGGCCTTCCCGAAGGACCTGGCCCTCTTCCTGATGGTGGGAAAAGAGGTGGCGGCGCGGGAAGGCCCTCCCCTTCCCCCGCCCGCCCCGCCAGGGGCGGGGTGCTTCAGCCAAAAGGAGGTGCGCTACTGCGCCTTGGAGGGGGAGGGCTACCTCCTGGTGGCCGCGCGCTCCCTGGAGTGGGCCGACCGGGCCATGGACCGGGTGGAACGGGTACTCCTTTTGGCCTTCTCGGGCGCCACGGGCCTGGCCTTCCTCCTGGGCTACCTCCTGGCGGGAAGGGCCCTGGCCCCCCTGGACCGCATGGCCCGGAGGGCCCTGGAGCTCGCCCGGGCCCCAGACCCGAAGGCGCGGCTCCCCGAGCCCGGGCGCCTGGACGAGGTGGGCCGTCTGGCCCGGGCGCAGAACCTCCTCTTGGAGGCCCTGGAGAAGCTTCTGGAGGCGGAAAAGCAGTTTGTCCGCCACGCCGCCCACGAGCTCCGCACCCCCCTCACGGTGCTCATCGGCCGCCTGGAGCAGGCCCTGGAGGCCGAGCCCCCCGCCCGCCGCCCCCTGGAGCGGGCCTTAGAGGCGGCCCTGCACCTCAAGGCCCTGGCCGAAGGCCTCCTCCTCCTGGCCCGGGCCGAAGCCCCCTTGAGGCGGGAAAACCTGGACCTGGCGGAGGTGGTCCTCGAGGCCCTGGAGGACCTGCCCCAGGGGGGAAAGGCCCTGGAGCTTGCCCTTCCTCCTTCCCTCCCCTACCGGGGGGACCCCGACCTTTTGCGGGCCCTGGTGCGCAACCTTCTGGAAAACGCCTTCCGCCACGCCCGAAGCCGGGTGGCCGTGCGCCTCGAGCCCGGCCCCTGCCTGGTGGTGGAGGACGACGGGCCGGGGATTCCCAAAGACCGGTGGGAACAGGTGTTCCGGCCCTTCCACAGGCTGGCCTCGGGGCCGGGAAGCGGGCTCGGCCTCACCCTGGTGCGGCGGGTGGCCGAGGCCCACGGGGGCTTCGCCCGGGTGGAGGAAAGCCGCCTGGGGGGAACCCGGGTGCGGGCCTGCTTGTAGGATGGGGGGATGAGGCGGCGGATGTTCTTCCTTCTCCTCGGACTCCTCTTCCTCCTCTTTCTCCTCATCAACGCCCCCTGGATCAGCCAGCAGGCCTACGCCTTCTACTACCGCTTTAGGGTCGGGTCCCTGCCCCCCCTGGCCGTCTCCCCCGGAACGCGCCTCCTGGTGCTCGCTCCCCACCCCGACGACGAGAGTCTGTGCTGCGCCGGCCTCATCCAGAAGGTGCTCCGGACCGGGGGCCAGGTCTATGTGGCCTGGATGACCCTGGGAGACGGCTTCCAGTGGGATGCCGCCCTCCTGGACCGCACCCTTAGGCCCACCCCCAAGGACCTGCAGGCCCTGGCCCTGCGCCGCGAGAAGGAGGCCAGGGCGGCGGCCCAGGCCCTAGGGATCCCGGAAGGGCACCTCTACTTCCTGGGCTACCCGGACCGGGGCCTCCTCCCCATGTTCCTGGAGCACTTCTACACTCCTTACCGCTCCCGGGCCACGGGGCTTGCGCGGGTGGCCTACGAAGGGGCCCTCTCCCCTGGGGCTCCCTACACGGGAGAGGCCTGGGAAGGGGACCTCCGCCGGGTCCTCAAGGAGGCCGCCCCTACCCTGGTCCTGGCCCCCGCCCCCGAGGACGCCCACCCCGACCACCGGGCCACCGGGTACATGGCCCTGAGGCTCCTGGGCGAGATGGACGCCCTGGACCGGCTCCTCTACTACGTGGTCCATGGAGGCCTGGAGTGGCCCCTGCCCAAAGGCCTCCACCCCAGCCTCTACCTGGAGCCCCCGCCCCGGGGCCGCCACCTCCTTTGGCGCCGCCTGGACCTGAGCCCCGAAGAGGAGAAAATCAAGCTCCAGGCCCTGAAGGCCCACCGGAGCCAGATGGAGCTCCTGGGGCGCTTTATGGAGGCCTTCGTGCGCAAAAACGAGCTCTTCGCCCCCTACACCCCCTAACGGTTGCGGCTGGAGCGCACCTTGCGCACCCGCTTGGGCACCAGGTGGTCCTTGGGGATAACGCTGATGGTGCCGTCCACTTCCAGCACCGCCGCCAGCACCTCCTTGAGCTCCATGACCCCGTGCTCCCTGAGGGCGGCCATGAGCTCCTCGAGGTCCACGCCCTCCCGCTTCAGGTGCTCAGGGATAGGCACGCCGTCGTGCACCAGCAGGGTGGGCTCCCCCGCCATGCGCCGGGCCCAAGGGCTTCGGGAGAAGAGGCGGTCCAGAGCCAGGAGCGCCCCTGCTCCCAGAAGCCCCCCCACCAGGCTGTTGTCCGGCCCGATCATGGCGTTCTGCACCACGTTGGAAAGGAGCAGGAGGGTGAGGAGGTCCGCGGGCGTCATCTGGCCTAGGACCCGTTTGCCGCTGAAGCGGAGAAGGGCGAGGAGGGCGCCATACACCGCCAAGACCCGGAGCAGGGTGAAGAGGACCGTGAGGGGGTCGCCCAAAGCTTCCCTAAGGTGGGCTTCCACGGGACCATTTTGGCGGATCCTTCGCCCCGGTCAGGGCAAAGGATCCGCAGGAAGGTTTTTGCCGGGGGCGGTATCAGCGGCCCCGGCCCACCCAGCGCCCCTCCGGGCCGGCCCTCCCGTGGGCCGCCCCCTCCTGCGCAGGCTCCGGCTTCACGCGGACCAGGTTCCCGTCCTCCAGGGCAAACCCCTTGGCGTGCAGGAGCTCCGGCAAGGGCACGGGCTTCCCGTCCACCCAGAGCTTGACCTCGCCGAGCCCCTTTCCCTTGCCCTCCACCGCCACCGGCACCTGGTGGGTGGTGCCGTCGGGCAGGGCGATGAGCAGGAAGGCGGCCTGTTGCAGGGCTTTCGGGAGGAGATCCACCCCCGGCTGCCAGACCACGTGGCCCTCGGCGTCCACCAGGGCGAAGGTGGTCCCCTCCGGCCAGGTGGTGGGGAGGGAAGGGGATGCGGAAACCGTAGCCCAGGCCAGGCCCAGGGCCACCAGGAACGGCACAAGCACCCTCATACGCCCACCTCCTTCGCCCCCATCTTAGCACCCCACTTGAAACCAGGCTGAAACGCCTAGGCCTCCGCCTCCTCGGGCGGGAAAAGGAGGCGGGCCCGCTCGTCGTAGGCCAAAAGCCCGGCGAAGCGGCCCCATTCCAAGAGCCTGCGCCACACCCGCTTGGCCTCCTCGGGAGGAAGGCGCATCGCCAACCTGTCCAGCACTTCCTCCTCCCGCAACCGCCCCCGGGCCAGCACCTCCCGGTGAAGGTCGGCCACCAGGGAAACGTGGCGCAAGAGATGCTCGGCGAAGATCTCCCTCTGCCGGGAAAGCTCGGCCTCGGCCAGGGCAAACCCCGCGGCGGAAAGCTCCACGTCCCCCTCCGCCACCTTGGCAAATCCCAGAAGCGCCAAGGCCTCGAGGAGGGGCAGAAGGTCGTCCGCCCCCAACCCCTCTTCCTCCGCCAGCACCGGCAGGTCGGCCCGGCCCCCAAGCCGCCCCAGGGTTTCCACCAGGGCCAAAAGGGCCCCCACCGGGGCCTCGGGCAGGCGGTAGGCCACCTCTTCCACCCGGCGCTCCACCTCCTCCCGGTGGGTGAGTTCCACGTAAAGGCGGTCGGTGAGGGCCAGGAAGCGCAGGTCCTTGGGGTCCCGGGGGTGGGGAAGGCGGATGGCCACCTCGGCCTCCACCCGGGCCGGGCTACCCTGGAGGACCAAGGCCCGGTCGGCCAGGGCCACCGCCTCCTCCATGTTGTGGGTGACGAGGAGGATGGCCTTGGTGCCGAGCCTCCCCGCTTCCCAGAGGTCCAGGAGGTCCTCCCTTAGGCCCTCGGCGGTCAGGGGGTCCAAAGCGGAGAAGGGCTCGTCCATGAAGAGGATCTCGGGCTCCACCACCAAGGCTCTGGCGAAGCCCACCCGCTGGCGCATCCCCCCGGAGAGCTCCTTGGGAAGCGCCTCCTCAAAGCCCTCGAGGCCCACCAAGGCGATGGCCTCCCGGGCCCTTCTTTCCCTTTCCTCCTTGGGAAGCCCCCGGGCCTCGAGGCCCAAGGCCACGTTCTCCAGCACGGTGAGCCAAGGAAAGAGGGCGAAGCTCTGGAAGACCATGGCCATGCCCTCCACTGGACCCTCCACCCGCTTTCCCTTGAAACGCACCTCCCCCTCATCCGGGGGGATGAGCCCGGCGAGGATCCTTAAGAGGGTGCTCTTCCCTCCCCCGGACCGCCCCAAAAGGGCCACGATCTCCCCCTCCCGCACCTCCAGGCTCACCCCGGCCAGGACCCGGTGCACCCCGTCCCCCGTCCGGAAGAACTTGCCCACGTTTCGGGCCTCCAGCAGGACCACGCCCCACCTCCTAAAGCCTAAACCGCTCCTCCGCCAGGCGGTAGAGCCTGCGCCAGAGGAGGCGGTTCAAAAGGAGCACGAAGCCGCTCATGACCACGATGCCCAAAAGAAGCCTTCCCTCGTCTCCCGCCTCCGTGGCCTGGGTGATGTAAGCCCCAAGGCCCGTGGCCTCCAGGGTCTTCCCATGCCAGGAGACCACCTCGGCCACGATGGAAGCGTTCCAGGTGCCCCCGCTTGCGGTGATGAGCCCCGTGACCAGGTAGGGGAAGACCCCGGGGAGAAGAAACCGCCGCCAAAGGAGGGGCCCCTTCAGGCCGTAGGCCCTGGCCGCCTCCCTGAGGTCCGAGGGCAGGCTCATGGCCCCCGCCACCACGTTGAAGAGGATGTACCACTGGGTCCCCAAGGCCATGAGGAACGCGGAGAAGACCTCCAGGGAAAGTCCGTAGCGCAGGAGGAGGTAGGCGGCGAAGGGGTAAAGGAGGTTGGCGGGAAAGGCGGCGAGAAATTGCAGGAGGGCCTGGACCCGCACCGCCAAGGCGGGCCTCCCCCCCAGGACCACCCCCACGGGCACCCAGACCAGGGCGGCGAGGACCATGATGCCCAGGACCCTAAGGAGGGTGAGAAACCCAAGGTAAAGCGCCTTCAGCCACTCCCCCGGACCCAGGGCAAGGAGGAAGGCCAGGAGGCCGTAGGCCCCGCCCAGGCCCGCCAGGGTCAGGAGGGAAGGCCAAAGAAACCCCGGAAGGCGAACCCTCACCGCCGGTACCCCCTTCCAGGCCACGGCCCGCTGGAGGAGGGCCTCCGCCAAGGCCTCCCCCAGGGCCCGCGCCGCCCGGGTGCGCCGCAAGAGGTCCAAAACCCAGCTTCGCGCCGGGGCCTCCCCGGGCCGCTCCTCGTACTTGAAGCGCTCGCTCCAGGCCACCAGGGGCCGGAAGAAGAGCTGATCGTAGAGGAGGATGGTGAGGAACATGGCCAAAGTGGCGTAGCCCACGGCGGGGAGGTTGCCCTCTTGCAGCGCCCGGGCCAGGTAGGAGCCTACCCCCGGGAGGTCCACCTCCGTCTTCCCCACGCTGATGGCCTCGGAGGCCACCACGAAGAACCAGCCTCCCGACATGGACATCATGGCGTTCCACACCAGGCCCGGAAGGGCGAAGGGAAGCTCCAGCCTGAGGAAGCGTTGGAAAGGCCGCAAGCGGTAGAGCCGCGCGGCCTCGTCCAGGTCCCGGGGCAGGGTCTTCAAGGACTGGTAGAAGCTGAAGGCCATGTTCCAGGCCTGGGAGGTGAAGACGGCGAAGACGGCCGCCAGCTCGTACCCCAGGGCCTTCCCCGGGAAGAGGGCCGCCAGGGCCCCCACGCTGGCCGCCAGGAACCCCAGGACGGGCACCGACTGCAGGATGTCCAGAAGGGCCACCAAGAAGGGCTCCAGCCGGGTCTTGGCGGCGAGGGGGGCGTAGACCAGGGTGAAGAGGGTGGAGAGGAAGAGGGCGAGCCCCATGCGGAAGCCGGTCCTCAGGGCGTACTCGGGAAGCCGCCAGGGGTCCAGGGAAATGGGCTCGGGGCCCAAAGGCCCCGCGGCCTCCCTCGAGGCCGCCAGGAAGGCGGCGAGGAGGGCTACGACCGCTAAAAAGGCCAGGAGGTCGTAGCGGTTGGGCCGGGAAAACTCGCCGGGGCGCACACCACCTCCTCTTCAACCAAGCCCGGCCCGGCCTGGGGCTCCGGGCCTCGGGAGCGCCCCCCAACCCGGCACCAGGGGGAAGTGGGCGGCGCTCGGTCCTCTCCCATTCTTGGCCGCCATGCCTTCCCGAGTCTAACCCGGCGTCTCCTCTATCCCAAGGTCATATCCCCAAACGGCCCGGACCCGCCGAAGCGCACCCTGTGGACTCCCCGCGAACCCGTCCAGCCCACCGCAGAACCGCGAGGGACCTCCCTAAGGCAGAGCGGGCCGCCATGCGGTGGCCCTCTTGCAAGATTATGCGGGGGCGTGGTAAGGTCTTGCCGGAAAAGGAGGTAACCATGTGCGCCCCCCTGGTGATGGAGCAGGTGGCCCGTTCCCTTTCCCGCAGGAGCTTCCTGGCCTCAGGCCTTTCCGCCCTGGCCGGGGTGGCCTTGGCCCAGGCCCAGGTCCCGGGCAAGGCCTTCTCCCGGGCGGTGGACCTCACCCATGAGCTCTCCCCCGAGATCCCCCTCTTCCCCGGGGCCGAGCCCATGCGCATCACCACCCTGGTCACCGTGCGCCAGAACGGCTACTACGGAAACCGCCTGGACCTTTGGGAGCACTCCGGCACCCATATGGACGCCCCGGCCCACTTCGTGGAGGGGGCGCCCACGGCGGAGAAGCTCCCTCCTAGCCTCCTCATCGCTCCCCTGGCGGTGGTCCACATCCACGAGAAGGCGGCCAAGGACCCCGACGCCCAGGTGACGGTGGACGACCTCCTGGCCTACGAGAGGCAGTACGGCCGCCTCCCCAAGGGGGCCTTCGTGGCCATGCACTCCGGCTGGGAGGCCAGGTGGCAGAACCCCAAAGCCTTCCTCAACCAAGACGCCTCCGGTACCCTCCACTTCCCCGGGTTCTCCCCCGAGGCGGCGGCGTTTCTGGTGCGGGAGCGGGAGATCGTGGGCATCGGCGTGGACACCCTCTCCCTGGACTTTGGCCCCTCCAAGGACTTCAAGACCCACGTCACCGTCCTGGGAGCGGGAAAGTACGGCCTGGAGAACCTGGCCAACCTGGCCCAGGTGCCTCCCGCAGGCGCCCTCATCTTCGTGGGGGGCCCCAAGCACAAGAACGCCTCCGGCGGCCCGGTGCGGGCCCTTGCGGTATGGTGATCTCCTGGCTTCAGGTCCCCGAGGAGGAGGCGCTTTCCGAGGAGGTCCGGGCCCTCTTCGCCCAGTTTCGGGAGAGGACGGGCTTCGTGCCCAACGTGGCCCGGGCCTTCGCCTTAAGCCCCCGCTTCCTCTTCATGGTTTACCTCGAGGTGCTCCGGAACTCCCTGGAGTCCTTCTCCCCCACCGGGCGCTTCAGCGACACGGCCCCCTTGCGCCCCCTTACGGTGCTCTCCGCCTTTGACGAGAGGGTCAGGCAGGCCAGGATTGACCTCAAACGCACCTACACCAACGCCTTCGTGGAGCAGGCCCTCAAGGTGATAAAGTAGCCCCTGTAAAGGAGGTGCGAGATGAAAAGGCTTCTGGCCCTAGTTCCCCTGTTCCTCGGCGCCTTGGCCCAGGGCTGGAACATGGCCACCCCCTACCCCCCGGCCAACTTCCACACCCAGAACATCCAGCAGTTCGTCAAGGAGGTGGGGGAGGCCACGGGAGGCCGGGTGAGGGTCACCGTCCACCCCGGGGGCTCCCTCTTCCCCCACCCCCAGATCCTCCCGGCGGTGCGGAACGGACAGGTGCAGATGGGGGAGGTCCTCATGTCCCTCCTCGCCAACGAGAACCCCCTCTTCAACCTGGACTCCATCCCCTTCGTGGCCACGAGCTACGAGGAGGCCTGGCGGCTCTACCAGGCCCAGCGGCCCGAGGTGGAGAAGTGGCTTGCCCAAAGGGGCGTGGTCTTTCTCTACGCCGTGCCCTGGCCCCCGCAAGGGCTTTACACCAAGAAGCCGGTGAACTCGGCCCAGGACCTCAAGGGCCTGCGCTTCCGCGCCTACAACCCGGCCACGGCCAGGCTGGCGGAACTCCTCGGCATGAGCCCGGTCCAGGTGGAGGCCGCCGATATCCCCCAGGCCTTCGCCACCGGCATTGTGGAGGCCATGATCACCTCCCCCACCACCGGGGTGGACAGCCAGGCCTGGGACTTCGCCCGCTACTTCTACGACGTGAAGGCCTGGATCCCCAAGAACATGGTGGTGGTGGGCCGCCGCGCCTTTGAAAGCCTCTCCCCTCAGGACCGGGAGGCCCTCCTGCAGGCGGCCAAGCGGGCGGAGGAACGGGGGTGGAAGCTCTCCCAGGAGCAGGAGACCAAGGCCCAGCAAACCCTGGCCCAGAGGGGCATGCAGGTGGTGAAGCCTTCCCCGCAGCTTTTGGCCGACCTGAAGCGGGCCGGACAGACCATGATCCTGGACTGGCAGCGCCAGGCGGGGGCCACGGGGATCAAGGTCTACCGCCAGTACCTGGGCCGATGAGGCTCCTGGAAGCCCTCTACCGCCTTTCCGAGTTCCTGGCCCTCCTCCTGGGGCTCTTCGTCCTCGGGGTCATCCTGGCCCAGGTGGTGGGCCGCCTTCTCGGCTTCGTGGTGCCCTCGGCCCTGGAACTGGCGGGTTTCGCCACGGCGGGGCTCATCTTCCTGGGCCTCGCCCCCACCCTCAGGGCCGGGGGGCACATCCGGGTGGGCCTCGCCCTCATGCGGCTTCCCCCGGGGCTTAGGCCTTGGGCGGAGCGCCTAAGCCTCGCCCTGGGCTCCGCCGCAAGCGCCTACGGGGCCCTCCAGCTTTGGGGCAAGACCCTGGAAAGCCTCCGCTTCGGCGACCTGGCCCCCGGCCTCCTGCCCCTGCCCCTTTGGCTTCCCTTGGCGGTGGTGGCCCTGGGGGTGAGCGTCTTCGCCCTGGCCCTCCTCGAGGCCCTCCTCCGGACCCTCGGAGGGCGCCCGTGAGCCTCCTCACCACCGGCCTCGCCCTGGTCCTCCTCCTCTTCCTCCTCCTGCTCCTGGGGGTCTACGTGGGGCTGGCCCTACTCCTGGTGGGGCTTGCGGGGCTCGCCTTCTTCACCACCGCCCCTCCCGGGCCCAACGTGGCCACGGCCCTTTGGACCAGCACCTCCTCCTGGAGCCTGGCCGCTTTGCCCCTCTTCGTCTGGATGGGGGAGATCCTTTACCGGACCCGGCTGGCCGAGGGGCTTTTCCGGGGGCTTGGCCCCCTCCTCGGCCGTCTACCCGGGGGACTTCTCCACGTGAACGTGGTGGCCAGCGCCCTCTTCGCCGCCGTCATCGGCTCTTCGGCGGCCACCACCGCCACCGTGGGCCGCTTCACCCTGCCCGAGCTTCTGCGCCACGGCTACCCCAAGCCCCTGGCCCTGGGCTCCCTGGCGGGGGCGGGCACCCTGGGCTTCCTCATCCCGCCCAGCATCGTCATGATCGTCTACGGGGTCATGGCGGAGGTCTCCGTGGCCAGGCTGTTCATGGCCGGGGTGGTGCCGGGGCTGGTCCTCACCCTGCTCTTTATGCTCACGGTGGCCTTCCTGGCCCTCCGCCAAAGGGAGGGGATGCCCCGGGAAGCCCCCCCTCCCCTGGGGGAGGCCCTCAAGGGGCTCGGTTCGGTCCTACCCGTCCTCCTCCTCATCCTCCTCGTCCTGGGGTCCATCTACCGGGGCGTGGCCACCCCCACGGAGGCCGCGGCCATCGGCGTGGTGGGGGCCTTGGCCCTGGCCGCCTGGAACCGGGAGCTAAGCCCGGCCTCCTTCCGGGAAAGCCTCCTGGGGGCGGTGCGCACCACCAGCATGATCGGGCTCATCCTGGCAGGGGCAAGCGTCCTCACCCTGGCCATGGGCTTCACGGGGATTCCCCGGGCCCTGGCCGCCTGGGCGGTGGAGGCGGGGATCGGCCCCCTGGCCCTGGTGTTTTTCCTCAGCCTGGTCTACATCGTCCTGGGCTGGTTTTTGGACGGGATCTCCATCGTGGTCCTCACCATCAGCGTCATCCTGCCGGTGGTGAAGGCCGTGGGCCTGGACCCCCTCTGGTTTGGGGTCTACCTGGTCCTCATGGTGGAGCTCGCCCAGATCACCCCGCCCGTGGGCTTCAACCTCTTCGTCCTCCAGTCCCTGAGCGGGGAGGACCTCTTCCGCATCGCCCGCTACAGCCTGCCCTTCATGGGGGTGCTCCTCTTGATGGTGGCCCTCCTGGTGGCCTTTCCTGGGCTTGCCACCTGGCTCCCCCGCACCATGACGGGAGGGTAGATGCGGGTGGTCCCGGTGCACACCGGCTTCCCCGGGAGAAGCCACCGTGGGTATTTGGGGCTTTCCAGCGCCTACCTGGTGGTGGGCACCTGCCTCCTCCTCTACGACACCCTGGGCTACGGGGAGCGGGAAGGCCTTTACGGCCGCCTCGAGGCCCTGGGCTTCTCCCCCCTGGACGTGGCGGGGGTGGTCTTAAGCCACCTCCACTTTGACCACGCAGCCAACGCCGACCTATTTCCCTGGGCCGAGGTCTATGTCCACGAGGCCGAGCTCCGCCACGCCGAGCGGGTGGCCCGGGACCCCAGGCTGGACCCAGCCTGCCTCGCCCACCTGCCCCAGGCCCTGCCCCGGCTTAAGGTCGTTTCGGAGGGCCTTCTGGAACCGGGGCTCTTTCTCCTCCACCTCCCCGGCCACACCCCGGGGCTTTTGGGCCTTGTCGTGAAGGGGGTGGGAGCCTTGGTAAGCGATGCGGTGAAGAGCCGCTTTGACCTCGAGGGCCCCCCGGCACCCCCCTGCCTGGACCCGGAGGCGGCCCTGAAGAGCCGGGAGCGCCTCCTCGGCTTCCCTAGACTCTTTCCTGGCCATGACGTCCCCCTGCGGCGCGCGGGGGACCGTTTCCTCCCCGAGGGCGAGGCCAGGCTGGAGGTTACCCTGCCCCACGGGGCCAAGGTGGAGCTTAAGCTTGGATAAGGAGGGGGATATGACGGTAGACCTGAATGCGGACGCCGGGGAGTCCTACGGGGCCTTCGCCTACGGGCACGACCGGGAGATCTTTCCCCTGGTTACCTCCGTCAACCTGGCCTGCGGCTTCCACGGGGGAAGCCCAAACCGCATCCTGGAGGCCGTCCGCCTGGCCAAGGCCCACGGCGTGGCCGTGGGGGCCCACCCGGGCTTCCCCGACCTTGTGGGCTTCGGCCGCCGCGACATGGCCCTGAGCCCGGAGGAGGTCTTCGCCGACGTGCTCTACCAAATAGGGGCCCTCTCCGCCTTCCTCAAGGCGGAGGGCCTCCCCCTTCACCACGTGAAGCCCCACGGGGCCTTGTACCTCAAGGCCTGCCGGGACCGGGAGACCGCAGAGGCCATCGCCCTGGCGGTAAAGGCCTTTGACCCGGGGCTTCCCCTCGTGGTCCTCCCCGGCACGGTCTACGAGGAGGAGGCGCGGAGGGCGGGGCTTAGGGTGGTCCTCGAGGCCTTCCCCGAAAGGGCCTACCTGAGAAACGGCCAGCTCGCCCCCCGCTCCATGCCGGGGTCCTGGATCACCGACCCCGAGGAGGCCGCCCGGAGGGCCTTGCGCATGGTCTTGGAAGGGAAGGTGGAGGCCCTGGACGGGGGGGAGGTGGCGGTGAAAGCCGACACCCTCTGCATCCACGGGGACAACCCCAAGGCCCCCGAGGTGGCCAGGGCGGTGCGGCGGGCCTTGGAGGAAGCGGGGGTAAGGGTTCAAGCCTTCTGATGGCCACAACCTTTCTACGGTTTCCCTCGGCCCCGGCCTGGGCAAAGGACCCGCGCAAAGGGGGATGACCGAGAGCCCCGCCTAGGAGGACGGAAGGGCCACTGCCCCTTTAGGCCTCAGGCCCAATGGTTCAGCGGCCCGTGGCCGTGGCCCAGAGGAGGCGCCCTCCTGGGGGCGGGCCCCGGGGACCCGGGGCTTCTCACCCTCAAGGCCTACCGCCTCCTCCAGGAGGCCCCCGTGGTCCTCCATGACCAGCTGGTGGACCAAAGGGTTCTTTCCCTCGTTCCCGGGGAAAAGGTCTACGTGGGCAAGGCGGAAGGGGAAAGCGGGAAGCAGGAGGAGATCCACCGCCTCCTCCTCCGCTGCGCCCGGACCCACCCCTGGGTGGTGCGCCTCAAGGGGGGGACCCCATGGTCTTCGGGAGGGGCGGGGAGGAGGTGCGCTTACTCCTTACCGGAGTCTTCACCCTACCTCTCACCCCCCTTCCCGAGCTTCCTCCTTGGGGGCAAGGAGGCGTCCCCAAACGGGGGCCTTGCGGCCGGGGTGGTAGACCTGGGCCAGGCCCCGGATTTGGGGGCCGGTGTGGGGGGAGGGGGCTGGCGCGGCTTGGGGTGAAGGGGAGGAGGCCTTCTTCCCACATGGCGTGGGGGGTTTTCCTTTGGCTGAGGACTCTCCTCGTGGTTTACCCCAACACCCCACGCCCGCATAGGGGCAAGCGTCCCACTACGGTGTGAGCCGTGATGGGAACCTGCATAGGACTTCCCCCGGCCTTCAGGCAGAGGCTTTCACACGCGGCGGGTACCCAGGGGCGGCAAGCCCCGCCTGGGCGGCGGCGAGCCTGGCGGTGAGGACCCGGAAGGGGCTCGCCGAGGTGTAGTCCAACAGGTCCGCCACGAACCGGACGCTCCCCGCCTCCCCCCCGTGCTCCCCGCAGAGGCCGAGCTTGAGCCTGGGGTTGGCCCGCCTTCCCTCCTCCACCGCCATCTTAAGAAGGCGCCCCACCCCCTTCTCGTCCAGGCGCTCCGTGGGATCTGAGGGGAAGAGGCCCTCCTCCACGTAGCGGGGCAGAAACTTCCCGGCGTCGTCCCGGGAGAGGCCGAAGGCCATCTGGGTGAGGTCGTTGGTGCCGAAGCTGAAGAAGTCCACCAGGGGAGCGATCTCCGAGGCCAGAAGGGCCGCCCTGGGGGTTTCTATCATGGTGCCGAAGGGGATGGGCCCGTACTCCTGGAAGAGTTCCTCGGCCAGGGCCCTGGCCCTCTCCACCTCCTTGGGGTCGGCCACCAGGGGGACCATGACCTCGGGACGGGGGTCATGCCCTTCCTCCCTTAGCTCCTTGGCGGCCTCCAGGAGGGCCTTTAGCTGCATGCGGAAGATGCCGGGTCTAAGGAGAAGGAGCCTTACCCCCCGGAAGCCCAGCATGGGGTTCAGCTCCCTTAAAGCCCTTGCCCGCTCCAGAAGGCGCCTGGCCTCCTCATCCCCGGTCTTGGCCTGCTCGGCCAGCTCCTCCAGGGGGGGCAGGAACTCGTGGAGGGGCGGGTCCAGGAGGCGCACGGTCACGGGGAGGCCGTCCATGGCCCGGAGGATCTCCTTAAAGTCCTCCTTCTGGAACCGGAAGAGCCGCTCCAAGGCCTCGGCCTCCTCCTCGGGGGTTTCCGCCAGGATGAGCCGGCGCACCCAAGGGATCCGGTCCTCCTGGAAGAACATGTGCTCCGTGCGGCAGAGGCCGATCCCCTGGGCCCCGAAGGCCCGGGCCCTCCGGGCGTCCTCCGGGGTGTCGGCGTTGGCCCTGACCCCAAGGCGCCTATGGGGTTCGGCCCAGGCGAGGAGCTTCTCCAAAAGGGCCTCCCCCGCAGCCTCCACCAGGGGCACCACCCCCAGGAACACCTCCCCCGTGCTCCCGTCCAGGGTGAGGAGGTTCCCCTCCCGGACCTCCACCCCGCCCACCAGGGCCCTTCCTTCCTCGGGGAAGACCCGCATGGCCTCCGCCCCCACCACCGCCGGCACCCCCAGGCCCCGGGCCACCACCGCCGCGTGGGAGGTGAGGCCGCCCCGGGCGGTGAGGATGCCCTGGGCGAGGTACATGCCGGTGATGTCCTCGGGGGTGGTCTCCGGGCGCACCAGGATGACGGGAAGCCCCTCGGCGTAGAAGCGCTCCACGGCCTCGTTGGAAAAGGCGGCGTGGCCCACCGCAGCCCCGGGGCTTGCCGGGAGGCCCTTGAGGAAGGGCTTGGGCGCCCTCTCCCGGTCCACGGCGGGGCGGAGGAGGCCGGGGAGGGCGTTGGCCTCCACCCGGAGGACGGCCTCTTCCTTGGAGATGAGGCCCTCTTCCGCCATCTCCACGGCGATCCTCACCGCCGCCTGGGCCGTGCGCTTTCCGGAGCGGGTCTGGAGGAGGTAAAGCCTTCCCCGCTCCACGGTGAACTCAAAGTCCTGCATGTCCCGGAAGTGGCGCTCAAGCCTTTCCGCCACGGCGAGGAGCTCCCGGTAAAGCCCCGGGGCGTAGTCCTTAAGGCGCTCCAAGGGCTCAGGGGTCCTCACGCCCGCCACCACGTCCTCCCCTTGGGCGTTCCTCAGGTACTCCCCGTAGAGGCCCCTTTCCCCGGTGGCGGGGTTACGGGTGAAGCCCACCCCGGTGCCCGAGTCCTCCCCCAGGTTGCCGAAGACCATGGCCTGGACCACCACCGCCGTGCCCAGGTCCTCGGGGATGCCGTAGATGCGGCGGTAGGTCCTGGCCCTGGGGTTCAGCCAGCTCCGGAAGACGGCCTCCACGGCCCCTTGGAGCTGGGCCCAAGGGTCCATGGGGAAGGGGGTGCCCCGGGCCTCGAGGTGGCGGAGGTACTGGAAGGCGAGCCCCTCCAGGTCCTCAGGCCCAAGCTCGGCGTCCGTCCCCGCCCCCCGCCCCTCCTTGAGGGCGGAAAGCATCTCCTCAAAGACCTCGGCCCTCTCCCCCAGGACCACCTCCCCGTACATGGCGAGGAGCCTGCGGAAGCTGTCCCAGGCGAAGCGGGGATTCCCCGTGGCCCGGGCCAGGGCCTCCACCCCTTCCAGGGTGAGGCCCAGGTTGAGGATGGTGTCCATCATGCCGGGCATGGAAACCGGGGCCCCGCTCCGCACGGAAACAAGGAGGGGAGGGGTCTTCCCCTCCCCCCGGCCGAAGCGCTTGCCTACTAGGCCCTCCAGGGCCGCCATCTTGGCCCGCACCTCCTCCCAAAGCCCCGGAACCTCCCCCGCCTTCAGGTACCGGCGGCAGGCCTCTGTGGTGACCACGAAGGCCGGAGGAACGGGAAGGCCCGCCCCCGCCATCTCCACCAGGCCGAAGCCCTTGCCGCCCAGGAGGTCCCGGGAAAGCCCCCGGGCCTCCGAAAGGAGAAAGACCCACGCGTCCATGCTCCCAGTCTGGGGCCCGGCGTGGAAGCGTGGAAAGGTGTAGTCCCGGAAGACCTACACCGCCCCGCTAGGAGGAAAGCAAGGCCCGCCACTCGGCCAGCATGGCCTGGGCGAACCGGGGGAAGGCCTCGTGGTAGGAGCGGACCAGGTCCGCCGGGGATAACCCCTCCGCCCTCCCCGCCTTAAGGAAGGCCCGGGCGGCCTCGGGGGGGCCGTGCCAGCGGGCAAGCTCCCCATAGGCCTCGTCCAGGAAAACCACGGTGGGCACGATGCGCTTCCCCTCCTTGGCGTAGGCCTCGGCGAGGTCCGGGTTCTCGTCCCGGAAGAAGAAGCGGACCTCGAGGGGAAGCCTCGCCAAAACGGGGATGGCCTGGACGCAGTCCGGGCACCAGTCCTCCACCAGGGCCAAGGCCCTCTTCGCCCGGGGCAAAGGCCCCAGGGGAGGGAGGTTCCTATAGAAGGCCTCCACCCGGGCCCGGTTCCTCTGCATGCGGGAAAGAAGCTCCTCGTAGCCAAGCCCCTCCCGGTAGCGCACCCCAAGCATGGTTCCATCCTTCCCAAGGCCAAGGGAAGGCGCAAGGAGGCCCCGCACCTTGGGCCTTGGGGCTAGACTTGCCCTTGTGGACCGCAGGCTGCTCGCCCTTCTCTCCGGGGTCCTCCTCGGCACAATCAGCGAAAGCAGCCTGGCCCCGGCCCTCCCCGTCCTGGCCAAGACCTACAGGGTCGGGCCGGAAGCGGCCCAGGGCGTGGTCTCCCTGGGCCTTTTTGGGGCGGCCCTGGCCTACCTTCCCCTGGCAGGCCTCGCCGGGCGGGTAGGAACGGGGAGGCTCTTCCGGCTTGGGCTTCTCCTTCACGCCTTCCTCGTCCTTCTCCTCGCCCTGGCACCCGGGCTCTTCTGGCTCTACCTCCTCCGCCTGCTCCAGGGGGTGGCCACGGCCATGGTGGTGGGCCTGGTGCCGGGCCTGGCGGCGAGCGCCTTCCCTAAGGCGCGGGGCTACGCCCTGGGCATGGTGGCCAGCACCGTGGCCGCGGGGACCCTCCTGGGCCCGGCCCTCGGGGGGCTTGCGGCCGGATGGGGCCTCCCCTTCGTCTTCCTCCTCCCCCTCCCTGCCGCCTTCCTGGCCCTTGCCCTCTCGGGCAACCTCCCCGAGCTCCCCCGGCAGGGGGGCTCTCTCCTAGGCCTCCTCGAGGCCCCCAGGTTCCTTCCCGCCCTCCTCGCCACCGGCCTCTACTTCCTCCACACCCTGGGAACCACCGTGGCCCTCTCCTTTCACCTGGGGCAGGAGGGCTTCTCCCCGAAGGCCATCGGGGGCCTCCTCCTCCTCGGGCCTTTGGAGCTCCTCCTCCTCGGGGCCTGGGCGGGGCGGAGGGCGGACCGGCTGGGGTTCGGCCGGGTGGCCCTCCTCGGGGCCTACCTCCTGGTGGGGGCGGGCCTGGCCTTCGCCCTCCTTCCCCTCCTTCATCCCCTCTGGGGTACCGCCACCGCCCTCGCCCTCCTGGGGGTGGGGCGGGCCCTCTTCCAGGCCGCCAACAACGCCCTCGTCCTTTCCCTGGCCCCCGTGGGGACGGAGGCGCTGGCCTCGGGGGCCCTCTCCGTGGCCCGGGCCCTGGGCCAAGCCCTGGGAAGCGCCCTCGCCGGGGGAAGCCTCGGCCTCTTCTACCGCCTCTTCCCCAACCACGGCCTGGCCTTCGCCGCCACCGCGCTCCTCCTCACCGCCCTCATGGGGCTTTCCACCCTCCTCATCCGGGCCCGGGAGGGGTCAGGTTAGGAGGTGGGCCATCCGGCGCTGGATGATCCGGGCGGCCAGGGCCGGGCTGAGGCGGCAGAGGAGGTCCATGGTCTGGGCGTCCCTGCCCAAGAGCACCCGGAAGGCGTCCCGTTCCACAGCCTCCAGGAGGCGCCTGGCCGCCACCTCGGGCTCGAGGACGGGCACCTCCACTCCTTCCGCCCTCGGGACTTCCACCCCCGAGTGCTGGGCGATGCCCGTGCGCATGGCCCCGGGCAGGACCAAGGTGACGCGCACCGGGGTCCCCTGGAGCTCGGCCCAAAGGGCCTCGGTGAGGAGCTTCACCGCCGCCTTGGAGGCCCCGTAAAGGGCCTGCCCCGGCACGGGCACGAAGGCCCCCATGCTGGAGACGTTCACTATGTGGGCCTCGGGGCGCTTGAGGAGCCTTGGCAGGAAGGCCCGGGTCATGTAAAGGGTGCCCCAGAAGTTCACCCGCATCACCCGCTCCACAGTGGCCTCGTCCAGGTCCAAAAGGCGTTTGAAGGGCTGGATGACGCCGGCGTTGTTGATGAGGCCGTCCACCTGGCCGTGGGCCCTCTCCACTTCCTCGGGCAGGGCTGCCACCCTTTCCTTGTCGGTGATGTCCAGGGCGTGGAGGCTTAAGCCTTCCCCGTGGCTTCCCGCCTTGGCCTGGGTCTCCCGGAGCCCCTCCGCCCTGAGGTCCACCGCCGCCACCCTCGCCCCCCGCTGGAGAAGCCCCAGGACCAGGGCCTGGCCCAGGCCGCTTCCCGCGCCGGTGACCACCACCACCTTCCCCGCGAGGCGCATGGCCTCAGTCTACGCCACCCCTCCGCCCCAGGGCCAAAAGATCGGCGCAAAACCCACCCTGCTGGCGAGGCCAAGGGAAAAGGCAGGGAAAACTTCCCCACCAGGCCCCAAGAAGGAGGCTAGGGCGAACGTGTAACCTCCCAGCGCTCCCTAAGGCGGCGGAAGATGGCCTCCACCTTGGCCTTGGGGAGGATCACCTGCTCCGTGCGCCCCACCCCGATGAGGTCCCCGAGCTCGTTGAAGGCTTCCATGGTGGCGTGGACCCGATTTCCCTCGGTCTTCTCGTGGCGGGCCACCACCTTAACCCGCATCCCCGGGAGGGCGGAGGCCAGGTGGCGCACCTCCACGTAGCTCCCGATCCCCTCCTCCCCCTCCTCCAAAAAGGGCAGGATGATCTTGCGGCCCGCAAGCTCCATGTGCTTGGCCATCCAGTAGGTGGCGTAGACGGGGTGGACGGGGCCCAGTTCCTCAAAGTTCACCGTCATCTCGGGGGTGACCACGGTCTCAAAGACCGCCTCGTAGCCATCGGGGATGGGGCGCATGGCTACTTCCTCAGGTCCAGAACCCGCCTGAGCTTCCCCCCCTCGCTTCTCGGGGCCTGGCCCGGGGGAAGGAGGGTGACCTTCATGGTGACGCCGATGTTGTCCTTGATCTTGCGGGCGATCCTCTCCCTCAGGGCGTGGAGCCGGTGGTCCGCCTCAATGACCTCGTCGGAGAGGGCCTTCTGGCCGATCTCCCGGAAGAAGACCTCGGAGACCTCCACCTTAAGCTCGGCCTCGTCCAGGGTGCCCTCCCGCCGGACCACGATCTGGTAGTAGGGCTCCACCTCGGGAATCCCCAGAAGCACCGCCTCCACCTGGGTAGGGTAGACGTTCACCCCCCGAATGATGAGCATGTCGTCGGTGCGGCCCAGGATGGGCCCCATGCGCACGTGGGTGCGGCCGCAGGCGCAGGGCTCGTAGGTGAGGTAGGTGAGGTCCCCGGTCCAGTAGCGGAGGAGGGGCATGGCCTCCTTGGTGAGGGTGGTGAAGACCAAAACCCCCACCTTCCCCTCGGAAAGGGGCTCCCCGGTGTCCGGGTCCACCACCTCGGGCAGGAAGTGGTCCTCCCAGATGTGGCTTCCTTGGCGCTCCTCCACGCACTCGTTGGAAACACCGGGGCCGATGATCTCGGAGAGGCCGTAGATGTTGGTGCTCCGCACCCCCAGGCCCTCGTCCACCTGCTTCCTTATGGCCTCGGTCCAGGGCTCGGCGCCCAAGACGGCGTACTCCAGGGAGAGCTCCTCCGGGGGAACCCCCCGCTTCCTGAACTCCTCCGCCAGGGTCTGGGCGTAGGAGGGGGTGCAGGAGATCACCTCGGGGCGGAAGTCCTGGAGGAGCAGGATCTGCCTCTCCGTCATCCCCCCGGAGACCGGCACCACCGTCATCCCCAAGGCCTCGGCTCCGGCGTGGAGGCCCAAGCCCCCGGTGAAAAGGCCGTAGCCGTAGGCGTTGTGAAGCATCATCCCAGGTCCCGCCCCGGCCGCCGCCAAGGAACGGGCCACCACCTCGGCGAAGACCCCGAGGTCGTTTTTGGTGTAGCCCACCACGGTGGGCTTGCCGGTGGTGCCGCTAGAGGCGTGGATCCTGGCCACCTCCTCCCTCGGCACGGCGAAGAGGCCGAAGGGGTAGTGGTCGCGGAGGTCCGTCTTCTTGGTGAAGGGGAGTTTGGGGAGGTCCTCGAGGCCCCTAAACCTCTTGGGGTCCACCCCGGCCTCGTCCAGAAGCCTCTTGTAAAAGGGGACCCGCTCGTAGACGTAGGCCACCACCCGCTTAAGCCGTTCCTCCTGCAGCGCCCTAAGCTTCTCCCTGGAGAGGGTTTCCAGTTCCGGCTGGTACATCATCCCCATCACCTCCCAAGCGGAAGACCGTTCCCGTGAAAAGGGCCACGAGCTTACCCCCAAAGACCACCTCCACCCGGTAGGTGGCCGTGCGCCGGGAAAGGTTCACCTCTTTTGCCCTCGCCTCCACCTCCGCCCCCAAGGGGAGGGGCCGGAAGTAGTCCATGCGGCAGGAGAGGGCCACCGCAGGCCCCCGGGAGTTAGAGGCCAAGGCGAAGGCGCTATCCGCCAAGGCGTAGAGGAAGCCCCCGTGGGCGGTGCCGTGAAGGTTCAGGTGGCGCGCCTCCACCCGCCCCGCCACCACCGCCTCCCCCGGGGAAAGGGAGAGGACCCTTAGGCCCAAGGCCTCCATAAAGGGGTCCCTCATCCCTCCTCCACCTCCCGCGCCGCCCCCAGGTAGGCCTCCACCACCCGGGGGTCCTGGCGGAGGGCCTCCGCCCTCCCCGAAAGGACCGCCTCCCCCGCCTCCAGCACCAGCCCCTGGTCCGCCAGGGCAAGGGCTACCTTGGCGTTCTGCTCCACCAGGAACAGGGTCACCCCCTCCCCCTTGAGCCCCGCCAGGATCCGGTAGATCTCCTGCACCATCAAGGGGGCGAGGCCCAAGGAAGGCTCGTCCAGAAGGAGGATTCTGGGCCTGGCCATGAGGGCCCGGCCTATGGCCAGCATCTGCTGCTCCCCCCCGGAGAGGGTGCCCGCAAGCTGCCGCCGCCTCTCCCAAAGCCTGGGAAAAAGACGGTAGACCCGCTCCAGGTCGGCCCGGAGGTCCTCCCCCTTCCGGAAGCGGGTAAACCCCCCGAGGAGAAGGTTGTCCTCCACGGAAAGCCCCGGGAAAAGCGCCCGCCCCTCGGGCACCAGGACCACCCCCCGCCGGAGAAGGGCCTCGGGGCTCGGCCGGGGCACCGCCTCCCCGTCCAGGTACACCCGCCCCTCGGCCCGGGCCAGGCCCAGCAGCCCCCGTAGGACGCTGGTCTTGCCCGCCCCGTTGGGGCCGATGAGGGCCAGGGCCTCCCCTTCCGCCAAGGTAAAGGAGACCCCCCGCACCGCCTCCAAGGCCCCGTAACGCACCGTGAGGTTCTCCACCTTTAGCATCAAGCCGCCTCCCCCAGGTAAGCCTCCCGCACCAAGGGGTTCCTCTGCACCTCCTTGGGGGTACCCTCGGCGATCTTCTCCCCGTAGTTCATCGCCACCACCCGGTCGGCCAGGCCCATGATGAGGTCCATGTCGTGGTCCACGATGAGGATGGTGTACCCCTCCCGGGCCAGGGCCTTGAGGAGCTGGGCGAGCTCCCGCTTCTCCCCGGCCCTTAAACCCGCCCCAGGTTCGTCCAGGAGGAGGATCTCCGCCCCCGAGGCGAGAAGGCGGGCGATCTCCAGAAGGCGCTGCTGCCCCGCGGTAAGCCGGGCGGCAGCCTCCAGGGCGAGCCCCTCCAGGCCCACCCGCTTGAGGGCCTGGTAGGCGGTGGCCAAGGCCCTCCCCTCCTCCTTGCGGTGGAGGCCGAGGAGCACCCGGAAAAACCCCGCCCGGGTCCGGGCGTAGGTGCCTAGGGCGGCATTCTCCAGCACGGAAAGCTCCGGGAAAAGGTGGGGGTGCTGGAAGGTCCGCCCCAGGCCCAAAGGGTGGATGCGGTGGGGCGGAAGCCGCGTGATCTCCCTTCCCAAGAGGAAGACCTTGCCCCCGTCCGGCGGGATGGCCCCGGTGAGGAGGTTGAAGGTGGTGCTCTTCCCCGCCCCGTTGGGGCCGATGAGGGCCAGGATCTCCCCCCGCCTGAGGGTGAAGGAGACGTTGTTCACGGCGAGGAGCCCCCCAAAGGCCTTCTTGAGGCCCTGGGCCTCCAAAACCACCTCTCCCCGGGCGCCGGAAGGGGCCGGAAGGGGCAGGGGCTCGGCCCGGGGAAGGTCCCCCTCCTTCTGGGGCAGGAAGCGGGCCAGAAGGGGGAAAAGCCCCCGGGGGGCCAGGAGGAGGATCCCCGCCAGCACCAAGCCGTAGGCGATGGTCTCGTAGTTCCCCTGCCGCCCCAAAAGGAGGGGAAGGAGGTCTTTAAGCCAGTCCTCGAGGCCGGTGAAAAGGGCCGCCCCCAGAAGCACCCCGGGGATGGTCCCCACCCCCCCCGCCACGGCCATCACCAGGTACTTGATGGAGGCCTCCAGGGAGAAGGGCGTGGGGTTCACGAAACGCAGGAAGTGGGCGTAGAGGAAACCGGCCAGGCCCGCCATAGCCCCCGCCAGGAGAAAGGCCTTGAGCCGCAAGAGGGCAGGGTCCACCCCGAAGCTGGCCGCCGCCAGGGCGTCCCCCCGGAGGGCAAGGAGGGCCCGGCCCAGACGGCTAAAGCGCAGGTTGTAGAGGGCCAGCACCCAGAGGACCAGGACCAGGAGGCTTAGCAAGCCGTAGCGGAAGGCGTTGTCCAGGGGAAGGCCCAGGAAAACCAAAGGGGGCAGGTCGGTGAGCCCGGTGTGCCCCCCGGTGAGCCCCACCAGGTTGCCCGCCAGGATGTAGAGGGCCACCTGCCAGGCGATGGTGGAAAGGGGCAGGAAGTGCCCCTTGAGCCGCACGGTGAGCCCCCCGAGGACCAGGGCCAGGAGAAGGGAAAGCCCCAGGCCCACCCCCAGGCCAAGCCAGGGGGAAAGCCCCGCCTTCACCGTGAGAAGCGCGGTGGCGTAGGCCCCCATGCCCATGAAGGCCGCCTGGGCAAAGCTGGTCATGCCCGCAAGGCCGGTGAGGACGTAAAGGGATAGGGCCACCAGGCCCGAGAGGGCGAAGAAGTTCAGGAGGGTGAGGTAAAAGGGAAAGGGGGACAAGGCCAAGGGCAAAAGGAGAAGCAAAAACCACCCGTAGCGCATCACTCCTCCACCGAACGCGCCCTGAGGCTCTGGAGCAAGAGGGCGGGCACCAGGAGCAGGAAGACCAAGGCCTCCTTGTAGGCGCTGGCGTAGAAACTGGTAAAGCTCTCAAAAAGGCCCACCAGCACCGCCCCTAAAAAGGCTACCGGGTAGCTCAAAAGCCCCCCCAGGATGGCCGCCACGAACCCCTTCAGACCCAGCATGAACCCCATGAAGTAGGCGGCGTTGATCAGGGGGGCGAGAAGAAGCCCCGAGAGGGCCGCCATGAGGCTCGCGATGGCGAAGGCCACCATCCCCGCCTCCTCCGGACGGATGCCGCAAAGCCTGGCCCCAAGCCGGCTCTCCGCCGCCGCCAAAAGGGCCTTGCCGTAGAGGGAGAGGCGGAAAAAGAGGTAAAGCCCCCCCACGGCCACCAGGGCGAAAAGGAGGACCAGCACCCCCTGCCAGGAAAGCCCCACCAGGACCTCCCCCTCCACCAGGGGGGCGGGACGGAACTGCTCGGGGCCGAAGAAGACCAGCCCGAGCCCCTGGTAGGCCACGTGGAGCCCCACGGCCATGATGAGGTAGGCCAGCACCGTGGCTTCCCGAAGGGGTTGGAAGAAGACCCGGTAGGTGGAAACCCCCAGGTAGACCACAAGGCAGGCCGCCGCCAGGTAGGCCAGGGGAGGCGCCTTTAGGGCCAAGAGAAAGAGGAGAAACAACCCCGCCCCGCCCAGGAGGGGCAGGAGGGCCCCCCGGCCCCGGGCCAAGAGGGCCCAGGCCGCCCCCAGGGCCAGGGCCAGCCAGAGGGTCCCGGGCAGCTTACCCGCCTGGAGCCAGACCAGGGAGAGGGGGGCGAACATCATGAGCTCCCCGATGGGCACCAGGATCACCCGGGTCACGGCGAAGACCAGGACCAGGGCCAGGGCCAGGAGGCCGTAGATCACCCCGTTCTGCAGGGCATCCAGGAGGAGAAGGCCGAGGATGGTGGCGTCCATGGCCTAGCGGAAGGTGCGGATGAGCTTCCAGCGGCCCCCTTCCACCTGCACCATCACCGCGGCGTCCTCAAAGCGGAGGCCCAGGTGGTCCTCCTTGCTATAGGTGAAGACCCCGTGGGTGGCCACCAGGCCCTTGGTGGCCTCAATCTCGTCCCTCAAGGCGGCGCGGAAGGCGGCGAGGTCCTTTCCGGGGTCCGCCTTCTTGAGGGCCCGCTCCAGGGCAGGCTTCAGGATGAGCCAGGCGTCCCAGGCGTGGGCCCCGAAGGTGGAGTAGCTTCCGATGCCGTACCTGGCCTCGTAGCGCTGGATGTAGTCCAGGGCCACCCGCTTGGAGGGGAAGGTGCCGGGAAGCTGCTCCGCCACCAGGATGGGCCCGGCGGGGAGAAGGGTCCCCTCCACGTCCTTGCCTCCCACCCTGAGGAAGTCGGGGTTGGCCACCCCGTGGGTCTGGTAGACGAGGCCCGCGTAGCCCCGCTCCTTCAGGGTGCGCTGGGGAAGGACCGCGGGGGTGCCGCTCGCCCCCACCAGCACGGCGTCGGGCCTGCGGGCGAGGATCCTTAGGGCCTGGCCGGTGACGCTGGTGTCCGTGCGGTTGTAGCGCTCAGAAACCACCACCTGCAAGCCCTTGGCCTTGGCCTCGGCTTCAAAGAAGCGGGCCCACCCCTCGCCGTAGGCGTCGTTGAAGCCGATGTAGCCCACGGTCTTCACCCCACGGGCCACCATGTCCGCCACGATGGCCCGGGCCATGAGCTCCTCCGTCTGCGGGGTCTTGAAGACCCAGAAGCGCTGGGCGTCCACCGGGTAGATGATGTCCTTGCTGGCGGCCAGGGAGATCATGGGCATCTTGGCCTCGGCCACCACGGGGATCATGCCCAAGGAGGCCGGGGTGGTGGTGGTGCCCACCACGGCCACCACCCCCTCCTCCGCCAGGCGCCTGGTGTTGCGCACCGCCTGGGTGGTGTCGGAGGCGTCGTCCAGGATGACGAACTCCACCTTCCTCCCCGCCACACCCCCCGTGCGGTCCAGAAGGTCTTGCAGGAGAAGGAAGGTGTTCCGCTCGGGGATGCCCAAGGAGGCGGCGGGTCCCGTGGCCGAGACCACCACCCCCACCTTCAAGGTGCCCTGGGCCCATGCGGATAGGGCCAACGCCAAAAGGGGTACCAACCAACGCTTCATGGTTCTCCTCCTTTTTCCCACCGGGCCGGGGCCCGGAGTGGGGACGAACAAACACCCGTTCGGTTCGGGTTCTAGTGTAAGAAGGGACCTTTGTCCCGTCAAGGCCCGGGCTGGAACCGGGCCCTGGCCTTAGGTCACGTGCTCCGGCAAGCCCGCAAGGGCCGAAGGCTCCGTGGGCACGGGCCTTTCCTCGAGGTCCAAAAAACGGCTTCCCTCCAGGAACCAGCTCTTGGGCGTGCGGTGCCCCCAGAGGGTCTGCCGCCTGGGGTCGTTCAGGCTCCAGCGCACCGGGGGCAGGTCGGGGTCCACGGTGAGGTAATCGGAGGTGTAGAGCTCCAGCCGGTGCCCGTCCGGGTCCTTGAGGTAGAGGAACATGGCGTTGGAGATCCCGTGCCGCCCGGGACCCCTTTCTATCTGGTCGGTGCGCATGGCCCCCGCCAGGATGTCCGCCGCCTTGAGGATGGCCAGAGGGTCGGGAAGCCAGTAGGCGAAGTGATGGAGCCTGGGGCCCTCCCCGTTGGTGAAGGCGATGTCGTGGACGTTCCCCTTGCGGTGAAGCCAGCTCGCCCAGAGCCTCCCCTCCTCGTCCTCGGTGTACTCGGTGAGGCGGAAGCCCAGGACCTCCTGGTAGTAGCGGGTGGCCTCGGAGACCCGGGGGGAGAAGACGTTGAGGTGGTCCAGGCGCAGCACCCCGGGCCCCCGGTACTCGTGGTAGTTCTGGAGTACCCGGGGAAGCTTCTCCGCCTTGAAGTAAAAGGCCAGGGGGTAGCCGAAGGGGTCCTGGACGCGGAGGATCTCGGGCCTATTCCAGTCGGACTCCAGCCGGTGGGGAAGCCCTTCCTGCCGCACCCAGGCCAGGCCCTGCTCCAGGCCCTTCTCGTCCACCTTGAAGCCCAAGGCGCGCACCGCCGGGAAGGGGGCCTGGGTGAGCTTCAGGCTCCACTCCAGCTCCTCGTAGCCCCGGAGGTAGGCCACTTTCCCCTCCCTCCTCTCCAGGCGGAAGCCCAGAAGCCCCTGGTAGAACTCCAGGCTTTTCTCCAGGTCCCGTACCCAAAGCTCCAGAAACCCCACCCTCACGATGGCCATACCAACCTCCTGTAGCCCCTCTGGAAGTAGACCAAAGGAGGCCCCGCTCCCCCCAGCTCCACCGCCTCCACCAGGCCCACCACCAGCCGGTGGTCCCCCCCGGGGTAAAGGGCGTGGAGGCGGCAACGGAGGACGGCCAGAGCCCCGGGCACCCTTCCCTCCAAAAGCCCCACCCCCTCCTTGGGCCTCCCCGCGAAGTGCTCGGAGACCCCCTCCTGCCCCTCCCGGAGGAGGCTTACGGTGAAGGCCTGGGCCTCCTCCAGTAGGGGGAGGAGCCTGGCCCGCTCCGAGATCCCCAGGGCCACCAGGGGCGGCTCGAGGCTTAGGGACATGAAGGCGGTGGCCGTCATGCCCCTCTCCTCCTCCCCAAGCCTCGCCGCCACCACCGCAACCCCGCTGGCGAAGCGGCTCAGCGCCTCCTTGAAGGCCTCCTTCACGCCCGGACCTCCTCAAACACCGCCAGGCTGGCCTTCAGGTACTCCCGGATGCGGGCCTTGTAGGGCTCCTTGTCGTAGACCCCAAAGAGGGTCTGGTACATGCGCACGGGGTCGCCGAAGAAGAAGCGCTCGTAGAGCTCCTGCCTGGCGCCGAAGCCCGAGAGGGTCATGTCCCAGGCCAGGCGGAAGAGGGCCACCCGCTCCTTGGCCTCGAGGGTGGCCCCTTGCAGGTACTTCTCCAGAAGGGGGGCCAAGGGTCCCTTGAAGTCCCTCTCCGAGGGCAGGGTGATGAGGCCGGAAGCCCCGATCTGCTCCAGGATCTCCCGGATCCTGGGGTAGAGCCGCGGGTAGAGGTTCCTGGCCCCGTCCAAGGCCGCGCGGTCCGGCACCAGGAGGCCATAGGCGTTCTCCTTGGCCTCCTCCTCGGCCCTCGTCCAGAAGGCCCGCATGGCCTCGAGGTAGACGATGATCTCGGCGATCTTCTCCTGCACGTGGCCGTAGGCGTCCGCCCCGATGCCCTCGGCCATGAGGGAGGCCACCCCCAAAAAGGCCTCGGTCTTGGCCGTCTTCAGGGCCACCACCTGGTGGGCCATGTGGTGGAGGGCCCCGGTGGCGGCATAGGCGTTGTTGCAGAGCTCCACGTTCCCCAGGATGAAGACCCTTTCCCAGGGCACCAGGACGTCGTCAAAGACCACCAGGCAGTCCATCTCCTCGAGGCGGCTGGAGAGGGGGTGGTCAAAGGGGCTCTCCCCGCCCACCAGGCCTTCCCGGCAGACGAAGTGGAGGCCGGGGGTGGAGGTGGGGAGGGCGAAGGCGATGGCGTACTTCTCGCTTCCCGGCCCCTCCTTGAGGAGGGTGGAGGGGAAGATGAGGACCTCGTCCGCCAGGGGGAAGGTGGCCGTCATCCGAGCCCCCCGGACCACGATCCCCTTCTCCGTCTGCCGGACCACCCCCACGGGAATGTAGGGATCGGGCTGGGCGGAAGGGGGCTTGGCCCGGTTCACCTGGGGGTTGGTGAGGGCGTGGGTGGTGGCGAGGTCCAGGTCCCGGAGGTGGCGGTAGTAGTTCCGGACGTTCTCGGCGAACTCCCCGAAGTAGTCGGCGCTGGCCGCGTAGGCCGTGACCACGGCGTTCAGGTAGTCGGGGCTCCGCCCCATCATCCCCAGGTTCTGGTCGGCCCAAAGCTTGTAGGCCCGTCCCCTCCGCTTCAGGTCCTCCTTGGTCTTGGGGATGAGGAAACTCATCCCGTGCCGCTTCCCGTCCTCCTCGTAGGTGAGGGCCTCCCGGTAGCGGGGGTCGTGCTGCAGGTCGTAGAGGGCGGCCATGGTGCGCACGATCCCCCGGAAGACGGGGTGGGCGGTGGGGTCCTCCACCTTCTCCCCCTTGTACCAGAGGTTGGGGGGCCTCTCCTTCAGGGCCTCCAGGTACTCCGCGCCGGTTCTCGCCATACTCCCTCCTTCACTTCCCGAACCCGGGCACATGGGGGGGCCTGAGGGGAAGGGCCACGCTCTTCAAGTCGGTGTAGAAGTCCAGGGCGTAATGCCCCCCTTCCCTCCGGTCCCCGCTTCCCTTCACCCCGCCGAAGGGCGTGGGCAGGTGGCGGACGTTGTGGCTGTTCAGGTAGACCATCCCGGCCTCCAGCTCCAGGGCAAGCCTATGGGCCCTCTCCAGGTCCCGGGTGAAGACGTAGGCGGCAAGGCCATAACGGGTGTCGTTGGCCTTCCTCAAGGCCTCCTCCTCGTCCTTGAAGGGGATGGCCACGAGCACGGGGCCGAAGATCTCCTCCTGGGCGATTTTCATGTGATTCTCCCCCAGGAAGAGGGTGGGAAGCAGGTAGTTCCCGGCGGAGAGGTCCTCCCCCCGGAAGGAGACCTTGGCCCTTTCCCCGCCCACGAGAAGCCTCGCCCCTTCCCTCTTCCCCGCCTCTATGTAGCCCAAGACCCGCTCCAGGTGCTCCGGGTGGATCAAGGGCCCCACCTCCGTCTCCGGGTCCAGGGGGTGGCCCACCCGGATCCTTCCCGCCCTTTCCGCCACCCTCGCCACGAACTCGTCAAAGATGCGCTCCTCCACGAGGAGCCTGGAGCTTGCCGTGCACCTCTCCCCGTTGAAGGAGTAGACCTGGAAGACCACGGCGTCCAGGGCCCGCTCCAGGTCGGCGTCGGCGAAGACCAGGGCGGGGCTTTTGCCGCCGAGCTCCGGGGAGAGGCGCTTGAGGTTTTGGGCGGCGTTTCGCATGACGATCTTCCCCGTCTCCGTCTCCCCGGTGAGGGTGAGGAGGGGGACCAAGGGGTGGGCCACCAGGGCCGCCCCCGCCTCCTCGCCAAAGCCCTGGACCAGGTTGAAGACCCCAGGGGGAAGGTCCGCCTCCCTTAGGATCTCCGCAAGCTTCGTGGCGGTGAAGGGGCTCCACTCGGCGGGCTTCAGGACCACGGTGTTCCCGAAGGCCAGGGCGGGGGCGATGCGCCAGGTGGAGAGCATGAGGGGGGCGTTCCAGGGGGTGATGATGCCCACGGGGCCCGTGGGGACCCGCACGGTGTAGTAGAGCCAGTCCCGGTCCACGGGGTAGGTGCGGTCCTCCATGGCGTGCTCGGCGTACTCGGCGTAGAAGGCGAAGTTCTCCGCCGCCCGGGCCACCTGGGCCCGCACGATCCTCAGGACCTGCCCCGCGTCCAGGCACTCCATGACGGCGAGCTCGTCGGCGTGCTTCTCTATGAGCTCGGCGATCCTTAAGAGGTAGCGCTTCCTCTCCTTGGCCTGGGTGCGGCTCCACTTGGCGAAGGCCTCGTGGGCCGCCCTGGCCGCCCGGTCCACCTCCCTTTCCCCGCCCCGGGCCGCCACGCCTAAGACCTCGTTCGTGGCGGGGTCCAGGGAGGGGAAGGTCTCCCCGCTTTCCGAGGGAACAAACTCCCCGGCGATGAAATGGAGGGCGGGCCTTTCCTTAAGGCGCCGCCGCACCTCCTCAATCCTTTCCCAGGGAATCCCGGCCACCTGGTCGGCGTATTTCATGGTTCCTCCTCTATGGGGTTTTCCAGGGCCCCGAGGCCCTCTATCTCCAGGCGCATCACGTCCCCGGGGTGGACCTGGCTTATGCCCTCGGGGGTGCCGGTGAGGAGGACATCGTAAGGCTCCAGGGTCATGAACTCGGAGACGAACTCCAAAAGCTCCGCCACGGAGTAGAGCATCCTCGAGGTGTGCCCCTCCTGCCGGAGCTCCCCGTTCACATAGGCCCGAAGCCAGAGGTCCTGGGGGTCTTCCACCTCCTCCACCACGAGGAAGGGCCCCAGGGGGAGGAAGGTGTCCCGCCCCTTGGCCCGGATGGGGGGGCGGAAGGTATTGGTCACGTAGTCCCGGGCCACCAGGTCGTTGGCGATGGTGTAGCCCAGAACGTAGTCCAGGGCGTCCTTGGCCTTGACCCGCTTCATGGGACGGCCCACCACCACGGCGAGCTCCACCTCGTAGTGGACGAACCTGGCCCCCTTGGGGTAGAGGACCACCCCCTTGTGGGGAAGGAGGCTAGAGTTGGGCTTCCAGAAGAGGGCGGGCTCCTCGGGGCGCTCTAGGCCAAGCTCCTCGGCGTGGCCTTGGTAGTTCAGGGCCACCCCCAGGACCTTCCCGGGGGTGAAGGGGAGGAGCCAGGCCACGGCCTCGGGGTCGTGGGCCTCCCCCGCCTCGTCCAGGAGGAGGCCTTCCCGGTAGACCCCCTGGTGGACCCTTCCCTTGGCGAGAAAGCGGGCGAGCTTCACACCGCCTCCTTCCTGGGGACGAGGCCGTAGCGCTCGGCCATGCGCCGAAGCCTTTCCTCCACCTCGGGGGTGGTGGGCCCGAGGGGAGGCCGCCACTCCCTCTCGCAAAGCCCCATCCAGGAAAGCACGGTCTTCAGGGGGATGGGGTTCGTGTCCCAGAAGATGGCCTCGTTGGCCTCCAGGAGGTAGTAGTGCACCTCCCTCGCCCCCTGGTAGTCCCCGGAGAGGGCCCTTTCGCAGAGGAGGGCCACCTCCCGGGGCAGCCAGTTGGCGGTGGCGGCGATGGTCCCCACCGCCCCCAGGCTCATCATGGGGAGGGTGAGGCTCTCCAGGCCGCAGAAGACCAGAAAGTCCCGCCCCGCCTCCTGGAGGAGGTGGGAAACGTACTCCAGGTCCTTGGAGGAGTGCTTGAGGCCCACGATGTTGGGGAAGTCCCGCCGCAGGCGGGCCACGGTCTTGGGGGCGATCTCCACCCCCGCCCTTCCGGGGATGTTGTAGAGGAGGAGGGGGAAGTCCGGGACCGCCCTCGCCACCTCGGCGAAGTAGCGGTAAAGCCCCTCCTGGTTGGGCTTCACGTAGTAGGGGACGATGACCAAGGCCCCCTGGGCCCCGGCCTCCTGGGCGAAGCGGGTGAGCTCCAGGGTCTCCTCCAGGCGAAGCGCCCCGGTCCCCGGGATCACCGGCACCCGGCCCACCACCTGGTCCAGGACCACCTCCATGGCCCGCTTTCTCTCCTCCAGGGTCTGGGTGCCGGGCTCTCCCGTGGTGCCCCCCACGCTCACCCCGTGGGAGCCTCCTTGCACCACCCGTTCGGCAAGGCGCCTCAGGGCCTCCTCGTCCAGCCTCCCGTGGCGAAAGGGTGTGGGTAAGGGCGGTATGGACCCGTGGAACATGCCTCTCCTTTCGCCTCCCAGGATGCCCCCGGGCGCGATGGGGGGACAACTGGGGCTTTGAACAACTACCCTTTTATCTTTGTCCACAAAAACAAACGAGGTGCCCCTTGCCGGCGGAGGAAACAGGGATTATGGTTAAAATGAACAATGCAAGGTGAGTCCTTTGGAGAAGACCCCATAGGCTTCGCGGCCCTTTGCCGGGACCTGGGCCTAAGGGTCCTGGTGTCCTCGGAAAGGCCCGTCCTCTACCTGCTCCCCGAGCCCCGGCCCCTCCTCTCCCAGGAAGGGGCCCTGCTCCTCTTCCGTCCCGAGGGGAGCCTCTTCCGCCACCGCTCGGCCTCGGGCTTCCTCCTGCCCGAGCCCTACCCGGAGGTGGAAGCCTTCTGCCGGAGGGAAGGCCTGGGCCTGGCCCTTTACCCGCCCTGGCTTAAGAAGGAGGAGGTGGAGCGGGCCCTGGCCTCGAGGCTCTTCGCCCTGGGCCCCGGGCTGGCCCTGGCCGGGCTTTTGGACCTTCTGCTGAAGCTTCCCCCCAGACCCCTCCTGGAGGTCCTCCACCAGGCCACGGGCCTGGCCCTAGCCCAGGTGGCCCCTTGGGGGGAGGTCCTGGCCTTCGCCGGCCCCGTGCCCCCCCAGCACCCCAAGGAGCCGGGGGAAGGCCGGGGGTACCTGGCCTTGGAGGCGGGGGAGGGGGTCTTGGCGGCCTACGGGGAGGAGGGCCTTCTCAGGCAGGCCGTGGGGCTTCTGCAGGTGGCCTCCCGCCTCCTCCGCCTCAGGGCCATGGAGCGAAGCCTGGAGAGGATGCAGGAGGAGTCCCTGGGCGGGGCCCTCCTGGAGGGCCTCATCCTGGGGGAGGCCGAGCCCGAGCGCCTCTTCGCCTTCGGCTTCACCGAAGGGGTGGAGTGGGTCCTGGCCCTGGTGGAACCCCCGGCCATCCCCGGCCGCCACCGCCTGGCGGAGGAAAGGCGGCGGGAGGCCACCCTGGAGCTTCGCCGCCGGGCCGGGACCTACCTGGACCGCCTGGGAGTGCCCTACCTCCTGGGGGTGCGGGGCAACCGCCTGGCGGCCATGTGGCAGGTGCACAACCCCAAGAAGGAGGCGGAAAGCCTCCTGGCCGCCCTCCCCTCGGGAAGCCGCCTGGGCTACTCGGCGGTGCACGCCGGGGGCGGGGTGCAGGAGGCCTACCGGGAGGCCCTCATCGCCCTCAAGGCCGCCCGCCCCGGGGAGGCCCTTTCCTTCACCGGCTTGGACCCCGTGGCCTTCGTCCTCCTGCAGCAGTCCCCGGAGGACCTCAAGGCCCTGGTGGAACGCTACCTGCCCCTGCCCCCCAAGCTGGTGAAGACCCTGGAGGCCTACCTCCAGGCCCACACCCTGGAGGAGGCGGCCTCCCGCCTCAACGTCCACCCCAACACCCTGCGCTACCGCCTGAAGCGCATGGAGGCCTTCCTCGGCCCCCTCTCCCACCCCGAGACCCTGGCCCGGGTGCACCTGGCCCTGAGGGCGCGGGAACTCCTTCTGGGCTGAGCCCCCAAGGTACAATGAGGGGCATGAAAAAGCTGGCCAGCCTGGTCCTCCTCGCCGTGGGCGCCTTGGCCCAGACCCTGGTGGAGGTGACGGCGGTGGCCGCCCTGGCCTCGAGCCTGGACCCCGCCGTGCGCCTGCCCCAGGGAACCTACAGGGCAAGAGGCCTCGAGCCCATCCTGGCCCGTTTTCCCGAGGCCAAGGGCTACACCCTGGAGGCCTTCGCCGCCAAGGGCCTAACAAGCCGCCTCCACGCCGCCTTTGTCCAGCAGGTCCTCACCAACCTGGCCGCCGCCGGCTACTTCCTGGAGGGCCAGGAGGAGAAGGTGGTGGGCGGGGAGGTCCGGACCAAGTACGTGCTGAAGGACGGATTGGGGAGGATGGCCTTGCTCCTGGTGGTGCGCAAGGGGGACGAGCTGGTGTACGCCTTCGGAAAAAAGTAAGTGAGTTGATTCACGATTTCTGCGCTCGTGCCACAACTCTCCCCCCCTCGGGCCCCAGAAGAGGACGGCCCTAAGCGCCCGCGCCTGGGTTCTGCGACACGAAGGCCCAAGCCAGGGCGCCTTTCTCCCCCTTTCCTTCGCCCTGCCGGCTCGGGGAAGCTACCGGGGCCAGCACGGGGTGGCATCAGAGTTCCACCACGTCCACCCGTTCCAACACCGGCAAGGCCCTCAGGGCCTCCAGGACCTCGGGGGTGGGCTTCTGGTCCACGGTGAGGACGAAGAGGGCCCGCCCCCCGGGCACGTCCCGCCCGAGCTGCATCCCGGCGATGTTCACCTTGGCCTCGCCCAAAAGGGTCCCCACCTGGCCCACCACCCCGGGGCGGTCGTAGTTGACGCAGACCAGCATGTACCCCTCGGGCACCACCTCCAGGGCGTAGTCGTCAATCCCCACCAGGCGGGGCCTCCCCCCGATGACCACCCCCCGGGCCCGGCGCTCCTCCTGGTCGGTGGAAAGCCTCACCTCCAGAAGCCTCGTGTACTCCCCCGCCTCCTCGGAGCGCAGGGTGGTGAGGGCGATGCCGCGGTCCTTGAGGAGGGGGCGCGCCGAGACCAGGTTCACCGCCTCCTCCCCCAGGACCCGGGAAAGGAGTCCCTTGGCCACGGCGCCGGCCACGGGCTCGGGGTCCTTCTCAAACTGGCCCAGGAAGCGCACCTCCAGGGCCTGGGGCCGGCCCCGGGTGATCTGGGCGAGGAGCTTCCCCAAGGCCTCTCCCAGGGGCAAAAAGCCCCGCAGGGCCTCCAGGGCCTCGGGGTCAAAGCCGGTGTTCAGGGCGTAGGAGAGGTCCCCTTCCAGGGTGCGCACCACCCGCTCCAGAATGGCCTCCCCCACCCTCTCCTGGGCCTCCAGCGTGTTCGCCCCCAGGTGGGCGGTGTGGACCACCCTGGGGTGGTGGATGAGGGGATGGTCCTTGGGCGGTGGCTCCTCGGCGAAGACGTCCAGGCCGGCGGCGAAGAGGTGGCCTTCCTCCAGGACCTCCAAGAGAGCCTTCTCGTCTATGATCCCGCCCCTGGCGGCGTTCACCACCACCGCTCCCCGGGGCAGGAGGTAGAGTTCCCTCCGGCCGATCATCCCCCGGGTCTCCTCGTTGAGGGGGGTGTGGACGGTGAGGAAGTGGCTCTGCCTTAGGAGGTCCTCGAGGCTCTCCAGAAGCTCCACCCCCAGGCTCTCCGCCCGGGTCTTGGGGATGTAGGGATCGTAGGCCAGGACCCGCATCTCAAAGCCCTTGGCGAAGCGGGCCACCTGGCTTCCGATGCGGCCCAACCCCACGATGCCCAAGGTCTTCCCTTTTAGCTCCAGGCCCAGAAACCTCCGGTCCCACTCCCCGGCCCGCACCTTCCGGTCGGAAAGGGCGATGCCCCTGGCGGCCGCCAGGAGAAGGCCGAAGGCGAGCTCGGCGGCGGAGCGGGTGTTGGCCTCGGGGACGTTCACCACCAGGATGCCCAGGCGGCTTGCCGCCTCGAGGTCCACGTTGTCCACCCCCACCCCGCCCCGGCCCACCACCTTAAGCCGCTTCCCCCGCCTGAGGAGCTCGGCGTCCACCTGGGTGCGGCTTCGGGTGATGAGGGCATCGTAGGCGGGGATGACCTCCAGAAGCTCCTCCCGCCCGATGCCCGGCCGGTAGTCCAGAAGGACCCCGGGGTACTTGACGTCCCCAAGCCGCATGTCGTCGGAAACCAGCACCCGCCACATATACCCTTGACCCTAGCACGAAAAAAGCCCCTGGGGCAAGGCTTCCGCTACACTACACCGGGCCCCTGTGGTATCCTGGGCCGGAACAAGAGGAGGCCTATGAAGGTAGCCTTGGTAACCGACTCCACCGCCGACCTACCCAAGCCCCTTCGGAAGGACCTGGGCATCCGGGTGGTCCCCCTTTACGTGAACCTGGGCGGCCGGGTGTACCGGGACTGGGAGGAGATCACCCCCGAGGAGATCTTCCAAAGGGTGCGCTCCGGCGAGGCCTTCCCCAGCACCAGCCAGCCCTCCCCCGAGGACTTCGCCAAGGTGTACGCCGAGGCCCTCCAGGAAGCGGACCACGTCCTTTCCATCCACATCTCCAGCAAGCTTTCCGGCACCCTGCAGTCGGCGGAGCTGGCGGCAAGCCGGTTTCCCGGCCGGATCATCCTCTTTGACAGCCAGGCCGCCTCCTTGGGCATCGGCATGATGGTCCTCAGGGCCAAGGAGCTTTTGGACCAGGGCCAGGGGCTAAACGGAGTGGTGGCGGAGCTGGAGCGGATCCGGCAGGACCACTTTGTCCGCTTCACCGTGGCCACCCTGGAGTTCCTCAAGCGGGGCGGACGCATCGGCGGGGCCCAGGCCCTCCTGGGCACCCTCCTCAACATCAAGCCCATCCTCACCCTCAAGGAGGGCCGGGTGGAAACCGCAGGCCGGGCCCGGGGGGAGAGGAAGGCCCGGGAGGCGATCCTGGAGGACTTCCGCACCTGGGGGAAGGGGCGGCCCAGAATCCGGGCCTTCTTCCTCTACAGCGCCGAGGAAAGAGCGGTCAAGGAGCTCAAGGAGGGGGTCCTCTCCTCCGGGCTTCCCGTGGAAGAGGCCCTGGTAAGCGAGCTGGGAGCGGTGATCGCCAGCCACACCGGCCCCGGCACCTACGGGCTTTATGCCTACAGCCTCTGAGCGTCCTTTGCCGGACCCAGGAGGTAACCGTGCGGGCGGTGGTGCAACGGGTCTCCGAGGCCTTCGTGGAGGTGGAGGGCGAGGTGGTGGGAAGGATCGGCCTGGGGCTGCTCGTCCTCCTGGGGGTGGGGCAGAAGGACACCCTCGAGGACGCCCTCTACCTGGCCCGCAAAACCGTGGCCCTGCGCATCTTCCCCGACTCGGAGGGCAAGATGAACCTCTCCTTGAAGGACGTGGGGGGAGAGGTGCTTCTGGTGAGCCAGTTCACCCTCTACGCCGACACCCGCAAGGGAAACCGCCCCTCCTTCCTCAAGGCGGCCCCGCCCGACCAGGGCAAGAGGCTCTACGAGGCGGCCGTAGAGGCCTTCCTAGAGCAGGGGGTGCACGTGGAAACCGGGGTCTACGGGGCCCACATGCGGGTCCACCTGGTGAACGACGGCCCCGTGACCCTCCTTTTGGACTCGGAGGAGCGCCTTAAGCCCCGTTAAGGGGAGCCGGGCGGCCCAGAAGGTACCCCTGGCCCAGGCGGTAGCCCACCTGGAGAAGCCAGGCCCGCTGGGTCTCCTGCTCCACCCCCTCGGCCACCACGGAAAGCCCCAGCTCCTCGGCCAACCGCAAAGCCGCCCGAAGGGCCGCCTCCGCCCGAGGGCTCCCGATGTTCCGGACAAAGCCCCGGTCCACCTTCACCAGGGAAAAGGGGTAGCGCACCAGGGTGTTCAAGGAGGCAGGAGGGGGCTCGTCCAGGCGGTGCTCGGCCACCAGGACCAGCCTCTCCCCGCGCCGCAGGAAGATGGCCCCCCGGGGCTCCAAGGAGAGCCAAGGATGGGAGAGCAGGGTCTCCAGGAAGGCTTGCAGGCGCTCCTTCAGGGGCCTTTCCTGGAGGAGGATGTGGGAAAGCTCCAGGGTCAGCGCCGCGCGCTTCATGAGTACGCCTCTGATTATAAGGAGAGGTCCTTAACCCGGGCTTAGGGGGCCTGAACTCTCACGCCCCTCATGGAGGAAGGGCCTACCCTGAGGTGCGCTCCCAAGAAGCGCGGGATGGCGATGAAAAAAGTAGAACCCAAGGACTGGATCCCCCTCATCAAGCCCTATACCAAGCCCCACGTGGCCCGAAGCCTCCGCCAGGTGGCGGACACCCTCCTGCCCCTCCTCCTCCTCTTCTACCTGGCCCACAAGGCCCTCTCCGCCTCCCTCCTCTTCACCCTGGCCCTGGACTTCTTGGCGGCCCTCTTCCTGGTGCGCCTCTTCATCCTTCAGCACGACGCCGGGCACGGCTCCTTCTTCCCCAAGAAGTGGATGAACGATCTTCTGGGGTTTTTCGCGGGCGTCCTCACCCTTGTCCCCTACCACCACTGGCAGCTCTCCCACGCCCGGCACCACGCCACCAGCGGCAACCTGGACAAAAGGGGCGTGGGGGACATCTACACCATGACCCTGGAGGAGTACCTGAAGGCCACCCCTTGGGAGAGGTTCAAGTACCGGGTGTACCGCAATCCCTTCGTCATGTTCTTCATCGGGCCCGTCTACGTCTTCCTGCTCTCCTACCGGCTGCCCTTGGGCTACGGGGCGGACAAGCCCTCGGTGCGGAACTCCGTGGCCCTCACCAACCTCTTTTTGATCCTCCTCTGGACGGGCATCTACCTGGGCTTCGGCCTCGAGACCCTTCTTCTCGTCTACCTGCCCATCCAGTACCTCGCCGGGATGGTGGGCATCTTCCTCTTCTACGTGCAGCACCAGTTTGAGGACGCCTACTGGGAGCACGACCCCCGCTGGGAGCACCTGAAGGCGGCCATGGAGGGAAGCACCTACCTGAAGCTCCCCAGGGTCTTGCAGTGGCTCACGGGGAACATCGGCTTCCACCACATCCACCACCTGGCCCCCAAGATCCCCAACTACCTTCTGCCCAAGGTGCAGGAGGAGGTGGACCTGGTGAAGGTGGCCCCCACGGTGACCCTCAAGGACGCCTTTAGCATCGCCTTCGCCGACATGCACCTCCACGACGAGGAAAGCCGGAAGCTCGTGGGCTTCAAGGAGGCCCACCGGCGTCTGCGCCAGGCGGAAAGGCTCGCTAGTGGCGGAAGTGGCGCGCGCCCGTGAAGACCATGGCCATCCCCGCCTCGTCCGCCGCCCTTATGGAGTCCTCGTCCCGCACGCTTCCCCCGGGCTGGATGATGGCGGCGATGCCGTAGGAGGCGGCGAGGCGCACCGCGTCGTCAAAGGGGAAGAAGGCGTCGGAGGCCATGACGGCGCCCCTCGCCTTCTCCCCCGCGGCCTCCAGGGCGTGCCTCGCCGCCCAAAGGCGGTTGGTCTGCCCCACGCCGATGCCCAGGGTCCTCCCTCCCTTGGCCACCACGATGGCGTTGGAGCGCACGTGCTTCACCACCTTCCAGGCGAAGAGGAGGTCCTGCCACTCAGGCTCGGTGGGGGTTTTCTGGGTGACCACCCGCAGGGCCACCGGGTCCTCGGTATCGGCGTCCTGCAGGAGCACCCCGCCCCTTAGGCGCCTCAGGTCCAGGTAGGGCCCCTGGGCGGGGAAGGGGACCTCGAGGAGGCGGAGGTTCTTCCTCTTGGCCAAGACCGCCAGGGCCTCGGGGCTGAAGGAAGGGGCGAGGACCACCTCCAAGAAGACCTCCCCCATGGCCTGGGCGGTGGGGCCGTCCACCTCCCGGTTAAAGGCCACGATGCCCCCGAAGATGGAGACGGGGTCAGCCTCGTAGGCCCTCCGGTAGGCCTCCAGGGGGGTCCCGCCCAGGGCCACCCCGCAGGGATTCTGGTGCTTCACCGCCACGCAGGCGGGCTCGGCGAACTCCGAGACCAGGTTCCAGGCGGCCTCGGCGTCCAGGTAGTTGTTGAAGCTCATGGCCTTGCCCTGGAGGACCCGGGTCTCGAGGAGGGGCCCCTTCTCCCCCATAACCCGGTAAAGGGCCGCCTCTTGGTGGGGGTTTTCCCCGTAGCGCAAGGGGGCTTCCCGCCTGAGGACCAAGAACCTCTCCCCGGGGAACTTCTCCCCGGAAAGCCACTCGGCGATGGCGGCGTCGTAAGCCGCCGTGTGGGCGAAGGCCTTGCGGGCAAGCTCCCGGCGGAACTCCGAAGAAGGCCCCTCCTTAAGGGCCTCCAAGACCCTGGGGTAGTCCCCGGGGTCGCACACGGGGAGCACCGCCTCGTGGTTCTTGGCCGCCGCCCGGAGCATGGCGGGCCCGCCGATGTCTATCTGCTCCAGGGCCTCCGTGAAGGAGGCCCCCCGGGCCACCGTCTCCCGGAAGGGGTAGAGGTTCACCGCCAAGACCCCGATCCGTTCCAGGCCCAAGGCCCTAAGCTCCTCCTCCTGGTCGGGGCGGGCGAGAAGGGCGGCGTGGACCTTGGGGTGGAGGGTCTTGACCCGTCCCCCCAGCACCTCGGGGAAACCCGTGAACTCGGAAATGTAGGTTACGGGAAGCCCCGCCTCCTGTAGCGCCCTGTGGGTTCCCCCGGTGGCGAGGAGCTTGAAGCCAAGCCCCAAAAGCCCCCGGGCGAAGTCCAAAAGGCCCCTCTTGTCGGAAACGGAAAGGAGCGCCCACATACCAGGGATTGTACCGGCTAGACTAAGGGGGATGACCATCTACGAGGCCATCAAGGAGACCATCAAGGAGGCCATGAAGGCACGGGACCAAAAGACCCTGGACTTCGCCCGGGTGGTGAAGGCCGAGCTGGACCGCAAGGGAGACGGCAAGCCCCTTCCCGACGAGGAGGCGGTAAAGGTGCTAAGGGCCCTCAAAGAGATCGCCCTGGAGCAGGGAAACGCCTTTGAGGTGGCGTTTCTGGACCGCTTCCTTCCAAAGGAGATGAGCGAGGAGGAGCTGGAGGCCTGGATCCGGGAACACATTGACTTCTCCCAGTTCAAGACCCCCCTGGCGGCCATCGGGGCGGTGACCAAGGCCCTGGGCCCCCGGGCCCCCGGGGAGAGGGTGCGGCGGGTGATTGAGCGGATGACGCGATGAGCCCCTGGGAACGGCTTTCCCTAGAGGAGATTCTCCAGGAGCCCGTGCGGCTGGTGCGGGAGAGGCTTAGGACCCACACCGGCAAGGAGCTCACCTACATCTACCGCCCCGGGCCGGTGGCGGCAAGCTTCGTCCTGCCGGTCACCAAGGGGCGCACCGCCCTCCTCATCCGCCAGTACCGCCACCCCACGGGGAAGTTCCTCTTGGAAATCCCTGCGGGCAAGGTGGACGCCGGGGAGACCCCCGAGGAGGCGGCGCGGAGGGAGCTTTTGGAGGAGGTGGGGGCGGTGGCGGAGGCCGTTCTTCCCCTGCCGCCCTTCCACCCCCAGCCCTCCTTCACCGCCGTGGTCTTCCACCCCTTTCTGGCCCTGGGAGCGGAGGTGGTGGCCGAGCCCCGCCTCGAGGACGGGGAGCTTCTGGAGCCCGTGGAGCTCTCCCTGCGGGAGCTCTACGCCCTCCTGCAGGAGGGGAGGATCCAGGACGCCTCCACCGCCCTCACCCTCTTCTACGCCCGGCCCCACCTGGAAAGGCTTGGCCTCCTGGGGTAAAACCCCGCAAAAGGGCGCATAAAGTTGGCCTGGGAAAGGGCCAGAAGCCCTGGTAGACTGGCGGCGTATGAAGCCCATGGTGAGAACGCCCCTGCCGGGGCCCAAGGCCCAGGAACTCCTCACGCGGGGGGAGAGGGTCCTTTCCCCCTCCTACGTAAGGCCCTACCCCTTCGTCCCCGCCCGGGGCCAGGGGGTCTTCCTGGAAGACGTGGACGGGAACGTGTTCTTGGACTTCATGGCGGGCATCGCCGTGAACACCACGGGCTACGCCCACCCCAAGGTGGTGGAGGCGGTGCGGGCCCAGGCGGAACGCTTCGCCCACGTCTGCTTCTCCGACTTCACCCACGAGCCCACCCTCTCCCTGGCGGAGCGGCTTTCGGCGAGGCTTAAGGGGAGGTACCGGGTCTTCTTCGGCAACTCGGGCACGGAGGGGATTGAGGCGGCCATCAAGCTCGTCCGCCACCACACGGGCCGCCCCTACCTCCTGGCCTTCGCCGGGGCCTTCCACGGAAGAAGCCTTGGGGCGCTTTCCCTCACCGCCAGCAGAAGCGCCTACCGCAAGGGCTTCGGCCCCCTTCTGCCCGGCGTCTTTCACATCCCCTTCCCCAACCCCTTTCGCCCGCCCCTGGGGGCCTCCCCCGAGGACGCGGGGGATGCGGTCCTGGAGCACCTGGAGCACCTCTTCCGCACCGTGGTCCCGCCGGAGGAGGTGGCGGCCTTCTTCGTGGAGCCCATCCAGGGCGAGGGGGGGTACGTGGTGCCCCCACCCGGCTTCCTTTCCCAGCTCAAGGCCCTCCTGGAGCGCCACGGCATCCTCCTGGTGGCGGACGAGGTGCAGACCGGGGCGGGCCGCACCGGGCGGTTTCTCGCCCTGGAGCACGAGGGAGTGGAGGCGGACGTCTACGTCCTGGCCAAGGGTCTGGCCTCGGGGTATCCCCTAAGCGCCCTCCTCTTCCGGGAGGAGCTCGGGAGCTGGCGCCCCGCCGCCCACGGCACCACCTTCGGCGGCCAGGCGGTGGCGGCGGCGGCGGCCCACGCCACCTTGGACCTCCTGGAAGGAGGCCTCATGGAAAACGCCGCCCAGGTAGGGGATTTCCTCCTTAAGGAGCTCCGGGCCCTGCAGGCCCGCTTCCCCTTCCTGGGGGACGTGCGGGGCCGGGGGCTTATGATCGGCCTGGACTTCGGCAGCGCCAAGGAGGAGCGGCCCGACCTCCGGGACAAGGCCCAGCGGCTCGCCTTTGAGAAAGGCCTCCTCACCCTGGCCGCGGGGCCCTCCGCCCTGCGCCTGGCCCCGCCCCTCATCCTCTCCCGGGAGGAGGCGGCCATGGGGCTGGAGATCCTGGAGGAGGTCTTCCGGAGCCTGTGAGATTCAGGAAGCCCTACTTGGGCTCCCCCGGCCAGTCCCCCACCACCCCGGGAACGGCCCACTCCATGGTGAGAAGCTCCTCCAGGCTGGCCTTCCTCCCGGCGGGGATCCGCACCACCCCCTTGCGGTCCCGGATGGGCCCGGTGAAGGGGTCAAAGGTGGGCTTGGGGCTGGACATGTCCTTCAGGAGGGCTATGATGCGGTCGTAGACCGCCACCTTTTTGCCGCCCACGCTCATCTGGGCCTTCTGCAAGAGGGGCACGTGCTTGGGGTTGATGGGCACCCCGTAGTCCGCCCCCATCTCCACCGCCCCCTCCTTTAGGAGCCAGAAGTAGTCCACGTTCTGCAGGTTCTTCGGGGTGTAGACCCCTTCCTTCACCTTCTTGAGGAAGTCTATGTAGATGACCTCCCAGTGGACGATCTGCCCCGAGACCACGTGGTCGGGGGCGAACTTGAGCATGGGGGTGTAGTGGCCGAAGGAGTAGGCCCCCTTCCTGGCCGCCGTCTGGATCACCGTGGGGGTGTCCTCGGTGAAGGCGAAGACATCGGCCCCTTGGGAAAGCAAGGCCTCCGTGGCCTCCCGGGCCTTGGCCGGGTCGTACCAGGCGTTGATCCAGCGCACCAGGACCTGGGCCTTGGGATTCACCGCCCGCACCCCCAGGGCGAAGGCGTTGATGTGCCGCTTCACCTCGGGGATGGGGAAGGCTGCCACGTACCCCACCTTGCCCGTCTTGGTTAGGGCCCCGGCGGCGAGGCCGTTCAAGTAGTAGACCTGGTAGAAGTCCGCCATGTAGGTGGCCACGTTGGGGGCCCGCTTGATCCCGGTGGCGTGGGCGAAGAGGACCTCGGGGTACTTCTTGGCGGCCTCGAGGACCGCCTCCCCGTACCCGAAGCTGGTGGCGAAGATCGCCTGGCAGCCCTCCCGCACGAAGCGGTCTATCACCGGCAGGGCCTGGGCCTCGGGAACGCTTTCCACGTAGCGGGTCTCCAGCCAGGGAAGGGCGGCCTCCGCCTTCTTGCGACCCACGTCGTGGGCGTAGGTCCAGCCCGCATCCCCCACGGGCCCCACATAGATGAAGCAGGCCTTGGGCTTGTCCCCCTGGGCCAGCCCTAGGCCCAGGACCAGAAGAAGCGCCAAGAGTCTCCGCATCCTCCTCACCTCCCCCGTTCAAAGGGCACCCCCAGGGCCTTGGGGGCCCGGGTGCGCCCCGAGAGGGCCAGGACCAGGATAACCAAGAGGTAGGGCATGGCGGCAAAGGCCTCGCTCGGTATAGGTACACTGCCCTGCAGGCGGAACTGGAGGAAGAAGAGGAGGCCAAAGAGGTAGGCCCCCAAGACCGCCCGCAGGGGCTCCCAGGCGGCGAGGATCACCAGGGCGATGGCCACAAAGCCAAGCCCCCCCGTCATGCCGTCCGTCCAGGAGGGGCGGTAGGCCAAGGAGAGGTAGGCCCCCGCCATCCCGATGAGCCCACCCCCCAAGGCCAGGGCCCCGTAGCGCACCCGGTCCACGTCCACGCCGAAGAGGTCCGCCGCCTTGGGGTTCTCCCCCACGCTCCGGAGGTAGAGGCCGAAGCGGGTACGGTAGAGGAGGAGGTGGACAAGGAGGGCGAGGGCCAAGGCCAGGAGGGCCAGGCCTCCCTCGGGAAGGGGGTTCTCCAGGGGGACCCCCTCGTAGCGCTTCCCCAAGAGCCCCGAGGCCCCGAGGCCCAAAGCGGCCACGGCGAGCCCCGCCACGAACTGGTTGGCCCTCAAGGAGACGGCGAAGAGGCCCAGGGCCACCCCGCCCAAGACCCCCACCCCCACCCCCGCCAGGAGGCCCCAGAGGGGGGAGGCCTCGAGGGCCAGGGCGAAGGCCGAAAGGGCGCTTAGGGCCATCATTCCCTCCACCCCCAGGTTCACCACCCCGCTCCTCTCGGCGAGGAGGGCCCCCAGGGAGGCCAAGAGGATGGGCGTGCCGAAGAAAACCGCGCGCAAAAGGACCTCTTCCATCAACGCCTCCAGACTACCCGGTGGCGGCTCAGGGCCTCGGCGCCGATCAGGGCCAGGAGGGAAAGCCCCGAGACCACGTCCACCACCCGGAAGGGCATGGAGAGGGCGAGCTTCAAGGCATCCCCCCCCGCCAGGATGAGGCCCAGGAGGAAGGCGGTGACGAGCACCCAAAGGGGGCGCCCCCGGGCCAGCCAGGCGGCGAGGATGGCGGTGAAGCCGTAGCCCAAGGAGATCTGGGCGGGTTCCAGGAGGCGGTGGTGGACCCCCGCCACCTCCCCCACCCCCGCGAGGCCCGAAAGGAGACCGGAAACCCCTCCCACCAAGAGGAGAAGCCGCCCCGCGGGCAGGCCCAGGTAGCGGGCCGCGGAGGGGTTCTCCCCGAAGACCCTCAGGGCGAAGCCCAAGGGGGTGCGGAAAAGTAGCCCCTGCAAGGCCAAGGCCGCCCCCACCCCCAGGAGGAGGGTGGGCCAGTGGACCAAGGTGTCCCCCAGACGGGGCAGGTCCGCCGCCTGGGGAAAGCGGTCGGTGTAGAGGAAGCCGAAGACCAGCTGCCCCTTCCAGGGCCCCGCCACCAGGTAGACCACCAGGTAGTAGGCCAGGTAGTTCTGCATGAGGGTGGTGAGGATCTCGCTGGCCCCGAAGCGCACCCTAAGCCAGGCGGCCAGCCCCCCCCACAAGGCGCCCAAGAGCCCCCCCAGGAGGAACATGAGGGGCAAAGTCCAAGGCCCCGGGGGAAGGAAGAGGGCCACGTAGGCCGCCCCCACCGCCCCCAGGAGAAGCTGCCCCTCGGCGCCGATGTTGAAGAAGCCCACGCGGAAGGCGAAGGCCAGGCCGGAGCCAATGAGCAGCAGGGGTATGGCCCGCCGGGCGATCTCGGAAAGCCCCAAGGGATCGGCCAGGGGGGAAAGGAGAATCCCAAAGGCCCGCAGAGGGGAAACCCCGTAGGCGAGAAAGAGGAGGGCCAGGAAGAAGAGGGCGAAAAGCAAAAAGGCGGCGTAGGTCAGGGCCACCTTCCCCGGGGAAGGCGCGGGGTCCAGCTCCAGCCTCATGCCTGCCCCTCCGTCATCATGCGGCCCAAACGCTCCCGGCTCGCCTCCTCCCGGGGGATGGGCCCCACCAGGCGGCCGTGGTACAGGGCCGCCACCCGGTGGGAAAGGGAGAGGACCTCCTCCAGGTCCTCGCTCACCAGGAGCACCGCCCCTCCCTCCCGCACAAGGTCCAAAAGCCTTCCGTGGACCTCCTCCGCCGCCCCCACGTCCACCCCGTAGGTAGGGTGCATGGCCAGGACGAGCCGGGGACCCTCCTTGAGTTCCCGGACCAGGATCACCTTCTGCACGTTTCCACCGGAAAGAAACCGCAGGGGAGTCCGGGGGGAGGGGGCCTGGATGCGGTGGCGGCGCATGAGCTCCTCGGCGTCCTTCTCCATGCGCCCGTAGTCCAGAAGGCCCCGCCGGGCGTAGCGGAAGTAGGTGCGCAGGGCCAGGTTTTCCGCCACGCTCATCCCCGCCACCACCCCCGTGCTCCGTTCCTCGGGGATGTGGGCCACCCCCAGGGCAAAAAGCCGGGCCGGGTCCTGGGGAAGCGGGCTTCCCCCAAAGCGCACCCGGCCCCGGTAGGGGCGGAGCCCGGCCAGGGCCTCGAGGAGCTCCTTCTGCCCGCTTCCCGCCACCCCGGCGATGCCCAAAACCTCCCCGGCCCGCAAGGCGAAGGAAATCCCCTGCAGGGGAAAACCGTGCCGGAGAACCAGGAGGTTTTCCACCTCTAGGACCACCTCCTCCCGGGGGGGCGGGGCCTTGGGGGGCGGGGCCATCCCCCGGCCCACCATGAGGCGCACCAGGAGGTCCTTATCTGCCTCCTCCCGCCGCACCTCCCCCACCTTCTCCCCGGCCCGGAGGACGACGATGCGGTCAGCGAGGTCCAGGACCTCGTCCAGCTTGTGGCTGATAAAGAGGACGGCGAGGCCCCTCTCCTTGAGCCTCCGCACCTCCCGGAAAAGGTCCTCGGCCTCCTTGGGGGTAAGGACGCTGGTGGGCTCGTCCAGGATGAGCACCCTGGGCCGGGAAAGGAGGGCCCGCAACAGCTCCACCCGTTGCTTCTCCCCGGCCGAGAGGCGGTGGACGGGGGCCTTCAGATCCACCCCCAGGGGGTGGTCCTGGAGGAGGGTCTGGAGCCTCCGGAGAAGGGCCCGGCGGGAGAAGAAGGGGGGGAGGTCCAGGCCCAGGGCCAGGTTCTCCGCCACCGAGTGGGCCTCTATGAGCTCGGGGTGCTGGGGCACCAGGGCGATGCCGAGCCTCTGGGCCACCCTGGGGGAGGGGATGACCACCTCCCGGCCCTCCAGGAGGATGCGCCCCTCGTCGGGGGCGTAGAGGCCGTAAAGAAGGCTCACCAGGGTGGTCTTCCCCGCCCCGTTCTCCCCCAGGAGGGCCAGGACCTCCCCCCTTCTCACCTCGAGGCTCACCCCGCGGTTGGCCACCACGGGGCCGAAGCGCTTGGTGATGTTCTCCAACCTCAGCATGGGAAGGCCCGCAGGCCCGGACCTGAGGATACCACCACCGCTCCCCAGGGGCTGGTATACAATGCCCCCAAGCCCCCGATGGGCCCGAAGCGGCTCAGAGCGCGGGGCGAGGAGGTAGGCATGGCTAAGGTAAGGCTGGAGCACGTGTGGAAGCGCTTCGGCAAGGTGGTGGCCGTCAAGGACTTCAACCTGGAGACGGAGGACGGGGAGTTCGTGGTCTTCGTGGGGCCCAGCGGCTGCGGCAAGACCACCACCTTGCGCATGATCGCCGGGCTCGAGGAGATCTCCGAGGGCAAGATCTACATCGGCGACCGCCTGGTGAACGATGTCCCCCCCAAGGACCGGGACATCGCCATGGTCTTCCAGAACTACGCCCTCTACCCCCACATGAACGTCTACGAGAACATGGCCTTCGGCCTCCGCCTTAGGCGCTACCCCAAGGACGAGATAGACCGGAGGGTGAAGGAAGCGGCCCGGATCCTCAAGATTGAGCACCTCCTTTCCCGCAAGCCCCGGGAACTCTCGGGCAGCCAGCGCCAGCGGGTGGCCATGGGCCGGGCCATCGTGCGGGAGCCTAAGGTCTTCCTCATGGACGAGCCCCTCTCCAACCTGGACGCCAAGCTCCGGGTGGAGATGCGGGCGGAGATCGCCAAGCTCCAAAGGCGCCTCGGGGTCACCACCATCTACGTCACCCACGACCAGGTGGAGGCCATGACCCTGGGCCACCGCATCGTGGTCATGAAGGACGGGGAGATCCAGCAGGTGGACACGCCCCTCCGCCTTTACGACTTCCCCGCCAACCGCTTCGTGGCGGGCTTCATCGGAAGCCCCTCCATGAACTTCGTCAAGGCCTCCGTGGAGGTGCAGGGGGAGAAGGCCTACCTCGTGGCCCCCGGGTTCCGGATCCGCGCCAACCCCATCCTGGCGCAAAGCCTCAGGCCCTACGCGGGCAAGGAGGTCTGGATGGGCCTTCGCCCCGAGCACCTGGGCCTCAAGGGCTTCACGGTGATCCCTGAGGAGGAAAACGCCCTTCGGGGGGAGGTGGAGGTGGTGGAGCCCCTGGGGGCGGAAACCGAGCTCCACGTGAGCGTGGACGGTACCGTTCTGGTGGCCAAGGTGGACGGGCACGCTCCCGTGAGGCCCGGGGACCGGGTGGAGCTCCTGGCGGACACGGGCCGCCTCCACGCCTTTGACCCCGGCACCGAAAGGGCCATCGGCCACTCCCAGGAACCCGTGGCCGTGGCCCGCTGAAACCGCCCCTTATCATGGAGGGGTGAGCGCCGCCAAGCCTTTCGTCATCGGCATCGCTGGGGGTAGCGCCAGCGGCAAGACCACCCTGGCCCAAGCCCTGGCCCGGGCCCTGGGCCAGCGGGTGGCCCTCCTGCCAATGGACCACTACTACAAGGACCTCTCCCACCTGCCCTTTCCCCAGCGCCTGCAGGTGAACTACGACCACCCCGAGGCCTTTGACCTGGACCTCTACCTGGCCCACGCCGAGGCCCTCCTCCGGGGAAGCCCGGTGGAGATGCCCCTTTACGACTTCAAGGCCTACGCCCGAAGCCCCAAAACCCAGCGGGTGCGGCCTGCGCCGGTGGTGATCCTGGAGGGCATCCTGGTCCTCTACCCTGAGGCCCTAAGGCAGCTCATGGACCTCAAGGTCTTCGTGGACGCCGACGCCGACGAGCGCTTCATCCGAAGGCTCCTACGGGACGTGGAGGAACGGGGGCGCACCCTTAAGGGGGTGGTGGAGCAGTACCTCCACCGGGTGAAGCCCATGCACCAGGCCTTCGTGGAACCCTCCAAGCGGTACGCCGACGTGATCCTGCCCGGAGGGGGCCAGAACCCCGTGGCCCTGGAGATGCTCCTGGCCAAGGCCCTCGCCCGCCTGGGGGAGGTGGGGGCAGCATGAAGCGGCTTCTGCACCTCCTCCTTTTCCTCGCCCTCGTCCCCTCCCTCCTGGCCCTCCTCCCCAGGCTTCGGGCGGAAAGGCCGGGGCCCGTGGCCCTGGTGCTGGATGCCGAGGCGGTGCGCGCCCAGGCCAAGGCCCAGGGGCAAAGCCTCCTCCAGGCCCTGGCCCAATACCGGGCCCAAGGGGTGAACGGGGTGGCCTTCCCCGAGCGCCTGGTCAAGGACTGGATCGCCGAAGGTGCTCTCCTTTACCGCCAGGGGCGGGAGCTTCGGGAGGAGGGGCTTCCCGCCCGGAGGGACTGGTACTACCTCAAGGGGGAAGCCTGGCTTCTGGACCTTCTGCAAAGGGCCTACCACCTCCCCACGGAAAGGCTTGGGGAGTGGCTGGGCTTCCCCGTGGACGTCCAGGCCTTCCCCGCCTTCTACGCCTTTTCGGAGATCCAAAAGGCCAAGGAAGCGGGCTTTTACGTGGTGGTCCGGCCCATCAACCACCCCCTGCGCCGCCTGGAGCCCGGGCTTCCCCTGGTGCCCAAGGAGGCGGACGCCGTGGTCTTCCAGGGCCTGGAGGCCTTGGGCTACCCCCACCGGCTGGAGGCGGCCCAGGCCCTGGTCCCGGTCCCCGTGGCCCTCATTGAGGGGACCCCCCAGCCCGGCCTTCTGGCCTACAGGGAAAGGGGCGTGCTAAGGCTTTTCAGCCTACGCTACGAGTGGCAACTCACCCTAAGCCCCGAGGAGGCCGCAGACAAGTACACCCTCGCCGCCCGGGAGCGGGGGCACCAGCTCCTCTACCTCAGGCCCTACCCCTACCCCCAGGAGACCGCCCGCCTCCTCACCCGTCTGCAGGAGGGCTTAAAGGCCAGCCACATCGCCCTGGGGGCGCCTAAGCCCCGCGGGTTCGCCCCAAGCCCCTTGCGCCACGCCGCCTGGGTGGGGGTGCTTGCGGGCCTCGGGCTTTTGGCCCTGGGGCTTCCCGTGTACGGGCCCTGGGTGGCCTTTATCCTCCTCCTCCTGGCCCTGGGGTACGCCGGGAGCCAGGCGGGGGCGTTGCTTGCGGCTCTGGTCTTCCCGGTGCTGGGCTTTTTGGGACCCAGGAACGGGCTTTGGCCGTGGGCGCGGAGCCTGGGGTACGCCCTCATGGGAGCGGTCTTCCTCAGCGCCCTGGGCTCGAGCCCGGCCACGGTCTTAGGCCTCACCCCCTTCAAAGGGGTCTCCCTCACCCTGCTGGTCCCGCCCCTCCTGGTGGCTTACAGCTTCCTGGACCGCAACTTCAAAGAAGCCCTCACCCGCCTCTACACCCACCCCCTGCGCCTGGGGGAGGTGGCCCTGGGGACTCTGGCCCTGGGCCTTCTGGCCTTCGCCCTCCTGCGCCGGGGCAACGACGCCCCCTTGGTGCCGGAGTTGGAGCTGAAGCTGAGAAGCCTGCTCCAGGACCTCATGGTGCGCCCCCGCTTCAAGGAGGTCTTCGGGCACGCCCTCTTTCCCCTGGCCCTCCTCCTCCCCTGGCCGCGCCACCTGCAAAACGCCCTCCTCTTCCTGGCAAGCCTCGGCATCGCCTCCATCCTCAACACCTTCAGCCACTTCCACACGCCCCTACCCATCTCCTTCTTCCGGGTGCTGAACGGCGCCCTTCTGGGAGGGGCTTTGGGCCTGCTAGGGGTTATCCTGGTGAGGAGGCTACGGGCATGGTGGTTGGGGTAGCGGGGTACTACGGGTTCAGGAACGCCGGGGACGAGGCCATCCTGGAAGCCATCGCCCGGGAGCTCAGGGCGCGGGGGCACCAGGTGGTGGCCCTCTCCGGGGACCCCAGGCGCACCCGGGAGGAGCACGGCCTTAGGGCTTTCCACCGCCTTAACCCCTTGGCCCTTCTTGGGGCCGACCTCTGGCTTCTGGGAGGTGGGGGGCTTTTGCAGGACGCCACCAGCGCCCTAAGCCTCCAGTACTACCTTTCCCTCCTCCGCCTCGCCCGGCTTTTCCGCAAGCGGGTGGTGGTCTTCAACCAGTCCCTGGGGCCCCTTTCCCCTCGAGGGGAGGCCCTGGTGCGGCGGGTCCTTCGGGGGGTACCCGCCATCTTCCGCGACCAGGACTCCCTGGAGTACGCCAGGCGCCTGGGCCTTTCCGCCGAGCTCGGCGCCGACCCCGCCCTCCTCCTCACCCCGCCCCCGGTGCAGCGGGAAGAGGACCTGGTCCTGGTCATCCCCCGGGCCGGGGTGGCCCCGGAGGCGGTGCGCAACCTGTACATCACCGCCAACCACCTCTTCCACGAGGGCAGGCAGGTCCTGGTCCTCCTCCTGCAACCGGGCTACGACGAGGAGGTCTTGGAAAACTTCCCCCACCACCGGGTGGAGAAGACCTCGGACCCCAGGCGGGTCCTCTACCTGGCGGCCCAGGCGGGGTACGTGATCTCCATGCGCCTCCACGGCCTTATCCTGGCAGCGGCCGCCGGTACCCCCTTCGCCGCCCTCTCCTACGACCCCAAGGTGGCCGCCTTCGCCAAGGAGACCGGGGCCTACTACCAGGAGCTCCCCGGGGACCCCATCAAACTCTCCAAGGCAGCCATGTACGGCCGCTTCCCCGACTGGGAGAAGGTGGAGGGCCTAAAGGAGCGGGCGCGGCGGAGCTTTGACCTCGCCCTGGGGGAGGCCACGCCCATCAAGCGCCCCCACGGACGCGGCTGAGGCGGGCCAGCACCCCTTCGGCAAAGCTCCCGAGGTCCTTTAAGGCCTCCTCCACCTCCTGCCTCAGGAGGAACTCCCCCGGGGAAAGCCGCTTTAGGAGGAGAAAAGGGGGCTGGGCAAAAAGCTCCACCCCCTGGCGCACCACCTCGGGGACGAGGCCTTCCTCCAGGGCCTCGGCCTCGAGGTCCTGGAGCAAGAACACCTCCCCCAGGCGCTTGCGGGCGAGAAGGAAGAGGAGGGCGGCCAGGGCCCCCCGCTCGGAAAGCTCGGCCACCAGGCGGTCTTCCAGGGCCTCCACCGCTTCCAGGTCCACCCGCCCTTCCCGCAGGAGGTCCTCCAGGTCCAAAGCCGAAAGGGGGAAGCGCCCCTTGAGGCGCACCAGGCGGTTCACCCCCTCCGGGGAGAGGTAAGGGATCCCCGGGGGCACCGCCCCTTTCTCGGACTCCGGGGCCAGAAGGGCCACATGAGCCCCCTGCGCGCGGTAGGGCCTTAGGTCCTCCACCCTCCCCTCCCCCAGCCGGAGAAGGGCCAGCACCACCTGCCGCCGTCCCAGGGGGGCCTTGTAGAGCCAGGGGGGCCCCCCCTCCAGGAGGAAGCCCAAGCGCCTCAGGTCCTCGGTGACCCCCGGGGGCTCGAGGGCCTTGGGCTCGTGGGGGAAGAGCACCTCCTTGGGGTAGGGGGTGACCCGGACCCGGCGCCTCTCCCCCTTGGGGGCCTCTTCCTTGGCCTCCTTGGGGTCTTCCCGGGGCCTCTCCAGGCGGGGGAGGGAGCGGGGCAGGGCCTTGAGCTCCACCTCCTCCCCCCGGAAGTGGAGGAGGACCACCTCGTTCACCGCCAGGCGCCGCTTGGCGTAGTAGGGCCCAAGGCCCTTAAGGAGCCCCCCCTTCCAGTCCACCTCCACCTCAAAGGCCTCCCCGTCCTCGTCCACGAAGCGCACGCGCTCCTTTCCCTGGAGGCGCTGGCGCAAGGAAGCGGTGAGGGCCATGGTACCCGATTGAATACAGGCGCTGGTCAAAACGTAGCGGGCGGTCATACTACCTCCCTAACTCCACCAGGGAACGGGGACTCCCTGAAGTGAGCATATAATACACCTCGTAGACCAGGGCAAGGGTCCGTTCCACGTCGGCCAAAGCCCGGTGCTCCCTCCTGGGGGGAAGCTCCAGGGCCTCCGAAAGGGCGTCCAGGCCGTAGCGGCGAAGCCCCCGAAGAGCCCTTTTGGCCAGGCGGATGGAGTCTACCACCGGGTTCCTCAGCTCCAACCCCATGCCCCCCAAGGCCGGGCGCAGAAAGGAGAGGTCAAAGGGGGCGTTGTGGATGACCAGGGTGGCCCCTTGCAAGAGGGGGTAGGCCTTGGCCAAGACCTCCTCCAGGGGCGGGGCCTCCGCCAGCTCAAAGGCCCGGATCCCGGTGAGGTTCTGGATGAAGGGGCCCGGCGGGCGGGAGGGGCGCACCAGGCTTTGAAAGGCCTGGCGCCTCTTGCCCTCGAGGCGCACCAGGGCGAGCTCTATGATCTCGTTCCGCCCCGGGTCCAGGCCGGTGGTCTCCAGGTCCAGGAGGACCACCGCTTCCCCGGGGTGGGGAAAGGGATAGCGCCACTCCCAAAGCCCCACCTCCTCCCCGGGGATGAAGCGCCCGTCCAGCAAAGGCCGCACCACGGGGGCCACGGGGCCCCGGAGCCCCAAGGCCTCCCCCAGGAGGGGAAGGGGAAGGGGCCTCCCTTCGGCCCTGAGGCGCCGGGCGAGGCGGGTGGCGAGGCGGAGGCGAAAAGCGGGGTCCATCCCCTGCATGGCGGCCAAACCCCCTAGAGGGCCTCCCCCAAGGGCGTGCGAAGGAAGGCGCGGTCCGTGGCCTCCTCAAAGGCCAGGGCCGCCCGCAAGAGGCGTTCGTCCTCCCCCCAGGGACCAAGGAGCTGGAGCCCCACCGGCAGGTGGCGCTCAAACCCCGCGGGGAAGGAGAGGGCCGGTAGCCCCGCCAGGTTTGCCCCCACGGTGTAGAGGTCCTCCCGGTACATGGCGAGGGGGTCGGGGCGGGCCCCCAAGGGGAAGGCGGGATGGGGGGTGGTGGGCAGGAGGAGGAGGTCCACCTCCTGGAAGAGGGCCCTGGCCTCGGCCTCGAGGCGGCGGCGGAAGGCCTGGGCCCTCCCGTAATAGGCCTCGTAGTAGCCGCTACTGAGGACGAAGGTGCCCATGAGAACCCGCCTTTTGACCTCGAGGCCAAAGCGGGCCCGGGTGGCCATCCTCACCCCTTCCACCTCCTCCCCCTCGGCCCGGACCCCGTACAGGGTGCCGTCGTAGCGGGCCAGGTTGGAGCTGGCCTCCGCGGGGGCCAGGATGTAGTAGGCGGCCAGGGCCTGGGGCAAGGAGGGCCAGGAGACCTCCTGCACGCTCAAGCCAAGCCCCTGGAAGACGCCCAAGGCCTCCTCCAAAGCCCCTTCCACCCCGGGGCTATTCCCAAGGAGGGCTTCCCGCACCACCCCGAGGCGCAAGGGGGGAAGGGGCTCTTTTAGGGCTTGCTGGAAGCGGGGAGGAAGGTCCAGGCTGGTGGCGTCCAGGGGGTCGGGGCCGGCCATGGCGTCCATGAGGAGGGCGAGGTCCCGCACGGATCGGGCCATGGGGCCGATCTGGTCCAGGCTCGAGGCGTAGGCGATGAGGCCGAAGCGGCTCACCCGGCCGTAGGTGGGCTTGAGGCCGTAGACCCCGCAGAAGGCGGCGGGCTGGCGCACGCTTCCCCCCGTGTCCGAGCCCAGGGCGAGGGGGGCGAGGTCGGCCGCCACCGCCGCGGCGCTTCCCCCGCTGGAGCCCCCGGGAACCCTTCCCGGGTCAAAGGGGTTCTTGGTGGGGAAAAAGGCGGAGTGCTCCGTGGAGGAACCCATGCCGAACTCGTCCAGGTTGGTCTTGCCCAGGACCAGGGCGCCAAGGGCCCGAAGCCTCGCCACCGCCGTGGCCTCGTAGGGGGGCAGGAAGTTCTCCAGAAGGCGGCTTCCCGCGGTAGTGCGGAGGCCCCGGGTCACGATGTTGTCCTTCACGGCCACCACCAGGCCCGCCAGGGGCAGGCGGGGGTCCAACCTCTGGGCCTCCTGCAGAAGCCCTTCGTTCAAGGTGAGGAAGGCCCCAAGCCCCGGGTCCAGCTCCCGAACCCGCCTCTGGTAGGCCTCGGCCACCTCCAGGGGGGAGACCTCCCCCCGGGCCACCCGGGCGCGGATCTCGTGGGCCAACATGCCCCCACTATAGCCGGAAGTGAAGGCGAAGCCAGTCCCGAAAGCCTAAGTACGCCTCCTCGCCCCCCCGGGGCAGGTAGGTGACGTCCCCTGGCTCGTGGCGGAACCAGGTGTACTGCCTTTTGGCGTAGGCCTTCACCGCCCGGATGTCCCTAAGGAGGGCTTCCTCCAGGCCGTACTCCCCCCGGAGGTAACCCGCCACCTCCTTGTAGCCGATGGCCTGCAAGGCGGTGGGCATCTCGGGGTACCGGGCGAGAAGCCCTCGGACCTCCTCCACCAGGCCCCGGGCGAACTGGGCCCTGGCCCTTTCCTCCAGCCTGGGGAAAAGCCAGGCCCTTTCGGGCCACAGGACGAGCTTCTTGTAGCGGAAGCGGGGAGGCCTTCGGGGGAAACGGGCAGGGGGAGTCCCGGTACGCCGGTAGACCTCCAAAGCCCGCACCAGCCTCCGGGGGTTCCGCCCCACTCGCCTCGTGTCCTCGAGGCTCACCCGGGCGAGCTCCGCCAGGAGGGCCTCGAGGCCCCTTTCCTCCAGCTCCCGCCAAAGGGCCTTCTGGGTTTTGGGGTCCGGAGGGGGAAGGGCGTGAAGCCCCTGGGAAAGGGCCCGGATGTAGTAGCCGGTGCCCCCCACCACCAAGGGGAGGCGCCCCCTGGCCAGCACCCCGGCAATGGCCTCTTCCGCCAGGTCCAGATAGCGGGCCACGCTCATGGCCTCGCCCGGGGTGAGGACGTCCACCAGGTGGTGGGGCACCCGCGCCCTTTCCTCGGGGGAGGGCTTGTCCGTGCCGATGTCCAGGCCTTGGTAGACCATGGTGGCATCGGCGGAGATGACCTCGAGGGGCAACTCCTCCCCAAGCCTCAAGGCGAGGAGGGTCTTCCCGCTACCCGTGGGCCCGGCGAGAACGGGGACGGCCTCCACATCCCTTATGCTAAGGGCATGTTAGAGCGCCTGGACCGCCTGGAGACCCTGCGGAAGCTAAAAGAACTGCAAGAGCGCATCGCCGAGCTGGCCTACCAGCTCACCGGCGAGGAACCCGCCGCCTGGGCCCCCAGGGTAGACCTCCTGGAGGATGAGGACCACTACATCCTCCTGGTGGACCTCCCTGGAGTCCGGCCCGAGGACCTGGAGCTTTTGGAGGAGGGAAGCCGCGTGACCCTGGCCGGGGTGCGCCACCCCCTTCCCGGAACCTACCTCCTGGAGGAGCGGCCCATGGGCACCTTCCGCCGCACCCTGGACCTGCCGGGGCCCATTGAGGAGGGCACGGCCCAGGCCAGCCTGCGGCACGGCGTGCTGGAGGTGCGCTTCCGGAAGCGCAAGGGCACCTCCCTTCCCGTGGCTCAGTAGACCACCTGGTGGCAGGCCCGGCACCGGGGCTCGTAGTGCTCCAAAGCCCCCACCAGGATCACGGGGTCGGTGTAGCGGGCCGGTTGGCCGTTCACCAAGCGCTGGGTGCGGGTGGCGGGAGCGCCGCACCGGGGGCAGATGGCGGTGAGCTTCTCCACGAACTCCGCCCGGGCCAAAAGCTCAGGCATGAGGCCGAAGGGTTCCCCCCTGAAGTCCAGGTCCAGCCCCGCCAGGATCACCCGCACCCCCCTTTGGGCCAGGCGTTCCACCAGGGGGAGGAGCCCGCTGTCCAGAAACTGGACCTCGTCCACCGCTACCACCTCGGGCAGGGGGTCCAGGTGGGCTTCCATCTCCTGGGCGCGCTCTATGGGAATGGCCTCTACCCTTTCCCCATCGTGGCTTACCACATAGGCCTGGTGGTAGCGGTCGTCCAAACGCGGCTTGAAGACCACCACCCGCTGCTTCGCGATGAGGGCCCGCTTGACCCGGCGGATGAGCTCCTCGCTCTTGCCGGAGAACATAGGGCCAGCGATCACCTCAATCCAACCCTGGCGGTGGAGTATAGGGGGCATGGGTCCCTCCTAGGAAAGCTTAAACGCAACCTGGGGGCCTTGGGGGCCCCCAGGTCCAGCCAGCCCTTACCGCCCCTTGCGGTAAGAATCCCCGTAGCGGCGCTGGAAGCGCTCTACCCTACCCTCCGTGTCCACGAACCGCTGCTGGCCCGTGTAGAAGGGATGGCACTTGCTGCAGACCTCCACGTGGATCTCAGGCCTCACCGAATAGGTGTGGATGACGTTGCCGCAACCGCAGATGATGCGGGCGGGAACCAGCTTAGGGTGGATGCCTTCTTTCACGCTCGCCTCCTGCCGCACGGTCTTGGCCGTGCGAAGACCATCTCCCAGTCTAAGGGCGGAGGGCCTAAGAAGCAAGGCCTACCGGGGCGGGGGAAGGCGCCGCCAGGCGGGGCCCCAGAGCCTGCGCCTGAGCCCCCGCCAGGCCCCATACCCCAGGCCGGCCAACAGGGCCACCGCCGCCAAAAGCCAGACCAGGCCCAGCACCGCCAGCCCCAAAAGGGCAAGGAGCAAGAAGCCTAAAGGGGCGTACCAAGGAACCCGCACCCCCTGATTCTAACCGGGGTTTGTGCTAGAATGGTGAGTGCCCCAGGGCAGGGGTGCGGTCGCGCCTGGAGGCCCAAACCTCCGGGTGAGGAAAGTCCGGGCACCATAGGGCAGGGTGCCAGCTAACGGCTGGGCGGGGCAACCCGACGGAAAGTGCCACAGAGAAGAGACCGCCAGCGGCCGGGGCCTCCCCCGGTGCGGGCAAGGGTGAAACGGTGGGGTAAGAGCCCACCGCCTGGCCTGGCAACAGGCTGGGGCACGGCAAACCCCACCCGGTGCAAGGCCCAGTAGGCAGGAAGGGCTTGCCCGGCCCGAGAGAACCTGCGGGATGGGCCGCTTGAGGCCGGTGGCGACACCGGTCCCAGAGAGATGACCGCAGAAAACAGAACCCGGCTTACGCCCTGCCCTGGCTCCCCTCGAGGCGAGCCTCGAGGGGTTTTTCTGTATGGCAAAAGCACATCGCACGAAGCTCCGCCCGGAGCGGTCCATCTCCACGTGCGTGGGGACTACGGCCGGGGGCTTATACCTCGGCATCGGGCGGTTGAAAAACCTCCCCCGCCCTCAGGGCTCCAGCCCCACCCGGGCGAGGAAGGCCTCCCAGGTCTCGGGAAGGGGGAAGCCCAGGGCCCGAAGCCTGGGCCCCTCAGCGAAGACCTCCCGGGCCAGGGCGAGGGCGGCCTCCCGGTCCTCCCGGGCCGCGTCCCTCAGGTACCCCCGGAAGGGGGTCCACTCCTCCACGGCGTCCAGGAGCTCCTCCGGGTCGGCCTCCTCCCCCCGGTCCAGGAGCTCCCTCACCCAGGCCACGTAGGCCCGGGCCAGGGCTAGGGGGGCGTAAGCCAGGGAGGTTTCTTGAGCCATACCACCTTGTCCCAGGGGACGTCCAGCTCGCTCAGGTCCCGCACGCTGTAGCCGGTGGCCAGCGTCCCGCTGTGGAAGGAGTATACCACGAACCAGAGGCGCCTCATCCTGGGCCCCCGGGCCTCCTCGGGGATGAAGGAGGCGGGGGCCAGGGCGGCCAGCACCGGACCCTGGTCCCGGGCGTAGGCGAAGAGGGCGGCCTCGGGGTGGGCCGGGGCCTCGAGGCACAGGCCCTCGTAGACCTCGGGAGGGGTGCCCGGGGCCAGGTCCCCGTCCAGGACCCGCTGGGCCACGTGGAGCTCGAGGCTGGTGGCCCGCTCCCGGCCGAGGAGAGGCCTGAGGGCCTCGGGGACGGAGCGGGGGCCGCGGTTGAAGGGGGCCCGGACCATCTCCCCGGCGGCGAAGAGCCAGTCCCGGGGGTCGGGCTCAACCGTACAGGCCACTGTCTTGCCGCTGGGCGAACTTCACGGGGCCCAAGGGGAAGGTGGTGGTGGGGGACGCGGGGTACCTGTACCCGGAGGTGGCGGGGAAGGTGGTGGAAAAAGGGGGGGCTACCTCTTCCTCCTGAAGGCCAACCAGGGGGAAGTGCTGGAGTGGGCTCTGGAGGTGTTCAAGGGGATGGAGGAGAGGCGGCTTCCCGGGGAGACGGAGTCGGCCTGGGAGGTGGTGCGGGACGGGGAGGTATGGACCTACCGGGTCTGGGCTTCTCCCCATCTGCCCGATGCGCTCTTGGCCTTTCCCGGGTGCAGGCAGGTGGTGCGGGTGGAGCGGGAGGTGGTGCACAAGGGGACGGGGGAGGTACGGCGCACGGTGAGCTACGCCCTCACCAGCTTGGGGGCCGAGGAGGCGGAGGCGAGGCGGCTTGGGGAGCTTCTCCTTTCCCGGTGGGAGGTGGAGAACCGGTCCTTTTGGGTGCGGGACGTCCTCCTCCGGGAAGACGCCTGCCAGGTGCGGGGCGTGGGGGCGCAGGTCTTGGCCGCCCTCCGGGCCTTTCTGGTGTCCCTGCTGTACCGCGGGGAGGTGCGGGAGAAGAAGGCGGCCCTGGAGGCCTTCTCTTTCCATCCCCTCTCCGCCCTCAGGTTCCTGGGGCTCTATGCGGTATAGCGGTCAAGTCTGCTGCTGCAAGTGGGGGTTTTGCGTTCCGCCGCCGGGGGTGGTACCATGGGGTGAACCCACCGGGCTGGGCCTGGGTTCCCGATAGCCCGGTGCAGGACGCGCGGCTCTCCAGGGGGTCGTTGCCCGTTTAGCTGGGCCAGCGGAGGAATCCCACCCGCTGGCCCAGCAAATGAGCGTAGTTCCTGGTTTCTATGAAAGTCAAAGCCACCAGGGCCCCCCAGTGCACCTCCGCGGTCCATCCGCACGTGTGTGGGGACTACAGGACGGGCACCTCCCGGATCCCCAGGGTCCACGGTCCATCCCCACGTGTGTGGGGACTACGGCTGGCTCCCGTCATCCCGTGACGCCTACGCCGGTCCATCCCCACGTGCGTGGGGACTACCCCTTCTTCCTCTACTTCGTCCCGCCGAGCTACGGTCCATCCCCACGTGCGTGGGGACTACATGAGGGCTTCTGCCAGAAACTGGGCCTGCGTCGGTCCATCCCCACGTGCGTGGGGACTACGAAGGGGGAGGAAGCGGCCCAGGGGTCAGTTTCGGTCCATCCCCACGTGCGTGGGGACTACGGGGGGGTGAGGGCCGCCCATAATGCGCCCTAGGGTCCATCCCCACGTGTGTGGGGACTACCCTGATGCTGAGTGGTGGCGCGAGGACTGGGCGGTCCATCCCCACGTGCGTGGGGACTACACATGACCAGGACGGCAAAAACGCCTGCTCACCCCCCTTTATGTGTCTTTTTGGGAGGGAAGACAGGGAATATTGTCAAGTTCCACAGCCCTCGAGCAGGAATCAAGGAAGGGAGGGCTATTCCCACCATAGCACATCAAGCGCCGTCCGTGGAAACGAAGGCGGGGCGAAGTGGGTGAGAGCCTCCGCCTGGGCTCCCGGCAAGGCCTCCTCAGCCCGGGTGGGAAATAAGTGGGGTGGAAGTGGGAGGGAGTGGAAATCTGTGGGGAGTACGTGGTATACTCCCGGCGAAAGCCTCGCCTGGGTAAAGCCCTCGCCTCCTCCAACCCAAGGGGCGGACCCCAGCGAGGGTGGGAGCGGGTGGGAAATGCCCTTCGGTGAGTACCAGTACAGCCTAGACGACAAAGGGCGGGTGGTCATCCCCGCCCCCTTCCGGGACTTCCTGGAAGACGGCCTGGTGCTCACCCGCGGGATGGAAGGGTGCCTTTACGTCTTCCCTTCCGACCGCTGGCGCAAGATTGAAGAGCAGTTGGTCAACCTTCCCCTCACCGACGCCGAGGCCCGCGCCTTTGTCCGCTTCTTTTACTCGGGGGCCCACAAGACCCGGATGGACAACGCCAGCCGGGTCCTGATCCCCCCTCCCTTGCGGCAGTTTGCCGGGCTCCAGGAAGGAGGCGAGGTGGTGGTGGCCGGGGCTCCGGGCAGGCTGGAGATCTGGAGCCAGGAGCGCTGGTGGAAAACCATTGAGGAAATCATGCGCCATCCACCAGCCCCCGAGGCCCTCAAGGGGCTTATTGGGTAGGCATTTATGGAGACCGTTACCCAGCACATTCCCGTCTTGTACCAGGAGGCCCTGGACTTCCTGAAGGTGGAGCCCGGCAAGGTGTATGTGGACGCCACCCTGGGAGGCGCCGGCCACACCCGGGGCATCCTGGAACGGGGGGGGCTGGTCCTGGGGCTGGACCAGGACCCCGAGGCCGTGGCCCGGGCCCAGGCCTTGGGCCTACCGGGCCTCCGGGTGTACCAGGCCAACTTCCGCCGCCTCGAGGAGGTGCTCCGCCAAGCTGGGGTGGAAGAGGTGGCGGGGATCCTGGCGGACCTCGGGGTTTCCAGCTTCCACCTGGAAGACCCCAAGCGGGGCTTCAGTTACCAGAAGGAGGGCCCTTTGGACATGCGCATGGGGGAGGAGGGCCCGAGGGCGGCCGAGGTGGTCAATACCCTTTCCCTGGAGGAACTTTACCGCATCCTGCGGGACCTGGGAGAGGAAAAGCAGGCCTACCGCATCGCCAAGGCCGTGGTGGAGGCCAGGAGGAAAAAGCCCATAGAGACCACCACGGAGCTGGCGGAGATCGTCCGCCAGGCGGTGGGCTTCCGCAAGGCCGGGCATCCGGCCCGCAAGACCTTCCAGGCCCTGCGCATGTACGTGAACGACGAGCTTGGCGCCCTAGAGGAGTTCCTCGCCCAGGCTGCCCAGATCCTCGCCCCCGGGGGGCGGCTGGTGGTCATCACCTTCCACTCCCTCGAGGACCGGCTGGTGAAGCGGTTCCTCAAGGCGAGCGGCCTCAAGGTGCTCACCAAAAAGCCCGTGCTTCCCTCCCCCGAGGAGGTGGCGCGAAACCCCCGCGCCCGGAGCGCCAAGCTACGGGCCGCGGAGAAGGAGGCTTTGTGAAGAGCGCCCTACGCTTCGGCCTCCTCTACCTCTTGGCCCTCCTCCTCCTCTTCGCCGCAGGCCACCGCAACCAGCTGGAAAAGGCCCGCCTGGCCCGGATGGAGGAGCGCATAGACCGCCTCAAGGCCGAGGAAGAGGCCCTCCTCAAGGAAACCTGGCGCCTAAGCCAACCCCACCGGGTGCTGGAGTGGGCGGAGAAGGAAGGGTTCGTGCCCATGAGCCGGGGGAGGTGGGAAAGGTGACCGCAGGCGCCAACCGGGTGCCCTTGGTGTTCCTGGGGATGGGCCTCTACCTGGTCCTTTTGGCCTTGGGGGTTTACGCCCTGGTGAGCCGGGGTCCACGGCCAGCCCTCCTGCCCCCATCCCCACCCCCTCTGCGGGGCAACCTCTACGCCGCCGACGGCACCCCTCTGGCGGTGAGCCTCGAGGGGGGGCGGTACTACCCCCTGGGGAAGAGCGCAAGCCAGCTTTTGGGCTTTGGGGAACGGGCCTCCGGGCGGGGCTTGGAGGGGCTGGAGCGGGACCTAAACGCCGCCCTCTCGGAGGGGCGCTCCTTCACCCTCACCCTGGACCCTTGGGTCCAGGCCTTGGCGGAACGGGCCCTCTGGAGGGGACTGGAACGAAGCCGGGGGGCCTTCGCCACCCTCCTCGTCCTGGACCGGGAAGGCAGACTCCTGGCCGTGGCCAACGCCCCGGCCTTTGACCCCATGGCCCCGCGCAAGGACCCGGAGAAAGACCTTTCCTGGCGCAACCACGCCTTCCTGGTGGTCTTGGAACCGGGCTCCACCATGAAGGCCCTCACCGCCGCCATGCTCCTGGAGGAGGGCGCGGCCCGCCTTTCCACCCCGGTGGAAGCCCCCATGTGGCGGCAGGTGGACGGCTGGACCATCCGCGACGCCGTGCCCCACCCCCCTGGGCTCACCTTGGCCGGGGTGCTCAAGTACTCCTCCAACGTGGGGATCAGCCTCCTGGCCGAGCGCCTCCCCAAGGCGACCTTCTATCGCTATATGGAGAAGCTCCATCTCACCGACCCCAGGCCCCTCCCCGGGGTGCGCACCGCCCCGCCCCTGGTCAAGGCCCCGGAGGAGTGGAGCCGGGCTGGCTACGCCAACCACACCTTCGGCCAAGGCTTCCTCGTCACCCCCTTGCACCTGGCGGCGGCCTTCGCCGCCCTGGTGGACGGGGTCTACCGTACCCCGAGGCTCTTCCAGGGCCAGGAGGCCAGGGAGGAGCGGGTCTTCTCCCCGGACACGGCGAGGGCCATCCGCCAAGCCCTGGAGGAGGCCCTCGCCCCCAGGGCCGCCCTGCCCGGCTACCACCTGGCCGGGAAGACCGGCACCGCCCAGGTGGTGGTCCAGGGCCGTTACTCTAAGGAAGTCTTCACCGCCTGGTTCGCCGGGTTCGTCCCCGGGGACGCCCCCCGGTACACCGTGGTGGTGGCCGTCCACCACCCCCAAGGCGAGATCCACGGAAGCCTGGTGGCCGCCCCCATCTTCCGGGAAGTGGCCGCCGGCCTCTTGGCCTACGCGGGCCTTCCCCCCTATGCTGAGGGGCGGTGAGGTAGAGGTGCAAGATGCGCATGTTAGGGAAATGACGCCGGAATGGGTGGCCGCGGCCACAGGGGGGAGGCTCCACCCCGGCGGCCGGACCGCCTTTGACCTCCACTGGGACAGCCGGGCCGTGGGTCCGGGGTTCCTCTTCGTGGCCCTTCCCGGAAGCCGCACCCACGGACGCGCCTACGCCCAGGAGGCCTTGGCCAAGGGGGCCCACCTGGTCCTCTCCGACCGCCCGGGGGAGGCCACGGTGGAGGTGGCGGACACGGCCTTGGCCTTGGTACGGCTGGGACGGGCCCTTCGGGAGCTCTTCCCGGGGAAGGTGGTGGCCGTGGGAGGAAGCACGGGAAAGACCACCACCAAGGAGGCCCTGGCCCAGGGCCTGGGCTTCCCCGCCCCTTCCGGCAACCAGAACACCGCCCCGCCCCTGGCCCGCTTCTTCCTTCGCCTCCCCCCAGAGGCCCCCGGGGCGGTGGTGGAGCTGGGCGTGGACCGGGTGGGGGAGATGGCCGAGCTCATGGACCTCTGCCGTCCCCAGCTTTCCGTCCTCACCGCCTTGGGAGAAGAGCACCTTTTGGCCTTCGGGAACCTGGAGGGCGTGGTGCAAGAGGAGGCCAGGCTTCTGGAAGCCCCCCTGGCCCTGGTGAGCCTCCAGGCCCGGGAGGTGTTGCAAGGCTTTGGCTACAGGGGAAACTGGCCCACCTATGGCTTCGGGGAAGCGAGTTTCCGCGGAGAGGCCCTGGAGCTTCTGCCCCGGGAAAGCCGCTTCCGCTACCGCGGGCGAAGGGTGCGGGTCCCTTACCCGGGCCTGGGCCCGGCCCTGGGGGCCTTGGCCGCCCTGGCGGTGGCCGAGCTCCTGGGGGAGGAGGTGGAGGCCGTGGCAGAAAGGCTTTCCCGCCTGGTCCTGCCCCCTGGGCGCATGGAGAGGCGGGAAGTGGGGGGCGTGGTCTTCCTCCACGATGCCTACAACGCCAACCCCCTCTCGGTGAAGGCGGGGCTGAGGTGGCTTGCCGCCCAGCCCGGGCGCAAATGGGTGGTGCTGGGGGAGATGAAGGAGCTGGGCGGGATGGCGGAAAGGCTCCACCTGGAGGTGGCGGAGGAGGCGGCCCGCCTGGGCCTCCGGCCCCTTTACCTGGGAACCCACGCCCAGGCCCAGGCCGCCCTGGGAGGGGAGGCGGTGGCGACCCTGGAGGAGGCCCTTCTCTGGCTAAAGGCCCGGGTGGCCCCGGGGGACCTGGTGTACCTGAAGGCCTCGAGGGCCCTCGGCCTGGAAAGGATCCTGGAGCTATGGGAAGGCTGAAGGCCCTTTACGCCCTCCCCCTCCTCGCGGCCTGCGCGCCCCTCCTCCCGACGCCCCTCCTCCCCTACCCCGGCGGGTTCGCCCAGGGGGGCTTGGTCTCGGGCCGCTTCCAGGTGGTCCTCCCCGGCCCTCCCCTTTTCCTGGACGCCGGGGAAAGCGCCCTCTACGCCGCCTACCCCTACCAGCTTTGGGTCTACGAAGGGGGCTCCCTGCAAAGCCTCCCCCTTCCCGGGGTGCCCCGCTTCCTGCGGGCCAGCCCAAGGCCCGTGGTGGGGCTGGAAGGGGCCGTCTGGACGGAGAAGGGCCTCTACCCCTACCCCGCCCAGGACGCCCTTCTAGGGGAGGACGGCCTCTACCACGTGGACGGGAAGGGCCTCTACCGGGAGGGCGTCCTCTTGGCCCGCGGGAACTTCCGCCAGGTGGTGGCCTGGGAGGGCCAGGTGGTGGCCCTGGGGGACCAGGCCCTCTTCTACCCGGAAGGGCGCCTCCTCCCCCTTCCCCACCCCGCCCGCAAGGCCCAAGGAGGGGCCTGCGGGGTGGTGGCCCTTCTGGACCGGGTCTATCTGGTGCGCCCCGAAGGGGTGAGGCCCCTGGCCGAGGCCCAGGACTTCGCCGCCTTTGGGGAGGCCATCTACCTCGCCCCCCAGGGGGCGGTGCGGTCTTGCAAGGAGGCGGCATGGCCCTAGCCCTCGTCCTCTCCTGGTTCCTCACGGCGGTCTGGATCTCCTTGATGAAAAGCCTTGGCCTGGGGAAGAGGGTGCGCCAGGACGGCCCCCAGAGCCACCTGGCCAAGGAGGGGACCCCCAGCATGGGGGGGGTGGCCTTCCTCCTGGCCGCCTTTCTGGCCTACCTGGCCTCGGGGAAGGACGCCTTTTTGGGCCTATGGCTCCTGGGCCTCGGCTTTGCCCTCCTGGGGCTTTTGGACGACCTCTCGGGGAGCCTGGCCCGGCCCCTCAGGGCCAGGGAAAAGCTGGCCCTGCAAGGGACGATGGGCCTGGTCTTCGCCCTCTGGGCCGCCCGGCAGGTGGCCTATACCCCCTGGCCCCTCCTGGACGCCCTCCTGATCCTCCTGGCGGTGGTGGGGGCGGCCAACGCCTTCAACTTCACCGACGGCCTGGACGGGCTTCTGGCCTCGGTGGCCGCCCTCATCCTCCTCCCCTTCTACCCCTACCCCTTCGCCCAGACCCTCCTGGGAGGGATCCTGGGCTTCCTATGGCACAACGCCCCCCGGGCCAAGGTCTTCATGGGGGACACGGGAAGCCAGGCCCTGGGGGCCATGGTGGCGGGGCTTTTCGTCCTCACGGGGAAGCTCTGGCTACTGCCCTTGGCCGCCTTCGTCCCGGTGTTGGAGGTGCTCTCCGTGGTGGCCCAGGTCCTCTACTTCCGGCGCACGGGGAGGAGGCTTTTCCGCATGAGCCCCCTGCACCACCACCTGGAGCTTTTGGGGTGGGAGGAGGCCAAGATCGTCTTCCGCTTCGCTCTTCTTACCGCCTTGGCCACGGGCCTGGCCTGGAGCCTGGGAGGTGGGGTATGATCTTGGTCTACGGCCTCGGGAAAAGCGGCCTGGGGGTGCTCCGCTTCCTGAGGCGGCGGGGGCTCGCCGCCCGCTTTTACGACGACCGGCCCAAGGAGGAGGAGGTGGCCGAGGCCCTGGCCCTGGGTTTTTCCCCGGACTGGGGCCTGGAAGGCGCCTATGGAGAGGTGGTGGCCGCCCCGGGGGTGCCCCTTCAGCACCCCAACCTGGAAGCCCTGAGGGCGCGCGGGGCCAGGGTCTTGGGGGAGGCGGAGCTCGCCTACCGGCTTTCGGAAACCCCCATCGTGGGGATCACCGGCACGGCGGGCAAGACCTCCACCACCCTCTTCACCGCCCACCTCCTCCAGGGGCAGGGGCTTAAGGCCCTTCCCGGGGGCAACGTGGACCCTCCCCTGGTGGAGGTGGTGGACGAGGCCGAGGTGGCGGTGGCGGAGCTTTCCAGCTTCCAGATGGAGCGCATCCACACCTTCCGGCCCCGGGTGGCCGTCCTTCTCAACCTGGGGGTGGACCACCTGGACCGGCACGGGAGCCTCGAGGCCTACCACGCCGCCAAGCTCAACCTCCTAAAGAACCTCACCCCGGAAGACGCCCTGGTCTACAACGCAGAGGACCCCAAGGTCAGGGAGGCGGCCGAGGCCACCCCCGCCCGGCCCTACCCCTTCCTTCCCAAGGAAAGCCCGCGGGAAACCAACCTCGAGGCCGCCCTCCAGGCCACCCGGGCCTACCTGGACCTTTTGGGAAAGCCCCTGGAGGAAAGCGCCCTAAGGGAGAGCCTCAAGACCCTCCCCGAGCCCCCCCACCGCTTCCAGGCCTTCGCCCGCAAGGGGCGGGTGGTCTTCATAGACGACTCCATCGCCACCCGCACCTCCTCCGTGGCCGCCGCCCTAAAGGCCGCCCCCGCCCCCATCGCCTGGATCCTGGGGGGGGAGGACAAGGGGGCGGATCTGGAAAGCCTCAAGGCCTACCTCCCCCGGGTGCGGGTGGTCCTGGCCATTGGCCGGGACGGCCCCCGCATGGCCGAGGCCCTGGGGGAAGGGGTAGAGGTGGTGGTCATCGGGGAGAAGGAGGGCCGGAAGGCCCTAAGGCGGGCGGTGGAGGAAGCCCTGAGGCGCCTGGAAGCGGGAAGCGTTCTCTTGGCCCCTCTGGCGGCGAGTTTTGACCAGTTCCGGGACTACCAGGACCGCGCCCAGGCCTTCCGGGAAGCGGTCCTGGCCTTGGGAGGCGAACCATGGACCCCATCCTCCTCCTAAGCGGCCTCCTCCTCCTGGCCTTTGGCCTCCTGGGGGTGGGGGTGGCCGAGCCCGGCCTTCTGGAAGACCACCTCCTCAGGGTGGGGCTCGCCCTCCTGGCCATGCTGGGAGGCAGCCTCCTTCCCGTGAGGCTTCTCTTGCGGCACGCCCTGGCCCTCCTCCTCCTGAACCTCCTCCTCCTGGCCCTGGTCCTCCTGGTGGGGGACGGGCCCATGGGGGTGCGGCGCTGGTTTGATCTGGGGCCCCTGGCCTTCCAGCCCTCGGAACTGGCCAAGATCGTCCTGGTCCTCTACCTGGCCTCCTTCGTGGGCCGCAAGGGGGAGGACTACCCCATCCTCGGCCCCGCCCTCCTGGTAGGCAGCACGGTGGGGCTGGTGCTGGTGGAGCCCGACTTCGCCACGGCCCTCTTCCTGCTCACCCTCGGAGGCCTCCTCTTCGTCCTGGCGGGGGTACCCTGGCGGAGGCTCTTTGCCATTACCCTGGCCGGGGCCTTGGTTATCGCCCCATTTTCTGGAGCATATCTAAACCGTTTCCGCTACGTCTCCGAGCGTTTCAGCGACTTCCTCAGCTACCTGCGGGGGGAGGCCCGGCCCGAGGAGACCGCTTACCAGGTCCTGCAGGCGCAAAAGGCCGTCCTCCTGGGAGGGCCTTTGGGACAGGGGCCCGGGGGAAGCCTTCCCCACCTGCCCGAGGCCCACAACGACATGGTCTTCGCCAGCGTGGTCTTCGCCACGGGCTGGCTAGGGGGGCTTATGGTCCTCCTCTTCTACGGCCTCCTCTTCCTCCGGGGCCTGGCCCTGGCCCTCAGGCTAAAGGGGGCGGAGGGCCTGGTGGCCCTGGGCCTCACCCTGTACCTCACCCTGCAGGCCGCCCTCAACATCGGCGTGGCCCTGGGCTTCCTCCCCGTCACCGGGGTGCCTTTGCCCTTGGTCTCCTACGGGGGAAGCTCCCTCCTGGTTTCGGGTCTGGCCCTGGGCCTTCTCCTTAGCCTGGCCCGCCAGGCCAGGGGAAAGGAGGTGGGGAAATGGTCCTCCTGACCGGGGGAGGCACCGGGGGGCACCTCTTCCCCGCCCTGGCGGTGGCCGAGGAGCTCAGGCGGCGGGGGCACGAGGTCTTCTACCTGGGCGCCCTGGGGGGCCTCGAGGCCCGCCTCCTCCCAAAGACCCCTATCCCCCACGCCCTCATCCCCGCGGGCAAGCTGGACCGGAGCGCCCTCAGGCCGGGGGAGGCCTGGAGGCTCCTCCGGGGCCTCAAGGCCGCCCGGGAGGTCCTGAAGGCGAGAAGGCCCAAGGCGGTGCTCTCCACCGGGGGCTACGCGGGCTTTCCCGCGGCCTTTGTGGCCGAGCTCCAGGGGATTCCCGTCCTCCTCCACGAGCAGAACGCCAAACTGGGCCTGGCCGTGAGGCTCCTCGCCCCCTTAAGCCGGGGGCTCGCCCTCAGCGTGCCCCTTCCCCTGGCCAGGGGGCTCGCCACCAAGGCCAGGGTGGTGGGCTACCCCGTGCGGGAGGTGCGCTTTCCCCAGGCCGAGGCCAAGGCCCGCCTGGGGTTTGACCCCAAAAAGCCCCTCCTTCTGGTCCTGGGGGGAAGCCAAGGGAGCCTGGAGCTCAACGAAAGGCTTCCTCCCCTCCTCAGACCCCTGGGCCTTCCCGTCCTCCACCAGGTGGGGGAAAGGTGGGTGGAGCGCTACCGCCACCTGGAAGGGGAAACCTACCGCATCCTGGGCTTTCTGGAGGCGCCCTTGGCCATGAGCGCCGCCGACCTTCTCCTGGCCCGGGCCGGGGCGGGCACTCTGGCCGAGGCCGCCTTCCACCGGCTCCCCGCCCTCCTCTTCCCCCTCCCTCCCCACCTGGACGGGGGCGCCCAACGGGCCAACGCCCTGGCCTACCAGAGGGCCGGGGCCGCCCGGCTTGGGGACTACTCCCGGCTGGCCCAGCAGGTGGAGGAGATGCTCCTGAACCCCGAACCTTACCGCGAGGCCATGGGCCGCCTCTCCCCCGAGGGGGCGGCGGGCCGCCTGGCGGATTGGCTGGAGGAGTTCTTATGAAACGGGTGCACATCATGGGCATAGAAGGGGTGGGGATGAGCGCCTTGGCCCGCCTTCTCCTGGCGGAGGGGGTGGCGGTGACGGGGTGCGACCTCGCCCCCGGCAAGCGGGCCAAGGCCCTGGGGGTGCCGGTCTACGCGGGCCACGACCCCGGCCACCTGCAAGAGGAGGACACCTTGGTGGTCCCCACCCCGGTCCCCCTGGACCACCCCGAGGTGGTGGCCGCCAGGGAGCGGGGCCTTAGGGTCCTAAGGCGCATGGAGCTCCTGGCCCAGCTCCTGGCCCCAAGCCCCTCTTTGGGGGTCACGGGGACCCACGGCAAGACCACCACCACGGGAATGCTGGCCAGCATCCTCCTGGAGGCGGGCCTGGACCCCTGGGTGCTCCTCGGGGGGGAGCTTTACCTCCTCCCCGGGAACGCCCGCTTTGGGCAGGGGCCCCGCCTGGCCGAGGTGGACGAGTCCGACCCCCTTTTCCGGGAGGTGAGGGTGGACATCGCCGTGGCCACCAACCTCGAGGCCGACCACATCGCCCCCCCTGGCCGGAAGGCCCCCAACTACCACGGAAGCTTCGGCGAGCTCAAGGCCGCCCTGCGGGGCTTTCTGGAAGGGGCGAAAGTGGTGGTGGTCCCCGCCTCCGATCCCCTTCTCCTGGAGCTTTCCCAAGGGCTTCCCCGGAGAACCTTCGGCCAAGGCGGGGAGCTTTCCGCCGAGGAAGCGGAGCTTGGCCCCTCGGGAAGTCGCTTCCTCCTGGTCCACCGGGGAAAGGCCTTGGGAGAGGCCAGACTCCAGGTGCCGGGCCGGCACAACATCCAAAACGCCCTGGCCGCCGCCCTGGCTGCCCTGGCCCTGGGCGTAGCCCCCGAGGCCATCCTAAAGGGGCTCGGCCGCTTCCCCGGAGTGGGGCGGCGCTTCCAGAGGGTGGGGGAGGTGCGGGGGGCTTTGGTGGTGGACGACTACGCCCACCACCCCACGGAAGTGCGGGCCACCCTGGAGGCGGCGGGCCACCTGCAGAGGCGCCTGCGGGTCCTCTTCCAGCCCCACCGCCTCCTCCGCACCCAGGCCCTCTGGCAAGAGTTCGTGGAGGCCCTGGCCCTGGCCCAGGAGGTGGTGGTCCTGCCCACCTACACCGCCGGGGAAAAGGGGGAGGTCTCCCCCGGGGAGCTGAGCGCGAGGATCGCCGAGGGGCTTCGCCGCCAGGGGGTGGAAGCCCGTTTCCTGGACAAGGAGGAGGCCCTGGCCTACGCCCGGGCCACGGCCGCCCCGGGGGATCTCTGGCTTACCCTGGGGGCAGGGGACGTGACGGAACTGGCCTGGAGGCTGGTCCATGAGGGTTGAGCGGGTCCTCCTCAAGGACTTCACCACCCTGGGGGTGGGGGGTCCGGCGGAGCTTTGGACCGTGGAGACCCGGGAGGAGCTCAGGAAGGCCACGGAGGCCCCCTACCGGGTTCTGGGCAACGGCTCCAACCTCCTGGTGAAGGATGAGGGCGTGCCCGAGCGGGTGATCCGCCTGGCCGGGGCGTTCCAGGCCTACGAGCTGCGGGGCTGGGTGGGGGCGGGGGTTCTCCTCCCCCTCCTGGTGCAGGAGGCAGCCCGGGCCGGGCTTTCCGGCCTGGAGGGGCTCCTCGGCATCCCGGCCCAGGTGGGCGGGGCGGTGAAGATGAACGCCGGCACCCGCTTTGGGGAGATGGCGGACGCCCTGGAGGCGGTGGAGGTCTTCCACGAGGGAGCCTTCCACATCTACACCCCCGCGGAGCTCGGCTTCGGCTACCGGCAAAGCCACCTCCCCCCGGGAGGCATCGTCACCCGGGTAAAGCTAAAGCTCAAGGAGCGCCCTCTGGAGGAGATCCGCAAGAAGATGGCCGAGGTGGACGCCGCCCGCAAGGGCCAGCCCAAGCGGAAAAGCGCCGGCTGCGCCTTCAAAAACCCACCCGGACAGTCGGCGGGAAGGCTCATCGACGAAAGGGGCTTCAAGGGCCTCCGGGTGGGGGACGCCATGGTGGCCTTTGAGCACGGCAACTTCATCGTCAACCTAGGCCAGGCCACGGCCAAGGACGTGCTGGAGCTTCTGCGGCGCATTCAAGAGGAGCTCCCCCTGGAGCTGGAATGGGAGGTGTGGCCGTGAGTTTGGGAAAGCTTCACCCCCGGAGGCTAGAATGGGCTTTATGAGGTTCCTCCTGGCCTCCCTCCTCCTCGCCACCCTTTACGTGGCCAGCCTGGTCCTCTTCCCGGTGGAGGAGGTGGAGGTGGTGGGCCTAAAGCACCTCAAAAGGGAGGAGGTCCTCGCTCGCGCGGGCCTCTACCCCGGGGAGGCCTGGCTCTGGGTGGGGCCCTCCCACCTCGCCCCCTTCCGGCAGGACCCCTGGGTGGTGGAGGCCCGCTTGGAAAAGCCGAGGCCAAAAGCGGTGCGCCTCGTCCTTAGGGAACGGGAACCCTTTCTGCCCCTGCCGGACGGCTCCGCCTTGGCCAGAGACGGCACCCTCCTCCCGGGCGGGGCCCCTTGGGCTTTTGGGCCCAGGGTGGAAGGACGGGGGCCCCTGCCCAAGGCGGACCTCTTGGCCCTGGCAGAGGCCTTCCCCAAGGCCAAGAGGCTTAGATACACCCCGGCGGGCTACTGGGTGGAGGTGGAGGGCACGACCCTCTTTGCCCCAGAGGCCCGGCTTCTGTTAGAGTATGCGCAAGCAGGTGCTCCTTTGCGGGAAGGCCGTATTTACCTATATTCTTGGGGGGTGAGCGTAGGCCCATGATTATCGCCGGATTGGACGTTGGCACCAGCAAAGTCACCACCGTCATCGGTGAGCTAGCTCCCGATGGCGTCTTGGACATCATCGGGGAAGGCACCGTCCCCTCCCAGGGGCTCAGGCGGGGGGTGGTGGTCAACCTGGAGCGCACCACCGAGGCCATCCGCCAAAGCCTCCACCAGGCCGAGCGGGTGGCCGGGGTAAAGGTGGAAGGGGTGGTGCTGGGAGTGGGGGGCCCCCACCTGAAGAGCGTGACCAGCCACGGCCTGGCCGCCATCCGCCGGGGGCAGAGCATCGCCCAGACCGACGTGGAGCGGGCCATTGAGCAGGCCAAGGCCTACCCCTTTGACGCCGAGTTGGAGCTGCTCCACGCCCTGCCCCTGGAGTTCAAGGTGGACGGGCAGGAGGGCATCCGGGACCCCGTGGGCATGGCGGGAGTGCGCCTGGAGGTGGACGTCCACCTGGTGGCGGCGGGAAGGGGGCCCTTGGCCAACCTCCGCCGGGCGGTGGGGGACGCCGGCCTGGAGATCGAGGCCCTGGTGGCCCAGACCCTGGCCAGCGGTCTCGGGACCCTCCTCCCCGAGGAGGACCAGATGAACGTCTTGGTCCTGGACGTGGGCGGGGGCACCACGGACGTGGCCGTCTTCCGGGAGGGGAGGCTGGCCCACTCCGCCGTCCTTCCCTTGGGAGGGGACCACGTGACCCAGGACATCGCCCAGCTTTTGAAGATCCCCTTTGAGGAGGCCGAGCGGGTGAAGAAGAAGTACGGGGCCGCCTTGCCCGAGCTGGCCGACCCCGAGCTGGTCCTGGAGATCAACCAAGAAGGCGGCTCCCTCGGGGAGGTCCCGGCCCCGGAGCTTGCCCGCATCATCCGGCCCCGGCTTAGGGAGATCCTCCACCTCGCCCGCCAGTCGGTGGACGAGGCCTTGGGGCCTTTGGAGGTCCGGATCAACCGGGTGGTCCTCACCGGAGGGACCGCCCTCCTGAGGGGCTTTGACCTCCTGGCCCGCCAGCAGTACGGCCTTCCCGTGCGCCTGGGTAAGCCCCACGGGGTTTCCGGCCTCACCGATGTGGTGGCCACCCCCGCCCACGCCACCGCCGTGGGGCTGGTGCGCTACGGGGCCACCCTGCCGGTGCACGCCCCCGAGGCCCGCCGGGGGCGGGGGAAGGAGAAGGGGCAGGAAGGGGCCCGAAGCGAGGGGATTTGGGCGCGGATCAAGGAGATCCTCAGCAACCTGTTTTGAGGAGGGGGGAGATGCAAGGAGCCGTTATCAAGGTCATCGGCCTCGGGGGCGCGGGGAACAACGCGGTGAACCGCATGATTGAGGCGGGGCTTTCTGGGGTGGAGTTCATCGCCGCCAACACCGACGCCCAGGTGTTGGCCAAAAACCTCGCCGACGTCCGCATCCAGCTCGGGGAAAGGCTCACCCGGGGGCTTGGCGCCGGGGCCAACCCCGAGATCGGGGAGAAGGCGGCCCTCGAGGCCGAAGACCTCATCGCCGAGGCCCTGGAAGGCGCCGACCTGGTCTTCATCACCGCCGGGATGGGAGGGGGGACCGGCACGGGAAGCGCCCCGGTGGTGGCCGAGATCGCCAAGCGCCTGGGGGCGCTAGCGGTGGCCGTGGTCAGCCGTCCCTTCAGCTTTGAAGGCCCGAAGCGCCTCAAGGCCGCCGAGGAAGGGATCAAGCGCCTCAGGGAACGGGTGGACGCCATGGTGGTGGTCCAAAACGACCGCCTCCTTTCGGCGGTGGACAAGAAGATGAGCCTCAAGGACGCCTTCCTCATCGCCGACCGCGTCCTCTACCACGGGGTGAAGGGCATCACCGACGTCATCAACCTCCCCGGCCTCATCAACGTGGACTTCGCCGACGTCAAGGCCCTCCTGGAAGGGGCAGGCCAGGTGCTCATGGGCATCGGGGCGGGGCGCGGGGAGAACCGGGTGGAGGAGGCCGCCAAGTCGGCCACCATGAGCCCCCTCCTGGAACGCTCCATTGAGGGGGCGAGGCGGCTTCTCCTCAACGTGGTGGGCTCGGAAGACCTTTCCCTCATGGAGGCGGCGGAGGTGGTGGAAAGGGTCCGCGAGGCCACCGGCCATGAGGAGGTGGACATCCTCTACGGGGTGACCTACGACGAGCGCGCCCAGGACGAGCTTCGGGTCATCCTCATCGCCGCAGGGTTCGGGGAGAGCACCGTGGTGCCCAGGCCCGCCCGCCCCCTGGACTTCCCCACCCACGCCGACCCTTACAACTTTGACATCCCCGCCTTCATCCGCTATGGGGACGCCGACCTGCCTCCCAGAAGGGGCAACTGATGGCGTAGCCCCTTCCCCCGGGCGAGGGCAGAGGGAGCTTTTCCCGGCCCAGGTGGGGTCACGGGCCCCCCACCCATCCCACCCATGATCGTGGCCGGCATAGACCCCGGCATCACCCATCTGGGCCTTGGGGTGGTGGAGGTGGAGGGCAAAGGGGCCCTCAAGGCCCGGCTCCTCCACGGGGAGGTGGTGAAGACCTCCCACCGAGAGCCCGCCCAGGCAAGGGTGGGGCGGATCCACGCCCGGGTGCGGGAAGCTCTCCTCCGCTTCCGCCCCGAGGCCCTGGCGGTGGAGGAGCAGTACTTCTACCGGCAAAACGAGCTGGCCTACAAGGTGGGCTGGGCCCTGGGGGCGGTCCTGGTGGCGGCCTTTGAGGCGGGGGTAGCGGTCTACGCCTACGGCCCCATGCAGGTGAAGCAGGCCCTGGCGGGCCACGGCCATGCCGCCAAGGAGGAGGTGGCCCTTATGGTGCGGGGTATCCTGGGGCTTAGGGAGCCTCCAAGTCCAAGCCACCTGGCCGACGCCCTGGCCATCGCCCTCACCCACGCCTTCTACGCCCGGATGGGCGCAACCAAGCCCCTCTAAAGCCAGCCCCGGCGCACGGCGTAGCGGAGGAGATGGCTCCGGCCTTCCAGCCCCCCCTTGCCCATGCCCCGCTGGCGGTAGGTGCCCCTCTACCGGCACCGGAGGTAGGCCGGGAGCACCGCCTCCAGGGCCACGGGCTCGGGCAGAAGGGCCCTCAAGGCCTCGGGGAAGGGGGCGGTGTTCCCCTCCTTGAGCATGAGGTACTGGTCCAGGGTGAGGGGGCTTATGGGCAAGGGGGAAAGGAGAGGGACGAGGCGGTCCATGAGCCAAAGGGGAATGGGGAGAAACGGCTTCCTCCGCCCCAGGACCTCCATCACCAGCTGGAGGAGCCTGCGGAAGGTGTACTCCTTAAGCCCCACCAGGTCAAAGGTCCCCTCGAGGCCCCGCTCCAAGGCCTCCACGAAAGCCCGCGCCACATCCCCCACGTACACGGGCCGGAAGGGAAAGCGCCCGTCCCCTATGAGGGGAACGAAGGGGAGGGGGGCGCAGACCAGGCCCTTCAGGACCTTCCCGAAGAACTCGTCCCCGGGGCCGAAGATGAGGCTCGGGCGGAAGATGGCGTGGGAGAGGCCGCTTTGGCGCACCAGAGCCTCCCCTTCCGCCTTGGTCCGGTGGTAGCGGCTTGGGGCCTCGGGCCTCGCCCCCAGGGCGGACATGTGGAGGAGGCGGCCCACCCCGGCCTTTTCCATGGCCTTCAGGAGATTCCTCACCCCTTCCACGTGCACCGCCCGGAAGGTCTGGTCCCGCTCGCGGATGATCCCGGCCAGGTAGATGGCGGCCTCCGCCCCCCTCAGGTCCGGCGCCTCCTTGGCGATATCCCCCTCCACCAGGACCGCCCCCGGGGGAAGCTCCCGGGGCCTCCGCGCCAGGACCAAGGGGGTGTGCCCCCTCTCCAGGAGGAGGCGCACCACCTCCCGGCCCACGAAGCCCGTTCCGCCAACGACAAAGACCCGCATCAGGCCGCTTCCAGGGCGCCTTCCGCCTCCCGCTCCAGGGCGGGAAGGTCCAGGAGGTAGACCCGGCGGTAGGCGGTGGCCAGGAGGCCCTCCCTCCTGAGGTCCGCGAGGAGCTTGGAGACCGACTCTCGGGTGGAGGCGGTGGCGTCGGCGATCTCCTCGTGGGAGACGGTGACGTAGATGCCCTGCCCGTCCCTGCCCGAGGCCGGGGTGTCCGCCAGGAAGAGGAGGTAGCGGGCGATGCGGGCGCGAAGCTCCCCCGTCTGCAGGTGGGCCTCGTAGGCGTGGAGGCGGCGCATCTGCCGGGCCAGGTTCCTCGCCACCTGGTGCAGGGCCTGGTGGTCCATGGCCCTGGGGTCCAGGCCCTGGACCAGGACCTCGGTCATGGTCTCGGCGGTGTAGCGGTAAGCCTTCCCCTCTAAGGCCTCCTCCCCGAAGTAGTCCCCCGGCAGGACGTGGCGCAGGGTAAGGAGGCGTCCATCGGGGAGGAGCTCCACGATGCGCACCAGGCCTTCCTCCAGGCGGTAGAGGGTCTGGGCCCTCTCCCCCCTCAGGTAGACGGTTTCCTTGCGGCCGAACCTCTTCATGCGCCTCTCCTTTCTCCCAGGTCCCAGAGCTCGCGGCTTAGGGCCTCGAGGTCCTCGGCGTAGAAGGCGCCCAGGCGCCTGGCCTCCTCCGGGCTCGCCCCCCGGCCCCCCAGGTAGACCCGGGGAGCGAGGCCCGCCAGGGCGCCTTCCGGAAGGGCGGCGAGGGCCTCCGGCAGCAGGGCGGAGAGCACCACCGCCCGGGCCCCCAACCTCCGGGAAAGCGCTCTCAGGTCGGGAAGAGGGGTGTCGGGGCCCAGGTAGAGGGCGGGAAGCCCCCGGCGGCGGAGGGCGTAGGCGGCCAGCATGGCCCCCATCTCGTGCCGCTCCCCGGGGGGCGTGGTCACCAGGACCGGGGCCCCCAGGGGCTGGGCCACCAGGTCCAGGAGCTCCTGGAGCCTGGCCCGGAGGAAGGTGCTGGCCAGGTGCTCCTCGGCCACGCTCACCTCCCCCCGGTGCCACCCCTCCCCCACCCGGCCCAGCACGGGAAGGAGGAGGTGGCGGATGGCCCCCTCGGGACCCCAGAGCCTCAGAGCCCGGCGGAAGAGGGCCTCGGCCTCCAGGAGGTCTGCCCCCAGGAGGGCCTGGTAAAGGGCTTCCTCCAGCTCCTGGGGAGGCGCTCCCTGGGCCAGGTAGCGCCGGATGGCCGCCTGGGGCGTGCTCCCTTCCTCCAGCCAGCGTTTGATGGTGCGCAGGGCCTCCACCTCCTCGAGGGCGTAGAGGCGGTGGCCCCCCGGGGTGCGCCTGGGCCTGGGGAAGCCGTAGCGCCTTTCCCACTGGCGCAGGACCTCGGCAGAAAGGCCGGTCATGGCCTCCACCTCGGCGATGGTGTACTCCCCGGAGCGAACCACGCCCCCATGCTAGCCCTATGTACAGATTTTGTCAAGCTTTCGTCTAGAGCGCTTTGTGGTCGGGACAAAAGTCCTCCCCCGGGACCCACCCCAAACTGGTGAGGTGAGGGAAACCCTATGGAACCGGACTGGCGTGCCCTATCCCGCATCCTAAAGGCCCACTCCGCCACCTTCTACCTGGGAAGCCTCCTCTTTCCCGGGGAGGCCCGCAAGGGGGCCTGGGCGGTCTACGCCACCTGCCGCCTGGGGGACGAGGCCGTGGACGGGGAGGGGGCCGGGGAGGAGGCCTTGGCGGCCTGGTGGGAGGGGGTGGAGCGGGCCTACCGGGAAGAGCCCCTTTCCGAGTGGGAAAAGGGCCTCGCCTGGGCCCTGGAGCGCTGGCCCATCCCCTTTGAGGCCTTCCTCCACATGAGGGAAGGCTTCCAGACCGACCTGGGGCCCGTACGCCTCAGGACCGAGGAAGAGCTCCTCCTCTACTGCTACCGGGTGGGGGGGACCGTGGGGCGCATGATGGCCCCCATCGCCGGAGGGGGTAAGGAGGCGGAGGACAAGGCGGTGAAGCTAGGGCAGGCCATGCAGCTCACCAACATCCTGCGGGACGTGGGGGAGGACCTGGGGCGGAACCGGGTTTACCTGCCCCTGGACCTCCTCCAGGCCCACGGGGTGCGCCTTGAGGAACTCCGGTCGGGGCGCATCCCCCCGGGGTACCGGGCCCTCATGGCCCACCTGGAGGGGAAGGCCCGGACCCTTTACCGGGAGGGGCTTTCCGGCCTCCAGCACCTCAGGGTGGGCCGGGCGGCCGTGGCCCTCGCCGCCTTGCAGTACCGGGGAGTCCTGGATAAGCTCAGGCTTTCCGGCTACGATAACCTGAGAAGGCGGGCCCACCTCAGGGTCTGGGAGCGGGTCCTCCTGCTTCCGAAGGCCCTGCTCGCCGCCCGCCTTCCCTCGGTGGTGGAGGAGCATCCCTGATGGGTCCCCTCCTGGTCTGGCACCGGGCGGACCTGCGCCTCTCCGACCACCCCGCCCTCCTGGAGGCCCTGGCCCAAGGCCCCGTGGTGGGCCTCGTGGTCCTGGACCCCAACAACCTGAGGACCTCTCCCCGGCGGCGGGCCTGGTTTTTGCGCAACGTCCTGGCCCTGCGGGAGGCCTACCGGGCCCGGGGTGGGGCCCTTTGGGTCCTGGAGGGCCCCCCTTGGGAAAAGGTGCCCGAGGCGGCGAGGCGGCTTAGGGCCAGGGCCGTCTACGCCCTAAGAAGTTACACCCCTTACGGCCGCTACCGGGACGGGAGGGTGAAGGAGGCCCTCCCCGTGCCCCTCCACCTTCTCCCCGCCCCCCACCTCCTCCCCCCCGACCTCCCCCGGGCCTACCGGGTCTACACCCCCTTCAGCCGCCACTACCGCGGGGCCGACCCCCCTCTTCCCCCCCCGGAAAGCCTGCCCCAGGCCCCGGAGGAAGGGGAGGTCCCCGAGGAGACCCCGGACGTCCCCCTCCCCGAGCCCGGGGAGGAGGCGGCGAGGCGGAGGCTTTTGGCCTTCCTGGAGGGAGGGCTACTTCGCTACGCCGAGGAGCGGGACCGGCTGGATGGGGAGGGAGGCTCGAGGCTCTCCCCCTACTTCGCCCTGGGGGTCCTCTCTCCCCGGGAAGCCGCCTGGGAGGCGGAGAGGCGGGGCGGGGAAGGGGCGAGGAAGTGGGTGGCGGAGCTCCTCTGGCGGGACTTCTCCTACCACCTCCTCCACCACTTCCCCGAGATGGCGGAAAAGCCCCTGGACCCCCGCTTCGCGGACTTCCCCTGGAGGGAGGACCCGGAGCTCTTCCGAGCCTGGTACGAGGGGAGGACGGGAATCCCCCTGGTGGACGCCGCCATGCGGGAGCTCCACGCCACGGGCTTCCTCTCCAACCGGGCGCGGATGGTGGCGGCCCAGTTGGCGGTGAAGTACCTCCTTCTTCCGTGGAAGAAATGCGAGGAATCCTTCCGCCACCTCCTCCTGGACGGGGACCGGGCGGTGAACCTCCAAGGATGGCAGTGGGCCGGGGGCCTGGGGGTGGACGCCGCCCCCTACTTCCGCCTCTTCAACCCCATCCTGCAGGGGGAAAGGCACGACCCCCAAAGGACCTGGCTTCGCCGCTGGGCCCCCGAGTACCCCTCCTACGCCCCCAAGAACCCCGTGGTGGACCTGGAGGCGGCGAGGCGGCGCTACCTGGCCCTGGTAGCCCGGGACACGCTTCCCCCGGGGAGCCCGGGGTAGGGTGGGGGCATGTTCAGGGTGCGCGACCCCCAAAAGACCCTGCGGCAGATCACCCTCTTCCGCTACGCCATGGCCCTCCTCTTCCTGGGGCTCGCCCTCTTCCGCCCGGAGAAGCCCCTCCTCTTGGGCCTCGCCCTCCTGGCCTTCCTCATGGCCCGCTCGGGGTACTGCCCCCTGGTGCGCAAGTAGGATAGCCCCATGGAGAGGCTCTCCCCCAAGGAGGCCCTTCCCTACCTAAAGCGCCTCCGGGAAGACCCCCTTTCCGTCCTCCTGGAGTGGGGCCGGGCCCATCCCAGGCTCCTCCTCCCCCTGCCCGGTTTCCCCCTGGCCCTGGTCTTGGACCCCGAGGGGGTGGAGGGGGTCCTCCTGGCGGAGGGCCTCACCAAGGACACCTTCCAGTACCGGGCCCTCTCCCGCCTCACGGGGCGGGGCCTCCTCACCGACTGGGGGGAAAGCTGGAAGGAGGCGCGCAAGGCCCTCAAAGACTCCTTCCTGCCCAAGGGCGTGCGGGCCTACCGGGAGGCCATGGAGGAGGAGGCCGAGGCCTTCTTCCGGGACTGGGGGGAGGAGGAGAGGGACCTGGACCGGGAGATGCTGGCCCTCTCCTTGAGGATTCTGGGGAGGGCCCTCTTCGGAAAGCCCCTCCCCGAGAGGCTCGCCGAACTCTCCCTGAGGGCCCTGGACCGGATCATGGCCCGGACCCGTAGCCCCCTCGCCCTCTTGGACCTCCCCGGGGAGGCCCGCTTCCGAAAGGACCGGGCCGCCCTCTACCAGGAAGCGGAGGGCCTGACGGCCCACCCGCCCTTAAGCCGCCTCCCCCGGGAAAGGGCCCTGAGGGAGGCCGTGACCCTCCTGGTGGCGGGGCACGAAACGGTGGCCAGCGCCCTCACCTGGTCCCTCCTCCTCCTCTCCCACCGCTCGGACTGGCAGGAGCGGGTGGCCGAGAGCGAGGAGGCGGCCCTCGCCGCCTTCCAGGAGGCCCTGAGGCTCTACCCCCCGGCCTGGATCCTCACGCGGAAAGCCGAGGCCCCCTTCCCCCTGGGAAGGGAGGTCCTACCCCGGGGGACCACCCTGGTCCTCTCCCCTTACGTGACCCAGAGGCTCTCCTTCCCCGAGGGGGAGGCCTTCCGGCCCGAGCGCTTCCTGGAGGAGAGGGGAACCCCCTCCGGGCGCTACTTCCCCTTCGGCCTGGGAAAGAGGCTCTGCCTGGGTCGGGACTTCGCCCTCCTCGAGGGCCCCATCGTCCTCAGGGCCTTCTTCCGCCGCCTCCGCTTAGACCCCCTCCCCTTCCCCAGGGTCCTGGCCCAGGTGACCCTGAGGCCCGAGGGGGGGCTCCCCGCCCGGGCCCGCCCCCGGAAGGAGGCGAGGGCATGACGTATCTGGAGTTCCACCTGATCTTTCTCCTCCCGCCCCTCTTCCTACTCCTCCTCACCGGGCCTCCCCGGGCCTCGAGGCTCGGGGCCTACCTCCTCATGCCCTTCATCGCCTTCCTCTACACCACCCCCTGGGACAACTACCTGGTGTGGAAGGGGGTTTGGGGCTACCCGGAAGGGCGGGTCCTCCTCCGCCTGGGCTACGTGCCCCTGGAGGAATACCTCTTCTTCCTCCTCCAGCCCCTCCTCACCGGGGCCTTCCTCCACCGGGTAGCCCAGGACCCACCCCCCAGGGGTCCGGGCCTCGCCCGGGTGGTGGGCGGAGGGGGGTGGCTCCTCGTGGCCGCCCTGGGGGTCCTCCTGGTGGCCCTGGGGGAGGGATACCTCTACCTGGGGCTCATCCTGGCCTACTTCGCCCCGGTCTTCCTCCTCCAGTGGGCCTTCGGGGGGGACCTCCTCTGGGGCTGGCGGCGGGCCCTCCTCCTCGGGGCGGGGGTCCCCACCCTGTACCTCTGGGCGGCGGACCTTTACGCTATAGGGAATGGGATCTGGTGGATCTCCCCCCGGTACACCCTGGGCCTTGGGGTCCTGGGCCTCCCCCTGGAGGAGATGCTCTTCTTCCTCTTCACCAACCTGGCCGTGGTCCAGGGTCTCCTCCTCGCCTGGCACCCCGAGGCCCTGAAGCGCCTAAGATAGCCCCGTGGCAGACCGCTGGGAGAACCTGAAGAAAAGGCCCGTGGGGAAGGCCCTCCGCCTCCTGGTGGAGGGCTTCCTCCTCCGGAGCCTCAAGGGGAGCCTCCGGGGGGTCTACCTCCGGGGGGAAGTCCCGGAAGGTCCCCTGGTCCTAGCCCCAAACCACCACAGCTTCTTTGACGGCCACCTGGTGTGGCTCCTGGGGAGGCTCTACCGGAGGCCCACCACCCTCCTGGTGGCCGAGGAGAACGTGAGGGCCTTCCCCGTGCTGAAGCTTGCCGGGGCCCTGGAGGCGGGAAGGGTCCGGGAGGCCCTAAGGAGGCTCAGGCGGGGGGAGTGGGTGGCCCTCTTCCCCGAGGGCGGGATGGCCTACCCCGGCCCCTTGCGCCCCCTCAAGCCGGGGGCGGGGTGGCTTGCGGGGAAGGCAGAGGTGCCCCTGCTCCCCGTGGCCCTGAGGGTGGTCCTCCGGGGCCACGAGCACCCCGAGGCCTTCCTCTGGGTGGGAAGGCCCCTTCCCCCTGAAGGGGACCTGGGAGGGGCCTTGGGGAAACTTCTGCAGGAGCTTGACGCCCTCCTGGCCAAGACCCACCCCAGGGAGGTGCCGGAAGGCTTTAGGGAGGTGCTTCGGGGAAGGCGGAGCCTGGAGGAATGGATTCACCCCCTGGTGAGGCTTCTCCCATGACCGGGGACCTCTTCTTCTTGGGGGTCTTCCTCTTCCTCCTCCTGAGGTGGCTCGCCCTCCTCTATAACCTCCTCGCCTTCCCCCGCCTGAGGCCCCGCCCCACGCCCCCGAGGCCCACGGCCTCCCTCCTCGTCCCGGCAAGGAACGAGGCGGAGAACCTAAAGAGGACCCTCCCCGCCCTCCTCCGCCAGGGGGCCCTGGAGGTCCTGGTCCTGGACGACCTCTCCGAGGACGGCACCGCCCAAGCCGCCCTGGAAGCGGCGGGGAACCACCCCGGCTTCCGCCTCCTCCAGGGCACGCTCCCGCCCCCGGGCTGGACGGGGAAGAACTGGGCCTGCTTCCAGCTCGCCCAGGAGGCGCGGGGGGAGGTCCTGGTCTTCACCGACGCCGACGTCCTCTGGGAGGAGGGGGCCCTCGGCGGGCTTCTGGAGGCCCTGGAGGGGAAGGAGATGGTCTCCGCCCTCCCCCGGCAGGAGGTGGGCCCCAGGGAGGGCGCCCTGGTGGCCTTCGTGATGAACGGGCTCTTCTCCTTCCTGCCCCACCTTCTTCTGGAGCGTCTAGGGGTGGCCAACGGCCAGGTCCTGGCCTTCCGCAAAGCGGCCTACTTCGCCTTAGGCGGGCACGAGGCCGTGAGGGGGGAGGTTTTGGAGGACGTGGCCCTGGCCAGGAGGGCGGGGGCCTACGGGCTCTTCCTGGGCGGAGGGCTTTTCCGGGCGCGCATGTACCGGGGGTACGGGGAGGCGGTGGAGGGCTTCGCCAAGAACTTCCTGGAGGTTCACCTCAAAAACCCCGCCCTCCTCTTGGGCTCGGCCTTTTACCACCTCGCCCTCTACACCCTGCCCTGGCTCTTCGGGCGGTGGGAACTTGGGCTTATGGGCCTTCTGGAGCGCCTAGCGGTGCAGCGAGCCCTGGGGGGTTCCCTCTGGCCCGGCCTCCTCGCCCCCCTCGCCCCCCTTCTCCTCCTCCCCGTGTACCTGCGGGCCCTTCTCCCGGGGAAGCGCTGGAAGGGGCGGAAGGTGTAGGCGCCATGCCGACCCGGGCCGGCGTAGAGCCCCGGCAAAGCCTCACCGAGGGGTTGACCCTGGCCCCCTTCCGTCTCAACTAGACAGACCGGTCTACTCCGGGTACCCTGAAGGCGTGAAGGCCGTTTGGCAACTCCAGGAGGCCAAAGCCCGCTTCTCGGAGGTGGTGGAGCGGGCCCTTAGGGGCGAGCCCCAGCTCGTCCTTCGCCGGGGCCGGAAGGCGGTGGTGGTGCTGGACTGGGAAACCTACGCCCGGCTCGTTGGGGAGGAGGCCTCGGTCCTCGAGGCGCTTAGGCCCCCCAAGACCCTTCCCAACGAGGAGGTGGAAGCCCTCTTCCAGAGGCCCGAGGCGGGCTTCCGGGAGGTGGACCTCTGAAGTACCTCCTGGACACCAACGTGGTCTCCGAACCCCTCAAAAAGCGCCCCCATCCCGGGGTGCTCGCCTTTTTGCGTCAGCTCAAGGTGGGGGAGGCGTACCTCTCGGCCCTAACCTTGGGAGAGCTGGCCCAGGGGGTGACCCGGGCCCCGGAGGCCCGAAGGCCCGCCCTCGCCGCGTGGCTTTCGGGCCTCAAACGGAACTTCGGGGAGCGGATCCTTCCCCTGGACGCCGAGGTGATGGAGATCTGGGGCGAACTCACCGGGAAAGCCCTCGCGGAGGGAAGGCCTCTTTCCCCCCTGGACGCCATGCTCGCGGCCACGGCCCTGCGGCACGGCCTGACCCTGGCCACCCGGAACACCGGGGACTTCCGCCACCTCCCCGTGCCTCTCCTGAACCCCTGGGAAGTGTGACCGCAGGCTGCCTGGGGGGCGCGGCGGCCCTGGTGAGCGGCCTCTTCGGGCTCCTGGGGGCTCTTTTCGCCGGGGGGCTCGGCCGGGCCGTGGGCGTGGAGGGGGTCTACGGGGCCTCCGCCCTCGGGTTCCTGCCCCTGGCCCTCGCCGGCGCCAGGGTCCGGTAAGCCCTCTGTGGGCCAGGCCCAACTCGGCGGGACGAAAGGCCTGGTAGACTCCTCCCCATGCGGGCCGTGGTCATCGGAAGCGGAGTGGGGGGGCTCTCGGCGGCCATCCGCCTCGCCGCCATGGGCCTTCAGGTCCTGGTCCTGGAGAAGCTCCCGGGGCCCGGGGGAAGGGCCTTCGTCCACCGGGCGGAGGGCTTCACCTTTGACATGGGCCCCACGGTGATCACCGTCCCCCCCTTCCTGGAGGACCTCTTCGCCACGGGTCCGGGCGACCCCAGGCTCTACCCCGACTTCCCCGAGGAGGAGGGGCTTAAGCACACGGAGCGCTACGCGAAGCTCGTCCCCCTGGACCCCTTCTACCGCCTCCACTTCCCGGACGGCACCTACTTTGACTACAAGGATGACCCGGAGCACCTGAAGGGCGAGATCGCCCGCATCGCCCCGGAGGACCTCGAGGGCTACCGCCGCTTTGAGGCCCACGCCCGGGCCCTCTTCCAGAAGGGCTTCCTGGAGCTCGGCTTCACCCACTTTGGAAGCCTCCTGGACCTCCTCAAGGTGGCCCCGGACCTCCTCAGGCTGGACGCGGTGCGGCCCCTCTTCTCCCTGGTTTCCCGCTACTTCAAGAGCCCCAAGACCCGGCAGATCTTCTCCTTCGAGTCCCTCCTCATCGGGGGAAACCCCCTCCAGGTGCCTGCCCTCTACGCCATGATCCACTTCGTGGAGCGCCGCTGGGGGGTGCACTTCGCCATGGGGGGCACGGGGGCCTTGGTGCGGGGGCTCGTCAGGAAGCTTGAGGAGCTTGGGGAAAAGATCCGCTACAACGCCCCCGTGCGCCGCATCCTCACCAAGGGGCGGCGCGCCGTGGGCGTGGTGCTTCAGGACGGGGAGAAGATGGAGGCCGACCTGGTGGTCTCCAACGCCGACTACGTCCACACCTACGGCGAGCTCCTTGCCCCCGAGGACCGCACCTGGAACGGCGACTGGCGCCTCAAGCGCACCAGGCTTTCCATGAGCCTCTTCGTGGCCTACTTCGGCTTCAAGGCCCGGGGGGACGAGGGGGAAAGGCTTAGGCATCACAACGTCATCTTCTCCCACCGCTACGAGGGGCTTCTTCGGGACATCTTCGGGCGGAAGGCCCTCCCCGAGGACTTCGCCCACTACCTCCACCTCCCTACCCTCACCGACCCCTCCCTGGCCCCTCCCGGGCACCACGCCGCCTACACCCTGGTCCCCGTGCCCCACAACGGGAGCGGCCTGGACTGGGGGAGGCTCGGCCCCCAGTACCTGGAGAAGGCCCTCCGCTACCTGGACGAGGCGGGGTACCTCCCCGGCCTCATGGACCGCCTGGTCTACACCCACTTCGTCACCCCGGACTACTTCCAGTGGACCTTGAACAGCCACCTGGGAAACGCCTTCGGCCCCGAGCCCGTGCTCTGGCAGACCGCCTCCTTCCGCCCCAAGAACCGCTCGGAGGACGTGAAGGGGCTCTACCTGGTGGGCCAGAGCTACCAGCCGGGGGCGGGCCTCCCCAGCGTCATGATGTCCGCCAAGATGACCGCCCGGCTCATCGCCCAGGACCTGGGGTTGGAGAGGGCACCCAAGGGGCTTCTGGAGGGCCTTTCTTGAACATCCGGGAGAGGAAGCGAAAGCACCTCGAGGCCTGCCTAAGGGAAGAGGTGGCCTACCAGAGGACAACCACGGGGCTTGAAGGCTTCCGCCTGCGCTACCAGGCCCTGGCGGGCCTCGCCTTAGGCGAGGTGGACCTCACCACCCCCTTCCTGGGAAAGACCCTGAAGGCCCCCTTCCTCATCGGGGCCATGACCGGGGGGGAGGAAAACGGGGAGAGGATCAACCTGGCCCTGGCGGAGGCCGCGGAGGCCCTGGGGGTGGGGATGATGCTGGGCTCGGGCCGGATCCTCCTAGAGCGCCCCGAGACCTTAAGGAGCTTCCGGGTGCGCCAGGTGGCCCCCAGGGCCCTCCTCATCGCCAACCTGGGCCTGGCGCAACTCCGGCGCTACGGCCGGGAGGACCTCCTGCGGCTGGTGGAGCTTCTGGAGGCGGACGCCCTCGCCTTCCACGTGAACCCCCTGCAGGAGGCGGTGCAGGGGGGGGACACGGACTTCCGGGGCCTCGTGGAGAGGCTCGCCGAGCTCCTCCCCCTCCCTTTCCCCGCGATGGTGAAGGAGGTGGGGCACGGCCTCTCCCGGGAGGCAGCCCTGGCCCTACGGGACCTGCCCCTTTCAGCGGTGGACGTGGCCGGGGCCGGGGGGACCAGCTGGGCCCGGGTGGAGGAGTGGGTGCGCTTCGGGGAGGTGCGCCACCCCGAGCTTTGCGAAATCGGCATCCCCACGGCGAGGGCCATCCTGGAGGTGCGGGAGGCTTTGCCCGAGATCCCCCTCATCGCCTCGGGGGGGGTCTACACGGGAACGGACGCCGCCAAGGCCCTGGCCCTGGGGGCGGACCTGGTGGCGGTGGCGAGGCCGCTTCTAAGGCCCGCCCTGGAGGGGGCGGAGAAGGTGGCGGCCTGGATTCAGGACTACCTGGAGGAGCTCAGGACCGCCCTCTTCGCCACGGGGGCGAGGAACCCCAAGGAGGCGCGGGGGCGGGCGGAGCGGGTGTAGACTACAAGGCGTGGAAGCCCAGGAGGTCCGGCCCCGCGAGGTCCTCCTTCGCTTCCCCTAGGTCCAGGCCGCCTTCCTCCTCGGGTCCCGCGCCGAGGGGCGGACGCGGGCGGACAGCGACTGGGACCTCGCCCTCCTCCTCTCTCCCGAAGAGCCCGACCCTACCCTCGAGGTCCTGGGGGCCCTGGTGGCGGCGGGGTTGGAACGGGTGGACCTGGTCCTCCCCCACCGGGCCCCGCCCCTCCTCGCCTTCCTCGCCGTGAGGGGAAAGCCGGTGTTCCTTCGCCAAGGTTTTGACCTAGGGAGCTACCTTTCCCGCGTGGCCCGGGAGTGGTGGGACACCGAACCCCTCCTCCGGGTCCAGCGGGAGGCCCTGAAACGGAGGTGGCTTGACCCGTCCTGAGGCCCTGGGCCGGGTCCTCGCCCGGTTCCTCTAGGCCACGGGAACGCGCATCAGGGCCCGGGGGTACGGCTCCAAGAGGGCCTGGGCCTCCACGTAGGGCTCGGCGAAGCGCCGGGCCCAGGAGGCGAGGAGGGCCAGGGGGGCCTCGAGGGGAAGGCGCTCTTCCCTAAAGTCCATGAGGAGGTCCAGGAAGTGGGCCTTCTCTCTTGGGGTGAGGGCCTTCTTGAAGTGGCCGAAGGCGTGGAGGAGGGCGTCGGTCATGGTTCCAAGGCGCCAGAGCCTCTCGGTGGCCCGCAAAAATTCCTCCTCGTAGGCCCGGCGCACCTCGGGAAAGGGCCTCCCCTTGGCTCCGGCGAGGAGGCGGCCCAAGTCCATCGCCTCCTTCTGGCTGTAAGCCATGAGGAGGAGCTTGTAGCGGGCGTGGAAGGCCATGAGGCCGGGGAGGTCCTCCACCCGCCGAAGCCTGGCGAGGGCGAAGACCCGGGTGAAGAAGTGGCCCCGGATACGGGGGTTGGTGAGCCTCCCCTCGTCCTCCTTGGGGAGGAGGGGAAAGCGCTCCTCCACCAGCCTGGCGAAAAGGCCAGGACCCTTCCCCACCACCCCGCCCCCCTCGGGGTGGGCGTAGACCTTGGCGTCCTTGAGGGCACAGGAGGGGGAGCGGTTCTTGAGGAGGAAGCCCTCCACCTCTCCAAGCCCCTGGAGGAAGGCCTCGCCAAAATGGGCCATCCTCTCGGTAAGGTCCTCCCCTGTCCTGGGCTGGAGCATCCTGGGGCCTCCTTCCCCCCGCACCAGGCGCACCACGGGCCTCGGCACCCCGAGGCCGATCTCCACCTCGGGACAGACGGGAAGAAAGTCCACGTGCTCCCTTAGGGCCGCCACCACCTTGTCGGGGATGACCTCCCCGGAGTAGCGCACGGCGGCGAACCCCAGGCAGGCGCTCACCACCAGGCGGGGCCTCGGCCAGGAGTCCATGCGTCCATGGTACCCTGCGCTAAAAAGGCCGTGGCCCAAGCCTAAGGGCTTGGGTCACGGGAAGCTTACTCAGTCAAACTTGTTTTGCTGCAGGAGGCTTGCCGTCTGCTGCACCGAGGGGATGGCCCCCGCCACCTTCCTGAGGTTGGCCCGGGTGCCCTTGTACCAGGGAATGGTGGTCTTGGGGTCGGTGTAGCCGGAGACCAGGGAGTTGGAGGTGCCCCGCCAGTGGTACATGACGAGGAAGAGCATGCCCGGCTTCACGGCATCGGTGACGTAGACCAGGAAGGTGCCGTTCCCCTCCTCGTTGTAGACCTCCACCAGGTCCCCGGACTGGAGGCCGAGGCGTTTGGCGTCCTCGGGATTCACCTCCACGTAGGGTAGGGGCAAGGCCATGGCCTTCTCGGGGAGGTGGCGGTCGTGGTAGGCGGTCTGCCAGATGGTCTGGGCCCGCCCGGTGGTGACCCAGAAGGGGTACTGCCGGGCCCTTTCCCCCTCCAGGTACTTGGCCACCTCGGCGGGGTAGCCCTCCCAGTCATCGGTGCCGTACCACTTGAACTTGCCGTCCTCGGTGCCGAACTTGTAGACGTAGCGCCGGACCGTGCCCACCAGCTTCCCCGTCTTGGGGTCGCGGCGCACGGGGGTCTGGATGCCCTTCTGGCCCACCTCCTTGAGGAACTTGTAGGTGACTCCCTTGTAGTTCTCCGCCTCCAGCTTGGCCTCATCCTCTTCGGATACGGCGTTGTCGCTGAACTCCGCGGCCCCCGCCAGGAAGACGTCCTCGTCCGTCTTCCAGTTCTTGCCAAACTCAAACTTGGCCGCTTCCTGGGCCTTGCCCTCCGCCCGGTAGAGCTCGGCGATGCGGAGGCCCACCCACTTGAAGATCTCCCAGTCGGGCTTGGCCTCCCCGGGCGGGTCCATGAACTTCTCGTAGAGGCGGAGGAGGCGGCTGTTGCAGTTAATGGAGGTGTCGTTGGCCTCACCCCAAGCGGCGGCGGGCAGGATGAGGTGGGCATCCCGGGCGGTCTCCGTCATGTAGATGTCCTGGACCACCAGGAAGAGGGCGTCGGGGTCCTGGTAGAGGATGTCCAGGATCTTCTTGGCCCGCGCCTCTATGGTCCCGGGCTCGCCCCCGGCGCCCAGGGCCTTGGTGAGCTTCTCCGTCCGCTCTTGGATGCGCTTGCGGAAGACCTGGTTGTTGGGGGTGGAGAGGTAGGGGTCGGTGGCGATGACCCAGTAGAACTTGCCTTTCCCCTCCACGAGGAACTTGTCCACGTTGACGGGAGGCCCACCGCGGTAGATGGAGCCCGGGGTGGGGGCGGGAGGCCGGACGTATCCCTCCTGGTGCCCACCCTGACGGCCGCACCCCGTGCCCGGGCGGCCGATGTTGTGGGTGAGGACGGCGAGTTGCACGATGGCCGCCACCTGGTCGTAGTTTTTCATGTTCCAGATAATGCCCTTCTCGTAGATGGTGAGGGTGCGGCGCTTGAAGCGGCCCGCCTTGGGCTTGGCAATCCAGTAGGCGGCCTTCTCCATCAGGGCCCGGGGCACACCGGTGATGCGCTCGGCCTCGGCCATAAACTGGTTGTAGGGCACGGAGAGCTTGAGGCTCTTTTGCTTGTACTCCTCAAAGAGGGCCATGTCGGTCCGGGCCTGGAGGTAAGCCATGTCGTGGTAGCCCTTCTCCCAGACAGCCCGGGCGATGGCGTTGGCCAGGATGTAGTCCGTGCCCAGGTTGGGCTGCAGGAGGAGGACGCGGTCCTTGGCCACGGTTTCGGCCACGGTGTAGGAGCTGGTCTTCCTGGGGTCAATGACGATGAGGTAGCCTGGCTCGGCGGGCTCACCCCGGTTAAAGGCCGCTTGCTTCTCCGCCACCGTGGCCCCTTGGAGGTTGGGGAGCATGTGCTCGACGTAGAACACCGTGGCGGTCTCGTAAGAGTTCGCCCCCCAGAGGACGATGGTGTCGGCCAGCCGGGCGTCCTCGTAGGTGTAGTTCAGCTCGTGGACCCCCCGCTCGCGGCTTCCCCAGACCTCGGAGTTGTAGGCGGGGCGGTTGTGGATGGCAATGTGCTTGACGGAGAGGGCGGTAAAGAAGAGTTTCCCGGCGCCGTAGTTGTCCTCAAAGCCCTGGCCCGAGCCGCCGTGGTCGTAGCACTTCACGGCGATGTTGTCGTCGTTGCCGTCCCGGTCCCGGATGCCCTTGATGAGGAGGCCCATGAGGGTGAGGGCGTCCTGCCAGGTAATGGCCTGGAACTCGTCGCCCACCCTGAGGAGGGGGTAGGTGAGGCGGTCCTGGGTGCCCCGGTCCAGGCTCCAGACGGTGAGGGCGTTGGTGCCGCCCCGGATGGAGTAGTTTCCCCGGTTGATGGGGCTGTCCTTGGCGGGGACGATGACCACGTGGTACTGCTGGCCGTCCTTGCCCACGGTGACGGCGTGCATGGTTTCCGTGTAGCTCTGGCCAGCGAGGGGGGGCTGGGCCTGGGTCAGGTCCAGGCCGAAGGCGTTTTGGTTGGGCTTGAGGCCGCCCTGCTCACCCACGGGCCAGACGTACACCTTGTAACCGCACCCCACGTTGCAGTACTGGCAGACGGTGTTGTAGACCTTGGCGTTCTTAGGGGGAACGGGAAGCTGGTCCCTACGGGGAATAAGCGCCATACCTCGCACCTCCTACACGTTCTTCACGCGGCCCCAGATGAGGCCGGCCACGGCCACGGCGTAGATGTCGCCCTTGCCGTCAATCCGCAAGGGAATCTGGGGGAGCCAGGAGCTGGCCAGGCCCTGGTAGGTCTGCCCCGCCTTGGCGGGGTCAAACATGGAGTAGTGGCAATGGCAGACAAACCTCCCCCCCTCGTACTGCACGGGGCAGCCCATGTGGGTGCAGAGGGCCGAGAAGGCCACGATGTCCCGGTCCTTGCCCACGCCGCCGATGGCGGGGCGGCCCAGCTTCACCAGGATGGCCGGGGCAGAGGCGTCGGGGTAGGAGAAGGAGATGGGCTGGCCCGTCTTGACCTGGGAGAGGTTGGCCACCTTCACCGCCGGGTAGGTGAGGCTTGGAGCATAACAGAGCTGGGCCTTGCCTCCGGCGGCGAAAAGGGCCGTGGCCGCAGCGGTCAGCTGAACAAAACGCCTCCGGCTCAAGGTTTGCGTCATACTTTTGTCCCTCCCTTCCTTGACGGTTTGAAGGCTATCAAACCCTAACGGAGTTTGTCAATAGATGGAAGCCGCCCCGAGTATACCCTATTGGGGTACAAAAGGGGAAACCCTCTCCCAGAGGGGAGTTGGGACCGATTGAGGGACGAGGCCATAAGGGAAACCGAAACCTCTTCCGGGCCCTCTCTTAAGGGAGCGCTCCCATAGCCCATCTGGCATAATGGAACCGTGAAGGGGAGGAATCCCACCCAAGGCCGCCTCGAGGCCCTGGCCCACCCCGCCAGGATGGTCATAGTGCGCCTTCTGGCGGAGCTACCCGACGAGCACACCGCCTACGATCCCCGTTGCGGCACGGCCTATGGGGTCTGCTTCTGCCACCTGAAGGAGAAAACGGGCCTTTCCGCCCCCACCGTGAGCCACCATCTTCGCCTCCTGAGGGAGGCGGGCCTGGTGGAAGGGGTGCGGGTAGGGCGCTGGACCTACTACCGCCTCAGGCCTGGGGCCCTGGAGGCTTTGGCCCACGAGCTTTTGCGCCTGGCCCACCAGGCGAGGAAAGCCCTGGAGGCCGAGAAAGCAGGCTGAGTCCCGCCTGGCGAAACCCCCTTGCCTTACCATGAGGGCGTGGCGGAAGTCCGGGTGGGCACGGCCAGCTGGACGGACGAAACCCTTCTGGCCTCAGGCTGGTATCCCCCGGAGGTGAGGCACCACCCGGAAAGGCGCCTCCGCTACTACGCCCAGCACTTTGACACCGTGGAGGTGGACAGCACCTTCTACGCCCTGCCCCGCCTCGAGGTGGTGCGGAAGTGGGCGGAGAGGACCCCTGAGGGCTTCCTCTTCCACGTCAAGGCCTACTCCGCCTTCACGGGGCACGGCCTCGAGGCGGGCGCCCTCCCCAAGGACCTGCGGGCCCTCCTCCCCCAAAAGGAGGGCCACCTCTCCCAGCGGGAGGTCCCCGAGGAGGTGGTGGAAGAGGCCTGGCGGCGCTTCTTCCAGGCCCTCGAGCCCTTGCGGGAGGCAGGGAAACTGGGCTACCTCCACTTCGGCCTCCCCCCCTGGACCGAGCCTAAGCCCCGGAGCTTCCGGTACCTGGAGCGATTGGCGGAGAGGACCCCGGGGTACCTGGTGGCGGTGGAGTTCCGCAACCCCAGGTGGTACACCGCCTGGGGCTTCGTGAAGCGGGAGCTTATGCGCCTCGGCCTCGTCCACGTGAGCGTGGACGCCCCGCCCCACCCCGAGGCCCCGCCCAGGGTACTGGAGCCCACCCGGGAGGTGGCGGTCCTCCGCTGCCACGGCCGGAACGCCGAGGCCTGGAAAGGACCCCACACCAGGCCCTACGAGCGCTTCAACTGGCGCTACTCGGAGGAGGAGCTTCAGGACCTGGCGGAGGCTACCCGCACCCTGGCGGAGCGGGCGGAAAAGGTCTTCGTCATCTTCAACAACAACTACGGCACCCAAGGGGTGGAGGCCGGTTTGGGGCTCAAACGCCTCCTGGGCCTCCCGCCCCCGGCTTGGGCGGAAACCCCGTTCTAAAGGGCCAGGGCGAGCCCCTCCGCCCGGGGGTCAGAGGCGGCGCAAAGGACCTCCCCCAGGCGAAAAACCGCCTGGCCCCGCCCAAAGAAGGCGTACTCCGCCTCGTACCGCACCCGGTGCCCCAGGTCCTTGAGAAAAAGGGCCGTGGCCTGGGAAATGCCGGGCTCCAAAACCACCTCGTCCCCCGGCACCACCTGCCACCGGGGCCGGTCCAGGGCCGCCTGGGGGTTCAGCCCAAAGTCCGCCAGGCCCACCACCACCTGCACGTGCCCCTGGGGCTGCATAAAACCCCCCATGACCCCAAAGGGCCCAAGGGGCTTCCCCTCCCGCGTGAGAAAACCCGGGATGATGGTGTGAAAGGGCCTCTTCCCCGGCCCCACCCGGTTCGGGTGTCCCTCCTCCAAAGTGAACCCCAGGCCCCGGTTCTGCAGGGCAATCCCCGTACCAGGCACCAGCACCCCGGAGCCAAACCCCTGGTAGTTGGACTGGATCAGGGAGACCATCACCTCCCCGTCCGCCGCCGCCAGGTAGACCGTCCCCTCGGGGCGGAGCCCGGGGAGGACCCGGGGAAGGGCCCGCTCCCCAATGAGCCTCCTCCTCTCCGCCGCGTAGGCCTTGGAGAGGAAGGCCTCCGGGGAAAGCTCCATGTGCCCGGGGTCGGCCACGAAGCGGTAGGTGTCCGCCAGGGCCAGGCGCATGGCCTCAATCTGCACGTGGTAGCTCAGAGGATCCTCCGGCCTCAGGTCAAACCCCAGGAGGAGGTTCAGGGCCAGGAGCACCGCCACCCCCTGGCCGTTCGGAGGAAGCTCCCAGACGGTGAGCCCCTTGTACTCCGTGGAAAGGGGCGTCACCCATTCCGGGGCGTGGGCAGCCAGGTCCTCCCGGGTAAGAAGGCCCCCAGTGGCCTCGCTGAAGCGGGCGAGGGCCTCGGCCAGGGCTCCCCGGTAAAGGCTTTCCCCGTAGGTCTCGGCGATCTCCCTCAGGGTCTTGGCGTGCAAGGGGCTCCGCCACACCTCCCCGGCCCGGGGAGCCCTTCCCCCAGGAAAGAACACCTCCTTGAAGGCGGCGAACTCCCGCCCCTCCAGGGGGAGGTAGACCCCCTCCGCCCGCCGCCAGCTCCGGGCCGTCTCGGGACCCACGGGAAACCCCTCCTCGGCGTACCGGATGGCCGGGGCAAGGACCTCCGCAAAGGGCAACCGCCCCCACCTCTCGTGCAGGGCCCGCCACCCCGAAACCGCCCCAGGCACCGTCACGGGAAGCCAGCCCCTCTCCGGCATTCCCCCGGGAAGCTTCTCCGGAGTAAGGGCTTGGGGGCTTCGGCCAGAAGCGTTCAGGCCGTGGAGGGCGCCGTCCCACACCAGGGCAAAAAGGTCCCCCCCAAGGCCGTTGGAGGTGGGCTCCACCACGGTGAGGCAGGCGGCCATGGCAAGGGCCGCGTCCACCGCGCTCCCCCCCTTCAAGAACATCTCCATCCCCGCTAAAGCCGCCAAAGGTTGGCTCGTGGCCACCGCACCCCGCCTGCCCAAAACCACCTGGCGGCGGGAAGGGTAGGGGTAGTGGGTGAGGTCCATGGCCCCATGCTACCTTTAAGGGGATGGCCCGCACCCCGCTCTCGGAAGCCCAGGAGGATTACCTGAAACAGCTCTTTCTGTTGGAGGAGGGCCTCGGGGGGCCCGTCCCCACCCAGACCTTGGCAGAGCGGCTTGGGGTCAAGCCGCCTTCCGCCACGGGGATGCTGAAAAAGCTTGCGGCCCTGGGGCTGGTGCACCACAGCCCCTACCGGGGAGCCAGGCTCACGGAGGCGGGGCGGAAGGTGGCCCTGGAGATCCTGCGCCACCACCGCCTCCTCGAGGCCTACCTCCACCAGGCCCTGGGCTACGGCTGGGAGGAGGTCCACGAGGAGGCCGAGCGCCTGGAGCACGTGATCAGCGAGGCCCTGGAGGAACGCATCGCCGAGGCCCTGGGCCACCCGGCCTTCAACCCCCACGGCGACCCCATCCCAAGCCCCGAGCTCACCCTCACCCCCACCCCGGCCATCCCCCTGCCCCAGGCCCCCCTGGGGGAGGTGCGGATGGTGCGGGCCTTGGCTCAGGACCCGGGGACCCTGAACCTCCTCGCCCACCTGCACCTCAAACCGGGGGTCCGCTTCCTGGTGGTGGACAAGGGCGAAGGGGTAAGGGTGGAGGTGAAGGGCGAGGTCTTCCTCCTGCCCCAGACCCTGGCCCAGGCCATCGGGGTGGAGCCCTTAGGCTAGGGCCAGGTGGACCAAGGTCCGGAAGGCGTGGTACAGCCTCGCCCCAAGCCGGGAGTGGAGGGCCCTTTCCGGCTCCAAGACCGAGAGGAGGTTCGGGGCCTGGCTCAGGAAAAGGGCGCTCAGGCCCAGGGCGGGGTCCACGAAGAAGTAGGTGCCGCCAAACCCCCACCAGTACCAGTCTCCCGGGCTGCCCGGGGAGAGGCCCATGGGGGAAAGCCGCACCGCCACCCCGAGACCAAAGCCGTACCCGGGCCCCGGGAGGTACTCGGGGCCCCTCCGCATCCCCTCCCAGGCCAGAGGGCCCAGGTGGTCTGCGGTCATGAGCCGGCAGAGGGCGGGGGAAAGGGAGCCCTGGCCCGTGCGCAGGGCCTCGAGGAAGCGAAGGTAATCCCCCGCCGTTCCCACGCCCCCCATTCCCCCGGCGTACCGAGGAGGGGGGCCCTCCACCGGGAGGAGGCGGGGGGTGCGGCCCGTCTCGGGGTCCTTGGGGAAGGGCTGGGCCAGGCGGGCGGGGTCCTTGGCCTGGAAGCCCGAGTCCCGCATGCCGAGGGGGCGGAAGAGCCTTTCCTCCAGAAGCTCCGCCAGGCTCCGCCCCGCGAGGGCCTCCAGGAGGTGCCCGAGGACATCGGTAGCAAGCCCGTACTCAAAGGCCTCCCCGGGCTGGAAGCGGAGGGGAAGACCCGCCAGGCGTTGCAAAAAGGCCTCCCGGGTGAGGTCAAACCGGTCCACCCCGGCCTGGAGGTAAAGCCCTTTCACCGGGGAGCGGAAGAAGACCCCGTAGGTGAGGCCCGCCGTGTGGCGCAGGAGGTCGTAGACGGTGAGGGGGCGCCTCAGGGGCTCCCACACCACCTCCTCCCCCACCTCCCGGCCCACCCGGAGGGAGGAGAGCTCGGGCAGGTACTTCTCCACCGGGTCCTGGAGGGAAAGCGCCCCCTCCTCGAGGAAGGTGAGGGCCAGGGCGGAGACCCAGGGCTTGGTCATGGAGTAGAGGCGGAAGAGGGCGTCCTCCCGCATGGGAAGGCCCCGCTCCGGGTCCAGGAGGCCATAGACCCCCTGGAAGGCCACCTCCCCCTCCCGGGCCACCAGGACCAAAGCCCCGGGGAGAAGGCCCTCCTCCACCCTCTGCCGGAAGTAGGCGTCAAGCCTCCGGAAGTCCACCCTCACCACCCCTCAGGAACGGGCCTCTTCGGGCTCAAAAGGAGCCAGAGGGCGAGGAGGAGAAGCCCCAAGGGGAGGAGCCACTTCAGGAAAAGGCCCAAAAGGCTCAGGGCCACCCCCAAGAGGGCGAGCAACAGGGCCACGGGGAGGGCCAAGGCGGCGAGGAGGAGGGCCAGGGGGAGGGCCAAAAGGGCGAGGACCAGGGCCACGAAGGGGCTTAGGAGGAACCAGGCGAGGACAAGCCCCAAAAGGAGGAGAAACCAGCCTAGGACCCGCATGCCCTAAGCCTACACCCTCCCACCGCCGGGGCCCCCATGCGGGCGCAAGCCCGCATGAGGTGATCTCAGGCCGGGGCCGCCCCGACCGTCCTCCCCCCGTCCACGAAGAGGACCTGGCCGGTGATGAAGCTGGACTCGTCGGAAACGAGGAAGAGCGCGGCGTAGGCCACCTCCAAAGGCTTCCCCGCCCGGCCCAAGGGCGTGGCGGCGATGGCCTTCTCCCGCACCTTCTCCGGCACCTTGGCCGTCATCCGCGTCTCAATGAACCCCGGGGCCAGGGCGTTCACCCGGATCCCCCACCGCCCAAGCTCCAAGGCCAAGGTCCGGGTAAGCCCCACCACCCCCGCCTTGGAAGCGGCGTAGTTCGCCTGCCCCAGGTTCCCCAGGTACACCCGGCTCGCCGTGAGGACGATGCTCCCCGGGTTCCTCTCCCGCATGGCCTCGGAGGCCGCCTTGGCCACCAGGAAGCTCCCCGTGAGGTTCACCCGGAGGACGAGCTCCCAGTCCTCCAGGGGCATCTTCCAGTGGAAGTTGTCCCGGGTGATCCCCGCGTAGTGCACCACCCCGTCCAGGCGCCCCAGGTGGGCCAGGGCCTCGGCAAAGCCCCGCTCCACGGAAGCGGGGTCCGCCACGTCCATGACCACCGGCAGGGCCCCCACGGCCTCCGCCGCCTCCTTCAAGGGGCCCTCCTCCAGGTCGCAGGCCACGAGCCTCGCCCCCTCCCTGGCGAAGAGCTCCAGGGTGGCCCGGCCGATGCCGTGGGCCGCCCCGGTGATGAGCACCGCCTTGTCCTTGAGCCGCATCCCTCACCTCCCCACGACCAACCGGTCGGTAGGTCCACCCTACCCCGGCCCCGGCCCTGGCGTCAAGGGCCAGGCGTAGTAGGGGGTCTCCACGAACTCGGGAGGCCCGCCGAGGTAGACCCGGAGGCCGGGAAGGACCAGGGTGCTCCCTTCCCACTCAAAGGCCAAGGGGTCCACCTCCAAGGGGTAATGGAGAACGCCCTGCCGGGGCAGGCCCAGGCGGAGCCACTCGGGAGGGGAAAGCCGCCCCACCAGGAGGTAGCGGGCCCTCCTGGGCCCCCTTTCCGTGTACAGGACCACCTCCTCTCCCAGGTCCAGGAGAAAGGCCCGCCGCCTCACGTAGAGCCTGGCCCTATCCGTCCAGGTAGACATGGGGCCTGCCCTCGAGGAAGGCCACCCGCACCCCGGGGCCGTAGAGGGCGGCGAGGAGCCCCTCCCGCAGCACCTCTTCGGGCCTCCCCTGGGCCACGAGCCTGCCCCCCTTAAGGACCGCCACCCGGTGGGCGAGGGCCGCCTGGTTGGGGTCGTGGAGGACGGAGAGCACCCCCACCCCCATCCCCGCCAGGCGCCTGAGGAGGGCCACCACCCCCCCCTGGTGTTCCAGGTCCAAAAAGGTGGTGGGCTCGTCCAGGAGGAGGTACCTGGGCCTCGCCGCCAGGGCCCGGGCCAGGAGGACCCGCTGCCTCTCCCCCCCGGAGAGGGTGGAAAGGAGCCTGCCCCGGAAAGCGGAAGCCCCCGTGACCTCCAGGGCCCACGCCACCGCCTCCCGGTCCTCCCGCCCCTCCCGTCCCCAGAGCCCGAGGTGGGGAAGCCTCCCCAGGCGCACCACCTCCTCCACCAGAAGCCCCTCGGGGTAGGGGCCGTTTTGGGGCAGGTAGGCGAGGAGGCGCCCCCTGGCGTAGCTGCCGTAGGCGGCGAGGGACCTGCCCTCGAGGCGCACCTCCCCCCTTCGGGGCCGAAGAAGCCCCGCCATCACCCGGAGGAGGGTGGTCTTCCCCGAGCCGTTGGGCCCGAGGAGGGCGAGCCACTCCCCTGGGGAGAGGAGGAGGTCCACACCCTCCAGGGCAAAGGGGCCGTGTAGGCCCCGGGCCTCAAGCCCGCCCACGGCGCCTCCACATGAGGTACAGGAAGAAGGGCCCCCCCAGGAGGGTGGTCACCACCCCCACGGGAAGCTCCGCCGGGCGGGCCAGGGTGCGGGCGAGGAGGTCCGCCAGGGCGAGAAGGGCCCCGCCCCCTAGGGCGCTTGCGGGAAGGAGCAGGCGGTAGTCCTCCCCCAAAAGCCGCCTCAGGACGTGGGGCGCCACCAGGCCCACGAAGCCGATGATCCCCGCCTGGGCCACGGCTCCCGCGGTAAGGAGGCTTGCCGCCCCCAAAAGGAGGAGCTTGAGGCCCTCCAGGGGAAGCCCGAGGCTTCTGGCCGTCTCCTCCCCGAGCCCTAGGGCGTTGAGCACCCTTCCCAGGAGGAAGAGGGGAGGCAGGGCGAGGAGCAGGAAGAGGGCCAGGGCCCTCACCCCAGGCCAGCCCATAAAGGCCAGGTTCCCCAGGGTGTAGGCGAAGACCGCCCGCACCCGGTCGGCGTCCTGGAGCATGAGGTAGGTGGTGGCCCCCGTGAGGACGCTTCCCACCACCACCCCGGCCAGGACCAGTTCCCCCGTGCGGGCCACCCCCCCCGCCAGGACCAGGGTGAGGAGGGTGGCGGAAAGGGCCCCCAAAAAACCGAAGAGGGTGGCGGAAAGGGGCAGGTGCTGGAAGACGGCGTGCTGGGCAAAGGCCGGGGAAAGCCCCCCTAAAAGGCTCGCGAAGAGGGTCACGGCCAAGGCCGCCCCCGAGGCCGACCCCATGAGGTAAGGGTCGGCCAAGGGGTTGCGGAAAAGCCCCTGAAAGGCCGCCCCGGCCACCCCCAGGGCCGCCCCCACCAGGACTCCCCCCAGGACCCGGGGCAGGCGGAGCTCGGTAACGATGGGGTTTTCCACCTGCCCCAGGAGGGCCCGGACCACCTCCCCCGGCGGGACGGCCACCGCCCCGAAGGCGAGGCCCAGGACCAGGGCCAGGAGGAGGAGGGCGAAGAGCCAGGCGAAGACCAGGCTACGCCTTAAGGCCAGGGGAAGGCTTAGGGTCATGGCCTGCCGTGGAAGCAGTCCACCAGGAGGCGAAGGCCCAGGGCCACCCGGGGGCCGGGGCGGGAAAGGAGGCTGTCCTCCCCCCCGGTGTAGACGCAGATCCGGCCGGTTTGCACGGCCCTAACCCGGTCCCACCCCGGCCGCTTGCGGATGACCTCCAAAGCGCCCGGGTAGGTGGCCACGATGACCTCGGGGTTTTTCTCCACCACGAACTCCGGGGAGATCTTGGGGAAAAGGCCGAGCTCCTTGGGCACGATGTTCACCCCCCGGGCCTTTTGGATGAGAACGCCGATGAAGCTCTCGGGGCCCACGGTGTAAGGGGTGGGGTCAATCTCGTAGTAAACCCGGGGGCGGGCCTTGGCCTTGGCCGCCCGGGCCTCCTCCTGGTAGACCTCCTTCTGGATCTGGGCCACCAGGCGCTCCGCCTCCGCGGGAAGGCCCAAGAGCCTCCCCAGGGTGCGCACCGTCTTGAAGATGTCCTCGTAGGTCTCGGTGCGAACGGCGTACACCGTAAGCCCGGCCCGCTCCAGGGTCTCGTAGAGCCTCCCGTACTTGGACACCAGCACCAGGTCGGGCTTCAAGGAAGCGATGAGCTCGGGGTTGGGGTTGTAAAGCCCCCCCGCCTTGGGAAGCCTCTTCACGCTTTCCGGCCAGTCGGAGTAGTCGTCGGTGGCCACGATGCGGTCGCAGGCCCCCAGGGCGCAGACCGTCTCCGTCACCGAGGGGAGCATGGTGACGATGCGCTTGGGCGGGGCCTTAACCGTGACCGTGCGCCCCAGGTCATCGGTGACGGTGAGGGGGAAAGCCAAGGCCAGGGCCAGAAGGACCGAGAGCACCGCAAAGAGTCTTTTCATGCCTACCTCCCTAAGGCCGCTAGGGCCAGGCCCGGGGGAGGTAGGGAAAACCCCTGCCGGGAGGCAGGGGCCAAAGGCCAAAAGGCGTTTGTCCCCCACTTCCCCCATCCGCGTGAGGTGCCCGTCCAGGGGAGGAGCGGGCGGCCCTGGCAGGCATTCGGGCTTCCGGCCTGCGAAGAAAGGCCTGATGCGTGGCCGGTTACCGTTGCGGGACAGCGCCGGACTTGCACCGGACTTCCCCACTTTAAGCCTGGACTACGCGTCCAGGCACCAGGGCAACGGGACCTGGCTTTTGGGCCCTAGCGGGCCTTGGCCTTAAGGCTAAGCCTCGAGGAGGGATCTGACAAGGGGGCTTGACAAGGAAGGGCCGGGGTGGTTTGCTTAGTGCTGAGAACGAACTAAAGGGGGGTGGGGGTGCGCAAGGGAGACACGCAGGAAATCCGCAGGCTAAACCGCCGGGCCATCCTGGGGCATCTGCGGAAGGGGCCCCTGACCCGTGCGGAGTTATCCCGGCGCACCGGCCTGGCCAAAAGCGCCATAAGCCGCCTGGTGGAGGAGCTCCTGCAGGAAGGCCTCCTGGAGGAAGGGGCCTTCACTTCTCCCCCCTTGGGGCGTCCCGGCACCCTTCTGCACCTCCGCCCCGGGGCACGCTTCGCCCTTGGGGCCGAGCTTGGCGTGGAGGGCACGGTGCTTGTGGCCCTGGACTGGCGGGGGGAGGTGCTCTGGGCCAAGGAGTGGGCGCATCCCCGGGAAACCGGCCTCGAGGCCCGGCTCCACCGCCTCTTGGAAGAAGCCCTTCCCCGGTCGCAAGGGGCCCTGGGGCTGGGCTTTACCCTGCCCGGGGTGGTGGTCTCGGGCCGCCTGCTCCTGGCCCCCAACCTGGGCTGGAAGGACCTGGACCTCGGCCTCCTTCGGGCGCCCCTCCCCCTCTGGCCGGAAAACGACGTCAAGGCCTCGGCCCTCTCCGAGGTCTTCCTCCACGGGGAAACCCACCTGGCCTACCTGATCCTCAGCACCGGCCTGGGGGTGGGGGTGGTGGCGGAGGGGCGGCTCTTAAGGGGGGTCAACGGGGCCTTAGGGGAGCTTGGCCACTGGCTGGGGAGCGGGGGCAAGCCCTGCGCCTGTGGCCGGCGGGGGTGCCTGGAAACCGAGCTGGGCCTGGACAGCCTCCTGGCCCACCACCGGGCCCTGGGAGGAAAGGCGGAGGACTTGGGGGCCCTCCTCCACCTGGCCCGAGGAGGGGATTCCCTCGTCCTGCAGGCCCTCGCCCACCTGGGGGAAGCCCTGGGCCGCTTCCTGGCCAACCTGGCCGTGGCCTACGATCCCGCGCGGGTGGTGGTGGGGGGCAAGGTGGCGGAGTTCTTCCCTTTTCTGGAGGATTCCCTGCGGCGGGCCCTAGAGGCCCACGCCTTCTTGGAAGCCCATCGGTCCCTTCCCGTGCAACCCTCGGTCTACGGGCATCTGGCCCCGGCGGTGGGCGGCGCCAGCCTTTTTCTGGCGCGGTTTTTTGAGCTGGGCGGCCTGTGGGCAGAAAGCCCACGTCGCAATGGAGGTAGGTATGAGGAAGTGGCTTTTGGCGATCGGCGTGGCCCTGGGGCTTAGCGCCCTGGCCCAGACGGGCAAGCTGGAGATCTTCTCCTGGTGGGCGGGAGACGAAGGCCCCGCCCTGGAGGCCCTCATCCGGCTCTACAAGCAGAAGTACCCGGGCGTGGAGGTCATCAACGCCACCGTGACCGGCGGGGCCGGAGTCAACGCCAAGGCGGTGCTCAAGACCCGCATGCTGGGGGGCGATCCCCCGGACACCTTCCAAGTGCACGCCGGGATGGAGCTCATCGGCACCTGGGTGGTGGCCGACCGCATGGAGGACCTGACCTCCCTCTTCCGCCAGGAAGGCTGGCTCCAGGCCTTCCCCAAAGGGCTCATTGACCTGATCTCCTACAAGGGAGGCATCTGGAGCGTCCCCGTCAACATCCACCGCTCCAACGTCATGTGGTACATCCCCGCCAACCTGCAGCGGTGGGGGGTGACCCCGCCCAAGACCTGGGCGGAGTTCCTGGCCACCTGCCAGACCCTGAAGCAGAAGGGCCTCCAGGCTCCCCTGGCCCTGGGGGAGAACTGGACCCAGCAGCACCTCTGGGAGAGCGTGGCCCTGGCCACTTTGGGGGCGGAAGGCTGGAACAACCTCTGGAGCGGGAAGCTGAAGTTCACCGACCCCAAGGCGGTGGCGGTCTGGGAAACCTTCGGGAAGGTCCTGGACTGCGCCAATAAGGACGCCGCCGGCCTTTCCTGGCAGCAGGCCGTGGACCGGGTGGTCCAAGGGCAGGCGGCCTTCAACATCATGGGCGACTGGGCCGCCGGATACATGGCCACCACCTTGAAGCTTCGCCCAGGCACCGACTTCGCCTGGGCGCCTTCCCCCGGAACCTCCGGAATCTTCATGATGCTCTCCGACTCCTTCGGCCTGCCCAAGGGGGCGAAGAACCGCCAGAACGCCCTCAACTGGCTTAAGCTCGTGGGCTCCAAGGAGGGGCAGGACACCTTCAACCCCCTCAAAGGCTCCATCGCCGCCCGGCTGGACTCTGACCCCGCCAAGTACAACGCCTACGGCCAGTCCGCCATGAAGGACTGGAAGTCCAACCGCATCGTGGGTTCCCTGGTCCACGGGGCCGTGGCGCCCGAGAGCTTCATGAGCCAGTTCGGCACCGTAATGGAGATCTTCCTGCAGAACAAGAACGCCCAAGCGGCGGCCAACGCCGCCCAGGCCATCGCCAGCCAGGTGGGCTTGGGCCGCTAAGGGCTTGGAACCCGCAGGGGCAAATGCCCCTGCGGGTTTTCCCCCGGAGGCAACGTGCGCGACCGGATCACGGCCTTTCTGGTCCTCCTCCCCTCCTTGGTGGCGGTGGGCATCTTCGTCTACGGCTTCATCGGGCAAAACCTTTGGGCCTCTCTCACCGACTGGGGGCGAAACCCCGCCCAGGCCCTGGCCTTGCGGCCCGAACTCCACTTCGTGGGCCTGGAAAACTACCGCGAGCTCTTCACCGGTTTTGTGGACGCGCGCTTCCGCCAGAGCGTGGTGAACCTTATCTTCTTTACCCTCTTCTTCATGGCGGGAAGCCTAGGGCTTGGGCTCCTTTTGGCCCTGGCCCTGGACCGGAGCCCCAAAGGGGAGGGGTTTTTCCGCACCGTCTTCCTCTTCCCCATGGCCCTCTCCTTCGTGGTCACGGGGACCATCTGGCGCTGGCTTTTGCAACCCCAAGGGGGGGTGAACGTTCTCCCTACCCTGTTGGGCCTGCCGCCCCTCTCCCTCCCCTGGCTCACCACCCGGGCGCAGACCCTGGTGTTTGACTGGAACCAGCTCCCCTTCTACACGGCCCTCGTGGTGGGGCTTGTCTTTCTCTACGTGGCCTGGGGCGCCCGCCGGGAGGGGGAAAGGAAGCGGTTTTACTGGAGCCTGTCCTCCGGAGGCCTCCTTCTCCTCTTTGCCCTCACCTGGGGAAGAGGGGTGCACCTGCTTCCCTACCCCGAACCTCATGGCTTCAGCCTGGCCCTGGTGGGGGTCATCCTGGCGGCGGTCTGGCAGATGTCGGGGTACACCATGGCCCTCTACCTGGCGGGCCTCCGGGGGATTCCCGTGGAGGTCCTCGAGGCCGCCCGGGTGGACGGGGCCAGCGAGTGGCAGCTTTTCCGGCGGGTCATCTTCCCCATGCTCGCCCCCATCACCCTTTCGGCCATGATCGTCCTGGGGCACATCGCCCTCAAGATCTTTGACCTCATCTTCGCCATGGCCGGCCTGGACTACGCCCCCACCGACGTGCCCGCCATCTACATGTACCTCCTCGCCTTCCGGGGCAACCAGTTCGCCAAGGGGGCGGCCATCGGCATCCTTCTCCTCCTCCTGGTGGCGGTGGTGGTCATCCCCTATCTCGCCAGCCAGCTCAGGAAGGAGGTGCGGCGGTGATGGGCCGGACGCTCTTATACGCCTTCCTTCTCCTGGCCACCGCCTTCTTCCTCCTCCCCGTGTACCTGGTGGTCCTCACCGCCCTCAAGGAGCCCGCCAAGATCACCCTGGACACGGTCTGGCGCTGGCCCGACCCCGTGTACTGGGAGAGCTTTCGCATCGCCTGGGAGGCCTTCCGTCCCAAGTTTCAAAACAGCCTGGTCCTAGCCCTTTCCGCCACCCTCCTCTCCGCCGCGGTAGGGGCCCTCAACGGGTACGTGTTGGCCAAGTGGCCCTTCAGGGGGTCGGGCCTCCTCTTCGCCCTGATGCTCTTCGGGATGTTCATCCCCTACCAGAGCATCCTCATCCCCCTCTTCCAGTTTGTGAAGGCCATCGGGCTTTATGGAACCCTCCTTGGCCTCATCCTGGTACACGTGGTCTACGGCATCCCCATCGTCACCCTTATTTTCAAGAACTATTACAGTGAGATCCCCGATGAGCTGGTGGAGGCGGCCCGCATAGACGGCGCCGGTTTCTTCGGGGTGTTCCGCCACGTGATCCTGCCCCTTTCCGCCCCGGCCTTCGTGGTGGTGGCCATCTGGCAGTTCACCCAGATCTGGAACGAGTTCCTTTTCGCCGTGACCCTTACCCGGCCCGAAAGCCAGCCCATCACCGTGGCCTTGGCCCAACTCGCCGGAGGGGAGGCGGTGAAGTGGAACCTGCCCATGGCAGGAGCCATCCTGGCGGCCCTGCCCACCCTCCTCGTCTACATCTTTCTAGGTCGCTACTTCCTCCGGGGGCTTCTGGCGGGCTCGGTGAAGGGGTAGCGTAGACTGAACCCATGCGCGTCTGGATCCAAGAACGCCTGGGAGGCCCCTTGGCCCTGAGGGAGGTCCCCGAACCCACCCCAGGCCCCGGGGAGGTCTTGGTGCAGGTGGAGGCGGTGGGCCTCAACTTCGCCGACCACCTGATGCGCCTGGGAGGGTATCTGACCCGGGTGCACCCGCCCTTCACCCCGGGGATGGAGCTGGTGGGCCAGGTGGCGGGGAAGCGGTACGCCGCCCTCCTTTCCCACGGGGCCCTGGCGGAGAAGGTGGCCGTGCCCCCGGAGCACCTCCTGCCCGTGCCGGAGGGCCTAAGCCCCGAGGAGGCGGCCGCATACCCTGTCTCCTTCCTCACCGCCTACCTGGCCCTCCGGCAAGCCCAGGCCAGGCCGGGGGAGTGGGTTTTGGTGCAGGCGGCGGCCGGGGCCTTGGGCACGGCGGCGGTGCAGGTGGCCAAGGCCCTCTCCCTGCGGGTGGTGGCGGCGGCCTCCTCGGCCTCTAAGCTTGCCCTTCCCCAGGCCTTGGGGGCGGAGGAGGTGGCCCCTTACGAGACCCTGCCCGAGAAGGTGCGCGCCTTGGGTGGGGTGGACATCGTCCTGGAAGTCCGGGGCAAGGCCGTGGAGGAAAGCCTGGGCTTCCTCAGGCCCAAGGGGCGCCTGGTCTACATCGGGGCCGCCGAGGGGGAGGCGGCCCCCATCCCTCCCCTGAGGCTCATGCGGAAAAACCTCGCCGTGCTGGGCTTCTGGCTCGCCCCCCTGCTCCGGGAGAAGGCGCTTGTGGAAGAGGCCCTGGCCTTTCTCCTGCCGCGGCTGGGCCGGGGGCTCAAGCCGGTGGTGGGGAAGGTCTTTCCCTTCCTCGAGGCCGAGGCCGCCTTCCGGACCCTCGTGGACCGGGGGCACGCGGGCAAGGTGGTGGTGCGCCTATAGCCCCAGGTAGGCCCGGGCCGCCGCCAGGTCAAAGAGGGCGTGGCCCACGCTCTTGAAGAGGACGAACCGCCCCTCGCTCCTTCGGCCCAAGAGGGCCTCCCGCAGGGTCACCACGGGCTTTTCCACCCCCTGAAGCTCGCCCGCCTCCGAAAGGGCGTCCTCGGTATCGCAGTAGAGGGCGGCCTCCCGCACCAAGGCCTCGGGGACCTCCCGCATCTCCGGGCGGAAGGACCCCACCGCCGCCAGGAACACCCCCTCGGGCACCCTTTCGGGGAGGACGGGGGTGGGGCTTGGGGTGGCGGTGACCAGGAAGGCCACGTCCTCGGGAATCCCCTCCCCCCTCCACTCCTCGGCGGGAAGCCCCAGGAGTTGCGCCTTCTCCAGAAAGGCCCGAAGCCGCTCCCGGCCCCTGCCCCGCGCCAGGACCCGGGTCAGGGGAAAGCCCTCGTGGAAGGCCTCGAGGTGGGCCTCCCCCACCGCCCCGGGCCCCACCACCAGCAAAGCCCCCTCCCGCCTCGAGGCCAGGGTTTCCGCCGCCAGGAGGGAAAGGGCGGCGGTGCGCCTCCTCGTGAGCTCCTCCCCGGGGAGGTGGAAGACCTTGCCGTCCGCAAGCCGCTTCACCCAGACCTCGGCCTGCACCGCGGGGCTTTTTTCGGGCTCCACCGTCACCAGCTTGCACAGGGCCACCTCCCGGTCGGCGGCGGGCATGGCCAGGAAGCTCCCCCCGGGGATGGGGAGGACCTGCCGCCTGGGAGCCACCGCCCCTTGGAGAAGGACCTTCCGGATGGTCTCGGCCAGTTCCCGATACGTGGGCATACCCCTAGAATGCCCCACATGGAGGCCCTCCTCAACACCGTGGTCCCCGTGGCCCTGGTGGTGGTTTCCGGCTATCTCCTGGGAAAGCGCCTGGAGATGGACCTCACCACCCTAAGCCGCCTCACCCTCTACCTCCTGGTGCCCGCCCTCATCCTGGACAGCATGTACCGGGCGGAGTACTCCCGGGAGGGGCTTCTGGGGCTCACCCTGGGCTTCGCCCTCACCTACGGGGCCCTCTACCTGGCCATCCAGGCCACCGCCAGGCTTCTCGGCCTTTCCCGGGAAGCCGCCAAGGGGCTTCTCGTCTGCAGCCTCTTCCCCAACTCCGGGAACATGGGCCTCTCCCTCACCTTCTTCGCCCTGGGGGAGGAGGGCCTGAGGCGGGCCGTGGTCTACTTCGTCCTCTCCAGCGTGGTGATGTTCGGGCTGGGGCCGGCCTTCATCCGGGGGGGAGGCCTGAAGGAGGGCCTCCTCTTCACCCTCCGCCTCCCCCTCTTCTACGCCCTTTTCCTGGGCCTCCTCCTAAGGGGCCTGGGGGCCACCCTCCCCTTCCGCCTGGACGAGGGGATTAGGCTCATGGGCCAGGCGGCCATCCCCGTCCTTCTCCTCACCCTGGGGATGCAGATGGCCAGGACCCCTTTCCGGATCGGCGCCTTTGAGGGCACGGCCAGCGCCCTAAGGCTCCTCCTCGCCCCCCTCGTGGCCTACGGGGTAGGGCTTTTCTTGGGGCTTCCCCGCCTGGAGCACCAGGTACTGGTCCTGCAGTCCGCCACCCCCGTGGCGGTGAACGCCTTCCTCCTCACCAAGGAGTTCGGTGGGGACGCCTCGATGGTGGCCCGGAGCGTGGTGGTCTCCACCTTCCTGGCCTTTCTAACGGTTCCCCTGGTCCTTTACCTGGTCAAACAGAGCACACATTAGCGCACTCCGGCCCCCCACCAGGATGAGGACCTTGGCCAACCTTCCACCCCTCCCACGATCCCCCGAAGCCGCTTTCCCGTCTGGGAAACGCCTTGAGGATGGGCTTGAGGGGAGAGAGGTCCCTCGGCACCTCGCGCCCGAGAAGGGGAAGGAAAGTGCCTGCCCTCAGGACCCTCCAAGGATTAGCGCCAGAGGAGTTCCTTCCCTCGGTTGATCCCTCTTGGCTCCCCGGTGAGCCCTGAAGGCTTGAAAGCAGGGACAGGGAATGGTGGACCTTCCTCAGCTCACGTACAAGCCTCCTCTTGAGGTAAGGGTTGCGTTCAGCCCTGTGCCTGGCCTCGAGTTCCCGGACCCTGGAGGCGTAGAAGTCCTGAACGTGAGCCCGAAAGGTCCCGTCTTGGATAAGGGCTTGGTAGCCCTTGGGCAACTTCTCCTGAAATCCCAAGGCACGCCTACCGATCACGTAGGCGGCGGCCACGTCCTTGGAGAGGGAGAGCTGTGGAGCGTACTTGAGCATCCCTATCGTGGAGGTGTCCTGGGGGTTCACCTCCACCACCTCCACGCCCCTCCTCTTCGCGAGGGCGTGGACCTTCCTGAGGAGGGAGGCGTAGGCGAAGCGGTGCTGCTTCCCGCGGAAGGCCCTGCCGGAGCCATCGCCCCTCATCGTCTTGCGGAGGTATTTGAGGCGTTCCGTGGCGATGGCCACCCCGTGCTCCTCGGCCAGGGAGACCACCTGGTGGGCTACCTTCCAGAGGAGAAGTTCCTTCGCCCCCCTGTTCGGAGCGCGGTCCACCTCCTCCAGGGAGAGGGCGAGATGGCGCTTCAGGTTGCCATCGGGAGTCACCACCGCCAGGGCCAGGTGGTAGGGGTCGGAGTTCACGTCCAGGCCCAGGACCCCGTTGGTCCTGGTGTGCATAGGGGCGGGAGCTTCCTCGGTCCAGGTGACGTGGGCGTAGACCTCCCCTTCGTGGAGCCTCAGTCCCACGTTGTAGGACTGGCGGGAGAGAACCCGTTCCACGAGCTTTCCCAGGTTGGGGTGGGAGGTCTTGAGGATGCTCCAGGCGTAGGTCCCGTCCCCGAGGTTTATCCGGAGCCAGAGGGCGCCGTCTTTGGGGACGAGGCGGAGGTTCTTGTTCCCCCCAGGTTCACCCCGGGAGTAGAGGTGGCCCTGGCGGCTCTCGCGCCATTTCTGTTTGAGCCGCTTTCTGCGCTTGCCAGAGACGTGCCCCTTGCTGAGCTGGGTGAAGAGCTTCCTCCCGCCAAAGACCACTTTGCGGGAATCTTCACCTCGTTCCCTGGCCGAGGCGATGGCCGCTTCCGCCAACATGAGGGCATCCCCGGCGTACCGGGTGTTCAGGCGGAACCTGGTGCAGAGGGGGCCGTTCTGGCTCTTGAGGAAGTCCACGGGTTCTCCCCGCAGGAGAGCCCTGTAACCGCCACGTTTGGCCGCCGAGAACCTCCGCATCACGTCCAGGGTGTCCCGTCTGTCTCCTTCCGTGGGGAAGACGAGCCTGGCGTGGACTCCCTGGAAGAGATTAGAAGCTCTTTGCCTGGGCATCACTACATTCCCTGTCTGTCTGGTGTATCCTGGAGAGAAACGGGTCCATCTGGGAGTTAGTGTAAGCTAAGGGTGGCTATTTTTCAACTTTTGGTTCCTCCTCGGGGTCGGGTAACCGGGGGGTGCCCCAGTCCACCTGGAAGAGGGGCTGCCCCTCCCAAAGCCCCACCAGGCGGTGGTACCCCTCCCCCAAGGGGAAACGGGCCTCGTAGGTCCCCAAAGACTCCAGGAAGAGGGCCTTTTCCTGCAGGAGGGTCTCCTCCCGGAACCACCGGAGGTGGAGGTAGCCTGCCCGGGGAAGCCTTTCCACCCAGAGAAGGAGCCTGGCCTCCCGCCCTTCCGGAAGAAGGCGGGCCACCACGAAGGGCCTTTCCGGAGGGGGAGGCCTCCCCGGGTCCAGGGGCAGGAAGGTGTACCGGCAGGCGGCGAGGAGGGGGAGGAGGAGCAAAAGAAGCCTCACCTTCCCTCCCCGGCGGTGCAGAGGGCGAGGAGGGCGAGGGCTGCGGTCTCCGCCCGGAGGATGCGCCTTCCCAAGGTCACCGGGGTGAAGCCCCGCTCCCGGAGAAGGGCCACCTCCTCCTCGGCGAACCCCCCCTCGGGCCCCACGGCCAGGGCCAGGGGCTTCTCCGGGTCCAGGACCTCCCGCACCCGGGCCCTCGCCCCCACGTGGGCCACCAGGCCCTGGGCCACCCGGGGAACCTCCCCCAGGGGGATGGGAGGAAGGACCTCGGGGATCCGCACCCTTCCCGACTGCTTGGCGGCCTCGAGGGCGATGGCCCTGAGGCGCCCGAGCTTCCCCTCCCCCATCTCCTTGGGGACGGAGTGCCGGGTGGTGAGGGGCTGGATCCGGGTGGCCCCGAGCTCCGTGGCGGCGCGCACCACCTCGGCGAGCTTATCCCCCTTGAGGAGGGCCATGTAGAGGACCACCTCCACCCCCACCTCCCTCTCGGGCCTCCGCTCCTCCAGGAGACGGTAACGCAGGGGAGGACCCAGGTCCACCACCTCGGCCAGGGCCTCCCTCTCCCCGTCAAAGACGGTGAACCGGTCCCCCACCCGGGCCCTTAGGACCTCCACCAGGTGGCGGCTCTCCTCCAGGGAAAGGACCCCGGTAAGCCCTGGGCTATAGGCGCGGTGGGGGCGCACGCTACCTCCGATAGACCAAAAGGGCCCACTCCCCCTCCCCCTCCTCCTCCAGGGGGCCAAAGCCCGCCCCGGCCATGGCCTCCCGGACCAGGGGGGCCTTCTCCCACAGAACCCCGGTGAGGAGGAGCCGCCCCCCCGGGGCCAGGGCCTCGGCGTAGCGGGGGGCGAACTCCGCGTGGAGCTCGGCGAAGAGGTTGGCCACCACCAGGGAAAAGGGCCCGTGGGGAAGGGCCTCTTCCAGGCTCCCCAGGAGGAAGCGGGGAAAGACCCCGTTGGCCCGGGCGTTGGCCTCCGCCTGGGGGAGCACGGCGGGGTCAACGTCCACCCCCAGGGCTTCTCCCCCCAGCTTGGAGGCGGCGATGGCCAGGATCCCGCTCCCCGTGCCCAGGTCCAGAACCCTTTCCCCGGGGCGGAGATGGCGGGCGAGGGCCCTGAGGGCCAGGCGGGTGGTCTCGTGGTGCCCGGTGCCGAAGGCCATCCCGGGCTCAATGACCAGGGGGATTTCCGGCCCTTCCCAGGCGTGCCAGGGGGCGAGGACCACGAAGGGCGGGGCCAGGGCGGGCTTCAAGTCCCGCCGCCATGCCTCCAGCCAGTCCTCTTCGGAAAGCTCCTCCCAGACCCCCCCGTAGGGGAGGTCCAGGGGGGCGGGGAAGTAGGCCCAGACCTCCCCTTCCCGCTCCCAAAGCCCCCGCGCCCCCTGGGCGAAAAGCTCGGGCACCAGGGGGTCCAGCTCCCAAGGGGTACCCTTCAGACGGTAAACCCACACCCCGTCATTCTACCCGGTACCGGCAGCAGCTTCCCCCGCTGGCGATGCGCTCCTCCCGCACCAGAGGCAGGCCTAAAAGCTCCTGGTAAGCCAAAAGCTCGCTCTCGCAAAGGACCTCGTGGTCCCGGGAGAGGGCGAGTTTGGGGCAACGCCTCTGGCAGAGATAAAGGTGCCCCCCCTCCTCCACCACCTCCGCCTCGTAGCCCTGCTCCCTGAGAAAGGCCGCCAGGCGCAAGAGGCGTTCCCGCAAGGGAAGGTCCTCCCGGGCCAGGGGGGCGAGGAGGGCCCGGTGCCTCTCCAGAAGGAGCCCCATCACCCCTTCCCGCCCCAGGGCCTTCTCCAGGCCCTGGAGCACGTCCCCGCACAAAGTGGCGTAAGGGCTTTCCTCATCCCGGGCCCGGTAAAGCCGGTAGGGACGGCCCCGCCCCGGGCACTTCTTCACCTCCGAGCGCACCAGGCCCCGGGCCTCCAGGTCCTGCAGGTGCTTGAGGGCCGCAGCCCGGCTCACCCCCAAGGCCGAAGCCACCTCCTTGGTGGTGAGGGGCTTGGCCCGGAGGAGGTCCAGAACCTTTTCCTTGGTGCCTTCCAGAAGAAGGGCCATGCCTAGGCCATGGGCAAGGGCAGGAAGGTCTGCACGCTCAAGGCCGCCGCCAGCTCCCGGGCCGCCCTCAGGAAGGCCTGGGCCTCCGTCCCCTCCGGGTCGGCCACCAGGATGGGCACGCCCCGGTCGCCGCTTTCCCTAAGGGGAAGGGTCAGGGGGATCTCCCCGAGGAAGCGGGTCTTGAGCTTTTCCGCAAGCCTCCTCCCGCCCCCTTCCCCGAAGATGGGGGTGGGCTTGCCGCAGTGGGGGCAGAGGAAGGCGCTCATGTTCTCCAGAACGCCCAGGAGGGGCACCTGGACCTTCTTGAACATGTCCGCCGCCCGCTCGGCGTCAATGAGGGCCACCTCCTGGGGGGTGGTGACGATGACCCCGCCCGAGACCCGGGTGAGCTGGGTGAGGGAGAGCTGCACGTCCCCGGTCCCCGGGGGAAGGTCCACCACCAGGTAGTCCAGCTCCCCCCAGGCCACCTCCTCCAGGAACTGGCGGATGGTGCCGTGGAGGATGGGCCCCCGCCAGATCATGGCCTGCCCCGGGGGCACGATGTTGGCCAAGGAGAGCACCCGGATCCCGTGGCGCTCCAGGGGAAGGATCCTGCGGCTCTGGTCCACCTTGAGCCGTTCCCCCTCGAGGCCAAACATCTTCGCCTGGCTGGGCCCGTAAAGGTCGGCGTCCAGAAGCCCCACCCGGGCCCCTTCCCGGCTTAGGGCCAGGGCCAGGTTAGCGGCCACGGTGCTCTTCCCCACCCCGCCCTTGCCCGAGCCCACCGCCACCACGTGCTTGACCCCGGGGATGGGGTACTGCTCGGGGGGCCTCACGCCTCCCCCGAAGCGCACCCGCACCTCCTCCGCCCCGAGGGGCAGGAGGGCCTTCCGGATGTCCGCCTCTATCTGGCCCTTCAAGGGGCAGGCCGGGGTGGTGAGCTGGACGAGGAGGTCCACCCTCCTCCCCTCCACCCGCACCTCCCCCACCATCCCCAGGGAGACCAGATCCTTGCCCAGCTCGGGGTCCATCACCGTGCGCAGGGCCTCGAGGACCCGCTCTTCGGATAGCGCCATACCGGGGCTAGAGTATACCCGAGGATAGTTTTGGGCAAGGGGAGAAGGCACAGTATACTCGCCCGTGTACCCCGAGTGGCAGAAGAAGCGCTTTTGGGAGCTCCACCTGGCCTGGCTGGTGCAGGGCCCCGGGGGCCACGAGCTCCTCTTCAAGGTAAACCCCTACAGCCTCTACGCCACCCGGGAGGAGGCCCTGGAGGCCGCCAAGGCCCTCCTCCGGGGGAGACTGGACCAGGACCCCAGGGTGGGCCGCCACAAGGCCCCCGTGCGCCTAAGCGAGGAGGACAGGACCCGCTTCCTGGTCCTCCTGGAAGGGGGCAGGGCCCTCCTCCCCCTGGACCGCTACGCCCTTCTGGGGGAGGTGGTGGAGGTGGAGGAGCGCCTCCTCCACCGGGCGCCCTTCGGCGACCCCAGGAACGTCCTCCACAGCCTCCAAGGCCTCCCGGTGCGCCTCCTCCACACCCCCTTGAATGACCCCGAGGCGGAGAGCCAGGAGGTGGCCCAAGGCCCCCTGGAGGTTCTGCCCGAGGGGGTCCGGGTGGGCGGGGTTTTCCTCAGAATCCCCCTAGGGACCCCCGTAGAAGGCCTGGCCTACGAGGAGGCCTTCTTCCACCTGGGGGAAGGGCGGTACTACCTCTACGCCCTCTCCAGCTCCACCCCCTCGTAAAGGGAGGCCAGGTCCAAAGGGAGGTCCACGCAAGGCAAGAGGGGCTGGCCCTCGGTGTAGACCTCGTGGACCACTCCCTCCTCCCCCTTGCGGTACACCTCCACCCGGGGCTCGGCCGCACCCACCAGGAGGTAGACCTCGAGGGAAGGCAGGGAGAGGTAGTTCCAGCGCTTCTCTCCCCGGTCCAGGCGCTCCGTGGAGGGGGAAACCACCTCCGCCACCAGACAGGGGGCCTCCTCGTAAAGGGGATGGGGCGAGGGGCTCCCGCAGACCACCATGAGGTCCGGGTAATAGACGGTGCGGTCTGAAATCTTTAGCTTCACGGTCTCCGTGTAGAGGCGGCACCCCTTCCTGCGGACCGCCTCCCTGAGGAGGAAAGCCAGGTTCTGCACGAGGAGGTTGTGGGCCTTGCTGGCCCCGGCCATGGCGTAGGGAACCCCCTCCACGAGCTCATGGCGCAGGGGACTCTGGGCCTCCATCTCCAGGTAGGCCCCAAGGCTCAAGGGCAACGCCCGGGCCGCCTCGCCCATGGCTCCATACTAGCCCCTACCGGTAAAGTAAAGGGTAGCATGGACCTACCCAAGGCCTACGATCCCAAGTCCGTGGAGCCCAAGTGGGCGGAGAAGTGGGCGAAGAACCCCTTCGTGGCGGACCCCAAAAGCGGCAAGCCCCCCTTCGTCATCTTCATGCCGCCCCCCAACGTCACCGGCTCCCTCCACATGGGCCACGCCCTGGACAACAGCCTCCAGGACGCCCTCATCCGCTACAAGCGCATGCGGGGGTTTGAGGCGGTCTGGCTTCCCGGCACCGACCACGCCGGCATCGCCACCCAGGTGGTGGTGGAGCGCCTCCTCCTGAAGGAGGGAAAGACCCGGCACCACCTGGGGCGGGAAAAGTTTCTGGAAAGGGTCTGGCAGTGGAGGGAGGAGTCCGGGGGGACGATCCTGAAGCAACTGAAGCGCCTGGGGGCCAGCGCCGACTGGAGCCGGGAGGCCTTCACCATGGACGAGAAGCGCTCCCGGGCCGTGCGCTACGCCTTTTGCCGCTACTACCACGAGGGCCTGGCCTACCGGGCCCCCCGCCTGGTCAACTGGTGCCCCCGGTGCGAAACCACCCTCTCGGACCTCGAGGTGGAGACCGAGCCCACCCCGGGCAAGCTCTACACCCTGCGCTACGAGGTGGAAGGGGGAGGGCACATAGAGATCGCCACGGTCCGCCCGGAGACCGTCTTCGCCGACCAAGCCATCGCCGTCCACCCCGAGGACGAGCGCTACCGGGACCTCATGGGCAAAAGGGCCCGCATCCCCCTCACGGAGGTTTGGATCCCCATCCTCCCCGACCCCGCCGTGGAGAGGGACTTCGGCACCGGGGCGCTGAAGGTCACCCCGGCCCACGACCCCCTGGACTACGAGATCGGGGAGCGCCACGGCCTAAAGCCCGTTTCCGTCATCAACCTGGAAGGGAAGATGGAAGGGGAGAGGGTCCCCGAGGCCCTAAGGGGCCTGGACCGCTTTGCGGCCCGGAAGAAGGCGGTGGAGCTCTTCCGGGAGGCAGGCCACCTGGTGAAGGAGGAGGACTACACCATCGCCCTCGCCACCTGCTCCCGGTGCGGCACCCCCATTGAGTACGCCCAGTTCCCCCAGTGGTGGCTTAGGATGCGGCCTTTGGCCGAGGAGGTCCTGGAGGGCCTAAGGCGGGGGGAGATCGCCTTCGTCCCCGAGCGCTGGAAAAAGGTCAACATAGAGTGGCTGGAGAACGTCCGGGACTGGAACATCTCCCGGCAGCTCTGGTGGGGGCACCAGATCCCCGCCTGGTACTGCGAGGACTGCGGGGCGGTGAACGTGCCGCACCCTGAGGGCTACCTGGAAGACCCCGGCTCCTGCGAGGCCTGCGGGAGCCCACGCCTCAAGCGGGACGAGGACGTCTTTGACACCTGGTTCTCCTCGGCCCTCTGGCCCCTTTCCACCCTAGGCTGGCCCGAGGAGACGGAAGACCTCAAGGCCTTCTACCCGGGGGACGTCCTGGTCACGGGGTACGACATCCTCTTCCTCTGGGTCTCCCGCATGGAGGTCTCGGGCTACCACTTCATGGGGGAGAGGCCCTTCAAGACCGTCCTCCTCCACGGGCTCGTGCTGGACGAGAAGGGCCAGAAGATGTCCAAGTCCAAGGGGAACGTGATAGACCCCCTGGAGATGGTGGAGCGCTACGGGGCCGATGCCCTGCGCTTCGCCCTCACCTACCTAGCCACGGGGGGGCAGGACATAAGGCTTGACCTCCGCTGGCTGGAGATGGCCCGAAACTTCGCCAACAAGCTCTACAACGCCGCCCGCTTCGTCCTTCTCGCCCGGAAGGAGTTCAGCCCCCAAAGGGACGAGCCTACCCTGGCGGACCGCTTCATGCGAAGCCGCTTAAGCCGGGGCGTGGAGGAGATCACCGCCCTCTACGAAGCCCTGGACCTGGCCCAGGCCGCCCGGGAGGTGTACGAGCTCGTCTGGAGCGAGTTCTGCGACTGGTACCTGGAGGCCGCTAAGCCCGCCCTCAGGGCGGGGAACGCCCACACCCTGAGGACCCTGGAAGGGACCCTCGCCGCCCTCCTCAAGCTCCTCCACCCCGTGATGCCCTTCCTCACCAGCGAGCTCTACCAGGCCCTCACCGGGGTGGAGGAGCTCGCCCGGGAGCCCTGGCCCGAGCCCGGGGAGCGGGACCTCGAGGCCGAGGCCCGGTTTGAAGCCCTCAAGCAGGCGGTGGCGGCGGTGCGGGCCCTAAGGGCCGAGGCGGGGCTTCCCCCGGCCCAGGAGGTGCGGGTGTACCTCGAGGGGGAGGTGGCCCCCGTGCGGGAGAACTTGGAGGCCTTCCGCTTCCTGAGCCGGGCCGAGCTCCTTTCCGCAAGGCCGGAAAAGGCCCTGGTGAAGGCCATGCCCAAGGTGACGGTGCGGATGCCCTTGGAGGGCCTTCTGGACCTGGAGGAGTGGAAGCGCCGCCAGGAGAAGCGGCTCAAGGAGCTCCTGAGCCTGGCGGAGAAGAGCGAGCGGAAGCTTTCCGCCCCAGGGTTCAGAGAAAAGGCCCCAAAGGAGGTGGTGGAGGCGGAGGAGGCGAGGCTAAGGGAGAACCTGGACCAGATCGCCCGCCTCCGGGAGGCCCTCAGCCAAATAGGGTGAGCCTGGGGTCCCGGGCCTCCCCCGGGGCCTCCACCACCCCCTCGGCCAGGCGCAGGTTGAGGGTGACGAAAGGAAAGCTCTCCAGAGGCTCCAGGTCCACCATGGGCTTGTCGGGGGCGAGGAGGTAAAGGCTGGCCTCCCAGAGGGTCTGGAAGGGCTTGGCCTGGGAAAGGAAGTCGGAAAGCCTCACTCCCCGCGGCAGAAGAAGCTCCCCGGCCAGGAGGTAGTCCCCGAAGAGAAAGGCCAGGCGCCGCCTTTCCAAAAGGCCGGGGCTTGTGCGGGGCTCCGAGGCCTTTCCCCCCACCACCCACTGGATGCGCTCCTTGCGGAGGGCCAAAAAGCCGGTGCTGGCCTTGAGGTCCTGGGCCTCGGGGGGTGGCGAAAGCCGGGGCTATAGACCAAAGCCCCGGTCACCGGCAGGTAGACCCGCTCCTGGTTGAGAAGATCGGCGGTGCCGGACCCCGGCACCAGGTAGATGGTCCCGTAGACCCGGTAGGCCACGGTGTAGATCCGGGCCTCATGGGCTTCCCGCGGACTCCTGTACACGGATGACCTCCCAGTAGGCGAGGAGGGCCTCGCTGAAAAGCCCCGGGTGGCGGCGCTCGTAGGCGAAAAGGAGGCGGCGGGAGATGGCCAGGCGAAGCCGCTCCTCGGGGGTGAAGAGGGCCGGGGGAGAGCCCAGGCGGGCGCGACCCTCCGGGCCCAGGGCCACATCCACCCGGGCCGCCCTCACCGGGCGCGGGGGCAGGCCCAGCCAAAGGGGGGCCTCCTCGGGAGGCATGAGGCGGAAGCCCGCCTTCCTGGCGTACTCCAGGCCTTCCGGGTTGTCCTCGGGGACGTAGACCCCTTCCCCCAGGCGGGCCCGGGCCAGGGCCTCGGCCAGGGGCACGGGAAAGGCGAAGGGCTCCACCCCGCCCAAAAGCTCCTGGGGCTCCCGGAGGTCCACGGCCTGGACCTCGTAGCTCAGGCTCCCGTTCCAGGCGTTCTCGGTGAGGAGGCCCGCCACCTCCACCTCCTGGGGTAAGGCCGCCTGGCCCATGCGCCAGGCCACCACCCGCACCCCCCCCAGGCGGAAGGCCAGGTGCCGCCCCTCCCCCAGGAGGCGAACGTCCTCGGGAAGGCCCGCGAGGAGGAAAAGGGGCTCAGGGTTCCCGGCCCCGTGGGGCTCCAGCGGCTGAAGCTCGCGAAAGACCTGGGGCAGGAGGGAAGGGGGTGGAAGGGGCGAGACGAGCTCCACCTCCTTCACGGGGTCGGGAAAGCTTTGGGCGTAGACCAAAAGGCGCCTCTTAAGCTCGGGGAAGCGTTCCTCCTCCAGGGCGAAGCCCGCCGCCTCCCGGTGCCCGCCGTAGCGGAGGAGAAGGTCTTCCGCGCTCCTCAGGGCCTCCACGGCGCTGATGGGGGGAAGGCTCCGCACCGTCCCCTTCCCCTGGGCCACCAGGAAGACGGGCCTGAGGGTGGCCTCCAGGATACGGCTCGCCACGATCCCCATCACCCCCGGGTGGCCCTCCGGGTCCAGGAGGACGATGGCCTTCTCCTCCGGGTCCGCCTGGGGCAGGAGGCGGCGGAGCATCTCCTCCTCTATGGCCTGGCGGCGGGCGTTCAGGCGGGAAAGCTCCTGCACCAGGGCCTCGGCCTCGGCCTCGTCGTCGGTGAGGAGAAGCCTCAGGGCCTTCTCCGCCTCCCCCAGGCGGCTTGCCGCGTTGAGGCGGGGAGCGATGCGGAAGGCCACCTCCACCGCCTTCCCCGTGTAGCCCACCGCTTGGGCCAGACGCCTCAGGCCCACCCAGGGGGAGTCCCGAAGGCGGGAAAGGCCCTCCCGCACCAGGGCCCGGTTCCAGCCCCAGAGGGGGGCCACGTCGGCGATGGTGCCCACCGCGGCGAGGTCGGCGTACTCCAAGGGCAGGGGCAGGCCCAGGCGTCGGTAGAGGGCCAGGAGGAGCAAAAAGGCCACCCCGGCCCCCGTGGGCTTCTCCCCCAGGCCTGGGGTGTAGGCGGGGTGGAGGACGAGCCCGGGCGGCGGGGTCTTTCCTGGGGTGTGGTGGTCGGTGACCAAAACCTCCACCCCGTTTTCCCAAAGCTCCCTAAGCTCGGCGTGGTTGGTGATGCCGCAGTCCACGGTGAGGAAGACCTCGGCCGCATCCAGGTGCTCGGGAACCCGGTCCATGAGGACGCCGTAGCCCTCCTCGAGGCGGTGGGGGATGAAGGGGTGGACCCTGGCCCCCAAAGCGGAAAGCCCCCGGACCAGGATGGCCGTGCCCGTGAGCCCGTCGGCGTCGTAGTCCCCGTGGACGCGGATGCGCTTGCCCTCCCGTAAAGCGGCCTGGAGAAGGTCCACCGCCTCCTCCAGGCCCCTCAGGGGAAGGGGGGCCAGGGGTGGGTCCAGGTCCTCCGGCCGCTCAACCCCCCGGTGCCAGAGGGCCAAAGCCGCCTCCGGACCCACCCCAAAGAGGGCCATCACCTCCCGCCACCTGGCCACAGGCGGCAGGGGGAGAAGCCGCCAGCGGACCCGGCTCATGGTTCTTCCCGGTCGGGAATGCGGGGGATCTCCTCGAGGCGCTCCCGCTTGAGGGCCTCCACCTCCCCTTGGAGCCGCCGCACCTCCCTGAGAAGCCCCCGCCTCTCCCCAAGCCCCCTAAGCCAAAGGGCCAGGGCGAAAAGCCCCCCCACCAGGAGGCCCAAAAGGTAGGCCCCGGGAAGCAGGTAGTAAAGGGGAAGGAGGCCCCAGGGAGAGGGGAGGGCCAAGAAGGGGTAGGCGTAGTACAGGTAAACCCCCACCGCCCCCGCTCCCAGGCTCACCAGAAGGAAGATCCACTGAAGGAGTTTCATACCGCCTCCAAAATCTCCGGAAGCCTGATCCGCCCCTCGTAAAGGGCCTTGCCCAAAAGGGCCCCCTCCACCCCAAGGCGCTTCAAGGCCAGGACGTCCTCCACCGAGGCGATGCCTCCCCCGGCGATGAGTTCGTGGGGCCAAGCTTCCCGCACCCGGGCCACCGCCTCCAGGTCCAGGCCCAAGAGGGTCCCGTCCCGGCGCACGTCCGTGTAGATCACGGTGCGCACCCCCAGACCCGCCCAGGTGCGGAGGAGGTCCAGGGCGAAAAGGGAGGTCCTCTCCTGCCAGCCCGAGACCACCACCTCCAGGCCCCGGGCGTCCAGGGCCAGGGCCAGGCGCCCGGGGCCCGCCTCCTGCAGCATCCTTTCCAAAAGCCCCGGGTCCTTCACCGCCGCCGTGCCCACCACCGCCCGGCCCGCCCCCAGGGAAAGGGCCTCCCTTAGGGCCTCGAGGGTGCGGATGCCCCCGGCCAGCTGGAAGGGGATGGCCAGGGCGCCGGCGATCCTTCGGATGGCCTCCCGGTTGTCCCCCGTGCCCAGGGCCCGGTCCAGGTCCACCAGGTGGAGAAGCCGAGCCCCTTCCTTCTGCCAGCGCAAGGCGGCCTCCAGAGGGTCCCCGTAAAGGGTCTTTCGCGAGGGATCCCCCTCGTAGAGGCGCACCGCCTGGCCTCCCTTAAGGTCCACCGCGGGGATGAGCCACATGGCCCTATCCTACAAGCTCCCGCAAAGCGCCCTCCAGGTCGGGGCTTCGCATGAGGCTCGTGCCGATGAGGACGGCGTCAAAAAGCCCCTCCAAGGCCCTTAGCTCCTCCTTGCGGGAATACCCGGACTCCGCCACCAAAACCCCGGCGAAGCCCCGCTTCCGGGCCAGGCGGCCAAGGCGGGGGGCGGTGGCGAGGTCTATCCGCAAGGTGGCCAGGTCCCGGTTGTTGACGCCGAGGACCTCGGCCCCCGCCTCCAGGGCAAGCTCCAGCTCCCTCTCGGTGTGCACCTCCACCAGGGCGTCCAGGCCCAAGGCCCGGGCCCTTTCCAGGTAAGCCCCGGTGAACTCCCCGAGGAGGGCCACGATGAGAAGGGCGGCGCTTGCCCCGAAGGCCCGGGCCTCCTCCAGCATGAAGGGGTCCACCACGAAGTCCTTGCGCAGGAGGGGAAGGGCCACCCTCTCCCCCACCCGCTTGAGGTCTAAGAGGCTTCCCCCGAAATGGTGAGGCTCGGTGAGGACGCTCACTGCCCTCGCCCCGCCCCGGGCGTAGGCCAGGGCGGCCTCCACCGGGTCCACCTCCCGTATGGCCCCCTCGGAAGGGCTTTGCTTCTTCACCTCGGCGATTAGGGAAAGCCCCGGGAGGAGGAGGGCTTCCTTGAAGGAGGGCACGGGGGGAGGCTCGGGAAGGGGGTAGGGGGCCACCTCCAAAGCCCGCCTCCGGGCGATCTCTCCTAGGACCCCAGGGATGCGGGAAAGGTCCGGCCGCATGGGGCCATTCTACCTAGAATGGGGTCATGCCCCACCCTCTTCCCCGGACCCTCTTCCCTTGGGGTGGAGGCTTTCCTGGAAAGCCTGCGACGGGCGGGGTTAACCACCTTCACCGAAATGCTCGGAGCCTACAAGGGTCACCTCTAGCCCGACCGGGCTATTGCGTTTATTTCGTTTGCCCGGTAGACTGGGGCCTGGAGGTTGGGTATGGGCGGTCTCCTCTTCACCCCTAGGCTCCCGGCAGAAGCGGTCAAGGCCTTCCGGGAAAAGCTCACCCCCGGCAAGGTCTTGCGCCTCGAGGAAGCCTCCTTGACCCTCACCCCCGAGCTGGCCCAGCTCCTCCAGGAACTCCTGGAGGCGCTTTTACGGGGCGAGGCGGTGCGCATCGTCCCCCTGGAAGCAGAACTCACCACGGGCCAGGCGGCGGAGCTCCTCGGGGTCTCCCGGCCTTACCTGGTCCGGCTTCTGGAGGAGGGCAAGATTCCCCACCACAAGGTGGGCACCCACCGCCGGGTACGGGCCAGGGACCTCCTGGCCTACCTGGAGGCTTCCCGGAAGCGGGGAAGGGAACTTTTGGACCAGCTCATCGGCGAAGCCCAGGAGCTCGGCCTCGGGTATTAGACCGTGCGCGGCGTGGCCTTGGCCTTAGGCGGGGGCGGAGTACGAGGATACGCCCACCTGGGGGTGCTTGCGGTCTTGAAGGAGGCGGGGATTCCCCTCCGGGGGCTTGCGGGAAGCTCCGCCGGGGCCCTGGCGGCGGCCGCCTGGGCCTTCGGCCACCGGAATCCCTGGAAGGTACACGAGGCCATCTTTGACCGGGAGGTGGCCCAGCTTTCCCAGGGGGGTAGCCTCCGGGCCCTGGCCCGCCTCTTCACCGCCCTCCGCCGCCCCCACCTGGCCGAGGCCGAAAGGATGGCCCACGGGCTAAGGCGCCTCTTCGGCGAGGCCCGCCTGGAGGAAAGCCCCCTTCCCCTGGCCATCCAGGCCGCCGACCTCCTCACCGGGGAAAGGGTGGTGCTCCGGGAAGGCCCGGTGTGGCGGGCGGTTCTGGCCAGCATGTCCATCCCCGGCCTCTTCCCTCCCGTCTCCTGGGAAGGTCGGCTTCTGGTGGACGGGGACGTGGCGGAGAAGGTACCGGTCCGGGCGGCCAAGGCCCTCTTCCCCAAGGTGGTGGCCGTGGACGTCTCCAACCCCCCGCCCAAGGAACCGCCCAAGACCGCCCTCGAGGCCGCCCTCCTGGCGGGGGAGGCGAGCCGCAGGCGGCTGAAGGAGCTCGCCCTCCGGGAGGCCGACCTGGTCCTCTCCCTGGACCCCCCCTTCCCCATAGACACCTTTGACCACGAAAAACTCCCCCTGGTCTACGAGCTCGGCCAGAAGCGGGCCTGGGAGAAGCTTAAAGAGGTCCAGGCCCTGGCCCGGGTGCGCCTTAAAGACGTGTTCCTTTTCCGCCCATAGCCCTTTCCGCCCGGCGCCCCAGGGCCAAGCCCAAAGCCAGGCCCAGGGGGAGGAGGAAAAGCCCCTGGGGCCTCAGGAGGAGGCCCATCACCCCCAGGAAGAAGAAGAGGGCCGCCCCCAGCCCCACGGCCACCAAGGGAGCCAGGGGGCCCTCCTCCTTCAGGGCATCCTCGCCCTGGCGGTAGAGCCAAAGCCCCCCCAGGAAGGCCAGGAGGTAGAGGGCGGGATGGAAGGCCTGGGGCAGGAGGAAGGAGAGGAGAAGGAGGACCCCTCCCTGCCCGAGGAAGAGGGCGAGCCCGTAAAGCCGTAGCCCCCGGCGCCTTAGGGCCGGGTCCGCCCCGGGGTCCAGAAGGGCCTGCAAAGGCTCCAAGGGGCGCTTTAGTGGTGGAGGACCCGCTCCAGGAAGGCCCGGGTCCTCTCCTCCCTAGGCCGGGTGAAGATCTCCTCCGGCCTCCCCTCCTCCACAATCTGCCCCATGTCCATAAACACCACCCGGTCCGCCACCTCCCGCGCAAAACCCATCTCGTGCGTCACCACCAGCATGGTCATCCCACCCCGGGCCAAACCCCGCATCACGTCCAAAACCTCCCCCACCATCTCCGGGTCCAAAGCACTCGTGGGCTCGTCAAACAACATCACCTTCGGCTCCATGGCCAGCGCCCGGGCAATGGCCACCCGCTGCTGCTGGCCCCCAGAAAGCTGCCCCGGGTACTTCCCCGCCTGGTCCAAAATCCCCACCCGCTCCAAAAGCTCCAAAGCCTTCCCCTCCGCCCTCTCCCGGGACCAGCCCCGCACCCTCATGGGCGCCAAGGTCACGTTCTCCAGCACCGTCATGTGGGGAAAGAGGTTGAACTGCTGGAAGACCATCCCCACCTCCCGCCTGACCTCCCGTAAGGCCCGGTCCTCCTTCACGTTCCTCCCGTCCACCCACACCTCCCCCTCCTGGAAGTCCTCCAGCCGGTTGACCGTGCGGATGAGGGTGCTCTTCCCAGAACCCGAAGGGCCGATGATGACCAGCTTCTCCCCAGGGGCCACCTCCAGGTGTATCCCCTTAAGGACGTGCAAAGGACCAAACCACTTGTGCAGGTTGTGGATCTTGATGATGGGCTCCACCGCCCTCATTTTCGCACCCGCTGGAGGAGGTAGACCAGGAGGAAGAGGCCGAGGCCGATGGCGTCCGTGAGAAGCCCGGGGACCACCAGGGTCAGGGCCGCCCCCAAAAGAAGGGCCCTTTCCAGGAGGTTCGTGGGCCTGTGGAGGAAGCCCACGAGGGCGGCGCTGAAGGCCGCCATACCCAAAAGGGCGGTGAGGAAGACCCAAAGCCCCTCGCCCCAGGAGGCCACCCCCAGGAGGAGGAGCTTGGGGTTGAAGAAGAACATGTAGGCGAGAAGGGCGGTCCTGAGCTCGTAGACGAAGCCCTGGACCGCCGTCTTCCAAAAGTCGGAGCGGGCGATGGCGCTGGCGGCGTAGGCGGCCAGGGCCACGGGGGGCGTGGAGTCGGCCATGATGCCGAAGTAGAAGACGAACATGTGGGCGGCCACGGGGGGCACGGCGTACCCCGCCTTCTCGGAAAGCCCGAGGACCACCGGCACCACCAGGGAGGCCATGACGATGTAGTTGGCGGTGGTGGGAAGGCCCATGCCGAGGAGGAGGCTCGTGAGCTGGGCGAGGAGGAGGACGAGGATCAGGTTCCCGCCGGAAAGCCTCTCCACGATGTCCGTGAGGCCGAAGCCGATGCCCGTCATGGTGACGATGCCCACGATGACCCCGGCCGAGGCCGTGGCCAGGGCGATGCCCACCATGCCCCGGGCCCCGGCCTCGAGGCCCTCTAAGAGGAGCCTGAAGCCCCGAAGGAGCCCGAACCCCACCCCCGCCCCGCCCCGCCAGGCCCTCCAGGCCTCCTGGAGGAGGATGAGAAGGGCCATGAGGAAGAGGGTGTTCAAGGCGGCCCTTTCCGGGGTGAGCCTAAGGACCACCAGGGCGTAGATGAGGTAGGCGAGGGGCAGGAGGTAGTGGGCCCCCGAGCGGAGGACGGGGGTAAGGGGTGGAAGCTCGGAGCGGGGCACGCCCTTGAGGCCCAGGCGCAGGGCCTCGAGGTGGACGGCGATGAACAGGGTGGCGTAGGCGAGGAGGGCGGGGAGGAGGGCGATGAGGATGAGCTGGCTGTAGGGGATGCCCAAGAACTCCGCCATGATGAAGGCCGCCGCCCCCATCACCGGGGGCATGAGCTGGCCGTTGGAGGAGCTGGCCACCTCCACCGCCCCCGCCTTCTCCGGGGGGTAGCCCACGCGCTTCATCAGGGGGATGGTGAAGGTGCCGGTGGTGACCACGTTGGACACGGAACTCCCCGAGACCACTCCCGTGAGGGCGCTGGCCACCACCGCCGCCTTGGCGGGCCCCCCGCGGAAATGGCCGAGGAGGGCGTAGGCCACCTGGATGAAGAAGTGGCCCGCCCCCGCCTTCTCCAAAAGAGCCCCAAAGAGGACGAAGAGGAAGACGAAGGTGGCGGAGACCCCCAAGGGCACGCCCCAGATTCCCTCGGCGGTGGTGTAGAGCTGGCCCATGAGCTGGCTCCACTGGCTGCCGGCGTGGAGCTGAAGCCAAGGGGGGAGGGTGAGGGGAAGGAGCCCCTTGGGCCCCGTGAGGGCGTAGAGGACGAAGACCGAGGCGATGAGGGGCAGCGCCGGCCCCACCACCCGCCAGCTCGCCACCAAGAGGACAAGGAGGGTGAGGGTCCCCAGGACCACGTCCCTCTCGCTGGGGATGCCGCCCCGGAGCTGGGTGATGCCGTAGTAGTCCCACACCACATACAAGGCCCCCGCCGCCCCCAGGAAGGCCAAAAGCCAGTCCAGAAGGGGGATGCGCTCCCTCGGCCCCCGCCTACCCGGGTAGGCCAGGAAGGCCAGGGCCAGGGCGAAGGCCAGGTGGACGGCCCTTAAACGCAAGGGGTCCAGGGTGCCGAGCTCCGTGGCCCAGAGTTGGAAGAGGCTCCAGGCCACTCCCAGGCCGAAGAGGAGGAAGCGGGCCCACCCCTTAGGACGCCTTCCCCCGAGCTCCGATTCCTCCACGAGAAGCGCCGCGTCCTTGTCCATGCCTTCCCCTTACCGGACGAGGGGCCCCCGCCAGGGGGCCCCCTTTTTGGGGCTTTAGGGCTACTTCAGGACCCCGGCCTCCTTGTAGAAGCGCGCCGCCCCGGGGTGGAGGGGAATGGGCAGGCCCTTCACCGCCTTCTGTAGGCTAAAGAAGCGCTCCAGGTTGGGGTGGATCTTCTTGAAGGCCTCCTGGTTGCCGAAGACCGCCTTCATGAACTTGTAAACCGTCTCCTCGGAAAGCTTCTCCGAGGCGATGAGCATGGCCTGGACCGCCACCGTGGGGGTGGTGACGTCCACGCCCTTGTAGGTGCCCCCTGGGATGTTAAAGCCCACGTAGAAGGGGTACTTCTTGGCGATGGCCTGGACCCGGCTCAGATCCACGGCCACCAGGGCGATGGGGGTGGTGAGGGCCAGCTGCTGGATGGCGCTCGCCCCCAGGCCCACGGTGTAGAAGAGGGCGTCCGCCCGCTTGTCCTGCACGAGCTGGATGCCCTGGTTGGCGCTCACCCGGATGGCCTGGCCCAGGTCCTCAAAGCGGAGGCCGTAGGCCTCGAGGATCTGCCGGGCGTTCTGCTCCGTGCCGGAGCCCACGTCCCCCACCACCACCCGCTTGCCCTTGAGGTCGGCCACGGTGCGGATGCCGGCGTCGGCCCGGGCCACGATGTGGACCACCTCGGGGTAGAGGGCGGCCAGGGCGCGGATCCCCTTCACCGGCTTGCCGTCAAAGGCGGCGATGCAGCAGCCCTGGTAGGCGTAGTAGGCGATGTCGTTCTGGGCCAAGGCCATCTCAAACTCCCCGGCGGCGATGGCGTTGATGTTGGCCACGCTTCCCCCGGTGGAGCGGGCGTTGGCCCGGAGGCCCACGCCCGCGTCGTTCACCAGCTTGGCCATGCCCGTGGCCACGGGGAAGTAGACCCCGGTGGTGGAACCGGAGCCGATGGTGAGGAACTCCTGGGCCATCCCCAGGCCGAGGAGGGCTAGAGCCGCCAAAAACACCTTCTTCGTCTGCATCACACCACCTCCTTTAGGCCGGGGTCAGTATACCCCGGGGGGCCACCCCCCGCAAGCCTCCTAGCGGCCCGCCACCCTGAGGCGGGCCTCGAGGCGGTTGGTGAAGAGGGTGAGCACCGTGGTGAGGAGAAGGTAGATGGCGGCCACCGCCAGGTATACCTCCACGGGCCGGAAGGTGGCGGAGATGATGCGCTGGCCCGAAAGGGCGAGCTCCGTGAGGGTGATGACGCTGGCCAAGGAGGAGTCCTTGAGGAGGGCCACCACGTTGTTGACCAGAGGGGGCACCACGATCCTCAGGGCCTGGGGCAGGATCACGAAGCGCATGGTGTCCACCGGGGAAAGCCCCAGGGACCAGGCCGCCTCCCACTGCCCCTTGGGGATGGCCTGGATCCCGGCCCGCACCACCTCGGCGTTGTAGGCCCCCACGTTGAAGGAGAGGGCGAGGAAGGCCGCCCAGTAGGGGGTAAGGGCCTGCTGGGCGCTAGGCCAGAGGGGCTGGAGGAGAAGGGGAAGGGCGGTATAGGCGAAGAGGATCTGGACAAGCAGGGGGGTTCCCCGGGTCACCCAGATGTAAAAGGCGGCGGGAAGCCGCACCCAGGGCCGGGCCGAGAGGCGGAACATCCCCGCCAGAACGCCGATGACGAGCCCCGCCCCCCCAGAGATCAGGGTGAGCTTGAGGGTGATCTCTGCCCCCTGGGCCATGGCCTGCCCCGCCGAGGCCGCCCGCTCGGGGCCAAAGCCCGCCAGGAGGAAGTACCGCTCCAAGGCCAGGCCCAAGAGGGCGAAGAAGGCCACGTACCCCAGGGCGAGAAGGGTCAGGAAAAGAAGGGCGCGGGAAAAGAAGCGCATCTTGCTTCAAGGATAGGCCCTGGGGCCCTCCCGCCCCAGGGCCTAGGTGAAGGCTAACGGCAGCGCACGTCCTCGCCGAACCACTTCTTGGAGATCTGGGCGTAGGTGCCGTCCTTCATGAGGTCGGCCAGGGCCTGGTTGAGGGCGTCCAGCACCCCCTTATTCCCCTTGGCCACCGCCATGGCCACCCTTTCCTGGAAGAGGAGCTCCCCGAGCTGGAGGGTGTTTTCCAGCTTCCTCTCCTTGATGGCCTCCTTGGCCACGAAGCGGTCGGTGATCCAAGCGTCCAGACGGCCCGAGAGAAGGTCCTGGAGGGCGTCGGGGTCCTTCTGGTAGGTGCGCACCTGCTTGACCCCAGGGATCTTCTGGGCCGCCTCCATGTAGGTGGTGCCGATCTGCACCCCCACCACCTTGCCCTGGAGGTCTTTGGCGGTCCTGGGCCCTCCCTTCTTGCTCACGATCAACCCGCCCGTGCAGTAGTGGGGGTTGGTGAAGTCCACCGCCTTGGCCCGCTCCTCGGTGATGCCGTGGGAAGCGATGACGAAGTCAAAGCGCCCCTGGTTGAGCTGGATGAGGAGGCTGTCAAAGGACTGGGCGATCCAGACGGGCTTCAGCCCCAGCTTTTTGGCGATGGCGTTGCCCAGGTCCACCTCAAAGCCGGTAAGCTGGTTCTTCTCGTCAAAGTAGTTGAAGGGGGGGAAGGCCCCTTCCGTGCCGATGCGGATCTCCCCGGAGCGCCGGATGGCGTCAAAGCTCCGCACCTGGGCCAAGGCCAAGCCCAGCGCCAACACTCCCAGCCAAAGCGCAAGCTTCTTCATGCCCACCTCCTAACGGGGGTGATTATACACGCCTAGGCCCAGCGCACCCAGGCCACCCGCCCCGTGACCGGGTGCCTCAGGGCCAGGCGCACCCCGTAGGCGTAGCTTCCCGGGCGGGGAGGGCGGAAGCCCCCCTCGTACCCCCCCGGGGAAGGGACCAGGGAGACCACCTCCAGCTCCCCCGTGCTCCGCCTGACCACCAGCTGGACCTCCAGGAAGGGCTTTAGGGCCACAGGCACCTCCCCTTCCACCCAGGCCCGCACCCGGAGAGGCTCCCCGTTGAGGGTGAGATGGCCCGGAGCCTCTACCCGAAGGCCCAGGGCGAAGAAGGCGGGCAGAGCTTTTTGGAGGGCCTCCAGGGCCTTGGCCCCCTCCCGGGCCCGCCCCGCCATCTCCGCCCCCTTTTGGTAAAGGGCCAGGTACTCCCTCACCATGCGGGCAGCGCTGAAGTAGGGCCCCACGGTGCGCAGGCTCTCGTGGATCATGGCCAGCCAGCTTGCGGAGTAGCCCTCGGGCCCCTTGGCGTAGAAGAGGGGGAGGACCTCGGACTCCAGGGCATCGTAGAGGGCCTGGGCGTCGGCCATGTCCTGGGCCTCCTCGCTCTCGTAGACCCTCTCGTCCCCGATGGCGAAGCCGTTTTTGCCGTTAAAGGCCTCGGCCCACCAGCCGTCCAGGACGCTCAGGTTTAAAGCGCCATTCAGGGCCGCCTTCATACCGCTGGTGCCGCTGGCCTCCATGGGGCGGCGGGGGGTGTTGAGCCAGACGTTGGAGCCGTGGACCAGAAGGCGGGCCAGGTACATGTCGTAGTCCTCCACCACCACCATGCGGTCCTCGAGGCCCAACTCCCGGATCTTGGCCATGAGCTCCTGCAGGTAGGCCTTGCCGGGCTCGTCCTTGGGGTGGGCCTTCCCGGCGAAGACGAACTGCACGGGGTAAGGCCCCCGGAGGATCTTGACCAGGCGCTCCGGGTCCTTGAAGAGGAGGACAGCCCGCTTGTAGGTGGCGAAGCGCCGGGCGAAGCCGATGGTGAGGGCCTCCGGGTCCAAAAGGCGCTCGGCCTCCCGCAGGCGGCCGGGGCTTTCCCCGTTGCGGCGGCGCTGCTCGTAAACCCGCTGCCGCACCTCGCGGATGAGCTCGGCGCGAAGCTCCTTGTGGATGCGCCAGAACTCCTCCCCCAGGCCCTCCACCCTCCAGGTGGTGGGGTCCTCGGGGCGCTTCTGCCACTCGGGGCCGAAGACCTCGGCGTAGTGGCGGCGAAGCCTCGGGTGGAGGAAGGTCCAGGTGTGGACCCCGTTGGTGACGTGCCCGATGGGCACCTCTTCCACCAGGAGGTCCGGCCAGAGGTGGTGGAACATCCGGCGGGAGACCTCCCCGTGGAGGCGGCTCACCCCCCCTGCCTGGGCGCTGGTCTTAAGGGCCAGGTTGGACATGGAGAAGACCCTGCCCCAGGGCTTCTCCTCCAGGCCCAAGGCCAGAACCTCCTCCCGGCCCGCCCCCAGCTTCTCCCAGAAGTGGCCCAGGTACTGGTCCATGAGCTCCAGGGGGAAGGCGTCGTGCCCGGCGGGCACCGGGGTGTGGGTGGTGAAGAGGGCCCCCGCCCTGGCCAGCTCCAGGGCCAGGGGGAAGGGGTGGCCCTCCCCCACCAGCTCCCTCAGCCTTTCCAAACCCAAAAAGGCCGAGTGCCCCTCGTTCATGTGGAAGACCTCGGGGGAAAGGCCCAGGGCCCTGAGAAGCCGCATCCCCCCGATGCCCAAGACCATCTCCTGCTTCAAGCGCATCTCCAGCCCCGGGGCGTAGAGCCTGGCGGTGATGGCCCGGTCCTCAGGGGCGTTCTCCGGAAGGTCGGCGGTGAGGAGGTAGACCGGCACCGCCCCCACCTGCACCCGGTAGGCCCCAAGCCACACCGTGCGCCCGGGAAACTCCACCCCCACCCTGAGGGGCCTCCCTTCCCAGTCCCGCACCGAAAGCAGGGGGAGCTCCTCGGGATGGAGAGGCTCGTAGACCTCCACCTGGACGCCCTCCTTGGAGAGCCGCTGGTGGAAGTAGCCCTCGTGGTAAAAGATCCCCACCCCCACCAGGTTCAGGCCCAGGTCGCTGGCCGCCTTCACGTGGTCTCCGGCCAGCACCCCAAGCCCCCCGGCGTAGATGGGCAGGGAGCTGTGAAAGCCGTACTCGGCGGAAAAGTAGGCGGTAAGGGGGCCTTTTTTCCGCTGGCGCTCCTCCAGGTAGGCCCTCAGGGCCTGCAACACCCCCTGGACCCGGGCCGGGTAGCCGGTGCCGAGGAGCCCTTCCAGACGCGCGGGGTCCACCTCCAGGAGGAGCTTCACGGGGTTGCCGCGGAAGCGTTTCCAAAGCGAAGGGTCCACCTCCTGGAAAAGCTCCGCCGCCTCCGGGTTCCAGCTCCACCAGAGGTTGTAGGCCAGCTCCCTTAGGCCCCTCAGGGGCTCGGGGAGCTCGGGCATGGCGGTGATCTGCCCTAGGGTCCTCACGGGGAAGGATTATACCGGCTCGGGGGGGCCGAGGACCCCTTTTCTCACCTAAGGCGCCGCCAAAGCTCGGGGCTCAAGAGGAGGGCCACGGGCAGGATCTCTATCCGCCCCGCCCACATCAGGAAGATGAGGACCCCCTTGGAGAAGGGATGGAGGCCGGCGTAAGAGCCCATGGGCCCCACGGGGCCGAGGCCCGGGCCGATGTTGCCGATGGCCTGGGCGCTGGCGGTGAAGGCCACCACGAAGTCCTTCTCCAGGAGGGCCAGGGCCAGGGTCCCGGCCCCGAAAAGGAGGGTGTAAAGGAAAACGAAGACGGAAACCTGGCGCAGGGCCTCCTCGGAAACCACCCTCTGCCCCAGGCGCAGGGGAAGCACCGCCTGGGGGTGAAGGGTGCGGGTGATCTCCCGCCTGAGGAAGCCGAAGAGCAAGAGCCAGCGCACCACCTTGATCCCGCCCGCCCCTGAGCCCGCGCTCCCCCCCACGAACATGAGGAGGACCAAAACCGCCTGGGCCGGGACCACCCAACCCGCGAAGTCCACGCTGGCGAAGCCCGTGGTGGTGAGGATGGAGACCACCTGGAAGAAGGCGTGGCGGAGGCTGGCCTCGAGGCCGTAGAGGTGGTGGGTGTAGAAGTAGAAGGCGAGAAGAAAACCCGCCAGGAGCGCCAAGACCGCATAGGCCCGGAACTCGGCGTCCCGCAGAAGGGGCCTCACCTCCCGGCCGAAGAGGAGGCGGTACTGCAGGAGGAAGTTCACCCCCGCCAAAAACATGAAGAGGACCCCCGCCCACTGGGCCAAGGGAGAATAGGCGGCGAAGCTTTGCGGATTGGGGCTAAACCCCCCGGCCGGGATGGTGGCCAAGGCGTTGGCCAGGGCCTCAAAGGCGGGAACCCCCGCCCCAAAGTAGGCCAGAAAGGCCAAGGCGGTGAGGAGGAGATAGACCCGGAGCACCGCCTGGGCGGTGTGGCGAAGCCTGGGGGTGAGCCTCTCCTTCTCCACCCCGGTGGCCTCGGCGAAGAAGGCCTGGCGGCCCGCCACCTGGAGCTGGGGGAAGACCACCAGGAAGAGGAGGACGATGCCCATGCCCCCCATCCACTGGGTGAAGCTCCGCCAGAGGAAGAGGCTTTGGCCGAAGCGGCCGAAATCGCTGAGCACCGTGGCCCCGGTGGTGGTGAACCCGGAGACCGCCTCAAAGAGGGCGTCCAGGTAGCCAAGCCCCCCGGAGACCCAGTAGGGCACCGCCCCCAAAAGGGGCACCGCCAGCCACAGGAGGGCCACGCTGGCGAAGACCTCGGCCCGCCTGGGCTGGACCTCCGGCCGGCCCAGGGCCTGGAGGAGGCGCCCAAGCCCAAGCCCCAGAAGGGCCGAGAGGGCGAAGCCCCGGGCGTCCTCCCCCCAGAGGAAGGCCAGAAGGGCGAAGGCCAGAAAAACCCCCCCGAAGCCCTGGTAGGTGAGGCCCAGGAGGTAGAGGCTGGAGCGCACCCCTCCCCTAGCCGAGGATCCGGGCCACGACCGCATCCGCCACCTCCCGGGCCACCACCAGGAAGAGCCGGTCCCCGGGGAGGGCCTCGAGGCCCCCCCGGTAGAGCATCACCCGGTGGTCCCGCTCCAGGGCGATGGGGGCCACCTGGGGCCCCGCAAGCCTCTCCAAGGGCCTAGGGGCGAAGCTTTCGGGAAGCTCCACCTCCAGAAGCTCTATGTTCTCGTCCATGGTGGAGACGTGCTCCACGTTCTCGGGACCCAGGAAGTCCAGCACCGCCCGCACCGCCGCCTGGCGGGGGGTGAGGGGCAGGTCAATCCCCACCTCCTCAAAGAGCCTGCGGGTCTCGGAACGGGAAACCCGGGTGATGACCTTGCCCACCCCGAGCTGCTTGGCCAGGAGGGAGGCCAGGAGGTTCTTCTCGTCGTTGTCGGTGACGGCCACCACGGCGTCGGCCTCCGCCATCCCCTCGGCCTGCAGGAGCTCCAGGTCGGTGCCGTCCCCCTGGATGATGAGGGCTCCCGGCAGCTCCTGGGCCAGCCACTGGCACCGCTCCCCGCTGGGCTCAATGACCACCACCTCTATCCGCCGCCGCGAAAGCTCCTGGGCCACCATGAAGCCCACGTTGCCCCCCCCCAGGACCATCACCCGGCGCACCCCCCGGCCCGAGGCGAAGCAGGCCTCCAGCTCGGGGAAGGCCCTCAAGGTGGTGACGAAGAGGAGCTTGTCCCCGGGCTCCAGCACCAGCTCGGGAAACTCAGGGTGGGCGAAGCCCAAAAACTCCCCGCGGCGCACCACCCCCACCACCAAGACCCCCTCCGGCCAGGAAAGCTCGGCGAGAAGGCGGTGGGCGTAGGCCCCCCCCTCCTTGACCCGGTACTCCACGAAGCGGAGCCGCCCCTCCGCCAGGAACTCCGTGTCCACCGCCCCGGGGACCAGGATGACCTCCACGATCTCCCGGGCCATGGCCCGCTGGGGCCAGAGGACCTTGTCTATGCGGGTGCCGAGGATCTCGGCGGTGCGGGGGTCGGTGAGCACCTCCACGTACCCCCCCTTGCCCACGAAGCAGAGGGTCTCCTTGGCCCCAAGCCCCTTGGCCAGGAGGGAGGCCAGGAGGTTGATCTCGTCGGAGTCGGTGCTGGCGATGAAGAGGTCCGCCCGGTCCACCCCGGCCTCCCTTAAGGTGTCGGGGTCCGTGGCCCCTCCCACCACCACCTTGACGTCCAGCGGGGCAAAGCGCTCCTTGGCCTGGGGGTTGCGGTCGATGACCACCACCTCGTGGGCCTTCTCCAAGGTGCGGGCCAGCTCCCCGCCCACCTCCCCGCCCCCGGCGATGACGATGTACATACCGCCCCTATCCTACGCCTGGACCCCGAAGAGGTCGTAGGTCTCCGCCCGGGTGATGCGCACGGGGATCCGGTCCCCCACCCGCACGGTGCCGTCGGTCTCCACGTAGACCACGCCGTCAATCCCCGGGGAGTCGCGGTAGGTGCGGCCCACGGCGAGGCCGGGCTCGGGAAGCTCGTCCACCAGGACCTCGAGGGTCTTCCCCACGAAGCGCCGGTTCTTGCGCAGGCTCACCCGGGCCTGGAGCTCCAGAAGCCTCGCCCTGCGCTCCTCCTTGACCTCCTCGGGCACGGGGTCCGGGAGGAGGTTGGCCTCCGCCCCCTCCACCGGGGAGTAGGCGAAGACCCCCACCCGGTCCAGCTCCGCCTCCTCCAGGAAGTCCAGGAGGATCTGGAAGTCCTCCTCCGTCTCCCCGGGGAAGCCCACGATGAAGGTGGAGCGGAGGGCGAGCTCCGGCACCGCCTCCCGCCAGGCTTTGATGGTCCGAAGGTGGCTTTGGTACCCCCCGGGGCGGCGCATGAGGCGGAGGATCCGGGGCGAGGCGTGCTGGAGGGGGACGTCCAGGTAGGGCAGCACCTTCCCCTCGGCCATGAGGGGGAGGAGGTCCTTCACGTGGGGGTAGGGGTAGACGTAGTGGAGCCTTATCCAGGCCCCAAGCCCCGCCATGTGGGCGAGGAGGTCCTTAAGCTCCGCCCGGACCCGCTGGTCTCCAAAGAAGCTCTCCCGGTGCTTTAGGTCCACCCCGTAGGCGGAAAGGTCCTGGGCAATGAGGAGGAGCTCCTTGGTGCCCGTGGCCACGAGCCGCGCCGCCTCGGCGAGCACGTGGGCGGCGTCCCGGGAGCGGAGCCTCCCCCGGAGCTTGGGAATGATGCAGAAGCTGCAGCGGTGGTCGCACCCCTCGGAGAGCTTCAGGTAGGCGTAGTGGCGGGGGGTGAGCTTCACCTGGGGGGGGACGAGGTCCAAGAAGGGGTCCCGGGGCGCGGGGAGCACCTCCTGCACCGCTTCCAGAACCCTTTCCACCTCCCCCGGGCCCGTGACGGCGAGCACCTGGGGGTGGCGCTCCCGGATCTTCTCGGGCCTGGCCCCCAGGCACCCCGTGACCACCACCTTGCCGTTTTCCCGGAGGGCCTCCCCGATGGCCTCGAGGCTCTCCTCCACCGCAGGGGTGATGAAGCCGCAGGTGTTCACGATGACGAGCTCCGCCTCCCCGTAGGTGGGGCTCGTCTCGTAGCCCAAGGCCCTGAGCCGGGAAAGGATCTGCTCGGAGTCCACCAAGGCCTTGGGGCACCCCAGGCTCACAAAGCCGATCTTCGCCATACGCCTCCCGGGGCCCACGGGCCCCAACAGAAGAAGAGTATAAAGGTGCCGGATCAGGGGAAGCGCCGGGTGAGGGGCTTGCCGGGCTCCCCCAGGGGCCCCAGGTCCTTCCCCTCCAGGATGACCCGCACCGCCCCCGGGTTGCCCGAGCGCACCTCCACGGGCAGGTCAAAGGAAAGCTCCGCCCCCACCTCGGGGATGCCCTCGTAAAGGCGCTTTTCCCCCTGGGTCACCCGGAGCCAGCTCCGGCCCTCCACCTTGAGGACGAGCTTCCTCAAAGGGGCGGGGGCCTCCCCGGGGGGCGGCGAAGGGGTCTGGGGCAGGGCCTCGAGGCGGTAGCGGAGGGCGAGAGGCCTGTCCAGGGAGATCTCCTCCTCGAGGGGCCGGTACCCGGGAAGCTCCAGGCGGAGGACCCGCCTTCCCCCCTCCAGGGGCGGGGCCTCCAGGGGGGTCTGGCCCAGATAAAAGCCGTCCAGGTAGACCCGGGCCCCGGGGGGCTCGGAGGCCACCCGGAGGGGGTAGCGCTCCGGCGCCTTTGGGGCAGGCCCGGGAGGAAGCTCCACCACCCGGGTGGGGCTTGGCCGAAGGAGGAGGTAGGCCCCGTAACCCAGGCCCAAGAGGAGGAAGAGGGCCAGGAAAAGGGCCCAGGGAAGGCGCCGCCCTCTGGGCCGGGGAGGAGGGGCGGGGGAGGGCGGGAGGGCGGGGTACAGGGCCAAAAGGGGCTCGGGGTCCAGGCCCAGGAGGAGGGCGTAACGCCGGAGGTACCCCCGGGCCAAGGGGGGCTCGGGAAGGGCCTCAAAGCGGCAGGCCTCCAGGGCTTCCAGGACGGCCGCCTTCAAGGCCAGGCGGGAGGCCGCCTCCTTCAGGGTCAGGCCCCGCTCCTCCCGCGCCCGTCTGAGCCTCTCCCCCAGCTCGCACACAAGGCTATTCTAGCCCCGCCAGGGCCAGGGCAACGCGGGCCGCCAGGCGGGCGTTTTCCAGGAGGAGCCTCCGGTTTACCCGGTCGGTCTCCCCCTGGGAGAGCTCGCTAAGGCGGCGGAGGAGGTAGGGGGTGAGGGCCTTGCCGGAGATGCCCTCGCGGGCGGCCTGGCGGCCCGCCTCCGCCACCATCCTCGCCACCTCCTCGTAGGGGAGGCCCTGGGAAACCGGGTTCACCAGGAGCACGCCCCCGAGGCCCAGGGCCTTGGCTTTGCGGAAGAGGAGGGCGGCCTCCAGGGGCGTTTCCACCCGGGCGGGGAGGGGATAGGGGGAGGAGGGGGCGTAGAAGGCGGGAAGGCGGTCGGTGCGGTAACCCACCACGCTCACCCCCAGGGTCTCCAGCCGCTCCAAGGTGGCCCCCAGGTCCAGAATGGCCTTGGGCCCCGCCGAGACCACCAGGATGGGGGTGCGGGAGAGGGCCACGAGGTCGGCGCTTTCGTCGTAAGGCTCGGGGTGCACCCCGCCGATGCCCCCGGTGGCGAAGACCTGGAGGCCGTACCGGTGGGCCAGGTGCGCCGTGGCGGCCACGGTGGTGCCGGCGCTCTTTCCTTGGGCGAGGAGGGCGGCCAGGTTCCAGAGGCTGGCCTTGTCGGCCCCTCCTTGGGCCAGGTGGGCCTTTTCCTCCGGGGTGAGGCCCAGGCGCACCTCCCCCCGCACCAGGGCGATGGTCTTGGGAACTGCCCCCTCCTCCCGCACCGCCTCCTCCAGGGCCTCGAGGGTCTCCAGGTTGAAGGGGTAGGGCAGGCCGTGGGTGAGGACCGCGGATTCCAGGGCCACCTGGGCTTCGGGCATGGCTCCCAGTATAGGCCTAGACCTCGGGCCAGACCAAAACCTCCTCCCCCACCTTGAAGCCGTGAAAAAGGAGGAGCTCGGGGGCGAGGCGAAGCTCCACCCCCAGCCCCTCCGCCCCCTCCACGGCCAAGGAGGCCTCCTTGGTCCCCCGCACCCGCACCCGGGCAAACCCCCCGTACTGGGCCCGCCAGGCGGCGAGGAGAAGCCCGTCCACCTGGGCCCCCCGCCTCCCCAGGGCCACCCGGAGCCTGGCGGTATGGGGCACCCTGGGGACCACCTCCACCAGGCGGAGCCTCGCCAGCTGCCCCAGGCGCTTGAGCACCTCCCCCAGGGGAAGGCCGGTGGCGGGAAGGAGGTCCAGGGGGCTTTTCCCCCCCTCCAGGGCCAGGAGGAGGGCGAGCTCCATGGGCTCCAGGGTGGCCTGGGCGCCCCTGGCCTTCGGGGTGGGCCGCACCAGGTCAAAGGGGCCCACCTCCACCCCCTCGTCCAGGAGGCGGAGGGCCTCCAGGAGGTACCCCTCCAAAGGCCCGCCCAGGGAGGTGCGGGGGGCCCGCTCCCCGGGAAGGAAGCGGAAACCCCCTTCCCTCAGGGTCAAAAGGGCCAGAAGGGCCTCCTTCCCCTCCTTTTCCCGGTAGGCGGCGTGCACGGGCCGGCCGGCCTCCAGGTAGACCTCCCCCCCCTCCACCCGGAAGACCCCGGTCCTCCCCCCCTGGGCCAGAAGCTGTAGGAGGTCAATGGGCCCTAAGAGGCGGAAATCGCCCTCCATAAAGCCCCCAGATAGCCCTCCCCGAAGAAGTGCACGTGGGCCAACAGGTAGCAGACCTGGTAGCGGGGAAGGGCCCTTTCCACCTCTTCGGGAATGGGGTAGGCCTCCCGGTAGGCCCGCCAGAAGGCCTCGGGAAACCCGCCGAAAAGCCGCATCATGGCCAGGTCCACCCCCCGCTCCCCCACGAAGAAGGAGGGGTCCAGAAGGGCCGGCCCCCTTTGGGAGAAGTGCACGTTCCCGCGCCAGAGGTCCCCGTGCAGGGGGGCAGGCCCCTCCGTGGGCAAAGGCCTTTGGAAAAGGGCCTCTACCTTAGAGCCCGCCTCCCCCAGGCGCCCCCAGGTGGCCTGTAGGAAGGGCTCCACACACCGCAGGAAGAAGAACTCCGTCCACTCCCCCCCTCGCCTCCCGGGGAGGGGAAAGGTGCCCAGGAAACCGGGCTCCGCCCGGTAGGCCTCTTCCCGCCTCCGGTGGAGCCGGGCGAGCATCCCGGCGAGCCCCTCCCAGTCTTGGGGGCCAGGGGGCAGGTACTCCAGCACCAGGCCCCCTTCCGCCCAGGCGTAGACCCGGGGCACCCGCACGCCCCGTTCCCGCAAGGCCAGAAGCCCCTCGGCCTCGGCCCGGAAAAGGCCCTCGGGAGGGTTTTCCGCCAGCTTCACCACGTAGGCTCCCACCCGGTAGACCCGGGCCATGTCCCCCCCGTGGAGGGGGACGGGGGGGCCCTCGGCCTCAAGCCCCGCCTTCCTCAACAGGGACAGGGGGTCCATGCCGTTCCAGAAAGGCCCTGACCGCGGCCTCCACCGTCCAGTACACCTCCCGGCAGTCTTGGAGGTCCCCGTAATAGGGGTCCGGCACCTCCCCCCCGCCCAGGTAGTCCAGGAGGAGGCGGGCCTTGCCCCTGGCCTCGGGGAAGCGCCTTTCCACCTCCTTTAGGTTCTCCCGGTCCATGACCAGGATGTGGTGGTAGTGGCGGGCGTCCTCCGCGGTCATGGCCCGGGCCACGTGGGGGAAGTAGGCCCCCTCCTCCTCCAACACCCGCCGGGCCCGGGGGTCCATGGGCTCCCCGGCGTGCCAGGCCCCGGTGCCCGCCGAGTCCACCTCAAAGCGGGCCTCGAGGCCCCGCTCCTTAAGAAGCTTGCGGAAGGCCCCCTCGGCCAGGGGGCTGCGGCAGATGTTCCCCAGGCACACGAAGAGAACGCGCACCGGGCGGTCCATGCCCCCCATCATACCCTTGGTTCCGGTTTCCTTCGCCCTGCCGGCCCGGGGAAGCCCCCCATGCTGGCTTGGGCCAGCAGGGGGTGCCCCGCTCCCCAAAGGTGCGGGCCCTCAGTAGGGCACCTCCGCCACCACCTCCGTGCCCCTCCCGGGCTCGGAGCGCACCCGGAAACGCCCCCCCCTGGCCTCCACCCTCTCCCGCATCTGGGTGAGGCCAAACCCCCCCAGGCCCACTGCCTCAGGGTTCCGGAAGCCCTTGCCGTTATCCCTCACGGTAAGCCTCGCCCCCCGCTCCCCCAAGGGCTCCAAGGCCACCTCCACCCGGGAGGGCTTGCCGTGTTTGGCGGCGTTGGTCAGGGCTTCCTGCAACACCCGGAAGAGGACCAGCTCGCTGGCCTGGGAAAGCCCCACCCGCTCGGGCAAGGAGAGGAGCACCCGGAAGCCCGCCTGCTCGGCGAAGGCCTGGGCGTAGCGCCGGACGGAATCCAAAAAGCCGTAACGCTCCAGGTCAATGGGCCGGAGGGCGAAGATGCTCCGCCGGACCTCGCGGATCTGGGCCCTCAGGGTGTCCTTGACCTCCTGGAGGGCCTTTAGGGCCGCCTCCTGGTCCTTGGCCAGCAACCTTTCCGCCAGGTCCAGCTTCAAGGCCATAAAGGCCAGGCTCTGGGCCAGCCCGTCGTGGATCTCCCGGGCGATGCGGGTCCTCTCCTCGTTGATGGCAAGCTCCTCCGCCCGCAAATAGGCCTGGGCGTTCCGCACCGCCAGGGCCACCTGGGAGGCCAAGAAGGAGAGGAAGGGGATGCGCCGGGAAAGCCCCAGGCCCTTAAGCGCCAGCACCCCCACGGTCTCCCGGGCCCTGAGGGGCAGGGCCAAGGTGTCCTGGCCCACAAAAACGGGGCCTTCCAAGGCCCCCCGCCAGGGGCCCTCCGGGAGAAAGGGATGGCCCGGGAGGTCCAGGTCCCGCACCACCCGGGGCACCAGAAAGCCCTCCTCGTCCAAAAGGAGCACCCCTCCCCCCTGGGCCTCGGCCCAGACCCGGATGCGCTCCAGCAGGCCTTCCAAAAGCCGGTCCAGGTTAGCCTCGGCCTTCAGGGCCTGGTCCACCTCGTAGAGGGTGAGGAGGTCCCGGCTCCGGGCCACCACGGACTGCAAGGCCCCCGCCACCTCGTGGGCCAGCACCTCCAAAAAGGCCCGCTCGGGGGCCTCGGAGCAGGCTTCCAGATAGCCCCTTAGCCCCGGAAGCTCCACCCTAAGCCCTCCGCACTCCTCCCCCTCCCGCACCCCCTCCACCTCCAGGACCACCTCGTAGCCCAGGGTCTCCCTGAGGGCCCGGGCCAGGCGGCTTGTGGCCTCCTCCAGGTTCTGGCTTTCCAGGGCCTCCCGGAAAATCCTCCCCGCCGCCTGTAGACGGCGGTTGGCCTCCTCCAGGGCCCGCTCGGCCCGGACCTTCTCCAAGACCTCCTGGGCGATCCACTCCAAAACGGCGTAGGTCACCAAAGGCCCCACCAGGCCGTAAAAGCCCAGGCGGAGCCAGAGGGTCATGTCCTGGTGCCGATAGGGCAGGAGGGCGAGCTCAAAGGCCACCACCACGGCGGCGATCAAGGGCGGCAGAAGCCTTTGGGCCAGGCGTACCAGGCGCAGGAGGTTCTCGCTAGCCATGGCGGTCCCTCATCCGGTGGCGGCTTTGGTGGAGAAGCCCCCTCAGGAGCTGGACCTCCCCCGGGGAAAGCCTCGCCTTGTGGAGGATGCGCCTCAGGCGGCGCATGGCATAGGGGAAGCGGTGTGCGTCGGTGAAGCCGATCTCCAAAATGTAGCGCCCCAGGTCTTGGAAGAGGGCCTCGAGGGCCGAGACCTCCGCCAGCTCCTCCTTGGGCTCCTCCTCCCCCCGGGAAGCCGCCTTGAACAGCTCGTAGGCGAAGACCACCACCGCCTGGGCCAGGTTCAGGGAGGGTTGCTCGGGTGCGGTGGGGATGGTGCCGATAAGGTGGGCCAGATCCAGCTCCTCGTTGGTCAGGCCAAAGGTCTCCCGGCCGAAGACCAAGGCCACCTCCCCCCCCACGGAAAGAACGTGCCGGGGCACCTCCCAGGCGGGCACCACGGGAGCGGGGTAGAGCTCCCTCGGCCTCCCCGTGGTGGCCACCACCAGCCGCGCTCCCCGAAGGGCCTCAAGAAGCCCCCGGGCCACCACCGCCTGCTCCAGGATCTCCCCCGCATGCACCGCCAGCCAGTAGGCCTCCTGCGCCCAGGGAGGGCCCACCCTGGGCCCGGGGTTCACCACGTAGAGCCGGGAAAGGCCGAAGTTGCGCATGGCCCGGGCCACCGCCCCCACGTTCATGGGCTCCTGGGGCTCCACCAGGACCACGCGGACATGGGCCAGGGGGCTCATGGGGCTCCCTCCGGGGGGGAGGCCGGGGTGTCCTGGGGGGGTGAGGGCGGGGCCTCGAGGGCGGGCGGAAGGGCCTCCGGCGGGGGAGGGGGTGGCAAAGGTTCCCTGCCCTGGGGAAAGACCATCTCCACCCCGCTGGGGGAGGCGTACCCCGAAAGGAGGTCCACCCGCGCCCGCACCAGGCCCGAAGGCATGGGGAAGTCCCCGCCCGGGCGGCCCCTTAGCGCCTCGGCCACGAAGTCCCGGAAGATGGGGGGGTTCACCACCGAGCTGGAGGGCTCCCGCCCGCCCATGCGCAAGGGCTGGTTGTCGTCCCGCCCCACCCAGACCACCACGGAAAGCCCCTGGGTGAGGCCGGCGAACCAGAGGTCCCGGGCCTCGTTGGTGGTCCCGGTCTTCCCCCCCACCACCCGCCCCGGGACCCGCGCCCCCTTGGCCAGGCCCTTTTCCCCCAGGTCGTACACGTACCCCTTTAGGAGGTCCCAGCCCTGGTAGGCCACCAGGGGGTCAAAGAGCCGGCGCCTTTCGGGGGTGGCCTGGTAGAGCACCCTTCCCCCGCTGTCCTCCACCCTTTGCACGTAGAGGGGGGCCACCCGGTAACCCCCGTTGACGAAGGCGGCGTAGGCGGCGGCCAGGTCCACCGGGGTGATGGAGGCCCCCCCGATGGCGATGGCCAAGGTGGGGTACCTCACGGCGAACCCGGCCTGGGAAAGCTTCTCCGCCACCCGCTCCACGCCGATGGCCTGGGCGGTGTAGATGGCGGGCAGGTTCAAGGAGAGGTCCAGGGCGTAGCGCACGGTGACCTCCCGGTTGAGAAAGGTACCGGAAAAGTTCTTGGGCCGCCAGAGCCCCCCGGGCTGGCTGGGGTCGGGGAACTCCAGGGGCTGGTCCGGCACCAGGGTGGCCTGGGTCCAGCCCGCTTCAAAGGCGGTGGCGTAGACAAAGGGCTTGACCGCGCTCCCCGGGTTCCTTAGGGCCCGGGTGGCCCGGTTGTACTCGTCCCCTTCCCGCCGCACCCCCCCCACCAGGGCCAGGACCTCCCCCGTCGTGGGGTCCAAGGCCACCAGGGCGAGCTCCGCCCCTTGCGGGAGGCGGGCCCTGTAAGCCACCCTCTCCGCCGCCCGCTGCATGGCAGGGTCCAAGGTGGTGTAGACCTTAAGCCCCCCTTCCCCGTAGACCTTCTCCTTGCCGAAGCGGGCCTCCAGGAAGCGCCGCACCTCCAGGACGAAGTGGGGGGCCATGCGGTAGTCCAGCTGCCTCAGAAGGCGGGCCTCGGGGTCCACCAGGCGGGCCTCCAGGAGGTTGCCCTCGGCATCGTAGCGCGCCTCCCATCCCCTCGGGGTGAGGGGCTCCTTCCAGGCGGCCTCCGCCAGCTCCCGGCTCACCCAGCCCTCCTCCACCATCTGGCGGAGGAGGAGGCGCATCCTGTCCCGCACCCCCTTTAGGTCCTGGTAGCGGGCGTTGGGCGCGGGGATGAGGGAGGCCAGGTAAAGCCCCTCGGCGAGGGTAAGGGCCGCGGGGTCCTTGCCGAAATAGGCCTCCGCCGCCCCCTTGATGCCCACGGCGTTCCCCCCCCAGGGGACCACGTTGAGGTACATCTCCAGGATCTCCTCCTTGGTGTACCGCCTTTCCAGCTCCAGGGCCAAGGCCCACTCCTTGAACTTCCGCTCCAGGGAGCGGGCCTGGGCCAGCTCCTTAAGGAGGGTGTTCTTGATGACCTGGGTGGTGATGGTGCTTCCCCCCTGCAGGTCCCCCCGGGCGATGGCGTAGAGAGCCCCCAGGATCCGGAAAAAATCCACCCCATAGTGCTGGAAGAAGCGGCGGTCCTCGGAAAACACGATGGCGGCCACCGCCGCCGGGGAGACCTCCGGAAGGCGGACCAGGCTCCGGTGAATGGCCCTCCCCTCCTCCACGCTGGCGATCTGGGCCAGGGGGGTCCCGTCCCGGGCGTAGAGGGTGGAGGTGGCCGTGAGGCGGAGGCGCTCAAACTGGGAGAGGTCCGGGAGGCCCCGGGTGTAGGCGTAGGCCAGATAGCCCAGGGCCAGAAGGACCCCGAAGAGAAGCCCCACCAGGGCGAGGAAGAGAAGGCGCAACGCCCGCACGCTCCTAAGTTTACCCAAGGCTTCCCTTTAGGCCGAAAGGCCCATAAACCGGAAGAGCTTCTCCCGGGTCAGGGGCTTTTCTATGGGAGTCGCCCGCACCACCTCGGCGGTGGTGCGGAGCTTCTCCTGAGGGGAGATGAGGACGGCCAGGGGAACCTCCTTGAGCCGCCGCACGTGGCGGATGCGGGTGGCCACGGCGAAGGCGTCCACATCCAGATCCTGGTCCACGAGGATGTAACGGGGGGTGTTTTCCGAAAGCCAAAAAAGGCCTTCCCGGGCCAGGTCAAAGGGGCGAAGGGGAATACCCCTTTCGGAAAGGAGGAGCTCCACATAGGCCCTAAGGGCCTGGTTGCGGCTTAATAGGAGCAGGCCCGGATAGTCCGCCGCCACAGCGGCAGTCTACCCGGGCCATGCGAAAGGCGTGTGAAAAAACTGGCTGGGGCGCGTGGACTCGAACCACGACCGGCGGATCCAAAGTCCGCTGTCCTGCCGTTAGACGACGCCCCAGCGGCCAAGCCCGATTGTAGAGCAAAAGGGGAGAGGCGTCAAACGTGGAAGAGGATGTAGAGGACATCCCCGTCCTGCACCTCGTAGTCCTTGCCCTCGAGGCGCACCCATCCCCTCTCCTTGGCCCTCGCCCACCCCCCGGCCTCCACCAGGCGGTCCCAGGGGAGGACCTCGGCCCGGATGAAGCCCCGCTCCATGTCGGAGTGGATCTCCCCGGCGGCCTGGGGGGCCTTGGTGCCCCGCCGCACGGTCCAGGCCCGCACCTCCTTCTCCCCAGCGGTGAAGAAGGCGATGAGGTCCAAGGCCCGGTAGCCCGCCCGGGCGAGGCGCTTTAGGCCGCTTTCCTTAAGCCCATAGGCGGAAAGGAGCTCCCTCGCCTCCTCCTCGGGAAGCTCGGCGAGCTCCGCCTCCAGCCTGGCCGAGACCACCACCACCTGGGCCCCCTCCTCGGCCGCCTTCCGCCGCAACGCCGCCACGTGGGGATTCCCCTTCCCCTCGGGCAGGTCCTCCTCGGCCACGTTGGCCACGTAGATCACCGGCTTGGCGGTGAGAAGGGGGGTCTCCTTGAGAAAGCGGCGCAGCTCCTCGGAAGGGGGGAAGGTGCGGGCGGGCCTACCCCCTTGGAGGTGGGCCTGGAGGGCCTCCGCCACCTGCAGGAGGGGAAGCTTCTCCCGGTCGGCCTTGGCCTCTTTCCGGAGGCGCTCAAGCCGCCTCTCCAAGGTGGCGAGGTCGGCAAGGAGGAGCTCCGTTTCCACCACCTCGGCGTCCTCCAGGGGGTCCACCCGCCCCATGACGTGGACCACATCGGGGTCGGGGAAGCACCGGAGGACGTGGGCGATGGCCGCCACCTCGCGGATGTGGGCCAAAAACTGGTTGCCAAGCCCTTCCCCCTTGTGGGCCCCTTTAACGAGCCCGGCGATATCCACGAACTCCACGTGGGTGGGCACCACCGGGGGCACCCTATCCCCCTTGGCGAAGGTCCTCTGCAGGGCATAGAGCCTCTCGTCCTCCAGGGGCACCACCCCCACGTTCTTGTCAATGGTGGCGAAGGGGTAGTTGGCGGCGAGGGCCCCCGCCCGGGTAAGGGCGTTGAACAGGGTGGACTTGCCCACGTTAGGTAGGCCGACGATTCCCACAGCCAGCATCTTGACCTCAAAAAAAGCCCCAGATGGGGGCCTCTACCCATCCTATCATGTCCCCTGCGTATGATGGCGGGGATGGATCTCGCTGCCCACATAGACCATACCCTCCTGAAGCCCACCGCCACCCCGGAAGAGGTGCTCAAGGCGGCGGAGGAGGCCTTGGAGTACGGCTTCTATGGCCTTTGCATCCCCCCTTCCTTCGTGGCCCTGGTGCGCCGGGCCTTTCCCCATGCGCCCTTCCGCCTGGTGACGGTGGTGGGGTTCCCCTTGGGGTACGGGGAGAAGGAGGTGAAGGCCCTCGAGGCCGCCTGGGCCCACGCCCAGGGGGCGGACGAGGTGGACATGGTGGTCCACCTGGGCCAGGCCAAGGCGGGGAACCTGGCCTATCTGGAAGAAGAGGTTCGGGCCGTGCGCAAGGCCATCCCCAAGGCGGTCCTCAAGGTGATCCTGGAAACGGGTTACTTCTCCCCGGAAGAGCTTGCCCCCTTGGCGGAGGCGGCCATACGGGGAGGGGCGGACTTCCTCAAGACCTCCACGGGCTTCGGGCCCAGGGGGGCGAGCCTCGAGGACGTGGCCCTCCTCGTCCAGGTGGCCCGGGGCAGGGCCCGGGTCAAGGCGGCGGGGGGCATCCGGGACCGGGAAACCGCCCTCAGGATGCTGGAGGCCGGGGCAGAGAGGCTTGGCACCTCTAGCGGGGTGGCCCTGGTAAGGGGCAGGGAGGGCTCCCTTGGGTACTAAAAGGCCCCGCCCTCGGGCGAAGGCCAGGAAGGAGATCGCCGGGCTTCCCGGCTACCTCCTCCTCCTGGTCCTCCTTCTCCTTTGGCTCTTCCAAGAGCTTCGCCCGGGCCCAAGCCCGCAAAAAGCCCCTCTGGAAACGGGCGGGGCCGGGGTCTACTTCATGCCGGAGGACGGGGAAAGGGCCAAGGCCCGCCTCCTAGCCCTCATGGACGGGGCCCAGGAAAGCCTGGAGGGGGCCTTCTACGAGTTCCGCGACCTAGGGATCGCCCAGGGCCTCCTCCGGGCAAAGGGACGGGGGGTGAAGGTGAGGCTCTACGGGGAAAGCGACCACCGCCAGGACTTCCGCCGCTACCTGGTGGCGGCCCGCCTGGGCCAGACCCAAGAACCTCCCCGGGTGCCCCAGGCGGCCCTCAGGGAAGGGGTACGCCCCCTCTCCCTAGACTGCGAGGAGATCGCGGGCATTCCCGTCTGCTACGACGAGCGGGAAGGCTTCATGCACCACAAGTTCCTGGTGGCGGACGGGAAGTTCCTGTGGACGGGAAGCACCAACATGACCTGGAACGCCTTCGCCCGCAACAACGAAAACAGCCTCCTCCTCCCCTCCCCCACCCTGGCCCAGGGCTACGCCCGGGAGTTCCAGGCCCTCTTCGGGGGGAAGAAGGAAGGCCTAGGCCTTCCCGTGGCCTTCCGCCTGGAGGACCCCCCCCTCTCGGGGGTGGCCTACTTCAGCCCCAAGGGAGGGGAAAGGGCGCGGGAAGCCCTCCTAGAGGCCTTGGCCCGGGCCGAGAAGGAGGTCCTGGTGGCCGCCTTCGTCCTCACCGACCGGGAACTGGTGGAGGCCCTGAAGAAGGCCCACCGCCGGGGCCTCTCCGTGCGGGTCCTTCTGGAAGGCCGCAACCTGGGGGACAGCCGGGAGGAAGACCTCCTTCGGGCGGGCATTCCGGTGCGCCAGGACGCCAACCCCTACAGCATGCACCACAAAGTCATGGTTCTGGACGGGACCAGGGTGGTCACGGGAAGCTACAACTTCACCCAGCGGGCCTGGCAGGTCAACAACGAAAACCTCCTCGTCCTGGAAAGCCCCCCCTTGGCGGAGCGGTACCGCCAGGAGGTGTTGCGGTTATGGGAGGAAGGAAAGCCCCTCTGACACCGTCTCGGGCGGCCAAGGAGGAGGCCCCCGTCCTGGTCCTGGCCTCGGGTAGCCCCCGGCGGAAGGCCCTGCTGGAGGCCCTGGGCTACCGGGTGCGGGTGGTGGTGCCGGGGGTGGAGGAGGAAGACCTCTTCCTCCCCCCCATGGCCCTGGCCCAGGCCCTGGCCCGGAGGAAGGGGGAAGGGGTGGCGGGAACCTGGGTCCTGGCCGCCGACACGGTGGTGGACCTGGAGGAAAAGCCCCTGGGCAAGCCCAAGGACGCCGAGGAAAACCGGGAGTTCCTGAGACGGCTTTCCGGTAGGGAGCACCGGGTCCACACCGCCATCTACCTGCGCACCCCCAAGGACGTGGTGGAGGAGGTGCACACCACCCGGGTGCGCTTCCGGCCCCTTTCGGAAGAGGAGATCGCCTGGTACGTGCGAAGCGGGGAAGGCCTAGACAAGGCCGGGGGGTACGGGGCCCAAGGGCTGGGCATGGCCCTTCTGGAGCGGGTGGAGGGGGACTTTTACACGGTGGTGGGCCTCCCCGTGGCCCGCGTCTTCGCCCTCCTTTGGGAACGGGGGTTCCGGCCATGAGGGAGACCGCCCTCCGCCGTGGCCTCTTCCTCCTTCTCCTCCTCCTGGGCCTCGCCCTGGCCGCCCTCACCCGGCCCCTGGCCCCCCGGCTCACCCTCGCCCTCTCTCCCCTCACCGCCCCCCTGCCCGCCTGGGGCCACCGTCTGGGGCAGAACCTGAGGGCCGCCTGGAGCGCCCTGGCCAACCGCCAGGACCTCTACGGGGAAAACCGGGCCTTAAGGGCCAGGGTGGCCCTCCTGGAGGCGGAGAACAAGCGCCTCGCCCTCAAGGTGGCCCAGCTGGAGCGGGCCCTCCAGGTCCGTCAAAGCCAGGCCCCCGGGCTTTGGGCCGTGGCCCCCGTGGTGGGGGAGGACCTTTCGGGCCTCTACCGCCGCCTGGTCCTGGGCCTGGGGGAACGGGATGGCCTCCGGGTGGGCATGCCCGTCACCGCCCCCGAAGGGCTGGTGGGCCTGGTGGTGGAGGTGGAGGAGCGCCGGGCCTTGGTGCGCACCCTCTTGGACCCGGAAAGCCAGGTGGGGGTGCGCCCCGAGAAGACCCCGGGGAGGGGCATCGCCCGGGGAGCCCCTCCCGGCCACCTCCTGGCCGAGTTCCCCCCAAGCGTAAAGCTGGCCCCGGGGGACCTCCTCCTCACCGGGGCCCCTCTGGGGCTTTTCCCCGACGGCATCCCCGTGGGCAGGGTGGAGCGGGTGGAACGGGCCTCGGGGGGGCTCAAGCTTCGGGCCTGGGTCCGCCCCCTGGTGGACCTTTCCCTTCTTGAGGAAGTCATGGTCCTGAGGCCCCTATGATCCCCCTCCTGGCCCTCCTCATCCTCTTCCTCTCGGGGCTTCTCTCCGCCCTCTGGCCCCAAGGGGCCATGGCCCCCGACCTCTTCCTGGTGCTCGCCCTGGGGTACGCCGCCCGAAGGCCTTTCTATCTGGGCCTGCCCGGGGCCTTCGCCCTGGGCCTTTTCCAAGACCTTCTGGGCTACGGGCTTCTAGGGCTTCACGCGGTGGGCCTGGTGGTGGCCACCTATGCCTTTTACGCCGCAGGCCGCCGCCTGGCCCTGGAAGGCTACCTCCCCCTCCTCTTCGCCTTCCTCTGGGCCTTTCTGGCCAAGTGGCTCGGCTACTTTCTGGTGGCCTACTGGCTCCGCCTGGACCTGCCGCCCCTCGTCCTGGGGGACCTGCTTTTGGAAGGGCTCTTCACCCTCCCCTTTTACCTCCTCGCCCTGCGCCTGGGTAAATCCCCATGACCGGCCGCCTTTACGCCCTCATGGTGTTCTTCCTCGTGGCCTTCGGCCTGCTTGGCCTGCGGGCTTGGCAGCTCCAGGTCCTGGAGCACGAGAAGTACGCCCTGAGGAGCCGGGGCAACTACCTGAAGACCGAGGGCCTTCCCGCTCCCAGGGGGCGGATCCTGGACCGCAAGGGCCGGGTCATCGCCCAGGACCGCCTGGTGGTGGACCTGGTCTACGAGGGAGGAGAGGTCCTCTTTAAGGAGAGGCTTCTGCCCCTCCTCGGCCTGAAGGAACTCCCCAAGGCCCAAGGCCCCGTGGTGCTGAAGGCGGGGGTCCCGGAGCACCTCCTCCCCACCCTGGCCGAGCTCACCGCCGGCCAAAAAAACCTGAAGTTGGTGGAGCGGGTGGAGCGCTACTACCCCAACCCCATCTCCGGACCGGTTCTGGGCTACGTCCTCCTGGCCAACGCGGAGCAGGTGAAACAGGGCTACAGCCCCGACGAACAAGTGGGCCAGGCAGGCCTCGAGGCCGCCCTGGAACCCTACCTGAGGGGGAAACGGGGCGTGAAGGCCGTGGAGGTGAACGTCAAAGGGGAGCGCCTGCGGGAAACCGTGCTGGAGGAACCGGTGCCCGGCCAGGACGTGATCCTCACCCTGGACCTGGACCTGCAACGGGTAGCGGAACGGGCCCTAGAGGAAGCCCTGGCCGACATCAACGCCGGGAGGCGCCTCCAAGGGCTTCCCCCGGCCCGAAGGGTCAAGGGGGCCATCGTGGCCCTGGACCCGAGGACCGGGGAGGTGCTGGCCATGGCCTCCTCCCCCTCCTTTGACCCGAACCTCTTCGCCAGGCGCCCGGTGCCCAAGGAAGCGGGGGCCCTTCTCCAAGACCCCGACCTTCCCCTCCTCAACCGGGCGGTCCAGCCCTACACCCCCGGCTCCACCTTCAAGCTGGCCACCAGCTACGCCCTCCTGGAGGAGGGCTACGTGACCCCCAACACCACCTTCCGCTGCACCCCCTACATCGTCTTCGGCGGCCAGGTGCGGCGCAACTGGGCCGGCCGGGACATGGGCCCCATGACCGTCAAGGAGGCCATCGCCTGGAGCTGCAACACCTGGTACTACCAGGCGGTGGCCCAGGACCCCCTGGGCCTGGTGGACCGGCTGGCGCAGAGGGCGCGCCTCCTGGGTCTGGGCGAGGCCACGGGCCTGGAGGTGGCCGAGAAGACCGGCCTCCTCCCCACCCGCGCCTGGAAGCGAGAGGCCTACGGGGAGCCCTGGTATCCCGGGGAGACCCTCTCCGTGGCCATCGGGCAAGGTCCCGTCCTGGCCAGCCCCGCCCAGATCGCCCGGATGCTCGCCACCCTGGCCAACGGCGGGTTCAGGCCCCGGCTCCACCTGGTGAAGCGCCTGGGCAAGGCCGAGGTGCGCCCGGAAGGGCAGAGGGTACCCGGGCGCTACTGGCAGGTCCTGCAAGAAGGCCTGCGCAAAACCGTGGCCGAGGGCACGGCCCGGCACGTCCTGGGGAGCTTTCCCGTACCCACCGGGGGAAAGACCGGCACCGCCGAAACCCCGGGCAAACGGGTGGGGCTGGAGCACGCCTGGTACATGGGCTACGGCCCCACCGATCCCAAGGCCCCCTATCCGCCCCTGGTGGTGGTGGCCTTCTTTGAAAACGGCGGGGAGGGAAGCCGGGTGGCCCTTCCCGCGGTGAAGAAGGTCATGGCCGCCTACTGGGGGGTGGGCCGGTAGAATAGCCCCATGCGGCTCCGCGCCACCCCCAAGGCCTTGGCCCTCCGCCTGGACGGCGGCGAGACCCCCGAGGCCATCCGGTCCTTGGACCTGCCCGCGGGGCTGCCCCTGGAGGTGGAGGTGGCGGGCCCCGTGGGCCAGGAGGTCCTGGAGGCCCTCCTGGCCCTGGGGCGGCCCCTCACCCTGTCCCCCCCTCGAGGGCGCCTCCCCGTGGGCACCCTGGTGGTGGCCAAGACCTTGCGCTCCGGGGAGCGGGTAGAGCACCCGGGCACCGTGGTGGTCCTGGGGGACGTGAACCCGGGAGCGGAGGTAGTGGCGGGGGGGGACGTGATCGTGGTGGGGAAGCTAAGGGGCCTGGCCCACGCCGGGGCCTTGGGGGACGAGGGGCGCTTTATCTTCGCCCTGGAGCTTGCGGCCAAACAGGTGCGCATCGGCCCCCACCTGGCCCAGGCCCCGGAAGGGGAAAAGGCCAGGGGCCCTGAGCGGGCCCGGGTGGAGGGGGGCCAGATCGTGGTGGAGCCCTGGGCTAGAAGGTGAGGCCTCCGGTTTCCGCCCCGTAGCGCTTCAAAACCAGGTAGATGACCCAGCCCGTGAGGGCCACGTAGAGCCAGATGGGCACCAGGACCCTGGCCCAGCGCTTGTGGAGGACGAACTCCCCGCGAAGGGCCCGCCAGATCACGTAAAGGGCCAGGGGCCCGTTGAGGGCGGCGAGGAGGGTGTGGCTGAAGAGCACGAAGTAGTACACCCCCCGCCAGGCCTCGGGGCCCCCGTAGGCCGTGGTGCCGTAGAGCCCCCACTTGGCCAGGTAGAAGACCAAAAAGAGGGCGGCCAGACCCGTAGCGGTGAGCATGGCCCGGTGGTGCCCCACCCGGTTCCCTCTCCGGATAAGGGCCACGCCCCCGAGCAAGGCCAAACCCGAGAGCACGATGGACCAGACCGCCAAAAGCCCCAATAGCTCCTTCATACCCTTTCTCCCTGTTTCCTTCGCCCTACCGGCTCGGGGAAGCCCGCCTAGGGGCCCCCATGCTGGCCCAAGCCAGCATGGGGTGGTATCACTCTCCCCCCGGGGTCCCGGCCATCCGCTCGGCCATGAGCCGCACCGCCTCCACCCGGGCGGTGCGGGCGTAGCTATACCCCCTCAGGTAGTCCTCCTCTTTCCCTAAGGCCTGGTAAAGGCGCAGGTAGGCCACCGCCAATAGCCCGTCCCGCTCCCGGGAAGGCGGCAGGCGGTGCAGGAGCTTGACGATCTCCCGGAGCTTGGAAGAGGCCTCCCGGTGGGCGGGCGTCTCTCTCAAAGCCCGGGCCAGATGGGCCAGGGTCTCGCCGGCATCCGGCATACCGAGGGCAGTGTACCACGGGGATCAGGGAAGGCGGCGGGAGGAGCGGTTCCCGGCGGCGTCCACCGCCACCAAGACGGCCCCTCGAGGCGCCTCCACCGAGAAGGAAACCCTCGGCCCCTTGGGCAGGGATAGGGGGGTAAACCGCCCTCCCACCTGGAGGGTCACCCGGTCCACCCCCACGTTGTCCTCCACCCAACCGTAGACCCAGACCTGGTTCCCCTGCCCCTCCACCCGCTCTACCACGATCCGCGGGGGGGAGGCGTCTAGGACCAAGGGAAACCGCTTTTCCACCCGGTTGCCCCGGGTATCCTCCGCCTCCAAGCGCACCTCCACCTGCCCCGAGGCGGGAGCCCGCAGGCGGAAGCGAAAGCGGACCAGCTTCTTGCCCCTCTCCCCTTCCGGCAGAACCTCCTGGCCTCCCGCCCGCACGCTCGCCACCCCCGAGGGGTCAAAGGCGTAGCCCTCCACCAGGAGGTCCCGCCCGGGGGCCAGGCCCCCCCCGCTGGGCTCCACCAGGCCAAGCTCTGGGGGAGCCGTGTCGGGCCGGGCACAGGCGGCAAGCAAAAAGACAAGGAGGGGAAGCCAGCGCATCCCCTCCATGTTAGCGCACGCTCACCTAACGGAAGATCACCCCCACCCGACCAGCAAAGTCTGGATAGAATCCTAATAACGACAGAGTACCCAGCCCCACGGTGACACCCAAATTCAGCTCCCCATAGGCGCTAAAGGGCATTCCCGGGAAGCGGTACTCCACCCCCGCAAGCCCATGGGGAAACAGGGTAAAGCCCCCGGAGCCATAGAAGACCCACACCCCTACCCCGACACCAACCCCGTAGTACCAGTCCAAAGAAACCCCTTGCTCCGCAGGAACGGCACTCTTAGCCAAGATAAGCCCGGCATCCCCTGCCAGTCCAAAGGACCCCAACCCCGCACCAAGGCGGAGATTGCCCGTCTGGAACTGCAGGCCCAAATAAGTGGGCCAACCCGAATACACCCCGTAACCCGGGGACTGCGCCAAGGCAACAGAGGAAAAAACGGCGGCCAAGAGGAATACTACCCACAACCGTTTCATCATTTCTACCCCCTTTCACCACCCAGGATACACCCTTTTCCTCCTCAAGGGAAGCGGGATAAACTTCCCGCCACGCCCTCGCCCGCTAGGTGGTGTAAAGGGCGTTAATCCGCACGTACCCCTCGGTCAGGTCGCACCCCCAGGCCACGCCCTCCCCCTGGCCTTCCTGGAGGTCCACCAGAACCTCCACCTCCTCGGCCCGCATGGCCCGGCTCGCCCCCTCCCGGTCAAAGGGAAGGGCCCCGCCCTCGTAAAGGGGAATCCCCTGGAGAAGGATCCGTACCCGGAGGGGGTCAAACCGGGCCCCCGAGTTGCCCAAGGCGGCCAGGACCCTCCCCCAGTTAGGGTCGTTGCCGTAGAGGGCGCTTTTCCAGAGGGCGCTTCCCGCAATGGCCCGGGCCGCCCGCCTCGCCTCCTCCGCCGTGGCCGCCCCCACCACCCGTACGGTCATGAGCTTGGTGGCCCCCTCCCCATCGCGGGCGATCTTGCGGGCAAGCTCCCGGGCCACGGCCTCCACTCCTTCCCAGAAGGCCCCTAAGGGCACCTCCCCATAGGCCCCGTTGGCCATGAGGAGGGCTAGGTCGTTGGTGGAGGTGTCCCCGTCCACAGTGACCTGGTTGAAGGTCCGGTCCACCACCCCTCGCCAGGCCTCCCTTAGGGCCTCCTGGGGCACCTTGGCGTCCGTCACCAGGAAGGCCAGCATGGTGGCCATGTTGGGGTGGATCATGCCGCTTCCCTTGGCCACGCCCACGATCCTCGCTCCCCCCACCTCGGCCTCGGCCACCTTGGCCACCAGGTCCGTGGTGAGGATGGCCTCGGCGAAGGCCTCGGCGAAGGGGGTGAGCTCCACTTGGGGCAGGCCCGCCTCTATCCGCTCCACGGGAAGGGGCACCCCGATGACCCCGGTGGAGGCGGTGAGGACCTCCTCCGGAGCAAGGCCCAGGCGGAGGGCCGCTGCCTCGGCCATGCGCCGGTCGTCCCGGAAGCCCCTTTCCCCGGTGGCGCAGTTGGCGTTCCCGGCGTTCACCACCACCGCCTTCAGGGGCTTGCCGGAAGCGTAAAGCGCCCTTCCCCGGTGGATGGAGGGCGCGGCCGCCCGGTTCTGCGTGGCGGCGTAGGCCCAGGAAGCGGGGAGGCCCGAGACCAAAAGGGCGAGGTCGGGCTTGCCCGAGGGCTTGATCCCTGCCCGGGTGGCCCCGGCGCGGAAACCTAGGGGAAGCCTCACGGCCATATCCCCTCCTTGGGCAGCGCCGTCTCCTCGGGAAAGCCCATCATGAGGTTGAAGTTCTGCACCGCCTGCCCGGCCATGCCCTTGACCAGGTTGTCCAAGGCAGCGAAGACCAGGACCTTACCCGTTCTCTCCTCGTAGAGGGGCCTGAGGTCCACCCGGTTGCTCCCCAGGGTGCCCTTGGTCTGGGGAAGGCCTTCCAAGACCCTCACGAAAGCCTCTCCCGCGTAAAAGTCCCGGTACAGCTCGTCCAGGGACTCCTGGCTCCACGCTCCTTGCACCTCCGCCTCCGCGGTGAGGAGAATGCCCCGGGTCATGGGCACCAGGTGGGGGGTGAAGGAGAGGCGGACCTCCTCCCGGGCCCCGTGGGTGCGGACCGGCCTACCCTGGGCCAAGGCCCTCCCCAGGTTCTGCTCCATCTCGGGGATGTGCCGGTGGGCGCCCCCCGCCCTGTAGGGCTTGAGGTTCTCGTTCACCTCGGCGAAGGCGGTGCCCTCGGCCTCCCGCCCCGCCCCCGAGACGCCGCTTAGACCCACGAGGAAGCCCCCCCTGAGGACCCCCTCCGCCGCCAAAGGAGCCAGGGCCAGGGTGGCGGCGGTGACGTAACACCCGGGGTTGGCCACGAGCCTCGCCCCCCCAAGCTCCTCCCGGTGGAGCTCGGGGAGGCCGTAGACCGCTTCCCGGTAGAGGTCAGGGCTCTTGTGGGGGATGCGGTACCAGGCCTCGTAGACCCCAGGAGGCAGGCGAAAGTCCCCGGAGAGGTCCACCACCCGCTTCCCCGCCCTCAAGGCCCCGGGGACGATCTCCATGGCGAGGCCGTTGGGAAGGGCCAGGAAGACCACCTCTGCCCGCTCCAGGACCTCCTCCTGGGCGGCGAAGGGGCGCCCGTCCCAAAGCTGAGGCCAGGCGGAGGAAAGGGGTTCGCCCTCGTACTTGCGGCTGGAAAACCCCACCAGCTCCACCCCGGGGTGGGCCTTGAGGAGCCTTAGGAGCTCCGCCCCCCCGTACCCCGAGGCCCCGAGGATCCCTACCCTCACCACGGGGCCTCCAGGCTGGCCTCGGGGAAGGCCAGGGGCACCACCTTCTCCCCGGGTTTTACCCAGATCTGCTCCCGGTAGTGGTCTTCCTCCGGGGTGCGGAAGAGGAGGAGCCTTCCTCCCAGGAGGTCCTGCACCCAGACCTCCGGCACCCCGGCCTTGGCGTAGAGGGGGACCTTTTTGGTGAGGTCGTAGTCCAAGGACGCGTCCGCCACCTCCACCACAAGGAAAACGTCTTCCGGGCGGGGCAGGCGCTCGCGGTAGTCCCCCGGCCGAAGCAGGGCGAGGTCCGGTTCCAGGTAGGTGTCCGGGGGTAGGGCCAGGGGTCCCTGCACCTGGACGAAGACTTCGGGAAGACTAGAAAAAATCCGGTTCCAGCGGTTTACGGCGTAGGCGTGCCCAGGACCTATGGGCGCCATCTGGTAGACCTCCCCCTCGAGGAGCTCCACCCCCCTCTCCGGCAGGGGGAGCTTCAGGAACTCCTCCAGGCGGAAGCGGTAGGGCCGGACCATACCCCTACTTTAGCAGGGCAAGGAGCACGGCCTTGGCGGTATGGAGACGGTTTTCCGCCTGGTCAAAGACCCGGCTCCGCGGCCCGTGGACCGCCTCCTCCGTGGTCTCCTCCCCGTAGTGGGCGGGGAGGCAGTGGAGGAAGACGCCCTCCGGGTGGAGGAGCTTGAGCAGTTCCCCGTTCACCTGGAAACCCTGGAAGTCCCGAAGGCGCTTCTCCCTCTCCGCCTCCTGGCCCATGCTGGTCCAGACGTCGGTGTAGAGGGCGTGGGCGCCCAGGGCGGCCTCCCTGGGGTCGTGGGTGAGGTGGGCGCGGGCCCGGGCAAGAAGCCCCGGGTCGGGCTCGTAGCCCTTGGGGGTGGCCACCCGCACCCTGAGGCCCACCAGGGGGGCCACCTCCAGGAGGGAGTTTAGGACGTTGTTCCCGTCTCCCACCCAGGCCACCTCGAGGCCCGCAAGCCCGCCAAAGGCCTCCCTCAGGGTGAGGAGGTCGGCCAGGGCCTGCAGGGGGTGGGCCCGGTCGGAGAGGGCGTTCACCACCGGCACGCGGGCGTGGCGGGCCAAGGCCTCCACGGTCTCGTGCCGAAAGACCCGGGCGGCGATCCCCTCCACGAAGCGCTCCAGGTTCTTGGCGATGTCCCTCACGGGCTCCCTCTCCCCTATCCCCACCTGCTTCTGGTCCAGGTAGACCGCGTGCCCCCCCAGGTGGAGCATGGCCACCTCCAGGGTCGTCCTGGTGCGCAGGGAGGGCTTCTCAAAGAGGAGGGCGAGGACCTTCCCCTTGAGGTCCTCCCCCCGGTAGCCCTCCTCCTTCAGCCCAGCGGCCAGAGCCAGGAGGCGGGCCAAGTCCTCGGGGCCAAAGCCGGAAAAGTCCAGTAGGTCCTTGGGCCGGGTCAGGGCGTCTCCCGCCATGAGGCTTATAGGATAGCCCAGGGCTGCAAACTTATGCAAGGGGCGAGGCCGGGACAGGGTGGGGTAAAATGCCCTCGCCTCCGAGCCCGGAAGACCCTAGGGGCCTTCTGGGCCGGGCCTTCGGGCCCCGGGGTGGCGGGGGCGACCCCGCCGCCTGCCGCGGTCGCAAAGGAGGTGGCATGAGAAGGGCAAGCCTTTTGGTCCTCTTCCTCTTGGGTTCGGGTCTGGCACAGACGGTACGGGTGGTGGCGGCCTCAGACCTGCAGTACGCCCTCCAGGAGGTAGCGCAGGCCTTTACGGCGAAAAACCCGGGGGTAAAGGTGGAGCTCCTCTTCGGCTCCTCGGGCAAGTTCTACACCCAGCTCACCCAGGGCCTCGAGGCTGACCTCTTTTTCTCCGCCGAGAAGACCTACCCGGAACTCCTGGAACAAAGGGGCCTGGCCGAGCCCGGGACCCGCAGGCCCTACGCCCTGGGGCGCATGGTCCTCTGGGTGGACAAAAGCCTCGGCCTAAAGCCCGGCCCCCAGGCCCTCCTGGACCCCAGGGTGACCCGGGTGGCCCTGGCCAACCCGGTCCACGCCCCCTACGGCCGGGCCGCCGTCACCCTCCTGGAGCACCTGGGGCTCCTCAAGCGCCGCCCCATCCTCCTCCCAGGGCTCGCCAAGCCCTTCTCCCGGCTTTCCTGGGAGGAGATCCCCTGGGAAAGGCTCACCGGGGGAGTGGAGGCCTACTGGGACGCTGGCCCCTTAAGCCGGGGCAAGAGGGACTTCGCCTTCGTTTACGGGGAGAACATCGCCCAAACGGCCCAGCTCGCCCTCACCGCCACGCGGGTAGGGGTTTTGGCCCTCTCCCTGGCCGTCCACCCGAGCCTCTCGGGGCCCGGGGAGTACTGGCTCGCCCCCCTGGGAAGCCACCTCCCCCTGGAGCAGGACTACGTGGTCCTCAAAGGGCGCGGGCGTCCCGAGGTCATGGCCTTCTACGCCTTCATAGGAAGCCCGGAGGCCCGGGCCGTCTTCCGGCGCTACGGCTTCCTCCTGCCGGGGGAGTGAGGTGGACCCCCTCTTCTGGACCACCCTTAAGCTCTCCCTGAAGGTGGCCCTCTGGACCTCGGGCCTCCTCCTCCTCCTGGGGGTGCCCCTGGCCTGGGGCCTGGCCTTCCGCTCCTTCCCGGGGAAAGCCCTCCTGGAAGCGGTCTTCCTCCTGCCCCTGGTCCTTCCCCCCACGGTCTTGGGCTTTTACCTCCTGCTCTTCCTGGGGCCGGAGGGCCCCTGGTCCCGCATCACGGGGCTCTCCTGGGCCTTCCGCCTGGAAGGCCTCGTCTTCGCCAGCGTCCTCTTCAGCCTGCCCTTCGCCCTCACCGCCTACCGGGAGGCCTTCTTGGCCCTGGATCGGAACCTCCTGGAGGTGGCCCGCACCCTAGGGGTCCCCCGGTGGCGGGTCTGGACCCGGGTGGTCCTGCCCCTCACCTGGCCCGGCCTCCTCTCGGGGACCCTCCTCGCCTTCGCCCACACCCTGGGGGAGTTCGGGGTGGTGCTCATGGTGGGGGGCTCCATCCCCGGGAAGACGCAGATGGTGAGCATCTACCTCTACGACCTGGTCCAGGCCCTGCGCTTCCGCGAGGCGGCGGAGGCCGCCCTGGTCCTCCTCCTCTTAAGCTTTCTCCTCCTGGCGCTGGCGCGCCTTCTGGAAACCAAAGGACGGACATGGAAGTCCACTACCGCATAAGGAAGCCCATCCGCCTCGAGGCCCGCTTCCACCTAAAGGGGTTCACCGTCCTCCTGGGGGAAAGCGGGGTGGGCAAGACCACCTTGCTCAAGGCCTTGGCGGGCCTCCTCCCCGCCGAGGGGGAGCCCTTCTCGGGGCTTCCCCCCGAGAGAAGGCCCATAGGCTACCTGCCCCAGGACCCCGCCCTCTTCCCCCACATGACCGCCTGGGAAAACGTGGCCTTCCCCCTGAGGGGGCCAAACCGCAAGGAGAGGGCCCTGGCCCTCCTCCAGCGGGTGGGGCTTCTGGAACACGCCCACAAAAGGCCGGGCCAGCTCTCCGGCGGGCAGAAGCAGCGGGTGGCCCTGGCCCGGGCCCTGGCCCGGGAGCCTAAGCTCCTCCTCCTGGACGAGCCCACCAGCGCCCTGGACCCCCTGACCCGGGGGCAGGTGCTCTCGGAGCTCGCCGACCTCCTCCGCCGGGAAGGCCTCCCCGCCCTGGCGGTGAGCCACGACCCGGTCCTGGCGGGCATGGCCGACTGGCTGGCGGTGATGGGCCGGGAGGGCATCCTCCAGGAGGGGCCTCCCGAGGCCGTCTGGGCGGCCCCTGCCCGGGTGGAGGTGGCGAGGCTTTTGGGGTACGAGAACCTCTTCCCCGTGCGGGTGCGGGAGGGCGGGGTGGAGGCGGGAGGGGCCTTCCTCCGCCTCCCCCTCCCCCCATGGGCCAGGCCGGGAGGGGAGGCCTGGCTCGGGGTGCGGGCGGCGGAGGTCTTGGTGGTGCGCCAGGACCGCCCCCCACCCCCGGAAAACGTCCTGGAAGGCCGCCTAGAACGCCTGTACCCGGAGGGCCTGGCCTACCGGGCCCTCTTCCGCGGGCCCCTTTCCCTGGAAATCCTCCTGCCCCGGCACGTCCAGGAAAGGCTCCGCCTCCAGCCAGGCCAAGCCCTCCGCGTGGCCCTCAAGCCCCGCTACCTGCACCTGATGCCGGGCGAGGCGGAGGAGTAGCCCCAGGGGAAGCCCGAACTTGTTCCACACCCCCTTGAGGAAGAAGCGGGCCTGGGAGCGCTCCACCTCCAGGTACCGGGCGAGGCTTTTGGGCTCGGGGGGCACCCCCCGGCCCAGGGCCAGGAGGACCGCCACCTCCCCGGGAAGAAGCCGGGCACCGAAACGCCCCCTTAGGCCCCCGGGAAGGGTTTTGGGGTCGTCCTTCCGGGTGAGGAAGGCGTAGGCCCTAAGGTCATAGCCCCGAAGCCCCCTGGGGGTGAGCCAGAGGACCCCCTGGCCCTGCTCCAGCCGGTCCAGCCCCGAAAGGGGCAGGCCCGCACCCTGGTTCCAGGAAAGGGAGAAGCCCTGGGGAACAAGGGCCCGGTACGCCTGGGCGTAAAGGGCCAGATCATGGGTAAAGAGCACCACCTGCAACGCCGTACCTCCTTTCGCCAAAGGACCTTGGGCCGAAAGACCCCTCAGGCCAAGGCGAAAGGAGGGGCCCTGGGAACCAGGGCCTGGGGAAGGAGGAGGCGGTGCCCGGAAAGGGGGGCGGGGCGCTGGGGAAGGGTCTCGAGGGGACGGGGCGGCGCGGGGGCCGCCACCGGAGGGAGGCCCGGGGCCACCTGGAGGCCGCAGAAGAGGGAGTGCTCCAGGGGGCGCTCCTCCCCGGGGGCCTGGCAGAGGTCGGCCCGCAGACCGGGGTTCTGCACCCGCATGAGGTACATCTGCAGGGCCACCCCGGTGGAGGCCGCCAGGGTGAGGAGGAGGTAGAGGGCCACCCAAAGCCCCCTCTGGCGCATGCCTCCACCATAGGGCAGACCTCCCCCGGGCGCAAGGGGTTGTGTAGAGTGGAGGGGTATGGCTGTCCGGGGCACCAAGGACCTCTTCGGCCGGGAGCTCAGGCTCCACCAGCGCATCGTGGCCACCGCCAGGAAGGTCTTGGAGGCGGCGGGGGCCATGGAGCTCCTCACCCCCCTCTTTGAGGAGACCCAGGTCTTTGAAAAGGGGGTGGGGGCCTCCACGGACATCGTGCGCAAGGAGATGTTCACCTTCCAGGACCGGGGAGGCCGCTCCCTCACCCTGCGCCCCGAGGGCACCGCCGCCATGGTGCGGGCCTACCTGGAGCACGGGATGAAGGTCTGGCCCCAGCCCGTGAGGCTCTGGATGGCCGGGCCCATGTTCCGGGCCGAGCGCCCCCAAAAAGGGCGGTACCGCCAGTTCCACCAGGTGAACTACGAGGCCTTGGGCTCGGAAAACCCCATCCTGGACGCGGAGGCCATCGTCCTCCTCTACGAGAGCCTGAGGGAGCTTGGGCTCAAGGGGCTTTCGGTGAAGCTTTCCTCCGTGGGCGACCCCGAGGACCGGGCCCGGTACAACGCCTACCTCCAGGAGGTCCTCACCCCCCACCGGGAGGCCCTCTCCCAGGACTCCAAGGAGCGCCTTTCCCTCAACCCCATGCGCATCCTGGACTCCAAGGACGAGAAGGACCAGGCCCTTCTCCGGGAGCTTGGGGTAAGGCCCATGCTGGACTTCCTGGGGAAGGCGGCCAGGGCCCACCTCCAAGGGGTGGAGCGCCACCTGGAGAGGCTTTCCGTCCCCTACGAGCTGGAGCCCGCCTTGGTGCGGGGCCTGGACTACTACGTGCGCACCGCCTTTGAGGTGCACCACGCCGAGATCGGCGCCCAGTCGGCCCTGGGGGGCGGGGGGCGGTACGACGGCCTCTCCGAGCTCCTCGGGGGGCCCCGGGTCCCGGGGGTGGGCTTCGCCTTCGGGGTGGAGCGGGTGGCCCTGGCCCTGGAGGCCGAGGGCCTCGCCCCCCCGGAGGAAAGGGGCCCCGACCTCTACCTGGTTCCCCTCTTGGAAAGGGCGGTGGAGGAGGCCTTCTACCTGGCCGAGACCCTGAGGCCGAGGCTTCGGGTGGAGTACGCCCTCTCCCCCAAAAAGCCCGGCAAGGGGGTGGAGGAGGCCCTGAAGCGGGGGGCGGCCTTCGTGGGGTTTTTGGGGGAGGAGGAGCTGAGGGCAGGCGAGGTCACCCTAAAGCGCCTGGCCACCGGGGAGCAGGTGCGCCTGCCCTACGCCGAGGTGGCGGGCTTTCTCCTGTCCGGCCTGGCATGAGAATCCGGTAAGCTTTAGGGGATTATGCGCCGCACCCACTACGCTGGAAGCCTCAGGGAAGAACACGTGGGCCAGGAGGTGGTCCTCGAGGGCTGGGTGAACCGCCGTCGCCACCTCGGGGGGCTCCTCTTCCTGGACCTCAGGGACCGGGAGGGCCTGGTGCAGCTGGTGGCCCATCCCGATAGCCCGGCCTACGCCGTGGCGGAACGGGTGCGCTCGGAATGGGTGGTGCGGGCGAGAGGCCTGGTGCGCCTTCGCCCGGAGCCCAACCCCCGTCTGGCCACGGGCAAGGTGGAGGTGGAGCTCTCCTCCCTGGAAATCCTCGCCGAGGCCAAGACCCCTCCCTTCCCCGTGGACGCGGGCTGGCGCGGGGAGGAGGAAAAGGAAGCGGGCGAGGAACTCCGCCTCAAGTACCGCTACCTGGACCTCCGCAGGCGGCGCATGCAGGAGAACCTGCGCCTGCGCCACCGGGTCATCAAGGCCATCTGGGACTTCCTGGACGGGGAGGGCTTCGTCCAGGTGGAAACCCCCCTCCTCACCAAGAGCACCCCGGAGGGGGCCCGGGACTTCCTGGTGCCCTACCGCCAGGAGCCTGGCCTCTTCTACGCCCTGCCCCAGTCCCCCCAGCTCTTCAAGCAGATGCTGATGGTGGCGGGGCTGGACCGTTACTTCCAGATCGCCCGCTGTTTCCGGGACGAGGACCTAAGGGCCGACCGCCAGCCCGACTTCACCCAGATGGACCTGGAGATGAGCTTCGTGGAGGTGGAGGACGTGCTGGAGCTGAACGAGCGCCTCATGGCCCACGTGTTCCGGGAGGCCCTGGGGGTGGAGCTTCCCCTCCCCTTCCCCAGGCTTTCCTACGCGGAGGCCATGGAGCGCTATGGCTCCGACAAGCCCGACCTCCGCTTCGGCCTGGAGCTTAAGGAGGTGGGCCCCCTCTTCCGGGAAAGCGAGTTCAGGGTCTTCCGGGAAGCGGAGCGGGTGAAGGCCCTCGCCGTCCCCAAGGCCCTCTCCCGCAAGGAGATGGGGGAGCTGGAGGAGGAGGCCAAGCGGCACAGGGCCCAGGGCCTCGCCTGGGCCCGGGTGGAGGAAGGGGGCTTCTCGGGAGGGGTGGCGAGGTTCCTCGAGCCCGTGCGGGAAGCCCTCCTTAAGGCCACGGGGGCGAGGCCGGGGGACACCCTCCTCTTCGTGGCGGGGGCCTTTAGGGTGGCGGCGGAGGCCCTGGGGGCGGTGCGGCTCAGGCTCGCGGACCTGCTCGGCCTAAGGGAGGAGGGGTTTCGCTTCCTCTGGGTGGTGGACTTTCCCTTGCTGGAGTGGGACGAGGAGCGGGGGGGGTGGACCTACATGCACCACCCCTTCACCAGCCCCCACCCCGAGGACCTCCCCCTTCTGGAAGAGGACCCCGGGCGGGTGCGGGCCCTGGCCTACGACCTGGTCTTAAACGGCGTGGAGGTGGGCGGGGGGTCCATCCGCATCCACGACCCCGGGCTCCAGGCCCGGATGTTCCGGCTTCTGGGCATCGGGGAGGAGGAACAGCGGGAGAAGTTCGGCTTTTTCCTGGAGGCTCTCCAGTACGGCGCCCCGCCCCACGGCGGGATCGCCTGGGGGCTGGACCGGCTCCTGGCCCTCATGACGGGAAGCCCCTCCATCCGCGAGGTCATCGCCTTCCCCAAGAACAAGGAGGGCAAAGACCCCCTCACCGGGGCCCCAAGCCCCGTGTCCGAAGAGCAGTTTCGGGAGCTTGGGCTTCAGGTGATCCGCCATGGCTAAGATCCCCTACATCCTCGTGGACGCCTTCGCCCCCGCCCCGGGAGCGGGCAACCGGGTGGCCATCGTGCTGGACGCCCGGGGGATGGGCCTGGAGGAGATGCAGGCCCTTGCCCGGCGCCTGGGGGAGGCGGAAACGGCCTTCCTCACCGAGAGGAGGGAGACGGTCTTCGGGGTACGCTTCTTCACCCCCAAGGAGGAGGTGGAGTTCTCCGGCCACGCGGCGGTGGCCCTGGGCTTGAGCCTGGTGCGCCTGGGCCTGGCCCCCGAGGGGATAGGGCGGCTTTACCTCCACACCCCCACGGAGGCTCTTCCCGTGGAGATCGTCTACGAGGGAGGGGCGCCCGTGAAGGCCCTGGTGCGGGGCCCCTCCCCCCGCTTCCGCGACCTCCCCCCTTTTGAGGCCTTGCGGGCGGCCCTCGAGGCCCTGGGCACCAACGAGCGCTACCTCCACCGGGGCCTGCCCTATGGCATCGCCTACACTGGGCTCTGGAGCCTCTTCGTGCCCCTCATCGCCCCGGGGGTGGTGGACGCCCTGGAGCCGGAAACGCCCGCCCTTTTGGAGGTTTCCCGGAGGCTGGAGGTGGCCACGGTCCACGCCTACGCCCCCATGGGCCCAAGGAGCTTCTACGCCCGGGACTTCGCCCCCATCCTGGGCATCCCCGAGGACCCGGTGACGGGCTCGGCCAACGCCGCCCTAGGAGCCCTCCTCGCCCGGGCCGGGGTGGTGCCCAAGCGGGAAGGCAGGGTGCAGCTCACCGTCTACCAGGGCCACCGCCTGGGCAACCCCGGGGTGGTGGAGGTCTTGGTGGAGTACAGCCCCCAGGGCCAGCCCTACGCAGTGCAGATCGGCGGGGAGGCGGCCATCGTGGCCTCGGGGGAGCTCTAACCCATGGCAACGCGCTTGGTCTTCGTAGACGTGGACGGCACCCTGGTGGGCAGGGACGGGGTGCCCCCCTGCGTCTGGCCCAAGGCGGAGGCCCTCCGGGGCAAGGGGGTGCGCTTCGCCCTCGTCACCGGCCGTCCGGGCCGGGGGGAGACCCTGGGGTACGCCCAAAGGCTGGACCCCCAGGGCCTCCACATCTTCGAGTCGGGGGCCGTGGTCCTGGCCCTTTCCCAGGACGCCCACACCCCCCTTAAGGTGGAGGCCCTGCCGGAAGAGGCGGCCAGGGAGGCCGTTCGCCTGGCGCGCAGGCTCGGTCTGCCCCTGGAGGGGTACACCGCCGAGGGCGGCTTCTACGTGGAGGGGGAAAGCCCCCTCCTCCAGGACCACCAGCGGCTTCTGGGCCTTCAGGCGGAAGGGGCGGACCTCCTAGGCCTTCCCTCCCCCCTGGTGCGCCTCCAGGTCCTGGCAGGGCTCGAGGCCCCCCTGGGGGCGCTTTTGGACGGGCTTCCCCCGGGGCTTCAGGCCCACGTGGCGGAAAGCCCCAAGATGCCGGGGGTGCGCTTCGTCTCCCTCACCCGGCAAGGGGTGAGCAAGCTCACCGCCGCCCGGTTCGTGGCCGAGGCCTACGGCCTTTCCCTGGAAGAGGCGGCCATGGTGGGGGACGGGGAGAACGACCTGGAACTGATCCGGGCCGTGGGGCTGGGCATCGCCATGGGAAACGCCTCCCCTTCCGTGAAACGGGCCGCCAGGAGGGTGGTGGCCCCGGTGGAGGCCTGCGGCCTGGCGGAGGCCCTGGACCTCTTGGGGTAGACTACCCAGGGTATGCGGGTCTTCATAGAGGAGATCGCCCACCACCTGGACCAGGAGGTGGAGCTCAGGGGCTGGGTTTACCAGAAGCGCTCCAAGGGCAGGATCCACTTCCTCATCCTCCGGGACGGCACGGGCTTCCTCCAGGCCACGGTGGTCCAGGGGGAGGTGCCGGAGGAGGTCTTCCGGGAAGCGGACCACCTGCCCCAGGAAACCGCCCTTAAGGTATGGGGCCGGGTGCGGGAGGACCGGAGGGCCCCCGGAGGGTTTGAGCTTGCCGTGAGGGGCCTCGAGGTGGTGAGCCGCCCCCAAGGGGAATACCCCATCGGCCCCAAGGAGCACGGCATTGACTTCCTCATGGACCACCGCCACCTCTGGCTCCGCCACCGGAGGCCCTTCGCTGTGATGCGCATCCGGGACGAGCTGGAAAGGGCCATCCACGAGTTTTTCGGGGAAAGGGGCTTCCTCCGCTTTGACGCCCCCATCCTCACCCCTAGCGCCGTGGAGGGCACCACCGACCTCTTTGAGGTGGACCTCTTTGATGGGGAGAGGGCCTACCTCTCCCAGTCGGGGCAGCTCTACGCCGAGGCCGGGGCCTTGGCCTTCGCCAAGGTCTACACCTTCGGCCCCACCTTCCGGGCGGAGCGCTCCAAGACCAGGCGCCACCTCCTGGAGTTCTGGATGGTGGAGCCCGAGGTGGCCTTCATGACCCACGAGGAGAACATGGCCCTCCAGGAGGAGCTCGTGCGCTTCCTGGTGGCCCGGGTGCTGGAAAAGCGCTCTAAGGAGCTGGAGATGCTCTCCCGGGACCCCAAGGCCTTGGAGCCCGCCGCGGAAGGGAACTACCCCCGCCTCACCTACAAGGAGGCGGTGGCCCTGGTGAACCGGCTTGCCGAGAAGGACCCCGAGGTGCCCCCCCTCCCCTACGGGGAGGACTTCGGCGCCCCCCACGAGGCCGCCCTAAGCCGCCAGTTTGACCGGCCCCTCTTCGTGGAGCGCTACCCCGCCCGCATCAAGGCCTTCTACATGGAGCCGGACCCCTCGGACCCCGAGCTCGTCCTGAACGATGACCTCCTCGCCCCCGAGGGCTACGGGGAGATCATCGGGGGAAGCCAGAGGGTCCACGACCTGGAGCTCCTAAGGCGCAAGATCCGGGAGTTCGGCCTTCCCGAGGAGGTCTACGGGTGGTACCTGGACCTCCGCCGCTTCGGGAGCGTGCCCCACTCGGGCTTCGGCCTGGGGCTCGAGCGCACGGTGGCCTGGATCGCGGGCCTCGCCCACGTGCGGGAGGCCATTCCCTTCCCGAGGATGTACACGAGGATGCGGCCCTAGACCCCGGCGAGCTCCAGGAAGTAGCGGTGGAGGCGGGGGTCCTCCGTGAGCTCGGGGTGGAAGCTGCTGGCGAGGACCTTCCCCTGGCGGACCAGGACGGGAAGGTCCCCAAGCCTGGCCAGCATCTCCACCCCCTCCCCCAGCCTCCGGAAGACCGGGGCCCGGATGAAGACCCCGTGGAAGGGGCCGAGGCCCTTCACCTCCAGGTCTTCCTCAAAGCTTTCCACCTGCCGCCCGAAGGCGTTCCGCTCCACGGCGGCGTCCAAAACGCCAAGACGGGGCTGGTCGGGATAGCCCAGGATCTCCTTGGCGAGCCAGATGGCCCCGGCGCAGGTGCCGAAAAGGGCCAAGGAACCCTCCTCCACCCGCCTGCGCACCGCCTCCTCCAGCCCGTACTCCCGGGCGAGCTTGCCGATGGTGGTGGACTCGCCCCCGGGGACGATGAGGGCCTTAAGCCCCTCCAGGTGCTCGGGCTTCCGCACCTCCTTGGCCTCCACCCCAAGCCGCCTGAGGGCCTCCTTGTGCTCGCGGAAATCTCCCTGTAGCGCCAGTACGCCGACCACGCTCCCCATGCTGGACCCAGGACGAGGGCCTGTCAAGGGAGCGGGGCCCGAAGGAGGCGTAGGCTGTTGAAGGTAACCAGGAGCAGGGCCCCGCTATCCGAGAGCACCGAGGGCCAAAGTCCCGTGAGGCCGAGGAGGGTGGTGAGGAGGAAAAGCCCCTTGAGCCCAAGGGCGAAGAAAACGTTCTGCCAGACCACGGCCAGGGCCTTCCGGCTCAGGGCAAAAGCCCGGGGCAGGGCCTCCAGGGAAAGAAGGCCCACGTCCGCCGCCCGAAGGGCGGCCTCCGTCCCCTCGGCCACCGCCAGGCCCACCGTGGCCCGGGCCAGGGCGGGGGCATCGTTCACCCCGTCCCCCACCATGGCCACCCCGCCCTCCTCCGCCAGGGCCGCCACCCGCCTAAGCTTGTCCTCGGGGGAAAGCCCCGCCCCCACCTCGCCCGCCTCGAGGCCCAAGGCCCGGGCGAGGGCCAAGGCCGCCTCCTCACGGTCCCCGGTGAGAAGGTGAAGCCTAAGGCCCATTCCCCTCAGGGCCTGAAGGGCGGCCCTCGCCTCCTCCCGGGGCTCGTCCCGGAAGGCGAGGAGGGCGAGAGGCCTTTCCCCTTCCCAAAGGAGGGAGAGGGTGTGGCCCTCCTTCTCCAGGCGGGCCACCGCCTCCCCCACCCCCTGGAGCAGGGGGAGGGCCTCCGGGCGCAAAAGGCCCACCTCCTTCTCCCCCACCCGGGCGAAGGCGCCCTGGCCCGGGACCTCCCGGTGGTCCCTGGCCTCCCTGACGGGGCCTTCCGCCTCCCGCACCGCCCGGGCCAGGGGGTGGGCCGAGCCCTGGGCCACCCCCTTGGCGAGGGCCAGGGCCTCCTCCTCCCTCACCCCGAAGGGAACCACGGCCACGAGCCTGGGACGGCCCAGGGTAAGGGTTCCCGTCTTGTCCAGGGCCAGGTGGCGCACCCTCCCCAAGCGCTCCAGGGCCGCCCCGCTTCGGAAGAGGATCCCCGCCCTCGCCCCCCGGGCCACCCCGCTGGCGATGGCCGCAGGCACCGAGACCACCAAAGCGCAGGGGCAGGCGATGAGGAGGAGGGCGAGGGCCTTGTAGAGGTGGCCCCGGAAGTCCCCCCAAAAGAGGGGAAGCACGAAGGCCACGAGGCCCGCAAGAAAGAGGACCAGGGGCGTGTAGCGGCGGCTGAAGGCGTCTATGAGCCTTTCCACCTCCGCCTTCTTCAGGAGGGCCTCCTCCGCAAGGCGGGCCATCTCGGCGAGGAAGCCCTCCCTGGGGAGCCTCTCCACCCGCACGAGGAGGCTTCCCCCCTCCACCAGGCTTCCCCCATAGACCCGGTCCCCCTCGGCCTTGGCCTTGGGCAGGGGCTCCCCGGTGAAGGCCGCCTCCTCCACCCAGGCCGTCCCCGAAACCACCCTCCCGTCCGCCGGCACCCTTTCCCCCTGGGGCACACGCACCAGGTCCCCCACCCGGAGGGCGGAAAGGGGCACCTCCTCCACCCCCTCTCCCCTCACCCGGAAGGCCCGCCTCGGGAGAAGACTCCCCAGGGAAAAGAGGGCCTTCCGGGCCTGGGCCGTGGCCTGGGCCTCGAGGACCTCCCCCACCAGGAAGAGGAAGACCACCACCGCCGCCTCCGCCGCCGCGCCGATGGCCAAGGCCCCGAAGGTGGCGAGGCTCACCAGGACCTGGATGCTGAAGGGGTTCTTGCGGAAGCCGCGAAGCCCCTTCAGGGCCAGGGGAAGGACGCCCAAGGAAGCGGCAAGGGCGTAGGGCCAAGGGCCCAAGGGGAAGAGGCGGTCCAGGAGGAAGGCGAGGAGGAGAAGCCCCCCGCTTCCGAGGGCCCAGGGCCAGGGCCCGGAAAGCCTCCCCTCCCCCTCCCCGTCAGGACGGAGCCGGTAGCCCAGGGGGGCGAGGCGGGCCTCGGCCCTCTCTACCGCCTCCTCCCTCTCCAGGGCCAGGTAGGCCTTGCCGCTGGCGTAGCTCACCTGGACCCCCACCACCCCCGGCACCTCCTTGAGGGCGGACTCCACCTTGCGGGCGCAATCGGCGCAGTCCATGCCCTCTACCCGGAAGACGCGCACCCTGGAGGCCTTCATGCCCCTAGGGTAGCATCATTTGAGCAAATGTTCAAGTGTTTTCTTCCGCGTGGGCCAGGGCCTCCTCCAAAAGGACGCCCACGTGCCCGTCGGCGAGGCGGTAGTAGACCTGCTTCCCCTCCCTCCGAAAGGCCACGAGCCTCGCCTGGCGGAGAAGCCGGAGCTGGTGGCTCACCGCCGAGACCGAGACCCCGGCGAGGAGGGCTAGGTCGCACACGCAAAGCTCCCCCGCCTCCTTCAGGGCCAGGAGGAGGCGCATCCTCGTGGGGTCGGCGAGGGCCTTGAGGAGGAGGGAGGCTTCCCGGAGCACCCCTTCTCCGGGAAGGGCGGCCCGGGCCTTCTCCACCCTTTCCGGGTGGGTCTCGTACACCCCGCAGACCGCCCTACCAGCCCCGCTTGGCAAGCCTTTCCTCTTCCCTAAGCTGGTCCAGGTTGATGCCCACCATGGGCTCGCCCAGGTCCTCGCTCACCTCGGCCAGGACCTCGGGATCGTTGTAGTGGGTTACGGCCCGCACGATGGCCCGGGCCCTTTTCTTGGGGTCCCCGGACTTGAAGATGCCGCTGCCCACGAAGACCCCGTCCATCCCCAGGTGCATCATGAGGGCAGCGTCGGCCGGGGTGGCGATGCCGCCGGCGGCGAAGTTCACCACGGGCAGGCGGCCGTGCTCGTGAACCCACTTGACGAGCTCCAGGGGCGCCCCCATCTGCTTAGCGTAGGCCATGAGCTCGTCCTCCCTGAGGGACTGGAGGTAGCGGATCTCCTTCCACATGGTGCGGGCGTGGCGCACCGCCTCCACCACGTTGCCCGTCCCCGCCTCCCCCTTGGTGCGGATCATGGCCGCCCCCTCGGCGATGCGCCTAAGGGCCTCCCCCAGGTCCCGGGCCCCGTTCACGAAGGGCACCTTGAACTTCCACTTGTCAATGTGGTGCTCCTCGTCGGCGGGGGTCAGGACCTCGGACTCGTCGATGAAGTCCACCCCGATGGCCTCGAGGATCATGGCCTCCACGAAGTGGCCGATCCGCACCTTGGCCATCACCGGGATGGAGACCGCCGCCATGATCTCCTTGATCCGCTTGGGGTCGGACATGCGGGCCACCCCGCCTTGGGCCCGGATATCCGCGGGGACCCGCTCCAGGGCCATCACCGCCACCGCCCCCGCCTCCTCGGCGATCACCGCCTGCTCGGGGGTGGTCACGTCCATGATCACCCCGCCCTTGAACATCTCGGCAAAGCCCGTCTTGATGTGGAAGGTTCCCTTCTCCATCCCGCCCTCCATCCTCTAGCTTACGCCCCCCAGGGTCAAGGGCCCTGGGGCACAAAGCCGAGGGCACCGGGAAAGCCTCCCCCGGGGGCTCAAGGCAGGTAGGCCAGGGGGTTCCGGGCCACCCCGCCCACCCGCACCTCAAAGTGGAGATGGGGTCCCGTGGACCAGCCCGTGGAGCCCACGTAGCCGATCACCTGCCCCGCCTCCACCCACTGTCCCGCCCGCACGGCGATGCGGGACATGTGGGCGTAAAGGGTTTCCACCCCACCCCCGTGGTCCAGAATCACGTGGAAGCCGTAGCCCACCGAGCTCCAGCCCGCCACCTCCACCTGGCCCGCCTTGGCGGCCACGATGGGGGTGCCGTAGGGGGCGGCGAGGTCAATCCCGGTGTGGAAGCGCTGGAAAGCCCCCCGCTGGCCGAAGTAGGTGGTGATCTGGAAGCTCGAAAGAGGCCAGCGCATCCCGCCCTCCTGGTAGCTCACCCGGCGGACCTGGGGCTTGGGAGCCTGGGCCTGGCGAAGCCGGACCTGCCTCTCTGCCTCCTGCCGACGCCTCTCCTCGGCCAGCCGCCTAAGCTCCTCCTGGCGCCTGCGCTCGGCCTCGAGGCGGGCCTGACGCTCCTCCTCCTGCTTGGCCAGAAGCCGCTGGTAGGTGGTCTTGGCCTGGATCCCGGGTAGGAGGACAAGGTCCCCAGGCCTAAGCTCCGTGGGGTCCTTCACCCCGTTGGCCTGGGCCACCTTCACCGGGGAAAGGCCGAAGCGGCCCGCCAGGTCCACCAAGGTCTCCCCTTCGGGAAGGGACACGAGAAGCCCCTTGACCCCTTTGGGGATGTAGATCACGCTCCCCGCCACCAGCCGGTCCAGGCTCTCCAGAGAGGGGTTGGCCGAGACCAGGTCCAAGGGGGAAAGGCCGAAACGCTGGGACAAGGAGGCCAGGGTATCCCCCGGGCGCACCCGGTAGACCTCCACCCCGGGGGGCACGCGGGGTTCCCGCTCCTCGGCGGCCACCAGGGGGATGCGGAGCTCCTGGCCCACCTGGAGGCGGTCGTCCTTAAGGCCGCTGGACCACTGGATGTGCCTAGGGTCCACGCCAAAGCGGGCGGCGATCCCCACCAGGGTGTCCCCCGGCTTTACCCGGTAAAGGACCCAGCCCTTCCTAGGGGCCTGCCCCACCTCCACCGTGGCCTCCGGCAGGGGGATGCGGCTTAAAAAGAGGGGAAGGGGGCTGGCTTGCGCCCAAGCGAGGGCCACTGCGAGAAAATACGCGCCTTTGAATGCCCGCAACGATCACCTCCAACAAGGAGACCTCAAACTCTGGGGGATTATACCAGGCCCACCCGGTCCAAGGGCAAGGGGCAAAGGACCGGGGAAAGCACCCCGCCGCGACCCCCGCCCCCGGCCGGCTTCGCCCTGGCGTACTCCCCATGCTGGTTTGGGCCAGCATGGGGGCCCCAAGGAAAGGGTATTACCGGGCCGCCAAAGAGGCCAAAAACTCCTTGTTGCTCTTGGTGCGGGCCAGCCGGGCGAGGAGCATCTCCATGGCCTCGGCGGGGTCCATGTCCGCCAGGACCTTGCGCAGAAGCCACATCTTGTGGACCACCTCCTCGCCGAGAAGAAGCTCCTCCCGCCTCGTGCCGGACTTTAGGATGTCGATGGCCGGGAAGATGCGGCGCTCCTCCAGGCGGCGGGAGAGGTGGAGCTCCATGTTGCCCGTCCCCTTGAACTCCTCAAAGATCACGTCGTCCATGCGGCTTCCCGTCTCCACCAGGGCGGTGGCCAAAATGGTGAGGCTCCCCCCTCCCCGGATGTTCCGGGCCGCCCCCAGGAAGCGCTTGGGGAAGTAGAGGGCGGCCGAGTCCAAGCCGCCCGAGAGGGTGCGCCCCGTGGGCGGGGTCACCAGGTTGTTGGCCCGGGCCAGGCGGGTGATGGAATCCAGGAGGATCATCACGTGCCCCCCCTCCTCCACGATGCGCTTGGCCCGCTCGTGGACGAACTCCGCCACCCGGATGTGGTTCTGGGGCGGCTCGTCAAAGGTGCTGGCGATGACCTCGGCCCCCTGGACGCTTTCCCGGAAGTCCGTGACCTCCTCGGGGCGCTCGTCGATGAGGAGGACGATGACCTTGATGTCGGGCTCGTTCTTGAGGACGGCGTTGGCGATCTTCTTGAGGAGGGTGGTCTTCCCCGCCTTGGGGGGGGCCACGATGAGCCCCCTCTGGCCCCTCCCGATGGGGGCGAGGAGGTCGATGACCCGGGTGGAGAGCTCGTCCGGGGTGGTCTCCAGCTTGATCTGCCGGTCGGGGAACTGGGGGATGAGCTCGTCAAAGCGGGGGCGGTTCTTGGCGGTCTCGGGGTCCAGGTCGTTCACCGCCTCCACCTTTAGGAGGGTGCCGTAGCGCTCGTTCTCCCGGGGTGGACGCACCCGGCCCACGATGTAGTCCCCGCTCCTCAAGGCGTACTGGCGGATGAGCCCGGCGGAGACGATGGCCACCCGGGACTCCAGGTTGTAAAGGCTCTCCGTCAGGAAGCCGTACCCGTCGGGGCTGATCTCCAGATAGCCCCTGACCAGCTGTAGGCCCTCCCCCTGGGTCTGGCGCTCCAGGAGGGCCATGATGAGCTGGTCCTTCTTCATGCGCTTGTAGCCTTCAATGCCGGCTTCCTGGGCCAGGAGGTGCAGCTCGGGCAGGATCTTGGCCGAAAGCTCCTGGTAGGAAAGAGGGGCTTCTTGGATTTCCGCTCTCCGCTTCATGGCTTGACCTTCTCCCAGTCCTCCATGAACCGCTTGAGGCCGATGTCCGTGAGGGGGTGCTTGAGGAGCTGTTTAAACACCGCGTAGGGCATGGTGGCGATATCCGCCCCCAAAAGGGCGGCCTCGGTGACGTGCCGGGGGTGGCGGATGGAGGCGGCGATGACCCGCACCGGGAGGTCTTGCACCTGGAGAAGCTCCACGATCTCCCTGAGAAGCTCCCCCCCGTCCCAAGAGATGTCGTCCACCCGGCCGAGAAAAGGGCTCACATAAGCCGCTCCGGCCCTGGCCGCCAAAAGGGCCTGGTTGGCGGAGAAGATGAGGGTCATGTTGACCTTGATCCCCTCGGCGGAAAGCCTCTTGCAGGCCTTCAGGCCCTCCTCGGTGGTGGGGAGCTTGACCACGATATGGGGATGGACCTCCGCCAGGCGCCTCCCCTCGGCCACCATGGCGGGGGCCTCGAGGGCCGTCACCTCGGCGGAAACGGGCCCCCCTGCCGCCTCGCAAATGGCCCTGAGGTGCGCCCGAAGCCCTTCCCAGGTAAGCCTCTCCCCCCTTGCGGCAAACTCCTTGGCCACCAAGGTGGGGTTGGTGGTGACCCCGGAGAGCACGCCCCAACCGGCGATCTCCCGTATTTCCTCCAAGTTAGCTGTATCCAAGTAAAGCTCCATGCTGGGCTCCTTTTGACGGGAAGGGGACCGGCTTAGCCTGAGTCTAGCAGACCTTGCGGGGTGGTTGTCAAGGGAGGGGAAGGGCTGCTAGCATGGCCTTAGCCGCCAACGGGGGATTCTACCCCAGGGGGCACAGGTTGTAAAGGCGAGGATGGGGAGAGTACCCCTTCCCAAGAGCCCAAGAGCGAGCCGGGGAGGGTGGAAGCCCGGCGGTGAGGGAAGGCGGGAAGATCACCCCGGAGCCGCGGGAGGAAAGGGCCAGCCCCGAGTAATGCCCGCCGGGTGCGCCCGTCATAGCGCCAAAGAGGGCCTGGGGACCTTCCCCAGGAAGCGCGGTGGTACCGCGGAAGCGCAAGCTTTCGTCCGCGCCTTAGGGCGCGGGCGTCTTGCTTAGGAGGTGAGGGATGTTCAAGGAGGTCGGCGAGCCCAACTTTCCCCAGATGGAGGAAGAGGTCTTGGCCTTCTGGAAGCGGGAGAGGATCTTCCAGAAGAGCGTGGAAAGCCGCAAGGGCGGCCCCCGCTACACCGTCTACGAGGGGCCCCCCACGGCCAACGGCCTCCCCCACGTGGGCCACGCCCAGGCCCGGAGCTACAAGGACCTCTTTCCCCGCTACAAGACCATGCGGGGCTATTACGTGCCCCGGAGGGCGGGCTGGGACACCCACGGGCTTCCCGTGGAGCTGGAGGTGGAGAAGAAGCTCGGGCTCAAGAGCAAAAAGGAGATTGAGGCCTACGGCATTGAGCGCTTCAACCAGGCCTGCCGGGAGTCCGTCTTCACCTACGAGAAGGAGTGGGAGGCCTTCACCGAGCGCCTCGCCTACTGGGTGGACCTGGAAAACGCCTACGCCACCCTCGAGCCCTCCTACATCGAGAGCATCTGGTGGAGCCTGAAGCACCTCTTTGACCGGGGGCTCCTCTACCGGGACCACAAGGTGGTGCCCTACTGCCCCCGTTGCGGCACCCCCCTCTCCTCCCACGAGCTGGCCCTGGGCTACAAGGAGATCACCGACCCCTCGGTCTACGTGCGCCTGCCCCTCCGGGAGCCCGGGAAGCTCGGCCTAAGGAAGGCGAGCCTCCTCATCTGGACCACCACCCCCTGGACCCTGCCCGGGAACGTGGCGGCGGCGGTGCACCCCGGGTACACCTACGCCGCCTTCCAGGTGGGGGAAGAGGTCCTCGTCCTGGAGGAAGGGCTCGGGAAGAAGATTCTGGGAGAGGAAACCCCCGTCCTCAGGACCTTCCCGGGAAAGGCCCTGGAAGGCCTCGCCTACGCGCCCCCTTACCCCCAGGAGGTGGAGAAGGGGTACTTCGTGGTCCTGGCCGAGTACGTGAGCCGGGAGGACGGTACGGGCATCGTCCACCAAGCCCCCGCCTTCGGCGCCGAGGACCTGGAGACCGCCAGGGCCTACGGCCTTCCCATGCTGAAGACGGTGGACGAGGAGGGAAAGCTCCTGGTGGAGCCCTTTAGGGGCCTCTTTTTCCGCGAGGCCAACCGGGCCATCCTTAAGGACCTCAAGGAGCGGGGCCTCCTCTTCAAGGAGGAGACCTACCTCCACAGCTACCCCCACTGCTGGCGGTGCTCCACCCCCCTCATATACTACGCCACGGAGACCTGGTTCCTCCAGAACACCCGCTTCAAGGACGAGCTCATCCGCAAGAACCAGGAGATCCACTGGGTGCCCTCCCACATCAAGGAGGGGCGCTACGGGGAGTGGCTTAGGAACCTGGTGGACTGGGCCTTGAGCCGCAACCGCTACTGGGGGACGCCCCTGCCCATCTGGGTCTGCCAGGCATGCGGCAAGGAGGAGGCCATGGGGAGCTTCCAGGAGCTCAAGGCGAGGGCCACAAGCCCCCTCCCCGAGCCCTTTGACCCCCACCGCCCCTACGTGGACCAGGTGGAGCTCACTTGCGCCTGCGGCGGGACCATGCGCCGGGTGCCCTACGTGATCAACGTCTGGTACGACTCGGGGGCCATGCCCTTTGCCTCCCTGCACTACCCCTTTGAGAACCAGGAAGAGTTCCGGGAAAGTTTCCCCGCCGACTTCATCTCCGAGGGCATTGACCAGACCCGGGGCTGGTTCAACTCCCTGCACCAGCTTGGGGTCATGCTCTTCGGCTCCATCGCCTTCAAGAACGTCATCTGCCACGGCCTCATCCTGGACGAGAAGGGGCAGAAGATGTCCAAGTCCAAGGGGAACGTGGTGGACCCCTGGGACATCCTGCGGGAGTTCGGGGCGGACGCCTTGAGGTGGTACATCTACATCTCCGCCCCCCCCGAGGCCGACCGGCGCTTCGGGCCCAACCTGGTGCGCGAGGCGGTGCGGGACTACTTCCTAACCCTCTGGAACGTCTACAGCTTCTTCGTGACCTACGCCAACCTGGACCGGCCCGACCTCAAAAACCCTCCCGCCCCCAAGGAACGGCCCGAGCTGGACCGCTGGCTTCTGGCCCGGATGCAGGACCTCATCCAGAGGGTGACGGAGGCCCTGGAGGCCTACGACCCCACCACCTCTAGCCGCGCCCTGCGCGATTTCGTGGTGGAGGACCTCTCCCAGTGGTACGTGCGCCGGGGGAGGAGGCGGTACTGGAAGAACGAGGATGCCCTGGACCGGGAGTCCGCCTACGCCACCCTCTACGAGGCCCTGGTCTTGGTGGCCAAGCTCTCCGCCCCCTTCACGCCCTTTCTGGCCGAGGTGCTCTGGCAGAACCTGGTGCGAAGCCTTCACCCCGAGGCTAAGGAAAGCGTCCACCTGGCCGACTGGCCAGAAGTGGACCCCGCTTTGGCGGACGAGGCCTTGGTGGCCAAGATGCGGGCGGTGCTCAAGGTGGTGGACCTGGCCCGCTCGGCCCGGGCGAAAAGCGGGGTGAAGACCCGCACGCCCCTCCCCCTCCTCCTGGTCACCGCCCCCACCCCCTTGGAGCGGGAAGGCCTAAGGCACTTCGCCCCGGAGATCGCCGAGGAGCTGAACGTGAAGGAGGTGCGGGTCCTGGAGCCGGGGGAAGGGATCCTCTCCTATAGGGTCCTCCCCAACCTCAAGCTCCTCGGGAAGAAGCACGGGAAGCTCGTCCCCGAGATCCGGGAGGCCCTGGAGAGGGAGAGGGAGCGGGTTTCCGCCCTGGCCCTCAGGGGCGAGGCCATCCCCCTGGAGGTGGGGGGCGGGACCCTCGTCCTCCGCCCGGAGGAGGTCCTCCTCGAGGCCCAGGCCCCCGAGGGGTACCAGGCCCTGGAAAAGGACGGGTACGTGGCCGCCCTAAAGGTGGAGGTCATGGAGGACCTCCGCCTGGAGGGGCTGGCCCGGGACCTCCTCCGCCTCCTGCAACAGGCCCGCAAGGAGATGGGGCTAAGGGTCTCCGACCGCATCCGGGTGGGCTACCGGGCGGAAGGCGCCTACCTGGAGGCCCTGAAGCGCCACGGGCGCTGGATCGCCGAGGAGGCCTTGGCCCGGGCCTTCGAGGAGGGGCTCTTCGGGGGGTTTGAGGTGCGGGTGGAGGACGAGGAAGGGAAAGCGGTCTTCCACCTGGCCCGGCTGGAGTAGGGCCCGGGCCGGGCCCTTTACCTGGGGGCGGGCCCCGGGGTATAGTGCCCCCGTGCTTGCGCCCAAGGACCTCCTGGAGCCCCTGGCCCTGGACGCCCTCCTCGTCACCCGGCCGGAGAACGTCCGCTACCTCTCGGGCTTTCCCCACCCCGAGGACGCCCAGGTCCTGGTCACGGGGGAGGGGGCCTTCCTCCTCACCGACCCCCGCTACCCCGAGGCGGAAGGGGAAAGCCAAATCCCCGCCAAGGTCTTAAGGCGGGAGGAGCGGGAGGAACTCTACCGAAGGCTTTCCGGCCGCGTGGGCTTTGAGGCGGAGCACCTGCCCTACGCCGCCTTGGAGCGCCTCCGGGAGGCCTCCCCGGCGGAGTGGGTGCCCACCCGGGGGGTGGTGGAAAGGCTCAGGCTCAGGAAAACCTCGGGGGAGGTGGAAAGGATCCGCAAGGCCCAGGCCCTGGCAGAAGAGGCCCTGGCCCACGTCCTCCCTCTCCTGAAGCCCGGGGTGGAGGAGCGGGAGGTCGCCTTGGAGATTGAGTTCTTCCTCAAAAGGCGGGGGGCCGAGGGGGTGGCCTTTCCTCCCATCGTGGCCTCGGGGGAAAGGGGCGCCCTCCCTCACGCCCGGGCCTCGGAAAAGCGCCTTAGGGAAGGGGAGCTCGTCACCCTGGACCTGGGGGCCAGGGTGGAGGGGTACCACTCGGACATGACCCGCACCTTTGCCCTGGGCCGGGTGGACGGGGAGTGGCGCAGGGTGTTCCAGGCGGTCTTGGAGGCCCTCGAGGCCGCCCTCTCCGCCCTCGCCCCCGGGAAGAGCGCCAAGGAAGTGGACGCCCTGGCCCGGCAGGTCCTCCAAGGCCATGGCCTGGACCGCTACTTCGTCCACTCCCTGGGCCACGGGGTGGGCCTCGCCGTGCACGAGGGACCGGGGCTTTCCCCCTACGCGGAGGACGTCCTGGAGCCCGGCATGGTGGTCACCGTGGAGCCCGGGGTCTACCTCCCGGGGCTTGGCGGGGTGCGGATAGAGGAGCTCGTCCTCCTCACGGAAGACGGCGTGGAACTCCTCTCCCGCTTTCCCAGGGGCTGGCAGGAGGTCTAGGTGCGCCCCTTTATCCTCCCCTTCCTCCTTTCCCTGGCCCTGGCCCAGACCTACACCGTGAAAAAGGGGGACACCCTCTATGGCATCGCCAAGGCCCACGGCCTGAGCGTGAGGGAACTCATGCGCCTCAACGGTCTCACGGGGGAACGCATCTACCCGGGACAAGTCCTCCGGGTAGGGCGGGGGGAGGCTTCCTCGAGGCCGGGCCGCTTCCTCCAGGAAGGCCTGGCCGTCTGGTACGGCCCGGGCTTCCACGGCAGAAGGACGGCCAGCGGAGAGGTCTACGACATGCACGCCCTCACCGCCGCCCACCCCTCTTTGCCCTTCGGCACCCGGGTGCGGGTGACCAACCTGAAAAACGGAAAGAGCGTGGTGGTGCGCATCAACGACCGGGGCCCCTTCGGGGGAGGGTACATCATAGACCTCTCCTACGCCGCCGCCAAGGCCATCGGGGCCCTCTCGGCCACCCCGGTGCGCCTGGAGCGGGAGGAGTAATGGTCCGTTACGGCTTCCACCTCTCCATCGCCGGAAAGAAGGGCGTGGCGGGTGCGGTGGAAGAGGCCCTGCGCCTGGGCCTTTCCGCCTTCCAGATCTTCGCCAAAAGCCCGAGGGGCTGGAAGACGCGCGCCCTATCCCCCGCGGAAATAGAGGCCTTCCGCGCCCTGAGGGAGACGGCAGGGGAGCTCCCCGGGGTCATCCACGCCTCCTACCTCGTGAACCTGGGGGCCGAAGGGGAGCTTTGGGAAAAGAGCGTCATGAGCCTCGCCGACGACCTGGAAAAGGCCCGCCTCCTCGGCCTGGAGTACGTGGTGGTCCACCCGGGCTCGGGAAGCCCCGAGAGGGTGCGGGAAGGGGCCCTCAAGGCCCTCCGCCTCGCCGGGGTGCGAGAAAGACCCCGCCTCCTCCTGGAAAACACCGCAGGCGGGGGGAAAAGGTGGGGGCCCGCTTTGAGGAACTGGCCTGGCTCATCGCCGACACCCCCATGGGGGTCTGCCTGGACACCTGCCACGCCTTCGCCGCCGGGTACGACGTGAGGGGTGCCCCCTCCCAGGTCCTAAATGCCCTAGACCGGGCCGTGGGCCTGGAGAGGGTGCCCGTGGTCCACCTCAACGACTCCGTGGGGGGGCTGGGAAGCCGCATAGACCACCACGCCCACCTGCGCCAAGGCCAGATCGGGGAAGGGCTCAAGGGGGTCCTCCTGGACCCCAGGCTGCGGGGACGGGTCTTCATCCTGGAAACCCCGAGGAGCCCGGAGGAGGACGCCTGGAACCTCCGGGTCCTCCGGGGCTGGCTAGAGGAGACCGCCCCCCAGCAGTAGGCGCAAGGCGGCCACCCCAAGGACCAGAAGCCCGAGCTTCCAGGCCCTCTCCTCCCCAAAAAGCACCCCCAGACCCGCCCCCAGCAGGGCCAGGGGGATCACCAACCAGTTGAGCCAGCCCAGAAGGGGAAGGAGGGCAGGAAGGAGAAGCAAAAGGGCGAGGACCGAGAAAAGAAGGCTCAAGGAGCGCATGGAGCCATTCTAGCCGAAAAACACGCCGAAGAAGACCCGCCGGGCGAAGGCCAACACCTCCTGGATGGGCCCCCGGAGCACGGTGACGATGAGGAGGAAGGAGAGCCAGGCGTACTGCTCCAGCCGCCAAAGGAAGGGCTGCCAGGAGAAGGGCAGGAGGCTTTGCAGGATCTTGGAACCGTCCAAAGGGGGGATGGGCAGGAGGTTGAACACCGCCAGGACCAGGTTGAGGCTGCTGGCGTAGAAGAGGCCCAGGGCCAAGACCCCGGTGGCCGTCTGGGCCTCCCCCCGGAAGGTCTGGACCACGCCCCAAGGGTCCAAGGCGAAAAGCCCCCGCACGCAAAGGGCAAAGAGCACGGCCAGGGCCAGGTTGACGGCGATGCCAGCCACGGACACCACGAAAAGCCCCAAGCGGTAGCGGCGGAAGGCCCCGGGGTTCACGGGCACGGGCCTGGCCCAGCCGAAGCCCACCAGGAGGAGGAGGACCGTGCCCAAAGGGTCCAGGTGTCGGAGAGGGTTTAGGGTGAGGCGGCCCAAGCGCCGGGCGGTGGGGTCCCCGAAGCGGAAGGCGGCGTAGGCGTGGCCCCACTCGTGAAGGCTCAGGCTCAAGAGGAGGGCGGAGAAGGCGAGGGCGAAGGCCAGAGGGTCCTGCTGGAGAAGGCCGATCATGCCCACCCTCACGGGGCTCACAGGCCCAGGGCCCGGTACAAGGCCCCAAGAAGCCCCGCAAGCCCCTGGACCACGGAGCCCGTCACCCCGGTGTAGGAGAGGAGGAGGAAGATGAGGAGGAAGCCCAAGGGACCGTAGGAGGCCAACCGGTCCAGGAAGCGGCGGGTCTCGTACCCGCCCAGGGCGTAAAGGGCCTTAGCCCCGTCCAAGGGCGGCACGGGGAAGAGGTAGATGGCCGCGTGGAGGAGCATAAGCCTATGGGCCACGAAAAGGCCCTCGCCAAAGGGGTAGGGCAGAAAGCGGGCGAGAAGGCCAAAGAGGAAGGCGGCCACGAAAAACCCCACGGGACCCATGAGGGCCACAAAGGCTCCCTTGCGCCCGGGAAGGTTCGTGGGCACGAAGCGGGGCCAGCCGAAGCCCAAAAGGAGGAGGAGCAAAAGCCCCAAGGGCTCCAGGTGCACCCTCAGGTCCAAGGAAAGAAAGCCGTAGCGCCTGGGGGCCGTCTCCCCGTAACGGTCGGCCAGCCAGGCCTGGAAGAGGTTATGGAGGATGAGGCCTAGGACGGCCAAGGCGAAGGCCACCAGGAAGACCGGGGGGTCATTGAGGAGGGGGAAGAGTCCCATCGCCCACCAGTTTACGGGCTAAGGCCAGCTCTTCCTCAAAGGTGCGCACCTCTCCCCGGGCCCGGGCCTCGGCCACCCTTCGCAGGACCTCCCCCACCTTGGGGCCCGGGGAGAGGCCCATCTCCAAGAGGTCCCGCCCCCGGAGGACCCGCCGCTTTTCCCTAAGCCAGGCCTCCCGCTCGGGGAACAGGGCCAAGAAAACGCTTCGCAAGGGCTCCTTGTCCAGGGCCTCCCTGGGTACCTCCTCTCCCTTCTGAGCCTGCAACAGGAGGGCCAGGTCCTCCTGGAGGCGCCTGGGCACGGCCAGGGCCTGGGCTCGGGCCAGGGGGTCTTCCTGGAAGAAAAGCAGGAGCAAAAGCCTGGCCTCTTTTACCCCCACCCAGGCCCCTCCCAGGGCGTCCTCGGGAAGGCGCAGGCGGGCGAAGGGGGCCCTCCCGGGAAGGGAGAGGCCATAGAGGGGCTTTAGGGCCCCTAGCTCCTCCAGAAGGGCCAGGGCCTCGTAGAAGGTGTCCTCCTCGAGGGTCAGAAGGAGCTCATCGCGGAGGCGGCTCTTGCTGGCCGTGCGCAACACCTCGGGCAGGAGGGCGGGAGGGAGGATGCGCAAGGCCTCCTCGGCGAAGCGGAAGGCGAGCCGGGCCGCCAGGCGGGCCCCCCGGACGATGCGGCTGGGATCCTCCACGAAGGAAAGGGGGTGGAGGGGCCTCAAGAGGCGGGCTTCCAGGTCCTTGAGCCCCCCGTAGGGGTCCAGAAGCTCTAGGGTCGCCAGGGAAAGGGCCATGGCGTTCACCGTGTAGTCCCGCCTCTCCAGGTCCTTGGCGATGGGGGCCGGGCGCACCTGGGGCAGGGCCCCGGGGTAGGGGTAGACCTCCTCCCGGCTTTCCGCCAGGTCCACGGAAAGGCCGAAGGGGAGGCGCACCCGCCCGGTGCCGAAGGCGTAGTGGAGGGCGTAGCTTCCCCCGAAGCGCTCCGAAAGAAAGCGGGCCACCTCCCCCACCCGCACCCCCGGCTCCAGCACCAGGTCCAGGTCCGGCCCCGAGCGGGAGAGCAGGGCGTCCCGCACCGCCCCCCCTACCAGGTAAACCCCCTGGGGGAAGGCCTCCTTCAGGGCCAGGACCACCTGCCTCGCTCCCTCGGGCAGGGCCTCCAGGATCCTCTCCCCCAAGGTGGGCCTCGAGGCGGACCGCTTGCGGTAAAGGTCCGTGCGGGTAAAGATGCCCAAAAGCCGCCACCCCTCCCCCACCGCCTCCCCCACTAGGACCCGGCCTCCCCCCTCCTTCAGCCGGGCCTCGGCCTGGGAGAGCGGGGTATCCGGGGGAAGGATCACCGCCCGGGCCAAGAACCCCTCCACCGGGTGGTGGACCAGGCCCAGGCGCTCCGCCTTCCTGAGGTCCCGCCGCCGGGCCAGCCCCAAGACCCGCACCCCTCCCCCCTCCAGGGGCACCACCACGGGCATGGCCCCGTAGCCCCGTTCTTCCAGCCTGCGCAGGGCCTCCCCCACCGTGGTGGGGGAAAGGGTCTCCACCGGGGAGGTCATGGCCTCCCCCAAGGTGGGCTCGGGGTCCAGGAAGAGGGAGAGGCTGGAAAGGAGTCTATGCAAGGCGCCCCGCACCCCCCTTACCCGGGCGAAGGCCGCCCGGGGATGCCCCCCGCCTCCCACCTGGGCGAGCCAGCGGGCCACGTCCAAGCGCGCCTTGCTCCGGGCGATGAGGAGGACCTCTTTGCCCAGCCGGAGCACCAAGAGCACCCCGTCCGCCTCGTGCAGGTCCAAAAGGGTGTGGGCCAGGGGGGCCAGAGCGGGCACGTACCCTTCCTCCTTGGCCCGGGCCAGGAGGAGGCGGAAGCCCTCCACCTCCACCACCCGGGCGGTCTTTAGAAGCTCCTTAAGGACGCTCCGGGCCTCCTCCCCCAGATGGGGGCGCACCCAGGCCCTGACCCGGGGGATCTCCGCCCCCATGAGGGCCAGGTGGTGGGCGGCCTCGAGGTCCAAGGGGGTGGTGGAGGGGAAGCTGAACCCCCCGGTGTCCTCCCAAACCCCGGCGTAGGCCAGGGTGGCCTCCAGGGGGGTGAGGGCGAGGCCCCGCTCCTTGAGGAAGGGAAGGAGCAGGCTCACCGTGGCCCCCACCTCCTGAACCCTCCCCCCCACGGCGGGCACGTCCCCGGGCGCCCGCGGATGGTGGTCAAAGACCCAGAAGGGCACCCGGCCCACCAGGACTTTAAAGGGCCCTATGCGCTCGGGACGGGCGTTATCCACCAAGATCACCTCGGAAACCTTGCCCAAGGGGATCTCCGAGGCGGGAACCAGGTCCAAACGGTCCTCCAGAAGGGGGGCGATCTCCTTGAGGGGGCCCTCGAGGCCTCCCACCAGGGCGAGCAGGCTCCCCGGGAAAAGCCTCCCTGCCAGCACCATGGAACCCAGAGCGTCAAAGTCCAGGTTCTCGTGGGCCACCACTACCCGCACGGTTTTTAGCTTACTTGACGGATGGAAGCCCCCTTGCTAGACTCAGGCTTGGCACGTGGAGAGGTGCCCGAGCGGCTGAAGGGACACGACTGGAAATCGTGTAGGCGGGCTTAAACCTGCCTCGCGGGTTCGAATCCCGCCCTCTCCGCCAACCCCCCAGCCTCAAGGCTGGGGTTTTCCTTCGGGCCCCCCTTCCGCCTCCACCACCCGCCCCTCCTTGCGGGCCCTCTCGGCCAAGAAGACCAGGCGGTAGTGCCAGTGCCCCACGGGCTCCAGGTGCTGCACCGAAACCACCTCCCCGATGACCCCCTCCCCCAGCAAGGCCTTGAGCCTCCGGGCATAGGGAGTGTAGCGCAGCACGTGGGCCACCGGCACCGGCTTCCCTCCCGTGGGCAAAAAGCGCCCCCCACGCCGCCGTGGGGGGAGGAGGGCAGGCCTCACCTGGTGGAGCGGCGGGGATTTGAACCCCGGACCTCCCGCTTGCAAGGCGGGTGCTCTCCCTCTGAGCTACCGCCCCAAGCCTCCGGCAGTATAGCCCAAGAGGGGGGCTTACGCAAAGGACCCTTCCCCTCTATAATCGGAGAGGTGTGCCGCACCAGCCCTCGGGCAGGGGAAGGTCCCGCGGGAAGGAGGGCGGCACACGGGAAACGCCAAGCCCAACCTTCCCCGATGGGAGGAATATGCCTGTAAACATCAGCGTGAAGGAGCTCCTGGAAGCCGGGGTTCACTTTGGCCACGAGCGCAAGCGTTGGAACCCCAAGTTCGGCCGCTACATCTACGCGGAGCGCAACGGCATCCACATCATTGACCTGCAGAAGACCATGGTGGAGCTGGAGCGCACCTTCCGCTTCCTCGAGGACCTGGCCATGCGCGGGGGGACGGTGCTCTTCGTGGGCACCAAGAAGCAGGCCCAGGACATCGTGCGCATGGAAGCGGACCGCGCGGGCATGCCCTACGTGAACCAACGCTGGTTGGGCGGGATGCTCACCAACTTCAAGACCATCTCCCAGCGGGTGCACCGCTTGGAGGAGCTGGAAAACCTCTTCGCCTCCGAGGACATCCACGAGCGCCCCAAGAAGGAGCAGGTGCGTCTGAAGCACGAGCTAGAGCGCCTGCAGAAGTACCTCTCCGGCTTCCGGCGGCTGAAGCGGCTTCCCGATGCCGTCTTCGTGGTGGACCCCACCAAGGAGGCCATCGCCGTGCGGGAGGCCAGGAAGCTCTTCATCCCCGTGGTGGCCCTGGCAGACACCGACTCCGACCCCGACCTGGTGGACTACATCATCCCCGGCAACGACGACGCCATCCGCTCCATCCAGCTCATCCTCTCCCGGGCGGCGGACCTCATCATTGAGGCCCGGGGCGGGGTGGTGGAGCCCTCCCCCTCCTACGCCCTGGTGGAGGAGGCCGAGCGGGCCGAGGCCCGCGGGGCCCTGGACGAGGGCCTGGAAGGCGAGGACGAGGTGGAAGCATGAGCCAGATGGAACTCATCAAGAAGCTTCGCGAGGCCACGGGGGCCGGGATGATGGACGTGAAGAAGGCCCTCGAGGACGCCGGCTGGGACGAGGACAAGGCCGTCCAGCTCCTGAGGGAGCGGGGGGCCATGAAGGCCGCCAAGAAGGCGGAGCGGGAGGCCCGGGAAGGCCTCATCGGCCACTACATCCACCACAACCAGCGGGTGGGGGTGATCCTGGAGCTCAACTGCGAGACCGACTTCGTGGCCAGGAACGAGATCTTCCAGAACCTGGCCAAGGACTTGGCCATGCACATCGCCATGATGAACCCCCGCTACGTCTCCGCCGAGGAGATCCCCGCCGAGGAGCTGGAGAAGGAGCGGCAGATCTACATCCAGGCCGCCCTCAACGAGGGGAAGCCCAAGGAGATCGCCGAGAAGATCGCCGAGGGCCGCCTGAAGAAGTACCTGGAGGAGGTGGTCCTCCTGGAGCAGCCCTTCGTCAAGGACGACAAGGTAAGGGTGAAGGAGCTTCTGCAGCAGGCCATCGCCAAGACCGGGGAGAACATCGTGGTGCGGCGCTTCTGCCGCCTGGAAGTGGGAGCGTAGGCCATGGGAACCGCCGGGGCCCCTACCCAAGCGGGCCCCGGTTTTTCTTAGAGCCATGAAGTACAAGCGCGTCCTCCTCAAGCTTTCCGGCGAGTTTCTGACGCAAAACGGCTTTGGCATAGAGCCCGAGGCCACCCGGGCCCTGGCCCAGGAGATCAAGGCCGCCTACGACACCGGGGTCCAGCTGGCCATCGTCATCGGGGCCGGGAACCTCTGGCGGGGGGCCCGTCAGGGGGTGGGGATGGACCGGGCCACCGCCGACTACATCGGGATGCTGGCCACCATCATGAACGCCCTGGCCCTCCAGGACGCCCTCGAGGCCCTCTCCATCCCCACCCGGGTCCAGACTGCCCTCACCATCCCCCAGGTGGCCGAGCCCTACATAAGGAGGCGGGCCCTGCGGCACCTGGAGAAGGAGCGCATCGTCATCTTCGGCGGGGGGACCGGCAACCCCTTCTTCTCCACGGACACCGCCGCCGCCCTCAGGGCCCTGGAGGTGGGAGCGGAGGTGGTCCTCATGGCCAAGAACAAGGTGGACGGGGTCTACTCCGACGACCCCCGCAAAAACCCCAAGGCCCAGCGCTTTGACGAGCTCACCTACCTGGAGGTCCTAAACCGCGGCCTCCAGGTCATGGACACCACCGCCATCACCCTCTGCATGGAGGCGGGCGTGCCCATCGTGGTCTTTGACATCTTTAAGCCGGGAGCCCTGGTGGGTATTATCCAGGGGGAAAAGGTGGGCACCCTGATCCACTCGTAGAAAGGAGGGACCATGACCCTGAAGGAGCTCTACGCGGAAACCCGAAGCCACATGCAAAAGAGCCTCGAGGCCCTGGAGCACAACCTGGCGGGCCTGCGCACCGGGCGGGCCAACCCCGCCCTTCTCCTCCACCTCAAGGTGGAGTACTACGGCACCCACGTCCCCCTCAACCAGATCGCCACCGTCACCGCCCCCGACGCCCGCACCCTGGTGGTCCAGTCCTGGGACCAGAACGCCCTCAAGGCCATTGAAAAGGCCATCCGCGACTCCGACCTGGGCCTGAACCCCGCCAACAAGGGGGACGCCCTCTACATCAACATCCCGCCCCTCACCGAGGAAAGGCGCAAGGAGCTGGTCAAGACCGCCCGGCACCTGGCCGAGGAGGGACGCATCGCCATCCGCAACGTCCGCCGGGAGGCCCTGGAAAAGCTCAAGAAGCTGTCCAAGGAGCTCCACCTCTCCGAGGACGACACCAAGCGGGCCGAGGGAGAGATCCAGAAGATCACCGATGAGTTCATCGCCAAGGTGGACGAGATGGCGGAGAAGAAGGAACAGGAGATCCTCCACTAACCACGGCCCTGGGGGCGGAGGAGCCCGGCCATGAGCACCCCCAGCGCCAGGCCTTGCGGCCTCGGAGGAGGCCAAGGGTGAGGGACGACCTTCCCACCCGCGCCCTCTCCGCCCTCATCGGAGCGGGCCTCCTCCTCCTGGTGCTCTGGGCGGGGACCCCCCTGATCCTCCCCACCCTTGGCTTCGTCCTCTGGCTGGGAGGCCTGGAGCTTAAGGGCATGCTGGCCCGCCGAGGGGTGGCCCTCCCCCTGCCCCTCTTTCTCCTCGGGGGGGTCCTCCTCGGCCTCTTCTCCCTGCCTTCCCTCTCCTGGCACTTTCCCCAGGTGCCCTGGCGGGAGGTGGCCCTGGGCCTCTTCCTCATGGCGGCCTTCAGCTACGAGCTCCTGAAGGGGGCCGACCTCACCCGCCTGGCCTTCACCCTCCTGGCCTTCCTCTACCTGCCCTGGAACCTGAGCTACGTCCTCCTTCTGCGGGAAATCCCCGATGGGACCCTGGGGCTTTGGACCTTAAGCCTCCCCATCGTGGCCAGCTTCGCCACCGACATCGGGGCCTACTTCGCAGGCCGCCTCTTCGGCCGGAAGAAGCTGGCCCCCGAGATCAGCCCCGGGAAAACCGTGGAGGGGTCCATGGGAGGCATCGCCTTCAGCTTCCTGGTCCTCTTGGTCTACACGGGGCTGGTGCGGGAGGTGTTTCCCTTCGGGCTTCTGGAGCTCTGGCTCTTAAGCCTCCTCCTCTCCCTGGCGGCCCAGCTTGGGGACCTGGCGGAGTCCATGCTCAAGCGCTACTGCGGGGTGAAGGACTCCGGGCACTTCCTCCCGGGGCACGGGGGGCTTTTGGACCGCATAGACAGCCTCCTCTTCACCTTTCCCCTAACCTACTACCTGGTGGTGCTCTTCACATGAAACGGGTGGTGGTCCTCGGCTCCACGGGTTCCATCGGAAGGCAGGCCCTCGAGGTCTGCCGCTGGCGGGGCTTCCGGGTGGTGGGTCTGGCCGCCGGGAAGAACCTGGAGACCCTCGCCCAGCAGATCGCCTTCTGGAAGCCCCTCCTGGTGGCGGCGGAAGAGGGCCTCCACGCCGAGCTAAAGGAGCGCTTTCCCGGGCTTAAGCTGGCCACGGCGGAGGAGGTGGCGGCCCTGGAGGCCGAGGTGGCCGTGGCCGCCATCCCGGGCCTGGCGGGGCTTTCCCCCACCCGGGTAGCGGTGCGGACGGGCAAGCGGGTAGCCCTGGCCAACAAGGAGGCCATGGTGGCGGCGGGCCCCCTCCTCTGGCAGGAGGCGGAGGCCTCGGGGGCGGAGATCCTCCCCGTGGACTCGGAGCACTCCGCCCTCTTCCAGGCCCTCCTGGGGGAGAGGCGGGAGGACGTGGCCGAGCTCATCCTCACCGCCAGCGGTGGGCCCTTCCTGAGGGGCCCCGAGGACCTCTCCCAGGTGACCCCGGAGATGGCCCTCCGCCACCCCCGCTGGCGGATGGGGCCCAAGGTCACCGTGGACTCGGCCACCCTCTTCAACAAGGGGCTGGAGGTCCTCGAGGCCAAGGAGCTTTTCCGCTTTCCCCTGGAGAGGATCAAGGTCCTCATCCACCCCCAGGCCTACGTCCACGGCCTGGTGCGCTTTGTGGACGGGAACCTGAAGGCCCAGCTTGGCCCCACGGACATGCGCCTTTTCATCCAGTACGCCCTCACCTACCCCGAGCGGGCGGAAACCCCCTTAAAGGACCTCCCCCTGCCCGGGGCCCTGGAGTTCTTGGAGCCAGACCTAAAGCGCTTCCCCGCCCTGGCCCTGGCCTACGAGGCGGGAAGGCGGGGGGGCTTGGCCCAGGTGGCCGTCTCCGCCGCCGACGAGGTGGCGGTGGAGGCCTTCCTCCGGGGAAAGATCCCCTTCCCCCGCATCCCCGAGATCCTGGCCCGGGTGCTGGAAGCCACCCCCCAGGACCCCCTAACATGGGAGAGCCTCTTCGCCGTGGACGCCTGGGCCCGGGAGGAGGCCAAGAGGTGGGCATGAGCCTGATCTGGTTTCTGGTCATCATCGGCATCAGCATCTTCGTGCACGAGCTGGGCCACTACCTGGCGGCCCGCCTCCAGGGGGTGAGGGTCAAGGCCTTCAGCCTGGGCTTTGGCCCGGTCCTCTGGCGCCGCCAGGCCTGGGGCACGGAGTGGCGGCTTTCCGCCATCCCCTTGGGGGGGTACGCCGACATAGAAGGCCTCCTGCCTGAGGAAAGGGGGCGGGGCTACGACGCCCTCCCCTTCCCGGGCAAGCTTCTGGTGCTCCTCTCCGGGGTGGTCATGAACGTCCTCCTGGCCTGGGGCCTTTTAGGCTACCTCTTCAGCGCCCAGGGCGTGCCCGAGGCCACGGGCCGGGCGGTGATCCTGGAGGTCCTTCCGGGGAGCCCGGCCGAGGAGGTGGGCCTAAGGCCCAAGGACCTCCTCCTCGCCGTGGACGGGAAGCCCCTCTCCCGGCCCCAGGAGATTGAAAGGCTCAAGACCCCAGGCACCCACACCCTCACCCTCTTGCGGGAGGGCCAGGAGGTGGTCCTCCGCCTCACCTGGCGGGAGGGCATGGAAAAGCTGGGGGTGGTCTACCAGCCCGAGGTGCGCTTCCGGCGGGTGAGCTTCCCGGAGGGGCTCCTCCTGGCGGTGGGGCGCACCCTATCCTTCGGGCCGGAGATGGTGCGGGCCCTTTTAGGGGGTCTTCTCGGGGTCCTCTCCGGCAACCCCAATAGCGGGGTGGTGGGGCCCTTGGGCATCGTGGCGGAAACGGGCAGGGCGGCCCAGGAAGGCGCCTTCCGGCTTCTTGAGCTCATGGTGTCCATCAACCTTTCCCTGGCCCTTTTCAACCTCCTCCCCATCCCCGCCCTGGACGGCGGAAGGATCCTCCTCCTCTTCTTCTCCCGCTTCCTGCGCATCCCCCCGGAGCGGGAGGCCATGGTGCACTACCTGGGCTTCCTCTTCCTCATCCTCTTGGTGATCCTGGTGACCTTCCAGGACCTGAGGAGGCTTCTCGGAGGCTGATGACGGCCACGGTCCTCATCCCCGCCTACAACGAGGAGGCCACCATCGCCAAGGTGGTGCGGGTGGCCAAGGAAGCGGGCTTCCCCGTGGTGGTGGCGGACGACGGCTCAAAGGACCGCACCGCCCAGGAGGCGGAGAGGGCGGGGGCGAAGGTGGTGCGCCTGGGGGAGAACCGGGGCAAGGGGGGGGCCATCGCCGAAGGGCTTAAGGCGGTGGCCACGCCCCTGGTTCTCCTCCTGGATGCCGACCTTCTGGGCCTGAAGCCCGAGCACCTCCACGCCCTCCTGGCCCCGGTGGCCCGGGGAGAGGCCGAGATGACCGTGGGGGTTTTCCGAGGGGGGCGGCTCTCCACGGACCTGGCCATGCGCCTCACCCCCTTCCTCTCGGGGCAACGGGCCCTGGCCACAGAGGCCCTCAAAGGGGTGCCCGGCCTGACGGGTGCCCGCTACGATCTGGAACTCCTCCTCACCCGGCACGCCCGGGCCCGGGGCTGGCGGGTGCGCTACCTTCCCCTTCCCGGGGTGAGCCAGGTGATGAAGGAGGAAAAGCGCGGCCTCCTCAAGGGCTTCCTCCACCGGTTGCGCATGTACTGGGAGATCCTGCGCTACCGCCTCAAGGCGGGCTAAAGCGCAAAAGCTCCACCCAGGCCTCCCCCGCCCGGTAGGCCACCACCCCCAGGCCCGGCACCAGGTAAAGCTCCTTGAGATCGGTTCCCCCCCTCTCCGTGGTATAGGCCACCCGCACCCGGTAGGCGTTGAAGGCCCCGGCTTTGACCCTCACCCCCTCCCACCCCTCCACCCGGGCGGAAAGGGCCACCCGCTGGCCGCGGAAGCGGGCGCTCCCCCCCCAGGCCGACCCCAGCTCCAGGCGGGCCGGGTAGAGGAGAAGGGGAGGTTCAAAGGGGAAGTAGCCCTCCGGGAGCCCCACCCCTAAAAGGTAAAGCCCTTCCGGGGAGGCCCGCAGGCGGTCCTCCCGGAGGAGCCTGCCCTCCTTGTGGTAGCGCAGGCGGAAGCCCTCCGAGGTGGGCCTCAGCTCCTGGAGGGTACCGTCCGTGTAGGCGTAAACCCCCCCTTCCTTGGGGAAGACCTGGGCCGAGGCCAGGGCGAGGAGGCCCAGGGCCAGCCAGGAAAGGCGCCGCCTCATTCCACCTCCCCCAGCTCATGCCCCCGGCGGGTGGCGGCCTCCACCGCCTCGTAGAAGGCGGCCCGGAGGGCCCGGGCCTCGAGGGCGTGGAGGCCGTGGATGGTGGTGCCCCCGGGGCTCGCCACCTCGTCCTTCAGGGTGGCGGGGTGGCGGGTCTTGAGGAGTTCCCCCGTGGCCGCCAGGGCGTCCGCCGCCAGGCGCAGGGCCAGGGCCCGGGGCATGCCCATCTTCACCCCGGCGTCCGCCAGGGCCTCGGCCACCACCGCCAGGTAGGCGGGCGCCGAGGCCGACATGGCGGTGAAGGGGTCAAAGAGGTGCTCGGGGATCTCGTACACGTCCCCCACCGTGGCGAAAAGGGCCCGGGCGAAGTCCAGGTCCCCCGCCTCCTGGGCCTCCTTTAAGGCGGTGAGGGCGGTGGAGCTCTCCCCGATCATGGCCGCCAGGTTGGGCATGGCCCGCACCACCCGCCGGGTGTCCAGCCTGCGGGCCAGCACGGCCGTGGAGACCCCCGCCATGATGGAGAGGAAGCCTATCCCGGCCCGAGGGATCTCCGGGGCCAGCTGGGGGAAGTCCCGTGGCTGAACGGCGAGAAGCACCCGCTCGGCCTCCGCCAGGTCCTTCAGGGTGAGGGGGCGGATGCCGAAGGGCTCGGCCAGGACCCGGGCCCGCTCCGGGGTGCGCCCCACCACCCCCACCTCCTCTCGGCGCAGAAAACCCCGCTCCAAAGCCCCTTTGAGGATGCTCCGGCCCATCTTGCCAAGGCCCAAGAAGGCGAGCTTCATGCCCTTGAGTCTACCTTCCGGAGGCGAAGGTAATAAAACCCGTCCAGGCCCCCCTCGGGGGCCACGTAGACCCCAAGCCCCTGCCGAAGAAGGGGCAAGGGGCAGGAGAAGGGCTCCGGGCGGAACTCGGGGTGCCTCGCCAGAAAGGCCCGGGCCACCCCTTCCCCTTCCTCCTCGGTGAGGGAGCAGACCGCGTAGACCAAAAGCCCCCCCTCCTCCGTGGCCCGGGCGGCGGTTTCCAAAAGCTCTAGCTGCAAAAGGGCCATCTCCTTGGGGTCCTTGGGGGCCAGGCGGTAGCGAAGCTCGGGGTGGGTGCGGAAGGTGCCCGTACCGGTGCAAGGGGCATCCAGGAGCACCTTTTTAGCCCTTTCGGGAAGGGGTTCCCGCAGGTCCTGGGTGCGGTAGGCCACCTTTAGGCCGAGGCGCCTGGCCGTTTTCGCCCCCGCCTCCTGGCGCCTGGCGTTGAGGTCGTAGGAGACCACCTCCGCCCCCTTGGCCGCCAGGTAAAAGGCCTTGAGCCCGGCCCCGCCGCAAAGGTCCAGCACCTTCTCCCCGGGGGCTGGCTCCAGGAGTTGGGCGGCGAAGAGGGAGGCGGGGTTTTGCGGCTGGAGGCCCAAAGCGGGGAAATCGGTCTTGGGGCCCTCAAAGAGGTAGCTCCCGGGGACGGGGCCCGGCCTCAGGTCCACCTCCCGGTAGGCGGTGACGAAGAGGGGGGCGGGCTCGTTGAAGGCCTCGGCGAAGCCCACCTCCCCGAAGAAGTCCCGCCAGGCCTGGCAGAGCCAGTCGGGAAGGGAAAGGCGCACGCACTCCGGGGCCTCCCGCGGGCGCAGGCGGCGCAGCACGGCGTTCACCAAGCCCGCAAACCCCGGGTAACGGCGCTTCGTCTCCTCCACCCAGGGGCTCACCCGGGCGTGGTCGGGCTTCCCCGCAAGCCACTCCCAGGCCCCCAGGCGCAGGGCCCAGCGCACCTCCTTGGGAAGCCTCCCGGGGGCCTTAAGGTGGGGCTCCAGGAGAAAGTCCAGAAGCCTCAGGCGGCGCAAGGCCCCGTAGACCAGGTGGGTGGCGTAGGCCTTATCCCGCTCGGGCCAGTCCACCCGGTCCAGGGCCCGGTCCAAAAGGTGCTGGGCCCGACCCCCTTCCTCCACCCGAAGGAGGATGGCCAGGGCCAGGCCCCTCGGCGTGTGGGCCCTCAAGACTCCAGGGGATGGGCCTTGATGCTAAACTTCAGGGCGGTCCGCTCCTCGTTCTCCAGGTCCAGCTTGACGAAGGCGGGCTTGACCACCAGGTCCAGGTTGTCGGGGGCGATGTAGCCACGGGCGATGGCGATGGCCTTTACCGCCTGGTTCACCGCCTGGGGCCCGATGGCCTGCACCTCCACCTCCCCCTTGGTGCGCAGGAGCGCCGCGATGGCGCCGGCCACGGAGTTGGGGCGGGACTTGGAAGAGACGCGCAACGTTTCCACTTTGACCTCCTGAAAACCCTTGGGCCACCCCTCGGGAAAGACATGGGCGGCTCAAGGCCCATGCTAGAGCAAGCGGGGCCCTTTGGCAACTAGCCGGCCAGGACCCTTTCCTCCAGGCCCTTCAGGAGGCTTTCCACGTTTTCCTGCATGAGCCTTTGCACCAACTTCTGCAAAAGTCCTCCAAAGATGGGGATGGTGAGCTCGTAGTCCAGGGTGAGGACCACCCGGGTGCCCTCGCCCTCGGGCTGGAAGACCCAGGTGCCCTCGTAGCGGTCAAAATCCCCCTCCGGGGAAAAGAAGCGGTTCCTCAGGCGGGCGTCGTCCCACTCCTCCTCCTCCAGCCAGCGGACCTTCTTGCCCATGGCCACCGCCACCCACTGGCTCCGGGTGCGGTTGCCCTCCCGGGAAAGCACCTTTAGGCTTTCCACCTCCTTGAGGTAAGGCTTCAGGCCCTCCAGGTCCTTGGCCAGGGCGTAGACCTTTTCCGGCGGGGCGGGGATATAGCGCTCGGCGCGCACCTCGGGCATGGGCTCTTTTTACCCTTTTTCCTCCTCCTTGGCAAGCTCGTAGGCCCGGAAGGCCAGGGAGAGGGGGAAGCCCCGCCCCACCAAAAACCGCACCGCCTTGGCCTTGTCCCGGCGCCGGGGGTAGCGGCGGAGGGCCTTAAGGGCGGCCTCGAGGGCCTCCTCCTCCCCCAACGCCCCCAGGACCACATCCACCACCTCCTCCCCCACCCCCTGGGCCCGCAAGAGGTGGCGGAGCTTCAGGGGACCGTACTTGCGCCGGGCCGCCACGAAGGTCTCCGCAAAGGCCCGGTCGTCCAGGTAGCCCAAGGCCAGGAGGCGCTCCAGGGCCCGGGCCACCTCGGCCTCGGGAAAGCGGGCCAGGAGCTTCTCCCTAAGGCGGGCCTGACTCATGGCCCGCCGGGCGAGGAGGCGCAGGGCGTAGGCAAAGGCCTCGTCCATAGGTTTAGGGTACGCTATGGCCCATGCGGGTCTTCGCCATCGCCGACCCCCACCTCTCCCGCGTCCACCCCAAGCCCATGACCGTCTTCGGCCCTGGCTGGCAAGGCCACCCCGAGGCCTTTTTCCGCGGCTGGCGGGAGGTGGTGGGGCCCTCGGACCTGGTGATCGTGGCCGGGGACATCTCCTGGGCCATGCGCCTCGCCGAGGCCATCCCCGACCTTCTGGACCTGGCGGCGCTCCCGGGGAAGAAGGTGCTCCTCAAGGGCAACCACGACTACTGGTGGCCCTCCATCTCCAGGCTCCGCGCCGTCCTTCCCCCGGTGATGTACGCCCTGCAAAACGATGCCCTGGTCCTGGACGGGGTGGCGGTGGCGGGCACCCGGGGCTGGCAGTATCCTCCCGAGACGCCCGAGGACGAAAGGGTCCTGGCCCGGGAGGTGGAAAGGCTCAAGCTTTCCCTGAGGGCCCTGGAGGGGAGGCCCTACCGCCACCTCCTGGTGGCCTTCCACTTCCCCCCCTTCGGGCCCGGCGGGGAGGCCACCCCCTTGCTGGAGCTGGCCGCCCAGGCCAGCCCGAAGGCGGTGGTCTACGGCCACCTGCACGGGGCCGACCCCGCCAGGCTTCCCCAGAGCTACCAGGGCATCCCCCTCCACCTGGTGGCGGCGGACGCCCTCCGCTTCCGGCCCAAGCTGGTGCTGGAAGCGAACTAAGGATATACTCAGTATATGCTTTGGAAACCCGTAGGGGAAAGCGTGGGGGCCCTTTACCTCACCACCCCCGTGGGACGGTGGGTGGGGTACGGGGTTTACGTCTACCGGTACCGGGGCCTCCTGGTAGACACGGGCCCCCCCAAGGCCCGGCCCTTCACCCCCAGGGCCGAGGCCGCCCTCCTCACCCACGCCCACGAGGACCACGCCGGAGGAGCCCCGCGCCTCGGCCTCCCCATCTACGGTGGGAGGGAGACGGCTGCCCTCCTCTCCGCCCCCAAGCCCCTCCGCCTCTACCGCCGCCTGGTCTGGGGAAACCCCCGCCCCGTGCGGGTGGAGGTGGCGCAGCGAGTGGGCCCCCTCCACCTCCTTCCCACCCCGGGACACGCCCCCGACCACGTGGCCCTCTACGACCCCGAAGAGGGCCTCTTCTTCGGGGGCGACCTCTTCCTGGGGGTGAAGGCCAGCCTGGCCACCCCAGGGTTTGACCTCTCTGCCCTCCTGCAAAGCCTACGGACGGCGCTGGCCCTGAAGCCCCGGGCTTTCTACTGCGCCCACGCCGGGCCTGTGGAAGCCCCCCTGAAGGCCCTCCAGGCCAAGCTGGACTTCCTGGAGCGCAAGCGGGAGGAGGCCCAAAGGCTTAAGGCCCAGGGCCTCACCCCCAAGGAGGTCCTCAAGCGCCTCTTCGGCGGGGAAAGCCCCCTGGCGTACCTCTCGGGAGGGGAGATGAGCCGCCTCGCCTTCGTGAAGGCCCTTATGATGGAAGGGTGATCACCGCCTTCGTTCTCATCCGCGCCCGGGGGAACCGCATCCAGGCCCTGGGGGAAGCCATAGCCGAGCTGCCGCAGGTGGCGGAGGTCTACTCCGTCACCGGGCCCTTTGACCTGGTGGCCCTCCTGCGCTTAAAGGACCTCGAGGAGCTGGACGAGGCCGTAACCCAAGGGATCCTGGGCCTGGAGGGGGTGGAGCGCACGGAAACCCTCCTGGCCTTCCGGGCCTACCCCAGGAAGCTCCTGGACCAGGGCTTCTCCCTAGGGCAGGAGTAGTGCCCAGGCCCTTCCACCTTCTCCTTCTCCTGCAGGGGGGGCTCCTCCTCCTGGGGGGAGGGGGAATGCTCCTTGGGGGCTTTCCCATGGTGGGGAAGCACCCCTTTGGGGAAGGGGTTCTGGGGCTTTTCCTCCTCTTGGGCCTGGGGGGCCTCGAGGTCCTTTTCCGCCACCTCTTCCCCCAATCCTTCCAGGAGGCGGAGCGCCTCCACCGGGAGCTGGGCCTGGCCCTGCGCCAGGCGGGGGCAGGCCCCCCCTTCCTCCTCCTCCTGGCCTTCCTCTCGGGCCTGGCCGAGGAGGTCTTCTTCCGGGGCTTTGTGCAAAGCCTCCTCACCCTGAAGCTGGGCCCCTGGGCGGTGCTCCTCCAGGCCCTCCTCTTCGCCCTCCTCCACCCCGCCCCCAAGGGGGCCTTGGCCTACACCCTCTACACCGGGGCGGCGGGCCTCCTCCTGGGCCTCGCCTACCTCCTCACGGAAAGCCTCCTGCCCGGGGTCCTGGCCCACTTCCTCCACAACGCCCGGGGCTTCTACGAGTTCGGGCGCTGAAGAGGCGCCCAGAAACCTTCGCCGGAGGCGGGCCCAACCCCTTAGGTTGCCCCGCCTTTCCCCTCCCGGCCAGGGCCGAGGCCACATTTTCCCTCCCGGGCCTGGTATAATGGGCCTGTAGCTATCCAAAGCGGTGCCCGGCCCTATGAAGGAGGGTCTCCATGAGCGAGCTGGAGCGCATCCGCCGTCTTCAGGACCTCGAGGCCTACCGGGCCCTTAGCTGGGAGGGTTCCTTCGCCGACTACCTCCGCCTCCTTAAGGAGGACCCGAGGCCCTTAAGGACCAGCTTCCAAAGGGTTTACGACATGATCCTCGCCCAGGGGGTGGAGGAGTACACCCTCTTCAAGGAGAGGCTCCTCCACTACCGCTTCTTTGACGACCCCTTTGAGGGGGGCAAGGACGCCATCTTCGGCCTGGACAAGCCCCTCATGCGCCTGGTGGCCACCTTGAAGGCGGCGGCCCACCGGCTGGGCCCCGAGCGGCGCATCCTCCTCCTCCACGGCCCCGTGGGCTCGGCCAAGAGCACCATCGCCAGGCTCCTCAAGAAGGGCCTCGAGGCCTACAGCCGCGCCGAGGAGGGGAGGCTTTTCACCTTCTATTGGCACACGGAGGAGGGCCCCCTCCCCTGCCCCATGCACGAGGAGCCCCTCCACCTCCTGCCCCCGGAGATCCGGGCAGACTTCCTGGCCGAGCTCTCGGCCCTCCACCCGGACTACCCCTACCCCCTGGAGGCGGAAGGGGACCTCTGCCCCGTCTGCCGCTTCCAGATGCGGGAGGCCCTAAGGAAGCACGGGGGGGACCTGGCGGCGGTCCTGGAAAAGGAGGTGAGGGTAAAGCGCCTGGTCCTCTCGGAGAAGGACCGCATCGGCATCGGCACCTTCCAGCCCAAGGACGAGAAGAACCAGGACGCCACCGAGCTCACCGGGGACATCAACTACCGCAAGGTGGCCCTTTACGGCTCCGACTCCGACCCCCGGGCCTTCAACTTTGACGGGGAGCTCAACATCGCCAACCGGGGCCTGGTGGAGTTCATCAGAGATCCTCAAGCTGGACGTGGCCTTCCTCTACGACCTCCTCACGGCGAGCCAGGAGCACAAGATCAAGTCCAAGAAGTTCGCCCAGACGGACATAGACGAAATCATCCTAGGCCACAGCGTGGCAGGGTGGACCCCCATCCTCTACCGGCACCGGGGGAGGCTCGGCTGGACCACGCTGGAGGGGCTTTACGAGCGCTTTGGCAAGGACCCTGAGGGTCTGGAGGTGCTGGCCTACGACACCGAAGGCAAGGAGGTCCGCTGGACCAAGGTCTTGGGCCTCTACCGCCACCCCTTCCACGGGGAACTCCTCACCTCGGCCCAGAAGTGGGGGGTAGTGGAAACCACCCCCAACCACTCGCTCTACGACCGGGAAGGGCGGGTCTTCTACCCCGAGGAGGGACGGGAGATGCTGGGCCTAAGGCACCTGCCCACCCCTCTTGTCCCTCCGCCCCGGATGGTGGACGTGGTGGAGGGTATACCGGGCTTTGCCGCGGAGGAGGAGCTCGCCCTGGCCCTGGCCGCCCGCCGGTTCACCCGTCCCATCCCCCCGGGGTATGCCCGGCTGGCCCTTCCCCGCCACGCCACCGCCCTGAAGGCCCGCTACCACCTGCCCCAGGACGAGGAGGACTTGAAAGCCCTCCTCACCGTCCTCATCTGGTACGCCACCGAAGGGCACGGCAACGCCCGCAACGGGGGCATCGTCATCTCCTCGGCCAACCGGGAGGAGCTGGAGCGGGTCAAGGCCGCCTACGAGCGGATCTCCGACGCCAAGGGCTACATCCACTCGGGCTCCAAGCGAGACTCCGCCTGGCGGCTTTACCTGGGAGCCGAAGCTATCCGGGTCTTGGCCGAGCATCACTGCGGCAAGGGGGCAGCGCAAAAACGCCTCCCCGACTTTCTCTTCGCCCTTCCTCGCCCCTACCTGGAACACGCTTGGGAAGAACTCCTTAAAATCGATGGCTCCCGGCGGCTGAGCAAAGAGCAACAGAAGGGCTCCGAGGACTACCGGCGGCTTTATGGGGAGTTCAAGACCATTTCCCCCATGCTGGCCGCCCAGGTGGGGGTGCTCCTGAGCCTACTGGGGCACGACTACAGCGTCTATTTCTACCCCAGGCCCGGAAAAGCCCCCGCCTACCGGATCCGCTATGTTTCCGGGGAGGGCAAGCCGGGGGGCCGGCACAAGCGGTACACCCACCGCCTCTTCCACCGCCCCGCCGGGGGCGAATGGGTCTACGACATCGCTTGCGAGGGCCTCCACAACTTCATCTGCGGCGTGGGGAGCATTGTCTGCCACAACACCAACGAACCCGAGTACCGCAAGCTCCAGGCCAACGAGTACATGGAGGCCCTCCGGGACCGCACCATCAAGATAGACGTCCCTTACATCCTCCGCGTGTCCGACGAGGTGAAGATCTACCAGAGGGACTTCGCCAAGGCGCGGGCCAAGCACATCGCCCCCCACACCCTGGAGATGGCCGCCACCTGGGCCGTGCTCACCCGGCTGGAGCCCCCGAGGCGGGCGGGCCTCACCCTCATGCAGAAGCTCAAGCTCTACGACGGCAAGCTCCTCCCCGGCTGGACGGAGGAGGCGGTGCGGGAGCTCATGGGGGAGGCCAAGCGGGAAGGCCTGGAGGGGATCAGCCCCCGCTACATCCAGGACAAGATCTCTAACGTCCTCGTCACCAGCGAGGAGCCCTGCATCAACCCCTTCATGGTGATGAACGAGCTGGAGGAGGGCCTCAAGCACCACTCCCTCATCGCCGAGGAGAAGACAAGGGAGCGCTACCGGGCCCTTCTCCAGGAAGTGAAGGCCGAGTACGCCGAGATCGTCAAGAACGAGGTGCAAAGGGCCATCGCCGCCGACGAGGAGGCCCTAAACCGCCTCTTCCACAACTACATTGACCACGTGAAGGCCTACGTCCTGGGGGAGAAGGTGAAAAACCCCTACACCGGGGCCCCCGAGCCCCCCAACGAGCGCCTCATGCGCTCCGTAGAGGAAAGGATTGACATCCCCGAGTCCCGCAAGGACGACTTCCGCCGGGAGATCATGAACTACATTGGGGCCCTGGCCCTGGAGGGGCGGCAGTTCACCTACAAGGACAACGACCGCCTGCGCCGTGCCCTGGAGCTCAAGCTCTTTGACGACCAGAAGGACACCATAAGGCTCTCCGCTCTGGTCTCGGGGGTGGTGGACCCGGAGACCCAGGCCAAGATTGACGTGGTGAAGGCCCGGCTCATCCGCGACCACGGCTACTGCGAGCACTGCGCCAGCGGCGTCTTGGAGTTCGCCGCCTCCCTCTTCGCCCGGAGCGAAAAATGAGGCCCATAGAGCGCGACCTGCTGCGCTTCAAGGAGATCGTCCGGGGGGAGGTGAAAAAGCGGGCCCGGGAGTTCCTGACCCGGGAGGAGTTTTTCGGCCAGGTGGAGGGACGGGTGGTCTCCATCCCCCTGCCCCAGCTGGAGGTTCCCAAGATCGTCTACGGGGAGCCCCTGGGGGAAGGCCTGGGCCTGGGGGGGCCCGGGGAGGAGGCCTTGGGCCCCGGGGGGCACATCCCGGTGGCCGAGCTGGAGCTGGAGGAGTTCTTGGACCTCATGGGAGAGGCCTTGAGGCTTCCCCGCCTCAGGCCCAAGGGGGAGGGGGAGGTCACGGAGGAGGCCCTCCGCCACACCACCATCGCCCGCAAGGGGCCAAGGGGCCTCCGCCACGTGCGCCGCACCCTTAGAGAGAGCCTGAAAAGGGCCCTGCAAAGCGGGGAGTACCGGCCGGAGGACCCGCTCTTGGTGCCCGAGCGGGAGGACCTGCGCTACAAGGCCCCCAGGCACAAGCCCGTCCCCCACGCCCAGGCAGTGGTGGTCTTCGCCCTGGACGTCTCCGGGAGCATGCGGGAGGAGGAGCTTAAGCTCGTCAAGACCCTCTCCTTCTGGATCACCCTCTGGATCAAGCGGCACTTCCCCCGGCTGGAAAGGCGCTACCTCCTCCACGACGCCGAGGCCTGGGAGGTCCCCGAGGAGGAGTTCTTCAAGGCCCGGGAGGGCGGGGGGACCAGGCTTTCCAGCGCCCTCCTCTTGGCGGAAGAGATCCTCAAGCGCTACCCCGAGGCCTTCTACAACCGCTACCTCTACCACTTCTCCGACGGGGAGAACTGGCAAGGGGACACGCCCTTGGCCCTCGAGGCCCTAAGCCGCCTCCTCCCCTCCCTCGCCCTCTACGGCTACGCCCAGGTCCAGGGCCCCTACGGCCAGGGGCGGTTCTTAGAGGAGGTGCAGGAGGCCCTGGGGGGGCGGGAGGGGCTGGCCCTCACGGAGGTCCGGGGACGGGAGGACCTGCCCCTCGCCTTAAGGCGGCTTCTGGGAGGGTAGGGTGCAGAGGGAGCTACGCCGCTGGGCCAAGTTGCTGAAGGAGCGGGCGGAGGCCGAGGGGCTGAGCTTTGCCCCGGTGCTCTTTGAGGAGGTGGGACCCGAGGAGATGGCCATGCTGGCCGCCTACGGGGGGTTCCCCCGCCGCTACCCCCACTGGCGGTGGGGGAGCGAGTACCTGCGCCAGCGGGAGCTTTACCGCTATGGCCTTGGGCGCATCTACGAGCTGGTGGTGAACACCGTCCCCGTCCAGGCGTACCTCTTGAAGGGCAACACCCTCTTGGCCCAGAAGCTGGTCATGGCCCACGTCTACGCCCACGCCGACTTCTTCCACAACAACCTGGCCTTCAAGCCCATCCCCAAGGACATGCTCTCGGAGATGGCCCACCACGCCGCCTATGTGGAAAGGGCCATGGAGCGCCACGGGGCGAGGAGCGTGGAGGAGTTCTTGGACATGGCCCTCTCCCTAGAGAACCTCATTGACCCCCACGCCCCCTACATCCAAAGGCCCCTGGAGGAAGAGGAGGGGGCGGAACCCCAAAGGCGCCTTCCCGTACGCCCCTACCTGGACCCCTATGTGAACCCGCCCCCCGAGCCCCCCAAGGAAGCGGAGGAAGGGGCAAGCCCCAAACCCCTGCCCCCCAAGCCCACCCGGGACATCCTGGGCTTCCTGGCCCGGCACGCCCCCCTGGCCCCCTGGCAGAAAGGCATCTTGGAGATCCTGCGGGAGGAAAGCCTGTACTACGTGCCCCAGGGGGCCACCAAGATCCTCAACGAGGGCTGGGCCACCTACTGGCACACGAGGCTCCTCCTCCCCCTCCTCACCCCCGAGGAGGCCCTGGAGTTCGCCGAGATGCAGGCAGGCCTCCTCGCCCCTCACGGCCTGAACCCCTACCGCCTGGGCTACCTCCTCCTCCAGGAGGTGGAGGAGCGCTGGGACAAGGGGCGCTTTGGCCCCGAGTACGAGGCCCTCCCCCTGGGGGAAAGGCTCCGCTACGAGAAGCCCACGGGGGAGGGGCGGCGGAAGCTCTTCCAGGTGCGCACGGTCTACACCGACCTGAGCTTCCTGGAGGAGTTCCTGGCGCCGGAGTTCGCCCTAAGGCGCGGCCTCCTTTCCCCCGAGGACCTACCCCGCTTTGAGGAGGCCAAGAGGGCCCTCCTCTTCCGCCTCACCAACCTGGGCTACCCCCTGGTGGAGCTGGTGGACGCCAACTACCAAAACCGCGGGGAGCTCCTTTTGGTCCACGCCTACGAGGGGGTGGGGCTGGACCTCAAGCGGACCCAGGCGGTCCTGGAAAACCTCCACCGCCTCTGGGGCCGCCCCGTGCACCTGAAGACCCTGGTGGAAGGGAAGGAGACCCTGCTTTCCGCCAGCGCCTAGCGGAGGGCCCGGAGGTAGCCCAGAAGGAGGGCCTCGGAAAGCTCCCCCAGGTGCCGGGCCACCAGCCTCCCCTCCCCGTCAAAGAAGAAGGTGGTGGGTAGCCCCTGGATGCCCAGGGCCTGGGAGAGACGGGTCTCAGGGTCCAGGAGGACCCACTGGACCTCGAGGCCCCTCTCCTGCAGAAACTGCCGCACCACCAATGGGCCTTCCCCCTGGCTCACGAAGAGGAAGTGGACCCCGGGGTTCTCCTGGGCGAGGCGGGCCATCATGGGCAACTCCCTCCGGCAGGGCGGGCACCAGGTGGCCCAGGCGTTGAGGACCACGGGCCTCCCCCGGAAGCTCTCCAGGTTCACCTCCGTCCCGCCCAGGGTGGACAGGATCAGGGCGGGAAGGCGCCCCTCCTCCACCCTCCCCTGACGGGTGAAGAGGACCCCCGCCACCAGCCCCGCCGCCAGGGCCGCCCCCAGGGCGTACCGCCAAAGGTGTCTGGGCAAGGTCATGAGCGTATACCCCCCTCCTGCCAAAATACCCCACCAGGGGTCAAACCCCCCTTGCCAGAAGTAGAAGACCGAAAGGGGGTCCCTGGCGTAAACGGAAGCATTTTCCAGAACGAAACCAAGCCGCGCCCCCAAAAGCCCCACCAGAACGGCACCCTGGGCCCAGGGGGAAAGCCTTTTGTCCACCCGCCGGGCCAGGACCTCCGCCACCCCCACCAGGAGGAGAAGGGCCAGGGCCACCTGCACCCTGGCCCAGGGCAGGGCGAAGGGCCCCACCTGAAGCGCGTCCATCACCGGACCAAGGGGTACCCCGCCCGCTCTATGGCCAGCACCCCGCCCTCCACGTTGTAGAGGTTGGTGTAGCCCTTGTTCTTCAGGTACTCCGCCGCCTTTTGGCTGCGGTTTCCGCTACGGCAGTAGAGGTAGACGGGGCGGTCCTTGGGCAGGGTGTCGGCCCACTGGGCCACGGCCTCTAAAGGCAGGTTCACCGCCCCGGGGACGTGCCCCTGGGCGAACTCCTCCGGGGTCCTCACGTCCACCACCACCGCCCCGGACCCCAGGGCCCGGTAAAGCTCCTCCGGGGCCACGTTCTGGTACCTCCCCTTGGGCCCGCAGGCGGCGAGGACCAAGGGGAGGGCGAGGATCAGCGAAGCTACCTTGAAGCCAAGAAGGGCGCGGCGGGTCATGCTAGGCCTTCACCCCCACGGCCTTACGGATGGCCTGGAGGAACTGGGAAAGGGGCTGGGCCCCGAGAATGCGCTCCTTGCCGTGGTTGATGACCGTGTCCGGCACCCCGTGGATGTGGTAGCGGTTGGAAAGCTCGGGGAACTCGTTGGCCTCAATCATCTCGCCCCACACCTTGGGGGAGGCGTAGGCCATGCGGTGGGCGGTGCGCACCGCCTGCGGGCAGTAGGGGCAGGTGGGGGTGACGAAGACCTGGAGGACCACCTCCTCGGGGAGGTTGTTGAGCTCCTGGACCACGTTCTCGGGCAGGCCGTGGCCGTCCCGGCCCAGCATCTCAATGTCCTCCAGGAGGCTTGCGAACTCGTAGCCCGCAGGGATCCCCCGGTAGCGGAGGTTGAGGGCCTCCGAGCCCTTCTCCCGGAGGATCAGGGTGGGGGCGGCCTCCACCTTGTAGGCCTGGGCTATCTCCCTCCCCTCCGGGGTGGCCAGGTCGTAGACCACCAGGTGGAGCTTATCGGAGAGGGCAGAAAGCTCCTCCATAAGCTGCTTGGTCTCCTTGCAGTACATGCAGGGCTCCCTGCCCGGGGCGATGAGGGTGGAGGTGTCGGTGAAGAGCACCAGCTCCACGTCCCGGGTGAGGTTAGCGAGCCGCTCGCGCACGATTTCCTGTTCCTTGGGTCCTAGTAGCGCCATGTTTCCTCCCGGATACCCCCGTAGGGGTAGGTCCTTCAAACACTATAGCAGGGGTGGCCGTCAACGTACAGGGGCCCGGGAGACTTTGGGGGCGGTTGACACCCATTACCCCCGTGGGGTATATTTGGGCCGTAGGGACAAAGGTCCCATCTAGGAGGTAAAGCCATGGTGTTCCGCCAAATCTACGAAGAAGGGCTCGCCCAGATGAGCTACCTCCTGGGTTGCGCCGCCACCGGGGAGGCGCTGGTGGTGGACCCCAGGCGGGACGTGGACGTCTATTTGGAGCTCGCTCAGAGCCTCGGCCTCCGCATCACCGCCATCGCCGAGACCCACATCCACGCCGACTACCTCTCGGGGGCCCGGGAGCTCGCCAAGGCCACGGGGGCTACCCTCTACCTCTCCGACGAGGGGGACGAGAACTGGAAGTACAAGAACCTGGAGGGCTTCCCCCACGTCCTCCTCAAGGACGGGGACGAGTTTGGGGTGGGGAACATCCGCGTCCGGGCGGTCCACACCCCGGGCCACACCCCCGAGCACCTCTCCTTCCTGGTGGCGGACGGGGCGGTGACCGAGGAGCCCCTCCTCTTCCTCACCGGGGACTTCGTCTTCGTGGGGGACGTGGGGCGGCCCGACCTCCTGGAGGAGGCGGCCGGGATCAAGGGCACGGCCGTCCCCGGGGCCAGGCGGATGTTCCAAAGCCTCCAGGAGAAGTTCCTCACCCTTCCCGACCACGTCCAGGTCTGGCCCGGCCACGGGGCGGGCTCGGCCTGCGGCAAGGCGCTTGGGGCACTTCCCGCCACCACCGTGGGCTACGAGCGCCGCCACGCCTGGTGGGCGGAGTACCTGGAGAAGAACGACGAGGAAGGCTTCGTGCGGGCCCTCCTCCAGGGCCAGCCCGAGGCCCCCACCTACTTCAAGGAGATGAAGCGGCTCAACCGGGACGGGATGCCCATCCTGGGAGGCATCCCCCACCCGGGCCGCCTCACCCCGGCCCAGTTCGCGCGCTGGTTGGGAGAGGGGGCCATCCTGGTAGACACCCGGGACAAGTTCGCCTTCGCCGGGGGGCACCTCCCCGGGAGCATCAACATCCCCGCCGGGAAGAACTTCACCACCTGGGCGGGGTGGCTCCTCCCCTACGGCCAGCCCCTCGTCCTCCTGGCCCACCCCAGCGAGGTGGAGAGGCTCACCCGGGCCCTGGTTCGCATCGGCCTGGACGAGGTGGTGGGGTACATCCCGGGGCTTGAGGGCTACGCCCAGGGCGAGCTGGAGACCGTCCCCCAGATCTCCGTCAAGGAGGCCAGGGAGCTTTGGGCAAAGGGGAGCGCCGTCATCCTGGACGTCCGGGGGAGGGACGAGTACCTGGCCGGGCATATCCCCGGGGCCCTGAACCTCCACGCCGGCCGCGTCCTGGCCCACCTGGACAAGCTTCCCAAGGACCGGCCCCTCCTGGTCCACTGCGTGGGCGGGGACCGCTCCAGCACCGCCATCAGCGCCCTCCTGGCCCACGGCCTGAGGAACGCCCTCAACCTCACCGGGGGGATCCGGGCCTGGCAGGAGGCGGGCTACCCGGTGGTGAAGGGCGAGGAGCTGGTGGAGGCCTGAAGGAGGCCAGCCATGTACGAGACCCAGGTCAAGGACCTAAGCCCGGAAGAGGCCAAAAGGCTATACGACCAAGGCGTGCTCTTCGTGGACGTGCGGGAGGTGGAGGAGTACGCCCAGGCCAGGATCCCGGGGGCCAGGCTCCTCCCCCTCTCCGAGTTCCTGGCCCGCCACGGCGAGATCCCCAAGGACCAGCCCGTGGTCCTTTACTGCCGCACGGGCAACCGCTCCTGGCAGGCGGCGGCCTGGCTCAGCGCCCAGGGGTGGACGGGGGTCTACAACCTGGAGGGGGGCATCGTCCGCTGGTACCGCGCGGGGCTCCCCGTGGACACCACCCCGGTGGAGGTGGGCTACGCCGCCACCCCCTTTAAGGAGGTGGGGCCCCACGAGGCGGCGAGGCTTTTGGAGGAGGCCTTGGTGGTGGACGTGCGGGAGGAGTGGGAGTACCGGGAAGGCCACCTCCCCAAGGCCGTGAACATCCCCCTTTCCACCCTGCCCCAGAGGCTTTCCGAGCTCCCCCAGGACCGGCCCATCCTCCTCGTGTGCAACTCGGGGAACCGCTCCGGGGTGGCCGCCGACTTCCTGGTGCAGCAGGGCTTCCCCGGAGAGAAGGTCTACAACCTGGAAGGGGGGACCTACGCCTGGATGGGGGCGGGGTTCCCGGTGGAGCGATGACCCTGGCCCTCCTCGGCGCCCTGCTCGTGGGCCTCTCCCTGGGGCTTCTGGGCTCGGGGGGGTCCATCCTCACCGTGCCCGTTCTGGTCTACCTCCTGGGGGAGCCCCCCAAGCAGGCCATCGCCGAAAGCCTCCTCATCGTGGGGGGGATCGCCCTTCTGGGGGCGGTCCCCTACGCCCTGAGGGGGCTTGTGGACTTCCGGAACGTCCTCTTCTTCGGTCTACCCGGCATGGCGGGCACCTACCTCGGGGCATGGCTCTCCCAGTTCGTCTCCGGGGAGGTGCAGCTTCTCACCTTCGCCCTGGTCATGGTCCTCGCCGCCTACTTCATGGCCAGGCCCACCCCCTTGCGCACAACGCCGGGGAAGCGCAAGCCCTGGAAGATCGTCCTGGATGGCCTTTTCGTGGGCGCCCTCACCGGGTTCGTGGGAGTGGGCGGGGGCTTCCTCATCGTGCCCGCTTTGGTCCTCCTGGGGGGGCTTCCCATGCACCTCGCCGTGGGGACGAGCCTCCTCATCATCGCCATGAAGTCCTTCGCCGGCTTCTACAAGTACCTCCACCTCCTCCCCGCCCTGGGCCTTTCGGTGAACTACCCGGTGGCGGGGCTCTTTATCCTGGTGGGCACCCTGGGGAGCTTCCTCGGGGGGAGGGTCGCCGTGGGCCTGCCCCAGGAGGGCCTGAAGCGGGGCTTCGCCCTCTTCCTGGTGGCCATGGGGGTCTACATCCTGGCCCAGGGCCTTTAAACTGAGGGGGTGCCCTTCCGCACCCTCCTGGTCCTCCAGGCGGAGGTCATCCCGGAGGCCTACCGCTGGGAGGAAGCTTTTCGGGAGCGGGTCTTCGCCCTCCTGAAGCCCTTGGAAGGCACCCCCTCCCCGAGGCTTGCCGCCTTCCCCGAGCTCTTCGGCCTCCCCCTCCTCCTCCACCTGGAGGGGGAGGTTTCCGGGAAGGACCTCCTCAAGGACCCCCTCCTCCCCTGGCGGCGGGCCAGGCGGGCCTACGGGGTCTTCCACCGGGTCATGGCCGAGGCCGCCCGGGCCTTCGGGACCTACCTCCTTTCCGGCTCCCTCCTCTCCCCGCCTTACGAGGAGGAGCTCGCCCGGGGGCGCTTCGCCCGCACGCCCCTTTTCCAGAACCTGGCCCTCTTCTATAACCCCGAGGGCCGCCTCCTGGCCCAGGTGCCCAAGATGGAGCTCACCCCCCCGGAGAGGTGGCTCAAGGGGGGAGGCTTCGGCCCCCACCTGGTGGAGACCCGGGCCGGGCGGGTGGGGGTCCTCATCTGCTTGGACGGTTTTTTTGAAAAACACCTAGCCCGGCTGGACGCCCTGGGGGCGGAAATCCTCCTGCAACCCTCCGCCAACCCCGCCCCCTGGGACCGCCCCTGGCCCAAAGACCCCTCCCGCAAGGAAGGGGAGGTCTGGCTGGCCTCGGCGGAGGAGAGGCTCGTGGGCCGGGAGAACCTCAGGCTCCTCTTGAACCCCATGCTGAACGGGAGGATCCTGGGGCTAGCCTTTGAGGGGCGAAGCGGGATCTACGCTCCGGGAAAGGCCCTCCTCCTGGCCTCGAGGCCCACCGGGGACGAGGCCCTCCTCCTCACCCTATAGCCCTTCGGGGAAGAGCCGGATGGGGACCTTGCGGATCAGGGCTTTGGCCAGCTTCTCCCAGGCCAGGTCCCGCACCGGGGCTTTTAGGTCCTCCGCCACCTCCTCCAGGGGGTAGCGACCCGGGGGCACCACCCGCTCCAGGAGGACCAGGTGGAAGCCGTACTCGGTCCTCACGGGCGGGGAGACCTCCCCGGGCTTGAGGGCGAGGAGGGCCTTCTCAAAGGCCGGGAGGTAGGTGCCCACGGGCTCGCACGGAAGCTCCCCCCCGGACTCCTTGGAGCCCGGGTCCTGGGAAAGGGCCTTGGCCACCTCGGGAAAGGCCTCCCCCCGCTCCAGGCGGGCCATGGCCTCCTTGGCCTCCTCCAGAGTGGGGAGGAGGATGTGCCGGGCGCAGTAGAGGGTCCCGTGGCGGTACGCCGGGGAAAGGAGCCAGAGGAGCTTGAGGGCCGCCGGGGAAACCTCAAGCCTCTCCCGGTAGTGGGCCTCCAGGGCCTCGAGGGCCATGGCCTCGGCGAGGAGGGTGCGGTAGGTGGGGAGGTCCGGCACCCCGGCCTCCCTCAGGGCCCCTTCCAAGGCCCCCTCGCCGGGAAAGGCCCCCTTGAGCGCCTCCACCCGGGCCTCCACGCTGTCCGGCAGGGGAAAGAAGCCCTGAGCCCGAGCCACCTGCAAAAGCGCCCTCTCCTCCGCCAGGGCCTCGAGGTAGGGGGCGCGGTACTGGGCGAGAAGGGCACGGGTCTCCTCCGTGTCGGGCAGGCCCAGCTGCCGTAGAGCGCTTTTGGCGAAAATCCCGAAGCGGAGCTCAAACTGGCTCCTGGTGAGGACCTCCCCTCCCACCTGGGCCACCACGGGGTCCTCCTGGGCGAGGGCGAGGCCAGCGACCAAGGACAGGGCCAAAAAGAAGGCGCGCATGCCCCATGCTAGCATAGGGGGCGTGAACGACCTCATCCTGAAGGCGGCCCGGGGGGAGCCCACCCAGAGGCCCCCCGTCTGGTTCATGCGCCAGGCGGGCCGCTACCAGAAGGAGTACCAAGAGATCCGTCAGCGCTATACCCTCCCCGAGATCGTGCAAACCCCCGAGATCTGCGCTGAGGTCACCCTCCTCCCCGTGCGGCAGCTCGGGGTGGACGCCGCCATCCTCTTCGCCGACATCACCACCCCCCTTTACGGCATGGGGGTGGACCTGGACCTGGTGGAGGGCAAGGGGCCGGTGATCCACCGCCCCATCCGGGACGAGAAGGGGGTGGAGGCCCTAAGGCCTCTGGAGCCCGAGGAGGCGGTGCCCTTCGTGTTGGAGACCATCCGCATCCTCAAGCGGGAGCTTAAGGTCCCCCTCATCGGCTTCGCCGGGGCCCCCTTCACCTTGGCGAGCTACCTGGTGGAGGGGGGCCCGAGCCGCCACTTCCTCGAGGTGAAGGCCTTCATGTACCGGGAGGAGGCCCTGTGGCACCGCCTCATGGAGAAGCTCACCGAGGCCATGGCCCGCTACCTGAAGGCCCAGGCTGAGGCGGGGGCCGACCTCCTCCAGGTCTTCGATTCCTGGGTAGGGGCCCTCTCCCCCGCGGACTACCGCCTTTACGTCAAGCCCCACATGGAGAGGCTCTTCCGGGCCCTAAAGCCCCTCGGGGTGCCCGTGATCCACTTCGGGGTGGGGACCATGGGGCTCCTAAAGGACATGCGGGAGGCCGGGGGGGAGGTCCTGGGCCTGGACCACCACACCCCCCTCCCCTGGGCCCGGGAGGTCCTGGGGAAGAGCCCCGTGCAGGGGAACCTGGACCCGGCGGTCCTCCTCGCCCCCAAGGAGGTCATAAGGCGGGAGGTCCTGCGGGTCCTAAGGGAAAACGACGGGAGGCCAGGGCACATCTTCAACCTGGGCCACGGGATCCTGCCCAAGACCCCGGTGGAAAACGTGCGGTACGTGGTAGAACTCGTAAGGGAGGCAACCCCATGAACGTCCTACTGATGGCCTATGGTACCCCCTACGCCCCAGAGGAGATAGAACCCTACTACACAGACATCCGCCGAGGCAAAAGGCCCCCAGAGGAGCTTCTCCACGAGCTCAGCGAGCGCTACGCCGCCATCGGCAAAAGCCCCTTGAACGAGATCACCCTGGCCCAGGCCGTGCGCCTCCAGGCCCTTCTGAACCTGGAGGCCCCTTCCTACCCCAAGCGCCTCCTTGGGCCCTTCCCCCCCGCGCCCCCCAGGGCCCGGCGCGGGTGTACGTGGGCACCAAGCACTGGCACCCCACCCTCGGGGAGGCGGTAGCCGCCATGCACGAGGACGGGGTCAGGCGGGCGGTGGCCCTGGTGGCCGCTCCCCACTACTCCTTGAGGAGCGTGGCCGAGTACCAGGAGAAGGTGGAGGCCGCCCTCAAGGCCCTCCCTGAGCCCATAGACTTCGTCTGGGTGGAAAGCTACGAGGCCCACCCCGGCCTCATCGCCGCCTACGCCAGGAGGCTGGAGGAGGCCATCTGGCGGCTCAAGGACCCCAAGCGGGCGGCCTACGTCTTCACCGCCCACTCCATCCCCCTCTCCGCCGTGGAGAAGGGGGACCCCTACCCAAGGCAGGTGGAAAAAACGGCGGAACTCATCGCCAGGAGGCTCTCCCTCCCCCGCTTCCACGTGGCCTACCAGTCGGCGGGGCGCACCCCCGAGCCCTGGCTCGGCCCCGACATCAACGAGCTCCTGAGGAGGCTCAAGGAGGAGGGCTTTGAGGAGGCGGTGGTCCAGGCGGTGGGCTTTCCCGCCGACCACCTGGAGGTCTTCTACGACCTGGACCTCGAGGCCCAGGCCACGGCGAGGGAGGTGGGCTTGAGGCTCCTTAGGGCCCGGAGCCTGAACGCCGATCTGGACTACATCCAAGTCCTCAAGGATCTGGTGGAGGCGGCGTGGCTGAGGTAGCCGTGGTGGGCGGGGGATGGGCGGGGCTTGCTGCCGCCCTGGCCCTGAAGGAGGCGGGGGCGGACTTCCTCCTCCTGGAGGCCGCCCCCCGCCTGGGGGGCAAGGTGCGCACCCTGAGGCAGGGGGGCCTCCTGGTGGAAGGCGGCCCCGACGCCAGCGTGCGCTACAAGAAGGAGGTGCTGGACCTCGGCCAGGCCTTCGGCCTCGAGCCCATAGGCACCCTTCCGCAAAAGCCCTCCGCCCTCATCCTGCGCAAGGGGAAAGCCCACCCCCTGCCCGAGGAGCTTTTCCAGGTGGTTCCGGGAGACCTCGGCGCCCTGGCCAAGACCCCCCTCCTCTCCTTCCCGGGGAAGCTCCGCGCCCTCCTGGACCTCCTCCTCCCCCGGGGGGCCAAGGAGGACGAGGCCCTGAGGGAGTTCGTGGAGAGGCGCCTAGGCCCGGAGGCCTACCGGGCCCTGGTGGCCCCCCTGGCCGGGGGGATCTACGGGGGGGAGCCCGACGAGCTTTCCCTAAAGGCGGCCTTCCCGCAGCTTCTGGAGCTGGAGAGGAAGCACCGGAGCCTCCTCCTCGGGGCCCTTAAGGCCCGCAAGGGGCGGGGGAGCCGGGAGGGAGGAAGCCTCTTCTTCTCCTTCCCGGAGGGCCTGGGAAGCCTCACCCAGAGGATGGCCGAGGCCCTTGGGGAAAGGGTCCTCCTGGCCACCCCGGTCCTGGGGCTGGAGCCTTCGGGGGGTCGCTTCCGCCTCCACACCCCCCGGGGGACCCTGGAGGCCGAGACCGTGGTCCTGGCCACCCCCGCCCCCCAGGCGGCCGCCCTCCTCAGGCCCTTCCTCCCCGAGGCCACGGCCCTCCTCAAGGGCATCCCCCACGCCCCGGCGGCCACGGTGAGCCTGGCCTTCAAGGAGGCGTTGCCGGTGGCGGGCCACGGCCTCCTCATCGCGGGGGGGGAGGGGTACCGGGTGCGGGGCTTCACCTGGACCCACAAGAAGTGGCCCCACCGGGCCCCGGAGGGCTTTAGCCTGGTCCGGGCCTACCTCTCGGGGGAGGTGGCCCGGCTTTCCGAGGCCGAACTGGCCCGGGTGGCCCTGGAGGACCTGAGGCGCTTCCTGGGCCGGGAGGTGCGCCCGAGCCACACCTTCGCCTTCCGCTTCCCCGAGGGGATGCCGGGCTACCGGGTGGGCCACCTGGAGCGGGTGGAGCGCCTGGAGATGGCCCTCCTCAAGGCCCCGGGGCTCTTCCTGGCGGGGAACTACCTGGAAGGGGTGGGGCTTCCCGAGGTGGTGCGCTCGGGAAAGAGGGCGGCGGAAAGGGCCCTGGCCTACCTGGCCCTGGCCAAGACCCCCTAGCGCCACGCCCCCTCATGGGGTAAAGTGGCGCAAATATGACCCCGCTCTACCTGGCCGTGGCCGCAGGCGCCTTCCTCCTGGGGATTGGGGTGGGCCTTCTGGGCTACCCGGACCTCTACGCCCTCCCCTGGTTCATGATCGCCGTGGCCATCGTGGCCAGCGCCTACGGCCTGGGGTACGGGCTTCTCCTCTCCGCCCTCTCCCTCCTCGTCCTCGCCCCCTTCCCTGGCTTTGACCTCATGGCGGTGGGGATCCTCCTCCTCTCGGCCCTCCTCGCCCACCAGGTGGGGGAAGGCCTCCGCCAGGCCCACCGCCGGGCCAGGAGCCTGGCCCGGGCCCAGCGCCTCCTGGCCGAGGCCCTGGAAGCCCTCCCCCAGGCGGAAAGCCGCGAAACCCTCCTGCGAGGCCTCCCCGAGCGCCTCGCCCTCCTGGGCCAAGGGGGCCAGGTGGGGGTCTGGGTTCCCACAGGCCGGGGCTTCCGCCTCCTGGCCAGTTCCCCGCCCCTGCCCCTCCAGGAGGTGGCCGACACGGGGGTCATCGGGTGGGCCTTCAGGGAGGGCAGTCCCGTGCACGTGCCCGACGTGCGCAAGGAGCCCACCTACATCGGCATCCCCGGCCTCACCACCCAAAGCGAGCTCTCCCTCCCCCTCCTGGAGCGGGGGGAGGTGGTGGCCGTCTTGAACCTGGAAAGGGACCGCCCCTTTCTCCCCGAGGAGGTGGAGGGCCTAAAGCGCTTCGCCCAGGCGGTAAGCCTGCAGCTGGACCAGCTTGCGGACCTCCAGGAAAGGCGGCTCCAGGCAGAGCTTTCCGCAAGGCTCCAAAGCGCCCCCACCCTGGCCCAGGCGGCGGAAAAGGCCCTGGCCCTCCTGGTGGAGGCCCTGGGCCTCGAGGCCGGAACCCTCTGGGAGGCCCGGGGCGGCCGCATGGTAAGCCTGGCCCACGTGGGCGTGCACGAGGAAAGCCTCCTAAAGATCCTCCGGGAAGGCCTCCCCTACGGCGTGGGCCTCGCCTGGCAGGTCTACGAGACGGCAAGCCCCCTCTTCACCGCCCGCTACGCCGAGGAGGCCCGGGTGGTGCCCGCCCTCAAGGCCCTGGGCTGGCGGACCTTCGCCGCCATCCCCGTGCCCTCCTTAGGGGCCAGAAGGAGCCGCCGGGTGCTGGTCCTCGGGCAGAGGGAGGAGAGGCTTTGGCGCAAGAGCGAGGAGGAACTCCTCCTTCTGGCCTCCCGCACCCTGGGCCTGGGTTTGGAGCGCCTACAGGAGACGGAGCGGCACCAAGGGGTCAACCGCCTCTTCCTGGATCTTTTGGAAAAACCCTTGGAGGAGCTGTACCAGGAGGTCCTGGAGGAGGCCATCCGCCAGGTCCCCGGGTCCGAGGCGGGAAGCCTCCTGGTGCTGGAGGAGGGCGTCTACCGCTTCCGGGCGGCGGTGGGGTACGACCTGGAAGGGCTTAAGGCCATCGCCTTCCCCCCTGAGGGCATGCTCCTCTGGTACGGCCACCCCGAGGAACGGGCGAGGCAGGGCGAGCCCCGGCTCATGAGCGTGGAGGAGCGGCCCATCGCCGAGATCAGCCACAAGACCGCACCCCCCGAGGTTATAGACCGGGCGGGAAGGGCCACGGAGATCCGGGCCAACCTCTGCCTGCCCGTCCCCTACAAGGGGGAGGTCCTGGCCTACCTCAACCTGGACAACCTCCACGACCCCCAGGCCTTCGGGGAGGACTCCCTGAAGGCCGCCCGCTTCTTCGCCGCCCCCCTCGCCACCCTCCTCCACGAAACCCGCACCCGGAGGCTTTTAGAGGAGGCCGCCCTCACCGACCCCCTCACGGGCCTCCCCAACCGCCGGGCCTTTGAGCGGGCCTTCCTGGAGGAGCTCAAACGGGCGGAACGCTACGGCTACCCCCTTTCCCTGGCGGTGATGGACCTCCGGGGCTTCAAGCCGGTGAACGACCGCCTGGGCCACGCCGTGGGGGACCTGGCCCTCCTAAAGGTGGCCGAGGCCCTGCAGCGGGAAAGGCGGAACGGGGACCGGGTCTTCCGCTGGGGCGGGGACGAGTTTGCCGCCCTCTTCCCCCACACGGGGAAGGAAGGGGCCACCAAGGCGGCCCTCCGCTACGCCCGGGCCATAGAGGCCCTCTGCTTTGAGGGGCTCTGCCTGGGGGTGAACATCGGCCTCGCCACCTTTCCCGAAGACGGCACCACCGCCGATGCCCTCCTCTCCGCCGCCGACACCCGCATGTACCAGGCCAAGGCCCGGGGGCTTCCCCTGCTGGTGGAAGGCCTGTAAAGACCGCCCCGGAGCCCGCCCTTCGGGTGTCGGGTGTATGCTTTACCGGGTCTGGTTATGAGCGGGGGGCATGTACCGGTTTTCGCCCAGGCCCTCCTGTCCCTCCTGCGGCAGGGCCTTCAGGGCCTCCCCGAGGCCCTGCGCTTCCTGGGAGAAGCCCTAAAGGCCCACCGCGCCTACCTCTTCCGCCTGGAGGTGCGGGAGGGGACCTGGTACACCTCCCAGCTGGCCGAGTGGGCGGGCCCGGAGGCCACCCCAGAGCTCCAGAACCCCGCCCTCCAGAACCTCCCCGTGGTGGAAGCGGGCTACGGCCGCTGGCTCCAGGCCTTCCTGGAGGGCCGGGCGGTGGGCGGCCCCGTGAGCACCTTCCCCGAGGCCGAGCGGCCCCTCCTGGAGGCCCAGGAGATCCGAAGCCTCCTGGTGGTGCCCGTGTTCGTGGACGGGGCCCTCTGGGGCTTCCTGGGGGTGGACGACTGCCTGAGAGCGCGGAGCTTTGGCCCCGGGGAGGAAGCCCTGCTGCGGGCGGTGGCCGAGGCCCTGGCCCGCGCCCTGGACCTCTTTGAGCGCCACCGCTGGCTGGAGCGCCTCCTGGCCCTCTCTCCCTTCTACCTGGCCCGGCTGGACGCCCGCGGCCGGGTCCTCTGGGCCAATCCCGCCTGGCGGAGGGCCTTTTCCAAGCCCCCTCCCCTGCCCCTCCAGGACGCCCTGGCCCGCCCGGGCCGCCCCCTAACCGCCGCCACCCCGGGGGCGGGCTGGACCCTCCTGGCCGTGCCCGGACCCGGGAAGGAGGTCCTGGAGGTGCTGGTCCTAGGCGTGGACGAGCGGGAGCGCCAGGAGGCCCAGGTGCGCCAGGCCCGCCACGAGGCCTTCCGGCGCAACCTCCTCCGGGTCTACGAGACCCTCGTGGCCGAGGGGCTTTCCGAGTCCGTCTTTGGACTGGTCCTCGAGGCCGCCCTGGACACCATCCCCAGCGCCCAGGCGGGAAGCGTTACCGTCCTCATAGAGGACGGGTACTACCACTTCGTGGCCGCCCGGGGCTACGACCTACGCTCCCTCCGTCAGGTCCGCCTCCACCCTGAGGAGCCCCTCTCCCTCACCGGGCACCGGGAGGCCCAGGTCTTCACCCGGCGGGACCTGGAGCGCTTCAACCGCAGGCTGGACCCGGGCCGCCGCAAGGTCATGGAGGAGGCCGGGCGCACGCGGGAGATCCGGGCCGTCCTTTCGGTGCCCGTCTACCTGGCCGGGGAGCGGAAGGCCTTCTTGTACCTGGACAACTTTGAGCGGGAGGACGCCTTCGGCCCCTTGGACCTGGAACTGGCCCAGGCCTTCGCCAGCCAGCTCGGGCTTCTCCTGAGGAGGATGGAGCTGGAGAGCCGGCTCGCCCACCTGGCCTACCACGACGTCCTCACGGGCCTGCCCAACCGCCTCTTCTTCCTGGAAAAGCTGTCCCAGGCCCTTAAGGAGGCCCCCTCCCAGCTGGCCGTGCTCTACCTGGACCTGGACGGCCTCAAGCTGGTCAACGATCTGGAGGGCCACGCCGCCGGGGACGAGGTGATCCGCACCGTGGCCGCCCGGCTCCGCGCCGCCCTCCGCCCCCGGGACCTGGTGGCCCGCCAGGGGGGAGACGAGTTCCTGGTCCTCCTCACCGGCCTCAAGGAGCCCAAGGAGGCGGCGCAGGTGGCAGAAAGGCTTCTGGAGGTGGTGCGCCTTCCCCTGCCCCTGGGCCGAAAGGTCTACCACCTCACCACCTCTTTGGGCATCGCCCTGGGGGAGGCGGGGCTTTCCCCGGGGGAGCTCCTGAAGCGGGCGGACCTGGCCCTCTACCGGGCCAAGGGCGAGGGCAAGGACCGCCTGGCCTTCTACGAGGAGGTCCTGCAGGAGGCCCTAAAGCGGGAGATGACCCTCCTGGAGGCCCTGCGGGGGGACCTGGAGGGGGGCGGGGGCCTGTACCTGGCCTACCAGCCCATCGTGGACCTGCAAAGCGGCCGAAAGGTGGCTCTGGAGGCCCTCCTGCGCTGGCGCCTCGCCCCGCCTGCGGAGCTCGTCTCCCTGGCGGAGCGGCACCGCCTCATGCCCGAGCTGGGGGCCTTCGTGCTGCGCCGGGCCCTGGCCGAGGCCAGGCGCCACGGCCTTCCCGTCCACGTGAACGTGAGCCCCCAGGAGCTCCTTCGCCCCGGCTACCCCGCCCAGGTGGCCTCCCTGCTGGAGGAGGTAGGCCTTCCGCCGGAGAGGCTGGTGTTGGAGGTCACGGAGACCAGCCTGGCCCCCGACGAGCGAGGGCGGGACGCCAGCGAAAGCCTCCGCATCCTGAGGGGGCTTGGGGTGCGGGTCTTTCTGGACGACTTCGGGAGCGGCTACTCCAGCCTGGAGCGCCTGGCCCGCCTTCCCGTGGACGGCCTGAAGCTGGGCCAGGCCTTCACCCGGGCCCTGGGAAACCCCCCGGACCCCCGAGGCCCCGCCGCCCGGCTGGTGGCCGCCGTCTTGGCCTTGGCCCAGGCCCTGGGCCTGCAGGCGGTGGCCGAGGGGATAGAGGACGAGTCCACCCTGGCCTACCTGAAAAAGCTGGGCTTCCCCCTGGGGCAGGGCTACCTCCTGGGCCGGCCCGCCCCCCTATAATGAGAAAATGCGCCACAAGGGCGCCTGGAAGATCGCCCTGGCCTACGCCCTCTTCGCCTCGGCCTGGGTCCTGGTAAGCGACCGGCTTCTCCTCCTTTTCGCTTCCGATCCCGAGGCCCTCACCCGGTGGCAGACGGGGAAGGGGGTTCTCTTCGTCCTCCTCTCCAGCCTCCTGGTTTACGCCCTGGCCCGCCGCCTCGAGGCCTTCCTGCGAAGCCAGGCCTTGGCGGAAGGGCGCTTCCGGAGCCTGGTGGAAAACAGCCGGGAGCTCATCTACCTCCTGGACGCCCAGGGCCGGATGCTCTACGCCTCCCCCAACGTGGACCAGGTCCTGGGCTACAATCCCCTGGGCTACACCCGCGAGACCCTCCCGGTCCTGGACTTCGTCCACCCCGAGGACCGCCCCTACGCCGAGGCCGCCCTGGAGGACCTCATCCGCCACCCCGGGGCCACCCGGGAGTACCGCGTGCGCATCCTGGACGCCCAGGGCCAGGTACGGGCGGTGCGGGTCTGGGGGCGGAACCTCCTCCAGGACGAGGCGGTGGGGGCCATTGTCGTAAACGTGCAGGACGAGACCGAGCTGGAGGCGGAGCGGGCCCGGCTGCGAGGCGTTTTGGAAGCACTTCCAGGACAGGTGTACCAGGCACGGGTGGCGGAGGAAGAGGACCCCGCCTACGCCCCCCTGATCTACGCCGCCCCCCGCCAGGCGGAAACCCTTCTGGGCTACCCCGCCGAGGCCCTCCTCCAAGACCCTGCCTTCTACCTCGCCCAGGTCCACCCGGAGGACCGCCCCAGGGTGGAGGAGACGGTGCGGCGGGCCGTGGCCGAGCCCGGGAAGGTCCAGACCTGCACCTACCGCTTCCTCCACGGCGAGCGGAAAACCTGGGTCTGGCTCAGGGACACCGTGGTCTACCACGCCGAAAACCGCCTCCTCACCGGCTACACCTACGACGTCACCCAGGAGGTGGCCCAGGAGGAGCGCTTCCGCCTCCTCTTCCAGGCCCATCCCATGCCCATGTGGGTCTACGACCTGGAAACCTACCGCTTCCTGGAGGTGAACGAGGCGGCCATGGCCAAGTACGGCTACACCCGGGAGGAGTTCCTCTCCATGACCATCCTGCAGATCCGGCCCGAAAGGGAAAGGCCCCGCCTCCTGGAGGACCTAAAGGGAAAGCGCCCGCCCCTCCAGGTCTCCGGCCCCTGGACCCACCGCCTCAAGGACGGGCGGGAGATCCAGGTGGAGATCCACTCCCACACCCTGGACTGGGGAGGAAGGCCCGCCGCCTTGGTGGTGGCCGTGGACGTCACCGAGAAGCTACGGGCCGAGGCCACCCGCAGGCTCCTGGAAGAGGCCCTGGAGGCCGCCCACGAGGCGGTGGTCCTCACCGACCGCCAAGGCACCATAGAGTGGGTGAACCCGGCCTTCACCCGGCTCACCGGCTACCCCCGGGAGGAGGCCCTGGGGAAGAACCTCCGCATCCTCAAGTCCGGGGTCCACGACCGGGCCTTCTACCAGAACCTCTGGGACACCATCCTCTCCGGGAAGGTCTTTGAGGGCGAGCTGGTCAACCGCCGCAAGGACGGCACCCTCTACACCGAGCGCATGACCATCACCCCCGTCAAGGAGGAAGGCGCGGTCCACCACTTCATCGCCCTCAAGCGGGACGTCACCGAGGAGAAGGCCAGGGAACGGGCCCTGAAGGAGTCCGAGGCCCTCTTCCGCACCCTGGCGGAGACCGCCCCCGCCTTCATCCTCCTCTGGCAGATGGAGGACCCAAGGAACCCCAAAAGCGCCCGGCTCACCTTCGCCAACCAAGCGGTCACGGAGCTTTTGGGCTACACTCCGGAGGACCTCAAGGCCAGGCCCATCTGGGAGTTCGTCCACCCCGCCGACCGGGAGAGGGTGCGGGCGCGGGGCCTAGCCCGCCTGGCAGGGGAAAGCCCCCCGGCCTGCTATACCTTCCGCATCCTCACCAAGGAAGGCGAGGTGCGCTGGCTGGACTACTCCGACGCCCGCACCGAACTCCGAGGGAGGCCCGCCATCCTGGGGGTGGGGCTGGACGTCACCGAGGCCCGGGAAAGGGAGCTTGCCCTGGAGGCCTTCGCCCGGGTGGCCGTGGCCCTAAGGCAGAGCGAGGAGGTAAAGGCCATGATGACCCAGGCCCTCGAGGCCACCCTGGCGGCCATGGAGGCCCCGGTGGGGAGCATCCTCCTCTACGACCCGGACACCCGCCGCCTGGAGGAGGCGGCCAGCCAAGGATGGCTTAAGGAGATCCCAGTCCCAAGGACCCTGGAGGGGGAGGGGCTCGTGGCCCGGGCCTTCCGCGGCGAGGTGGTGGTGAGCCCGGACCTGAAGCGCGACCCCCGGGTCCGGCCGGGGGCCCGCCCCCTGGTCCCCGAGGGGTGGAGCGGGGTGGTGGTGCCCCTCTTGGCCGGCACCAACCCCGTGGGGGCCCTCACCCTGGCCTGGCCCCACCCCCGCACCCCCACCCCCAAGGAGGTGGAGCGGGTCCAGCTCATCGCCGAGACCATCGGCAACGCTGTGCGCCGGGCCAGCCTAAGGCAGAAGCTGGCCCGAAGGCTGGAGCACCTGGAGGCCCTCCGGTCCATAGACCAGGCCATCACCGCCTCCCTGGACCTGGGGCTCACCCTGGACATCTTCCTGAACCACGTGATGCGCCTCCCCCTGGACGCCGCCGCCCTCTTCCTGTACGAGCCCGTGGGCAAAACCCTGCGCCTCACCGCCAGCCGGGGCTTTCTCCGGCCCAAAGGGGAGCTTCCCCACACCCTCCGCCTGGGCCAGGGGCACGTGGGCCAGGCCGCCCTTCTGGGGAAGGTGGTGCACGTGCCCGACCTGGCCCAGGACCCCGGGACCCACCCCGAGTTCACCCGGCAGGAGGGCCTGGTCTCGGAGCGGGCCTACCCCCTCTTCGCCAAGGGGCGGCTCCTGGGGGTGCTCGCCCTCTTCACCCGCAGGCCCTGGAACCTCTCCCCCGAGGACGAGGCCTTCCTCGAGGCCCTGGCCGGTCAGAGCGCCATCGCCCTGGACAACGCCCTCACCTTCCAGGCCTTGCAGCAAAGCCGGCGGGAGCTGGAGGCCGCCTACGACCTCACCCTCTGGGGCTGGGCCAAGGCGGTGGAGCTCCGGGACCAGGAGACGGCGGGGCACACCGAGCGGGTCACGGACCTGACCTTGCGCTTGGCGAAGGCCCTGGGGGTGCCGGAGGAGGACCTGGAGCACATAAGACGCGGGGCCATCCTCCACGACGTGGGCAAGATCGCCATCCCGGACGCCATCCTCCTCAAGCCCGGCCCCCTGACGGAGGAGGAGTGGCAGGTGATGCGGCTCCACCCCGTCTACGCCTACCAGTGGCTTTCCGGGATCCCCTACCTGAGGAAGGCCCTGGAGATCCCCTACGCCCACCACGAGCGCTGGGACGGCTCGGGCTACCCCCGGGGGCTCAAAGGCCTGGAAATCCCCCTCTCCGCCCGTATCTTCGCCGTGGTGGACGTGTACGACGCCCTCACCTCGGACCGGCCCTACCGCAAGGCCTGGCCCCAGGAGAAGGCCCTGGCCTACCTCAGGGAGGAGGCGGGGCGGCTCTTTGACCCCGAGGTGGTGGCGGCCTTCCTGGAGCTCCTGGCCGAGGAAACAAACCCCTAGCGCCCCGGAGGAAGGAGGGTGATCCGGTCCTCCGGCTCGAGGGGGGTGGCCAGGCCCTGGAGGTAGCGCACGTCCCGCCCCTGGAGGAGTACGGCCCAGCGGGGCCGCAGGCGGTAGAGGGTCTTGGGCTCCAGCCAAAGCCCCACCTCCTCCTCGGAGGCCACGCCCTCCAGGGCCAGGTCCCGGAGGCCCGGGTTCACGGAGAAGACCTTATTCAGGGCCTCCCCCACGCTTTCCGCCCGCAAGAAAAGGGGCTCGGGCTGGGCCGGGTAGGCCAGGCCCACCGCCTGGAAGCCCACCTCGGCCCTTCCCTCCCGCAGGGCCAACGCGGCGTCAAAGCCCTTGCGCATCACCTCCTCCTGGGCCGAGAGGTAGACAAGCCAGGGGCGGACATCCCCCACCCTTTCCGCCACGTACCGCCCCACCATGGCGAAGGAAAGCCCCACGTACTCCGGGGGGATGCGGGCCCGCTTGGGCCCAAGCCCCCCGTGCCAGAGCCCGGCCCGGTACACCTCCCGGGCGAACTCCCTCGAGGTGTCCACCCCTAGGGTGCGGGCCAGCCAGGCGGCGAAGAAGGCCCGCCTCAGGTAAAGTTCCTCCTCGGGTACCCTTCCCTCCCAGCCCAGGGCCTTGGCCGTGCTCGGGTGGCGGCTCAGGTGGTCGTAGACGCCGGCCACGAAGGAAGCCGCCTCCGCAAGAAGCCTCTCCGCATCCAGGCGCATGGCCCGCTTTTCCGCCTCCCCCAGCCCCCCGAAGGCGAGGAGGTCCCGAAAGACCTCCTCGGGCAAAGGGGGCAGGTCCAGCACCAAGGCCTCCTCGGCCGAAACCGCTTCCACCTCCAACCCCTCCTTTCCCTCAGCATATCCCCGGCCTGGCCATGGCGTGGTGGCGAGGAGCCATAGCCCCTCGTAGCCCTCCCACACGGGCCCCACCTCCTTGGCGGCGGCCATGCGGTGCTGCGCCACGGCCCGGCCCCCTCGCCGCCACGACCTGGGTCAAGACGAGCCCCCGGGGGGAGAACCCGCCCGGGGGCTTCCCCACCTCAGCAGGGCTTCTCCGCCCCCTTCCTGGCGTAGAAGTACCAGTTGAGGAAAAGGTTCAGGGCGTAAAAGACCATGAGGCCGTAGAAGAAGGCGGTGAAGCCCCCCGTGGCCCGCTGGGTGTAGGCGGCCAGGGTGGAGAAGAGGAAGGGCCCGTAGGCGGCCACGGCCGCCGTCCAGCCGATGACCCCTCCCGCCTGCCGGGGCGGGAAGATCATGGGCATCTGCTTGAAGGTGCTGGCATTCCCCACGCCGCTGAAGAAGAAGACCAGGAGCATGGCCATCAGGAACATCGGAAACTGCTCCAGGGAGGTGGGCCGGGTGAAGAGGGTGACGAGGAGGGCCGAGAGAAAGATGCCCAGGGCCGAAACCTGGGTGACCACCGCCCCCCCCAGGCGGTCGGCGAAGGGGCCGGCTATCACCCGGGCCAACGAGCCCACCAAGGGCCCCAGGAAGGCGTACCGCAAGGGGTCGGGGGCCCCTTCAAACTTCCCGTAGACCTCGCGAATCAAGAGGGGGAATATGGCGGAGAAGCCCGAGAAAGAGCCGAAGGTCATGATGTACAGGCTGGTCATGATCCAGGTGTGCTTGTCCCGGAAGATGTCCAGCTGCTCGCGGAAGTTGGCCCGTATGGGCACGCTCCGGAGGTAGACCCAGGCGAGAAGGGCGCCCAACAAGACGAGGGGCACCCAGACCAAGGTGGCGTTCTGCAGCCAGATGGGCTGGGACACCCCGGGCTTGGGGGTGAAGGTCTGTGGCCCGCCCAGGAGGGAACCGAAGAGGGCAAAGCCGATGACCCAGGGGGTCACGAACTGCACGATGGAAACGCCAAAATTACCGATACCCGCCTGCAAGCCCAAAGCCGTCCCCTGGAGGCGCTTGGGAAAGAAGTAGCTGGTGGAGGGCATGAAGCCGGAGAAGTTGCCCCCGCCAATGCCGGCCAAGAAGGCCAGGAGCAGGAGCGCCCCATAGGGGACCCCCGGGTTCTGCACGGCGAAGCCCCACCCCAGGAGGGGAATGAGAAGGAGCAGGGTGGAGAAGGTCACCAGCCGACGGGTGCCCAGGATGGGGGGCAGGAAGGTCCAGACGATGCGTAAGGTGCCCCCGGCCAGGCCGGGCATGGCCGTCAGCCAGAAGAGTTGCGTTGTGCTCAAATCAAACCCTGCCTTGGGCAAGCGCACCACCAGGGCGCTCACCACGTACCAGGTGATGAAGGCAAGGGTGAGGTTGAAGGTGGTGATCCAGAGGGTGCGCCAGGCCAGGGCCGGGTCCCAGCGCTTGGGATCTTCCGGGTTCCACTCCGAAAGCCACTCGGTCTTTTGGGTGCGGGTCATGGCCGATCTCCTTTCACCTCAAACTCGTTCCTTAGGTGCCGGGCCTCCGCCTGGAGGAGCTGGAGCACCGTGAGGTGCATCCACAGGAAGGCGAGGAGCGTGAGGACAAAGAGGACGAAGAAGGTCATCTGGGGAAGACCGGTCCAGGCCTGGGCGTAGGCGAAGAGGGGCGGGAGGAAGAAGCCGCCCAGGGCCCCCAGCATCCCCACAAGCCCGCCCACCGCCCCCACATCCCGGGGAAAGTAGGTAGGGATGTGCTTGTAGACGGCCGCCTTGCCGATGCCCATCCCCACCCCGATGAGAAACACCAAGGCGGTGAAGAGCCAGACGTTCATGGTGAACCGCATGACCTCCTTGGTCCCCGCCTTGGTGTAGAGGACGATGTGCCCCTCGGGCATCATCAGGACGCCCGAGGCCAGGAGGATGATGCCGAAGGTCCAGTACATCACCCGCCTGGCACCTAAGCGGTCGGAGAGGTACCCCCCCACCGGGCGCAAAAGGCTCGCCGGGAAGATGAAGAGCGCCGTGAGGAGGGCCGCCTCGTGCAGGGGGAGGCCGAAGACGTCCACGTAGTACTTGGGAAGCCAGGCGGAGAGGGCCACGTACGCCCCAAAGACCACCACGTAGTAGAGGCTGAAGCGCCAGACCCGCACGTAGCGGAGGGGCCTTAGCATCTCCAGGAAGGGCCTCCCCTGGCCTGGGCGCTTATCCTTTCTGGGGGTGCCGAACCAGAGGGCGAAGCCCATGAGGACCAGAAGGACCGCATAGAGGAAGGGAATGAAGCGCCACCCTCCCGGGATGAGCCCGCCCAGGTACCCGGCGGCGGGCACGCTGGCGATGAGGGCCGGGCCGATGAACTTGGTGACGCTGGCCCCCACGTTACCCGCCCCAAAAACCCCCAAGGCGAAGCCCTGCTGTTCCTTGGGGAACCAGGCGGAGTTCCAGGCGATGCCCACGCTGAAGCTGTTGCCGGCGAAGCCCACCAGGAAGGCGTAGAGGAGGAGTTCCTCGTAGCTCGCCGCCCGGGAAACCAGGTAAGCGGGGATGGCGGTGAAGAAGAGCATGAGGGTGAAGACCAGGCGCCCCCCATAGCGGTCAGTAAGGATCCCGGCGAGAAGCCGCCACAAGGACCCGTTCAGGATGGCCACGGCCGAGATCCAGGAAAGCTGCACGTCCGTGAGGCCAAACTCCTTGCGAATGGGCACGCCCAGCACCCCGAACATCAGCCACACCGCGAACATCAGGGTGAAGGCGAGGGTGGAAAGCCAGAGCACCCGGATGCGGTCAGGGCGCTCCTTCTGCAGCAGAAGGGGATCATGGGTCATGGTTCACCTCGCAAGCTTGCGCACCCAGACGACGATCTGCCAGGGGCGCGCCACGTATCCCAGGGGAACGGTGACGATGTGGACAAGCCTGGAAAAGGGAAAGAGGGCCAAGAAGAGCCAGAAGTTGAAGACGTGAAGCTGGGTCCAGAAGGGGAGGTCCTGGAGGAGCTCAGGCCGGGGGTTTAGGGTGAGGACGGACCAGAGGTAGGGGGTCATCACCGCCGGGAACCAAAAGGCCCCGTAGCGGTAGAGGACCGCCGTAAGGACCCCGGTGAGGGCGGAGATAAGGACGACCACTAAGACCGCGTAGTCCATGGGGGTGGAGGCCGCCCGTACCCGGGCCACGGAGATGCGCCGGGCGAGGAGGACGTAGGTGCCCACGAGGGCCCAAAGCCCCAGGCCAAGCCCGGTGATCTCCAAGAGGTAAAGCCTTATGGGCACGGCGTTCCAGAGGAAGAGCCCCTTGGGGAGGAGAAGGGCCAGAAGGTGCCCAAGGAGCACAATCACCAGGCCCCAGTGCATGGCGGTGGAGCCGAAGAAGAGGCGCTTCTGCTCCAGAAGCTGGCTGGACTGGGCCGAGACCGAGAAGGGCCTATAGACCATGCGGTAAGCGGTCACCGCCACCGCCAGGGTCAGGGCGATGTAGGGGAAGACGCCGAAGAAGAGGGTGTTCCAGCTCATCCGTCACCTCCTTTCCGCTATCCCCTGCAAAGCCTCCTGAACGGCCTCGAGGATCAGGAGGTAGGGGTTCTTGGCGTCTAAGGTCCTTAGGGTTTTCTGCATCTCGGAAAGAGCCCGGGGAAGAATCTCCACAAGCTCCGGCAAAGGCTTTTCCGCCCGGGCCAGGTAGCGGAGGACGTTGGTGAGGTGGTCGGGAAGCTCGCTCCCCGGGTCCAGGCCGAGCTCGCGGAAGGCCCGCACCAAGGCGGCCAGGAGCTCTCCCCGCTGATAGCTTTCCCCGTAGACGGCGAAGCCCACGTAGGGCGCGGTGGTGGGGGTGAGGTCCAGGGTGCGGGTGTAGAGCTCCTCCCACTCCCCTAGGGAGAGGTCCTCCACCTGACGCAGGAAGCGCTCCAGCCTCTGCTTGGCCAGCCCCCTGGGGCAGGCGATCCAGCGCCGCCAGAGTTCCTCCAGGTGGCCCGGCATGGGGTAGGCGAAGGCCAGGGCCAGGGTTTCCAGAAGCTCGGGGTTTCCCATGATCCCCTCCTATTCCCCGCGCAGGGGCGGCTGGATGTACCCAAGGCCCGTCTCCCCCTTGTGGGCCAAGGGGTCCTTGAAGACCTCTGCGGCCATCTCCCGGTGGTACGGGGGAAGGACGAACCGCTCCTCCAGGGTGGGCAGGGTGGTGAGGCGGTAGATGGCCTCGGCCTCTTCCAGGGTGAGGCCGGCATCCTCCAGGACCCGGAGGGCCCTCTCGGTGGGACGGCCCTCGAGGCTCTCCTGCCGCTTCAGGATGCGCACCGCCAGCATCTTCTTGAGGACGGGAACGATGAGGGCCTCGTTTCCGGCGGCGAAGAGGCTCGCCAGGTAGCGCACGGGCAGGCGGGCCTTCTCCAGGCTGGCGTAGACCTCAAAGTCCAGGTCGGTCTCCGGGAGGTCCAGGCGCACCAAGCCCCCGTTCCCCTGGCTTGCACGCAGGGCCTTCTCCACCGTGGCCACCACCGGGGAAAGGGGCGGGACGTAGAACATCATGGCCAGGGTACGGTACTCGGGATGGAGGGGTAGGGCCAAGCGCCAGACCTTGACGAACCGGTAGATGGGGCTTTTCTGGGCAGCCCGGATCCAGCCCTCGTCTATCCCCTCCGCCTGGGCGGCGGCGATGACCTCGGGGTCAAAGGGGTCCAGGATGAGGGAGAGCTGGGACTCCACCAAGCGCTCGTCCGGCACCATGGCCGCCTCGGGGATGCGGTCGGCATCGTAGAGGAGTACTCCCATGTAGCGGATGCGTCCCACGCAGGAGTGGGCGCAGGCCGGGGCCTGGCCCGTCTCCAGGCGGGGGAAGCAGAGGATGCACTTCTCGCTCTTGCCCGTGGCCCAGTTGTAGTAGACCTTCTTGTAAGGACAGGCGGCCACGCACATGCGCCAGGCTTTGCACTTGTTCTCGTTGACCAAAACCACCCCGTCCTCGGCCCGCTTGTAGATGGCCCCCGAGGGGCAGGCGGCCACGCAGGCGGGGTTCAGGCAGTGGTTGCAGATCCGGGGCAGGTACTGGAAGACCACGCCCTCAATCTCCGAAAGCTGGGCCCGTATCTCGGGGTCCAAGGCCTCCAGGTTGGGGTCGTTCTGGGCGTAGAGGGGGCTCCCCCCAAGGTCGTCGTCCCAGTTGGGGCCGGCCTCCGGGATCATGGATTCCCCGGTGATCATGGACACGGGGATGGCCGTGGGCTGGTCCTCGCCCTCCGGGGCGGTGAAGAGGTCCGAGTAGCGGAAGGTGAAGGGCTCGTAGTAGTCGTCCAGGGAGGGCAGGGCGGGGTTGAAGAAGAGGCGCAGAAGCCCTTGGGTTCGGGAGTGGAGCCTTAGGTCCAGGTGGCCGTCCTTGTACTCCCAGCCCCCCCTAAAGCGCTCCTGGTCCTCCCAGCCCGTGGGGTAGCCGGTGCCGGGGCGGGTTTCCACGTTATTCCACCACATGTACTCCGCGCCCTTGCGGTCCGTCCAAAGGTTCTTACAGGCCACGGAGCACGTGTGGCAGCCGATGCACTTGTCCAGGTGGAAGAGCATGGACATGTGGGCTCTGACCTTCATGGGCTACCTCCTTACCACTCTGGGGGCCTTTCCAGCTTGCGCACGTAGACCCAGGTGTCCCGGTTCACCCCCACGGGGCCCCAGTAGTTGAAGGCGTAGGTGAACTGGGCATAGCCGCCGGACATCAAGACGGGCTTGAGGCGGGCGCGGGTGATGGAGTTGTTCATCCCCGCCCGCTTGCCCCTCAAGGGGCTTTTGGGGATGCCCACGGTGCGCTCGGTGGCGTGGTAGACGAAGACCGTGCCCCTGGGAATCCGGGCCGAGACGATGGCCCGCTGGACGAAGACCCCGTTGTCGTTGAAAAGCTCCACCCAGTCGTTGTCCCGGATGCCGAGCTCGGCGGCGTCCTTGTCGTTGAGCCAGACGGGGTAGCCGCCCCGGGAGAGGGTCATCATGCGGTGGTTCTCGGAGTAGGTGGAGTGGATGGACCACTTCCCGTGGGGGGTGATGTAGTTTAGGAGCTTGCCCTGGGCCTCCTCGGCCGCCTTCTCCGTCTCCTGGAGCATGAAGACCTCGGGGCGGGGCTTGTAGGTGGGCAGGTGCTCCCCCCAGGCTAGGTAGTTCGGGTGGTCCAGGTAGAGGTGCTGCCTTCCCGTGAGGGTGCGCCAGGGGATCAGGCGCTCCACGTTCAAGGTGTAGGGGCTATAGGCACGGCCGTGGTTGATGACAGCGCTCCAGGTGGGGGTGGTGAGCTGGCGGCGGGGCTGGGCCACGAGGTCCTTGAAGGAGATGCGCACGTGGCGGTTGCCCTCGGCCAGGTCGGTAAGCTGCACCCCGGTCTTCTTCTCCTCGTCCAGGAAGGCCCGGTAGGCGAGTTCCCCGTTGGAAACAGGGTCCAGGAGGAGGATGGCCTCCGCCACCTGGCGGGCCTCCTCCAGGGAGGGCCGCTTCTCCCCCTGGTAGAGCCGGGGCTGGCGCCCGGCGAGCTCCTGGTAGAAGTCCTCCACGGGGATGGAGAGGCCGTGCATCCCCACCCCCACCTTCTCCACCACCGGCCCCAGGGTGACGAACTTCTCGTAAAGCTGGGTGTAGTCCCGCTCCACCACCCGGAACTTGGGCATGGTCTTGCCGGGGATGGCCTCCACCTCGCCCTTCTTCCAGTCCCGGTCCTCGAGCTGGGCGAGCTCGTCCGGGGTATCGTGCTGCAGGGGGATCATGACCAGGTCCTTCACGGGCCTAGGCAGGTGGACCCGGGCGAGCTCCGAAACCTTCCGGGCTATGGCCTTGAAGATCTCCCAGTCGGGCTTGGACTCCCAAGAGGGAGGCACGGCGGCCTGGAGGGGGTTGATGAAGGTGTGCATGTCGGTGGTGTTCAGGTCGTCCTTCTCGTACCAGGTGGCGGCGGGCAGGACGATGTCCGAGTAGAGGGCGCTGGTGTCCATGCGGAAGTTGAGGTCCACCACCAGGTCCAGCTTCCCCTCGGGGGCGGGCTTCCGGTAGACCGCTTCGGAAACGTGGTCCTCCGCCACCTCCTCGGCCACGGCGGCCGTGTGGGTCCCCAGGTAGTGCTTGAGGAAGTACTCGTGCCCCTTGGCGCTGGTGCCGATGGCGTTCCCCCGCCAGATGAACCAGACCCTGGGCCAGTTCTCGGGGGCGTCGGGGTCTTCCACGGCGAAGCGGAGCTCCCCCCGCTTCAGGGCCTCCACCACGTGCTGGACGATCTCGGCCTCCGTCTTCGCCCCTTTGGCCTCGGCCTCGGCCACCACCTGCAAGGGGTTCTTGTTGAACTGGGGGAAGAAGGGAAGCCACCCTTTACGCACCGCCCGCACCTGGTGGTCTAGGGTGTGGTCGGAGAGGCCCTTGGCCGTCTTGTCGTAGGCGGAAAAGCCCCGCTCGTAGCGCCACTGGTCGGAGTGGACGTAGTGGAAGCTGGGGGTGTTCTGCTGCCTAGGCGGGTAGCCCCAGTCGGTGGCGAAGGCGATGGGCCCCCAGGAGGCCTGGTTGGCCAGCTTCTCCTGGCCCACGTAGTGGGCGAGGCCCCCCCCGTTCACCCCCACGCTCCCCGTGAGCATGAGGGCCACGATCCCCGCCCGGTACAGGAGATTGTTGTGGTACCAGTGGTTGATGCCGGCCCCGATGATGATGAGGTTCTTCCCCCGGGTCCTGAGGCCGTTCTCCCCCCAGGCCCTGGCGTAGGTGAGGAGGGTGTCCCGGTGGATCCCTGTCCACTTTTCCTGCCAAGCCGGGGTATAGGGAAGGTCGTCCTCGTAGGAGACGGGGTAGTCCCCGGGAAGGCCCCGCCCCACTCCGAACTGGGCCATGAGGAGGTCAAAGACCGTGGCCACGGCCACCCTCTCCCCGTTTTTGGTGGCCACGTACTTGACCGGCACCCCCCGCTTGAGCTTCCGGTCCGAGGCGAAGTCGTCAAACTCCACCAGGGCCACCTCGTCCTCCACCCCGAGGAGGCTCAGGCGGGGGTTCAAGGGCTCCCCGGTTCTGGGGTCTTCCAGCTTCAGGTTCCACTTCCCCTTCTCCTTCTGCCAGCGAAAGCCCAGGGTCCCCATGGGCATCCTGGGGCCCTTGGCCTCGTCAAAGACGAGGAGCTTGAAGTCGCCGTTTTCCTCCTCGGCGTACTCGGCCAGGCGGTTCGCCCTTAGGTAGCGCCCGGGACGGCCTTCTTGGATCTCCACCAGGAAGGGGGCGTCGGTGTAGCGCTTCAGGTAGTCCTGGAAGTAAGGCACCTCCCGCTCGGCGTAGAACTCCTTCAGGAGGACGTGGTTCACCGCCATCCAGAAGGCCCCGTCCTGGCCGGGGTGGATGGGAATCCACCAGTCGGCGTACTTGGACACCTGGGAGAAGTCGGGGCTGAAGACGGTGAGCTTGGCCCCGGCGTGCCGCACCTCGGCGATGAAGTGGGTGTCGGGGGTGCGGGTCATGTTGAGGTTGGAGCCCATGACGGCGATGAAACGGGCGTTGTACCAGTCCGCCGACTCGTGAACGTCGGTCTGCTCGCCCCAGATCTCCGGGGAGGCGTTGGGCAGGTCGCAGTACCAGTCGTAGAAGCTCAGGGGCACGCCGCCCAAAAGGGAGAGGAAGCGGCTTCCGGCGGCGTAGGAGATCTGGCTCATGGCGGGGATGGGCGAGAAGCCGATGACCCGGTCCGGGCCGTAACGCTTCACCGTGGAGACCACGGCGGCGGCGATGAGCTCCAGAACCTCGTCCCAGGAAGCCCGCCTGAAGCCCCCTTTGCCCCGGGCCTTCTGGTAGCGCTTGCGCTTGTGGGGGTCGCTCTGAATGGCTTCCCAGGCAGCCACGGGGTCCGGGTGGGCTTTCTTGGCCTCCCGCCAGAGGTCCAAGAGGGCCCCCTTGGCGTAGGGGTACTTCACCCGGATGGGGCTATAGAGGTACCAGCTGAAGCTTATGCCCCGCTGGCACCCCCGGGGCTCGTAAGGGGGAAGGCCCGCCTCGAGGCTGGGGTAGTCCGTGGCCTGGAGCTCCCAGGTGACGATCCCATCCTTGACGAAGACCTCCCAGGAGCAGGAGCCCGTGCAGTTCACCCCGTGGGTGGTGCGCACCCGTTTGTCGTGCTGGAAACGGTTGCGGTAAAACTCCTCCCACTTCCGCTCCGCCGGATTTTCCATCTCCTTGATCCAGTCCCTCATGCTTACCTCCTAAGCTGGGCGCGGATCCGCTCCGCAAGGCTTCTCGGCCGAAGCTGCCAAAGGATGGCCTGGTAAAGGAGAAGCAGGGCCAAGAGCACGAGGCCCGCCACCAGGAAGCGCCCCAGGTACAGGGAAGGGGGCCGGGGGGCCTCCGGGGACACCTGAACCAAAAAAGCGGCCAAGGCGCTGGCCTCCTCCGCGGTCAGGGGCTTCCCCTTGTAAGCCTCCCGCATCACGGGGAAAGCCGGGTTCTGGAGCAGGGCCGTTAGCCCCACCTCGCCCCCAAGGCGCTTGGCGGCGTCGGTCAGGTCCCTGCCCAAAGAACCCCCCCCGAGGAAGCCCACCCCGGCCACGGTGTGGCAGGCCTGGCAGGGGGCCCCGCCGTTTTGCAAGGCCTTCTGGCCCAGGTAAAGGGCCCGGCCCAGGGCAGCATCCCCCTGGGCCTGGGGTGGAGAGCCGGTCCCGGCCGGGGCGGCCCCCAGGCCCCGGAGGTACTGGACTATGGCCCGGACCGCGGCCTCAGGAACCTGGGGCATGGGGGGCATGACGCCGTTATAGGTGGTTCTCCCCACCTCCAAAGGCCCGGAAAGCCCTTTCCCCACCACCTTAAGCACATAGGCCTCGTCGGAGGCCCTGGGGTTCCCCGCCAGGGGGGGGATGGCCCCGGGCACACCCTGCCCCTCCGGCCCGTGGCAGGCGGCGCAGTGCTTTTCGTAGAGGGCCTTTCCTTCCTGGGCCAAGGTCCATCCCAGGAGGAGGGCCAAGGCTAGGGAAAGCATCCTTTTCCCCGTCATCCTCACCTCCGGTCCCCAGTCTGGGGGGAGGCCCTGGCAGGCGCTTTCCGGGCCCGGGACATCTGTCCTAAGAGAGGCCCCCTAGGCTTAGGACGGATGAAGCCGCTGGCCCGGATACGCCTGGACGGGAGAGGCCTGGTGCGGGAGGTCCAGGCCGACCCGTCCTTGGGCCTGGAAGGGACAAACCTCCCCTGCGCCGACCTGGTCCAAGGCCGGGACCCCTTCGGCAGGCCGCTTTGCGTCCGCTGCCCGGTGCTGCGGGAACTCAAGCGGGGGGCCTACCGGGCCTCCACCCCCCTCCTCCTCAAAGGGCGGCGCCTCCGCTGCCAGGGTTATTCGGAAAGCGGGGGGTTCCTGGTGGAGCTCCGCCCGGAGAGGAGCGAACCGCCGGACCTCCTGCTGGAACTTTCCCGCCTCTCCCAGCACCTCCTTCGCCAGCCCGAGACCTTCCCCCAGGGCCTCCAGGACTTCCTCAAGACCCTGAGGGAGGCCTTGGGCATGGAGGCGGCGGAGCTCTTCCTCGCCGACCCCGAGGGACACCACCTGATCCTCACCGCCTACGACGGGCTACACCGGGAGGCCTTTCTGGAAAGGCCCTGGTTCCAACTGGGGGAGGGCTACCCAGGGATCGTGGCCCTGAGGCGCGAACCCCTCTTCACCCATGCGCTGGGGGAGGATCCCCGTTACCTAAGGCAGAAGGTGAAGCAACTGGGCTACCAGACCTATGTCTGCTACCCCCTGGAGCTCCCCCACGGCCTCATCGGCGTTCTCAACCTCGCTTCCCGCAACTCCCAAGTGGACCACGAAGCGCTTTTGGACACCTTCGGCCGCGTGGGCCCCCTTTTCGCCAGCACCCTTTACACCCTCCTCACCCGCCTGGGGGAGGTGGGGCTCGAAGGCCCTCGCCCAGCACCTCTTCCGGGGCGAGATTTCCGAGGCCCTCCTCACCCTTCTGCGGGAGGTGCGCCGCCTGGCGCGGGCCACGGGGGTGCGGGTGGTGGCCCGGGAAGGGCACCGGGTGGAGCTGGGCTGGGCCCCGCCCTGCGCCATGAGGGACTGCCCCGCCTGGCGAGGGGAGGTGGTGGGCCTGAGGAACGGTCTCCCCGACTGCCCCGAGGCCAAGGGCCGCCCCCGGATCTGCCTGCCCCTCTGGGCTCGAGGCGAGGTGGTGGCGGTCCAGACCCTCTTCCACGCCCACCCCCCACGCCCTCCCACAAGCCCTGCGGCCCCGGTCCTCTGGCTGGAGCGGCTGGCCCTTCCCCTGCTCTTCCCCAAGGAGGGTGCGGCCAAGGCCACCCCCGAGCTGGAGGTGTACGCCCTCGGGGAGTTCCGGGTACGCTACCAGGGGCAGGAACTGACCCTCAGGCGCTTCGGCAGGCAGGGCGCCTGGCGCCTTCTCAAGCTCCTTCTGGCCAACAAGGACCGGGCTTTGTACGCCGAGGACCTCGCCGAAGCCCTATTTCCCGAACTCCCTCCAGAAAAAGCCCGGCAGGAGGTGTACACCCTGGTCTACCACCTGCGCAAGGCCCTGCCGGGGATCGTGGAGCGGGAGGGGGAGTACTACCGGCTCCGGCTCCCTGAGCACCGCTTCCTGGACTTTGAGCGCTTTGAGGCCCTGATGCGCAAGGCGGACCTCGAGGAGGGCCTCGCCGCCTTCAAGACCCTGCGCCAGGCCCTGGAGCTCTACAAGGGTCCCCTCTTCGGCGACGACCCCTACGGGGAGTGGGCGGAGGCCGAGCGGGCCTACCTGCAGGAAAGGGCCCTCTCCGGCCTTCTGCGCCTGGGGGAACTGGCCGAGGCCTTGGGGTACAAAGAGGTGGCCAAGGAGGCCTACGCCCGCGCCCTCAAGCTGGAGCCTCTCCTGGAGGAGGCCCAAAGGCGCCTCCTCGCCCTGAAGGAGTGAGGATGGACCTCGCCCAGGTCCCCCTTTTCCGCGAGCTCGCTCCCGAGGACCTGAGGGCCCTGGTGGCAGAGGCCCAGGTCCGGCGCCTGCGCAAAGGGGAACTCCTCTTCCTGGAAGGTGAGCCCGTCCAGGGCCTCTTCGTGGTCCAGAAGGGGCTCGTCAAGGTCTACAAGCTGGACCCCGAGGGGCGGAAGCAGGTGGTCTTGCACGTGGAGGGGCCGGGGCGGGTCCTGGCCGAGGTGGCCCTCTTTCTAGACCGCGCCACCTACCCGGCCAGCGCCGAGGCCCTGGAGGAAAGCGAGGTCCTGGCCATTCCTAAGGACCGGTTTTTCCGGCTCTTGGAGGAAAGACCCCCCCTGGCCCGGGCCCTGATCCGTTACCTGGCCCGTCGCCAAGGCCAGCTCCTCCACCTTCTGGACCGCCTGGTCTTCCACGAGGTGCGCGAGAGGCTCTGCGAGTTCCTCCTGGAGAGGCTACGGGAAGAAGGGCAGGGCTTCCGCCTCCCCACCAACCCCGAGCTCGCCGCCCTCTTGGGCACCGTGCCCGAGGCGGTCTCCCGCAACCTGGGCGAGCTCTACCGCCGGGGGCTCATCCGCCTCTCGGGAAGGCGGGTGGAGGTGCCGGACCCCGGGGCCCTGGAGGGCCTGATTAAACGCTAACGCTTCTCATTATTGAATCACAAAATCCGACCGGAATACTTGACTTTCACCCCCCTTGGGTTTAACCTCCCCCTTAGGTGATGCCCATGTCTTCCCTGGCCCACCTCCCTCCCGGCACCCGTGCCCGCGTCCTGCGGGTCCCCCCCGAGCGCAGGCGGCTTCTGGCCCTGGGCCTCAGGCCCGGGGTCCTGGTGGAGGTCCTTCTCCGGGCCCCCCTGGGGGACCCGCTGGAGGTGCGGGCCGGGGACGCCTTCCTCCTCCTGAGGCAGAGCGAGGCCAGCCAGGTCCTAGTGGAGACCTTGGAGGAGGCGTGAGCTGCCCCCGTTGCCATGCCCCCACCCCGGTCCTCAAGGCCGAGGAACGCTGGGCCCTGGTGGGCAACCCCAACACGGGGAAGAGCTCCCTCATCAACGCCCTGGCGGGGGCGCGTCTGGAAGTGGGCAACTGGCCCGGCACCACCCTGGAAAGGCTATCAGCCCACCTCCGCCTGGGCGAGGCCCGGGTGGAGCTGGTGGACCTCCCCGGCACCTACAGCCTCCTCCCTACCTCCCCCGAGGAGGGCCTGGTCCTAAAGGAGCTTCTCCTGGACCCGCCGGACCGCCTCCTCTTGGTCCTGGACGGGGGCAACCTGGAGCGGAGCCTGGTCCTGGCCCTGGAGGCCGTGGAGCTGGCCCTTCCCACCGCCGTGGTGGTGAACCTCTTGGACGAGGCCGAGGCCAAGGGCCTGGAGGTGGACCTCGCCGCCTTGGAGGAAGCCCTGGGCCTCCCCGTGGCCGGCGCCGTGGCCAGCCGGGGCCGGGTGGAGGGTGTTTTGGAGAAGGTCCTCGAGGCCCGGGTGCCTAGGCCCCCGGTGCGCTACCCCGCGCCCCTGGAAGAAGCCCTGGCCCGCCTGGAGCCCCTTATTCCCCAGCCCGGCCGCCGGGCCCTCGGCCTCCTCGCCCTCCTGGGGGAGAGGGTACCCCTGCCCCAGGAGGCCCAAAGGCGCGCCGTAGAGGAACGGGAAAGGCTTTCGGCGGAGGGGCTTGACCCCTACCTGCTGGCCCTCGAGGCCCGCTACCAAAGGGCCCGGGAGGTCTACCACCAAGCCGTGCGCCGCAAGGAGGCCCCGCCCTCCCTCACCGAGAGGCTGGACCGCCTGGTCCTCCACCCCCTTTTGGGCCTTCCCCTCTTCCTCCTGGCCATGTTCTTGGCCTTCCGCTTCACCTTCGCCCTCTCCGCCCCCTGGGTGGACCTCATGGGCCAGGCCCAGGAGGTGCTGGCAGGCTGGAGCCTGGCCCTTCCCCTCCCCCATCTTCTCCGCTCCTTCCTGGCGGAAGGGGTGGTGGCGGGGGTGGGCACGGTCCTCTCCTTTACCCCCGTCCTCTTCCTCCTCTATCTGGCCCTGGCCTTCCTGGAAACCTCCGGCTTCCTGGCCCGCATGGCCTTTGTGGCTGACCGGGTCATGGGCTGGGCAGGCCTTCCCGGAAAGGCCTTCATCCCCTTGGTCCTGGGTTTCGGGTGCAACGTGCCCGCCGTCTACGCCACCCGGGCCCTCGCCCACCCCCTGGACCGGCTTAGGGTGGCCCTGGCCATCCCCTTCCTGGCCTGCGGCGCCAGGCTTCCGGTCTTCACCCTCTTCGCCTTCGCCTTCTTTCCCGAGCGCGCCCCTCTGGTGGTCTTCGGCCTGTACCTTCTGGGCCTGGGGGTAGGCCTTCTCACCGCTCTTCTCCTGGGGAGGGCCCTGGGGGCTTCTGCCAGCGAGGGCGCCATGGAACTCCCCCCTTACCGCTTCCCTCCCCTAAGGCTCCTCCTGCGCCTCTCCCTGGCCCGCACCGGGAGCTTCGTGCGGGGGGCCGGGGGGCCCATCCTCCTGGCGGTCCTCCTCATCTGGACCCTGCTCCACGTGCCCTTAGCCGGGTCCACGCCCTACGCCCTCCTGGCCCAGGCCCTCACCCCCCTCTTCGCCCCCTTGGGCCTCGGCGACTGGCGGCTGGTGGGCGCCTTGGTGCCGGGCTTCGTGGCCAAGGAGGTGGTGGTGGGGGCTTTGGGGGTGAGCTTCCTGGGAACCGAGGCCATGGGTCCCCTGGGGCTCCTCGAGGGGCTCAGGACCCTGGCCCAGGGGCTCTGGGGGGCCCTTGCCGGCACCCTCCAGGGACTCCTGGCCCTCCTCGCCCCTCCGAGCCTTCTACCCCCCCTCGAGCCCACGCCTCTCCAGGCGGTCCTCAAAGGGGCCGTGAGCCCCCAGGGCGCCCTGGCCTACCTGGTCTTCGTCCTCCTCTACACCCCCTGCGTGGCCACCCTCACCGCCCTCAGGCAGGTGATCGGGAAAAGGTGGGCCGGCTTGTCCGTGGTCTACCAGCTTTCCTTGGCCTACCTCCTGGCCTTCCTGGCCTACCGGCTATGGCCATGATCCAAGAAGCCCTCGCCCTCCTCACCCTCCCCAGGACCCCTTCCCAGCTGGCCCAGGCCCTGGGGCTGAGGCCGGAAACGGCGGCCCTTCTCCTGGAAAAGCTCGCGGCCCGGGGCTACGTCCGTCCCCTGGCCTGTGGGGCGGCCTGTGGAAGCTGCGCCTTCCGCGGGGTGTGCCAGGCAGACGGGGAACCTTACTGGGTGCGCTCGGGTTAACCCGAAAGCACGTGCACGTTGGGCAGGGTCTGGGCCCAGGTGCGGTTCTTGTCTATGTAGATCCGCCACTGCTCGGGGACGTCCTCCTCGGGGTAGATGGCGCTCACCGGACAGGCGGGCACGCAGGCCCCGCAGTCAATGCACTCGTCGGGGTGGATATAAAGCTGCTCCCCGGCGTCGTAGATGCACTCCACCGGACAGACCTCCTGGCAACTCCTGTCCTTCACGCCGATGCAGGGCTCGCAGATCACGTGGGGCATCCCTCACCTGGTCAACCAAAGCGCACATTACTGCGCGCCGGCCCCCCACCAGGAGGAGGACCTAGGCCAACCCTCCACCCCTCCCACGGTCCCCCGAGGAGGACGGGCTTGAGGGGAGAGAGGTCCCTCGGTACCTCGCGCCCGAGGAGGGGAAGGGTCAGGCCCGTAGGGCCTATCTTGCAGAGGCCTACCCTCAAGACCCGCCAGGGATTGGCGCCAACGGGGTTCCTTCCCTCGGTTGACCCCTCTTGGCTCCCCGGTGAGCCCTGAAGGCTTGAAAGCAAGGACAGGGAAGCGCGGGCCTTTCTCAGCTCGCGAACAAGCCTCCTCTTGAGGTAGGGGTTGCGCTCAGCCCCGTGCCTGGCCCCGAGTTCCCCGACCCTGGAGGCGTAGAAGTCCTGAACGTGAGCCCGAAAGGTTCCGTCCTGGATAAGGGCTTGGTAGCCCCTGGGCAACTTCTCCCGGAATCCCAGAGCCCTTCTCCCGATGACAAGGGCGGCGGCCACGTCCTTGGAGAGGGAAAGCAGAGGGGCGTACTTGAGCATCCCTATCGTGGAGGTGTCCTGGGGGTTCACCTCCAACACCTCCACGCCCCGCTTCCTGGCGAGGGAGTGGACCTTCCTCAGGAGGGAACGGTAGGCGAAGCGGTGCGCTTTCCTCCGGAAGGCCCTGCCAGAGCCATCGCCCCTCATCGTCTTGCGGAGGTATCTGAGGCGTTCCGTGGCGATGGCCACCCCGCGCTCCTCGGCCAGGGAGACCACCTGGTGGGCCACCTTCCAGAGGACCAGTTCCTTCGCCCCCCTGTTCTCTGCCCGGTCCACCTCCTCCAGGGAGAGGGTGAGGTGGCGCCTCAGGTTCCCGTCAGGGGAGACGAGGGCCAAGGCAAGATGGTAAGGGTCCGAGTTCACGTCCAGGGCGAGGACGCCGTTCTCCTTCGTGGCCACGAGGGGCGCGGGCTCCTCCTCCCAGGCGAAGGTGGCGTAGACCTTGCCCCCCTTGAGGGTGAGCTCCACGTTGTAGGGAAGCGAGGCGTACACCCTCTGGAGGAGGGCGTTAAGGTTCGGGTGGCCCGTCTTCACCAGGGCGTGGGCGTAGCTCCCGTCCCCCAGGTTGATCCGGAGCCACAAGCTCCCGTCCTTGACGAGGAGCCTCAGGTTCAGGTTGCCCCCCTTGGTCCTGTCCCCGCGGGAGTAGAGAAGGCCCTGACGCCTTTCCCGCCACTCCCGTTTGAGTTTCTTGAGGGCTTCGCCGGAGAGGTGCTTCCGCTTCAGTTGCTCAAAGAGCTTCCTTCCCCCGAAGACGACTTTGCGGGGGTCTTCTCCTCTCTCCCTGGTGGAGTCCAGGATGGCCCCGGCCTTCACGATGGCGTCGTCCGCGTGGCGGGTGTTGAGGCGGAAGAGGGTACAGAGGGGGCCGTCCTGTCGTTTGAGCTCCTCCCGGTCCTTTCCTTCCAGAAGGCGGTTGTAGGCGTAGCGCACGGCGGCGGAAAACCTGCGCATGAGGTCCAGGGTGGCTTTCCGGCCTTCTTCAGAAGGGAAGGCGAGAAGGGCCTGGGCCCCGGTGAAGGCCTTCTCCTTTTTCCTTTTCCTGGACCTTCCCCGCGAGGTAGCTCCGCTGACCACCGACGGCCTCCTGTGAGGGAGTATAGCCCTTCCAGGGCTTTTCATCGTACGGGACTCGCTCGGGTGAGGTGGAAGGATGCGAAGGCGCGCGAGCGCTTGGGTAAAGAGGTGTGCGCTATGTCCCAACTGTTTGCACCTCCACCTCCCAGGGTGGGAGCGGCGCGGGAGGCCGTCCATGACCGGGGTCAAGGGGAAAGGCGAAGGACCTCCAGCCCGGGAAAGCGCAGAAAGTCCTGGTCAAAGGTCACCAGGCGGTGGCCCCCGGCCAGGGCGAAGGCCGCCAGGTAGGCGTCCGTCCAGAGGCGGGGAGAAAGCCCTCCCTGGACCAGGTCGGCCAGGGCCTCGTCCAGGCCCTCAGGCTCTTCCAAAAGCGGAACCCCCGAGCTCAAGCGCAGCTCCCAATAGACCTTCCAGGCTTCCCTCACCCCCAAGGGCTTGCCGTCCATGGCCCTGGCGTTCGTCAGGAGGCGGAGGAGGCCCAAGGCCGTGACTCGGACCAGGAAGGGATCGGAAGCCCTCTCCCAGTAAGCCCGGGCCCGGGGGTGGAAGGGGTGCTCGGGCACCAAGAGGGCGAACCAGACGTTAAGGTCCAGCAGGTCCACCCTCGTCCTCCAGGAGGGCCCAAAGCTCCTCGTGGGTGCGAACGGGGATGCGCCGCCCAGCCTCGGGGACCCGCGGCAGGGGCCGAGGCCCAGGAGACCCCCCCCGCCTCAACCCCTCCTCCAGGTAGCGGATCACCAGCTCCCGGAGGGTCTTCCCCTCCCTGGCGGCCTGGAGCTTCAGCCGCCGGTACAGGGGGTCCGGCAGGTCCAGGGTGGTGCGCATACAGCCATATTAGCATTCAGAGCCCCTGGACGGGCGAAGGTGAGAACGGCCGTTGACGCCCAGGTCCTAGGCCGCCTAGGGTGAGGCATGGTCCGCCTGCGCAAGCCCCTCCCTCCCTACACCCTCCAGACCCCAGAGGGGGGCAAGGTCTACCTTCCGGACCTCAAGGGGAGGCCCCTCGTCCTCCTCAAGGACGAGGCTCTGGCCCGGGGCCTCGCCCTGCGGGAAGCGGAGCTCGAGGCCCTGGGGGCCCAGGCCTACCTCCTGGCCCAGACCCCCAGGGCCACACCCCTCCCCCTCCTCCTGGACCCGGAAGGAACCCTCCTCCCCGCCATCCCCGAAGGGGGCGCCCTGGTGGCAGACGCCTTCCTCGAGGTCTACCACCTGGGCCCCGTGAGGGACGAGGAGGAGATTCTGGAATGGATCCGCTTCGTGGAGGCCCAGTGCCCGGAGTGCGTCCTACCGGAGGCGGACTGGTTCCAAGCTGGGGGGAAGGAGGACCGGACCATGGCCCACTACCTGGTGCGCGCCCGCCTGCGGCCGGAGCCCGCCGGAGAACCTCCGCCCTCCTCATGCTGGGGGTACTCTGGGGCCAGGGGACCTTTATCCCGGGCCCCATCCCCTACCCTGAAAACCATGCGCAAAGCTGCAGGCGCCCCCCTCAAACCGGTAGCCCTCCCCACGGAGCACGGGGGCTGGGGCTTCACCCTCGAGCCTCTCCTCCTCGGCCTCCTCCTCGCCCCCGGCCTCCCCACCCTGGGGCTTTTCCTTTTCGGCCTCTTTGGCTTCCTCGCCCGCCACCCCCTGAAGCTCCTCTACCAGGACCTGAGGCGGGGCCAGCGCTACCCTCGCACGGACCTTGCCCTAAAAGTGGGCGCAGGCTACCTCGCCCTCGCCCTTTCCGGGTTTCTCCTCGCCCTCCTCACCGCGGAAGACTCCTTCCTCCCTCCCCTCCTCCTCGCCCTGCCCCTCGGGGGGTACGTGGTCTACACGGACGCCCGAAACCGCTCCCGGGACCTCTTCCCCGAGACGGCCGCCGCCCTCTTCATGGCTGCCTTCGCCCCCGCCGGGGTCCTCGCCGGGGGGCTTTCCCGGGAGGTGGCCCTGGGAAGCTTCCTCGCCCTGGCCCTAAGGGACGTGGCCGCCCTCTACTACGCCCGCACCCAGGTCTTGAGGGCCCGGGGCTCGAGGCCCAGGACCTACCCCGCCCACCTCGCCCTTTGGGCCTCGGCCCTCCTGGCCCTTTCCCTCGCCCTCAGGGCTCTTCTTCCCTGGCCCACCTTCCTCGCCCTTCTGCTTCTCGCCCTCTACGGCACCCGGGCCCTCCTGCGGCCTCCGGTGCCCGCCCGCCTCGTGGGCTGGACGCAGATGGGCTTCGGCCTCCTCATCGTCCTGTCCGCCGCCCTGGGCTACACCCTCCAGGGCCTCCCCACGGCCCTCCTCGGGACGCCCGCCTTGCACCGACTTTTGGGGTTCGCCCTCGTGGCCCTCGCCTTCCTCATGGGCGCCTACCTCCTCGTAAAGCGGCAGGTGCCCCGCATGACCCGGGTCCTCCTCGGCCTCTACGACCTGAACGCCCTCCTGGGCCTGGTCTACCTGGCCCTGGCGGGAAGGCTCTCCCCTCACCCCTTCCTCGCCCTCCTCGGGGTCGCTCTCCTTCACCTCCTCCTGAGGCGCCCCCACCCCTGGCCGGGGATCGGGTTCCTGCTCCTCGGGGTCCTGCTCCTCTGGCACTGAAGGGTGGCCCCCGACACCCTCCAGGGCCAAGGAAAGGGGCAGAATGAGGCCATGCGCTTCCTCCGGCCCCTGGCCCTGGTGTTGCTTCTGGGGCTAGCCCTCCAGGCCCTTATCGCCAAGGGGCCGCCCGTCCTCTGGGCCGAGCCTGTCCAGGCGAGTCCCGAGGCCCTCCAGGAGGTCTACGCCAAGGCCCACCCCGCCGCGTTGCGCATAGAGGGCCCCGAGGGCGGGCGGGGCACGGGCTTCTTCTACGCCCAAGGCCTCGTCCTCACCGCCTACCACGTGGTGGCCGAGGGGGGGCCTCTCCGGCTGGTCCTTGCCGACCGCACCCAGGCCGAGGCCCGGGTTTTGGGCTTCGCCGAGCCCTGGGACCTGGCGGTCCTGGCCACGGAGGCCAAGGCCCCGGCCACCCTCCCCCTGGAGACGGCCCGGCGCCCCCGGGTGGGGGAGGCGGTGCTCCACATCGGCAACGGGCGGAACCAGTTCATCGCTCCCCGGTACGGGAGGGTGACCCGCCTCGAGGCCAGCCCCTCCCCCTTCCTCCCCCAAGGCCTGGTGGAAACCTCCCTGCCCTTAGCCCCCGGGGACTCGGGGGGGCCGGTGCTGGACGCCGAGGGACGGGTCTTCGGGGTGGCGGTGGCCATCGGGCAGACGGAGGAGGGCTTCCGCAGCTTCTTCACCCCCCTCTTCGGGCGGAAGGACGCCCTCGCCGCCTGGGAAAGGGGGGAGAGGAGCTACTGGCCCTACCTGGGCCTAAGGGGCCCCCGGGCCCTTACCCCCGAGCTCGCCCAGGAGCTGGGCCTGCCCCCTGGGGGCGTGCTGGTGGGGGAGGTGGTCCCGGGGGGAGCCGCCCACCGGGCGGGGCTTAAGGGCCTGGAATCGGGCGGGGTACCGGACGTGATCCTCGAGGTGGATGGGGTGCCGGTAAACAGCTTTGGGGACCTCCTCCGTGAAGTGCGCAGGCACCAGGTGGGGGACGGAATCCGCCTCACCGTGCGCCGGGAAAGCCATGTCTTCCAGGTGGAAGCGGTCCTCACCCCCTTCCCAGGACGCTAAAGGGAAAACCTCCCCCAGGCGCTTCCCAGGGGAGGCATGCATCAACCCCCGAACCTAGGGGCGCTGGAGCCAGAACTCGTACGTCCCTGAACCGCTATAGGCATAGATACGCCAGACATAGTAGCCTGCGGTTCCGCTATAGGTGAGACTTTCCTCCGAAGTAGACCCTGTAGAGCTGGCCACAGTCACCCAACGGGAACCATTCCAACGCCAGAGGTATAGGTCAAAGTCCGTTCCGGCGGGGCCCCTAAGCCAGGCCCTATGGGTACCGGCAGGGCTATAGTAGTAGGTGCCGTTGGGCTGGAAGTCATAGTCGCCAGGACCGGAAAGGCTACCCGTGTAGTAGCTGCAGTCGGCACAGGGGGCTGTGGAACCGCCCCCCGAGGAGAGCAGGGAGTAAAGGAGGCGGTTAGGGGACCCCGAGCCAATCCCCGAAAGCCGCCCCGTAGTGGCTCCGTTGAGGATGGCATCGGCTACAACGGTTGGCGTGGCCGAGGGGTTTTGCTCTAGATACAAAGCAGCCACCCCGGCCACATGGGGGGTGGCCATGGAGGTGCCGCTAAGGGTCTGGGTGGCCGTGTCCGAGGTGTACCAGGCCGAGGGGATGGAAGCCCCAGGGGCGAAGAGGTCCACGCAACTACCGTAGTTGGAGAAGCTGGCACGGGCATCGGAGGATGTGGTAGCCCCCACGGTAAGGGCCTCGGCCACCCGAGCCGGAGAGTAGTTGCAGGCATTAGCGTTGTCGTTCCCTGCGGCCACAGCGTAGACCACCCCCGCGGCGATGGAGTTCTTCACGGCGTTGTCCAGAGCCGTGGAGGCTCCGCCTCCTAGGCTCATGTTGGCGACGGCCGGCTTGCGGTGGTTCTGCGTGACCCAGTCCACTCCGGCGATGACCCCAGAAGTGGAGCCGGAACCGTTGCAGTCCAGGACGCGCACGGCGTAGAGGTTGGCCGCCTTGGCTACCCCATAGGTCACCCCGCCGATCGTCCCCGCCACGTGGGTGCCGTGGCCGTTACAGTCCTGGCCGTTCCCCCCTAGGGCATCGTAGCCCACCTGGGCCCGGCCGCCGAACTCCTGGTGGGTCGTGCGAATTCCGGTGTCAATCACATAGACGTTAACCCCCCTTCCCGTAGCGGTGTAGGTGTAGCTGTTGGAAAGAGGGAGGTCCCGCTGGTCAATCCGGTCCAGGCCCCAAGGAGCAGGGCTCTGGGTAGCCCACGCTCGCACCACCTTGTCCGCCTCTATGAACTCCACGTCGGGATCCTGCCTTAAGGCCTCTAAGGCTTGGGGCGCCATCACTGCCACAAATCCCTGGAGGGCGCCCGTGTAGGCCTGGGTCACCGCCACCCCCTGGGGAGCCAGCCGTGCCTGCAGGGTTGTGACTCCACCCTGGAGCATGGACTGACCTCTTCCCTTCTTAAAGACCACAATGTAACGGCCTGGGATAGCTTCAGGGTCATCCAGGCCATAGACGGGGGCCTCCTTGGGCCAGAAGGCCTCAGCTAAGGTAGGGGTTGGATCGGGCTTAGAAGCCATCTGGCAACCGCCCAAAACGAGAGCCGCGAAAAGCCCCACCAGCCAGTAAGTCTTCCTCATACGCTCCTCCGCGGTTTTAGCGAGGGCAATCTATCCCAAGGATGCTCAGGGGTCAAGGAAACTTTTATTCGGTCATTCTCCATTCTTATGCACAAGCTCCCGGTATGCGGGCACCCTCGGCACCCCCTCCGCCCACAGCACCCCCCGGGCGATGGCCCGGGCGAGGGCGTCGGCGGCGTAGGCCCCGAGGCGGAGGAGGAGGTAGGGCTCCACCCCCCTCCCGTCCCCCAGGGCCAGGGCGAAGGCCAGGTCCCCGTCCAAGGGGGTGTGGGCCGGGCGGAGGGCCCGGGCGAGGCCGTCTTGGGCCATGATGGCGAGCCTTTTGGCCTGGGCCTTGGTGAGGGGGGCGTCCGTGGCCACCACGGCCAGGGTGGTGTGCTGGCCCAGGAGGAAGGGAAAGCGGTAGTCCTCGAGGCTTCCCCGGTAACGGGAGAGGTCCGGAAGGAGGGCTCTTTCCTCCGGGGCGAGGAGGCCTTCGGCGTAGAGCCTCCCCGTGAGGGGGTCAAAGGGGCGGCCGAGGCTGTTCACCGCGGCCAGGGCCATGACCCGAAAGCCCTCCTCCAGAAGGTAGCCCGCAAGGCCAAAGCCCCCCTTCACCCCGCCCGAGACCGCCCCCGTTCCCGCCCCCACGCTCCCCTCGGCCACCTCGCCTCCCGCGGCCAAGCAGGCCCCATACCCCGCCTCCGCCCCCGGAGGCCTGAAGACCCTTCCCCGCCCCAGGTCGTAAAGCACCGCCGCGGGCACGATGGGCACCACGCCCCCCGGGGTGGGGAAGCCCTTGCCCCTTTCCCGGAGGTAGCGCACCACCCCGTCCGCGGCGGCGAGGCCAAAGGCGCTTCCCCCCGTGAGGAGAACGGCCTGGATCCTTTCCACGGTGTTCTCGGGGGCGAGAAGGTCCGTCTCCCGGGTGCCCGGGGCCGCCCCCCGCACGTCCACCGCCGCCACCGCCCCCTCCTCCACCAGGACCACGGTGCACCCGGTGAGGGCCTCCTCATCGGTGAAGTGCCCCACCCGAAGCCCCGGGAGGAGGGCGCTCTTCCCCCAGAGCGCTTCCGCCATGGACCCAGTATGGGGTAGCCTAAAGGCCAGAGCAAGGAGGTCCTATGTGGGAGTACCTCATCCACGGGGAACCGACGCCCAGGCTTAAGACCCTCCTAGAGGGGGTGGGGAAGGCCCTCGAGGCCCAGGGCTTCCGCTTTAACCCCGAATCCGAAGCCCCCAACCTGGTCCTCAACGCCATCACCCCGGAGAACCCCAGGCCCTACCGCCGCAAGGCCCAGGCCACCTTCGTGGCCTCGGCCATGGAGCTTCCCGCCTTCCCCCAAGACCCCTTGCGGGAGCTCTACCCCTACCTGGTCCGGGCGCTCTCCAACGTCCTCTTGGCCTACGCGCCGGGCCGGGGGGTGAAGTTCCTCACCCTGGAGCTCGGCCACTACGAGGAGCCCGAGGGCGAGGGGTTTTACCAGCGGGTGGCGGGGCGCTTAAGGCCCATCGCCTGCAGCCGCCTCGTCATCAACAACGTCTTTGAGCCGGACCTCGAGCCCGAGCTCTGGCAGGGGGACGAGCTCACCGAGAGCATGCACCGGGCGGGGAAGAGGCTGAAAGCCTGGGACCTCCTCCCGGCCCCCTTCCCCATTGAGGAGATCCTCCCCCCCGAGGACCTGAGGCACGTGAAAAGGCTCTACGGCATCGGGGGGCTTTCCTACGGGAACCTCTCCGTGCGCAAGGACGAAAGGCGCTTCTGGATGTCGGCAAGCGGGGTGGACAAGGCGAACCTCAAGGAGATCGGCCGGGACATCCTCATGGTGAAGGACTACGACCCCGAAGGGAACGCCATCCTCCTCTCCGTCCCTCCCCACGTGGAGCCCAGGCGGGTGAGCGTGGACGCCATAGAGCACTGGATGATCTACCGCGAGCACCCCGGGGTGGGGGCCATCCTCCACGTCCACGCCTGGATGGAGGGGGTCCCGGCCACCCCCTTCAACTACCCCTGCGGCACCTACGAGCTGGCCCAGGCGGTGGCGGAGAAGGTGCGGGAGGCCCCTGACCCCACCCGGGCGGTGGTGGGCCTCAAGAACCACGGCCTCACCATCACCGGACGCAGCCTGGACGAGATCCTGGAGCGCATTGAGGGCAGGCTCATCCGCACGGTGCCCATGACATGAAGGCCCTCCTCTACACCCCCTCCCTCCCCCGCTTCCTGGGGGCGAGGCTTCTCGGCAAGCGCTTCCCCAAAAGCCTCCTCCCCCTCAGGCTCGCCGAGGTCCCCCTTCCCGAACGGGAAGGCTTCCTCAAGGTCAGGGTGCGCCTAAGCGGGGTCTGCGGCTCGGACCTCGCCCTCCTCTACGGGAAAAGCCCCCCCACCATAAGCCCCTTCTTCTCCTTCCCCGCCGTCCTCGGCCACGAGATCCTGGGGGAGGTGGAGGGAAGCCGGGTGGCGGTGAACCCCCTCCTCGCCTGCGCCGAAAGGGGGCTTCCCCCCTGCCCCATGTGCCAAAGGGGGGAGGAGGGGCTCTGCCAGAACGTGGCGGAAGGCTCCTTGGCCCCGGGGATCCTGGGCTACAACCGGGACCTCCCGGGGGGGTGGGGGGAGTGGGTCCTGGCTCGGCCCGAGAGGCTTTTCCCCGTTCCCGAAGGGGTTCCCGACGAACGGGCCGTCTTCGCCGAGCCCCTGGCGGTGGTCCTCAGGGGCCTGAGGAAGCTCAGACCCTGGCCCGGGGAGGTGCTGGTGCTGGGGATGGGGACCATCGGCCTCCTGGCGGTGAGGCTCTTAAGGGCCTTGGGCTACACGGGAAGGCTTTTCGCCGTGGCCAAGTACCCCCACCAGGCGGAGAGGGCGAAGGCCTTCGGGGCGGACGGGGTCTTCGCCAGCGCCAAGGAGGCCCTCCGGGAGAGGGCCAAGCGCTACCGCTACCTCCTCTTTGAGGGCTCTAGGGGCGGGTACGAGGCGGTGGTGGAGGCCTCGGGAAGCGGGAGGGGCTTCCGGGAGGCCCTCGCCCTCGCCCGGGAAGGGGGAAGGGTGCTCCTTTTGGGGGCCCCGGGGCTCGAGCTCGTGGACCTCTCCCCCTTCTGGTTCAAGGAGGTGGGGCTCCTGGGGAGCTACACCTACACCCGGGAGGAGTTCCGGGAGGCGGTGGAGCTTCTTGGGGAGCTGAGGGGCCTCGAGGCCCTGGCGGGGGGGATCTATCCCCTGGAAGGGTGGCGGGAGGCGCTCAAGGCCCGGGGCAAGGCTCTCTTCCGGCCAAATGTGCCCTAGAGGGGGGCGGCCTTAGGGGCAAGGGGGTATACTCCCGAGAAACCCCGGGAGGCAGCATGGCGTGGGACGAGGCGCCCTTTCTGGAGGCAGGGGAGAAGCTTAGGGGGCTTCCTTAAGGAGGTCAATCTTTACCCTAAGGCCGTATAGCGGCCAAGTCTGAGGAAAAGGACCCGCTAAAGGTCCTTCTCACCGGGGGAGCTTAAGATATAGGGCGTGTACGCCCTCCGCGAGGCCCTTCGCCAGATCCTCAGGCACCCCACGGCCAGCCTCGCCACCTTCTTCACCGCCTTGGTCTCCTTCGCCCTCCTCTACTTTCTAGGCCTCCTCCTCTGGAACCTGGAAAGGGTGGTGCAGAGCCTGGAGAAGGAGCTGGAGGTGGCCGCCTTCCTCAAGGCGGACGCCAACGTGGAAACCCTCCTCACCGAGATCCAGGCCTGGCCCGAGGTGGGAGAGGTGCGCTTGGTGCCCAAGGAGGAGGCCCTGGCCCAGCTGGTCCTGGACTACCCCTACCTGGCCGAGGCCAAGGACCTGGTGGGAAACCCCCTCCCCGACACCCTGCGGCTCCGGCTGAGGAACCCGGAGGCGGTGCGCACCGTGGCCGAACGCCTGCGGAAGCTTCCTGGAGTGGAAGGGGTGGAGTACGGAGGGGAGCTCACGGAGCGCCTGGTGCAGGTGCTTTCGGGAAGCCGCCTGGCCATGGGGGTGCTGGTGGGGCTTCTCCTCCTCAACACCTTTTTCAGCGTGATGGGGTCCATCCGCCTTTCGGTGGAAAGCCGTAAGGAGGCGCTTTCCATCATGCTCCTGGTGGGGGCCACGCGGCGCTTCGCCCAGGGGCCCTTTGTGGTGGAAGGCCTCCTCCTCACCCTGGCGGCCGGGCTTTTGGCGGTGCTTTCGGGAGGAAGCCTCTACCTGGGGCTTTCCCGGGCCCTCCAGGGCCTCCTCCCCTTCCTCCCGGTTCTCGGCCAGGGGGATCTCCTGCGAACCGCCCTTGGGGTCCTCTTCCTGGCCCTGGTGCTGGGGGCAGGGGGGGCCTACATGGCCAGCCGGGCCTACCTCAAGGAGGTTTAGGGTGGCGAGGCTTTGGCTTTGGCTCTGCCTTCTCCTTTCCTTCCTGGCCCTGGGACAGGACGTGGCCACCCAGGAAAAGAGGGTGCGGGCCCTGGAGGCCGAGGCCGCCCAAGCCCGCGCCCTGGACGAGAGGGCCCAGGCCCAGATCCAGCGCCTCAACCGCGAGCTCGCCCGCCTCTCCCAACGGGTGCAGAACCTCCTTGCGGAAAAGGCCCGCCTGGAGGAGGAGATCCGCCGCCTCGAGGGGGAAAGGCAGGCCCTGCGCCGGGAGATCGCCCGGCTCAAGGAAGCCGTCCGGGAGACCGAGGCCCGGATCGCCAAGCTGGAGGGGAACCTGGCCGCCCTGAGGGGGAGGCTCGAGGCCCTCATGCGAAGCCTGTACCGGGAGCGGTCCGGCCGGTACCTGCCCCTTCTTCGGGCCCAGTCCTTCACCGACCTGGCGGTGCGGGCCCGCTGGGTGGGCTACATCTCCCGGCAGGACACCGAGCTGGTGCGCCTTTTCCAGGCCACCCTCAAGGCCCTGAAGGAGGAGCGGGAGCGCCTCGCCCTCCTCCTCGCCGACCTCACCGCCAAGGAAGCGGCCCTGGCGGAGAACCAACGGAGGCTGGAATCCCAGCGCCAGAGCCTCGAGGCCACCCTGAAAAGCCTCCGCCAGGAAGAGGAGGGCAAAAAGGCCCTCCTCCGGGACGCCCTCACCGAGCGCCAACGCCTGCAAAGGGCCTTGGCCCAGCTCCAGGCCCAGGTCTTGGAGGAACGGCAGAGGCTCCTCGCCCTTAAGGAGGCGGAGCGAAGGCGCCAAGAGGAGGCCCGCAGGCGCCAACAAGCCCAAGCCCCCCAGACCGTGGTGGTGCCCCCGCCCCCCCTCCCCGCCACCCTAGGACGCCTGGCCTTCCCCGTGCCCGGGGGACGGGTCCTGGTCCCCTACGGGCAGGAGGGACCCTTCCAGGTCCTCCAAGGCCCCGCCCCGGGAAGCCCCGTCCAGGCGGCGGCGGAAGGGTACGTGGCGGGGATCCTCTACCTGCCCAATCTGGGCTACACGGTGATGGTGGTGCACACGGAGACCCTCTCCACCGTGTACACCAACCTGCAAGAACCCCTGGTGCAGGAGGGAGAACGGGTGCGCCAGGGCCAGGTGCTGGGCTACACCGGGGGGGGCCTTCTCATTCCCCCGGACGCGCTGGAGTTCCGGGTGGCGGTGCGGGTGGGAGGGGAGACCCGTTTCGTGGACCCCTCGGCCTACTATTAAGGGCCCCCCACCCCAACCTTGACCTCACCTAGGCGGGCTCAATCAGCCCGTAGTTGCCGTCCTTGCGGCGGTAGATGACGTTGATCTCCTCGGTCTTGGCGTTGCGGAAGACAAAGAAATCGTGCCCCAGGGCCTCCATCTGAAAGGCGGCCTCCTCGGGGTCCATGGGCTTCATCTCAAAGCGCTTCACCCGCACGATCCTGGGGCCTTCCTCCTCCTCGGGCTTGCGCAGGGCCTCCATGTCCCGCACCTCGGGGGGAGGGGGGCCCTGGTAGGTGTGGCGCTTGCCCATATAGCGGCGCTCCTTGAAGCGCTTGAGCTGGGTTTCCAAGCGGTCCACCATGCGGTCAATGGCCACGTAGAGGTCGGGGTCCTCCTCCTCTACCCGCACCAGCCCCCCGGGGAGGTCCACCTGCACCTCGGCCTTGGCCTTGCGCTCCACGTGCTGGCTCCCCGCCAGGGAAAGGACCACCTTGGCCATGAGCTCCCCGTTTTGGTAGCGGTCCAGGCGGGAAAGCTTTTTCTCCACGTAGTCCCGGATGGCGTCGGTGATCTCCAGGTTGCGGCCGACGAGCTTGTAGATGTTCATGCGCCCTCCTTTCCGCCCCGGTCAGGGCTTTCCCTTACCCTTATGCTACCACCTTCCCCGGGACGCTCGTCCCGCACCACCTGCCCCGCCTTCAGGACCACGACCCGGGTGGGGTAGGCCTCCAAAAGCTCCCGGCTGTGGGTGGCCACCACCACCGTGGCCCCCCGCTGGTGGGCCGCCTTGAGGATATCCAGCACCTGGAGGGCGTTTTCCGAGTCCAGGTTGCCCGTGGGCTCGTCGGCGAGGATGACCGGGGGGTCCAGAAGGAGCGCCCGGGCCAGGGCCACCCGCTGGGCCTCCCCCACGGAGAGCTCCTCGGGGAAGGCCCGTTTCTTGTGGGCAAGCCCCACCCGGCGTAGCGCCAAGGCGATGCGCTCCGGCCACTCCCTAGAGGGCACTCCCTGGACCCTGAGGACGAAGGCCAGGTTCTCCTCCACGGTCATGTCGGCGAGGAGGCGGTGGTCCTGGAAAACCATGCCGATCCTGCGGCGGTGGAGGGCGATGCCGTCCCCCCTCAAGGCCTTCAGGTTCTGTCCGGCGAAGTAGACCGCCCCCTGGGTGGGGGTAAGCCGCCTGAGGATGAGGGAAAGAAGGGTGGACTTTCCCGCTCCCGAGTGGCCCACCACGAAGACGAACTCTCCCTTTTTGACCTCGAGGCTCACGTTGTAAAGGGCCTTGGTCCTGGTGCGGGGGTACTCCAGGCTCACCCGGTGAAAGGCGATCATGCCCCCACTATAGGGGAGGCGGACCACGCTTTCTTCTCATGGAAAGGCGCTATAGTGAAGGCGAGTGAGGGAGAGGATGAAGCGAAGCGCATGGGTCATCGCGGGGCTTGGGGTGTTGCTGGCCTTGGTCTACGCCCAGCTCCCCCGCCCCCAGGCGGAAAACCTGTTGCAAAACCCCAACGGCCAGGCCCTTCTGGAGGTCTACCAGAGGATCCAGCAGGACTACCTGGAGTCCCTTCCCAGGGAAAAGCTGAACAAGCTTTTAGAGGGGGCCATCGGGGGAATGGTCCAGGCCCTGGAGGACCCCTTCACCAGCTACTCCCCGCCCCAGCGGGCAAGCCTGAGGCAGGAAGACCTAAGGGGGGAGTTCTACGGCATCGGGGCCACCCTCACCCCCGCCAACCCCGACGGCACCGGGGCCAAGATCGAAGGGGTGATGAAGGGCCTCCCCGCCCAGCGGGCGGGCCTCAGGGCCGGGGACGTGATCCTCGAGGTGGACGGGGAGGACGTGACCAAGCTTCCCCTCCAGGAAGTGGTGGCCCGCATCCGCGGCCGCGAGGGGACCAAGGTTACCCTCAAGGTGCGCCGGGAAGGGGTTCCGGCCCCCTTGGTCTTTGAGCTCGTCCGGGAAAAGGTGGAGATCATCTCGGTCTCCACGGGCAGGATCGGGGACGTGGGCTACGTGGCCCTGGAAACCTTCGCCAACTTCAAGGTGGAGGACCAGCTGAAAAAGGCCATAGAGGACCTGAAGGCCCAAGGGGTGAAGAAGCTCATCTTTGACCTCAGGGACAACGGCGGCGGCCTCCTGGACCAGGGGTGCGCCGTGGCCAGCGCCTTTTTGAAGGAAGGCCCCATTGTCTACACCCGCACCAAGAACCTCACCCGGGTCTGGTGCGAGGCCTCGGGGAGGCCCCTTTGGGAGGGCCCCATGGTGGTCCTGGTGAACGGCAACTCCGCCTCGGCCAGCGAGATCGTGGCCGGAGCCCTCCAGGACTACGGCCGGGCCAAGCTCATCGGGGAGAAGACCTTCGGCAAGGGCGTGGGCCAGACCCCCTACACCCTGGCCAACGGGGGCGAGCTCACCCTGGTGACCTTTGAGTGGCTCACCCCCAAGCGCCGGGCCATCAACAAGGAGGGCCTGAAGCCCGACATTGAGGTCAAGGACACCCGCTTCCCCACCCCCTTCTCCCTCCAGGGAGCGGGGGCCCCGCCTGGGGCGGAGGTAACGGTGACCCTAAACGGCAAGACGGTGAAGGTAAAAGCCGACCAGGAGGGCAAGTTCACCTACGCCGAGCCCCAGCGGAGCCGCCCCTTGCCCGAGGATCGGGGCCAGGCGGTCTTGGACCTGGAAAACGACGCCATCCTGAAGCGGGCCCTGGAGGAGCTGAACCGATAACACCACCCCATGCTGGCTTGCGCCAGCATGGGGGCCCCGGTTAGGCCGGGGCCTACTTCACCACCGCCCCGGGCGGCACCTCCCCCTCCACGGTCACCAGGGCCAGGGCCTCCCCCTCCTGGGCGGCGAGGATCATGCCCCGGCTCTCCACGCCCCGGAGCTTGGCGGGCATGAGGTTGGCCACCAGGACCACCTTCTTCCCCACGAGTTCCTCGGGGCGGTACCACTTGGCGATCCCCGAGACCACGGTGCGCTCCTCGTTCCCCAGGGAAAGCCTGAGGACGAGAAGCCGGTCGGCATTGGGGTGCTTCTCCGCCGCCACCACCTCCGCCACCCGGAGCTCCACCTTGGCGAAGTCCTCAATGCCGATGAGGTGCTCCTCCTTGGGCTTGGCCTCCCCCTTGGTTTCCTTTTCCTTGGGGAAGAGGACGGGAGCCTCCTTTGGAATGGGCTTGGGCTCGGCCAGGCCCCAGCGCTCCGCCTCCTCCAGGCGCACCGCCTCCTTAAGCCCCAAGGCCCGCCTAAGCTCTGCCATCTTGCCCGGCATGGCGGGGGTGAGGAGGATGGAGGCGATCCTCAGGCCCTCCACCACCCGGTAGAGGACGGCCCGGGCCGCCCCGGGGTCCTCCCGGTAGAGCTCCCAGGGCTTCTTCTCGTTGATGTAGCGGTTTAAGGCCTTGACGTAGGCCATGGCCTCCTCGAGGGCCACGTGGAACTTAAGCTCCCGCACCAGGGGCCTGAGCTTCCCCGCAAGCCCCGTCCCCTCCGCAAGCTCCTCCCCCCCCACGGGCTCGGGGATGCGGCCCTCGGCGAAGCGGAGGAGCATGGCCCGGGTCCGCTGGACGAGGTTCCCCAGGTCGTCGGCCAGGTCGGCCTCGTACCGGGCCTTAAGGGCCTCCTCCCCCACCGGGGTGTCCTGGCCGTAGGGGATCTCCCTAAGGAGGTAGTAGCGGAGGGCGTCCCGGCCGTACTTCTCCAGAAGGGCGAAGGGGTCCACCACGTTCCCCAAGGTCTTGGACATCTTACGCCCGTCCGGGCCCAGCAAGAACCCCCCCACGTTCAGGTGGCGGTACATGGGAATCCCCGCAGCCTTCAGCATGGTGGGCCAGAAGACGGCGTGGGGCTTCAGGATGTCCTTGCCGATGAGGTGCCAGGCGTGAGGCCAGAAGACCCGGTAGGCCTCCCCCTCGGGGTAGCCCAGGGCGGAAACGTAGTTCAGGAGGGCGTCAAACCACACGTAGGTGACGTGGTCCTCGTCCCAGGGGAGGGGAATGCCCCAGGGGACCCGGGACTTGGGTCTGGAGATGGAGAGGTCCCCGATGGGCTCGGCGAGCATGGCCAGCACCTCGTTCCTATACCCTTCGGGCCGGATGAGGTCGGGGTGGTCCTGGAGGTAATGGAGAAGCCACTCCCGGTACTTCTCCATGCGGAAGAAGTAGTTCCCCTCCCTCCGCCTCTCCACGGGCCTCCCGTGGATGGGGCAGAGGCCCTCCACGAGCTCCTTTTCCGTGTAGAAGCGCTCGCAAGAGACGCAGTAGAGGCCCTCGTACTCCCCGTAGTAGATGTCCCCGGCCTCGTAGACCTTCTGCAGGACGAGCTGCACCACCCTCTTATGCCTTTCCTCCGTGGTGCGGATGAAGTCGTCGTAGGCGACGCCGAGAAGGTCCCAGGCCCGCTTGAAGCGCCCGGAAACCCGGTCCACGAAGGCCTTGGGGTCTTCCCCCGCGGCCTGGGCCGCCCGGTAGACCGTCTCCCCGTGCTCGTCGGTGCCGGTGAGGAAGAAGGTGCGGTACCCGTCCAGGCGGTGCCACCGGGCCAGGAAGTCCGCCACCACCGTGGTGTAGGCGTGGCCCAGGTGGGGCTCGGCGTTCACGTAGTAGATGGGGGTGGTCACGTAGAAGACCTTTTCCATGCGCCCTCCTCAAAAAAAACCGGGGCATGCGCCCCGGGCGGGGAGGTTTCCCCGCCCTAGAACCGGGGCATGCCCTTCATGGCCTCCATTCTACACTAGGGAAGAAGCTCCTCCACCCCCAAAGGCCCCGCCACCAAGGCCCGGGTGGCCATCCCCACGAAAAGCCCCGTCTCTACCACCCCGGGGATCTCCAAAAGCGCCCGGTGCAGGCCCAGAGGGTCCCCGATGGGGCCGAAGCGGCAGTCGGCGATGAGGTGGCCGTTATCGGTGAAGTAGAACTCGTCCCCGTCCATGCGGAGCTCGGGCTCCCCCCCCAAGGCGGCGATGGCCCGAAGGGTCGCCCGGTGGCCGAAGGGGACGATCTCCACCGGCACCGGCCCCCGGCCCAGGACGGGCACCTTCTTGGTGTGGTCGGCGATGACCAGAAACTCCCTGGCCGAGGCCTCCACGATCTTTTCCCGGAGGAGCGCCCCACCCATGCCCTTGACGAGGGAGAGGTCGGGAGCGATCTCGTCCGCCCCGTCAATGGCCAGGTCCACCCCCTCAGGAGGGAGGTCCACCAGGGGGATCCCCTCCCTCAAGGCCAGCTCCCGGGTGGCCTCGGAGGTGGGGACGCCCCTGACCCCCTTAAGCTCCCCCTCCCTTAGGCGGCGGGCGAGCTCGAGGACGGCGTACCGGGCCGTGGAACCCGTGCCCAGGCCCACCACCATCCCGTCCTGGACGTAGGCGATGGCGGCGTGGGCCGCCTCCTTCTTGTAGGCCTCCAAGGGGCGCTCCATCAGGCCCCCTTCAGCGCCTCAAGGGCCTCGGCCACCTCTAGGGCGTGCCCCTCGGGGGAGACCTTGCGCCAGAGCTTGGCGATCCTGCCCTCGGGGTCGATGAGGAAGGTCTGGCGCAGCACCCCCTCGTACTCCTTGCCGTAGAGCTTCTTCTTCCCCCAGGCACCGTAGGCCCTTATGACCTCCCGCTCGGGATCTGCGAGGAGGGGGAAGTTTAAACCGTACTTCTCGGCGAAGCGCCGGTGGCTTTCCACGTCGTCCGCCGAAACCCCGAGGACCACCGCCCCCAGGGCCCTTAGGCTTCCCATGTGGTCCCGGAAGCCGCAGGCCTCCTTGGTACAACCCGGGGTGTCGTCCTTGGGGTAGAAGTAGAGGACCACCCACCGCCCCCGGTAGTCGGAGAGGCGGTGAACCCTGCCCTCCTGGTCGGGGAGGGCGAAGTCCGGGGCCAAAGAACCTTCCATATGTGGGATTATACCCGGCCCTCGCCCTCTTTACCGGGGCCCCCATGCTGGCGCAAGCCAGCATGGGGTGGGATTAGAGCTTGTAGCCGAAGCGGCGAAGCAGGTCCTTGCGCCAGGCCACCTCGGCCTCGTCCTCCACGCCCAGGGGCTTGAAGCCATCCATGACCCCGAGGATGGCCCTCTGCTCTCCCTCCTCGGCCACCACCACCTTCAGGGGGTTGGCGGTGGCGGCATAGATCCGCACCACCTCGGGGCAGGCCTTGACGGCGTGGAGGACGTTGATGGGGTAGAAGCCCTCCCCTAAGACGATGAGGAAGGCGTGGCCCGAGGCCAGGTTCAAGAGGTTCCTCACGGCGAGCTCCACCAGGGCCTCGTCCGTCCCCGAGCGGCGGATGAGGCGCTTGCCACTGGCCTCGGAGAAGGCCAGGCCGAACCGGATCCCCGGCACCGCCGTCACCAAGGCCTCGTGCAGGTCCTCCACCGTCTTGATGAAGTGGGCCTGGCCCAGGATGACGTTCAGGTTCTCGGGTTTCTCGATGGGGATGAGCTTGAGCTCCATGCCCCGATTTTACCCAAGGCCCCCCCGCCCGGGAAAAGCGGGTGTAGGATGGAGGACATGGACGTCCTGGAGAAGGCCGTGGCCGGGGAGAGGCTTTCCGAGGCCGAGGTCCTAACCCTCTTTGACCTTCCCCTCCCCGAGCTCGCCGCCGCCGCCCACGAGGTGCGCCTGAGGAAGACCGACCCCGAGGTGGTCACCTTCCTCATTGACCGCAACATCAACTACACCAACGTCTGCACCGTGGCCTGCGCCTTCTGCGCCTTCTACCGCACCAAGAGGCAGAAGGACGCCTACACCCTGAGTTACGAGGAGATCGCCCAAAAGATTGAGGAACTCTACCAGGTGGGGGGGAAGCGGATCCTCATGCAAGGCGGGGTGAACCCCGAGCTTCCCCTGGAGTGGTACCTGGACCTCCTCCGCTACCTCAAGGGCCGCTTCCCCGACCTGCGCATAGACGCCTTCAGCCCCGAGGAGATCCTGGGGCTGGAGCGGCTCACCGGCCTTAAGGCCGAGGCGATTCTGGAGAAGCTCAAGGAGGCAGGCCTGGACGGGATGCCGGGAGCAGGGGCGGAGATCCTGGTGGACGCGGTGCGGCAAAGAGCGGCCCCCGCCCGCATCCGGACCGCCGACTGGTACCGCATCGTGGACGCCGCCCAGGCCCTGGGCCTCTACACCCTGGCCAGCATGGTCATCGGCTTTGGGGAGGGGAAGGAGGAGAGGACCGCCCACCTCCTGGGCCTCCGCGCCCAGCAGGACAGGGCCCTGGAGCGCTACAAAAACGGCTTCGCCGCCTTTGCCCTCTGGACGCTTCAGGTGGAGCACACCCGCCTCAAGGGCAAGGCCCCCGGGGCCACGGCCCACGAGTACCTGAAGACCCTCGCCATCGCCCGCCTCGCCCTGGACAACTTCGCCCACCTCCAGGCCTCCTGGCCCACCCTGGGCTTCAAGGTGGCCCAGGCCGCCCTCTTCTACGGGGCCGACGACTTCGGAAGCACCATGCTGGAGGAGAACGTGGTCTCGGCGGCGGGAGGGCACGGCCGCACCCACGCCACGGTGCGCCAGATGGTGCGCCACATCGTGGACGCCGGGTTTAAGCCCGCGGAAAGGGACCCCCTCTACCGCATCCTCCGCTACCCGGACCCGAAGGCCCTCCTCCAGGAGCCGGAGCCCCTGGATTTGGATCTGAAGGGCTCTCCCGCGGGCGCCTAGGCCTTTTCCCTCTGGAGCCCCCGCCGGATCTCCTCCAGGAGGGGGCCCAGGGGGCGGCCCGCCTCGAGGGCCCGTATGAGGGCGCTCCCCACCACCACCCCATCGGCCACCGCCGCCTGGGCCGCTGTCTTTTGGCCCGAAACCCCGAAGCCCACGGCCACGGGGAGAGGGGTCTGGGCCTTGATGCGGCGCACCAGGTCCTCCACCTCTTCGGGAAGCCTCTCCCGCTCCCCGGTCACCCCGGTAACGGAAACGGCGTAGACGAAGCCCGTGGCGTAGCGGACCACGGTGGCGATGCGGGCTTCCGTGGAGGTGGGGGCGAGGAGAAACACCGTCTCCAGGCCGATCCCCTGGGCCAGGCGCACCAGGCCTGGGTCCTCGTCCGGAGGGAGGTCGGGGAGGATAAGGCCCGTGGCCCCCGCCTGCTTAAAGAGGCTGAAGAAGCGCTCCGGCCCCCAGGCCAGGACGGGGTTCAGGTAGGTCATGAGGAAAAGGGGCTTCTCGGTGAGGGAACGCACCTCCCGCACCAGCTCCAAGGTCCCCTGGACGCTCATGCCCTTCCTCAGGGCGGTCTCGCTGGCCCGCTGGATCACCGGGCCGTCCCCCAGGGGGTCGGAGTAGGGCAGGCCGATCTCCAAAAGGTCGGCAAAGGGAAGGACCTCCCCCACCGCCTGCAAAAAACCCTCCCGGCTGGGGAAGCCCGCGGTGAGGTAGGGGATGAGGGCGGCCCTTTCCTCCCTCTTGGCCTGGGCAAAGGCCTCCTTTGTGGTCATAGCTCCCCCCCAAGGAGACGCATGGCCTCGGTGACGTCCTTGTCCCCCCGGCCCGAGAGGTTGATGACCACCACCTCGTCCTTGCCCATCTCCGGCACCACCTTGGCGGCATGGGCGATGGCGTGGGCGGACTCCAGGGCGGGGATGATCCCCTCCAGCCTGGCCAGAAGCTTGAAGCCCTCCAAGGCCTCCTCGTCGGTAACGCTGGCGTACTCGGCGAGGCCGGTGTCGGCGTAGTAGCTGTGCTCCGGCCCCACCCCCGGGTAGTCCAGACCCGCCGAGACGGAGTGGGCCGGGGTGATCTGGCCATCGTGGTCGTAGAGGAGGTACATGTAGCTCCCGTGGAGCACCCCCCGCTTCCCCGCCCCGATGCTGGCGGCGTGCCTGCCCGTGGAAAGCCCTTCCCCGGCGGCCTCCACCCCGATGAGCCTTGGCCGCTCCCCTTCGGGCAGGTAGGCGAAGGGGGCGAAGAGGCCCACGGCGTTGGACCCGCCCCCCACGGCGGCGATGAGGGCGTCGGGCAGGCGGCCAAAAAGCTCCCGGCTCTGCCGCTTCACCTCCTCCCCGATGACGCTCTGGAAGTCCCGCACCATCATGGGGTAGGGGTGGGGGCCCACCACCGAGCCCAGGATGTAGAAGGTGGTGCGCACGTGGGTGATCCAGTCGCGGATGGCCTCGTTGGTGGCGTCCTTGAGGGTGCGGCTTCCCGCGGCCACGGGGCGCACCTCGGCCCCCAGGAGCTTCATGCGGAAGACGTTCAGGGCCTGGCGCCTCACGTCCTCCTCCCCCATGTAGACCACGCACTCCATGCCGAAGAGGGCCGCCACCGTGGCCACGCTCACCCCGTGCTGCCCCGCCCCCGTTTCGGCGATGACCCGGCGCTTGCCCATGCGCTTCGCCAGGAGGGCCTGGCCCAGGGTGTTGTTGATCTTGTGGGCCCCGGTGTGGAGAAGGTCCTCCCGCTTGAGATAGACCTGGGCCCCACCCCAGTACCGGGAAAGCCGCCTGGCGTGGTAGAGGGGTGTGGGCCTCCCTGCGAAGTTCCTCAGGTAGTGGTCCAGCTCCGCCAAAAAGGCGGGGTCCTTCTTGGCCTCCCGGTAGGCGGCCTCCACCTCCTCCAGGGCCGGGATCAGGGTCTCCGGCACGTACCGCCCCCCATAGGGCCCAAAGCGGCCCCGCTCGTTGGGTAAGGGGAAATCGGGTAAGGTGAGCATATCCCTCCAAAAAAGGCGCCAAGCGCCCGCAAGCCTTTCTATCCTAAGCCTTCGGTGCCGCCAGGGCCAAGGCCCTCAGGCCCGGTAACGCCCGTGGCGCCGCTTGTGGGGGAAGGGGGTTCTGACCCGCATGCCCTAAGGGTAAGGGGGAAAGGCCCGCCTGGCAAGTAGACTGGGGGGTATGGAGCCTGGAAGGGTCATACCCGTCCTGGACAAGGGATTTGTGCGCCTGGTGGACGTGATGGGGGACGACCGCGCCATCGTGCAGGCGGCCCGGGTGTCCTACGGGGAAGGAACCAAGACCGTGCGGGAAGACGCCGCCCTCATTGACTACCTCATGCGCCACCGCCACACCAGCCCCTTTGAGATGGTGGAGTTTAAGTTCCACGTCAAGGCCCCCCTCTTTGTGGTGCGCCAGTGGTTCCGCCACCGCACGGCCAGCGTCAACGAGGTGTCCGGACGCTACTCGGTCCTCAAAGACGAGTTCTACGAACCCGAGGCCTTTCGCAAGCAGGCGGGGAGGAACAAGCAGGCCTCGGAAGGCGCGCTTGAGGACGAAGAGGCCCTGGACCTCCTCCATAGGGTAAAGAAGGAAACCTACGAGGCCTACCAGGCCCTCCTGGAGAAGGGGGTTGCCCGGGAGATGGCGAGGATGGTCCTCCCCCTTTCCCTCTACACCGAGTTCTACTGGAAGCAGGACCTGCACAACCTCTTCCACTTCCTCAAGCTCCGCCTCGCCCCCGAAGCGCAATGGGAGATCCGCCAGTACGCCAAGGCCATAGCCCTCCTCGTCAAGGAGAAGGTCCCCCTGGCTTGGCAGAGTTACGAAGAGCACGTGCTTCAGGGGAAGAGCCTTTCCCGCACAGAGCTTAAGGCCCTCCGGGGCCTCTTGACCCCGGAAACCTACGAGAAGGCCCTTTCGGCCTTAGGCCTCCAGGGAAGCCGCCTGCGGGAGGCCTTGGAGAAGCTCTTCGGCCCGGAAGACGCCCTCCCTTAAGCCCCCACCCTTTGCCCCGTGCGGGCCTCTATAAGGCGGTAAAGCTCCTCCTCCGTGAGGGTGGGGACCCCCAGGGCCTTGGCCTTCTCCAGCTTGCTCCCGGGGTTTTCCCCCACCACCAGGTAACTCGTCTTGCGGCTCACGGAGTCCGTCACCTTGGCCCCGAGGCGCCGAAGAAGGGCCTTCACCTCCTCCCGGGGGCGGGAAAGCTCCCCGGTGATCACCAAGGTAAGGCCCTTCAGGGCCTCTCCCCCCCTCTCCTTGGCCTCCATCTCCACCCCCGCTTCCTTAAGCCGCCGCACCAGGCGGCGGAACTCGGGGTCGCGGAGGGTTTCCAGGATGGCCCTGGCGGTGAGCTCCCCCACCTCCTCCACCTCCAAGAGCTCCTCCAGGCTGGCCTCGAGGAGGCGGTCCATGGTCCGGAACCGGGCGGCCAGGTTCCGGGCCAAGACCTCCCCCACCCCGGGAAGCCCCAGGGCGAAGAGAAGGCGCTCCAGGCCCCGGTGTTTGCTCTCCTCTATCTGGCGGAGGAGGTTTTGGGCGCTCTTCTCCCCCATACGCTCCAGGCCCACCAGGTCCTCCTTCCTTAGGCGGTAGAGGTCGGCCACGTCCTTGACCAGACCCTTTTCCAGAAGTTTTTCTATGAGCTTCTCCCCCAGGCCCTGGATGTCCATGGCCTTGCGGGAAGCGTAGTGGCGGAGGGCCTCAAAGCGCTTGGCGGGGCATAAGGGGTTGGGGCAGCGGTGGACCTTCCCTTCCTTGACCAGGGGGTGGCCGCACTCTGGACAGCGCTCGGGCCAGCGGATGGGACGCTCCTCCCCGGTCCTCTTCTCCTTCAGGACCCTCAGGACCTCGGGGATCACCCCGCCCGCCTTGTGAACCAGGACGAAGTCCCCGATGCGGAGGTCCAGCTCTTCTATGTACGCCTCGTTGTGGAGGGTAACCCGGGAAACCTCGCTCCCCTCTATAAAGACAGGTTCCAGAATCCCCACCGGGGTCACCCGCCCGGTGCGGCCCACCTGGAAGACCACGTCCAGAAGCCGCGTCTCCTTCTCCTCGGCGGGGAACTTGTAGGCGATGGCGAAGCGGGGGGCCCTGGCGGTGTAGCCGAGCTCCCGCCAGAGGGCAAGCTCGTCCAGCTTCACCACCACCCCATCCGCCTCAAAGGGAAGGGTCCGCCGCTTTTTAAGCCAGTCCTGGTAAATCCTTTCCACCCCTTCCGTCCCCACCGCCCGGGCGAAGCCGTGCTCCACGGGGAAGCCCTTTTCCTTGAGCCAGTGGAGGAGGGCAAACTGGGTAGCGACCCCTTCCCTTTCCACCTCTTCCAGCCCAAGCCCCAGGGCGTAGAAGGTGGCCCTAAGGCCCCGCCTGGCGGTGATCCGGGGGTCTTTCTGCCTCAAAGACCCCGCGGCGGCGTTCCGGGGGTTTTTGAAGATCTTCTCCCCCTTTTCCTCCAGCTCCTCGTTGAGCCGGAGAAAGGCCTCTATGGGCATGTAGACCTCTCCTCGGACCTCGAGGCGCTCCGGCACCCCCTTTAGCCTCCTGGGGAGGGTGGGGAGGGTGAGGAGGTTCTGGGTCACCTCCTCCCCCACCTCCCCGTCCCCCCGGGTGGCCCCCCAGACCAGGATGCCCTCCTCGTAGTAGAGGTTCACGGAAAGCCCGTCCACCTTGTGCTCCACCGTGTAGGCGAAGGGGCCCCCTCGCCCCAGGGCCCGCTCTATCCTTTCCTCAAAGGCCCGGACCTCCTCCAGGGAGAAGGCGTTGTCCAGGGAGTACATGCGGGTGGGATGGCGGATGGCCCGGAAGGTGGCCTCCAGGGGCCTCGCCCCCACCTGAAGCGTGGGGGAGTCGGGGCTCCTTAGCTCGGGAAAGCGCTCCTCCAGGTCCCTTAGCTCCCTAAGAAGGCGGTCGTACTCGGCGTCGGAGATCTCCGGGGAATCCAGGACGTAGTAGCGGTAGTTGTGGTAGCGGATGAGGTCCCGGAGCTCGTTCACCCGTTTGCGGGCTTCCTCGAGGGTCATGCCTTGAGACTACCATGCGGCTTGATGAGCAGGATATTAGGGCATGGCTTGGACACGCTGGTCCTCAACTTTTACTGGCCCGAGGGGACGTATTCCCTCCCCGAGGGCTTACCTGAGAAGTTGGATGCCCTTAAGGACCAGTACCGGGTCAATCCCGAGGCGGCCATCCTCTGGGGTGTGGACGCCTACCTGCCTATCCCTAACCCTGCTCTTGACGGTTCTCTGTATGAAGCGGCCTTGGTCAGGCCTACCCGTCATTATCCCTGGCAGTTGAGCTTTGGGGCTGACGCTGTTCTGGTGAGCCTTTCGGCGGCCAAGGATACTACTCGCCGTTCCACCTTCCCTGCGGTGCGGGTGGAGCTCACCGGGCGCTTCATGATGTACGCTCGCCGGGATGCTCAGGCTGTGGTTTCCTGGCTCTTGGAGGCCCTGCAGAATCTGACGGGCTCCCGCCCTGAGCGTGTTCAGGTTTCTCGGGCCGACCTTTTCGTGGATTTGGAAGTCCCTGCTGGCACCTTCAAGGTCCAGGATGTGGACCGCTTCACGTCTAGGGGCAGGGTGCGCGGCCTCTACTCCGTGGGGGAGGCGGCGGGCCGCCAGGCCCCCGCCCCCCACGGGGAGGGGCTCATGAGTAACACGCCCCCCTCTACGCGACTGGAGGCCCCCCCATCCTGGGAGGAGGGCCCTGAGCACGTCGCCGCCTTCCTCCGTGGCCGGGAGTGGAGTGGATTCACGTTTGGCCGTGGCCCTCTCATGGCTCGGGTCTACTCCAAGACTATAGAGGCTAAGGCTAAGCCTGTTTCTAGGGTGCTCCTGAGGTCCTACGAGGAGGCCCTTGGCCCCATCACTGGGGAAGTGGTTCGCGTGGAGTTCCAGCTTCGTTCTGAAGTTCTCGCTGAGCTAATCGTGCCTGGTGATGGTTCTGACTTGCGGGATTGGTACGATTTCCTTTGGTTTGTTCCCGCCATATGGGAGTACCTGACGGGCTTCTGGTTGGTGTTGCGGGCTAAGGACCACGGCTATACCCGCATGCGTGATGCTCCTTTGGACCCGCTTTGGTTACTTGTTCAAGGTGCCTTCAAAAAAGGGGGTGAGAATGAGGGTTTTGGTCCAGCGGTGAGGGATAAGCGTCTGGGTGCGGTTGACCCCGTGGCTTTGCTCAAGCAGGCCCTCGGGGCTTTCATGACCGCTAAGGCCGTGGCGGCCCTCTCTGGCCTTTCCGATTTCTTCCGGGAAACTTGGGTCAACCTTTTTGAGGCCTTTGATGTGCGCGGTGCTGAGCGCTACTACAGGCAGGCTGAGTCTAGGAAGCTGGCTAGGTACGGGCTAATGCCCGAGGCGTATGCCTATGGAGGTACACCATGAGGGCGATTTTAGTTTTGGGAGTGTCTGAGTTCACTCGGAAGGATGGCACTAAGGGTGCTCGTGTAGTGGTGGCTTCTACCCCTCGCAACCCGAATGCCCGGGGTCTTTTGGCTGCTGAGCTTGAGGTGTTGCCCGAGGTGGCTGACGCCTTTAAGGTTCTGCCGGGCCTTTACAGGCTGGACTTGGAGACTTCCATCGCTAACGGCTTCGGTGGCCGTGCCAATGAGGTTCGCACCGTTGTCGTGGGCGCCGAGTTCATCTCTGAGCTGGTTCCTGCCCGTAAGGAGGTCAAGCAGGCATGATTGAGCCCGCCTATCTGCATGAGGTTCTGAAGGCCTTTGCCTTCGCCCTTGGGCTGATAGGTGGCTTGCTTGTGGGGGGTGATTGGTAGATGGACCCTCACGCTTGGTTTTTGTGGGTTTTAGGCCTTACTGCTACTCCTTATTCCCTTCTCGCGGCCTACCGCTACATGGGCCGCCTCTACGGGGGTATCTGATGTGGCAGTGCGTTCAGTGCGGCCTTCTCTACACCTTCCGCCCTCCCTCGTGCCTCTTCTGTGGGGGTGATGTGTGGATTACCGTGAGGTTTTCCAGGCCTTCTGGTGGGGACTCGGGGCTGGCCTCGTGGCCTCGTTCCTCCGCAACCTACTCCGTAGGCTCTAGGCACAGCCGGGGCATGACCCCGTTAGGTGCAGAAAGGAGGTGAGTGCTGTGAAGCGGGTGCTTCGTCTTCTCCCTGCCGCCGCGGTCCTGGCCGTTTCCGCCTTTGCTCAGGAGGCCGGTTTTGACCCCGCCCAGATTGCTCAGGGCGTTCAGAACTACGTTCTCCAGATTGCTGCGGCTGGCGTGGGTGTTCTCGTTCTCACCATTGGCCTCTCTGCCGCTTGGCGTTACGCTAAGCGCTTCCTCAAGGGGTAGGCCATGGGTTGGCGGGCTCTCCTACTGGTGGTGGTTGCTTTCCTGGTAGGGGGGCCCGCCCTTGCTTCTCCCTCCGATGCGTGGAAAGGGGCCATCAAAGGGGCCGTTGAGGGGATGACCCTGGACGAGATTATTGAGTGGTCTAACGGCCAATATCGCCGCCGAGCTACTATAGGCCGTTATGTTCGGTGGGGTGGCTCTATTCTCCTTGGATCTGCCCTGGTTTATACTGCTTTGGACTGGTTCTATGGGCATTTGAAGGAGCAGACGGGTACGTCTTTAGATGAATGGCGCTTTTGGGAGCCTGTGGACTGGTTGGAGGGATACTGTTTTGATATGGATGTATATGGTACTAAGCTAGCCACTATCAATTTTGTGCTTTTTGCTAGCGGCCGTCCGGAGCAGGCTCCGTTTGATACTTATCACCAGGTGAGGAATCAAAACTGTACTGCTGGCTTGGTGCTTTCCTATGCGCCTAGTGGGTGGGTTCAGACGTTTCATCCTCCACGGCGTGCTTGTAGCTACAAATCTGGTTATTCTGTGTGCGTGGTCCTGGTTCCGAAGGAAGGGGCTGGGCGCCCTGACCTTCCCACCTGGCTCCGGCAAGAACCGGATGCGGCCCCTGCCGTGCGGGATGTTGTGACTAGATATGTGGATGCTCATCCGCTAGGCTCGCCAAGTGTACCTTACCCGGGGGTTCGGCTGGAGCCTGTCCCTAACCCAAATCAGTGGACCGATAACCCCTTTACCCGTCCCGACATAGATACCGATGGGGATGGCTGGCCTGACTCTATTGAGTGGCATGAGGCCAACCGCCGGGGTCTCCCCTGGCCTGACGTTATCAATGACCCTCAGGTCCATCCTGACCCTAACGCTGACCCTGACGGGGACGGTTACCCTAATCTGCAAGAGGTTCAGGTAGGTACTGACCCCTATGACCCCGCTTCTCACCCTTCTCCTCGTTCTCCCACCAGTCCCTGGGTGGATACTGATGGGGATGGGTACCCTGATTCCCAGGAGATTGCTGAGGGGACTGACTCCCGGGACGCTTCCAGCCACCCTGACCCCGCTACTACTCCTCCTCAGCAGAAGCCCGAGGAGAATCCCGATTCCTGGCCGGGCGGTCCCCCTGCTGGACGCATCCAGCCCGTTCAGCTTCCCGAGGTTCCTCAGCTAGAGAAGAAGGACCTGCCCCGTTTTTCTGACTTAGACCGGGTTGCTGACGCTTGGAAGCAGCAGGTGGCCGATAGGTTTGGGCAGCGCATAAACACCATAAGGCAAGTGGCTATGGAGAAGTTCCCGTTTGGCATTGTTTTCCGCCTTACCAATAGACCCCCCATTTCTACCGAGTCCGTTTCCTGTTCCGTGCCTGTTGCTATTGGCCCCGTTACCGGGGAGTGGAATCCGTGCAACACTCCCTTCTGGCAGGTGGCTACCCAGTTCCGCCCCGTTCTCCTCGGCCTGTTCATGCTCGGGCTGACGTTCTCAATCGTTAGGAGGGCCCTGGATGTTCAGCCCTAAAGGGAATCCCTTCACAAGCGCCATTTTCCCCGCGCGTGCCCTCAACTGGTCTGGGTCTGGGGGCGGCGGGGTCCCCGTCAAGGGCGTTAGCCCCGGAGGGGCGGGCCGTGCATGCCTCTACGTTCTCCGGAGCCTTGCGAGGACGGGTGGAGACCTGCCGGAGGCCCGCCCCGGAGGGGTGCTCCGCACCCTTGACGGGGTGCCGCCCCCCAGTACGCTGTCCGGGCGGGCACGCGCGGGGGAAGGAGGTTGATATGAGTGCTCTCATCTCCGGTCTCCTGGACCTGCTCCAGTGGCTGGCTGGTACGTTCTCCGCCCTCGCTACCTGGCTGGTGAATACCGTCCAGGCCGTGGCTGCGTGGGTTCTCCGCCTGGTGGAGTACCCTCTTGTCTGGCTTTGGAATGCTGCTGTTGATGTCCTAGTGTGGGTTCTCAACGCCGTCTTTTGGCTCCTGGGGCATGTTGTTGATGTCCTTCTTGCCCTCTTGCAACTCCTGGTTAGCCTGCTGCCTAATATGCCTCCGTCTCTGCAGGATGCCATGGACCGCTATGTCATTCCCGCCTACAACATTGCTAACCAGATATTCCCCCTTTCTGAGGCGATAACGTATTTCTCCATCTGGGCTACGTTCTATGGCTTGTTTGCTCTGTGGCGCTTTATCACCTTCCTCCGGGGTGGCCGATGATAGAAGCTTTTGTTGGCATTCCTGGTAGTGGGAAGAGCTATGCCCTTGTCCTCAAGGGTCTCCAGGCCCTCGCACAAGGCCGCCCTGTTTACGCCAACTTCGGCTATATCCGGGAGAATGTCTATTATTGGCTCCGCAAGCGTGCTGGGCTTCCCCATAGGGAGGCAGTTTTGAGGACTGACCTAATCCACGAGATTCGTGATTATTCTGAACTCCTGAACGTGCATGATGGGGTCCTTCTCTTTGATGAAGCCCACATGTGGCTTCCCTCCCGGCAGTTTGACCTTATCCCCGTGGAGGTCATAGCCTTCTGGTCCCAGCACCGGAAGGTGGGCGTGGATGTCTACCTGGCTACTCAGCGCTATGGCTCGGTGGATGCCATAGTGAGGGAGTTGGTGGCCTTCGTCTACTGGGCACGCCCTGCCCCGTTCTGGCTCCGGGTCCTCCTCTACCCGGTGGCTCGGGGTCGGAAGGTTCTGCGCTACACGTCCATAATGGACGAATCCCTGGGCATGATGCAGCGCACTACTCGGGGTATCTTTGAGGGGGTGGCTCGCAATAAGTGCCCACGCATAGACCTTGCGACACCCCCTGCCCCATCCGCTCCCGCAGCCTCTCAAGGGCCTCAGCCACCGCCCCCCTCAGCTCCCCCACGCTCCCGTAGTGCCTCCGGGGCAGCAAAAACCCCTTCACCCGCCGCCACACCCCCTCCACCGGATTCAGGTGCGGGCTGTACCGGGGCAGGTAGGCCACCTCTAGCCCACGCTCCCTCCACCTCCCCGCCGCCTCCCGAAAGGCCCGGGACCGGTGAAAGGGCGCGTTGTCCAGGAACACCACCCCACGCGCCCCCTCCCGCTCCACCTCCCGGCTCAGTCCCTCCAGGTAGGCCACCACCTCCCCCGTCCCGCACCGCCCCTCCAGAAGCCTGTACCCTAGGACCCAGCCCCCCCAGGGAAGCCTCTCCAGGTGCGCCACCGCGTTCACCCGCCCCGACCTCCCCCAGGACCGCGGCACCCGCACCGCCTCCCCCTTCCTCGCCCAGGCGTAGGTGGGAGGCAGGGAGAGCCCAAACCCGCTCTCATCCAAAAAGAACACCCTCAGCCCCCCCTTTCCGCCTCCCCCAAGGCCGCCTTGAACCCCTCCACCTCCTCTTCCCGGGGCTTCCCCGTGGGCACATAGCGCGTCCGTTTCCACCGGTAGCCCATCTCCAGAAGCCTCCGCCGCACCGTCCCCGGGTGGAAGGTCACGAAGAAGCGCCTCTCCAGAGCCTCCAGAAGCCGGGGGGCCGTCCAGGCCTCCTCCCCCTGCAGAAGCTCCCGCAGGAAGGCGCTCATGGCCGGGGTCCACCGGGGCCTGGCCCCGGGGGGCTTACCGTCCTCAAGCCCCTCTATCCCCCTCTCCAGCCACCGCCTGAGGTCGCGGTGGAGGGTGGTGCGGTCCAGGCCCAGGTGGCGGGCGATCCGGGGAGCCGTCCACCCCTGGGCGGCCAGGCGTACCGCCTGGGCCCGGCGCCGGACCTTGTGGGGGACCACGGGGTTGGTCTCCAGCTCCCGGAGCTGGGCCTCCTGCTCGGGGGTCAGGTGGATGCGAAGGGGGGCAGGCATGTAGATAGTTTAATGCATAGACACTTAGCATCCTCATTCTGGACCCTCTCGCTGCTTCCTGCTACGATACCTACGCCATCTTTGAGCCTCCCATAGTCCGCCTTCAGCGTGAGCTGGACCCCAAGAAGCGGGCCGTCTTTGACCGCATGGGATTGGCCTGGGATGCCTCTAAGGTCCGTGGTCGCCGGGATGCCCCTCGGGCTGTGGACGGGGCTCCCTGGCTCACCATGCAGGAGCTGGCCCGGGCCTACCGGGAAGGTCGCCCCCCCCACGAACTTCTCCGGCAGAAGTGGCAGGAGTGGGTAGACTCTTTGCGTGGGGTGGTTCCTCCTGGTTCTCCTCCTGATACTGCTGGCCCTTCTGCTGAGGGGCCTTTGGACTGGTCCAGCTTCGCTTGGGGTGGCTAGGTGCCCTAAGTGCGGCATGCCTCAGGCCCTTGCTCTTCAGGTCAAGGCGGGCAAGCGCTTCTGCCCCTACGTTGCCTATGGGCAGTGCCCCTATGACCCTCGCCGTGGGCTCTGGCGGCAAAGGCGCTAAGATGGTTCCGGGGCAGGCTTGGGCCGCTGGGTAAACTGGCCTTCGGGGTCGTCCTTGAGACTGGCCTTCTCCCCCGGCGTCATGGTAGTTGGCCCTCGGGGTCGCTTGGAAGAGTGCATGGGGGGGCCTGCCCCTATACTTTGGTTGTGGTCTTTGTTGGCGTGGACGTGAGTGCGCATAGGTTGGATGTGGCCCTGGGTAATGGGGTTCTTCAGTTCCCTAACCCTGAGGGCATACCTGACCTTATCGCCGCTTTGCCTCCTGGTGCCGTGGTGGGTCTGGAGGCTACGGGAGTCTACGGGAAACCTCTGGCTTTTGCCCTTTACCGCGCGGGCTTCAGGGTCTATGTTCTCAACCCGCTGGCGGTCAAAAACTATGCCCGTTCCCTTCTGCGGCGGGCTAAGACTGACCGGGCGGATGCCCGTCTGTTGGCTCGCTTCTTGGCTGAGCGCCACCAGGACTTGGAGCCCTATGAACCTACTCCGGATGCCATCTATCAGGTGGGTCTTCTGGTTCGGTTTGCGCATGGGTTGCGTTCTCAGCGGGTAGCTGTCTTGAACCGTCTTCATGCGTGGCAGTACGCTTGGCCGGGTGGCTTTCAGGTGGTGGCTCATGTGCCTCGTACCCTGGAGGATTTACGGGCTAACCTCGAGGCCCTGGCGGTTGACCTTCTCCGGTCTGACCCCGAGGCCTGGAGGCAGTTTGAGGCGTTGCAAACTCTACCCGGCATAGGCCCCTCTAATGCCCTCACTATACTGGCCTACTCAGGGGACTTGCGGCGCTTCAAGTCTGCTCGGGCCTACGCCGCCTTCACCGGGTTGACTCCGGCGGTCCACCAGTCTGGTGAGCTACCTGAGCGGTCTAGGATTTCCCGCATGGGGACGGGTCCGCTGAGGGGTGCTTTTTGGATGGCGGCCTTGCATGCTCAACGGGTGGAGCCGTATGCCTCCTTGGTGGACCGCCTTCTGCGGTCTGGAAAGTCTAAGAAGTCCGCCCTCACTGCCGTAGCTAATAGGCTGGCACGTGCGTCTTGGGCGGTGGTCGTGAAGGGTTTCTAGTGGGGGGCTTGACAAGTGGGCGTTGGAAGTTTACCCAAGCCCGGTATAATAGGCCCCGGCGAGTAGCCACGGAGGTGAACATGAAACGAGCTTTAGCGCTTATGGCGGTGCTGGCCCTGGGCCTCGGCCTGGCCCAGGTGCGGGTGGGGATTGCCTTTGATGCCGGCGGCAAGTTTGACCGCTCCTTCAACCAGTCCGCCTGGGAGGGGGCGCAGAAGGCGGCCAAGGACCTCGGGGTCAAGCTCTTTGACTTTGAGCCCGCCGATCCCTCCCAGGTGGGCCAGGGCATCCGCACCTTCGCCGAGGAGGGCTTTGACCTGGTGATCGGCGTGGGCTTCGCCAACGAGCCCGCCATCACCGCCACGGCCAAGGAGTTCCCCAAGGTGAACTTCGCCGTCATCGACGCCGTGCCCGGGGAAGGGAAGCTCCAAAACGCCGTGGGCCTGGTCTTCCGGGAGCACGAGGGCAGCTTCCTGGTGGGCTACATCGCCGGGAAGATGAGCCGCACCGGCGTGGTGGGCTTCATCGGGGGTATGGACATCCCCCTCATCCACAAGTTTGAAGCGGGCTTCCGCGCCGGGGCCGAGTACGCCTTCAAGGAGGACAAGATCCAGGGCAAGGTGCTGGTGGGCTACGTGGGCAACACCCCCGCCGCTTGGAACGACCCGGCCAAGGCCAAGGAGATCGCCGCAGCCCAGGTGCGCCAGGGCGCCGACATCATCTACGCCGCCGCCGGGGGCTCGGGCCTCGGGCTCATCGACTACGTGAAGCAGGCCAAGTGCCTCAAGGAAGGGGGCAACGTCAAGTTCGTGCGTAAGGCCGACCCCTACGCCAAGGTGCCCAAGTACGCCGACTACACCAAGGCCTGCGGCACCGACGGCACCAAAGCCACGCCTCTCTTCTTCATCGGCGTGGACGCCAACCAGAACTACCTGGGCGACACCGACAACAACCCCAACACCCTGAACCACGGCCTCACCTCCATGATGAAGCGGGTGGACGTGGCCACCTACGAGGTCATCAAGAGCGTGGTGCAGAAGGCCTTCAAGGGCGGGGTCAGGGAGTTCGGCCTGGCCAACAACGGCGTGGGCTACGCCCTGGACCAGTACAACAAGGCCCTGATCCCCGCGAGCGTGGTAAGCAAGCTGGAGGTCCTGAAGCAGCAGATCATCAAGGGCCAGATCAAGGTGCCCGAAAGCCGCTAAGGGCGGGTGAGCTTGGAGCCGGGGCCTTTGGCCCCGGCTTTTTCGGGGTATACTCCCTCCCGTGGCGAAGGCCCTGGTCCTCAAAGACATCACCAAGCGCTTCCCCCTGGTCCTGGCCAACGACCGCATCTCCTTGGACCTGGAATGGGGGGAGGTGCTGGCCCTGGTGGGGGAGAACGGGGCGGGCAAGTCCACCCTGATGAAGATCGTCTACGGCCTCCAGCCCCCCGACTCGGGGGAGATGTGGGTGGAGGGGAGGCCCTACAGGCCCAAAAGCCCCACCGACGCCATCCGGGCGGGCATCGGCATGGTCCACCAGCACTTCATGCTGGTGGAGCCCTTCACCGTGCTGGAGAACCTGGTCTTAGGCCTCGAGCCCGGAAGCCCCCTCTTCTTGGACCTCGAGGCGGCCCGAAAGCGGGCGGGCCGCCTCATGGAGGAACTGGGCTTCCAGGTGCCCCTGGAGGAGAAGGTGGAAAACCTCCCCGTGGGCCTGCAGCAGCGGGTGGAGATCCTCAAGGCCCTCTACCGGGAGGCCAGGATCCTCATCCTGGACGAGCCCACCGCCGTCCTCACCCCCCAGGAGGCCGAGGAGCTCTTCCGCTTCCTCAGGGCCTACGTGGCCAAGGGAAACGCCGCCATCTTCATCAGCCACAAGCTCAAGGAGGTGCTGGAGGTCTCCGACCGCGTCACCGTGGTCCGGGACGGGAAGGTGGTGGGCACGGTGCGGACCCGGGAAACCTCCCTGGAGGCCCTCGCCCGCATGATGGTGGGCCGGGAGGTGGTCCTGAGGGTGGAGAAGGCCCCGGCGAGGCCAGGGGAGGTGGTCTTGGAGGTGGAGGGCCTCGAGGCCCCGCCTCGCCTCAAGGGGGTGAGCTTCCGGGTCAGGGCCGGGGAGATCGTGGGCATCGCCGGGGTGGAGGGGAACGGCCAGACCGAGCTGGTGGAGGCCCTGGCGGGCCTTCGCCGCCACCGGGGGGTGGCCCGCTACCTGGGCAAGCCCCTCCCCCCCATGGCCCGGGGGGTGCGGGAGCTGGGGGTGAGCCACATCCCCGAGGACCGGCTCCTCCGCGGCCTGGTCCTGGACTTTTCCGTGAAAGAAAACGCCGTCCTCGGGGACCACCACCGCCCGCCCTTCCGGGGGTTCCTGGGCTTCCTGGAGGAGGGGGCCCTCGAGGCCCACGCCCAGCGCCTGGTGGAACGCTTTGACGTGAGGCCCCGCTCCACCGCCCTCTCCGCCCGGCGCTTCTCGGGGGGCAACCAGCAAAAGATCGTGGTGGGAAGGGAGCTCCTTAGAGCCCCTAAGCTCCTCATCGCCGCCCAGCCCACCCGGGGCGTGGACGTGGGAGCCATTGAGTTCATCCACCGCCAGCTGGTGGAGGCCCGGGACCAGGGGATGGCGGTGCTCCTGGTCTCCGCCGACCTCTCCGAGGTCCTGGCCCTCTCCGACCGGATCCTGGTGATGCACGGGGGAAGGATCGTGGGGGAACTTTCCCCCGGGGAGGCCACGGAGGAACGGCTGGGCCTCCTCATGGCCGGCATCACCGCCTAAATACCCCGCTCTGGCTTGCGGTACTTAATACCCTCCCTGTTTCCTTCGCCCTACCGGCTCGGGGAAGCCCGCCTAGGGGCCCCCATGCTGGCCCAAGCCAGCATGGGGTGGCATTAGGCCCCTACTCCCGGAACTCCCCCGCCACCCGGGAAAGCACCACCACCTCCCCGGTCCTTAGGGCGTAGCGCACCCGTTCGCCCCGGACAAAGCCCTTCTCGTCCCGGCTTTCCACCCCGCCGTAAAGGTAGGCGTACCCCTCCTTCTCTTGAAGGAGGGCCTTCTCCGCCCGGGTGGTGCGCCCCCCCTGGGCGAAGGTCACCCCGCCCAGGAGCCAGAGGCGGTCCTCGTCCAGGAGGTAGCGGAGGCTTCCCGCCTTGCCGGTGAGGGGCTTCTCCCCCTGGCGCTCCACCTCCAGGGGCCCCTCCAAAAGCGCTTCCCCGGTGTCGTTGTGGTAGCGTAAGCGGCTTCCCTTGACCCGCACCGCCCCCTGGGCCACCACCACCTCCCCCGGACCCGGGCGAAGCTCTAGACGCCCCTCTTCTTCCACAAAGCGGGCCTCCCCTCCGGAGAGGGAAAGCTCCTCCCGCCCCCCCCGCTCCACCACCGCCAAGGGCCCCCGGGCCTCCACCTCCTCCCCCAGGCGCACCTCCACCCCCTTGGGGTCGGAAAGCACCAGGCGCAAATACCTTTCCCCCTTCCCCTCCCCCGCCCGCCTCAGGCGCATGAGGTAAGGAAGGCCCTCCCGCTCCAGGTCCCGGTTGTAGGCCGCCTCCACCCGCTCCCCCGGCTTCAACCCCTCCTCCACCGCACTCCCGGCATCGCGGTAGAAGGTGCGATCCCCCACCTGCACCCGGTCCGGCGCCAAGGAGCGGAGCTCGCCCGAATACAGGTCCCCGTAGTCGGCGTAGAAAAGGCTCCCCTCCTCCCCCGAAACCCAGGCCACCACCTTCTTGTCCTTGCGGACGAGCTCCACCTCCGGGCGGTAGACCTCCTGGGCCAGGGCGAGGGCGAGGCCAAGAAGGGCGAGGAAAAGGGGCCTAAGCCCGAGCACCTACCTCTCCCCGAGCTTCTTGAAGTCCCCCAAGGGCAGGCGGAAGGCCTGGCCGTAGACCCGGACCTGGTGGCGGTTCACGTTGTGAAGCAGGGTGGAGCCGGAAAGCCGGAAGCCCTCCTTCTTGTTCTCGCTCACCGCAGGCTTCCCCAAAACGATGGCCTCGCCGGTGGTGTCGTCGTAGTAAAGGCTTTCCCCGGTGGTCACCAAGTCCCCGTCCTGGAGCCGCACCCCACCCGTGGCGATGAGCTTTCTGGGGCCGGTGAGGCTTCGCACCTCCTTGGCCAGGATCCTGAGGTCCCCGTCCTTGCGCTTGCGGACCAGGACCACCTCCTTGGGATCGGAGAAGACGGCCAGGCCCCTTTCCTCCTCGTAGTAGACCAGGCCTGCCCGGCCCTCCTGCTGGCCGCTACGCAGCAGGGCGTTTTCGCTGGTGGAGGTATCCGTGTCCACCTGGAAGGTCATGCGGCTTCCCTCCACCTCCACGGGGTCCTCCCCCGGCTTGGGTTCCTGGCGCATGTGGGCAGGGCCAACAAGCTCCCCTTCCCCGGTCTTCTCCCGGTAGACCAAGAGGGGCCCCCTGGCCTCCACCCGGCCCCGGCGCACCACCACGCCCCCCTCAAAGCGGGCCTCCCGCTCCCCTTCCGCCTCCTGCATGGTCTTGCCCTTGGGAGCGGTGAGGGTAGCCCTGGGGGCCTCGATGGTGAGGTCCTTGACCCGGCCCTTAACCCCCCCCTCAAAGGTCCAGGGCCCATAGCGAAGATCCCCGGAGAGCCGACCACCTTCCACCTGGATCACCCGCACGTTGGCGGCCGCCAAAGCCAGCCCCAAAACCAAAAGCCATCCCCATCTCCTCATGAACGTCCTCCCTCCACGGTGCAAGGTCCAAAGCTGCCCCCTGCGGGGAAGGAAAAGCGGGGGTGGGCCGCTTCCATCCTCTGCAGGGCGAAGTCCGAGCGAAACTCCCAAGCCTCCCCCCGGAGGTTCGGGGCCTCTATCCGCACCCAGGGCGCCTGGAACCCCTCCTTCTGCCGAATGAGCACCTCCCCCTTACCCGGGGCGGAAAGCTCCAAGCGGTAGCAACCCTGGAGGATCTCCACCCGGGCGTAGGGCAGGCGGAGGTTGTCCCCGGGCTCCACCACCACCTCCGGGGCAAAGAGGCGCAGGTCCAGCCTGCCCTCCACGTACCGGGCCCCGGAAATCCCCCCGCGGATGCGGAAGACCCCGCCCTCCTCCACCATCTCCTCCGCCAGAAAGCGCCACTCCACCCCCTCCTCCTCCGGGAAGAGGGCGAAGGCCACGCCCTGGAGCCGGACCCCCGCCTCCTCCCTCGGACCCCCAGGGGGACGGAGGAGGAAAAACCCTAGGACCACCGCCAGGGCCAGGAGGAGCACAAGCCAGCGCCCCACGCCCCTACCTTATCCGAGCCACCTTGAGAAAGATGATTCCCCGTTTAAGTACCCCGCCGTGGCCTAGGCCCAGGCGGGCGGTTACCCCAGCACGTCCCTGGGGTTTCCCCGCACCCGGAGGTTCACCCAGGTCTTCCGCAACCGGAGAAGGGCCCTCAAGGGGCGGTAGAGGGGGGAGAGGGGCAGGGCGTAGGCGGGAAAGCGCACCCTCCTGCCCCCAAACCCCTCCTTGAAGCGCCAGATCCCCTCGGCATGGCTCCCCTCGGGGTTTTGCGGCACCCCCCAGAGGTCGTAGACCCGGTACCCCCGGGCAAGGCCATGGCGGATGGCGGCCAGGTGCATCCCCATGGGGGCCTTGGCCTCGGGGTGCTTCCGGCTACTTCCCCCATAGAGGTAGTCCACCTTGCCGGCGAAGGCCACGAAGAGCCCGGCGGCCAGGGCCTCTCCCTCCTTGCGGGCCACGGCGAGGAAGGCCTCCCCCAAAGGCTGGTTCATCTCCTTTAGGACCGCCCGATAGTAGGCCTCGGAATGCTGCAGAAGCTTGGCCCGCCGGTTGGTTTCCTCAAAGAGGCGGAAGAAGTCTGAGAAGGCCTCCTCGCCCTCCACCAAGAGCTCCACCCGCTTGAGGGCCAGCCTGGCGTTTCTCCGGTGCATCTCCTTCATGCCTCTAAGAAGGGCCTCCTCCCCTTGGGTAAGGTCCAGCCAGAGGGAAAAGGCCGGCTGCACGGGTTCTTCGGGAAGGAGGCCGGGGAAGGTGGGGGGGGACGCCTCGGCGGGAAGGCCCGCCTCCGGTTCCAGGAGGAGGTGGGTGCCCCTCACCCCGCGGGCCAGGGCCCGGGCCACGGCGGGGAGGTCCTGGAGGTGGCGGAGGGCGGGCCCCCTAGGGGCGTAGGCCAGGGTAAGGCCCCCGGGGAGGGACCTGAGGAGGACCTGGGCCGCCCCCAGAAGCTCGCCTTTCCGGTAGACCGCCAGGCGCCGCGGCGTCCAACCGGAAAGGCGCTTCACCTCCCCCCAGCCCCAAGACTGCAGAGCGCTGGTGATGGGGAAGGCCGCCACCAGGGTGTTCCAGGCCTCGGGTTCGCGGATTTCCGAAAGCTCCCACACCCTTCAAGGGTACAGGGCCCGGGCGAGGTCTTCCAGGAGGCCATCCCCCTCCAAGGGCAGCCCCTGGCGCTCCAGGTAGGCCTTAAGGGCCTCGGCGAAGCGCGGGTCCTTAACCCGGGCCACCCGCTCGGCGAGGGGCACCAGGGGCCAGCCGTAGGCCAGGTGGCCTAAAAGGTCATAGAGGTCGTAGGCCCCGGGGAGGATACGGCGCAGAAGCGCCTCGGTCCAGCCCTTGGCCACCAGGTTCTGCAGGAGGGCCCGGCGGCTTGCCGTCTTGCGCCAAAGCTCCCGGAAGCGCTTCTCCTCGGGAAGGACCTGGGCGAGGCGGGAGCGCACCTCCTCCAGGGTGGCCACCCGCTCCCCCCCAGGCAGGAGGTACCCCTCCCGGCTCAAAAGGCCTTCCACCGCCTGCTTAAGCCGCCGCCCCGCCACGGGCTTTTCCAGGAAAAGGTCCGCCCCCAGGGCCTTCCCCACCCCCTCCAGCTCCCGCCCGCCCCCGGTGAAGAGGATGACCGGGACCTTGCTCAGGCGGCGGACGGCGCGAATGCGCCCCAGGAGGGAGAGGCCGTCCATATCGGGCATCATGATGTCCAGGACGATGAGGTCGGGGGTCTCCTTGCGCAGGTACTCCAGGGCGGCCTTGGCCGAGTCCGCCGAGATCACCTCGTGGCCCGAGCCGGAAAGGAGCACCTCCAGGAGGTAGCGGATGCGAGGATCGTCGTCCACCACGAGAAGGCGCGCCACGGAAAACATGCTAAGCCAAGGGGGCGCTCCCGTGCACCCCAGCCCTTCCCGCCGGGCTCCCGGGGAAGGTATCATGGGGCGATGAAGATCGCCTTCCAGGGCACGGAAGGGGCCTACAGCGAGGAGGCCTTGCTCAAGACCTTCCCCGAGGCCATCCCCTTGGGCTTCCCCACCTTCCACCAGGTCTTTGAGGCGGTGGAGGCGGGGGAGGCCGAGCTGGGCGTGGTGCCCGTGGAAAACACCACCGCCGGGAGCATCAACCAGACCTACGACCTCCTCCTGGAAAGCGACCTCCACGTGGTGGGAGAGGTGGTCCACCGGGTGGAGCACTGCCTGCTCGCCCCCAGGGGCACGGGGCTAAAGGACCTAAAGGCCGTGAAGAGCCACCCCCAGGCCCTGGCCCAGTGCGACGGCTTCCTGGCCCGGATGCGCCTGACCCCCATCCCCGTCTACGACACCGCGGGGGCTGCCCGGGCCCTGGCCGAGCACCCCGAGCCCGGGGTGGGGGCCATCGCCTCGAGGCGGGCCGCTGAGCTCTATGGCCTGGAGATCCTGGCGGAGAACATAGAGGACTACCCCCACAACTACACCCGCTTCTTCGTCATCGGGCGCGAGGAGGCCAAAAAGGGGGAGGGGCCCTACAAGACCAGCATCGTCTTCGCCGTGCGCCACCGCCCCGGGGGGCTTTTGGAGGCCCTTTCGGTCTTCGCCGAAGCCGGGGTCAACCTCACCAAGCTGGAGTCCAGGCCCCGCCGGGACAGGCCCTTCAGCTACCTCTTCTACCTGGACCTCGAGGGCCACCTGGAGGACCCAGGCCCCGCCCAGGCCCTCCTGGGCCTCCTAAGGCGGGCGGCCTTCCTAAAGGTCCTGGGCTCTTACCCCGCTTACCAAAACGGCTCCTAAGTGCCCGCGCCTTGGCTCTGCGGCATGAGGGCCTCTACCTGAAGGTCCAGGAAAGCCCCTTTCTCCCTGTTTCCTTCGCCCTACCGGCTCGGAGAAGGCTGCCTAGGGACCTTTTACCGGGGCCCCCGTGCTGGCCCAAGCCAGCATGGGGTGGTATTAGCCCGCCCGGACGTCCACCACCTTTTCCCCCGCGGCCCTCAAGCGGTCCGGGACCTTCTCCACCTCCTCCCCCACCACCCGCATCACCAGGCGCTGGTAGCCGGGGAGGTGGGCCGCCGTGGCGATGGAGACGATGTTGGCCGGGGGCACGGCCTGGGCCATCTGCGCCAGGGCCCCGGGCACGTCGGGGATGTCCACGGTGATGCGAAGCCCCCCAAGCTTCAGGCCCAAGACCTCAATAAAGGCCCGAAGCACGTCGGTCACGGTGATGATCCCCACCAGCCTCTCCCCCTCCATCACCGGCAGGCCGCCGATCTTCTTCTCCTCCATGAGAAGGGCCGCCTTCTCCAAGGGCTCCTCGGCCCCCACGGTGACCACGGGCTTGGCCATCACCTCCTGCACCGTGAGCTTGGAGAGGAGGTAGTTCAGCTCCCACACCGAGAGGGTGGTGGCCTTGGAGGGCATGGCGTCCTTCAGGTCCTTGTCCGTCACCAGGCCGATGAGCTTCCCGTCCTTCACCACCGGAAGGCGGCGGAAGCCCCTGTGCTTCAAAAGGTTTATGGCTTCCAACACGGGGGTATCAGGGGCCACGGTGAGGGGGTCCTTGGTCATCCAGTCCCGGACCAGCATGGTTCACCTCCGCCTCCAGTCTAGCCGGAAGCCTGGTGAAAAATGTCCCCGGACGGGGAAAGGCCCATCCGGAGCCGCGGTGGGGCGCTCAGCGCAGGTTGGCCCCCAGCACCGTGCGGCCAAACCGGCCGCCGCCAAAGGCGTAGAAGTACTCCCCGTCCACGAAGAAGCCGGTGCGGGGGTCCAGGAGGAACTCCACCCCCAAGGAGAGGTGGAGCCCCACCTCCCCTGCGCCGCCGAAATAAGCGCCCAGGCCCCCGCCGAAGTAGGGGCGGATGCCCCTGAGGTCCCGGTCCAGCTGGCCCAGGTCGGGCTTGAAGAGCACCTCCCCGGCCACCAAGGCGCTGGGGCCCCCGGGAAACAGGTCCCCGAAGGCGCGGAAGGCCAGGTTCCGCTCCAGGGGGGTCTCGAGGCCGAGCCCCAGCCCCGGCCCGGGGCTAGGGAGGGAAAGGCGGAAGGAAACCGCCCGCTGGGCCGACGCCAGGCCGCTTAGGGCAAGGAAGAGGAGAAGCCACACCGCTTTGCGCATACCCACCTCCGGGCACCCATCCTACTCCCCCTCGCCCCCAAAGGGAAGGAAGCCTCCTCTCACCTCGGCCTAACCCTGGGCCCGTAAGCTTTACCCCATGAAGCGGCTTTCCCTTCTGGCCCTCTTCCTGGCCCTCGGCGCCCTCCTCACCCCCCTGCTGGCCCAGAACAAAAGCGTGGCCACCCGCGTGGGCTTCGTGGATGCCGATGCCCTCATCCAGGCCCACCCCGACTACAAAAAGGTCCAGGACCTCCAGGCCCAGGCCCGCAAGGAACTCGCCCCCCTGGAGGAGAAGCTCAAGCCCCTGGACCAGAAGATCCGCTCCGGCCAGGCCACGGCCAAGGAGCGCCAGGACTACGAGGCCCTGACCAAGACCTACCAGGACACCCTCAAGAAGTGGCAGGAGCGGCAGAACCCCGTGCTCAAGCCCATCCTGGAGGAGGTGGACCAGGCCATCGCCAAGGTGGCCAAGGCCCAGGGCTTCGCCGTAGTCATGAGCCGGCAGGTGGCGGCCCAGTCGGGCCTGGTGGTCTACGCCGACGAGGACACCGACCTCACCCAGGCGGTCATCAAGGAGCTTAAGCGCTAGCCTTCCCCGCCTAAGACCCCCTGGGGCCTCTGCCCCAGGGGTTCGGCCCTTTATAATGGCTCCGATGGCTAAGCGGAAGCCCGCCGCCAAACCCCTTCCCAACCGCGACCTCGAGGCCTGGTCCGCCGCCCTAGGGGCGCTGGGATTCTTTCTCCTCCTCCCCTTGGGGGTTTCCACGGGCGCCCTCGGGGCCTTCCTCAAGGCCCACTTCTACGGCCTCCTCGGGCTTACCGCCTACCTCCTGGCCCTGAGCCTCTTTCCCCTGGCCTACGCCCTCTACCGCCGCAAACCCTTAAAGCCCCTCCTGCGGCACCTCCTCTTCCTCCACCTCCTGGCCTTCAGCCTCCTCCCCCTCCTGGGGCCCCTTTCCGGAAAGCTGGGCCAGGGGTGGAGGACGGCCCTGGAGGCCAAGGCCGGCCTCCTTGGGCTCTCCCTCCCCCTCCTCTTGGCCTCCCTGGTGGTGGACCTCTGGCGGGGCAGGCCCCCTTTCCACCTGCTCCTCTCCGCCTTCCGCCTCGGGGTAGAGGGGGTGCGCAAGGGGCGCTATGGGCTTAAGACCCTCCTCCTAAGGCGGCGGATCGGGGTCCTGGCCCGGCTCTACCCCGAGCACGCCGCCCTCAAGGCCCTGGCCCAGAGCCTCGGCCCAAGGGAGCTCCCGGAGGTGGAAAGGGCCCTGCAAAGCTTCCTCCAGGAACGCGCGGGGGAGCTGGAAAGGCGCCTGGCCGAGGAGGAGCGCCCCCTTCTTCCCAGGCTCCAGGCCCTCCTCCAGGCCCTAAACCGCCCCCTGGCCGGGGAGGGCCCCTTGAGGGACGCCTTGGAGGAAAGGCGGGCCGCCCTTCTCCTCGAGGCCCAGGCCCTCCTCGCCCGCATCAGGGGCCTCTCCGAACCGGTTCGGGTGCGGGCGAGCCTAAAGGGGCTCCTTCGGGGAAGGCGCCTCCTTTGGGAAAGGCAGGCCCGGTGGGAGGAGGCCTCCGGGCTTGTGGAAGACCTGGAGGCCCGCTTCCAGGAGTTTTCCCGCTGGCTCCGCTTCCTGGAGGCCCATCCCGAGGCCCAAAGGGAGGGCCTGCGGGCCCTCCTCACCGGCACCCCCCCTCCCGAGGCCCCAAGCCCCCCCAGGCCCGAGCCCCCGGCCCCGGTGGACCTGGACCTGGTCTTCCCCGACCCGCCGCAGAAACCCTCCCCTAAGCCCTCCACCGCCCCCAGCACCGCCCTGGCCCTCCCCACCCCCGACCTCCTGGACCCCCCCGAGGCCAAGGAGCGAAGCCGGGCCCTGGAGGAGGAGGCCGAGCGCCTGAAAAGGGGCATCGCCGAAACCCTGAAGCAGTTTGGCGTCCAGGCAGAGGTGGTGGGCCACGCCCGGGGGCCCAGCGTCACCCGCTACGAGCTCCTTCCCGCCCCCGGGGAAAAGATCAGCCGCATCCAGAGCCTGCAAAACGACCTGGCCCGCGCCCTGGCGGTGGGGGCGGTGCGGGTGGAGGCCCCCATCCCCGGCAAAAACACCGTGGGCCTGGAGGTGCCCAACCCCAAGCGGGAACTGGTCCGCTTCTCCGAGGCCGTCCTCACCCCCGCCTTCCAGCAGGCCAAGGCCCTCCTCCCCCTGGTCCTGGGGAAGAGCATTGAGGGGGAGATCTGGGTGCGGGACCTGGTCAAAATGCCCCACCTCCTCATCGCCGGCTCCACGGGAAGCGGCAAGAGCGTGGCCATCAACGTCCTCATCCAGAGCCTCCTCTTCAAGCACCTGCCCACCTCCTTGCGCCTCCTCCTCATAGACCCCAAGATGGTGGAGCTCACCCCCTACGAGGGCATCCCTCACCTGGTGCGCCCGGTGGTCACGAGCCCCGAGGAGGCCGCCGGGGTCCTGCAGGGGGCGGTGGCCCACATGGAAAGGCGCTACCGGATGATGAGCCAGGTGGGGGCCAGGAACCTGGAGCAGTACAACGCCAAGGTGGGCCCCGAGGAGGCCCTCCCCTATCTGGTCATCGTGGTGGACGAGCTCGCCGACCTCATGATGACCGCCCCCAAGGAGGTAGAGGCGGCCATTTTGCGCCTCGCCCAGATGGCCCGGGCCACGGGGATGCACCTCATCCTCGCCACCCAGCGGCCCAGCGTGGACATCCTCACCTCTCTCATCAAGGTGAACATCCCCGCCCGCCTGGCCTTCGCCGTCTCCAGCGGCTTTGACTCCCGCACCATCCTGGACACCCAAGGGGCGGAGAAGCTCATCGGCCAGGGGGACGCCCTCTTTCACCAGCCGGGCCTGCCCAAGCCCGTGCGCCTCCAGGTACCCTACCTTTCCGAGGAGGAGGTGGCCCGGGTGGCGGGCTTCCTGCGGGGGCAGAGCTATGAAGACCGCTTCGCCGAGGCCTACGGGGCCGACTTTGAGCCCCCAAGGGCCCCGGAGGGCGGGGGGCCGGGGGAGGTGGACTTCTCCGACCCCCTCCTGAGGAAGGCGGCGGAGATCGTGGTGGAGGAGGGCTACGGCTCGGTGAGCCGCCTGCAGCGGCGGCTCTCCGTGGGCCACGCCCGCGCCGGGAAGCTCATGGACGCCCTCGAGGCCATGGGCATCGTGGGCCCGCCCCGGGGCTCCAAACCCCGGGAGGTCCTGGTCACCAAGGACCAGCTCAAGGACTTCTTCGGCTAGGGGTTGCCCCCCCGGGGGAGGGGGGCTATGATGGGCGCTTGTGGAGACGGTGCCGGGTGGGCGCTGGGTGGCGGAGATCTACGGGTGCGATCTCTCGGTTTTGGAAAACCCCAAGATGGTGGAGGCGGCCCTTTTGGATGCGGTGATGCGCTTGGGCGCCCCCAGGGGCTCGGCCCAGTCGGTGGTCTACAAGTTCCACCCCCAGGGGCTTTCCGCAGCGGTGGTGAGCCCCGTGGCCGCGGTGATGATCCACACCTGGCCCGAGGACAACGCCTCCGCCACCCTGGACCTCTACTTCTACCGGGACGGGGTGGACCCGGAGGAGGTGCTCAAGGGCCTCTCCCGGGCCTTCGGGGCCAAGGAGGAGTCCGCCTTCCGCTACTGGCGGGGCACGGAGCACGCCATCCGGCGCAGGACCTTTTCCCAAGGGAAAGGAGGTTAGGCATGGACTACGGCATGTACTTCTTTGAACACATCACCCCCTACGAGACCATGGTGCGCCGCATGGAGCGGGTCATCGCCTCCGGGCGCACCCGGTACCAGGACTACTTCCTGTTTGAAACCAAGGGCTTCGGCAAGGTGCTCGTCCTGGACAAGGACGTGCAGAGCACCGAGCGGGACGAGTACATCTACCACGAGACCCTGGTCCACCCCGCCATGCTCACCCACCCCGAGCCCAAGCGGGTGCTCATCGTGGGGGGCGGGGAGGGGGCCACGCTTAGGGAGGTGCTCAAGCACCCCACGGTGGAAAAGGCGGTGATGGTGGACATTGACGGGGAGCTTTTGGAGGTGGCCAAGCGCCACATGCCCGAGTGGCACCAGGGGGCCTTTGAGGACCCCCGCACCCTCCTGGTCATCGAGGACGCCCGGGCCTACCTGGAGCGCACGGAGGAGCGGTACGACGTCATCATCCTTGACCTCACCGACCCCGTGGGGGAGGAAAACCCCGCCAGGCTCCTCTACACCGTGGAGTTCTACCGTCTGGTGAAGGCCCACCTGAACCCCGGGGGCGTGATGGGGATGCAGGCGGGGATGATCCTCCTCACCCACCACCGCGTCCACCCCGTGGTCCACCGCACGGTGCGGGAGGCCTTCCGCTACGTGCGGAGCTACAAGAACCACATCCCGGGCTTCTTCCTCAACTTCGGCTTCCTCCTGGCCTCGGACGCCTTTGACCCGGCGGCCTTCTCCGAAGGGGTTATAGAGGCGAGGATCCGCGAGCGGAACCTGGCCCTGCGCCACCTCACTGCCCCCTACCTCGAGGCCATGTTCGTCCTGCCCAAGGACATCCAGGAGGCCATTGAGGGGGAAACCCTGGTCTCCACCGACGCCCATCCCTTCTACGTGACCCCGGAAGGGGAGGCCCGGCAGGCCCCCTACACCGGCTAAGCGCCCGTGGCCGTTAAGCCTTCTCACCCTCCCCGTGGTAGAGTAGGCCCATGCAGCGCGCTATAGTCCTCATAGTGCTGGCCCTGGCCCTCCTGGGCCTGGGCTGGATCTTCCTGGGGCCCAAAGGAAAGAAGGGGGTGGACCCGGCCCAAGGGGCCCGCTTCGCCCTGGGCCGGGAGGAGGCCCCCCTCGTGGTGGTGGACTTCTCCAACTATCTCTGCCCCCACTGCCAGAACCACGCCCTGAACGTCCTCCCCCGGCTCAAGGCCGAGTACATAGACACCGGGAAGGTGCGCTACCTCTTCCGCGACTTCCCCTTCCCCGGGCAGGCGAACGTGATCCGGGCGAGCGAGGCGGCGGCCTGCGCCAACGAGCAGGGGCGCTACTACGAGTACCACGAGGCCCTCTTCCGGGCGGCGGGCGCCTGGGGCGGCCTCCTTGGGGAGAGCCTGGACCGCTACCTCGTGGACCTGGGGGAGCAGCTGGGCCTGGAGAGGGCTCGCTTTGGTCAGTGCCTGGCCTCCGGGCGCATGCGGGACGGGGTCTTGGCCGACCAGAAGCTGGCCAACGACCTCGGCCTCACCGGCACCCCCACCTTCTTCATCGCCGGGGAGAAGCGCACGGGCTTCCTCCCCTACGAGGAGTGGAAGGCCCTTCTGGACAAGGCCCTGGCGGAAAAGGCCCCCTCCTCCCCCTGAACCCCACCCCTTTCCCCGAAGCCCCTCTGCTACCCTTGGGGCATGGAGGCCCTCTGGGTAGCCGCAGCCTTCGCCCTGGGCCTTATGGCCCACCGCCTGGGGTTTCCCCCCCTGGTGGGCTATCTGGGGGCGGGGTTTCTCCTTCACGGCCTAGGCTTTCGGGAAACCGCCTTTCTGTCCAAGGCCGCGGAGATAGGGATCCTGCTCCTCCTCTTCAGCGTGGGGCTCAAACTCCGCCTGAAGGACCTCCTGGACCCCCGGGTCCTGGGAGCCGGGGGGGTCCATTTGCTGCTCTTTGGCCTTCTCGCCTGCCTCCTGGTCCAAAGCCTTCCCCTGGCCCTGGCCCTGGCCTTCTCCAGCACGGTGCTGGTGGCCAAGCTCCTGGAGGACAAGAAGGAACTCACCACCTACCACGGGAGGCTGGCCATAGGCATCCTGGTCCTGCAAGACCTGGTGGCCGTGGGGCTTCTGGGGCTTTACGGGGCCAAGGAGGTAAGCCCGTGGGCGGTCCTCCTCCTCTTCCTGCCCCTTTTCCGGCGGGGGATGGGCTGGCTTATGGAGGGAAGCGGGCACGAGGAGCTTTTGGTCCTCTTCGGCCTCGGCGTGGCCCTCCTCGGGGGGGAAAGCTTCCGCCAGGTGGGGCTTTCCCCGGAGCTTGGGGCCCTCCTCTTCGGGACCCTCCTGGCAGGCCACCCCAAGGGAGCGGAGATGGGCCGGGTCCTCTGGAGCCTGAAGGAGGCCTTCCTGGTAGCCTTTTTCCTGGAGATCGGCATGCGCCAGGGCCTACAGGGGGTGGACCTGGGCCTTCTTTCCGGCCTCCTCCTCCTCTCCCTCCTGAAGACCCCCCTTTTCCTGGCCCTCTTCCTCCTCTTAGGCCTCAGGGCCAGGACGGGCTTCGTGGCCGGGCTCTACCTCGGGAACTACTCGGAGTTCGCCCTCATCGTGGGAGTGGTCCTGGAGAAGGCCGGCCTTCTCCCCGGAGGCCTCGCCACCCTGGCCCTTCTGGTGGCCCTCTCCATGGCCCTCTCCGCCCCCCTGGCCCGCCTTAGCCACACCCTTTACAAGCGCTTGGAGCCCTTCCTCCTCCGCCTGGAGCGCCCGGGGCGCCACCCCGACGAGGAACCCGAGCGGCTGGACGGGGCCACGGCCCTGGTGGTGGGGATGGGGCGCACGGGGGGCGCGGTGTACAAGGTGCTGGAGGCCAAAGGGGAGAGGCCCTTCGGCCTGGACGCCGACCCCGAGAAGGTGGAGCGCCACCGGGCCAAGGGGCGGCGGGTGCTCTACGGGGACGCCGAGGACCCGGAGCTTTGGGAGCGGCTGGACCTCTCGGGGCTAAAGGCGGTGGTCCTGGCCCTGCCGGACCTCGAGGCCAAGCTCCTGGCCGCCCGCTGGCTCAAGGAGCGGGGGTTTCCCGGCATCCTCGCCGCCACCAGCTTTCATCTGGAAGAGGACCCCGCCCTGGAGGCCGCCGGGGTCAACCTGCTTTTCCACCCCTTCCGGGAAGCCGGGGAGCGCCTGGGGGAAAGGGTGCTGGAGGCGCTGGCTATAATGGGTGAGGTGAGCCATGGCCGGTCATAGCAAGTGGGCACAGATCAAGCGGAAGAAGGCCGCAAACGACCTCAAACGCGGCAAGATCATCTCCAAGCACCTCCGGGCCATCCAGGCCGCGGCCCGGGCCGGGGGAAGCCCCTACCCCGAGGCCAACGTCCAGCTCCGGAACGCCATTGAGGCGGCCAGGGCCGAGGACGTCCCCATGGAAAACATCGAGCGCCTCCTGCAGAAGCTGCAAGGGGGCGGGGAAAGCGGCGAGCAGTACGAGGAAGTGGTCTACGAGGGCTACGCCCCCGGGGGGGTGGCCGTCTTGGTCTACGCCCTCACCGACAACCGTAACCGCACCGCCGGCGAGGTGCGCCACGTCTTCGGCAAGTACGGGGGGTCCTTGGGCACCTCGGGGAGCGTGGCCTGGCAGTTTGAGCGAAAGGGCATCCTGGTCTGTGAGAACACCGAGGCGGCCCAGGAGGCGGCCATTGAGCTTGGGGCTTTGGACCTCGAGGAGGAGGGGGAAAGCCTCACCGTCTACACCGACCCCGCCGAGGCCTACCGCATGGCCGAGGCCCTCAAGGCCCGGGGCATCCGGGTGGAGGCCGTGGAGGTGGCCCAGCACCCCCAGAACGTGGTGGCCCTAAGCCCCGAGGAGGCCTCCAAGGTGATGCGCCTGGTGGAGGCCCTGGAGGACCTGGACGACGTGCAGCACGTCTACACCAACCTGGACCCGGCAAGCCTCCAGGTGGAGGCCTAAACCCCAGGCGGCCTACTCCTTCTTGCGCTTCTTCTCCTCCCGCATCAGGCGGCGGCGCTCCGCCCGGGAGAGCCCCGGCTGGGGCGGGGGCGTGGGGCGCTTCCTTTCCACCCCGAAGACCCCGGCCTCTTCGCGCTTCTCGGGCACGGGGACGAAGGGGGCCTCCCGCACGGGCCGCACGGGCTCGGCCTCCACCTTGAGGCGGAAGAGGAACTTGGCCACCTCGGTCTTGATGAAGGCCACCATCTCGTTGAAGAGGCGGGTGGCCTCAATCTTGTACTCCTGGAAGGGGTCCTTCTGGCCGTAGCCCCGGAGGAAGATCCCCTGCCTCAGGACGTCCAGGTTGTGGAGGTGCTCCTTCCAGGCGGAGTCCACCACGTTGAGGATCACAAAGCGCTCCACGGCCCGCATGAGGGGCGGGGAAAGCTCCTCTTCCCGGGCCTCGTAGGCCTTCAGGGCCGCCTCCACCAGGCGCTCCACCCCCTCCTCGGGCTTCAAGGCCCTAAGCTCCGCAAAGGGGAAGTCCTGGAGCTGGGGCACGGTGTCCAGAAGGGAGGCCTTGAGGCCTTCCAGGTCCCAGTCCTCGGGATGGAGCTGGGGGTTCAGGAAGTTCTCCGCCAGGGAGGCCACCGTTTCCTCCACCATCCCCAGGGCGGCCTCCTTCACCTCCTCGTCCTTGCCCAGGAGGATCAGGCGGCGCTGGGCGTAGATGACCTCCCGCTGGCGGGCCATCACGTCGTCAAACTGGAGCAGTTGCTTGCGGATGGCGAAGTTCCGGTCCTCCACCCGCTTTTGCGCCCTTTCTATGGAGCGGGTGACCATGGGGTGCTCAATGGGCTCGGAGTCGTCAAAGCCCATGCGGTCCAGCATGGCGATGACCCGGTCGGAGGCGAAGAGGCGCATGAGGTCGTCGTCAAAGGAGACGTAGAAGCGGCTCCCCCCGGGGTCCCCCTGCCGCCCGGAGCGGCCCCGGAGCTGGTTGTCTATGCGGCGGGACTCGTGCCTTTCCGTGCCCAGGATGAAAAGCCCCCCCAGGGCCCGCACCCTTTCCTCGTCCTCCTTGCAGGTCTCCCGGATCTCCCGGATCTTCTCCAGGAGCTCCTCTCGGATGCCGAGCTCCTGAGCCAGGGCCCTAGCCTCCTCCTCCTTTCCCGCCACCATCTTCTTGATGAAGAGCTCCACCCTCCACTGGTACCGGTCAAAGCCCTCCTTCTCCAAAAGGGAGGCCGCCAGGTACTCGGGGTTGCCGCCGAGCTTGATGTCCGTGCCCCGGCCCGCCATGTTGGTGGCGATGGTGACCGTCTTGCTCCGGCCCGCCTGGGCCACGATCTCCGCCTCCCTGGCGTGGTGCTTGGCGTTTAGGACCTGGTGGGGGATGCCCTGGCGGAGGACGGAGAGGGTGTGCACCGCCCGCTTAAGCCCCTCCCAGGCGGTCCTGAGGTTCCCCTTCGGCGGGATGAGGGCCTCAAAGGGGGCGAGGTCCTCGTCCTTGAGCTGGGCGGGCCTTTCCAAAAGCTTCCTGAGCCTCTCCCACTCCGGGCCCTGCTGCTTCTGGCTCGCCTTCTTGAAGAGCTCCAGGCGCATCTCCAGCCTGGGGAGGTAGAGCCTGGGCTCCTTGAGCATCTGGGAGAGCCTTTCCGACTTCTCAATGCTGATGGTGCCCACCAGGACGGGCTGGCCCCTCTCGTACTTCTCGGCGATCTCCTCCACCACGGCGTAGAACTTCCCCTTCTCCGTGCGGTAGACCACGTCGGGGAAGTCCTTGCGGATCATGGGGCGGTTGGTGGGCACCACCACCACGTCCATGCCGTAGATCTCCTGGAACTCCTTCTCCTCGGTCTTGGCGGTGCCGGTCATGCCCGCCCGTTTCTCGTAGAGGCGGAAGAAGTTCTGGTAGGTGATGGTGGCCAGGGTCTGGTTCTCCCGCTCAATCCGGACCCCCTCCTTGGCCTCTATGGCCTGGTGAAGCCCCTCCCCGTAGCGGCGGCCCGGCATAAGGCGGCCCGTGAACTCGTCCACGATGATGACCTGGCCGTCCTGGACGATGTAGTCCCGGTCCCGGTGGTAGAGCTCTTTCGCCCGGATGGCCTGGATGAGCATATGGGCGAGCTCCATGTTCTCCGGGCTGAAGAGGCCCTCAATGCCGAGGAGCCTCTCCGCCTTGGCGATGCCTTGGAGGGTGAGGTGGACGGAACGGTTCTTCTCCTCAATGGTGTAGTCCCCCGTGGGCTCCTTGCGCACCCCGGGCTCGGCGGGCAGGCCCCTTTCCAGCTTCTTGGCGATCTCGGCCATCTTGTAGTAGAGGTCGGTGGCCTTCTCCGCAGGGCCAGAGATGATGAGGGGGGTGCGGGCCTCGTCAATGAGGATGGAGTCCACCTCGTCAATGATGGCGTAGTGGAGGGGATAGTCGTGGCGGAGGACGAGCTGGTCGGGGCTTATGGCCATGTTGTCCCGCAGGTAGTCAAAGCCGAGCTCGGCGTTGGTCACGTAGGTGACGTCGGCGAGGTAGGCCTTGCGCCTCTCCTCCGGGGTGGAGGCGTGCTGGATGACCCCCACGGTAAGGCCCAGGCCCCGGTAGACGGGCCCCATCCACTCGGCGTCGCGCCGGGCCAGGTAGTCGTTCACCGTGACCACGTGGACGCCCTTGCCGGTGAGGGCGTTCAAGGCCACGGCCAGGGTGGCCACCAGGGTCTTGCCCTCGCCCGTCTTCATCTCGGCGATCTTGCCCTCGTGGAGAACGGCCCCGCCGATGAGCTGCACGTCAAAGTGGCGCATGCCCAGGTAGCGCTTGGCGGACTCCCGGGTGAGGGCGAAGGCCATGGGGAGAAGCTCGTCCAGGGAGGCCCCCTTTTGGTGCTTCTCCTTAAGCTCCCGGTAGGCGGCGGCCAGGTCCTGGATCTTCTCCACCTCGGCCTCGAGGCGGTTCGTGGGCTCCACCACCTGCTTCTGGTAGCGGGCGATCTCCCGTTCGTTGTTGTCAAAGAGCTTCCGTATGAGGCCCAGCATCCTAAGGCCGATTGTACCCCTTCGGGATGAGAAAGCCTTCAGGCCTCCTCCAGGGGCCAGTAGGCCGTGGCCCCCAAGGAGAGGGGGCTCGGGGGAAAACCCCTCCGGTAGCGCCGCCAGGCGGCCAGGGCGATCATGGCCCCGTTGTCCTGGGAAAGCCCCTTGGGAGGGAAGTAGACCCTTAGGCCCGCCTCCTTAAAGCGCTCCTGCAGCGCCCGGTTGGCCGCCACCCCCCCGGCCACCAGGAGCGTCCTGTGCCCCGTGTCCGCGGCCGCTCTCAAGACCACCTCGGCCAGGTGGGCGATGGCCGCCTCCTGGAAGCCCCTGGCGAGGGCGGCCTTGGGGAGGCCCTTCTCCACCAGGTGGAGGGCCTTGGTCTTGAGCCCGGAGAAGCTGAAGTCGTACCCCTCCTGGCCCCTCAGGGGCACGGGGAAGGGAATGGCCTCCTCCGCCTCCTCGGCCAGGCGCTCCACCTCGGGCCCCCCGGGGAAGCCGAGGCCCAAGAGCCTCGCCACCTTGTCAAAGGCCTCCCCGGCGGCGTCGTCCCGGGTGGCCCCGAGGAGGCGGTACCGGCCCAGGTCCAAGACCTCGTAGAGGTGGGTGTGCCCCCCCGAGGCCACCAGGGCCAGGAAGGGGGGCTCCAGGTCCTCGGGCCAGGCGGCGGCGATGTGGCCCTCGAGGTGGTGGATGGCGTAGAAGGGCCTTTCCAGGGCGAAGGCCATCCCCTTGGCGTAGGTGTAGCCCACGAGGAGGGCCCCGATGAGCCCGGGCCCCCGGGTGGCGGCGATGAGGCCGAGGTCCTTAGGCCGGAGGCCCGCCCCGGCCAAGGCCCTTTCCACCAGGAGGGGGAGAGCCTTTAGGTGCTCGCGGCTCGCCAGCTCCGGCACCACCCCGCCAAAGGCCTCGTGCAGGCGCACCTGGCTCGCCACCAAGTTCACCCGCACCTCGCCGTCTTCCACCAGGCCCACCCCGGTGTCGTCGCAGGAGGTGTCTATGCCCAAGACCCACACCGCCCCCACTCTAGCAGGGGTAGCCTGAGGGCAGGGTGCTCTGGCTCCTCCCCCCGGTCCTCCTCCTCGTCTACCTCCTCTACCGGAGGCGCACCCCCAGGAAGAGGCCCTGGGCGGGGGTGTGGCTTTGGCGGCGGGGACAGGCCCGGCGCTTCCAGCCCAGGCTGGACCTCCGGCTCCTTCTCCTCCTCCTGGGGGCGGGCCTTATGGTCCTGGCCCTGGAGGACCCCCCCCTGGGGCCCTCCCCCCTGGTCCTGGTGGTGGACGCCTCGGCCAGCATGGCCGCCCGGGAAGGAAAGGGCACCCGGCTGGACCTGGCCAAGGAAAGGCTCCTCCCCCTTCTGGAGAGGGCCCCGGAGGCCCTTTTGGTGCGGGCCGGGGAGAGGCCGGAGGCCTTCGGCCCCGCCCCCGGGGTGGCCTTGAGGGAAAGGCTTCTCGCCCTGGAGGCCAAGGATCGGAGAGCGGACCTGGAGGCGGCCATCGCCCTGGGAAGGAGGCTCCTCAAGGCCCCGGTGGTGGTGGCCACGGACGGGCCCGCGCCCTTGGGGGTGGAGGGGTACCTGGGGGTGGGAAGCCCTCAGGAGAACCTGGGCCTGGTGGCCGTGGCCCCGGGGTTCCTCGCCCTGGGCAACAGCGCCTCCAGGACCCTCCGCGCCCGGGTGGAGGCGGGGGGGAGGGTGCGGGAAGTGGAGGTCCCCCCCAGGGGGTTCGCCCGCCTCGAGGGCCTCCCCACCCCCTTCACCGCCAGGCTCCTGGGGGAAGACGCCCTCCCCCTGGACGACCAGGCCGCCTTCGGCCTAAAGCGCCTGGGGGTGGACTACCCCAGGCTTCCCGCCCTGGAAAGGCTCTTCCGCCTCCTAGACACCATCCCGGGAAGCGAGGTCCTGGTGCGCGTGGCCGTCCCCCAGGGGGTCCCCGAACGGCCCACCCTTTACCTCGCCCCTTTCGGGAAAGACCCCCTCCCCGTCCTCCTCACCGCCCCCCACCCCCTCCTGGAGGGCGTACCCCTCCAGGGGGAAAGGCTTCCTCCGCCCCCTCCTCCCCAAGGCCCCTGGCAGGCCTTGGCGGAAGGGGAGGGGGGCGTGGGCCTCCTCTACGCCGCCGAGGGTGGCCTCTACCTCCCGCCCTTGGAGGCCGTCCGGGATCGGCCCCTCTTCCCCCTCCTGGTCCACCGCTTCCTCAAGCCCTACCGGGAGGTGTCCCAGGGCCTCCTCGCCCCCGAGGAGACCTTCCTCCCCACCCCCGGGGCAAGCTTCCTGCCCCGAAGCCCCGGGGGGGCGGGCCGCTTCCTGGCCCTCCTCGCCGCCCTGGTCCTCCTTCTGGAGGCCCTCCTCTTCCGCTTCCGGGGATAATGGGACCATGCGCTTCCGCCCCTTCACCGAGCTGGACCTCGAGGCCCTGAACCGGGTGGCGGGAAACCGCCCCTTGAGCCTGGGCGCCGTGCGCCACTTCGCCCGCACGGGCCACTCCTTTTTGGCCGAGGAGGATGAGCCCATGGGCTTCGCCCTGGCCCAGGCGGTCTGGCAGGGGGAGGCCGCCACGGTCCTCATCACCCGCATTGAGGGCAAGACCCCGGAGGCCCTCCGAGGCCTCCTCAGGGCGGTGGTGAAGAGCGCCCACGACGCCGGGGTCTACGAGGTGGCCCTCCACCTGGACCCGGGAAGGAAGGACCTGGAGCTGGCCCTGAAGGAGGAGGGCTTCGCCGTGGGCCCCCTGGTGCTGGCGGTCCGGGCCCTGGGAAGCCGGGGGGTGCGGGGCGTCCTAGAATAAGGGCATGAACCGCGTGCTCATCGGCATCCGAGGGGAGCCCGCCCCGGAGGGCATGGAGCGCATCCTGGCGGCCCTCAGGGGGTTGGAAGGGGTAGGCCAGGCCCAGGCCACGGGGCCCGCCCAGATCCTGGTGGAGTACGACCCCCAGGCCCTCACGGTCATGGACCTCATCCGCACCATCCGGGAAGAGGGTTTCCTGGCGGGGATGCTCTAGACTGAGGGCATGCTGGACTTCTACGCCCTGGAGGACCTCCTCACCCCGGAGGAGAAGGAGATCCAGAAGGCCGCCCGCCGCTTCCTGGAGAGGGAGGCCCTGCCCTACATCCGCCAATGGTGGGAGGAAGGGGTCTTCCCCACCCACCTCATCCCCAGGTTCGCCGAGCTGGGCTTCCTAGGCCCCACCCTTCCCCCCGAGTACGGGGGGGCGGGGGTGACCAGCGCCGCCTACGGCCTCATCGCCTACGAGCTTGAACGGGTGGACTCGGGGCTCAGGAGCTTTGTGAGCGTCCAGAGCTCCCTGGTCATGTACCCCATCTACGCCTTCGGGAGCGAGGAGCAAAAAAGGGAGTTCCTCCCCAAGCTCGCCCGCGGGGAGATGGTGGGGGCTTTCGGCCTCACCGAGCCCGACGGGGGCTCCGACCCCTACGGCAACATGAAGACCCGGGCCAGGCGGGAGGGGGACACCTGGGTCCTAAACGGCACCAAGATGTGGATCACCAACGGCAACCTGGCCCACCTCGCCATCCTCTGGGCCAAGGACGAGGAGGGGCAGGTCCTGGGCTTTATCGTCCCCACCGACACCCCGGGCTTCCAGGCCCGGGAGGTGAAGCACAAGATGTCTCTCCGCGCCTCGGTGACCAGCGAGCTCGTCCTCGAGGAGGTGCGGGTGCCCGAGTCCTTGCGCCTCCCCAAGGCCCTGGGCCTCAAGGCCCCCCTCTCCTGCCTCACCCAGGCCCGCTTCGGCATCGCCTGGGGGGTCCTGGGGGCCCTGGAGGCCGTCTATACCGAGGCGGTGGAGTTCGCCAAGAGCCGCTCCACCTTCGGCGAGCCCATCGCCAAGAAGCAGCTCGTGCAGGCCAAGCTGGCCGAGATGCTCGCCTGGCACACGGAAGGGCTTCTCCTGGCCTGGAGGCTCGCCCGGCTTAAGGACGAGGGGAAGCTCCAGCCCGCCCAGGTCTCCCTGGCCAAAAGGCAGAACGTCTGGAAGGCCCTTCAGGCCGCCCGCCTGGCCCGGGACATCCTGGGAGGAAGCGGCATCACCCTGGAGTACCACGCCATCCGCCACATGCTGAACCTGGAAACCGTCTACACCTACGAGGGCACCCACAACGTCCACACCCTGGTCCTGGGGCGGGAGGCCACGGGCCTGAACGCCTTTTAGGCCATGGTGGTGGCCTTCACCGGGGACCCCTTCCTGGCGCGGGAGGCCCTTCTTCAGGAGGCGAGGCTCTTGGGCCTTTCCCGCTTCACCGAGCCCACCTCCGAGGCCCTGGCCCAGGCCCTCGCCCCGGGGCTTTTCGGGAGCGGGGGGGCGATGCTGGACCTGAGGGAGGTGGGGGAGGCGGAGTGGAAGGCCCTGAGGCCCCTTCTGGAAGGCGTGCCCGAGAGCGTTCCCGTCCTCCTCCTGGACCCCAGGCCAAGCCCTTCCCGGGCCGCCTTCTACCGGGGTAGGGAGAGGCGGGACTTCCCCACCCCCAAGGGGAAGGACCTCCTCCGGCACCTGGAGAACCGGGCCAAGCGCCTGGGGCTCAAGCTCCCAAGCGGGGTGGCGCAGTACCTGGCCTCCCTGGAAGGGGACCTCGAGGCCCTGGAGCGGGAGCTGGAGAAGCTTTCCCTCCTCTCCCCTCCCCTCACCCTGGAGAAGGTGGAGCGGGTGGTGGCCCTGAGGCCCCCCCTCACCGGCTTTGACCTGGTGCGCTCCGTGCTGGAGAGGAACCCCAAGGAGGCCCTCCTGCGCCTCAAGCGCCTCAAGGAGGAGGGGGAGGAGCCCCTGAGGCTCCTCGGGGCCCTCTCCTGGCAGTTCGCCCTCCTGGCCAAGGCCTTTTTCCTCCTAAGGGAGAACCCCAGGCCCAAGGAGGAGGACCTGGCCCGCCTCGAGGCCCACCCCTACGCCGCCCGCCGCGCCCTGGAGGAGGCGAGGAGGCTTGGGAAAGAGACCCTGGAGGAGGCCCTGGACATCCTCATAAGGGCGGAAAAGCGGGCCAAGGAAGGGAAGGACCCCTGGCTCGCCCTGGAGGAGGCCGTCCTCCGCCTCAGCGGTTGACCCGCAGGTCAGCCCCGGGTAGACTCGGGGCATGCTCAAGCCCGAGCTCGTGGAGGCGGTGCTCGCCCGGGCCCTGAAGGGCGGGGCGGACTTCGCCGAGGTCTACGCCGAGCGCTCCAGGAAGCGCAGGATGAAGGTGCGCGCCGGGGCCCTGGAAGAGGCCCTCTCCGGCCTGGACTACGGGGCGGGGGTGCGGCTCTTCTTCGGTCCCCAGGTGGTCTACGCCTACACCAACGACCTCACCCAGGAAGGCCTCCTAGAAGCCCTGGAAACCCTCCTCCGGGCCAAGGGGAGCCTGGGCCAGGTGGACGAAGGGGGCCAAGGGGGCTTGGACTTCCGCCGGTCCACGCCCAAGGGCCTCCACGCCCCCAAGGTGGCCTACGGGAAAAAGGACAAGCGCTACCGGCTGGAGAGGCTTTTGGAGGCCGAGGCCGGGGCCAGGATCGCCCCCGAGATCCAGGAAGTGGAGGCGAACCTCCTGGAGTGGGAACAGGAGGTCCTCATCGCCAACACCGAGGGGGTCTTTGCCGAGGAGAAGAGGGTGCGCACCCGGCTCTTCGTCCTGGCAGTGGCCCAGGACGGAACCGAGGTGCAGACGGGCTACAGCGCCCCCGGCAAGAGCGTGGGCCTGGAGCTCTTTGACCTCTACCCCCCCAGGGCGGTGGGGGAGAAGGCCACCCGCCAGGCCCTCACCAACCTCAAGGCCAAGCCCGCCCCCGCGGGGACCTTCCCCGTAGTGGTGGGCCCGGGCTTCGGCGGCGTCCTCTTCCACGAGGCGGTGGGCCACCTCCTGGAGACCACCAGCGTGGCCAAGAAGGCCAGCGTCCTCGCCGACAAGCTTGGGGAAAGGGTGGCGGGCCCCGCCGTCACCTACATTGACGACGGCACCCTGCCCCACGCCTGGGGCTCCACCGAGGTGGACGACGAGGGCCGCCCCACGGAGCGCACGGTGCTCATAGAAAAGGGCGTGCTCAGGAGCTACATGGTGGACCGGCTGGGCCACCTCCTCACCGGCTACCCCATGACGGGCTCGGGGCGCCGCCAGGACTACACCTTCGCCCCCACCTCCCGCATGCGGAACACCTTTATCGCCCCGGGGGAGGCCCGGGTGGAGGACCTTTTCGCCGGCATAGACTTCGGCCTCTACGCCAAGGAGATGGGGGGCGGGCAGGTGAAGCCGGGAAGCGGCGAGTACAACTTCGCCGTGCAGGAGGGGTACATCATCCGCAAGGGCCGCATAGAGGAACCCGTGCGCGGGGCGATGCTGGTGGGCAAGGGCCCCGAGACCCTCATGCGGGTGGTGGCCGTGGCCCAGGACCTGGAAAACGCCCCCGGGATGTGCGGAAGCCTCTCCGGGGCCGTCCCCGTGGAGGTGGGCCAGCCCCACGTCCTGGTCTCGGAAATCGTGGTGGGAGGTCGGGCATGACCCTGGAAGAGGCCAAGGCCTACGTGCTCCGGCGGGCCCGGGAGATGGGCCTAAAGGTGGAGCTCCTCTTTCAGGAGGAGCGGGAGCTCTCCTTGAGGGCCCGGGAAGGGCGGCTCGAGGAGATCAAGGAGGCCCGCCAGGCCGGGGTGGGCCTCCGGGTGGAGGCGGAGGGAAGGGTGGGGTACGCCTACACCGAGGAGCTCTCCCCGGAGGCCCTGGACTGGGCCCTGGAGGAGGCCCGGGAGAACGCCCTCCTCTCCGGCAAGAAGGGGAGCCTGCCCCAAGGTGGGCCCCTGGGAGGCCACGACCTCCTGGGGGAAGGCCTCTCCGCCCCCCTGGAGCGGAAGAAGGAGGCGGCCCTGGCCCTGGAGGAGGCCATCCGCCAAGACCCCCGGGTGAGGAGCGTCCTCATGGGGGGCTACCTGGAGCGGGAAGTCCGCGTGGGCCTAGAGAGCACCGAGGGGGCAAGCGGCGCCTTCCGCACGGGCCTTTCCGCCCTGATAGGGAGCTTCGTCATGGCCGAAGGGCAAAGCGTCAAGCAGGGGTGGGACTTCAGGGCGGCCAAGGAGTTCCACGCCCTGGAGCCCGGGCGCACCGCCCTCGAGTTCCGGGAGAAGACGGCGAGGCTCCTCCATGCCAAGCCCCTCCACACGGGCCGCTACCGGGCCTACCTGGAGCCCAAGGCCATGGCCATGCTCCTCTCCGTCCTCGCCGAGGCCCTCTCCGGCAAGAACGCCCTCGAGGGGAAAAGCCGCCTCCTGGGGAGGCTTGGGGAGAAGGTGGCGGGCGACCTGGTGACCCTCGTGGACGACCCCACCCTGGAAAAGGGCCTCCTCTCCCGCCCCTTTGACGCCGAGGGCACCCCCACCGCCCGCACCGTGGTGGTGGAGAAGGGAATCTTCAAGACCTTCCTCCACAACTCCGAGACCGCAAGGGCCCTCGGGCACCCAAACACCGGCCACGCCGCCCGCCCCTACCGGGGGGTCCTGGGGGTCGCCCCCACCAACCTCTACCTGGAGCCCGTGGGAGGCCTACGGCTCACGGAAGGGGTGGTCATCACCGAGTTCATGGGCCTCCACGCCGGGGCGGACCCCGTGAGCCTGGACTTCTCCCTGCAGGCCCTGGGGCTTTGGGTGGAGGAGGGGGAGGTGAGGCACGCCGTGGAGAACTTCGCCGTCTCCGGGAATCTGCTGGAGCTTCTCCAGGCGGTGGAGGCGGTGGGGGACGACCTGGACTGGCTCCTCCTGGACGCCGCCTACGGGAGCCCCACCGTGGCCGTGGCCGAACTCTCCTTCGCCGGGGCGTGATGCCACCCCAAGCTAGCATGGGGTGGTATGAGGGTCTTCGTTACCCGCACCCTTCCCGGAAAAGCCCTGGAGCGGCTTAAGGAGCGGGGCCTACAGGTGGAGGTCTACCAAGGCCTCTTCCTCCCCCGGGAAGAGCTTTTGCGGCGGGTGGAGGGGACGGTAGGCCTCATCCCTACCGTGGAGGACCGCATAGACGCCGAGGTCATGGACCGGGCCGGAGGCCTCAAGGTCATCGCCTGCTACAGCGTGGGGGTGGACCACGTGGACCTCGAGGCCGCCCGAAAGCGGGGGATCCGCGTCACCCACACCCCAGGGGTCCTCACCGAGGCCACCGCCGACCTCACCCTTGCCCTCCTCCTCGCCGTGGCGAGGCGGGTGGTGGAGGGGGTGGCCTACGCCAGGGACGGCCTCTGGAAGGCCTGGCACCCCGAGCTCCTTTTGGGCCAGGACCTCCAGGGCTTGACCCTTGGCCTCATCGGCATGGGCCGGATCGGCCAGGCGGTGGCCAAGAGGGCCCTGGCCTTCGGGATGCGGGTGGTCTACCACGCCCGCACCCCCAAGCCCCTCCCCTATCCCTTCCTCTCCCTGGAGGAACTCCTCCAAGAGGCGGACATCGTCTCCCTCCACGCCCCCCTCACCCCGGAAACCCACAGGCTCCTGAACCGGGAACGGCTCTTCGCCATGAAGCGGGGGAGCATCCTCCTTAACACCGCCCGGGGGGCCCTGGTGGACACCGAGGCCCTGGTGGAAGCCCTAAAGAGCCACCTTTTCGGGGCGGGCCTGGACGTCACCGATCCCGAACCCCTGCCGGAGGGCCACCCCCTCTACGCCCTCCCCAACGCCGTCATCACCCCCCACATCGGCTCGGCGGGCCGTGGGACCCGGGAGCGGATGGCCGAGGTGGCGGTGGAGAACCTCCTGGCCGTCCTGGAGGGAAGGGAGCCCCCAAACCCGGTAGGATGACCCCATGAGCTTCTTCATCGGTCTCCTGGCGGGCTTCTTCGGCGGGATGGTGGGCCTTGGGGGCGGGGTGGTCATGATCCCCCTCATGGTGGGGCTCTTAAAGCTCTCCCAGCACAAGGCCCACGGCACCAGCCTGGTGGCCGTCTTCTTCACCGGGCTCATGGGAGCCTTCACCTACGGCCTCCAGGGCTCCTTGGACCTCGAGGCCGCCTTCTTCCTGGCCCTCACCGCCATCCTCACCGCCCGCCTGGGGGCCCGCTACGCCCACGGCCTCCCGGAAGCGTCGCTCAAGCGGGCCTTCGGCTGGTTTCTCTTCCTCGTCTCCTTTCTCCTCCTCTTAAAGCCCTACCTGGCCCCCAGGGGCCTGGCGCAAGGGGAGCTGGCCCAAGACCTGGCCCTCCTCCTCTCCGGCGCCTTCACCGGCTTCCTCTCGGGGATGATGGGGGTGGGCGGGGGGACCATCATGGTCCCGGCCATGGTCCTCCTCCTGGGCATGCCCCAGCACACCGCCCAGGGCACAAGCCTCCTCGCCATGGTGCCGGCGAGCCTGGTGGGGGCCTACACCCATTTCCGCCTGGGCAACGTGGAGGAAGGTCTGGCCCTTGGCCTCGTGCCGGGGGTCTTCCTGGGCACCTTTTTGGGAGGGGAACTGGCCCACTTCCTGCCCGAAACGGGCTTGCGCCTGGTCTTCGCCGCCGTGCTCCTCTGGACGGCCTGGCGGTACCTCCGTCCCTCTTTCCAGAAAAAGTGACATAATGCCCTATCCAAAAGGCGCAGGTCGCTTTACTTTGGGTTTGGAAGGAGGTGAAAGCCTATGCGTCGCTGGCAGGACTGGGCCAACCTGATCCTGGGCCTTTGGCTTGTCCTCTCGCCGTGGCTTCTGGGCTTTAGCGGCACCCCGGCCGCCATGTGGAACGCCCTCATCATCGGGGTGGTGGTAGGGCTGATGGCCCTCTTGCACCTCCGGGGCGGCCCCATGTGGGAGGAATGGGTCAACGTGGTCTTAGGCGTGTGGCTCATCCTCTCCCCCTGGATCCTGGGGTTCAGCGGGATGACCAACGCCATGTGGAACGCGGTGATCGTGGGCCTCCTGGTAGGGGTCCTGGCCCTGAGCGTCACCCGGGAGAAGCCCAAGGCCGCTTAAGCTTCGTAGCCCGGGCTCCCCGCCTGGGGCCAGGCCCCAGGCGGGGTTCCCCTTGCCCGGTGGGGGCGCGGGGTGTAAGGTAAGGGTGGCCTTTAAACCGGTCCCGCGAGGCCGGAAAGGGGGGAAGATGCGAGGAAAAAGGGAACGGGCCAAGAGAATGCAGGCGGGCGGAGGCTTCGGCCTCCGCCTTTTTCGGGGGGTGGGGGGTGCGGTTTAAGGCGGAGCTCATGAACGCCGAGGAAATGCGGCGGGCCCTCTACCGCATCGCCCACGAGATCGTGGAGGCCAACAAGGGCACGGAGGGCCTGGCCCTGGTGGGCATCCACACCCGGGGCATTCCCCTGGCAGGGCGCATCGCCCGGTTCATCCGGGAGTTTGAGGGGCAGGAGTTGCCCGTGGGGATTCTGGACATCACCCTCTACCGGGACGACCTCACGGAGATCGGCTACAGGCCCCAGGTGCGGGAGACCAGGATCCCCTTTGACCTCACGGGGAAGGCCATCGTCCTGGTGGACGACGTCCTCTACACGGGCCGCACCGCCCGGGCCGCCCTGGACGCCCTCATGGACCTGGGGAGGCCACGGCGCATCTACCTGGCGGTCCTTGTGGACCGGGGGCACCGGGAGCTTCCCATCCGGGCGGACTTCGTGGGGAAAAACGTCCCCACCGCAAGGAACGAGGTGGTGAAGGTGAAGGTGGAGGAGGTGGACGGGGAGGACCGGGTGGAGCTTTGGGAAAGGGAGGGGGCATGAGGCATCTCCTGGACTTTCAGGGATGGAGCAGGGCCCAGGTGGAAAGCCTTCTGGAGACGGCCAGGGTGATGCGGGAGGTGCTGGAGCGCCCCATAAAGAAGGTCCCGGCCCTCCAGGGCTTCACCGTGGCCACGGTCTTCTTTGAGCCCTCCACCAGGACCCGGATCTCCTTTGAGCTCGCCGCCAGGCGCATGTCGGCGGACGTGGTCTCCTTCGCCGCCCAAACCAGCAGCCTCCAGAAGGGGGAAAGCTACAAGGACACCCTCCTCACCCTCGAGGCCATGGGGGTGGACGCCTACGTCATCCGGGCCGACAGCGCCGGGGTGCCCCACCAGGCCACCCGCTGGGTCAAAGGCGCCGTGGTCAACGGGGGGGACGGCCGCCGGGCCCACCCCACCCAGGCCCTCCTGGACGCCTACACCCTCCTGGAGATCCTGGGCACCCTGGAGGGGAAAAAGATCGCCATCGTGGGGGACATCCTCCACTCCCGGGTGGCCCGGTCCAATGCCGAGCTCCTTCCCCTCCTCGGGGCCCGGGTCTTCTGCGCCGGCCCCCCAAGCCTCCTCCCCCAAAGCCTCCCCGGGGTCCGCCTCACCCCAAGCCTGGAGGAGGCCCTGGAGGAGGCGGACGCCGTCATGGTGCTCAGGCTCCAGAAGGAGAGGATGGAGGCGGGGCTCGTGAACCTAAAGGACTACGTGGCCCGCTACCAGGTGACGGAAGAGCGCCTCGCCCTGGCCAAGCCCCAGGCCCCCCTCCTCCACCCCGGCCCCATGAACCGGGACGTGGAGCTGGAAGGCTCCCTGGCGGACTCGGCAAGGAGCCTGGTGAACCGCCAGGTGCAAAACGGGGTGGCGGTGCGCATGGCGGTGCTCTACCACCTCCTGGTGGGGAGGGAGAAGGCATGATCCTGATCCGAAACGTCCGGCTGGTGGACGCCCGGGGCGAACGGGGCCCCGTGGACGTCCTTATCGGCGAGGGGAGGATCCTTTCCCTGGAAGGGGGGGAGGCCGAGGAGGTGGTGGACGGAAAGGGGAAGCTCCTCGTCCCGGGGTTTTTAGACCTCCACGCCCACCTCCGGGAGCCCGGGGAGGAGGTGAAGGAGGACCTTTTCTCGGGGCTCCTGGCGGCGGTGAAGGGCGGGTACACGGACGTGGTGTCCATGCCCAACACCAGGCCCCCCGTGGACACCCCCGAGGCCGTGCGGGCCCTACGGGAGAAGGCGGAAGGCCTCCGCTTAGCCCGCCTCTACCCCGCCGCCGCCCTCACCCTGGGGCAGGAAGGGAAGGCGCTCACGGAGGTGGGCCCCCTCCGGGAGGCCGGGGCCGTCCTCCTCACCGACGACGGGCGCACCAACGAGGACGCCGGCCTCCTGGCGGCGGGGCTTCTCATGGCCGCCCCCTTAGGCCTTCCCGTGGCCGTCCACGCCGAGGACCAGAGCCTCAGGCGAAACGGGGTGATGAACGACGGGGCCTTGGCGGACCTTCTGGGCCTTCCCGGCAACCCCCCGGAGGCCGAGGCCGCCCGCATCGCCCGGGACCTCGAGGTCCTCCGCTACGCCAAAAGGCGAAGCCAGACCCCGCCCAGGCTCCACGTCCAGCACCTCTCCACCGGGCGGGGCCTGGAGCTCATCCGGGAGGCCAAGCGGGCGGGCCTTCCCGTGACCGCCGAGGCCACCCCCCACCACCTCACCCTTACGGAAGAGGCCCTGAAGGCCTTGGACCCCCTCTTCAAGGTGGCCCCGCCCCTCCGCGCGGAAGAGGACCGGGAGGCCCTGGCGGAGGGTCTTCTGGACGGCACCGTTGACGCCATCGCCACCGACCACGCCCCCCACACCCTGGCGGAGAAGGAGATGGACCTCCTAAGGGCCCCCTTCGGGATCCCGAGCCTCGAGGTGGCCTTCCCCCTCCTCTACACCGAGCTCCACCTCAAGCGGGGCTTCCCCCTCCCCCGCCTCGTGGCGCTTTTCACCGACGGGCCGAGGCGGGTCCTGGGCCTTCCCCCCTTGCACCTGGAGGAAGGGGCCGAGGCGAGCCTCGTCCTCCTCTCCCCCAAGGAGCGCCCCGTGGACCCCTCCCGCTTCGCCTCCAAGGCCAAGTACTCCCCCTGGGCGGGGTGGGTCCTCGGGGGCTGGCCCGTCCTCACCCTGGTGGCGGGGCGGGTGGTCTTCCAGGCGCTAGAATGAGGGCGTGCTGAAGAAGCTCCTGGAGGCAGATGCCATCGGCCTCAGGCTGGAGTGGGTGGGGGGCTTCCCCTCTGGGAGGCCCACCCCACCTACCGGCACCAGAAGGCCGTGGACCGCATTCGGCAAAGCCTCCGCCCCAAGGAAGGGGCTTCCTGCCCCTGCGCCCACGTGGCCGAGGTCTACGTGCGCTTCCTCAACGGCTCCTACAAAAGCCCGATATCGCCATCTTCTGCCGGGAGCCCGAGGAGCTGGACGAGGCCATCACCCTCCTCCCCGAGGCGGTGGTGGAGGTGGTAAACCGGGGCTACGAGGCCAAGGACCTGGAAATCGGCCCCCGTTTCTACCTCTCCCAGGGGGTGAAGGACGTGGTGGTCTTTGACCCCTACACCCTTCTCGTCCTCCACCTGCGCCGGGACGGGGCCTCACGCTACGTTTCCCCCGTGGAGCTGGAACTCGAGGCGGGCTGCCTCCTCACCGTCTGAACCCCGTACGGGCTCGCACCCCCGTGGGAGCCCGGACCCCGGCTCACGAGCGGCGAAGCTCCCTCAAGGAGGAGACGCCCTCCGCCTCCATGAGGCGGAGAAGCCCAAGGAGTAGCCGCCTGGGGAAAAGGGGACCCCCGTAGACGAAGCCGGTGTAGACCTGGACCAGGCTCGCCCCGGCCTTAAGCCTCTCCCAGAGGTCCAAGGGGGTCTCCACCCCGCCCACGCTCACCAGGGCCAGGCCCTCCGCGCCCTCCGCCAGGTGGCGGAGGACCTCCAGGGCCCTTCCCTTTAGGGGCCTTCCCGAAAGCCCCCCAGCCTCCTCGGCCAGGGGGCTTTTTAGGCCCTCCCGGGCGAGGGTGGTGTTCACCGCCACTAGGCCCTCCAGGCGGTGCTTCTTCGCCAGGAGGAGGACCTGGTCCAGGGCCTCAAAGGAGAGGTCCGGGGCCACCTTGAGGAGGAGGGGCTTAGGGGTGGCCGGGCGCAGGCGGGAAAGAAGCTCCTCCAGGAAGGGACCTTCCTGCAGGGCGCGAAGCCCCGGGGTGTTGGGGGAGCTCACGTTGAGGACGAAGTAGTCCCCCAAAGGCTCCAGGATGCGGAGGGCTTCCAGGTAGTCCTCCGCCGCCCTTTCCAAGGGGGTGTCCCGGTTCTTCCCCAGGTTGACCCCCAAAGGGAGGGGAAGCCCCCTTTGGCGGAAGCGCTTTAGCCTCTCCGCCGCCGCCAAGGCCCCCTGGTTGTTGAAGCCCATCCGGTTGATGAGGGCCCGGTCCTCCACCAGGCGGAAGAGCCTCGGCTTTGGGTTTCCCCCCTGGGGCCTCGGGGTGAGGGTCCCCACCTCGGCGAAGCCAAAGCCCAGGGCCCACCAGGCCCCAAGGGCCCTGGCGTCCTTGTCCATCCCCGCGGCGAGGCCCAGGGGGTTGGGGAAGGAAACCCCAAAGGCCTCCACCCTCAGGCGGGGGTCCTCCACCCGGAGAAGCCTCGCCGGAGCCTCCAAAAGAGGCCCCCTTTCCGACCAGAAGGAAAGGAGCCTCAAGGCGAGCTCGTGGGCGCCCTCGGCCTCCAGGGCGAAGAGCAGGCGGTGCATGGCCCCATGCTACCCGGGGGACGGGGGCTGGGGTTAAGCGCCCCGGAAGGGCCTTGTTGCAAAACCGAGGAGCGGGCACATAGGATGGGCCCATGCGCCCTCGGTCCTTGCTTCCCCTGGCCTTAGGTGCCCTTCTCGCCGCCTGCTCCCCCAGCATTACCATCCGCCTTCCCGACCAGACCGTGGAGGTGCCCGTCCTGGGCGACACCGTGGGCAAGGTGGTTTACCCGGCCGAGCCCCGGACCTTTACCTCCCCCGGGAGCGTCCTGAAGGACGTGCGGGTGGCGGGCACCCTCGAGGCCAGCCAGCCCCTCTTCCTCACCCTGGACCTCTACGCCCGCACCCAAGACCCCGCCCAAGACCCAGGCTGCCAGCCCCTCGGCGACCTCACCACCCCGTACGCCTACGCCTGCGCCGTGGGCGCCGAAGACGGCTTCATAGGCGAGGCCAGCTTCCAGGGAACCTCCACCCCCCTCTCCCTGAATGGCCCGAAGCTCACGGAGGGGCTGCAGCAGGGGAGGCTTTGGCTTGGGGTCAAGGTCCAGGGCCTCCCCGCCGCCCGGATCACCTTCACCTTCAAGAACCTGCGGGCCACCTTCACCCTGGGCCTTTAGCCCGCCCAAGGCCTTTGTGCCCCAGGGCCCCGAGGCCTTCCCCCTTGGGCGGTATCATGGGGGTAGATGAAGGACGCCTTGCGCTTAGAACTGCCCGTCTTGCCCCTCAGGAACACCGTCATCCTCCCCCACACCACCACGGGGGTGGACGTGGGCCGCATGAAGAGCAAAAGGGCGGTGGAGGAGGCCCTCTCCGCCGACCGCTACATCTTCCTCGTGGCCCAGAAGGACCCCGAGGTGGACGACCCCACCCCGGAGGACCTCTACGCCGTGGGCACCCTGGCCGTGGTCAAGCAGGCCATGCGCCTGCCCGACGGCACCCTGCAGGTGATGGTGGAGGCGAGGAGCCGGGCGAGGCTTCTCCAGTACGTGGCCGCCCCCTACCTCCGGGCCGTGGGAGAGGCCCTCCCCGAGCCCCCCTTGCAGGACCCAAGCCTCGCCCGGGTCCTGGTGGGGGAGGTGCAGGAGGCCTTTGAGCGCTACCTGCAAAACCACAAGACCCTCCGCCTGGACCGCTACCAGCAGGAGGCCATCAAGAGCACCCTGGACCCCGCCCTCCTGGCCGACCTGGTGGCCCACCACGCCACCTGGCCCCTGGAGGACAAGCAGGACCTCCTGGAAACCCCCCAGGTGGAAGAGCGCCTGAAGAAGGTCCTGGCCCTCCTCCTGCGCGACCTGGAGCGCTTTGAGCTGGACAAGAAGATCGCCGCCCGGGTCAAGGAGCAGATGGACCAGAACCAAAGGGAGTACTACCTCCGGGAGCAGATGAAGGCCATCCAGAAGGAGCTGGGGGGCGGGGAGGATTTTCTCTCGGAGATAGAGGAGCTGAGGGAGCGCATAGAGAAGAGGGGGATGCCCGAGGGGGTGAAGGAGAAGGCCCTCAAGGAGCTCAAGCGCTTAGAGCGCATGCAGCCGGGCTCCCCCGAGGCCACGGTGAGCCGCACCTACCTGGACTGGCTTCTGGACGTGCCCTGGACCGAGGCTGACCCCGAGGTCTTGGACATCTCCCTAACCAGGCGGGTTCTGGACGAGGACCACTACGGCCTGAAGGACGTGAAGGAGCGCATCCTGGAGTACCTGGCGGTGCGCCAGCTCACCCAGGGGAAAGAGGTCAAGGGCCACGCCCCCATCCTCTGCTTCGTGGGGCCCCCCGGGGTGGGCAAGACCTCCCTGGGCAAGAGCATCGCCCGCAGCATGAACCGCAAGTTCCACCGCATCTCCCTGGGCGGGGTACGGGACGAGGCGGAGATCCGGGGCCACCGCCGCACCTACATCGGGGCCCTTCCCGGCAAGATCGTCCAGGGGATGCGGCAGGTGGGGGTGGTGAACCCCGTTTTCCTCCTGGACGAGATTGACAAGCTCTCCTCCGACTGGCGGGGGGACCCGGCGGCGGCCCTTTTAGAGGTGCTGGACCCCGAGCAGAACCACACCTTCACCGACCACTACCTGGACGTGCCCTACGACCTCTCCAAGGTCTTCTTCATCACCACCGCCAACACCCTCTCCACCATCCCGAGGCCCCTTCTGGACCGGATGGAGGTCATTGAGATCCCGGGCTACACCCTCCCCGAGAAGCGCGCCATAGCCCGCCACTTCCGCTGGCCCTTCCAGGTGAAGGAGGCGGGCCTCGAGGACAGGCTGGAGATCACCGACCGGGCCCTGGACCGCATCGTCCAGGAGTACACCCGGGAGGCCGGGGTGCGGAACCTGGACCGGGAGCTCTCCAAGGTGGCCAGGAAGGCCGCCAAGGACTACCTGGAGAAGCCCTGGGAAGGGGTGCGGGTGGTGGACGCCGAGGACCTCGAGGCCTACCTGGGCGTGCCCAAGTACCGCCCCGACCGGGCGGAGAAGGCCCCCCAGGTGGGCCTGGCCCAGGGCCTGGCCTGGACCCCCTACGGGGGCACCCTCCTCACCATTGAGGCCGTGGCCGTCCCCGGCACGGGCAAGGTGAACCTCACGGGGAACCTGGGGGAGGTGATGAAGGAGTCGGCCCACGCCGCCCTCACCTACCTTAGGGCCCACCGGGAGGAGTGGGGCCTCCCGGAGGGCTTCCACAAGGACTACGACCTCCACATCCACGTGCCCGAAGGGGCCACCCCCAAGGACGGCCCCTCGGCGGGCATCACCATGGCCACCGCCCTGGCCAGCGCCCTCACCGGCAGGCCCGTGCGCATGGACATCGCCATGACCGGGGAGATCACCTTAAGGGGCAAGGTCCTCCCCATCGGCGGGGTGAAGGAGAAGCTTTTGGCCGCCCACCAGGCGGGAATCTACCGGGTCATCCTCCCCAAGGAGAACGCCCCCGAGCTCAAGGAGGTGCCCGAGGAGGTCCTTAAGGACCTGGAGATCCTCTTCGTGGAGGAGGTGGGGGAGGTCCTGAGGCTTCTCCTCCTGCCCCCCCCGCCCCCTCCCTTCCCCGCCGACAGGCCCCAGCCGGGGGCGGGGGCTTAAAGCTCCACGGGGACACCCAAAGGAGCGAGAACCTCCTGGTGCCTTCCCGGAACGGCTTTCAGGACCTCTAGGTGCAGGGAGGCCACCCCTGGGGTGGCGAGCTCTAGGGTGTAGCTCCCCGGAGGAAGGAGAAAGGAATAGTCCAGGACCTCCTGGGGCAACACCGTGCCCCAGAAGAAGTGGGCGGGGGAGGCCACGGGCAGAAAGAAAACCTCCCGCTCCTCGGAGCGCAAGGACAGGGGGCTGGCCTCGAGGCTGGCCCCGAACCCCAGGGGAAGCTCCTGGTAGAGGAAGCCCTGCAAGCGCACCACGCCGGCCTCCCCCAGCTCAAACCCCTCTCCCGCCCGCCTTCCACCCCAGGACACCAGGACCACCTCCGGGGCCCTTTCCAACGCCCGCCTGGCCCCAAGCCCCACCCGCACCTTAGGAAGGGGCTTGGGGCCTTCCAGGTCCAAGGCCATGGCTCGCCGCCACCCCTTAAGGGCCCGGGCCAGGCCGGTCCGGTCCACAGGCTCCCCTCCCCGAAGGCGGTGGTAGGCCTCGGCCACGGGGTCGCCTGCTTCTCGAAAAGCCTCGGCCAGCCGCAGGTGCCAGCGGGCCTGCTCCCCTGCAGCCAGGCCCGCCGTCAAGTAGGGTCGGAACTCGGGCTCGCTGAGCCAGTAGCGCCCCTCAGCGAAGCAGAACCAGCCTCGGTGTTCCAGCTCCTCCAAAGCCGGGGTCCAGCCCAGGGCCCCGGCGGCCTCCGGGGACCAGGGCCCGGGGTGGAGGGCCAGCACCTCCAGCGTCCGGCGGACTTCCTGGGGCAAGTGGCGGGCCTCGAGGGCCACCATGGCCCGCACCCGCTGGGGAAGGGCCTCGGGGTTCCCCATGGCCAGGAGTTCCCGCAAGACCTCTACCCGGCCACCGCTTCTCAGGTAGAAGCGGGCGGCCTCGGCGAAGGGCAGGTGGCGTAAAGGCCCCCCTACCGCTTCCTGCCAGGAGAGGCGGGGAACCCGCTCCACCAGGGTCATCTCCGCGGGAAAGCGAGCCCTAAGGGCCAGAAGGAAGGAGGGATCCTCCCCAAAGCTGGAGCGGGCCACCACCAGGACCTGCCCGGGGGTGGGTTCCAGGGCAAGGGCCGCCTCCTTGGGGGGTAGGGGGTCGCTAAAGAAAAAGACGCCGCGCCCCGGCCCAGAGCCCCGCTTCCAGGGCAGGCCCAGCTGGGCGGCCAAGGCCCGGGCCAGCTCCTCCCGGCCCGAGCCCGGGGGACCCACCAGGACCACCAGGGCGGGAGGCCTGACCCCCCTCAGGCGCTCGGGGAAAGGGAGGGTTTCCTCCCCCGACCCCAGCCGGGCCCGCAAGGCCTGGAGCCAGTCGTCAAAGGCCGGGGAGAGGTCCTCCAGGCCCTCCAGGGGATCGCCGCCCCCCGGGGTGCGGTCCAGCTCCACCCCGGGGGGCAGAGAGAGCACCGGGCCGTGGAAGGCCTCCTTCCCCAGGAAGGAGCGAAGGTGGGTGAGCTCCGCCCGCAGGTTCTGCGAGGCCGCCCCGTGGCCCCAAAGGAGATCGGCGAGGCGCTCCCTGCGGGCGGGGCCTTCCAGGGCCAGGTAGTAGAGGATCCCCAGGGCCTTGCGCCGCAGGGGGAGGGCCCCAAGGGGGCCCTCCGCCCGCGCTGGGCCGTAGAGAAAGAGGCGTACCCGGATCACGGAGCACCTCCGTTAAGCCAGACGTTAAAGCGGCGTTAAGAAGGTGAGCTCAGGCCTACCTTAATTTAACACCTCCCCTGTAAAAGCCGTGTCAAAAATGACCCCTCCCCTTTACGCCCCCTTCACGCCCCTCCTCCTAACCTGGCGGGCAGAGGGAGGTGAGAAGGATGAGGCTTGGGTCCCTAGGCCTTCTGGCGCTCCTGCCCCTCCTCCTAGGGGCGGTGGGACCCCAGGCCTCGGTGCGGGTAGAAGTGCGAATCCCCGAGCGCGCGGCCCTATGGTTGGAAGGCCCGGACCTCGGCCCCGGCGGGGGCCTGGGGCGCTTCCTCTGGGCGGGAAGGGGCGGGGGAAGCCCGGCCCAGCCCCCCTACTGCCCGAGGGACCCCCTGGACCCCAGCCTCTGCCTGAGGGACCCGGTGGTGGTCTTTGACCTCAGGTGCGCCACCTTGGGCCCCGTCCCCCCTCACTGCGCCGCCCTCTACGGCGGGGACGGGCGCTTCCTGGACGAGGAGGGGCGCCCCTACCCCCCCTATCTCCCGGACGGGGAGGGGCGGGTCATCCCGGGGTCCAAGCGCTTCCCCCAGTTCTTCGTCCACCCCTCCATGCGCCTCCACGTCTTCACCCAGAGCCAGCGCTGGGCCCTGGAAGTGGCCTTTGAGGTGGAGCCCACGAGTCCGGAAGGGGCGGTGCTGGACGCCAGCCACTTCGCCGTCCACTCCATCCTCACGGGCCGGGGCGGGGTACCCCCCACGCCCCACTGGAAGTGCCTGGCCTACCACCCCGACTGGGACCGCCCTCCTTCCCACCTCTGCCCGGCCCCCGCGGGGCCCCAGGGAGGGGTGCTCCTGGAGGAGGTCACGGACCACCCGGGCGGCTGGCAGTCGGTCACCCTGGGGATCAAGCTCCGCTTGGACGGCTCCGAGGCGCCGGGCGAGTACGAGGGTCAGCTGGTCTATACCCTGACCCTCCTATAGGCGGCAAGGCACAAGGCGACCGGGCACGGCAAGAGAGGTGACGGAAGATGCGGAACAAGGTTCTTTGGCTTCTGGCCCTGGCTTTTCTAGGCGGCATGGCCCTGGCCCAGGTGGGCTTCCCCTCGGAAGGGGACCTGGACGGCACCGTGGAAGAACTCTGGGACGAAAACCACGACCAGGCGGCGGTGAAGGAGAAGGTGCGGGTCATCATCCCTCCCCGTTACGCCCTGCACCTCACCGAGGACGAGTGGAACTTGGACTTGAATAGCCCGCAAGAAGCCCCATCCCCCTATACCTACGACCCCAATAACCCCACGCCCCCTGCGGAGGGGTGCTACCTGGTGCCCAAGGCGGTCAAGACCCTCTCCGACCTGCAGAACTACCTCCTCTCGGGTCGCGTCCTCCGGCCCATCGGGGCCTACCCCGCCGCCAAGGACTACGACGGGGACGGGAAGCTGGAGGACGACGAGAAGGGCACCCTCATCTGCATCAACCAGAAGGTCCTGCAGAAGTTCTCCAATGACCCCGATGGCTGGCAACTCTCCGTAACCGTCACGGGCACGCCCGCCAGCGGCTTCGGCTACTTCGGCCTGGCCGACTTCATCGGCATGGTGCCCATGGGCGGCTTCGTCACCAACTCCCTGCCCTCTGGCCCTCATGTCGTGGCCTCCAACACCGGCCCCACGGGCGGCTGGCTGGACGACACCATCGTGGAGAGCTTCTGGTTTGACGGCTCCGAGCTGGACGGCACCTATACCCTCAACGTGACCTTCACCCTGGCAGGTCTCTAAGGAGGTGAGCGATGAAGAAGCTGATCCTTTCCCTGAGCGCCCTGGTCCTCTTCCTGGGCCTGGCCCTGGCGGGCGAGAGCTACGACGTGGACGACAGCCAGGCCACCGTCACGGAGCGCATCAACCTCACCATCCCCCAGCGGGTGGCCCTGCACCTCACCGAGGACGAGTGGGTCCTGGACCTCAATACCCCCCCTCTTGGCAATGGCGGTGAGGGGTGCTTCCTGGTGCCCAAGGGCTTCTCGGGCTCCCTCGAGGACGCCCTGAGCGCAGCCCTGGACGGCGAGCTCACTCCCATTGACACCTACCCCGCCATAAAGGACATGGACGGGGATGGCTCCATTGAGGCCGGCGAGAAGGGCACCCTCATCTGCATCAACCAGAAGGTCCTGCAGAAGTTCTGCAACAACGGGGATGGGTGCGAGCTGGACCTCAAGGTGACCCGTACACTGGGCGACCCCACCTACGGCAGGCTGGGGGTACGTGACGAGGCCCCCGATATCGGCCACTCCAGGTTCGTAGAGATCATCCCCGGCACGAACGACGACGGCGACCCCTTGGAGCTCTTGAAGAGGGTGGGAGAGCGCCTCCCCGGCTGGCTGGACGACACCATCATAGAGGCCTTCTGGTTTGACGGCTCCGAGGTGGCGGGCACCTACGAGTTCAACTTCCTCTTCCAGCTCGCGGCCCTTTGAGGCCCCTTACCCCCCGGGGCTTTCCGCCCCGGGGGGTCTTCCCCTAGACTCTAGCCATGAAAAAGCTCCTCGGGCTTCTCATGCTCGCCTCCTTGGCCCAGGCCCAGACCGGGGTGGGGGTTTCCCCGCCCCGGGTCCTCCTGCCCCTGGCGCCCGGGGCCAGCACCACCCAGACCGTGACCGTGGACCACCCGGGCCGACAGGGGACCCTCCAGGTGAGCGTGGTCCTTTCCGACGTCCTTCTGGCCCCGGACGGCCGCCCCCTCTACCTGGACCCTGGAAGCCACTCCCGGAGCCTGGTGGGGTGGCTCTCGGTCTCCCCCCTGGAGTTCCTCCTGCAACCCCAGGGAAGCCAGGAGGTGCGCTACACGGTGCGGGTGCCCCCGGAGGCCAAGGAAGGCACCTACTGGGGCATCGTCTTCTTTGAGTCGGGCCCTGCCCAGGGACGGGAAGGTGGCCAGGGCATCGGCATCCGGGTGCGCACCCGGGTGGGGCACGTGGTCTACGTGGACATAGGCCGGGTGGAGCGCTCCGGCCGCATCCAGGGGGTGCGGTACCGCCCCCCCCTGGGGCGGGAGCCCGCGACCTTGCAGGTGGTCTTCCAGAACACGGGAAACGGGGTCATGCGCCTCACGGGCCGGGTAGAGGTGCGGGACGCCCAAGGGAAAACCGTGGTCCAGGCCGCCGTCCCCGAGACGGCCAGCCTCCCCGGGGCCACCCACGAGGTGCCCGTACCCCTGGAGAAACCCCTTCCCCCCGGGCGGTACGTGGTCCTTGCGGTCCTGGACTACGGCGAGGCCCGCCTCATCGCCGGGGAGTCGCGGCTGGAGGTGCGTTGAAGGAGGTGGATTTTGCGCAAGGCAACGCTTCTGGCCATGGGGATGGCCCTCTTCGCGCTGGCCCAGGTGCCCGTGGGGGTCAACCTTCCCGAGGGAAGCGCCCTCTCCCTAAGTGCCGAAGAGGTGGTCTTTGACCTGGCCCAGAAAGGCTACCCCCCGCCCACCTTTCCCTACCCTTACGACCCCACAAGCCCTCCGGGCCCCCTCACCCTGAGCGTCTTCAGCAACGTGGAGGGGGGCTGGGCGGTGGAGGTCCTGGCGGAGCCTTTGGTAGCCGAGGGAGGGAAGGTCCTCTCCCCAAGCCAGCTGGAGGTGCGGGTGGACGGGGGCCCGTGGACGGCCTTAGGCCCTAGAACGGTGCTGGTCACGGGAAGCGGCCCCTCCGGGGGGTACCGGCGGCACCTCTTGGAGTTCCGCCTGGTCCTCACGGGAAGCGAGGCCCCGGGGGTCTACCGGGGAAGCCTCGTCTTCACCCTAAGCCGCCTGTAACATGCGGCCTCTTCTGCCCCTCGTGGCGGCCATAAGCCTTGCCTTGGCCCTGGAGGTGCCGGAGCGCCTCGAGGCCAAGCGAGGGGGCTTCCTCTCCATTCCCGTGCGGGGGGAAGGGACCATCGCCGCCCAGGCCCCCGAGGTCTTTCTGCCCCTCACGGGAGCGGTGGAGGGGGAGGGGCTTCTCAACTTCCTGGTGCGCCCCGAGGCCCGGGCCGGGGAATACCGGGTGCGGGTGCGGGACACCCGGGAAGAGCGGGAGGTAAAGGTGCAGGTCCTTCCCGAGGCAGGCCTGGCCCTCAAGGTTCCCCCGGGAGGCACGGGAGTGGAGGGAGAAACCCTCACCTACACCCTCTTACTGCAGAACATCGGAAACGCCCAAGACCGGGTGCGGCTAGAGGTCCGCTCCCTCCTCCCCTACCGCCTGGAAAGCGCCCTGGTAGAGCTGGAACCCGGGGAGACCAAGGAAATCCCCCTCGAGTTCACCCTCACCGGGCGCAACCGGGACACGGCCACGGTCCTGGCCTACTCCAGCCTGGACCCCGGCCTTCGCACCTATGGGGTCATTGAAACCGTCATCCTGCCCTTCGCCGGGGCGGAGAACCTGGGGCGGAACAGCCTGCGCTACCGCTTCGGCCTCCGGCTGGCCTACGGACAGGGGGAGCTGGGTTACGCCGTGGCCCTGGGGCTTTCCGGGAGCCTCTCGGACTACGTGGGGCTCGCCTCGGGCCTGGAGTGGGGCAAGGAGGCGGTGAAAGGGGAGGCCTTTCTGCGAGGCGAGGGCTTCTCCCTAGGCTTCCGGGGGTACGGAGGCTACCTGCGCCTGGAGGGGGAGTGGGGTCCCGTGCAGGCCTACTACGCCTTCGGAAGCGTGGCCCCTACCCTAGGGGTCCTCTACCAGGAAGGACCCGCCCGGCTCGGCCTCACGGTAAGCGCTCTTGCCCAGCGCCTGGACCTGGGCTATGCCCTTAGGGAAGGGACCCTCACCCTCACCCCCTACCTCGCCCTGCGGCGGCGGGCGGATCCGGAAGAGGTGCGGGTGGGGGGCGGCCTCGAGGCCCGGGTGGAGGAGCGGGCCTTCAGCCTGGCGGGGCGGCTGGAGTACCTGGAGGGCCCAGCCCTCCGGCTCGGCGGGGCCACCCGGGCCCAGGAGCCCTGGGGGCTCAAAGGAGAGGTGGCCTTCCAGGGGGGCACCTTCCAGGGAAGCCTGCAGGGGAACGTGGCCCTCACGGAGGAAGTGCGGGCGGGTGTCTCCCTCACCGCCAGCCCGTCTCTGGGAGGGCGCTTCGGCCTGGAATACCGGCCCCTGCCCCTGCCCCTCACCCTGCGGGCAGGGGTGGGTTACCAGGGGGGGCCCGCCGCCGATTTGGGCTTCCGCCTCCGCCTGGACGGGTTAGAGCTGGGAGGAGGTCTCTCCTATCTGGTCCAAGGGGCCGCCTCCCTCCTCTACCTGGGCTACCGGGAGCGGGACTACAGCGTGCGGGCCGCCCTCTCTTTCTCCCCCACCGCGAGGACCCTTCTCTTGGCGGGGGAAGGCCGCCTGGAAGGCCTGGAGGGAAGCGCCCAGCTGGGCTATGACTTTCTCGCCCAAAAGCCCGAGGCCCAGGCCGCCCTCCTCTACCGCCTGCCCGAGGGGTTCGGGCTGGGCCTCCTCGGGGGGTACCGCCAGGGGGTGCTCTCCTGGCAGGCCCTAGGGGTGATGGAGGTCAAGGGCGGCTTCAACACCCCCGAGGAAGTGGTCCAGGCCTTTGGAGGCCGGGCCACGGGGTACGTGGAGGGGGTGGTCTTCCACGATCGTAACCGGGACGGGGTGCGCAACCTGGACGAGCCCCCCCTCCTTGGGGCCCGGGTGCGGGTGGGGGCCCTCGAGGCCCAAAGCGACGCCGGGGGCCGCTACCGCTTGGAGCTTTACCCCGGGGTCTACCGCTTGGAGGTGGGGGGCCTGGAGGCCAACCTGGCCCTACGCCGCGTAGTGGAGGCCCGGGTGGAAAAGGGGAAAACCCTACCCCTAGACCTGCCCATGGAGACCGTAGTGGGTCTTCAGGGACAGGTCTACCTGGACGAGAACCGCAACGGCCAGCGTGACGAGGGGGAAGCCATAGTCCCCTACGCCCGGATACGGTTGCAGGGCCCCGAGGTCCGCACCGCCCTGGCGGACGGCCGGGGTAGCTTCGTGGTGGGTGGCCTCCTCCCGGGGCGGTACACCCTGAGCCTGGACCCCAGGAGCCTGGGGCGCCTGCAGGAGCCTGGGGAACCCCTGGTCCTGGACCTGGAACCCGGCCCCATGCCCCAGGTGGCCCTGGCGGCCAGGCCGGTGGTGCGGGAGGTGGTGCGCACCCTCACCGAGGAGACCCTGGGGGTGGTCCTCCTCCCCCTTCCCTCCTCCCTCCCCCCGGGAGCAGAACTCCCCCTCAGGGCCCAGGTGCAAGGAAGCCCCGAGGGGGTGGTGGCGGAGGTCTTGGGGCGCACCTACCCGCTGGCCCCCCTGGAAGAGGGGATCTGGGGTGGGTATGTGCCCGTGGCAGGAGAGGGCATTTTAGAAGTGCGGGTGCGGGCCTTTAGGAAGGGGGAGGAAGCGGAAGCCGCCGCCCTCATCCCGCTGCGCCCCGGGCCCTTGGCTACCCTCGCCGCCACCCCGGCCCTAGTGGACCCCGGGGAGGAGGTGCGCCTCGAGGCCCGCCTCCTGCGCCGGGCAAGCCGGGTGGAAGTGCGCCTTGGTCCCCTCATCGTTCCCTTGGAAAAGGTGGACGACCTCACCTACCGGGGAAGCCTCCTCGCCCCCAAGACCCCCGGGGCCTACCCGCTGGAGCTTTACCTGGACGGGACCCTGGCCCACACCGTCCGCATCCGGGTGCGGGACTAGGGAAGCTCCTCCTTGCGGTTGGCGTTGAGGAAAAGCCTTTCCCCGAAGCGGGCCACCACCTCCTCTGCGGGGATGTAGGTGGCCCCCAGGGCTTCCATCACCCGCCTGAGGAGGAAGTCCCCCTCCCGGATCTGCCTTTCCACCTGGGGTAGGCAGTCCCGGTGGTAAAAGGCCATGAGGGGCTCCAGGTGCCCCTCGGGGCTAAAGGGCACCACCACGGGGTAGGGGGAGGACCGGGCCTTCTCGTAGAGAAAGTCCCAGTACTCCCGGGTGAGGAAGGGCAGGTCGGTGGCCGCCACGGCCACCCAGGGGAAGCGGGCGTGGTGGAGGGCGGAGTGCAGGCCGGAGAGGCTATCCGCCCCCGGAAGGAGGTCGGGATAGACGGGAACGCCAAACCCGGGGTAGGGCCGGTTGGCCACGACGAAGCGCTGGGAGGCCCCGGAGAGGCTTTCCAAGACCCTCGCCAAAAGGGGCTTTCCCTCGTAGACGAAAAGGGCCTTGTCCTCCCCGAAGCGCCTCGAGGCCCCTCCTGCCAGCACCGCCCCCGCGTACACCCCTTAGCTTATCCCCTTCCCCAGAAAGAGCGGTGGTAGAGTTTCGGAGGGGTGAGAAGCATGACCAAAGGGGCCATTCACATCCTTCGCGGCCACGAGGCCAGTCTGAACACCGAGGGCCACCTGGAGGACAGGTCATGAACCCCGTGGTGGTGGGAGGGCTCTTTCTGTTGGCGGTGGTTTCGGGGATGCTGGGCTTGGGCGTGGCCTTCGCCGCCGTGCCCTTCCTCGGCCTCTTTCTCCCCGACCTGGTGCACCAGGTGCAGCCCTTGTCCCTCCTTCTCAACGGCATCACGGCCTTTTTCTCCGTGGTGGGCTTCGCCCAAAGCGGCCTGGTGGACTGGCGCAAGGCCCTGCTCCTGGCCTTGGCCACCACCTTGCCCGCCCCCCTGGGTTCCTGGCTGGCCCAGGAGGTGGAAGCCCGCTTCATCTGGTGGATCTACCTGGCCGCCGTAGCCTACCTGGCCTACAACCTCTTCCGCCCAGTGCGAGGCGGAACCCCCAAGGAGCGCTTCGGCCTGGCCCTGGCCCTGGCCGTGCCCATCTCGGTGCTGGCGGGCTTCCTGGGGGTGGGCCCCGGCTTTCTCCTCATGCCCACCCTGATCCTCACCGGCCAAGACCCCAAGAGAGCCGCGGCCATCAACGCCGTGGCGGTGACGCCCCCTTCCTTCTCCGCCCTCTTCCCCCACCTGTCCACCGCCCGCCTGGACCCGGGCCTCACCCTAGCCCTGGTGCTGGCGGGGGCCCTGGGGAGCTACCTGGGCTCCCGCATCACCAGCCTCTTCGTCCCCCCGGGCCGCCTCAAGCAGCTCTTCGGCCTCCTCATCGTTCTGGTCACCCTCTACAAGGTAGCCCAGCTCTAAAGCCCTAGGGCGATCCTCTCCGCAAGAAGAGGGGCGTAGAGGAAACCCGTGGAGCCAAGCCCCGTGAGGGCGAACCCGCCCTCCACCGGGAAGAGGTAGCCCAGGCCAGGGCCCCCATCCTGGCCCCGCCAGGACGGGGTGGGATGGGGTCCCAGGCGAAAGCGCACCCCACGCCAAGCGGAGGCCACCCGGGGACGGTAACCCACCAGGGCTTCGGCCCCTCGGAGAAGCCATTCCACCTCCCCCTCGGTGGGAGGAGGCAGGCGGGGGTTTTCCTCGTGGGGCAGGTAGCTTCCTCCAAGGGCGGCCCCCGCCAGGTAGACCCGGTAGCTTAAGGCCCGGGGAAAGTAGTCCAAAAGGGTGAGGACCAGGCCGGGGGTGTGCCTCCCCTGAAGGCCGAGAAGGTGGGCCCCCCGGCCTCCCCCGGCGTAGACCAACACCTCCCCCCGCACCCTTTCCCCACCTGCGAGGCGAAGGTAAGGGGGCTCCCACCCCAACACCCGCCCCCAGAGGAGAGGAAGCCCGTGGGCGAGGCGCGCCAAAAGGGGTCTGGGCTCCAGCCAAAAGGCTTCCTCCAAAAGCACCCCCTCCCCCTCAAAGCGGTGCCTGAGGCCGGAAAGCCTCCCCGCCACCTTGGGGCGCTCGGCCTCGGGCACCGGGCGGAAGACCCCGAGGTGCAGCTCGGCGAAGCGGCCGTAGAAGGCGAGGGCCCGCTCCAGGGCCTCCTCCCCTTTCTCCGCCAGGGTGAAGCGCCTGCCCCTCAAGGGGTTCACCAGGGCCACGGGGGGACGGCTCGCCTCCCCCAGGGCCTCGGCCACCACCAGGACCTTGCGCCCCTTCTCATAAAGGAGGCGGGCCAGGGTGAGCCCCGCCACCCCGGCCCCCAGAACCACCACCTCCGCCTCCCGCATGGGTCTAAAAGCGGTACCCCTCCCCCTCCTTCCGGCAAAGGCCTCGCTCCCGGAGGCCCTCCAAGAGCTCCCGGGCCTTTTCCTCCGGCAGGAAAGGGGCAAGGTCCCGGGGAAGCAGGTACCCTCCCCGCCGCCAAGCTTCCTTCATGGCCAGGCGCTCCAGGGCGGGCCTCGAGGGTCCCCGCCGGAGCACCCCTTCCTGCCAGCGGGCCACCCCGCCGTAGAGGAGGCCTGCGAGGCCCAGGGCCAAAACCAGGCCCACCCCGGTGAAGCGGAATCCGGCGAAGACCAGGAGGAAAAGGGCCAAGGCCACCAGGAGGGGGAGAAGGGGGCGCACCCTCACCCCCTAGGCCAGGGGAAGGGGAATGGGAAGAGGCGCCTCAGCCCCCACCACCTCCCCGAAAAGCAGGTGGGGCGTGGCCTGCTTGACCTCCACCCGGTAGAGGCCGGGCACGGGGGCCTGGGAAGCGGGGAGGAGCACGGGGTGGTTCCCCCGGTCGTGCCCCTGTACATACCCCTCCTCCTTGGCCGCCCCCCGCACCAGGACCTCCACGGTCTTCCCCACCCACTCCAGGTTCCTGCGGTAGCTCCACTCCTTCTGCTTCTCAATGAGGCGCTTCAGCCTTTCCACCTTCACCTCCCGGGGCAGGTCCTGGAAGTGCCTGTAAGCGGGGGTGCCGGGGCGGGGGGAGTAGATGAACATGTAGGCCTGGTCATACCCCACCTCGTCGTAAAGGGAGAGGGTCTCCTGGAAGTCCTCCTCCGTCTCTCCGGGAAAGCCCACGATGATGTCGGTGGAAAGCACGGCATCGGGGAGCACCTCCCGTATCCTCCGGATCCTTTCCAGATAGTGGGCCCGGCGGTACTCCCGGGCCATGCGCCTCAGGACCCGGTCCGAGCCGGACTGGACGGGCAGGTGGATGTAGCGGGTGATGGCCGGGGTCTCGGCGATGGCCTCTATGATGTCGTCGGTGAAGTTCACCGGGTGGCTGGTGAGGAAGCGCACCCTGGGAATGCCCATCCGGCCCACCATGCGGAGGAGCTCGGCGAAGCTGGGAAAGCCCGGCTGGTCCTTGCCGTAGGAGTTCACGTTCTGGCCTAAGAGGGTGACCTCCACCACCCCCGCCTGCTTGAGAAGCTCCATCTCCTTGAGGATGAGGTCGGGGTGGCGGGAGACCTCGGGGCCGCGGGTGGTGGGGACGATGCAGTAGGTGCAGTGGTGGTTGCACCCCCGGATGATGGTCACATGGGCGGAGAGCGCCCCCTTGGGGGGCGGGGGGATGTAGTCCAGGACGTCCTCCCGGAAGGTGAGGTCAAAGAACCTCTCGTTGGCCTTCAAGGCCTCAGGCAAGGAGGTGAGGGCCCCGGGGCCCAGGAGGATGTCCACCCCGAACTTCTTGGCCATCTGCTGCCCCTCGTCCAGCTGGGCCAGGCAGCCCATCATGCCGATGAGGAGGCCCCGCCTCTCCTTCTCCTTCCGGAGCTGGCCCAGAAGGGAGCGCACCTTCTCCACGGGCTTGCCCCGCACGGCGCAGGTGTTCACCAGGACGAAGTCCGCCTCCTCCACCGAGTCCACCAGCTCCCACCCAAGGCTCACCAGCTCACTTTGCACCAGGTGGGAGTCGTACTCGTTCATCTGGCACCCGTAGGTGATGATGTGCGCGCGCATACGCCTCCAGAGGCCACCGGGGGGATCCCGGGCCCGTTTCCTTAGTGTAGCAAGAAAAACCCCGCCTCGAGGGCGGGGTTTCCTGGTGGCGGCGGTGGGACTCGAACCCACGACACCACGATTATGAGTCGTGTGCTCTGACCACCTGAGCTACGCCGCCCGGCGCCAGGCAACCCCCATCATAGGGGAGGGAAGGCCCAGGGTCAAGGCTCAAAGCCGATGAAGTCCATGAACTCGGGAAGGATCTCCTCGGCGAAAAGGGCCAGAAAGGCCTCCACCGCCCCCAGGCTCACCCCGCCCGTGAGGTCCAGGTCGGACTCCACCCAGGCCGTACCCTCCTCGTCCAGGAAAACCCGGCTGAAACGGTGGTCCCGGTTCCACTGGTTGAGGAGGGAAAGGGCCGGGGGTTCCTCCAAGGTGAAGCCTGCGCTTAGGGTGAGCACCCCGCAACGCTCCTCCCGGCAGAAATCCAGGCTGAGCCAGACCTTCTTCAGCTTTGCCATCTCCAGGCGGTACACTCCGGTGTCCGTGCGCTCGTAGGCCACCTTGGCCCCTCGGAGCACCCCTTCCAGCACCCCCGGGGTCAGGTCCTTCACCACCCCCTGAGCCAAGGCCAGACCCAGCACCACCCCCACCACAAGGAATACCCGCACGGCGATCTCCTTCCCGTCCCGAGGGACCGACCTGAGTATACCCCTGCGGGGAGGGGGGCCCCCAGCCCTTCCCCAAATGCCCTTTCTCCCTGTTCCCTTCGCTCTAAGGCTCCAGGAAGCCTGCCTAGGAACCTTTTGCCGGGGCCCCCAGGCTGGCTTGCGCCAGCATGGGGTGGTATCAGACGATGCCCCGCTCCTTGAGAAGCCTCCCCCCCTGGAAGCGCCGGAGGCGGAAGGGCGTGAGGTCCAGGCTCTGGGCCCTCCCGTGGACCACCTCCTCCGCCATGAGGCGGCCCACCATGGCCGCCTGCTGCACCCCGTGCCCCGAGAAACCCGCCGCCACCAGAAGCCCCTCCTCCACGAAGCCCAGGATGGGGTTGTGGTCGGGGGTCATCTCGTAGTAGCCCCACCAGCTCGCCCTTGGGTCCAGGGAAAGCCCCTCCAGGAAGGGGAAGCGGGCGAGGCCCGCCTCGAGGGTGGGAGAGAGCCACCCCCAGTCCACCCCCTCCCGGAAGCCCGGGGGCTCTTTGGGGTTGGAGCGGCCGAGGAGGAGGCGGGGGCCTTCGGAGCGCAGGTAGAAGCCCGTGGCGAGGTCTATGGTGAGGGGGAAGGCGTGGGGAAAGGGCGCGGGGGCGGTGGCGAAGACCATGCGGCGCACCGGGTAGATGGGGATCTCCAAACCCAGGGCCCGGGCCACCTCCCCCGTCCAGGCCCCGGTAGAGAGGAGGAGGTAGGGGGCCTCGTACCGCCCCTTAGCCGTCTCCACACGCCAAAGCCCCCCCTCCCGCCGGGCGGAGAGGAAGGCTTCCGAAAAGCGCACCTCCGTCCCCAGGCGCCTCGCCTCCCTGAGGTAATAGGCCGTGGCCCCGTGGGGGTCTATGACGCCGTCCATGGGGCCAAAGGTGGCGTAGGCCAGGCCCTCTTCCCTGAAGGGCACCTTCTTCTGGGCTTCCCCCAGAGAAAGCTTTTCCACGGGGACCCCCAAGGCCTTCTGCACCTTAAGGGCCTCTTCTTGAGCCTCGGCTAGGCCCTCGGGCACCAGGAAGAGGTAGCCCGTGGGGCGGTAGGCGGCCTCGGGGATCTCCCGGTACTCCAGGATGGAGTGGTAGGAGAGGAGGACGTTCAAGGGCTCGGAGAACTGCACCCGCACCCCCGCGGCGCTTTTCCCGGTGGAGCCTTGGGCGAAGGTGGCCTCCTTCTCCAGGAGGAGGACCTCAAGCCCCCTCTCCGCCAGGCGGTAGGCCGAGGCCGCCCCCACGATCCCCGCCCCCACCACGACCACCCGGGCCACGCCCCGAGTCTACAGGGCCTCAAGCCCCGTGGTGTAGTGTAAGGGGGGGCGATTCCGCCCCCGGAGGTGAACCCATGCCCCTGATCACCACGGAAACCGGCAAGAAGGTGCACGTCCTCGAGGACGGGCGCAAGCTCATCACCGTCATCCCCGGGGACGGCATCGGACCCGAGTGCGTGGAGGCCACCCTCAAGGTCCTCGAGGCGGCCAAGGCCCCCCTGGCCTACGAGGTGCGAGAGGCGGGGGCGAGCGTCTTCCGGCGGGGCATCGCCTCGGGCGTTCCCCAGGAGACCATTGAGTCCATCCGCAAGACCCGGGTGGCCCTGAAGGGTCCCCTGGAAACCCCGGTGGGCTACGGGGAGAAGAGCGCCAACGTTACCCTAAGGAAGCTCTTTGAGACCTACGCCAACGTCCGCCCCGTGCGGGAGTTCCCCAACGTCCCCACCCCCTATGCGGGCCGGGGCATTGACCTCGTGGTGGTGCGGGAGAACGTGGAGGACCTCTACGCCGGGATTGAGCATATGCAGACCCCGAGCGTGGCCCAGACCCTCAAACTCATCTCCTGGAAGGGCTCGGAGAAAATCGCCCGCTTCGCCTTTGAGCTGGCCCGGGCCGAGGGGCGGAAGAAGGTCCACTGCGCCACCAAGTCCAACATCATGAAGCTCGCCGAGGGGACCCTGAAGCGGGCCTTTGAGAAGGTGGCCCAGGAGTACCCCGAGATAGAGGCGGCCCACATCATCGTGGATAACGCCGCCCACCAGCTAGTGAAAAGGCCCGAGCAGTTTGAGGTGATCGTCACCACCAACATGAACGGGGACATCCTCTCCGACCTCACCTCGGGGCTCATCGGGGGCCTGGGCTTCGCCCCCTCGGCCAACATCGGCAACGAGGTGGCCATCTTTGAGGCCGTCCACGGTTCCGCCCCCAAGTACGCCGGGAAGAACGTCATCAACCCCACCGCGGTCCTCCTCTCGGCGGTGATGATGCTCCGCTACCTGGAGGAGTTCGCCACGGCGGACCTCATAGAGAACGCCCTCCTCTACACCCTCGAGGAGGGCCGGGTCCTCACAGGGGACGTGGTGGGCTACGACCGAGGGGCCAAGACCACGGAGTACACCGAGGCCATCATCCAGAACCTGGGCAATACCCCAAGGAAGACCCAGGTGCGGAGCTACAAGCCATTCCGCCTGCCCCAGGTGGACGGGGCCATCGCCCCCATCGTCCCCCGGAGCCGCCGGGTCGTGGGGGTGGACGTCTTCGTGGAAAGCGACCTCCTGCCCGAGGCCCTGGGAAAGGCCCTGGAGGCCCTCGCCGCGGGTACCCCCTTCCGGCTCAAGATGATCTCCAACCGGGGCACCCAGGTCTACCCCCCCACCGGCGGGCTCACGGACCTGGTGGACCACTACCGCTGCCGCTTCCTCTACACGGGGGAGGGGGAAGCCAGGGACCCGGAGATTCTGGACCTCGTAAGCCGGGTGGCGAGCCGCTTCCGCTGGATGCACCTGGAAAAGCTCCAGGAGTTTGACGGCGAACCCGGCTTCACCAAGGCCCAAGGGGAAGACTAAGGCCACCCCGTGCCGGCCTGGGCCGGCACGGGGCCCGGCATGACCCCCACCCCGATGCGGCGCCTAGACCAGGGCGAAGCGGGCCTCGAGGGCAGGCAGGTTCGCCTCCAGGAAGCGGAGGCGGGCCTCGGCGTTCAGGGGGAGGGCCTTGGGCAGGGCCACCTGGGCAGTGAGGCCGAGTTCGGGGAGGAGGAAGACCCCCTGCCCGCCCCGCCTTTCCACCAGGACGCCAGGCCCCTCATATCCCTCCTCCATCAGGTAGAGGAGGGTCCAGTGGAGCTTGCTCTTCCTCTCCGCCTCCCGCACCAGGTCGGCCACCGCCTCCGCCGCCCCCACCCTTTCTAGGACCTCGGCCTGGGAAAGGGGCCTTTCCCCCTTAAGCCAGGCCCGGAGCTGCTGGTGGGCCACCAGGTCCAGGTACCGCCTTAGGGGGCTCGTCACCTGGGCGTAGAGGGGGAGGCCGAGGCCCTTGTGGGGGGCGGGGACCGCCTTGAGCTGGGCCCGCCTCAGGGCCTTCCTCTGCTCCCACATGGCGGCGAGGCCCTCCCCCTCCACCCGCCTCGTGGGGGCTTCCTGGGTGGCGAAGGGGAAGGGGAGGCCTTCCCTAAGGGCCAGGTGGGCGGCGGCGTAGCCCGCAAGGAGCATGGCCTCCCGCACCCAGACCCGGCTTTCGTAAGGGGGCAAGGGGGTGATCCGGATCGCTTCCCCCTCCACCCGCACCTTCACCTCGGGGAGGCCGATCTCCAGGGCGCCCTGGGCGAGGCGCCGCGCCCGGAAGGCCTCCGCCAGTTCCCTAAGGGGCCTTAGGGCCTCCACCCCCAGGGCCTCCCGGTAGGTGAGGCGCCTTACCCGCACCCAGGAGGGGTAAAGCCTCTCCTCCAGAAGCTCCCCCTCCTCCGCAACCCAAAGCTCAAAGGTGAGGGCCGGGGAGACCTCTCCTAGGCCCAGGCCCAGAACCTCGGTGACGGCCGAAGGAAGCATGGGCACCGTCCCCTCGGGGAGGTAGAGGTTCGCCCCACGGCGCAGGGCCTCCTGGTCCAAGGGGCTTTCCGGGGGCACCAGGGCCGCCACGTTGGCCACGTGGACGAAAAGCCGGAAACCCCCCTCCACCCGCTCGGCGTAGAGGGCGTCGTCCGGGTCCTGGCTCCCCTCGTCGTCTATGGCGAAGGCAGGGAGGTGGGTGAGGTCGGTCCGCTCCTCCTCGGGCAGGGGGGGGACGGGGAGGTCTGGGGGAAGCAGGGGGAGGCCAAGCCGCCTCGGATGGGGGTTTTGCCTCTTCCAAAGGCCGAGCCTGAGGAGGAAGGCGTGGGCGGCCTCGGGGGTTTCGGGATGGCCCAGGGCTTTGAGCACCGGGCTCTCCCTCCTCTCCCCGTAGGCCAGGGCCTCCACCTCGGCGAGGAGGGGGCGGTCCTCCAGGGTGGGGCTTCCCTTCCTTAAGCGCTCCAGGGCTTCCTGGAAGGCCCTTTCCCGCTCCGCCCGCCGCCTCTTCTCCTCCTCCAGGGCCACAAGCTCCGCCCGGGTGCGGGCCCGCACCCTCTCCCCTTCCAGGAGGAAGCGCTCCCCCTTCTGGGCCAGAAGGTAGGCCCCGTAGGCGGCCTCGGGGGTGTAGGCCCCGTAGACCAGCTCGGCAAGCTCCCTGAGGCTCACCGTCTGCCCCTCCAGAAGCTCCCAGGCGGCCTCCTCCTCCCCTTCGGGCACCTTTAGCTCCAAGGAGGCGGGCCCTGGGTGGAGGAGGAGGACGTCCTTGGGACGCACCCTCTGCCTCTCGCCCCCGGGAAGCTCCAGCTCCAGGCGGCCCCCCTTCTCCTCGGCCAAGGCGGGCTTGCCTTTGTAGATGACGAGCGCGGCCACGCCCCTCAGAATACCGCCCGGGTATAGTGGAGCCCGTGGAGTGGGACCTTTCGGACCTCTACGCCTCGCCGGAGGACCCCAGGCTTTGGGAGGACCTCGAGGCCGCCCTGGCCCTCGCCCAAGGGCTTGACCCCAAGGACCTCCAGGACCCTGGGAAGGCACCCTCCCTCCTGGAGGCCTACGAGCAGGCCTTGGAGAGGGCCTACAAGCCCCTGAACTACGCCAGCCTCTACTTCGCCACCCGCACCCAGGACCCCGGGGCCAAGGCTCTCCTGGACCGGGTGCGGAGCCGATTCACCGAGGTGAAAAACCGCCTGGTGCCCCTGGAGGTGGCCCTGCGGAGGCTTCCCGAGGAGGCCTTCTTGCGCCTCCTCGCCCACCCAGGCCTCGCCGACCTCCGCCACTTCCTCAAAAGGCAAAGGGCCTACGCCCTCCACACCCTCTCGGAGAAGGAGGAGGAGCTTCTTAACCTCAAGGCCCTGGTGGGCAGGAGCGCCTGGAGCCAGTTCTACACGGAGTACACGGGCCGCTTCCGCTTCCGGGTGGGGGAAAGGGAACTCACGGAGATGGAGGTCCGGGCCCTCCGCCGCGACCCCAGCCCAGAGGTGCGCCGGGAGGCCCACCGGGCGCTTTACGGAAAGCTCCTGGAGGAGGCCCCCACCCTGAGCGCCGTCTTCAACGCCGTTTACCTGGACTACATCCAGGATCTCCGGCTTCGGGGCTTCTCCCACCCCCTGGAGCCCGTGGCCCTCCGGGACGAGGTGGAGGTGCGGGACATAGAAGCCCTCCTCGCGGCCACGGAGGGCTTCTACCCCCTGGTGGAACGCTACTACCTCTGGAAGGCCAGGAGGCTCGGCCAGGAGAAGACCCCAAGCGAAGACCTCCTCGCTCCCCTCGGGGAGAAACCCAAGGTGCCCTTTGAGGAGGCGAAGGCCCTGGTCCTGGAAGCCTTCCGCCGCTTCTCCCCCGAGGTGGAGAGGATCGCGCGGAAGTTCTTTGAAGGGCGCTGGATGGACGTCTACCCGAGGCCCGGGAAACGGGGCGGGGCCTTCTGTGCAGGGGGGCTTCCCTCCACCCACCCCTACGTCCTCCTCAACCACACCGACGACCTGGACAGCGCCCACACCCTGGCCCACGAGCTCGGCCACGGGGTCCACTTCTACCTGGCCCGCCGCCAGCGCCTTCTCAACTTCGGGGCCTCCACCCCCCTGGCCGAGACAGCCAGCGTCTTCGCCGAGATCCTCCTGGACGACCTCCTCCTTGAGAAGCTTTCCGGGGAGGAGAAGACCCTCCTCTTGGCCGAGCGGCTGGAAGACGCCATAAGCACCCTCTTCCGCCAGGTGATGTACGCCTTCTTTGAAAGGAGGAGCCTCGAGGCCCGAAAAGAAGCCGCCCTCCCTCCCGAGGCCTTCCACACCCTCTGGCAGGAGGAGCAAAGGAGGCTCTACGGGGAGGCGGTGGCCTGGACGGAGCTGGACCGGGCGGCCTGGGCGGGCATCCCCCACTTCGTCCACTACCGCTTCTACACCTATAGCTACGCCCTGGGCTACCTGGTGGTCCTGGCCCTCTACGGCCGCTACCGGGAGGAGGGGAAGGCCTTCGTGCCCCGGTACCTCCGGGTCCTGGAGGCCGGGGAGAGCCGAAGCCCCAAGGAGATCCTGTCCGAGGCCGGGGTGGAGCTTGGCTCCGAGGCCTTCTTCCGCTATGGCTTCGGGGTCTTGGAGTCTTGGCTTAAGGCCCTTCCCTAGGCCAAAATAGGGGGATGGACCTCGTTTACCGGCCCCAGCGCTACCCCTTCCTCACGGAGGACCTCCCCGGCGTGGGCGGGGAGATTCGGGCGGAGCCTAAGGACTTCCAGGTGGAGGAAGTCCCCGCCTACCTCCCCAAGGGGGAGGGGGAGCACCTCTACCTCCTCTTGGAGAAGGAGGGCCTCACCACCCGGGAGGTCTTTGAGTTTCTGCGGGACGAGGTGGGGGTGCCCGAGAAGGAGATCGGGGTGGCGGGCCTAAAGGACAAAAAGGCCCGCGCCCGGCAGTGGTTCTCCATCCCCAGGCGGCACGAGGACGCCCTCTGCCTCTTGGAGAACCTCCGGGGGGTGAGGCTTCTTGCGGCCGACCTCCACACCAACAAGCTCAGGACCGGCCACCTCAAGGGCAACCGCTTCCGCATCCTGATCCGCAACCCCAAGGGGGGCCCTGCCGAGGCCGAGGCCATTCTGGAGCGCCTCGCAGAAAAGGGCATCCCCAACTACTACGGCCCCCAGCGCTTCGGCCTGGGCGGCCTCAACCCGGTCCGGGGCTACGAGCTGGTCAAGAGGGGCAAAGGCCGGGGAAGCCCCTGGCTCAAGCGCTTCCTCATCGGGAGCCTTCAGAGCCTCCTCTTCAACGACTGGGTGGCCCTGAGGCTGGAGAGGAACCTCTACGACCGGGTCATCCCCGGGGACTGGGCCAAGAAGCACGCCACCGGGGGGGAGTTCCTGGTGGAGGACCCCAAGGAGGCGGAAAGGGCCCTCCGCCTGGAGATCAGCGCCACCGGGCCCCTCTTCGGCAAGAAGTACCCCGAGGCCCAAGGGGAAGCCCGGGCCCTGGAGGACCAGGTCCTCGCCCGCTACGGCCTCAAGCGGGAAGACTTCCGGGCCAGGCGGGGCGCCCGCAGGCCCATCCGGGTCCCCCTCCAGGAGTGGAGGCTCGAGGAAAGCCCGGAGGGGCTTTGGCTGAGCTTCTTCCTCCCCAAGGGGAGCTACGCCACAAGCCTCCTCCGGGAGGTGATGAAAAAGGAAGTGGATGCCCCGGAGGGCGAGGAAGGGGAGGACGGTCCCTAGAAGCGGAACCCGACCTTGAGCTGGGCCGCAAGCTTGCCCGCCGCAAGGCCCAGGTCCCCGCCCGCGAAAACCGGGGCGTTCAAGGACGGGGCCAGATCGTATTCGGCGTCCGCCCGGAAGTAGAGGGCCAGGTTGCTGAAGCCAAACCCGGGGATGACCACCCCCAGCCCGGCCCCCGCCTTAAGCCCCTCGGCCACGGGGTAGAGGTAGCGGAAGAGGAAGGCGCCGTTGGCGTCGCCGTTCACATCGTAGGCCACGCCCAGGGCCGGGCGCACCTCCCCCACCGGGGGCTGGAAGAGGAGGCAGTGCCAGGAAGCCTCCAGACCAAAGCCCTGGGTGCCGCCCACCAGCGCCAGGGAGGGCTTCAGGTTATCCAGGGAAACCTGCGCCGAAGCCAAGCCTAGGGCCGCTACCAGCGAGACGAGAACCTTTCTCATAGCCTAACCTCCCAGGTGCAGGGTATCACGAGCCAAAGGCCTTTCGCAATCCCATGGGCAAGTCCTCCGCTAAAAAGACCCCATACCCCCTCTCCGCCAGGACCGCCCCCACCGCCTCCCCCACCCCTCGCACCAGGAGGGGCGGCGAGCCCAGGTTCAGCATCACCAAAAAGCCCGCCACGTACTCGGCCATCTCCTCCGGGGTCATGGAAGGCCCTCCGGTGCGGCCAAAGCCGGGGAGGTCCAGGAGGTAAAAGGCGTACCCGGGCGGCAGGTCCTCAGGCCAACGGGAGGCCTCCTCCGCCAGGAGGACCACCGCCGGGCCCTTCCCCACGCGGTCAAAGACCAGGTTCAGGCCGTAGAGGTGGAGGTAACCCGTGCGCCTCATAAGGCAAGCCCCCCCGGCAAGGGCCTAAACCCCTCCCCCAGGAGGAAGCCCGCCACCAGGTCCAGGACCTCCCCCTGGGCCTCCCAGGGCACCAGGTGTCCGGCCTCGTCCACCACGAAGCGGAGGGCCTCCCCCTTGGCGAGGTCCGCCATCTTGGCCCCGTGAAGGGGCGGGGTGAAGGCGTCCAGGGCCCCTTGGACCACCAGCACCCGGGCCTTTGTGCCCCGGAGCCACCGCCTCTCGTCGGTGAGGGCTTCCAAGGCTTCCAGCCAGGCCCGAAGCCTCCCCTGGCTCAAGCCCTCTTTCCAGGCCTCGTAGACTTCCTCGCTCCCCACGCTGAGGGGGCCGAAGAAGAGGGCCCGGCCCACCCGGGCGAAGCCCTCCACCCCGCCCCGCTCCAGGCCGAAGCGCAAGGCGCCAAGCCGCGCCGCAAGGAGCGCGTCCCGAAAGAGGACCGGGGAGAGGAGGACGAGGCTTCTCGCCCCCTCCCGGAAGGCCACCTTTAGCGCGTCCAAGGCCCCTTCGGCGAAGGCCACGAGGTGGAGCCCCTCCTCCGAGGAGAGGTCCGAGAGGAAGTCCAGCCCCGCCGGGGGGGCAAGGAGGCCGGGAAAGAGCCGGATCTCGCCCACGGCCCCTTTATACTCCAGGGCATGGAGTTCCAGGCTCTCTTGGAGCGGGAAACCCTGGACAAGACCCTGGGGGTCCGCTACCTCAAGGCGGAGAAGGACGAGGTGGTGGCGGAGCTTGTGGTGACGCCCAGGGTCCACCAGCCCTTCGGCTTCCTCCACGGGGGAGCCACGGTGGCCCTGGCGGAGAGCGTGGCGAGCGTGGGGGGGTTTTTAAACTGCCCCCCGGGGCACGCCGCCTTCGGGCTGGAGATCAACTGCAACCACATCCGCAAGAAGCAGGCGGGCACGATCCGCGCCGTGGGCCGGCCCCTCCACGTGGGCCGCACCACCCAGGTCTGGGAGGTGAAGGTCCACGACGAGGAGGGGAAGCTGGTGGCGGCAAGCCGCTGCACCCTGGCCGTGGTGCCCCTAGAACCAGCTAAGGAGCCAGCGTAGCCAGTTTTCCCCCAGGAAGGCCTCGTCTCCAAGCCGCCAGAGGTCCCGGTGCCGGTCCAGGCCCAGGGGCACGGCCTCGAGGCCGAACCCCCCGTCCCAGTCCGTGCCCAAACCCACGCCCTTAGGCCCCAGGAGGGCCTCGGCGTGGCGCTTCTGGCGGAGGAAGGCCTCCAGGGGAAGCCGCTCCATCCCCCTCTTCCAGTTCGCGTCCAAAAAAGCGTTGAAGGGCACGAGGCCCAAAACCCCCTCCCGCTCCGCCAGGGCCCGCAAGGCCTCCTCAGGGAGGTGGCGGGGGGTAGGGGTGAGGGCCCGGAGGTTGGCGTGGGTGGCGCACACCGGCCCCGGGTAAGCCCCCAGGGCCTGGAAAAGGGCCTCGTCGGCCAGGTGGGAAAGGTCCAGGGCCACCCCCAGGGCCTCCATCTCCTTAAGGAGGGCCCGCCCCCTCTCCGTGAGGGGCCCGGGCTCGGCGTTTCCCCCGGCGTAGGGGTTTTTCGTGGCCCAGGTGAGGGAGAGGAGCCTCAGGCCCCGCTGGCGCAAGGGGGGAAGGGCCTGAGGGTCCGGAAGGGCATGGGCCCCTTCCAGGAGGAGGACGAGGCCCAGGACGCCGTCTTGGGGAAAGCGCCTCAGGTGGGCCTCGAGGTCTTCCCTCTCCCGGAGGACCCGCACCAGGCCCCCTCCCTCCCAGAGCTCGTAAAGGGCGAGCTGGGCGTAGACCTCCTCCTCCCAGTCCTCCCGCTCCCCTTCCCGGGGGTCCACGAAGAGGGTGGCGAAGACGAGGGCCACACGGGCCTCCTTAAGGCTTTCCAGGGTGACCAGGGGGGTATCGGGGTGGGGGTCCTGGGCGCGGAGGGCCTCTAGGGGGAGGGTGAGGTCCCGGCCTAAGGCCCTGGCGTTCCAGGCCAGGTCCAGATGGGCGTCCACCAGGAAGGGAGGCACGGGAAAAGTCTACAATGGGGAGCGTGCGGGCCCGAGACCTCCCTCCCCTCCCCGAGGCCCCCGGGGTTTACCTCTGGAAGCGGGGGGAGGAGGTGCTCTACGTGGGCAAGGCCAAGAGCCTCCGCGCCCGGGTGAAAAGCTACTTCCACGCCGAGGGCAAGGCGGGGCGCATCGCCGAGGAGGCCACGGCCCTGGACTTCATCGCCACCCGGGACGAGGTGGAGGCCCTCCTCCTGGAGGCCAACCTCATCAAGGCCCACCGCCCTCCCTACAACGTCCTCCTCAAGGACGACAAGCACTACCCCTTCCTCAAGCTCACCAACGAGCCCTTCCCCACCCTTTTGGTGGTGCGGCGGGTGGAGGAGGACGGGGCCAAGTACTACGGGCCCTTCCCCGAGGCGGGGGCCTTAAGGCGCATCAAAACCCTCATTGACCGCCTCTTCCCCCTGAGGAAGAACTCGGGCTACCCCATGAAACGAAGGCGCTACCCCTGCCTGAACCACAGCATGGGCCGCTGCCTCGCCCCTTGCGTGGGGAAGGCCGACCCCGAGGCCTACCGCGAGGTGGTGCGCCAGGTGGAGGCGGTCCTGGAGGGCCGGGTGGAGGGGCTTCTCGCCGAGCTGGCGGAGAAGATGCGGGAGGCGGCAAGGAGGCTCGAGTTTGAGCGGGCGGCGGAGATCCGCGACCAGATGGAGGCCCTAAGGGCCTTCTTCTCCACCGCCCAGCAGGCCTTTGACCCGGAGATGGGGGACCTGGACTTCCTGGGGATGGCCCGCTCGGGGGCCCTGGCCGTGGTCCAGCTCTACCAGGTGCGCTCCGGGCGCATTCTCGGCCGCATCAGCCGGGTGGTGGAGAAGGAGGAGGCCACGGAGGAGGAGATCCTCTGGGCCTTCCTGCGGGACCACTACCTCGAGGCCTCCCCCCTCCCTCCCCTGGTCCTCCTCCCCTTCCCCCTGGAGGACCTGGGAGGCCTCGCCGAGCTCCTGAGGCGCCGCGCCGGGCGGAAGGTGGAGCTTAGGGTGCCCAAGAAGGGGGAAAAGGTGAGGCTTTTGGAGCTGGCCGAGAAGAACGCCCGCCTCGCCTTGGAGGCGGAGCTCAAGCTCTTGGAGAAGCGGGGGGACCACCCGGGCCTCCGGGCCCTCCAGGACCTCCTGGGGCTCGCCACCCGCCCTTGGCGCATAGAGGGCTACGACGTGAGCCACCTCCAGGGCCAGGCCCGGGTCTTCTCCCTGGTGGTCTTCGAGGGGGGAAGGCCCAAGAAGGCGGAATACCGCAGGATGCGCCTCAGAACGGGGAACGACGACTACGCCGCCATGGAGGAGGGGGTCTTTCGGCGCTACACGGGAAGCCTCAAGGAGATGCCCCTCCCCGACCTCCTCCTCATTGACGGGGGCCTGGGCCAGGTGCGGGCGGCGGAGAGGGCCCTGGAAAGGGCCGGGCTCAGGCTCCCCCTGGTGGGCCTGGCCAAGGGGGAGGAGATCTTGGTCACCCCGGAAGGCCGCGAGCTCCGCCTCCCCCTCACCCACCCCGCTCTCCAGCTCCTCATCCACCTCCGGGACGAGGCCCACCGAAACGGCCTCCACTACCACCGGAAACGGCGCGAGGCGGAGGCCCTGAAGGTCCTTGCGGGCATCCCCGGCATCGGGGAGAAGCGGAGGCGCCTCCTCCTGGAGCGCTACGGGGGGCTTAGGGCCTTGAGGGAAGCCCCCCTGGAGGAGCTCGCCAGGCTTCCAGGGATGAGCCTGAAGGCGGCCCGGGCCCTCAAGGAGGCCCTTAGGGAAACCGCACCCGAACCGGCCTGAGCCTCCCCTCCCGGGTGCCGTCTCCCAGCTGGCCGTCGTACCCCCAGCCCCAGGCCCAAAGCGCCCCCCCTACCACCGCGGCGCTATGCCCCTGGCCTCCCCCAAGAAGCCCCTGGCCCAGGGCGAGGCCCAAACCCAGAGCGAACCCCAGCAAGCGCCTCCCCATACCCCAAGCTTAACCGGGGCGCCCTAAGCGCCGCTTAAGGGTATGATGGCCCCTTGATGGTGCGCCGCGCCCTGGAAGAGGCCGTTCGCGAGGCCCTAAAGGAGATGGGCCTGGACCTCCCCCTGCGGGTGGCCAAGGCCCCCAAGGACAAACCCGGAGACTACGGGGTGCCCCTCTTCGCCCTGGCCAAGGAGCTCAAAAAGCCCCCCCAGGCCATCGCCGAGGAGCTCAAGGGCCGCCTGCGCCTCCCCCCCTTCGTGGAGGAAGCCATCCCCGTGGGAGGGTACCTGAACTTCCGCCTCTCCACGGAGGCCCTCCTGGAGGAGGCCCTAAAGGAAAGGAAGCCCTTCCCCAAGCGGGAAGGGCTGGTCCTGGTGGAGCACACCTCGGTGAACCCCAACAAGGAGCTCCACGTGGGCCACCTGCGGAACATCGCCCTGGGGGACGCCCTGGCCCGCATCCTGGCCTACGCCGGGCGGGAGGTCCTGGTCCTCAACTACATTGACGACACCGGCCGCCAGGCCGCCGAGACCCTCTTCGCCCTCCGGCACTACGGCCTCACCTGGGACGGGAAGGAGAAGTACGACCACTTCGCCGGCCGGGCCTACGTGCGCCTGCACCAGGACCCCGAGTACGAGAAGCTTCAGCCCGCCATTGCGGAGGTCCTCCACGCCCTGGAAAGAGGGGAACTCAGGGAGGAGGTGAACCGCATCCTCCTCGCCCAGATGGCCACCATGCAGGCCCTTTCGGCCCACTACGACCTCTTGGTGTGGGAGTCCGACATCGTGCGGGCGGGGCTTCTGGAAAAGGCTCTGAAGCTCCTGGAGGCAAGCCCCCACGTCTTCCGCCCCACGGAAGGGAAGTACGCCGGGGCCTTGGTCATGGACGCCAGCCCCTTCATCCCCGGCCTCGAGGACCCCTACTTCGTCCTGGTGCGCTCCGGGGGGGCGGCCACCTACTACGCCAAGGACATCGCCTTCCAGTTCTGGAAGATGGGCCTTCTGGAGGGCCTCCGCTTCCGCCCCTACGAGAACCCCTACTACCCGGGCCTTCGCACCAGCGCCCCCGAAGGGGAGCCCTACACCCCCAGGGCGCAGGAGACCATCAACGTCATAGACGTGCGCCAGAGCCACCCCCAGGCCCTGGTGCGGGCCGCCTTGGCCCTGGTGGGGCGCCGGGAGCTCGCCGAGGGCGCCTTCCACCTGGCCTACGAGACCGTCCTCCTGGAGGGCAAGCAGATGTCCGGGAGGAAGGGCCTCGCCGTGAGCGTGGACGAGGTCCTGGAGGAGGCCAGGAAACGGGCCTTGGCCATCATCGAAGAGAAAAACCCGAGCCATCCCAACAAGGAAGAGGCCGCAGGGATGGTGGCCCTGGGGGCCATCCGCTTCGCCATGGTGAGGACCGAGCCCAAAAAGCAGATAGACTTCCGCTACCAGGAGGCCCTCTCCTTTGAGGGGGACACGGGGCCTTACATCCAGTACGCCCACGCCCGGGCAAGCAGCATCCTGCGCAAGGCGGGGGGCTGGGGAAGCCCGGACCTGGACCAGGCCACCCCCTACGAGCGGGAGCTGGCCCTGGCCCTCTTGGACTTCGAGGAGGCGGTCCTGGAGGCCGCCCTGGAAAAAGCCCCCCACATCCTGGCCCAGTACCTCCTGGACCTGGCGGGAAGCTGGAACGCCTACTATAACGCCAAGGAGGGGGACCGGCCCGCCACCCCGGTCCTCACCGCCCCCAAGGGCCTGCGGGAGCTCCGCCTGGAACTGGTGCGAAGCCTCCAGGAAACCCTCAGGACCGGCCTCGGCCTCCTCGGCATCCCCGCCCCCGAGGTAATGTAACCCAAGTTGCTACCCAGCCATCTTCTGGGTCAGGAGACTGATGTTATGGGCCAGGACGAAGGTGAGGACCTTGATGACAAAGCCCTCCTGGGTCACGGCGTGGATGCGCCTGGGAAACATGGCGTGAAGCATCCCCCCCACCGTCTCCACCACCCTCCGCCCCACGATGGCCAGGTACTGCATCCAAGGGAGATACCGCCGACTGTTCCTCCTGCGGATGACCATGGGAACAACCCCCTGCGCCTCCCGAAGAAGGTCCTCGTACAGATGGCTCTCGTACCCCCGGTCCAGGTAGAGCTCCGCCCCCTCGGGAAGGTCCAGGGGAAGGAGGAGAAGGGAGGCGAGGTCATGAAGGCTTCCCGGGGTCAGGTTCACCTCGTGGATGAACTTCCCGTCGTCCACCAGGAGGTGGAGCTTGAGGCCGTGGAAGTAGACCCGCTTGCTGGGGATGAAGCCGCGGTAGGCTCTGTCCGGGAAGAGGCGGGAGCGGGGGGCGCGGATGTTCTCGCAGGCGGGGAGGGGGAAGGTGTCCAGAGCGTAGGCCTGGGCCTGGTAGAGGTTCTTCCAGACCTGGGCCAGGAGGTGGAGGAGGGGGAGAAGGAGGGGATAGAGGGCGTGGAGCCTGCGGTTGAAGCGGCTTGGGGAGGGGACGTGGGTGAAAAGGCCGAGGTCTTTGGCGAAGGCCAGGGCCTTGTTGTGCTTGCCACCGAACTCCAGAGCAGCAAGGAGGGCGAGGGTGAGGATGGCGGAGGCGGGCGTTTTGGCTTGGGGGTGATCTGTGTGGCCCAGGGCTTGCAGGGCATCGTCTATAATGCAAAAGGCCGCTATGGTACGTGACAGGAGCATAGCGGCCACTAGTTTTTCAGGTCCAGGGGTAGGTAGCAACTTGGGTTAATGTAAGGCTATGCCCGTTCTCCCCCTTGCCTTCCTCCTTCTGGCCTTGGCCTTGGGCCAGCGCCTGGTCTCCCCCGAGGAGGTGGCCCGGAGCCAGATCATCAAGAAGGCCCTCCCCGCCGTGGTGCGGATCCAGGGCACCCCCCTCAGCGCCGGGGAAGGGGACGTGGTGGGCACCGGCTTCTTCGTGAGCCCCATCCGCATCGTGACCAACTACCACGTGGTGCAGGACCTGACCGACCTCACCGTGCGCCTTTACGACGGGCGCACCTTCCCCGCCGAGCGCTTCGCCGTGGACCCGGGGATTGACCTGGCCCTCCTCACGGTAAAGGGGGTGCAGGCCCCGGGGGTGCTGGCCTTCAGCAAGGCCCCCACCGCGAGCCTTCCCCTGGGGATGGGGGTGGTGGTGGTGGGCTTCCCCTACGGCCAGGGCCCCTTGGCCTCCTACGGCATCCTCTCGGGGATAGGCCCCCTGGAGGTCCCCACCCCCGACCCCTCCATCGGGGCCGAGGTGGGGGAGTACCTCTTCACCGACGCCCCCCTCACCGTGGGCAACTCGGGTAGCCCCCTCCTGAGCCTCCAGGGGGAGGTGGTGGGGGTGATGGCCGATGTGGTGGGCGGGCCCTCGGGGGTGGGGGGGATCGGAGCGGCCATCCCCGCCGAGCTCGCCGCCCAAAGCGTCCAGGACCTGGAGCGCTTCGGCATCCCCCAGCGGGGCTGGCTCGGGGCGAGCCTCATCAGCCTGGAAGAGCTCCCCCCCGTCCTCCTCCGGGCCGTGGGCCTCACCACCGCCCAAGGGGCCATGGTGGACCGGGTGGAGCCGGGAAGCCCCGCCGCCCGGGCCGGGCTCAGGGGGGCGAGCCGGGACGCCCAAGGGAGGCTTGTGGCCCTGGGAGACGTGATCCTGGCGGTGAACGGCACCCCCGTCAAGGACAAGGTGGACGTGGTGCGCCGCATCGCCCGCTACCGCCCCGGGGACCGGGTGCGCCTCACCCTCTGGCGGGAGGGGCGAAGGCTGGAGGCCACCCTCACCCTCATGGCCCGGCCCAGGAGGTGACCGTGTACATCGCCATTGAAGGACCCATCGGCGTGGGCAAGACCACCCTGGCCCGCCTCCTCTCGGAAGCCCTGGGAGCCGAGCCCCTCTTGGAGGTGGTGGAGGAGAACCCCTTCCTGCCCCTCTTCTACCAGGACCGGAAGCGCTACGCCTTCAAAACCCAGGTCTTCTTCCTCCTTTCCCGCTTCCGCCAGCTCTCCCGCCTACGGGAAAGGCCCCTCTTCGGCGGGGTGGTGGCCGACTACCTCTTTGACAAGGACGCCATCTTCGCAAGCCTCACCCTGGAGGGCCCCGAGTGGGACCTCTACCTGGAGCTTTACCGGGAGCTCTCCCCCAGGCTCCCCCCGCCCGACCTCACCCTCTACCTCAGGGCCCCGGTGCCCGTGCTCCTGGAGCGCATCGCCAGGCGGGGAAGGCCCTTTGAAAAGGGGATGGACCCCGCCTACCTCGAGGCCCTCTCCGCGGCCTACGAGCGCCACTTCGCCCGCTATCCCCACCCCCTCCTGGTCCTCGAGGCGGACCGGCTGGACTTTAGCCCCCAAGGCCCCCACCGGGAAGAGGTGGTGGCCCTGGTGCGGGCCCGGCTTCTAAAGACCCCGGGCGTCTAGCATGTACGTGGCCATCGCCGGCAACATCGGTAGCGGCAAGAGCACCCTCACGGCCCTCCTGGCCGAGGCCTTCGGCTTTAGGCCCGTCTACGAGGCGGTGAGCGAGAACCCCTACCTGGAAGACTTCTACCGGGACATGCGGGCCTACGCCTTCCCCTCCCAGGTCTTCTTCCTGGCAAGAAGGGTGCGCCAGCACCTCCTGGAGGTCAACGGCCAAGGCCGGGTGGTCCAGGACCGCACCCTCTACGAGGACGCCTTCGTCTTCGCACAACACCTCTACCGGGAAGGCCTCCTCTCCCCCCGGGACTGGCGGACCTATTTGGAGCTCTTCCACGGTGTGGCCCCCGCCCTGCGCAAGCCGGACCTCCTCATCTACCTCAGGGCGGGCCTCCCCACCTTGAGGAAGCGCATCGCCAAGCGGGGCCGCCCCTTTGAGCAGACCCTACCCGACCGCTACCTCCTGGGCCTGAACGCCCTCTACGAGGAGCTTTTGGCCTCCTGGGACCTCTCCCCCCTCTACGTGGTGGAGGCCGACGGGATAGACTTCGTGGAGCGGGAGGAGGACCGCGAGGCCCTCCTCGCCGCCCTAAGGCCCCTCCTCCTGCCATGACCCTGGAAGAGCTCTTCGCCCCCTACGGCCTCCCCGCCCCGCCCCTGCCCGTGCGGGGCCTCACCCTGGACTCCCGGGAGGTGGAGGAGGGCTTTGTCTTCGTGGCCAGTCCCGGGGTGCCCCTGCCCCACCGGAAACCCCTGGACGGCCACGACTTCATCCCCGAGGCCCTAAGGCGGGGGGCCATCGCCGTGGTGGGGGAGAAGGACCTCTCCCTCCCCGTGCCCTACCTCAGGGTGGCAGAAAGCCGCCAAGCCCTGGCGGAGCTCGCCCGGCGCTTTTACGGGGAGCCCGACCGGGACCTCTCCCTCTTCGGGGTCACGGGCTCCAAGGGGAAGACCACCACGGCCTTCCTCCTCCACCACCTCCTGGGGGAGGCCGCCCTCCTCTCCACCGTCGGCCTGGCCTTGGGGGAAAAGCGGCGCCCTCCCATAGGCCACTTCACCACCCCCGAGGCCCCCAGGGTCTACGCCTTCTTGCGGGAGGCGGCGGACCGGGGCCTCGGCCAGGCGGTGCTGGAGGTTTCCAGCCACGCCCTGGCCCTTAAAAGGGTGGAGGGCCTCTTCTACCGCATCGGGGTCTTCGTGAGCTTCTACCCCGACGACCACCTGGACCTCCACGGCACCCCGGAGGCCTACTTCCAGGCCAAGGCCCTGTTGGTGGAGCGCTCCGAGCTCGCCGTCTTGAGCACCGGGCTTCCCCACCTGGACTGGCTACGCCGAAGGCCCCACCTCCTCTTCGGCCCCGGGGGGGAGGTGTGGGCGGAAGGCGTGCGGGAGACGCCCGCGGGCCTCGCCTTCACCCTCCACACCCCATGGGGGAAGGGCGAGGCCTTCCTGCCCATGCTGGGGGCCTACAACCTGGAAAACGCCCTGGCCGCCTCCACGGCCGCCCTGGCCTTCGGCCTTCCCCTGGAGAGGGTGTTCTCCCGCCTCGCCACCTTTCCCGGCGTGCCGGGGCGGATGGAGGTGGTGTGGGAGAGGCCCTTCCGCGTGGTCATAGACTTCGCCCACACGGGGAAAAGCCTCGAGGCGGCCCTCTTGACCCTGAGGCGCACCACCCAGGGGAGGCTTCTTTTGGTGGTGGGGGCGGCGGGGGAAAGGGACCCGAGGAGGCGGGAGGACATCGGCCGGGTGGCGGCCAGGCTCGCCGACAAGGCCTTCTTCACCGAGGAGGACCACCGCACCGAGCCCCTGGAGGCCATCCTGGAGGCCATGGCGAGGGCGGCGAGGCGGGAGGGCGGGGTCTTTGAGATTGTCCCGGACCGGGAGGAGGCCATCCTCCGGGCCATCCTCGAGGCGGAGGAGGGGGACACGGTGCTCCTCGCTGGCAAGGGGCACGAGACCACCCTGGAACGGGGCCGGGAGGCCCTCCCTTGGGACGAAAGGGCCGTGGCCCTTTCCGCCCTCAGGAAACGCTTTCCGGAAGCCGGGCCCCGGGAAGGGGAGGCCTGAGGGCGGAAAGCCACCCGGAGAAGGCCTCAAGCCCCCTCCGGTACATGGCCTGCCGCTTTTCCTTCTTGCCCAGGCGCCCTTCCACCGGGGGCACCAGGCCCCAGTTGGCGTACATGGGCTGGAAGCCCTCCGGGTTCGCCGTGGCCAGGTAGCGCGCAAGCCCTCCCAGCAGGCTTTCCTCCGGGGGGACCACAGGGGGAAGCCCCAAGGCCCTCCGTCCGGCGTTGAGCCCCGCCAAGAAGCCGGTGGCGGCGCTCTCCAAATACCCCTCCACCCCGGCCAGGACCCCGGCGGCATAGAGCCCCTCCGCCTCCCTGAACTCCAAGGTCTCCCCAAGGAGCCTCGGGGCGTTCAAGTAGGTGTTCCGGTGCATCACCCCGTAGCGGACGATCTCGGCGTTCTCCAGCCCCGGGATCATCTGGATGAGGCGCTTCTGCTCGGGCCACCTGAGCCCGGTCTGGAAGCCCACCAGGCTCCACATCCGCCCCGCCTTGTCCTCCTGGCGGAGCTGGACCACGGCGAAGGGCTCCTCTCCCGTGCGGGGGTCCTTTAGCCCCACGGGCTTCATGGGGCCAAAGAGCAGGGTCTGGTAGCCCCTCCGGGCGAGCTCCTCCACGGGGACGCAGGCCTCAAAGAACTCCAGCCTCTCCCAGGGGTGGGGGGTGTGGCGCTGGGCCTCGAGGAGGGCCTGGTGGAAGCGCCGGTACTCCTCCTCGGTCAGGGGGCAGTTGAGGTAGTCGGCGCTCTGGCCGTAGCGCCCCGCGCGGAAGCACTTCGTGAGGTCTATGCTCTCGTAGAGGACGATGGGGCTTGCGGCGTCGTAGTAGGCGAGGAAGTGGTCCCCGAAACGGCGCTTCAGGGCCTCGGCCAGGGCCTCGGAGGTCAAAGGCCCGGTGGCGAGCACCGTGACCCCCGGGGGGATCTCCGCCACCTCCTCCCGCACCACCTCCAGGAGGGGGTGGCCCGCAAGCCTTTCCGTGATGTACCCGCTGAACTCCTCCCGGTCCACGGCCAAGGCCCCCCCGGCGGGGACCCTCGCCCGGTGGGCCGCCTCCATCACCAGGCTTCCCGCAAGGCGCATCTCCGCCTGGAGGAGGCCCTTGGCCTGGGCCTCCCCTTCCCCGCCCAGGGAGTTGGAGCAGACCATCTCGGCGAAGCGGTCCGTGCCGTGAGCCGGGGTCATCCGCTTGGGGCGCATCTCAAAAAGGCGCACGGGGACGCGCAAGCGCAAAAGGGTCCAGGCGGCCTCGCTCCCCGCGAGGCCCGCCCCCACCACGTTCACCCGTTCCATCCTTTAGATGGTAGCACCGGAAGGGCCTTGGGAAAAGTGGGCTATAATGGCCCCCGTGGTGCGGCACCGGTTCCGGGTGGAGGAGGTGGAAGCCCTAAAGGCCCTCTATCCTGAACTCCGCCTGGAACTCCTAGACGGCGAGGTCTACGAGATGGCTCCCCCTTCCAGTGAACCCGCAGGGCTATTGGACTGGCTCCTCCATGCGCTCGCCCCCAAGGTGGCGGGGCGCGCCCAACTCCGGGTCCTCTACGCCCAACCGGGCCTCCCCGAGGTCTGGCTCCTCACCCGGGAGGGCCTCGAGGTTCACCGGGACCCCGAGGGGGGCCGCTTCCTTGTGGCTAGAGGCGAAACCATCGCCTCCCTCCTCCTGCCCCAGGCCGAGCTCCTCTTCCGGCCCCCCCTATGAGCCTGGCCAAGCGCATCGTCCCCTGCCTGGACGTCCACGCGGGCCGCGTGGTCAAGGGGGTGAACTTCGTGAACCTCAAGGACGCCGGGGACCCCGTGGAGGCCGCCCGGGCCTACGACGAGGCGGGGGCGGACGAGCTCGTCTTTTTGGACATCTCCGCCACCCACGAAGAAAGGGCCATCCTCCTGGACGTGGTGGCGAGGGTGGCCGAGAGCGTCTTCATCCCCCTCACCGTGGGCGGGGGGGTGCGCTCCCTGGAGGACGCCCGTAGGCTCCTCCTGGCAGGGGCCGACAAGGTGAGCGTGAACTCCGCCGCCGTGAAGCGGCCCGAGCTCCTCTCGGAGCTTGCCGACCACTTCGGGAACCAGGCGGTGGTCCTGGCCATAGACGCCAAGTGGCGGGGGGAGTTCCCCGAGGTCCACGTGGCGGGGGGGCGTGTGCCCACGGGGCTCCACGCCGTGGAGTGGGCGGTGAGGGGGGTGGAGCTGGGCGCCGGGGAGATCCTCCTCACCAGCATGGACCGGGACGGGACCAAGGAGGGGTACGACCTAGAGCTCACCCGGATGGTGGCCGAGGCCGTGGGGGTGCCGGTGATCGCCAGCGGCGGGGCCGGGCGGATGGAGCACTTTCTGGAAGCTTTTCAGACAGGGGCCGAGGCGGCCTTGGCGGCCAGCGTCTTCCACTTCGGGGAGATCTCCATCCCCGCCCTCAAAGAGTTCCTTGCGGAAAGGGGCCTCCCCGTGCGGCTAGACTAGGGGCATGGACCTTTCGGCGGTTCGCTTTGACGAGAGGGGCCTCGTCCCCGTGGTGGTGCAGGACGCCCGCACCGGGGAGGTCCTCACCCTGGCCTACGCCAACCGGGAGGCCCTGGAGGAAACCCTAAGGACCAGGAGAAGCACCTTTTACAGCCGTAGCCGCCAGAGCCTCTGGCGCAAGGGGGAGACCTCGGGGCACGCCCAGGAGGTGGTGGAGGTCCTCCTGGACTGCGACGGGGACGCCGTGGTCTACCGGGTCCTCCCCCACGGCCCCGCCTGCCACACCGGGGAGAGGACCTGCTTCCACCGGGCCCTCCTTGAAGGGGAAAAGGACCTGGGCTTCGTGGTGGGCCAGGTCTACGCCACCCTGGAGGAGCGCCTAAGGACCCTCCCCGAGGGAAGCTACGTGGCCAAGCTCCACCGGGCGGGCCTGGACCGGGTCCTGAAGAAGGTCGGGGAGGAGGCGGGAGAGGTCATCATCGCGGCCAAAAACAGAAACCCCGAGGAGCTCCGCCACGAGGCCGCCGACCTCCTCTTCCACCTGCTCCTCACCCTGGCGGAGCTCGGCCTCACCCCGGAGGACCTGGCGAAGACCCTCTGGGAAAGGCACAAGCCCAAGGGAAGCCTAGCCCCGGCGGACGAGCCAGAGCCTCCCGCCTAGCCGCACCTCTTCCAAGAAGCGGTGGAACAACCCCAGGAGCCAGGAGAGAAGGCCCCTTCCCCTGGGAGCCTCGAGGTTCGCCGCCTCTCGGTAGCGCCTGGGCCCGTCCTCCACGAAGCCGCCCATGGCCTCATGATAGCGCCCCCGCCCCTTATGATGGAAGCCATGGAAATGGAGCGCCAGCTGGTCCTCGAGGTGGTGCGGGTCACGGAGCAGGCCGCCCTGGCGGCAAGCCGCCTGGCGGGCAAGGGGGACAAGGAGGCCGTGGACGAGGCGGGCACCCAGGCCATGCGCCGGGTCCTCAACGAGCTTCCCATCCGGGGCACGGTGGTCATCGGCGAGGGGGAGATGGACGAGGCCCCCATGCTCTACATCGGGGAGGTCCTGGGCCGGGGAGGCCTGGAGGTGGACATCGCCGTGGACCCGGTGGAGGGCACCACCACCGCCGCCAAGGGCCTGCCCAACGCCGTGACCGTCATCGCCTTGAGCGAGAGGGGCGGCCTCTTCCACGCCCCCGACATGTACATGGAAAAGCTCATCGTCCCCCCGCCCGCCGCGGGCCTCGTGGACCTCACCTGGCCGGTATCCGCCAACCTCAAGGCCCTGGCCCTCGCCCTCCAGCGCTCGGTGGAGGACCTGGTGGTGGTGGTCCTGGACCGCCCCCGGCACGAGAGGCTCATCCGGGAGATCCGGGAAGCGGGGGCCAGGGTCAAGCTCATCTCCGACGGGGACGTGATCGCCGCCCTGGCCGCGGCCATCCGCGGCACGGGGGTCCACGCGGTGATGGGCATCGGCGGGGCCCCGGAAGGGGTCTTGGCGGCCGCCGCCCTGAAGTGCCTGGGCGGGGAGATCCAGGCCCGCTTCACGCCGCAAAACGAGGAGGAACGGGCGCGCCTAAAGGCCATGGGTGGGGACGAGCACCGCATCTACAAGACCGAGGACCTGGCCCCCGGGAAGGAGATCGTCTTCGCCGCCACCGGCATCACCGACGGGGACATCCTCCAGGGGGTGCGGTTTTTCGGCGGGGGGGCCAGGACCCACTCCATCGTCATGGGGCACGCCACCCGGGTGGTGCGCTTTATAGATTCCATACATCTTTTTGAGACGGGCGCGCGGGTGACCATCCGGGTATAAACTGAAGGACGTGCCCCGGGTCTACAGCGAAGCCGAGGCGGAGAGGCTCGCCCTGGAGTTCTTTGGGGGAGACGACCTGCGGGCCAGCGTCTTCCTCAGGCGCTACGCCCTGCGGGACGAGGAGGGGAGGCTCCTCGAGGCCACCCCCCCCGAGATGTGGCGGAGGCTCGTCCGGCTGGCGGAGCACCCCCTTCTCAAGCGCTACCGGGAGGCCACGGGCGGAGGCCTCCCCCGCTGGCCCACCGCCCACACGGTAGACCCCTTCCAGAGGGTCCGCCTCCAGGCCCTCCTGCAGCGCCACGTGGACCAGAGCATCTCCTCCACGGTGAACCTGCCCCGGGAAACCCCCAAGGAAGTGGTGGAAAGGCTTTTCCTCCTGGCCTGGAAGGAGGGGTGCAAGGGGATCACCGTCTTCCGGGAGGGAAGTCGGGAGGAGGTGGTGGAGCCCCTGCCCCCCCTTGGGGTCTGCACCTTCTGCCAGACGGCATGACCCGCTACCGCATCGCCACGAGGCCCTACCTCCCCTACCCCGGGGAGCGCCTGGCCCGGAGGAAAGGCCTGGGAGGGGAGTTTTACGAGCTCAGGCCCTACGCGGAAGGGGACGAGGTGCGCCGGGTCCACTGGCGGGCCTACGCCAAGACGGGAAGGCTCTACACCCGCCTGGAAACCGCCCCCGAGAGGGCCCGCTTCCGGATCTACCTGGACGAAAGCCCCAGCATGCGCCTCCACGGGAAGCTCCCCTACGCCGAGAAGGTGGCCGCCCTTCTCTTAAGAACCGCCCGCCAGGAAGACCCCCTGGCCCTCCTGGAGCGGGGAAGCCCCAAGGACCTCCGCCCCGGGCGGGGGGTCTTGGTCCTCCTCACGGACGGCCTGGACCCCCTGCCCTGGTCCCGGGTGCTCCCCAGGCGGTTGGTCCTGGTCCAGGTCCTCTCCCCCCTGGAGCTGGACCCGCCCCTGGAGGAAGCCCTGCTGGAGGACGTGGAAACCGGGGAAACCCTCCCCGTGGGCAAGGAGGCGGTAGGGGCCTACAAGGAGGCCCTGGCCGGCCACCTCCGGGCTCTCCGCCTCCTCGCCCTCCTACGGGGGAGGTACGCCCTCCTCCGGGTGGGGGAAGCCCCCCTTCCCGCCCTCCTACGCCAGGGCGTTCTGGAACTCCTCTAGGTCTAAGGCCCGAAGCCTTTCCGGGTCCACGCCCCCTTCCCAGCCCGCAAGCCGTCGGTAGGTCCTGACCCCTTCCCGGAAGGCCTCCGGGTCCAGGTGGGCCTCGAGGTTCCCCTTGCGGAAAGGCTGGAAGAAGCGCTGAGGAAGACGGTCCTCCTCGGGAGGAACCCCTTCCCGCAGGTTGAAAAGCCGGGTGAGCTGCAGGGTCCTCTCCCCCACCCTAAGCATCTCCTCCGGGCTAAAGCGCCAGCCCGTGGCGGCGTAGAGGGCCTCCTGCCACTCCTCCGGGGTCCAGGGGACGAAGTCGCAGAGGACCAGGCTGTTGACGAAGCCCCGCTCCCGGGTCTTGGTCCAAAGCATCCGGATCTTGGCCTCGGAGAGGTCCTCAATGGTCAAGGGGACGAAGTCCTCCCCGTAGAAGCGGAGTTCCTTCAGGGCCTTTCCCTCCTTGGCGAAGGCGGTGTCGTGGAGGTTGTGGTTGTGGTCGGCCCCGGTGGGACTCACGGCATAGCCCACCCCCAGGGCCCGCTTGTACCGGGGGTCGTGCATGGGCACCTCCTGGCCCTTCACGTGCATGGCAAGCTCCGGGTGGCCGATGGCCTCGGCGAGGCGGCGCGCCCCTTGGGCGAGAAGCTCCCCAAGCCTTCCCTCCCTCCGGGCCAGCTTCTCTATGGCGGCGATGAGGGCGTCCCCGTTCCCGAAGCGAAGCCCCAGGCCCTCGTCGTCCAGGTAACCCTTCTCCACCGCCTCCATGGCGCAGGCGATGGTCACCCCCACCCCGATCACGTCCAGCCCGTACTGGTTGCAGAGGGTGTTGGCCTTGGTCACGGCGTAGGGGTCGGTCACCCCGCAGGTGGAGCCCAAGGCCCCCAGGCCCTCGTACTCCGGCCCCCCGTACTCCGGACGCACGTCGTACCTGCCCGTGCCCTCAATCTTCACCACCTGCTTGCAGCGGATGACGCAGGCGTAGCAGGTGTCCCGCCCGATGCGGATGCCCAGGGCGTCCAGGCTGGTGCCGTCCAAGGCCTCGGCGCCCTCCAGGAAGCCATCCAGGAAGTTGTGGCTGGGAAGGACCCCCCGGAGGTTGAAAGGCTTCACCGTGCCCACGGTACCCATGGTGATGAGGCCCGCCGCCCGGTCCATGCGCTCCTTGGCCATGCGCCGGGCCAGGTCCTTGAGGAGGGCGGGGTCGTGGTAGGCGGGGAGGGTCTCCTTCCCCGCCCGGGCGGAAACCGCCTTGAGCCTCTTGGCCCCCATCACCGCCCCCAAGCCCCCCCTTCCGGCGAAGTGGGCCAGGTCGTGGATGACGTTGGCGGTGAGGACCCGGTTCTCCCCGGCAAGGCCGATCTGGGCGATGCGGGCGTTCCCCCCGTGGGCCTCCTTGATGAGGGCCTCCACCTCCAAAGGATCCTTCCCCCAGAGGTGGACCGCAGGGTGGACGGCCACCTCCCCCCCCTCCACGTGGAGGTAGACGGGGTGTTCCGCCCGCCCCAGGACCACCAGGGCGTCCAGGCCGGCGTTTTTGAGCTCCGCCCCAAAGAAGCCGCCGCCCTCCGCATCCCCGTACCCCCCCGTGAGGGGGCTCTTGGCGGCCACGGTGTTCCGGCCCGAGCCGGAGATGGGGGTGCCCGTGAGGACCCCGGGGGCGAAGACGAGGGCGTTCTCCGGGCCCAGGGGGTCGGCCCCTTTGGGCACGTGCCGGAGGAGGAGGTAGGCGGCCAGAGCCCGCCCCCCCAGGTACCGCCGCCAGAAGGCCTCGCCAAAGCTTTCGTACCACACCCGCCCCGTGGAAAGGTCCACGAAGGCCACGCGGTCGTGATATCCCTTGGGCATGTCTAAAGTTTACCCCCGCCCGGGGGCCAGGCCCTCAGGCGGGGTTCGGCGAGCTCAGCGGGTCTTACCGGAGAGGAGGTCCTCCGCCAGCTTCTGGGCCTTGTCCAAGGCCGCCTTGGGATCGGCCTTGTTGAGGATGGCCTCCTTGACGGCCTGGCCCAGGATGTCAAAGCGGATCTGCTCCCACTCCGCCAGGGCAGGCTCAAACTTGGCGTAGCGGCTCTGGCGCACGATGGTGGCGTAGTCGGGGTTCTCGGCCACGTAGGCCTGGTAGACGGGGTCCTTCTGGGCCGCCTCGGTCACGGGCACGTACCCAGTAGCCGTGGCGAAGACCGCCTGGGCCCTGGGGGAGAGGACGAACTGGAGGAAGTCCTTGGCCACCGCCTGCTCCTCCTTGGGAGCCTGGCGGAAGACCACCAGGTTGGTCCCCTGGACAAGGCCATAGCCCGGCTGGCCCTTGGACCGGCCCGGCAGGGTAGCCACCCCCAGGTCAAACTTGGCCCCTTGGCGGTAGTAGGTGTAGCCGGCGGAGGTGTCCACGCTGAAGGCGTAGGGGCCCGAGCCCAGGTTCTGGTTGATGTAGCCCGAGGTGATGGCCTTGGCCCAGCCTTCCTTGACCCCGTTCTGCAGGAGGGTGAGGGCCTCCACCGCCTCCTTGGAGTTCAGGACCAGCTTGCCGTCTTTCAGGTAGCTTCCCCCCAGGTTGAAGAAGAAGTAGGCGAAGGTGGAGGCGTCGGGCTGGAACCAGTAGACGGGACCGCCCTCGGCCTGGGAGAGCCGCTTGGCGGTGGCCACGAATTCCTCCAGGGTGGCGGGCACCTTGGCCCCGTGCTTCCTCAAGAGGTCCTTGTTGTAGTAGAGGACCTGGATGCTCTTGTTGAAGGGCACCCCGTAGACCACTCCCCCGAAGCGCACCGCGTTTAAGAAGGCGAGGTTCACCCCCTGGAGCCTGACCCCCAGGGATTCCACGGGCAGGAGGGCTTTGGCCTCGAGGTAGAGGGCGATGTTGTTCTCGTAGGCCTGGGCCATGGCCGGGACCTTCCCGGCGGCGAAGGCCGCCTTGATCTTGGTGGAAAGGTCGCGGTAGCTCCCCTGGGGCACGGGGCGCACGCACCGCCCCTGCTGGCCCCTGTTAAACTCCGCCACCAGGTTTTCCAAGGCCACCTTGGGAGCGCCTCCGGTGAAACCGGTCCACAGCTCGGCCACCACCTTGGCCTTGGCGCACTGCTCCTTGATCACCTCCTCCGGCTTGGCCGTCTGGGCCAGGGCCAATCCCAAAAGCACCACCAGCAACAGCCCTTTCCTCATACCCACGCACCTCCGGACCGAGTATACCTTCCCCCGGTCAGGGCCCCGTCAGCCTCACTTGAGCCCCGAACGGGCAATGCCCTGGATGAACTGCCTTTGGGCCACGAAGTAGCCCAGGACCACAGGCAGGATGACGAAGGTGCTGGCGGCCATCAGGGCCCCGTAGTCGGAGCCCGCCTCGGAGACGAAGGCCTGGAGGCCCAGCTGCACCGTGCGCATCTCCGGGCTTTGGGTGACGATGAGGGGCCAAAGCAGGGCGTTGTAGGCCCCGAGGAAGGTGAAGATGCCATAGGAGACGAGCCCGGGAACGCTCAAGGGCAGGGCGATGCGGAAAAGCTGGGTCAGGTACCCCGCCCCGTCTATGCGGGCGGCGTTGAAGAGGTCCTGGGGAAGGGAGAGGTAAAACTGCCGGAGGAGGAAGATGCCGAAGGCCGAGGCCAGCCAGGGCACGATGAGGGCGTAGTAGGTGTCCAGCCAGCCCAGCCGAGCGAGGAGGACGTAGTTGGGGATGAGGAGCACCTCCCCCGGCACCATCATGGTGGCCAGGATGAGGACGAAGACCCCCTCCTTCCCCGGGAAAGGGATGCGGGCCAGGGCGAAGGCCGCCAGGGCCGCCAGGAAAAGGCCCACCGCCACCTGGGTAAAAGCGGTGAAGAAGCTTACGAAGAAGTAGCGGCCCCAGGGCGCCGCCTGCCAGGCCTCGAGGTAGTTGTGGAACACGTACCCCAAGGCCCCCGGCACCGCGTTCACCCATTCCAGCCGCCAGAACTCCCCCTGGGAACGGAGGGCATCCGGCGGCAAGGGGGGGTCCAGGGGCGCCCCCTTGGGCCAGAGGACCACCAGGGGCACCCGGCGGAAGGGGACCTCCCCCGTGTTGGTGAGGCGCACCCACCACCCCCCCTCCCCACGGACCACCTCCACCCTGGTCCCGTCCGCCACCGGATCAAAGAAGGCCCCCGGGGAGCGGGGCACCAGGGCCTTAGGAGGAAGGCCCCCGGGGCCCGGGAAGAAAAGCTCCACGCTTTTCCCGGGACCGAGGCCGCCCAAGAGGGGGTTATCCCCCAACCTCGCCGCCTTGAGCCAGTTCTCCGGCTTCATCCGCTCCGGCACCCAGACGGGGGCCGCCTGCAGGGCTTCCTGGGGGCTTTTAAGGCTTGTGGCCAGCATCCAGTAGAAGGGAAAGGCCATGACCAGCCCCCCCGAAAGGAGGAGGAGGTGGACGAGGAGGGCGAAGGCCCTAGATCTCATAGTTCACCCGCCTCTCCAGCACCCGCCGTTGCAGCAGGGTGAGCCCCAGGATGATGAGGAAGGTCACCATGGCGATGGCGCTGGCGTAGGAGAAGTCCGAGTCGCGGAAGCCCTTGTTGTAGAGGTAGAAGGCCAGGGTCAGGGTGTCCTGCAACACCCCCCCCGTGGGGGTGAGGACGTAGACCTGGGTGAAGACCTGGAAGGCCCCGATGAGCCCCAGGGTGAAGAGGAAGAAGGTGGTGGGGGAAAGGAGGGGCCAGGTGATATAGCGGTGCTGCTGGAAGAAGCTCGCCCCGTCCAGCTCGGCGGCCTCGTAGTACTCCTTGGGAATGGCCTGGAGCCCCGCCAAAAGGATCACCACCTGGTAGCCCAGGAAGTGCCAGAGGCTCATGGCCATCACCGCCACGAAGGCCAGGCTCGGGCCCGCCCAAAAACCTTGGACCTCCACGCCCAAGGGGCGGAGGAGAAGGGCGAAGACCCCGGTGGAGGTGTTGAGCCAGTCCAGACCCGGGGTGGAGAGGAGCCAGTTGAGGAAGCCGAATTCCGGGTGGTAGATCCAACGCCACACCGCCGCCGCCGCCGTGAGGGCGGTGATGTAGGGCAGGAAGAAGAGGGTGCGATAAAGCCCCTGGAAGGCCACCCCGGTATTCAGCAGGATGGCTATCCCCGTGGCCAGCAAAAGCCCCGTGGGCACGGTGAAGACCACGTACCAGAAGGTGTTGCCCAAGGCCCGCCAAAAGAGGGGGTCCTCCAGGAGGATGCGGTAGTTCTGAAGGCCCACAAAGGCCGCCGGGCGCAGGAAGTTTACCCGGTCAAAGAGGCTTAGGTAAAAGGCGTAAAAGGTGGGAAACACGTGCCACACCAGCAAGAGGGCCAGGGCTGGCCAGACCAGGGCCCAGCCGTAAAGGTCCCCTTGGGCCCTCTCGGGCAGGTGGCGGCCCCGCAGAAGGGCCACCAAGAGGGGGGCCAGGAAGGGGGCGGGGGGAAACCACGGGGCCAGAAGGCCGAGCCCCAGGAGGAGGTGGGCCCCACCGAAGCGGAGCCCATAGAGGGCCAAGGCCCCATAAAGGCCAAGGCCCAAACCCACCCCCCATCCGGGAACAAAGCCCAGGCGCTCCCCGTACACCCCCAGGGCGAGGAGCGCCCCCAAGGAAAGGAGCAGGTGATAAGGAAAAGCCCGCATCCCCTGGGAAGTATATAGGATGGAGGCGTGTGGACCCTGACCATGGACACCGCCACCCCCTACCTTTCCCTGGGCCTTTTCCGGGGGGAGGAAGGCCTGGGCCGGGTGGTGCGGGTGGAAAGGCGGCACGAGGAGGTTCTCTTTGGCCTCCTGGACGAGCTACTGACCCAGGTGGGGGCGAGTCGGGAGGAGATCGGCGCCCTGGTGCTGGGGGAAGGCCCCGGCTCCTACACGGGCCTGCGCATCGCCCTGGCAGCGGGGCTCGGCCTGGCCCAGGCCCTGGGGGCCCAGGTCTACGGGGTGAACTCCCTCCTCGCCGCCTGCTGGCCCTTTTTGGAGGAAGGCCGGCTCCTCACCCCCCTCTTCACCGCCAGGAACCGGCTCTACTACGGGGCCACCTACGGGAAGGAAGGGGGGAGGCCCCTCGAGGCCATGCCCCCAAGGAAGCTCAGGGCGGAAGAGCTCCCCCGGGAGGGCCTCCTCCTAGACCCACCCCCGGACCCCCGGGTCCTCTACGAGCTCCTGCCCTTCGCCCGGGAGGGCCTGGAACCCCTCTACCTCTGATACCCTTTCTCCCCCTTTCCTTCGCCCTGCTGGCTCGGGGAAGCCTGCCTAGGGGCCTTTATGCTGGCCCAAGCCAGCATGGGGTGGCATTAATCCGCCGCCACCCCGGGCAGGGGGGAGAGGTAGCGGTAGCTGGGAAGGGGCTCCTGGAAGGAGATCCCCTCGAGCCTCTCGGCCAGGAGCACCAGGTTCTCCCCGGCGATGCGGGCGTCCTCCAGGAGCTCCGGGTTCTCCTTGAGGCTTCTCGTCCCCTTGCGGTGGGCGTAAACCAGGCCCAAGGGAGCCAGGACAAAGCCCATGTAGGAGAGGGGCAGAAGCATCTGGGAAAGGGCCTGGCTCGCCCCCTCCTCCTCGGCCACCGCCAGGAGGGCCATGGGCTTCCCCAGGTTCAAAAGGCCCTGGTTCTCCATGGAGGTCATGCGTTCCAGAAGGGCCTTCATCCGGGCGGAGGCGCTAAACCAGTAGACCGGAGTGGCGAAGACCACGGCGTCGGCGGAAAGGATCCGTTCCGCCACCCTGCCGAACCCGTCCCAAGGCCCCTGCACGCAGGTCTCGGGGCCGCAGGAGGTGGGGTCTTGGGAGTAGTTCCCCGCGCAGAAGGGAAAGGGGTGCTTCACCAGGTCCAGGCGCTCGGTGAGGGCCCCCTTGCGCCTGGCCGCCTCCAGGACCTCGTCCAAAAGCTCCGCCGTAAACCCGTCCGTCCGTGCCGATGCGTTGACGCCGAGCACGCGTAGGCTCATAAATATCACCCAGACACTAAACCGCCTTTAGTATAGCATGCGCAATCTAGGGGCGGAAGGCCCCGGCCACAAACTCCCCCATCCCCCGGGCCCGCACGGGGTATCCCCGGAAGACCCCTGCCCCCAGCACCGGGCCCTCCCAGTAGGCCACCCGGGTGGTCCGGGAAAGGACCTCCCCTTCCCGGAAAAGGGGCCTTAGGGCGAGGGAAAGCCCAGGGCCTTCCAGGCGCCAGGCCAGGGTGTAGGTGCGGCCCGAGGGGCTCGTCCAGGCCCCTTCGGGGAGGAAGGCGAGCTCTAGGGCCTCCACCCGCCCCCAAGGGTCCACCCGGCTACCCAGGACCTGCACCACCTTCCCCTCGCGGTCCTTCACCTGGTAGGCCATGAGCTCCGAGCCGTCGGAGAGGTGGAGGCCGAACCAGTCCCAGGTGGCCGAGACCCCGGAAAGCTGCTCCCCCCACTGGTGGTCCAGCCAGGACTCCCCCTGGACCCCCTCCCCCAGCACCTGCCCGAAGGTCCCGGCCCGGGTGTAGGACTGGTAGTACATGCGCCCCGTCTCCTCCGTGCCCGAGTAGCCCGGGGGGTGGACCACGGGGGGCTTAAGGGGCAGAAAGAGGAGGTCCACCCCGGGGGCCTGGAGGCGGAACCCCTCCCCCTCCCGGAAGAAGCGCCAACCCGCAAGCTCCAGCCTAGGTCCCGCCTCCGCCCGCCCCCTCGGGGCGAAGAGGTCCTGGTCGGAGACCTCCAGGAAGCGCCTTTCCCCGGTGCGGAGGTCGGTGAGGGCCAGGTGGGCGGCGTGGAAAGCCCCAAAGAGGCTTCCCGGAAGGCCCAGGATGCGGTAGGAAGGGGGGGCGTAGGCCTTGAAGAAGGCGAAGTGGAAGGCGTAGGGCTCCGCCCAGCCCGAGGCGTACCACCACTCCAGGGGGGCGGGCCTGGGGTCCCAGTCCTCGGGGTCGGGAAGCCGCCCGGGGTCCACCCCCAGGAGGGCGGGGGCGCAGGCGGCGAGGAGGAGGGCGAGGGGCCAAAGGCGCCTCACGGCCTCATGTTACCCATGTCCCCAAGGGCCCCATTGTAGATTGGGCCCATGACCGACACCCATGCCCACCTGGACTTCCTGGAGCCCGAGGAGCTCGCCGAGGTAAGGGCCCACCTCCCAGGGCTTCGGGCCGTCCTCACCCTGGGGGTGGACCCAAGCCGCTGGGAAAAGACCCTAAGCCTCGCCCAGGAAAATGTCTACGCCGCCCTTGGCCTCCACCCCACCAGCGCCCACCTCCTCTCCCCGGAGGTGGAGGAAGCCCTCCGCCACTACGCCCGCCACGAAAGGGTGCGGGCCATCGGGGAGACGGGGCTGGACTACCACTGGACCCCGGAGACCAGGGCCGCCCAGCTCCGGGCCCTGGACTTCCAGGCGGCCCTGGCGGAGGAGCTCGGCCTCCCCCTGGTCCTCCACGTGCGAAGCCGGGACGGGAAGGCGGAGGAGGACCTCGCGGGGTGGCTCCTTCTCCACCGGCCCAAGCGGGCGGTCCTCCACGCCTTCTCCGGCCACCCCGCCCTGGAGGCGGCGGGCCTGGAGGTGGGGGCCTACTTCAGCTTCGCCGGCCCCCTCACCTACAAGAAAAACCTCGCCCTCCGCGAGGCCGCGGCCCGGCTCCCCGAGGAAAGGCTTCTGGTGGAGACCGACACCCCCTTCCTTCCCCCAGAACCCTTCCGGGGAAAGCGGAACCGCCCCCACTACGTGCGCTACACCCTTGAGAAGCTCGCCGAGGCGCGAGGGGTGGACTTCGCCGAGATGGAGGCCCGCACCGACGGAAACGCCCAGGTATGCTTTGGGTGGACATGAGGCGCCTTTGGGTCTTCCTCTGGTTTTTGGGCCTGGGCCTGGCGGCGCCCCGCCTGGTGGTGGAGCCCGAGGACGGGGTGAGGCCCCTCCTGGACCTCATCGCCTCCGCCCGGGAGGAAATCCTGGTCAAGATGTACCTCTGGACCCCAAGCCGCATGGACGTGGTGGAGGCCCTGGGCGAGGCGGCGAAGCGGGGGGTGAGGGTGAGGGTCCTCCTGGAACGGGAGCCCTCGGGGGGCCGGGTGGACCTCACCGTGTACCAGGCCCTGAAGGAGCGGGGGGTGGAGGTCAGGCTCACCACGCCCTTCCGCTTCGTCTTCGTGCACGAAAAGAGCCTGGTGGTGGACCGCAAGCTGGCCTGGGTGGGGACCATGAACCTCACGGGAAGCTCCTTCGGTGCCAACCGGGAGTACGCCCTCCTCCTGGACGACCCCAAACAGGTGGCCGAGATCGCCCGGGTCTTTGAAGCCGACTGGGGAGGGGAAAGGCTGGACCTCTCCCGGGCGCTCCTCGTCTGGTCCCCGAGCCGCGTCCTTGGTGGGGTCAAGGAGGGGAACGCCCGGGAGGTGCTCCTCGGCCTCATCCGGGGAGCCAAAAAGGAGCTCTTCCTGGAGCACCAGGCCATGGCCGACCCCGAGGTGGTGGAGGCCCTGAAGGAGGCCCTGAGCCGGGGGGTGCAGGTCAGGATCCTGGGAAGCCCCCAGGAGCCGGGGGACACCTACTTCCTGGAGGGGGCCCTGGCCCTGAGGGCCGCCGGGGCCTTGGTGCGCTTTCTGCCCGACCCTTACGTCCACGCCAAGGTCCTGGTGCGGGATAAGGAAGAAGCCCTTCTGGGGAGCCACAACCTGAGCGCCAACTCCCTGAACGCCAACCGGGAGCTCTCGGTGCGCTTCACCGCCCAAGAGGCACCCGAGGCCTTCCAAAGGCTCCTTTCCGTGATGGAAGGGGACTGGCAGAGGGCCCTCCCGGAAAACCCCTTCGCCCTCCCCCCGGTAGAAGGGGTGATCCCCTGGCAGGAGGCCCCTCGCTACTTCGGCCGCATGGCCACGGTGGAAGGGGTGATCCAGGCGGTGGAGGACCGGGGTTCGGTGGCCTTTTTGCGGTTCGGCCCCGGGGAGAGCGACCTTAGGCTCGTGGTCTTCCCCAGAAGCTACGGCCTCTTCGCCCAGCCTTTCCCCCAGAGCTACCTGGGCAAGAAGGTGCGGGCCAGGGGGCGGATCGTCCTCTACGCCGGGTATTACGAGATCGTTCTGGAGGGCCCGGAAGCCCTCGAGGTGCTGGATGGAGGCCCTTAAGGCCCTGGGCTACGAGGTGAGCCCCATAGAAGGGGGCTTCTACGGGGAAAAGCGCCGGGGCGGGGTGGTCTACCAGGTCTTCTACTCGGAGGAGGGCGACCTGCGCCTGAGGCGGAAACGCCTCCTCCGGGAGGAGGCCCACCCCCTGGTCCTGGCGGGGGTGGAGGGGGAGTGGGCGGCCCGCTTAGAGGTGGAGGAGAACTTCTTCGCCGTGGCCCGTCCCGAAGACCTCCCCCCCCTGGTCCTGGCCTTTGAGCGGCTTGACCTCGAGGGCCCAAACCCCTAAACTTAAGCCCAACATGCGCCCGCGCCGCGACAACGGCTAGCGGGGGGCAGGAGGAAGCCCCCCCGGTCCCCTTGGGCCGGGGGGGCTAAGGCTTAAGGAGGAAAGATGCGGGTACTGGTCAAGGACTTGCGGGCACACGTGGGCGAGGAGGTGGAGCTTCTGGGCTTCCTCCACTGGCGGAGGGATTTGGGAAGGGTCCAGTTCCTCCTCCTTCGGGACCGAAGCGGGGTGGTGCAGGTGGTGACGGGGGGGCAACGGCTACCCCTCCCCGAATCCTCCCTGCGGGTGCGGGGGGTGGTGGTGCGAAGCGAGAAGGCCCCGGGGGGCCTCGAGGTCCAGGCCAAGGAGGTGGAGGTCCTCTCCCCGGCCCTCGAGCCCACCCCGGTGGAGATCCCCAAAGAAGAGTGGCGGGCGAACCCCGACACCCTCCTGGAGTACCGTTACGTCACCCTAAGGGGGGAGAAGGCCCGCGCCCCCCTCAAGGTCCAGGCCGCCCTGGTGCGGGGCTTCCGCCGCTATTTAGACCGGCAGGACTTCACCGAGATCTTCACCCCCAAGGTGGTCCGGGCGGGAGCCGAGGGGGGAAGCGGACTTTTCGGGGTGGACTACTTCGAAAAAAGGGCCTACCTCGCCCAGTCCCCCCAGCTTTACAAGCAGATCATGGTGGGGGTCTTTGAACGGGTCTACGAGGTGGCCCCGGTGTGGCGCATGGAGGAGCACCACACGAGCCGCCACCTGAACGAGTACCTCTCCCTGGACGTGGAGATGGGCTTCATCGCGGACGAGGAGGACCTGATGCGGCTGGAGGAAGCCCTCCTCGCCGAGATGCTGGAGGAGGCCCTGAACACGGCCGGGAACGAGATCCGCCTCCTGGGGGCCACGTGGCCCTCCTTCCCCCAGGACATCCCCCGCCTCACCCACGCCGAGGCCAAAAGGATCCTCAAAGAGGAGCTCGGCTACCCCGTGGGCCAGGACCTCTCCGAGGAGGCGGAGCGCCTCCTCGGAGAGTACGCCAAGGAACGCTGGGGCTCGGACTGGCTCTTCGTCACCCGCTACCCCCGTTCCGTCCGCCCCTTTTACACCTACCCCGAGGAGGACGGCACCACGAGGAGCTTTGACCTGCTCTTCCGCGGCCTGGAGATCACCTCGGGGGGCCAGCGCATCCACCGCTACGAGGAGCTCTTGGAAAGCCTAAAGGCCAAGGGCATGGACCCCGAGGCCTTCCAAGGGTACCTGGAGGTCTTCAAGTACGGCATGCCCCCCCACGGGGGGTTCGCCATCGGGGCCGAGCGCCTCACCCAGAAGCTTTTGGGCCTCCCCAACGTGCGCTACGCCCGCGCCTTCCCCCGGGACCGGCACCGGCTCACGCCTTAAAGCAAAGCGCCCCGGGCTTCCCGGGGCGCGCCCCTTAGCGCCTTTAGAAGCGGTCCATGAGGATCGCCCGCTTGACCTCCTCAATCAGCTGGGTCACGGGGATGTCCCGGGGGCAGGCCTCGGTGCAGTTGTAGGCGGTGCGGCACCGCCACACCCCGCTCCCCGAGCCCAGGGCCTTGAAGCGCTCCCGCTTTCCGCGGTCGCGGGAGTCAAAGATGAAGCGGTGGGCCTGGACGATGGCCGCAGGTCCCAGATAGGTGCCGTTCACCCAGAAGACGGGGCAGCTGGTGGTGCAGCTGGCGCAGAGGATGCACTTGGTGCCGTGGTCAAAGCGCTCCCTCTCCTCGGGGGACTGGAGGCGCTCCCGCTGGGGCGGGGGCTCGTCGTTGATGAGGAAGGGCTTCACCGCCCGGTAGGCGGCGAAAAAGGGCTCCATGTCCACGATGAGGTCCTTCTCCACCGGCAGGCCCCGGATGGGCTCCACGGTGATGAGGCTCCCCAGTTCCTTCACCAGGGTCTTGCAGGCCAGGCGGTTTTTCCCGTTGATGAGCATGGCGTCGGAGCCGCAGATGCCGTGGCCGCAGCTTCTGCGGAAGGCCAGGGTGCCGTCCTGGTCCCACTTCACCTTGTGCAAGAGGTCCAGGACCCGGTCCCAGGGCTCGGCCTCCACCTGGTAGGTCTCCCAGCGGGGCCTCGAGTCCTTCTGGGGATCAAAGCGGAGGATCTTCAGGGTAACCTGCATCCTGCCTCCTAGTAGGTGCGGGCCTTGGGCTCAAAGCGGCCCAGGACCACGGGCTTGTAACGGAAGGCCACCTTGCCGTCTTCCACCTTGTAGGCCAGGGTGTGCTTGAGCCAGTTCTGGTCGTCCCGCTCGGGGTAGTCCTCCCGGGCGTGGGCCCCCCGGGACTCGGTGCGGTTGAGGGCCGAGTGCACCAAGGCCTCGGAGACCTCGAGGAGGTACCCAAGCTCCAGGGCCTCCACCAGCTCGGTGTTGTAGGCGTCCCCCTTGTCGTCAATGGAGATCCGCTTGTAGCGGTCCATGAGCTCCTTCAAGACCTCCACCTGCTTCTTGAGGAGGTCCCCGGTGCGGAAGACCGAGGCGTGGTCCATCATGCTCTGTTGCAGCTCGGCCCGAAGGACCGCCACCTTCTCCTTGCCGGTGGAGTTCTTGATGCGCTCTATGCGCTCGCGGCTCTCCCCCAGGTGCTCCTCGGTGAGCTCGTGGTAGTCGGCGTCCTTGGCGAAGCGGGCGGCGTGGATTCCGGCGCGGCGGCCGAAGACCACGAGGTCCCCCAAGGAGTTGGTGCCCAGGCGGTTCGCCCCGTGGAGGCTCACGCAGGCCGCCTCCCCGGCGGCGTAGAGGCCGGGGACCACGGTGTTCTTCTCGTCCCGGATCACCTGGCCCCAGAGGGTGGTGGGGATCCCCCCCATGGCGTAGTGGGCGGTGGGCATCACCGGCACGGGCTCTTTGAGGGGGTCCACCCCCAGGTAGATGCGGCTGAACTCGGTGATGTCGGGAAGCTTCTTCTCAATGACCTCGGGGGGCAGGTGGGTGAGGTCCAAGAGGACGTGGTCCTTCTTGGGGCCCACGCCCCTTCCCTCCCGCACCTCCAGGTACATGGCCCGGGAGACCATGTCCCTGGGGGCCAGGTCCTTGATGGTGGGGGCGTAGCGCTCCATGAAGCGCTCGCCCAGGGCGTTCCTCAGGATCCCTCCCTCGCCCCGGGCCCCCTCGGTGAGGAGGATGCCCAAGGGGTAAAGCCCCGTGGGGTGGAACTGGTAAAACTCCATGTCCTCCAGGGGAAGCCCCTTGCGGTAGAGGATGGCCTGCAGGTCCCCGGTGAGGGTGTAGGCGTTGGAGGTCACCTTGTAGATGCGGCCAAAGCCCCCCGAGGCGATGACGATGGCCTTGGCCTCAAAGAGGTGGAGTTCCCCGGTGGCCAGCTCCAAGGCCACGAGGCCCTTGGCCACGCCGTCCTCAATGATGACGTCCGTGACGTGGAACTCGTTGTAGAAGGTGATGCCCGCCTTGACGCACTGCTGGTAGAGGGTCTGGAGGATCATGTGCCCGGTGCGGTCGGCGGCGTGGGCCGCCCGGTGCACCGGGGCCTTGCCCCAGTCCTTGGTGTGCCCCCCGAAGCGGCGCTGGGCGATCTTGCCGCTTGGGAGGCGGTCAAAGGGGAGGCCCATGTGCTCCAGCTCAATCACCGCCTCAATGACCTCCTTGGCGAAGACCTCGGCGGCGTCCTGGTCCGTGAGGTAATCCCCCCCCTTGACCGTGTCAAACATGTGCCATTCCCAGTGATCCTCCTCCACGTTGCCTAGGGCGGCCCCTATCCCGCCCTGGGCCGCCCCCGTGTGGCTTCGCGTGGGGTAGAGTTTGGAGACCACCGCCACGTCCGCACCCTCTCTGGCCGCATACAAGGCGGTGGCGAGGCCCGCCCCGCCCGCGCCCACCACGATGACCTCGTGCCTGTGCGCCATATCACTTCACCCCGAAGTCGTGGTTCAAAAGGGAAAGGCTTCCCAGGAGGAACAAAAAGGCGATGAGGCTGTAGAGCACCGCCTTGGTCCAGAAGCGCTTCGCGGGGTCCCGCACCCAGTCGTCCAGCACGTAGCGAAGCCCGTTGGCCCCGTGCAAGAGGCCCAGGGCCAGGATCAGGAGATCGTAGAGCTTCCAGGTGGTCTGGGAAAGTCTCTTGGCCACGTAGTCGTAGTTGATGGAGTTGAGGTCGGTAAGAACGGCGTTCATCCACATGTGGCCGATGAGGAGGAAGACCAGCACCACCCCGCTGATGCGCATGAAAACCCACCAGTAGAGCTCCAGGTTGGTGCTGGCCTCGAGCCTCGCCTCCTGGTACCGCTTGGACTTAATCGCCATGGCCGCCTCCCAGGATCCCGCCCCCGATCTTGATCAGGAAGGGCAGGTAGAAGACCACGAAGAGGACCCAGACCCCATACCAGAGCTGCCTCTGGTAGCGCACGCCCCAGGAGGTGAAGTCCATGAGGATGATCCTGAGGCCGTTAAACCCGTGGTAGAGCACCCCGGCGATGAGGAGGAGGAGCCCCACCTGAAACACGGGCTGGTGGTAGAACTTCATGAGGGCGTTGGACACCTCGGGGCCCCACATGGCGCTGCTGATGTTGGCCACGTGGAGCATGAGGAAGACCACGATGCCCAGGCCCGATATCCGGTGCAGGTAAAACGCCCACTGCCCTTCTCTTCCCCGGTACATGGCACCTCCTTGCCGGGGCTATCATACACCTTTCCCCTGGGAAAGGGCGTTGTCCGGCCCACCCTCGAGGTCCTTATACCCCCCTCCTGTACCCCATGCCCGAGCTGGACAAGGCTTTCCCCCAAGCCCCCCCACCCTGCCCCTGGGGAGGACACCCCGGGAAGCCCCCCGGGGGGGCGGAAAGGGTTTTCCTTTCCCAGGACGAGGTATTGACAGGGGGGGGAGGGGGGGGCATAATGGGGGGCGTGCCGCAGGGGATACCCCGGGGGGCACGGGAAGGAGGTGGTCATGGTGGAACTCTTTGGATTCGGCCCTCACCTGATGGTGGATGGCTATGACGCCAACCCCGAGAGGCTCCGGGACGCCGAGCTGGTGCGTCGGGTTCTGGACGAGCTCCCCGAGGAGATGGAGATGACCAAGGTGCTCCCCCCCTTCGTCTACAGCTACGGCCCCGGGGGCGAGGACGGGGTGACGGGGGTGGTGATCATCGCCGAAAGCCACATCGCCATCCACACCTTCCCCAAGAAGCGCTTCCTCTCCATAGACATCTTCTCCTGCAAGGCCTTTGACATGGCCAAGGCCCTGCGGAAGCTGGCCGAGGTCTTTGAGATCGGCCGCTACGAGACCTACATGATCCAGCGGGGCAAGGAGTTCCCCAAGGACCCGGAGCTGGCCCGGGCCATCGTCCTGGGGGAGCGGGAGTACCTGGAGGCCCGGGTGGGCTAGGCGCCCCCGGGCCAACGGGCGGGTCCTTTGCCCAGGATATTTCCTCTTCCCCGGGCGCGCCCCGGGTTTTCATTTTGGGCTCACGGTTTCTGCCTAACTTTGGTAACGGAGGCTTGGTATGACGCGCAAATTGCTGACGCTGGTGTGGCTGGCGCTGGGCGTGGCCCTGGCGCAGGGCTTCCGCGGCCTCTCCCTGGGCACTCCCTACCCGGAGATGGGGGTGCAACCCGGGGAGAGCGTGAGCCTCACCCTGACCCTCAAGAACTTCGGCCTGCCCCCCGGGGTGGTCCGCCTCTCCCTGGCCCAGGTGGCCCCGGGCTGGCAGGCGAGCCTCATCGGGGGCGGGCGGCTGGTGCGGGCGGTCTACCTGGCCCCCGACGGGGAGGCCACCCTCACCCTGCGCCTGCAGCCGCCCAAGGAGGTGAAGCCCGGCACCTACCGCTTCCTGGTGCGGGCCGAGGGCCTAGGGCAGACGGCAAGCCTTCCCATCGCCCTGGTGGTGGGCCAGGGGCTTCCCCAGAGGCTTAGCCTCGAGGCCGAGCTCCCCATCCTCAAGGGCCCCCCCACCAGCTCCTTCCGCTACCGGGTGACCCTGAAGAACGAGTCCGACCGCGACCTCTTGGTCTCCCTGGAGTACGAGGCCCCCAAGGGCTTCCAGGTCACCTTCACCCCCGCCTTCTCCAGCCAGCAGGTGACGAGCCTGCCCGTCAAGGCCGGGGAGAGCAAGGACCTGGACGTGGAGGTCTCCCTGCCCAAGGACACCAAGGCCGACACCTACGCCGTCACCCTCCGGGCCCTGGCCGGGGAGGCCAAGGCGGAGCTGGGGCTCACCCTGGAGGTCACGGGCCGGCCCGAGGTACGCCTCAGCACCAAGGAGGGACGCCTCTCCGGCCAGGTGGTGGCGGGGCGGGAGAACCCGGTGAAGCTCCTGGTGAAAAACGAGGGGAGCGCCCCCGCCAAGAACCTCTCCTTCAGCGCCATGGAGCCCTCCGGCTGGGAGGTGAAGTTCGAGCCCGACAAGATAGAGGCCCTGGACCCCGGCCAAGAGAAGGAGGTCACCGCCCGCATCAAGCCCTCCGCCAAGGCGGTGACCGGGGACTACATGGTCACCCTCTCCCTCTCCGGGGACGACGGGGTTTCCGAAAGCCTGGACTACCGGGCCACGGTGGTGCGCTCCACCCTCTGGGGTCTGGTGGGGGTGGGGCTCATGGCGGTGGCCCTCCTGGTCCTGGGCTTCGCCGTGAACCGCTTCGGCCGGAGGTAGCATGGCGGTCATAGAGACCCGGGGCCTCGGCAAGCGCTACGGGCGCGTGGTGGCGGTGGAGGACCTGAACCTGGAGGTGGAGGAGGGGGAGGTCTTCGGGCTTCTGGGCCCCAACGGCTCGGGCAAGACCACCACCATCCTCATGCTCCTGGGCCTCACCGAGCCCAGCTCGGGGGAGGCTCGGGTGCTGGGCCTGGACCCCATGCGGGAGCCCCTCAAGGTTAAGGCCCGGGTGGGCTACCTCCCCGACCAGGTGGGGTTTTACGGGGAGCTTTCCGCCTGGGAAAACCTGCGCTACACCACCCGGCTCCTCGGGCTTGCCGAGGGGGAGGCCCGGGCCCGTATAGAGGAGGTCCTGAAGCGCATGGGGCTTTGGGAGGTGCGGGACCGGAAGGTGGCGGCCTTCAGCCGGGGTATGCGCCAGCGCCTGGGCCTGGCGGAGGTCCTCCTCAAGAGGCCCAAGGTGGCCATCCTGGACGAGCCCACCCTGGGCCTGGACCCCGAGGCCGCCCGGGAGTTTCTGGACCTCATCAAGGGCCTCAAGGCCGAGGGCATCACCCTCCTCCTCTCCAGCCACCTCCTCCACCAGGTGCAGGAGATCTGCGACCGGGTGGGCCTCTTCCACAAGGGCCGCCTGGCCCTCGTGGGGAGGGTGGAGGAACTGGCCGCCCGGGTGCTGGGGGGCGGGTACGAGGTGTGGGTGGAGGCGGGCCCGGGCCTCGAGGACCCCTTCCGCGAGGTGCCGGGGGTAAGCCGGGTGGAGGCGGAGGGAGGCCGCTACCGCGTCCTCGCCACCCAGGACGTGCGCCCCCAGCTGGCCAGGATCGCCGTGGAAAGGGGCGCCCTCTACGGCCTCTCCCTAAGGCGGCCCAGCCTGGACGAGATCTACGCCCATTACTTCAAGGAGGTGGGCCATGCGGCGTGAGGGTTCCCCCTGGACGGGCCTTTGGGCGGTCTTCTTCAAGGAGATGGCCGACCACCTCTCCGGCCTCAGGATGCGCATCCTCGAGGCCCTCATCCTCCTCTCGGCCCTGAGCGCCGTCTACACCGGCACCCAGACCCTGCGGCAGACCGTGGGGGAGGACCCTTACCTCTACCTCAAGCTCCTCTCCACCGCCCAGGACCCCCTGCCCTCCTTCGTGGGCTTCCTCTCCTTTTTCGTCCCCCTGGCGGCCATCGCCCTGGCCTTTGACGCCGTGAACGGGGAGTACGCCCGGGGCACCCTTTCCCGCATCCTCTCCCAGCCCATCTACCGGGACGCCCTGCTCTTCGGGAAGTTTTTGGCGGGCCTCGGCACCCTGAGCGTCCTCCTCCTGGCCCTCCTCCTCCTAGTGCTGGGCCTGGGGCTCTTCACCCTGGGGGTCCCCCCGGGCGGGGAGGAGGTGGCCCGCATCTTCTTCTTCTTCCTGGCCACCCTGGCCTACGCCGGGGTCTGGCTGGCCTTGGGCCTCCTCTTCTCCGTCCTCTTCCGCCAACCCGCCACCGCCGCCTTGGCCGCCCTAGGGGTCTGGCTCTTCTTCGCCGTCTTCTTCCCCATCCTCACCGACCTCATGGCCAACGCCCTCCTCCTCCGGGCCGACCCCTTTGACCCGGAAAGCCAGCTCCGCCAGGCCACCCTGGCCCTCTGGATCTCCCGCCTCTCCCCCAACACCCTCTTCGCCGAGGCCCTCACCGCCATCCTGAACCCGGCGGTGCGCTCCCTGGGGCCCATCCTCATCACCCAGCTGGAAGGGGCCGTCCTCGGCACCCCCTTGCCCTTGGGGCAGAGCCTCCTCCTCATCTGGCCCCAGCTCACGGGCCTCTCCGCCCTGGCGGTGCTCCTCTTCACCCTGGCCTACGTGGCCTTCCAGCGGCAGGAGGTGCGGGCCTAATGTCACCCCATGCTGGCGCAAGGCTCCTGGAGGGCTTCCCCGGGCTGGCAGGGCGAAGGAACCTGGAAGCAAGGGTATACCCCATCCCGGCCCGGGCCGGGATGGGGTTAAAACGGTTTCATTCCAGCCACTCCGTGGCGTAGGCGCTGGTTTTGGGGATGACGCAGAGGAACTCCACGGGTTCTTCCCCCTCGTTGACGTAGGCGTGGGGGGTTTCCGGCGGAATGTACACGGTTTGACCCGCGGAAACCTCCCGCACCTCGTCCCCCAGCACCACCCGCATGCGCCCCGAAAGCACGTACTGCTCGTGTTCAATGGTGGGGTGCTTGTGCTTGGGAATGCGCCCCCCGGGAAGCAGGGTGAACTTGCGCAGGATGAAGTGGGGAGCCCCGTCCTCGGGGCCGATGAGCACCTGGATGAAGGCCTTCTCCCCCCGTTCCACGGGACGGGCCTCCACGTGGGCCGCCTGCTTGACCACGGGCTTCATGGGGCCCATTGTAGCAAAAGGGCCTCCACGTCCTCTTCGGTGACCTCACCGAAGTCCAGGTAATAGGCCCCCACGGCGGCGAAATCCCCGGGGGCCGAGAGGGCCACCACCTCCGCCTGCTCCTTTAGCCTTTCCAGGGCCTCGGGGCTTCCCACGGGCACGGCCACCACCACCCGCTTGGGACCCTCCTGGAGAACCACGGAGAGCGCCGCCTCCATACTGGCCCCCGTGGCCACGCCGTCGTCCACCAGGACCACCTCCCGGTCCCTCAGGGACACCTTGGGCCGGACCTTGCGGTAGCGCTCCGCCCGCTTGCGGATCACATCCCTTTGCCGCGCCGCCTCCCGCTCCAGGTAACTCCGGTCGGCGTAGTGCAGGGCATAGGGTCTGAGGACCAGCTCCCCCTTCTCCCCCACCGCCCCCAGGGCGAACTCCGGGTTTCCCGGCGCTCCCACCTTGCGCACCAAAACCACGTCCAGCTCCCCGCCCAGGCGCCTGGCTACCTCGTCGGCCACCACCACCCCTCCCCGGGGAATCCCCAGGACCACGGGCCTCTCCAGGCCCAAGGGCTTCAGGGCCTCCACCAAAAGGGCCCCCGCGTGCCTGCGGTCGCGAAAGCGCATAGGAAACCTCCCTTCCCATGCTACACCGCCATATGGTCTTGCACTCGGTATAAAGCTTTTGGTAGGGTGAAGGGCAAGGAGGGGAAGAATGCAGGTAAGCGCGAAACCCTGGCTGGCCCATTACGACCCCGGCGTCCCCGCCGAAGTGGAGGTGCCCCCCATCCCCCTCTGGCGCTTCCTGGAGGAAAGCGCCCGCCGCTTTCCCGAAAACCCCGCCCTGGAGTTCCTGGGGAAGACCGTGAGTTACCGGGAGCTATGGGACCTCGCCCGCCGCTTCGCCCAGGGGCTCAAGGACCTGGGGGTGAGGCCCGGGGACCGGGTGGCCATCATGCTCCCCAACTCCCCCCAGTTCGTCATCGCCTTCTACGGCACCCTCCTGGCTGGAGGGGTGGGGGTGAACGTCAACCCCCTTTACACCCCCAGGGAGCTCAGGCACCAGCTTTCGGACGCGGGGGCCGAGACCCTGGTCCTCCTGGACCACCTCCTCCCCCGTTTCCTGGAGGTGGAGAGGGAAACCCCGGTGAAGCGGGTGGTGGTCACGGGCATCCAGGACTTCCTCCCCTTCCCCAAAAACCTCCTCTACCCCCTGAAGGCCAAAAGGGATAAGCTCCCCTTGGGCTTCCCCAAGCGGGAGGGCTTTCACGCCCTCGCCCACCTCCTAAAGCGCTCCCCCGCCGAACCCTACCCCCAAGACCCGGAGGACCTGGCCCTGCTGCAGTACACCGGGGGCACCACGGGGATCTCCAAGGGGGCCATGCTCACCCACAGGAACCTGGTGGCCAACGTGCTCCAGATCGACGCCTGGGACCCCACCTCCCGGGAGCTTCTGGGCAAGGGGGTGATGCTGGGGGCCCTGCCCTTCTTCCACGTCTACGGCATGACCGTGGCCATGAACTACGGCCTCTTCTCCGGCTACAAGATCGTCCTCCTCCCCAGGCCCGAGATCCACGCCATCGTGGAGGCCATCGAGAAGCACGGGGTCACCCACTTCCCGGGGGTGCCCACCCTCTACGTGGCCTTCAACCACTTCCCGGGGATTGAAAAGCGCAGGGTGAAAAGCATCCGCATCTGCCTCTCGGGAGCCGCTCCCCTGCCGGTGGAGGTGGCCAAGCGCTTTGAGGAGATCACCGGGGCCAGGCTCATTGAGGGCTATGGCCTTTCCGAGGCCAGCCCCGTGACCCACTCCAACCCGGTGCTGGGGGAGGTGCGCAAGGGCTCCATCGGCATGCCCCTTCCCGGCGTGGAGGCCAAGGTGGTGGACGAGGAAGGAAAGGAACTCCCCCCGGGCGAGGTGGGCGAGCTCGTGGTCAAAGGCCCCAACGTCATGAAAGGCTACTGGAACCGCCCCGAGGAAACCGCAAAGGCCCTCAAAGAAAACTGGCTCTTCACCGGCGACCTGGCCCGCATGGACCAGGACGGCTACTTCTACATCGTGGACCGCAAAAAAGACATGATCATCGCCGGCGGCTACAACATCTACCCCAGGGAGGTAGAAGAAGTCCTCTACCAGCACGAAGCCGTCCAGGAAGCCGCCGTGGTGGGCGTCCCAGACCCCTACCGCGGGGAAACCGTGGCCGCCTTCCTCGTCCTCAAACCCGAGTACCGGGAAAAGGTCAGCGAAAAGGACATAGAGCGCTTCTGCCGGGAAAACCTCGCCGCCTACAAGGTCCCCCGCATCATAGAGTTCCGCGAAAGCCTCCCCAAGTCCGGGGTGGGCAAGATCCTCAGGCGGGAGCTCCGGGACGAGTTCACCCGGCGGGGCACCTAGCGGGCCCGGGCCACCGCCTCCCGGAAGGCCTCCACCGCCCGGTCCACCTCCGCCTCCGTGGTGAAGCGGCCCAGGGAGAAGCGCAGGGAGGCCTTGGCCTCCTTGGGGGAGCGGCCGATGGCGAGAAGCACGTGGGAGGGCTCGAGGCTCCCCGCCGAGCAGGCCGACCCCGAGGAGACGGCCACCCCCAAAAGGTCCATGGCCAGAAGCAGGGCCTCCCCATCGGCCCCCCTCACCGTGACGTTCACCAGCTTGGGAAGCCTCCTCTCGGGGTGGCCGTTCAGCTCCACCCCCTCCACGGCGAGGAGGCCGGCCTCCAGGCGCCTGCGCAAGGCGAGGAGCCGGGAGGCCTCCTCGGGAAGAAGCCGCAAGGCCTTCTCCAGGGCCACCGCCAGGCCGTGGGCCAGGACGGGGCTCTGGGTCCCTCCCCGCCTTCCCCCCTCCTGCTTGCCCGGCACCAAGGGAAAAAGCTCCACCCCCTGGCGCACCACGAGCGCTCCGATGCCCTTGGGCCCGTAGAACTTGTGGGCGCTCAGGGAAAGGAGGTCCGCCCCCACCTCCCCCACGGAAAAGGGCACCTGGCCCATGGCCTGCACGGCGTCCGTGTGGAAGAGGGCCCCGTGGGCGTGGACCACCTGGGCGATCTCCCCCACGGGGTAAAGGGTGCCGAGCTCGTTGTTGGCGGCCATGACGCTCACCAAAAAGGTGTCCTTCCGCAGGGCCTCCCGCACCTGTTCCGGGTAGACGAGGCCGTGGCGGTCGGGCCTAAGCCGGGTCACGGAAAAGCCCAGGCGCTCCAGGAGCTTCAAGGCCCCCAGGACGGCGGAGTGCTCCACCTCGGTGCTCACCACGTGGCCTTGACCCCGGGCCAAGGCCACCCCCAGGAGGGCCAGGGCGTCGGCCTCGGAGCCCGAGGCGGTGAAAACCACCTCCCGGGGCTTCACCCCCAGGAGGGCGGCCACCTTTTCCCGGGCCCCTTCCAGGATCTTCCGGGCCTCCTGGCCGAAGCGGTGGATGCTGGAGGGGTTGCCGAAGATCCCCTCCACTTCCCCCATGGCTTCCCGCACCTCGGGGTCCAGGGGTGTGGTGGCGGCGTAGTCCAGGTAAACCCTCAACTGGCCTCCAGGTGGATGAGGCGCTTGGCCTCCAGAAGCCTCCGCTCCTCGATGAGGTCCTCGAGGGTGGTGCCCCCCAGGACCTGGCGCATGGCCAGGTCCACCCGCTTCCAAAGAAGCTCCGTGGAGCACTGGCCCACCCTGGCGCAGGACTCGGGGTCCTCAATGCAGGAAACCGGGGCCAGGCTGCCCTCCAGGGCCTCCACCACCTCCAGGGCGGTCACCCGCTCGGGGGGGCGGGCCAGGCGGTACCCGCCCCTGGCCCCCCGCACGGAGCGGATAAAGCCCGCCCGGCGGAGCTGGGCGGCGATCTGCTCCAGGTAGTGCTGGCTGATGCCCTGGGCCTCGGCCACCTCCTTCAGGGGCACGGCCTCGGGGGCGCGGAGGCCGATCTCCACCAGGGCGCGAAGCCCGTACTGGGCCTTCGTGGACACCCACATGGCCCCATTATACCCCTATTTCCCACCCGAAAATCCGGTTTTTAGCAGGGCCAGGCCGAAGAGGAGGGCCTGGAAGAGGACCACGCTGGCCCCGCTGGGCCAGTCCAGGAGGAGGGAGAGGAAAAGCCCCCCCAGGGTGGAAAGGAGGGCCAGGAGGAGGGAAAGGAGGGTCATCTGGGCGAAGGTGCGGGAAAGAAGCCTGGCCGCCGCCCCCGGGATGACCAGGAAGGCCGCCACCAGGAGGATCCCCACCACCTTCACCGCCAGCACCAGGCTCACCGCCAAGAACCCCGAAAGGAGGTAGTCGTGGAACACCACGGGCACCCGGTCGGAAAAGGCCAGCTCCCGGTCCAAGGTGGCGTAGGCCAAGGGCCCCCAGAGGGGCAGGAGGAAAAGGGCCAGGAGGACCATGAAGCCCACCGCCAGGAGGTCGGCGGGCCCCACGGCCAGAAGGGAGCCGAAGAGGTAGCCCATGGCGTCCCCCACGTACCCCTTGGCCTTGGCCAGGAAGATCGCCCCCAGGGCCACGGAGAGGGCGAAGAGGACCCCGATGGCCGTGTCCTCGGAAAGCTCGGTGCGCTCCTTGACCCAGGTGATGGCCAGGGCCACCAGGAAGGTGAAGGGAAGGGCGAACCCCAGGGGCTCCCCGCGGAGGAAGAGCCCCAGGGCCACCCCGGCGAAGGCGGCGTGGGCCAGGCCGTCCCCCAGGAAGGAGAGGCGCCTTTGCACCACGAAGGGGGAGGCAAAGCCCGAGAGGAGGGCCACCAAGAGGCCCGCCAGGAGGGCCCGCTGGAAGAAGGGATAGCTTAGGGCCTCAAGCACGGCCACCCTCCACGAACAGGCCGTGGGCGTGGCCCACGTGGCCGAAGGCCTGGCGCAGGCACTCCTCGGAAAGGGCCCTCTCGGGGGGGCCAAAGCCCACCACCCGGCGGTTCAGGACCAGGACGTGGCTGGCGTGGTGGGCCGCCTCCCAGTCGTGGGTGATCATGAGGACCGTGGCCCCCGACTCCTTCTGGTAGGCCTCGAGGTAGCGGTACAGGTCCTCCTCCCCCACCCGGTCCACCCCGGTGGCGGGCTCGTCCAGGAGGAGAAGCCGGGGCCTGCGGATCAGGGCCCGGGCCAGGTAGACCCGCTGGAGCTGCCCCCCGGAAAGCCGCCCCAGGGGGCGGTGGGCGAGCCCCGAAGCCCCCACCCGCTCCAGGGCCGCCAGGACCCTTTCCTTCTCCCCGGGGCCCAGGCGGAAGGGCCAACGCCGCCTAAGCCCCGTGGCCACCAGCTCCCAGGCCAAGGCGGGAAAGGAGCGGTCAAAGGTCTTGATCTGGGGCACGTAGCCGAACCAAAAGGGGTCGGCCTGGGCCGCGGGAAGACCGTAGACCAGGACCTCCCCCCGGTGGGGCACGAGACCCAGCACCGCCTTCAAGAGGGTGCTCTTCCCCGCCCCGTTGGGCCCCACGATGGCCACGAAGGCCCCTTCAGGCACGGAGATCTGGACCCCCTCCAAGGCCCAGAACTCCCCGAAACGCACGGAAAGGTGGCGGATCTCCAGGGCGGTCATGTCAAAAATGATGACGCATTCTCACTAAACTGTCAAGGCGGCCGGCCCGGAAAAGCCTGCCTAGGGGCCCTCACCGCGGTGGGGTACTCAGAAACTGTGCTCCTCCCCCGGGAAAGCCCCCTGCCGCACCTCCTCGGCGTAGCGGGCCAGGGCCTCCTGGATGAGCCTTCCCCCCTCCAGGTAGCGCTTCACGAAGCGGGGCTTGAACTCCCCGTAAAGCCCCACCACGTCGTGGAAGACCAGGACCTGAGCGTCGGTGTGGGGGCCCGCCCCGATCCCCACGGTGTGGACGGAAAGCCTTTCCGTGATCTCCCTGGCCAAGGCGGCGGGGACCATCTCCAAGACCACCCCGTAGGCCCCGGCGGCCTCCAGGGCCAGGGCCCCCTTGAGGATCCGCTCCGCCTCCTCGGGGCGCTTCCCCTGGAGCCGGTAGCCCCCGAGCTGGCTTGCCGTCTGGGGGGTGAGGCCCACGTGCCCCAGGACCGGCACCCCCGCCCGCACCAGGCCCCGGACGATTTCCGCCACCTCCTCGCCCCCTTCCAGCTTCACCGCGTCCGCTCCCCCTTCTTTAAGGAGCCGCTCGCAAGCCGCAAGCGCCCGGTCCAGGGTGGCGTAGGAGAGGTAGGGGAGGTCGGCCACCAAGAAGGTGTCGGGGGCCCCCCGCCGCGCCGCCTTGGTGTGGTGGAGCATCTCCTCCAGGGTCACGGGCACCGTGGAGGGGTAGCCCAGAACCACCATCCCCAGGGAGTCCCCCACCAAAATGGCGTCCACCCCGGCGGCCTCGGCCAGGCGGGCCGTGGGGTAGTCGTAGGCGGTGAGGTAGACGAGCCGCTTTCCCTTGGCCTCCCGGAAGTCCTTGACCGTCTTCCGCACGGGAAAAGGCTATCATGAAAAGGCGTGGACGTGCCCTCGGACCTCGCCTTAAGGCCTAGGAGCCTGGACGAGTACATCGGCCAGGAGCGCCTGAAGAACAAGCTCAGGGTCTACCTCGAGGCCGCCAAAGCCCGGGGTGAGCCCCTGGAGCACCTCCTCCTCTTCGGCCCCCCCGGCCTCGGCAAGACCACCCTGGCCCACGTCATCGCCCATGAGCTGGGGGTGAACCTCCGGGTCACCTCCGGGCCCGCCTTGGAGAAGCCCGGGGACCTGGCGGCCATCCTGGCCAACTCCCTGGAGGAGGGGGACATCCTCTTCATTGACGAGATCCACCGCCTGAGCCGCCAGGCGGAGGAGCACCTCTACCCGGCCATGGAGGACTTCGTCATGGACATCGTCATCGGCCAGGGGCCGGCGGCGAGGACCATCCGGCTTGAGCTTCCCCGCTTCACCCTCATCGGGGCCACCACCCGGCCCGGCCTCATCACCGCACCCCTTAGGAGCCGCTTCGGCATCGTGGAGCATCTGGACTACTACTCCTTGGAGGAGCTGGCCGAGGGCATAAGGCGGGACGCCGGGCTCCTGGGGGTGGGCATCACCGAGGAGGCCGCCCGGGAGATCGCCGGAAGAAGCCGGGGCACCATGCGCATCGCCAAGCGGCTTTTCCGCCGGGTGCGGGACTTCGCCCAGGTGGCGGGGGAAGGGGTGATTACCCGGGAGAGGGCGCTGGAGGCCCTTTCGGCCCTGGGCCTGGACGAGCTGGGCCTGGAGCGCCGGGACCGGGAGATCCTGGAGGTCCTCATCCTCCGCTTCGGCGGGGGGCCGGTGGGCCTCCAGACCCTGGCCACCGCCCTCTCCGAGGACCCGGGGACCCTGGAGGAGGTCCACGAACCCTACCTCATCCGGCAAGGGCTTCTGAAGCGCACCCCCAGGGGCCGGGTGGCCACGGAGCTGGCCTACCGCCACCTGGGCCTTCCCCTTCCCTTGGAACCTCTCCTATGATCCGGGCCAGCCTGGAGGAGCTGGACCTGGCCGAACTCCTGAAGGCCCTGGCCCTGGGCCGCAAAAGCGCGGTGGTGAGCTTCCAGGGCCGGGTCTACGGCCGGGTGCACCTCCTTTCGGGGCGCATCCTCTACGCCCGCACCGAGCCCGGCCCCCACCTGGGGGAGTACCTGGTGCGTCTGGGCCACCTGACCCTGGAGGAGGTGCAGGAGCTGGTGGAGCGCCAGGGACGGGAGAACCCCGGCACCCCTTTGGGGGCCTTGGCCCTGGAGCTCGGCCTCATCGGGGAAGAGGAGCTTAGAGAGGCCCTCCAAGCCCAGGTCCTCGAGGCCCTCGCCACCCTCCTGGGGGAAAAGGAGGGGGAGATCCTGGCCGAGCCCCTGGTAGAGGGAAGCCAGGTGGCCCTCCCCCAGACCCTGGACACGGGGTGGGCCCTCATGGAAGCCGCCCGCCGCCTGGACGAGTGGCGGCGGGGCCAGGTGGACCCGGACGAGGTCCTGCACCTGGCGGAGGACCCCACCCGCCACCCCCTCCCCCCGGAGGCCTGGGCGGTTTTGGAGCTCCTGGACGGGGTGCGCAGGGCGCGGAGCGTGGCCCTCATGTCGGGCCTTCCCGAGGAGGAGGTCTACCACCTCCTCCACGAGATGAAAAGCCGGGGCCTCCTCCGCCCCTCCACCCTCCTCCTGGAGGACCCCCTGGTGGTGGTCCTGGCGGAAAGCGGGGTGGTGCGCAGGCTTCTCCTCTACCTCCTGGAGGCCCACCGCTTCCGGGTGCTTTTGGCCAAGGATCTGGAGGGGCTTTTGCGCCTCCTCAAGGAGAGGCCCAAGGGCGTGGTCCTCCAGGGGGAAAGGGCCCTGGAAGCCGCCCGAAGGGTGCGGGCCCACCCCGAGGGGAGGCTCGCCTCCTTGTACGTGGTGAGCGAAACCCCCCCGGGCCTCCTCTTCCGCCCCTTGCGGGTGCTCCACCTCCCCAAACCCCTGAGGTCCCAGGAGGTGCTGAAGGCCCTCGCCTCCTTGCGCAAGGGGGCTAGTTAGGCCGCCGGCCTTCCCGGAGGAGGGCCTGGGCCCGCTCCCGGTAGGCCAGGAGGGCCTGGTGCCACTCGTCGGCAGGGTGGACGTGGGGCAGGACCGCCTCGGCCCGGGCCAGGATCTCCTCGGGGGAGCGGTAGCCCAGCTGGGCCAGGGTATCCACCACCATCTCCTGAGCCCCCACCCACTCCCGGCTCCCCTCCTCGGCCCGCTCCGCCGCCCTCCGGTAGTGGGCCAAGGCCTCCTCCAGGTGCATGAGGTCGTAGGCGATATGGCCCAGGATGAGCTCCCCCGAGGCCTCCGCCCCCAGGCCCATGGCTTCCCGGGCCGCCTCCTCCGCCTCGGCGTAGCGCCCCTGGCGGTACAGGGCCTCGGCCAGGTCGGCCAGGGCCTGGGCCCGGTAGGGGTAGCCCTCCTCCCGCAAAAGCTCCCTCAAGTAGCCCTCGGCCTCGAGGTAGGCCCCGTGGTCCAGGGCAGCCACGCCCATCTCGTGGAGGACATAGGGGCGCTCGGCGGCCTCCGCCCGGGCCAGGGCCTCCCGGTAGGCGGCCATGGCCTCCTCGTAGCGGCCCAGCTGCAAAAGGGCCTGCCCCACCACCATGGGGGTGCCGTAGGCCCTGTGGCCGCTCTCCTCCTCCTTCTCCAGGGCCTTTCTGGCCTCCTCCAGGGCCCGGTTGGGGTTCCCCAAGAGGAGGTGGGCCCGGGCCAGGAGGTAGCGGCGGGTGGCCTCGTCCTCGGGACCCTCCTCCCCCACCGTGGCCTCGGCCTCCTCCAGGGCCAGAAGGGCCCGATCCCCCTCCCCCGCCTCCAGCCACATGGCGGCGGCGTCCAGGAGGAGCCAGTACCGCTCCAGGCCCAGGGCCAGCTCCGCCCCCCGCTCGTAGGCCCTGGCCGCCTCCAGGTGGCGGCCCAGGCGCTCCAAAACCCGCCCCTTAAGCCCCTCCGCCCGCCAGGCCAAGAAGGCGGGGAGGCCCTCCTTCAAGGTCGCCAGGGCCTCCTCCAGGCGGTCCAGGTAGAAGAGGGCCTGGGCCTGGTGGTAGCGGGCCCTGGGGTCTTCCGTGGGCAGGAAGAGGGGAAGGACCTCCCGCTCGGGCCGCCCCTCCAGGGCGAGCAGCTCCCCCAGAAGGGCCCGGTACAGGGGGTTGTACTCCAGCCCCCCCAGCTCGTAGGCCTCCTCCAGGGCCCGGTGGGCCTTTTCCAGGCCCTCCATCCCGTAGAGGCTGTGCACCTCGGCCAGGAGCAAAAGGGCCTCCTTGGCCTCCTCCTTCCGCCCGAAGAGGGCTTTGCGGGTGAGGCGTTCAATGGCGGTGTCGTAATCCCCCTGGTGCAGGGCCTCGAGGACCCCCCTCATCGCCGCTAGAGGATACCACACCCCTCAGTCCTCTCACCCGCCAGGCGCTACCATAGGGCAAGGGAGGTAGATGTTGCCGCAGCGAATCAACCCCTTTACCCTCATCTTTTTGCTCCTTCTGGGCTACCTGGCCTACACCGCCTTCACCGGGCCCCCGGCCCCCACCCTTTCCTACACCGGGTTCCGGGAGCTGGTGCGCCAGGGCAAGGTGGCGGAGGTCACCCTGGAGGAAACCCGCATCCTGGGCCTCCTCAAGGAACCCGAGCGCTTCCCCACCCCCCAGGGGGGAAGCCAGGTGGCGAGGCGCTTCCAGGTGCCCTTGCCCCCGGCCCAGGTCCAGGACCCCGAGCTGCTGCGCTTCCTGGAAGAAAACGGGGTCAAGGTGGTCACCAAACCCCCCTCCTTCTGGCCCCAGCTCCTCCTCTACGTGGGGCCCACCCTGCTCCTCATCCTCTTCTTCTGGTTCTTTTTCATGCGGGCCCAAGGAGGCGCGGGCCAGGTGATGCAGTTCGGCCAGAGCCGGGCCCGCCTCTACGGTAAGGAGAAGCGGGTCGCCACCACCTTCAAGGACGTGGCCGGCCACGAGGAGGCCAAGCGGGAGCTCATGGAGGTGGTGGACTTCCTCAAAAACCCCAAGAAGTACCTGGAGCTGGGGGCCGAGATCCCCAAGGGGGTTCTCCTGGTGGGCCCCCCCGGCACCGGGAAGACCCTCCTGGCCCGGGCGGTGGCCGGGGAGGCCGGGGTGCCCTTCTTCTCCGTCTCCGCCAGCGAGTTCATGGAGATGTTCGTGGGGGTGGGGGCGAGCCGGGTGCGGAGCCTCTTTGAGGACGCCCGCAAGAACGCCCCCAGCATCATCTTCATAGACGAGCTGGACTCCATCGGCCGTAAACGGGGGGCGGGCATCGGGGGCGGCCACGACGAGAGGGAGCAGACCCTGAACCAGATCCTTTCGGAGATGGACGGGTTTGAGAAGGACACCTCCGTCATCGTCCTCGCCGCCACCAACCGCCCCGACATCCTGGACCCGGCCCTCCTGCGCCCGGGCCGCTTTGACCGCCAGGTGGTGGTGGGCCTCCCTTCCTTGGAGGAGCGCAAGGAGATCCTCCTCGTGCACATGCGGGGCAAACCCATGGCCGAGGACGTGGATGCCCTGGAACTCGCCCACCTCACCCCGGGGTTCTCGGGAGCGGACCTCAAGAACCTGGTGAACGAGGCCGCCCTGCTGGCCGCCAGGGACGGGGAAAAGAGAATCCGTAAGGAACACTTCCTGAAGGCCCTGGACAAGATCGTCCTGGGCCTGGAGCGCCCCGCCCTGAAGCTCTCCGAGGAGGAACGCCGGGCCGTGGCCTACCACGAGGCGGGGCACGCCGTGGTGGGCGAGGTCCTGCCCCACGCCGACAAAACCGAGAAGGTCTCCATCGTTCCCCGGGGAATGGCCCTGGGGGCGCGTTGGAGCAAGCCCGAGGAAAGGGTCCTGGTCTCCAAGGAGCACCTCATGGACGAGCTTTCCGTCCTCATGGCGGGCCGGGTGGCGGAGGAGCTCTTCACCGGCACCGTGACCACCGGGGCCCAGGACGACTTTAAGCGGGCCACGGGAATCGCCAAGCGCATGGTCCTGGACTGGGGCATGGGGGAGCACTTCAGGAACATCGCCTGGGGATCGGACTCGGGGCCCATCTTCCTGGGGGAGGAGATCGCCAAGAAGAAGGACCACTCCGAGGAAACTGCCCGCCTCATTGACGAGGACATCCGGAAGATCCTGGACGAGGCCTACGCCCGGGCCCGCCAGGTCCTCTTGGAGCACGCCGAGGCCATGCACCGGATCGCCGAGGAGCTCCTCAGGGAAGAGACCATCCCTGGGGAAAGGGTGCGGGCCATCCTGCGGGAAAAGGAGGCGGTGGAGCGGAGCCAGGAAGGCTAGGGCTTAGCAAAGCCCCTGGAGGGCCTTCTGGGCCTCCTCCAGCTCCGCCCGCTGCCTCTCCTCCCCCCACCCCAATAGGGGCGCCATGAGCCCCACCACCCTCGGCAGGGCCTCCTGGGCCTTCTCTTGGTCCAGGAAGGCCAGGCCCATCCGCCGCGCCAGGACGTCCAGGGGCTTCCGCGCAAGCTCCCGCCGCACCGCCCACACCACCTCCCCCTCCAGGTAGGGAAGCCCGGGAAGAAGGGGCCTCTCCCCCAAAGCCAGGACCTCCCCCGCCAGGGTCCCGTAGGTCTCGTAGAGGTGCCGGGCCTGGGCCTCAGGAAGGGGGAGCTGGGGCATGGGCCCCGCCCCCAGGAGGGGCGTGGCGTGGCTCGCGGAGGGAGGAAGGGAGAGGCCTATGTCCTTGGCGAGCCGCTCCACCAGGTCCTGGGCCATGAGGCGGAAGGTGGTCCACTTCCCCCCGGTGAGGGTGTAAAGCCCCCGCTCCTCCACGATGAGGTGGTCCCGCACCAGAAGCCTCGTCTCCCCTCTCCCCACCAGGGGCCTCAGGCCCGACCAGGCCGCCCGCACCCGGCCCGAGAGGTCCCCCAGGTAGGGCCTTATCTCCTCCAGGAGGTAGGCCACCTCCTCCTCCCGGGGGAGGGGGCAGGGCTCGGGCTCGGCGGGGAGGTCGGTGGTACCCAAAAGGGCCTTGCCCCGGTAGGGCAGGAGGAAGAGGACCCGCCCGTCCCTGGTCCGGGGGAGGAGGAGGCCCGCCTCCAGGGGGTAGTCCAGCACCAGGTGGGCCCCGCTGGAGGGGGTGAGGAGGGGGGGAGCTCGGGGTCCAGGAGGCGGCGCACCCGGTCGGCCAGGGGCCCCGTGGCGTTCACCACCGCCCTTGCCCAAACCTCCACCTCCTTCCCCGTGAGCCGGTCCCGCACCACCGCCCCCCGCACCCGCCCGTCCCTCACCAGGAGGGCGGTGGCCTCGGCGTGGTTCAGGGCCACTGCTCCACGTTCTAAGGCGGAGAGCACGAGGGCGAGGTTCAGGCGGAAGTCGGCGAACTGCCCGTCCTGGTAGGCCACGCCCCCCAGGGTCTCGGGAAGGTCGGGGAAGAGCCTCCTCACCTCCTTGGAGGAGAGGTAGCGGCTGGGGGCGAGGCGCCTTCCCCCGGCGAGGAGGTCGTAGGCCTTGAGCCCCAGGGAGTAGTAGGGGATCTCCAGGGGCCGGAACAGGGGAGTGACCACGGTGAGGGGCCGGGCCAGGTGGGGGGCAAGGTCCATCACCACCCTCCGCTCCCTAAGGGCGTCCACCACCAGCTTGAACTGGCGCCGGTCCAGGCGTTTGACGGCCAGCTCCAGGTAGCGCACCCCCCCGTGGAGAAGTTTGGTGGAGCGGCTGCTCGTCCCCGCGCCGAAGTCCCGGGCCTCCACCAAGCCGGCCTTGAGGCCCCTAAGCGTGGCCTCCCACAAGACCCCGGCCCCCGTGGCCCCGCCCCCCAAAATGAGGAGGTCAAAGGGCTCCCTCAGCCTTTCAAGGAGGGCTTCCCGGTCCACTACCCCTCCCTCGCCCAGCCCCGGGCCCGTTCCACCGCCTCCCGCCACCCCCGGTAGAGGGCCTCCCGCCTCTCAGGGGGCATCTCGGGGAGAAACCTTTCCGCCTCGGAGAAGCGCCCCGCCGCCTCCTCCGGGGAAAGGGCCCCCGCCCCCACCCCCGCCATCAGGCCCGCCCCCAAGGCGGTGGTCTCCGTCACCCCAGGCACCGCCACCGGCACCCCCAGGAGGTCCGCCTGGATCTTGAGGAAGAGGCGGTTCTGCGCCATCCCCCCGTCCGCCCTCAGGACCTTGAGCCGGACCCCAGCCTCCTCCTCCATGGCCCGGACCACGTCCCGCACGGAGAAGGCCACCCCCTCCAGGGCCGCCCGGGCCAGGTGGGCCCGGGTCGTCCCCCGGGTGAGGCCCAGGATAGCCCCCCGGGCGTAGGGGTCCCAGTAGGGGGCTCCAAGCCCCGCGAAGGCGGGCACCAGGTAAACGCCCCCAGCCTCCTCCACGCTCCCCGCCAGGGCCTCCACCTCCCGGCTTTCCAAGAGGAGGCCCACCCCCTTGAGCCACCCCACCGCCGCCCCCGCCGCAAAAACGCTCCCCTCCAGGGCGTAGGTGGCCCTTCCCCTAAGGCTCCAGGCCACCGTGGTGAGGAGGCCCCTTTGTGAGGGCACCGGCCTTTCCCCCGTGTTCAGGAGCAGGAAGGCCCCGGTCCCGTAGGTGCACTTCCCCTCCCCCTCTCCCAGGGCCCCCTGCCCGAAGAGGGCCGCCTGTTGGTCCCCCAGCACCCCCCGGATGGGAATGGAAGCCCCCAGGAACTCGAGCAGGGTCTTTCCAAAGTCCCCGTCCGAGGGGCGGACCTCCGGGAGGAGGGCGGCGGGGATCCCCAGGGCCTGCAAAAGCTCCGGGTCCCAAGCCAAGGTGTGGAGGTTGAAAAGCAGGGTGCGGCTCGCGTTGGTGGGGTCGGTGGCGTGGACCTTACCCCCCGTGAGGTTCCAGAGGAGCCAGGTGTCCACGGTGCCGAAGAGGACCTCCCCCCGCTCCGCCCGCGCCCTCAGGCCAGGCACGTTCTCTAAGAGCCAGGCAAGCTTCGTCCCCGAGAAATAGGGGTCCAGAAGGAGCCCGGTCCTCTCCCGGAAGAGGGGCTCCAGGCCCCGCGCCTTCAGGGCCTCGCACAGGGGGGCCGTCCGCCGGTCCTGCCAGACGATGGCGTTGTAGAGCGGCTTCCCCGTCTCCCGGTCCCAGAGGAGGGTGGTCTCCCGCTGGTTGGTGATCCCCAGGGCCAACACCTCCCCCGCCTCCACCCCAGCCCCCCTGAGGGCCTCCCGCGCCGCAAAGAGGGTGGTCTCCCAGAGCTCCACAGGGTCGTGCTCCACCCAGCCCGGCCTCGGGTAAAGCTGCCGGAACTCCCGCTGCGCCACCGCGATGGGCTTCCCCTCCAGGGTGAAGAGGAGGGCCCGGCTGGAAGTGGTGCCTTGGTCCAGGGCAAGCAGGTATTTCATAGAACCTCCCTAAGCCTCTGCGCGGTGTCTTCGGGCAAGGCGTCCACCACGAAGGTGCCGGCGCCAAGCTCAGTCCCCGCCAGGAACTTGAGCCGGTCCCGGGCGCGCCTCGGGGGGTAGAACTCCACGTGGAAGTGGAAGGTGCGCTCCTCCCCCAGGGGGGCGGCGTGGAAGACCATGACGTAGGGGAAAGGCTCCCCGTAAAGGGCATCGTAGCGGGCCACCACCCGGCCCAGAAGCCTGGCGAAGGCGGCCATCTCCCCCTCGGAGAAGCTCCAAAGCCCGGGGTGGTGCTCCAAGGGGACCACCCAGACCTCAAAGGGGTAGCGGGCGAAGGGGGGAACGAAGGCCCAAAACCCTTCCTCCTCGTCCACCACGTAAGGTTTTAGGCTGGGGAAAAGCTCCTGGAGCACAGGCCTTTCCCGAAAGGCCTGGCTTTCCCTCTCCAGCACGGGAGGAATGAAGGGGTAGGCGTAGATCTGCCCGTGGGGGTGGTGCAGGGTCACCCCCACCGCCTCCCCCCGGTTCTCAAAGGGCATGACGAAGCGCACCCCGGGGAGGGCGTAGAGGGCCTGGTACCGGTCCCGCCAGGCCCAAGCGAGGAGCAACCTTTCCTCTTCCCCCAAGGTGGCCAGGCTTCCCGTGTGGGAAGGCGTGTAGACCACCACCTCACACCGGCCCAAAGCCTCCCCCGCGGGCACGGGGAGGCCCTCTGGGGGCGGGGGGGCCTCCTCCACGAAGGAGGGGAAGCGGTTCTCAAAGACGGCCACCTGGAAAGAGGGGAAGGGGATCTCCGTGGGAAAGCCCCCTTCCCGGCTCGGGCACAAGGGGCAGTGCTCCTTGGGAGGAAGGAAGGTGCGCTCCTGGCGGTGGGCGGCGTAGACCACCCACTCCTGCCGCAGGGGATGGTAGCGGAGGTGGGGGGCGGGGCGGAAGGGCTCGGCGGGCTCCGGGAGAGGGGGGTCCTCGAGGGGATGAAGCCCGTAAAGGATGAGCTCCCGGCCATCCCCTTTCCGGTGCACCCGCCTATAGAAGGGGAGCATAGTCCAAGACCTCCTCCCCCACCTGGAAGCGGTAAGGGCCAAGCTGCTTCACCGCCCGGTCCCGGCTTAGGAAGGCCAGAAGCCTTTCCCCTTCCTCCGGGGTAAGCCAGGAGGGAGGGTCAGAGGTGGCCTTGAAGCCGGCGATCTCCCCCATGGCCTCCTGCAAGCGCATCTCCTCAGGAGATAACAGCGAGAAACGACTCCGGAAGAAGGCCACGTCCGGGTCCACCTGGACGTTTTCCCGAAGCCAAAGCCGGTGCAAGGTGGCGCGCAAGGCGTTCCTTAGCCCCGGGCCCGTGGGGTCCTGTAGCCAGAAGGAGCGGTCCTCGTTGTCCCAGTAGGGGGCGGCATCCGGGCCCACCCTGAGGCCGTCGGCAAGCCCCAAGGAGGCCAGGATGGGGGCGCCGCAGAAGAGGAGGTAGGACTCCCCTGCCGCCTCCCGGATCCGCTCCATGGCCTTACGGTACCGCACCTCCCCCTCCGCCCCGGGAAGGGCGGCAGCGTAGAGGAAGTCCAGCTTCAGGTACTCGTACCCCCATTCCCGCACCTTGCGCACCAGACCGGCCACGTAGTCCAGAACCTCCTCGTTCCCGGAGTCCAGGGCGTAAAGGGGCTTCCCCCAGTTGAAGCCAGCGGGGATAGGCCTCCCTTCCCCATCCCTCAGGATCCACTCGGGATGGGCGTGCCACAGGGGGCCATCCGCCGTCACCAAAAAGGGAGCCAGCCATAGCCCGGCCCTGAGGCCTTTTTCCCGGATCCTTTCCGCCAAAAAGGCCATCCCCCGGGGAAAGGCTTCCCCTGCCTCCCAGTCCCCCAGGGCCCGCTGCCAGCCGTCGTCCACCTGGAAAACCTCAAAGGGAAGCCCAGCCACCTCCTCCAGGGTGGAAAGGAGCAGGGCCTCATGGATCCGGTTATAGAAGCTATACCAGGAGCACCAGACCCTGGGGGGCCTACCGGCAAGGCGGCGGGGAAGGTGCCGGGCGTAAGCGGCAAACACCTCCTCTTCCGGCCCGTAGGCCAAAAACCAGCGCCCCTCCCCCGAGGCGTACCGCCCCAAAAGCAACCCCTCCCGCCCCAGGACCCGCGCCCCCAAATCCAGGGCCCCAAGAAGGAGGACCTGCCCTTCGGGAAAACGCAAGGCCCCAAGGCCGCTACCCCACCAGGCCTTCCCCCAGTCCGCGACCTCCAGAAGGAAGGGGTCATCCGCCTGAGGGCGGCGCTCCTTGGGGAAAAGGGGCTTGGGGGGCTCCCTTAGGTCCACCCAAGCGGCCAGGCTCCAGCTCTGCCACCCGTGGCGGAAAAACCGGGCCTCCCCCAGAGGGGGAAAAACCCGCACCTCCCTTCCCCTTAGGAGGTGCCCTCCTGAAACCGGTTCCGAGGAAGTTGCCATGACCGCCACCTCGAGGGAACTTCCCCGAGAAGGATCCAAAAACGCTACCCGCATGGCCCAGCCCTCCTTGGGAGCTGCTTGCCGCCCCCGGCATTCTACCCCTTGGCCCCGTAGGGAAACCGCAAGGCCAGCCCCAAGGCCAAAAGGGTCGCCACGAAGGGAGGCACCGCCATAAGGAAGCGGAAGGCAGCCCCCGGGTTTGGCCCCGGGGCCTCCCCGCTCACGTACCCGAAAAGAGGGGTGAGGAGGGCAAAGGAAAGGGCCTGAAGGGGCCCAGAAAGCCGGTTGATGAACCCGTAGACGCTATAGTAAACCCCTTCCCGCCTTCTTCCCGTAAGCTGGGCGTCCCGATCGATCACCTCCGCTAGAAGGACATCCCCCAGCACCAACACCCCGCCAAACCCCACCCCGATGAGCACCCCCACGGGCAGAGCCTGCAGGAGGCCTCGAGGCCAGAGGAGGAGAAAGGCCCCCAGGGCTAAGAGGAGGATGGCGAGAAGCCAAGCCCCCTTGGGGCCCAAAACCCCTGCCAGCCGGGCCCAGAGGAAGACCGAGGGCAGGGCCGCCAGGAGCACCGAGGCGAAGAGCAGGGAGGTGGCCTCGGGCCCAAGGCCCAGGGCGTACTTGGCGTAAAAGGGCATGGCCGCCCCAAAAAGCCCCACCGCGAAGAGGAGGAGCAAGGCGGCCAGGGAGTAGAGCCAAAAGGCCCGGTCCCCCAGGGTGTAGCGGAAGGCGGGGATGAAGGAAAGGGGCTTGGCCAGTTGCGCCTTAGGGTCTTCCCGGATGGCCAGGAGGAAGAGGAGGACCAACACCCCTCCGATGGCCCCATAGAGGAGGGCCATGCCGGAAAAGCCGATGGCGGTGTAGACCAAGGGGGTCAGGGCGATGCTTACCGCCAGGCCCAGGAAGTAAAACCCCTGGCGCCAGGCGTTGGCCCGGGCCCGCTCCCCCTGGCCCTTAAAAAGCTCGGGGAAGAGGGCAGCGTGGTTGACCCAGGTGAGAGCGGCAAAGGTTTCAAAGAAGAGGATGGCTCCCAGGCAATACCAGAAGAGGGCGGGCCCCTGAAGGAAGGGCCCAGGGACGTTGAAGGTGAGGTAGAAGGCCAAGAGCAACAAGGGAAGCCCCAGGAAAAGCCAAGGCCGCCTCCGGCCCCAGGGGGTCTTGGTGCGGTCGGAGAGGTAGCCGAAAAGGGGATCGTTCACCGCATCCCACACGGAAAAGACCAGGCGGGCTAGGGCGAAGGCGCTGGCGGCCAGGCCCTGATGGTCCAGGTAGTAGAAGGCCAAGTAGGTGCCAAAGGTCTGGCCCGGCAAGGTTAGGCCCAGAGCACCCAGGGCATAGGCGATGCGGGCCGGGATCACCAGGCCACCCCCAGGGGCAGGATGGGCTCCAGGTACTCCACCTCGAGGACATGGCGGGACCAGAGCCTCTCCCCCTCGTAAGCCTCCCCCACCAGACGGTAGGCACCAGGGGGAAGCCGCCTCAAGGCCTCCTGGAGGGGAAGGTAGCGGGCCTGGACCTCGAGGGGGCTTTCCCAAAGCTCCCCCAGGCTGAAGAACCGCCGGGCCTCCCCGGGGGCCAGGGCCACCTCCTCCTCGTAAAGGGGAAGGCTGGTAGGACCCTCCAAGAAAAGGCGCACCTTAAGCCTCAGGGGCCGGTCCAGGTCGCTGATGAGCCAGGCCTCCATGAGGGGAGGGCCTCCCACCTCCACCCGCTCCCGGTAGGGGACCAGGGAGAGGAGGACGGGGCTACTGGCCTCCTTGAGGGCGAAGTAGCCCCTTTTGGGCACCCTTTCCACGTCCACCACCGCCCAGGTGATCCCCTCCCAGGGCTCCACAAACATGAACTGGAAGTAGCCCACCACCTTCCCCTTGGCCCTCCGGTAGGCGTGGATGGCGAACTCCAGAAGCCTTGCCTGGTAGGTCTGGGAGCGTTCCACAAACTCCTCCAGACTCTCCCCCACCTCCACCCCGGCCACCCGGAAGGTCTCGTGGGGCTGGAAGCTGTGGTAGGCCCAGACCTCCCACCGGGGGGGCCAGGCGGCCTCCCCCAGGACCCGCCTTAGAAGCTCCGCCCGGGGCAGGGCCTGGGCCCCGAACTCCGAGGGAAGGGGGGTCCCGGGGAGGGCGAGGAAGTCCCGATAATGCCCCCAGTACCAGCCGGGGTAGGGGTGCTCGCGGAAGTCCGAGGCCTCCTTAGCGGGCCGGGTGGGGTCGGCCGCCCTTAGCTTTGCCGCCAGGAGGGGACCCAGGGCGTGGCGGTTGTGGGTGGGCTCGTTCTGGGCGCACCAGAGGTAGATGGAGGGATGGGTCCCAAGAAGCTCCACCATGGCCTTCGCCTGGCGCAGGGCCTCCCCGGCGAAGGCCTCGTCCGGGGCGTACCCCCACTGCAGGGGGAAGTCCTGCCAGACCAAGATCCCCTCCTCGTCGCAGGCCCGGTAGAAGGCCGGGTGGGTCACGTGGGCGTGGACCCGTACGGCGTTGAGGCCCGCCTCCTTGAGGAGGGCCACGTCCTTCTGCGCCAGGGTCTCGGTATAGCCCGCAAGCCACTGGGTGGGGATGACGTTGGTGCCCCGGAGGAAAAGCCTCTTGCCGTTTAGAAGAAGCCAGCCTTCCCCGTCCAGCTCCACGGTGCGGAAGCCCAGGGGAACCGCAAACCTCGCCCCCAAAAGCCCCGCCTCCAGGCGGAAAAGGTGGGGGAACCCCCGCTCCCACACCTCCCACAGGGGCATCTCCGGCAGGTCCCAGACCCCTTCTTGCCAGGCGCGCCCCGCCCCACCCCCCAGGACCAGCCTTTTCTCCAGGGCCTCCCCAGGAAAGTTCTCGGGGAGGATCCTGAGGACCACCTCCTCCCGAAAGGGCCTTAGGGCATCCAGGAGGAGGCGCACCCATAGCCGCCAACCCCCGGGCCGGGGAAGGAGGCGGTAGGTAAGGCCCAAAAGGGCCACCTCCTCCCGCGTCCACACCTCCACTCCCCCCCACAGGCCCCCCGTTCCCCGCTCCTGGCCCCGTTCCGTGGTCCCCCCTGGGCGGCAGTCGTGCTGCCCAAAGACCCCCTTGATCTGCCGCTTGAACCGGGGCCAGACCCCAAAGGGCTCCTTAGGGGCGGAAACCCGGAGGAGAAGCTCCCTGCCAACAGGCAACTCCACAAGCCAGGGGAAGAAGTACCCCTCGTGCCGGCCCAGGTGGACCCCGTCCACCCAGGCCTCCTGGTAGTAGTCGCCCCAGGAGCGGAGGAAGCGCCTAGGGCCTCCCTCGGGCAGGGCAAGGCGGTACCAGCCCACCTCCGCCTCCAGGCCCTCGAGGCTCCACTGGTGGGGAAGGGCCACCTCCCGCCAGCCCTCCTGGGGAAGTTCCGCCGGGGCATTCGCCTCATGGGCCAAGAACCAAGCTCTTTCCAGCCTCATCCCTCCACCTCCAAAAGGGCCTCCCGGAAAGGGGGCAGGAGAACCTGCCCTCCCTGGGACGGGAACACCTTCCTCTCCACCCGGGCCCTAAGAAGCTTCCTGCCGAAAAGCCTCAGGCCCACTCCCTCCCAGGGCCAGGGGTACTCCCCTTCCCCTTCCCAAAGGAGGCGGTAGCCTCCCTCCGCAGGAAACAGGCGGAACCGGTCCAGCCTATAAGGCCCCTCCCCATCCCCCTCGTCCCAGTACAGGCTGCCTTCCGCCCCCCCCTCCTCCGGGTAAAGGTGCAGGGCAAGCCCCCCTTCCTCCAAGACGGGCAGGATGGACCCGGCGCGCACCAAGAGGGGAATCCGCTCCAGGGGGGCGGGAAGCCGCACCCATTCCGGCCCCCTTAGGATCCGGTCCTCCGCAAAGGGGTACCACCCGCCCCCAGGCAAGGGCACCTCCTTGGCCCTAGCCCCCTCCTCCAGGACCGGGGCCACCAGGAGGTCCCTTCCCAACAGAAAGGCCTCCCCAAGGTCAGCCCCAGGGGGCTGACCCCCTTGCAGGAAAAGGGGCCTGAGGAGGGGAAGCCCCTCCTGGCTTGCCCGGTAGGCCAGGGTGTACAGGTAGGGCAGAAGCCTCTCCCGCTGCGCCATGGCCCAGCGCACCCCCTCCAAAACCTCCTCCCCGAAGCGCCAGGGCTCCCGGCGCCTGGTCCAGCGGGCGGAGTGGAGGCGGAAAAAGGGGGTGAAGGCCGCCATCTGGAACCAGCGCAGGTAAAGCTCGGGGGAAGGGTTCCCGCTAAACCCCCCGATGTCCGAGCCCACGAAGTACACCCCGGAAAGGGAAAGCCCCAAGAGGGCCCACAGGGTGGTCTTCAAGCCTTCCCAGGTGCTTTCCACATCCGCAGTCCAGGCCCAGGCGTAGCGCTGGACCCCGGCAAACCCTGCCCGAGTGAGGAGGAAGGGCCGGCGATGAGGGGCGTGCTTTTGGAATCCCTCAAGGCTGGCCCGGGCCATGAGGAGGCCATAGAGGTTGTGGGCCAGGAGGTGGTCCCCCCCTTGGCCCTCGAGGCCATGGCGTACGGATTTAGGGAAGGTGGGCTCCCCCCAGGCGGCAAAGAGGGCGGGCTCGTTCATGTCCAGCCAGAAACCCCCAACCCCCATATCCAAAAACCCCTTGAGCTTCTCTCCCCACCAGGCCCGGCCCCTAGGATCGGTGAAGTCCGGGAAGGCAGCAAGCCCCGGCCAGACAGGCCCCAGGAAAACCTCCCCCGAGGGTAAAGCACAAAACACGTTTTCCCTTAGGCCTTCCTCGTAAAGGGGGAACCCCTTTTCCGCCTTCACCCCAGGGTCCAGGATGAGCACCGTTTGCACCCCCCTCTCCCCGAAGGCCCGCACCATGCCGGAAAGGTCGGGAAAGCGCTTTTCGTCCACGGTGAAAACCCGGTATCCCCGCATGTAATCGATGTCCAGGTGCACCGCCCTCAGGGGAAGGCCCCGCGTGAGGAACCCTTCCACCACCTCCTCCACCTCCCTCCGGGTCCTGAGCCCCCAGCGGGCATAGTGGAAGCCCAGGGCCCAACGGGGAGGCAGAGGAGGGAGGCCGGTGAGGCGCACATAACGGGCCAGGGCCCCCTCCAGGGGCCCGGGTATCACGTAGTAGCGGAAGGTTCCCCCAAGAAAGCCCACCAGGGCCTCCTCCCCCCACGGTTCACTGGGGGCAGGGGCCCCCACGAGGTCGGCGAAGCCCTCCGCAGGGTTCTCGTAAAAAACCAAATACTCCCCCTCAGGCCTCAGGGAAAGCCAGAGGGGTACCGAAAGGTAAAGGGGATCCTCCCCTGGGCCGTAGCTTCCCCCAGGGTCTCGGTTCCAGAAGCGGAAGACCCCGCCCCGGCGGTCCAAGGGGTAGGCCCTTTCCCCTAAGCCCAGGATCCTTTCCCCCGGCAAAAGGCGCACCCGGTGCCGCCAGGCCCTTCCCGAGCGCTCGGGGTAGGCCTCCTGCCTGAGAAGCTTCCCCGACCCATCCCAAAGGGTTAGCCCCTCCTCCCCCACTCTAAGGGCCAGGCGGGGGGTCTTGAGGAGACGGCCCCCCTCGAGGCGCTCCGGCTCAACGGGGGAGGCCTCCCCTTTCCCCTCCGCCAGGGCGTAAGGGGGAAGAGGCTCAGGGGGAAACCAGGTGAGGCAGAGGAGGTCTTCCTCCAGAAAGACCGCCTCAAGATACGGGCTTCGCCCGTGACCAAGATACGGGCTCCGCCCGCGAGCGTCCTCCGCCTCCGGGAAGCGCACCCTTACCCCGCCGGGGATGGCCTCGAGGCCCTGGGGTTTCCCCACCCCTTGCCATGGGAGGTAGGGGGCCTTGGGCTCCCACCGGTCCCGCTTCCTGGCGTACTGGATGGCCAGAAGGAGAACTCCTGGGCCCAGAAGGGCCACCATCTCCACCGCATTCCAAAGCTTCTTCAGCAAGCCCCCTCGCGGCGCACCCATAGCCTACTCCCAAAGCACCCGCCTGGCCTCACAGCCCTCCAGAAAAGCCCGCACCCTCTCTGGGGACACCTTGGGCCTGCGCCAGAAATCCAAGAGCCCGTTTTCCTCCTGGAAGGTGTCGTAGAGCTGGGTGTAGCAAAACCCGCTCAGGAAGCTTTCGCAAGCGGCTCCCAGATAGCGGAGCACCTCCTGCAGGAAGGCCTCCTCTCCCTCCACCTCCCGGTACCCCCAGCCCGGGGTGGAGCCCCTGAGCCTTAAGCCCCCAAACTCGGAGAGGAAGGGGCGCACCCCCTCGGGAAGACCCTCCCAGGAAAGGGGCCGGCCCATGGGGGCCAGGGGAAAGGGCTTCTGGCGGTAGCGGCGGGAGAGGACCTCGGGGGGAGCGTAGTCGTGCACGGTGTAGAGGTCCCAGAAGGGGCCGTGCTCAAAGCCGTCGTTATCCACCAGAAGGCGCGTGGGGTCCAAGGAGCGGGCCAGGAAAAACACCCCCTGGAGGAAGGAGCGGGCCTCAGGCCCCCAAGGCCAAAGCCCCCAGCTCTCGTTGAAAAGAACCCAGGCCACCACGCTGGGGTGGTTGTGGTCCCGCTCCCAGGCCGCCAGGAGCTCCGCCAGGTAGCGCCGGGCAGCCTGGGGAGAGAAGCGGAAGAAGCTGGGCATCTCGGCAAAGACCAAGAGCCCGAGCCGGTCCGCCAGGTGGAGGTAGCGGGGGTCCTCCAGCTTCTGGTGCTTGCGCACCCCGTTGAAGCCCAGGGCCTTGGCTAAGAGGATGTCCTGCCTGAGGGCCTCGAGGCCCGGTGGAGCCAGGTGCCCCTCCGGCCAAAGCCCCTGGTCCAGGGCCAGCTTGGGGAAGTAGGGCTCCCTGTTGAGGAGGAAGACCCCTTGGTGGGCGGAAACCTCCCTTAAGCCCCCATAGGAGTAGACCTCGTCCAGGACCCTCCTCCCCCCGAGGAGGCGGAGGCGCAAGGGGAAAAGCACCGGATTCTCAGGGCGCCAAAGGAAGGCGCTGGCCTCTCCCCTCAGGGGGAGCCCCAAAAACCCCCGGGCAAGCCCGTCTGAAAGGGGGAAACGGGCTTCCAGCCAGGGCTTTCCCCCAGGGGAAGCCTCCCCCCGCACCCCCGGGAAGAGGGCCACCTCCACCGCATCCCCCTCCCCCAGGGCCCGGACCTCGAGGCGGAAGCCCAAGGCCTGGAGGTCCGGGGTCAGGCGGAGGGAGGCCACGTGGCTTTCCGGCACCCACTCCAGCCAGACCGTCTGCCAGATCCCCGTGGTCCGGGGATAAAAGATGCCCTCGGGCTCCCCCAGGGCCTGCTTGCCCCGGGGTTTTTCCGGATCGGAGGGATCGTCCTCCGCCCGCACCAGGACCTCTAGGGGCTTCCCCAGGAAGGAGGTGAGCTCCAGGCCGAAGGGGGTGTGCCCCCCCTCGTGCTCCAAAACCCTAATCCCGTTTAAAAAGACCTCCGCCCGGTAGTCCACGGCCCCAAAGCGCAGGAAAAGCCGAAAGCCGGGCCTGGGCTTCACCCTCAGGACCTTCCGGTACCAGGCCACCTCTACCCAGGGCTCACCCACCCCGCTCCCCGGGGCCTCGGGGGGAAAGGGCACCCGGATGGTGCGGTCAAACCGCACCCCCTCAGGCCCCTCGGCCTGGCTTAGGGCGAAGTCCCAGGGGCCCTCGAGGCCCTGCCAGCCTGGGCGCTGGAGGGTGGGCCTAGGATGGCTGGGATCCAGCCTCATGGCCTTTCACTCCCTTATCTCGTGGGGGAAGAGGGCCGTGAGGAAGTAGGCCATGAGGATGGCCACCCCCGGGATCACCGCCACCAGGAAGCGGAAGGCCAAGCCCGGGTTCGGCCCGGGGTTTTCCCCGCTCACGTAGCCGAACAAGGGACCCAGAAGGGCAAAGGCCAGGCCCACCAAGGCCCCCGAAGCCCGGCCCAAGAGCCCCACCAGGCTGTAGTAGGCCCCCTCCCGCCGGGTGCCCGTTCTTTCAGCATCCAGGTCAATGACCTTGGCCATCACCACCTCCCCCGTGACCCGCACCCCGGCAAACCCCACCCCCACCAAAGCCCCCGCCAGGATGGCGGGCAGAAGGCTTTGGGGAAGGAAAAGGAACAGGGCCGCCAGGCCCATGAGGAGGTGCGCCAGCCGCCAGGCCCTTTTGCCTCCCAAGGTCCTCGCCAGCCAGCCCCAGAGGAAGACGGAGGGCAAGGCCACCAGGAAGACGGCAGCGAAGAGGAAGGTGGTGGCCGCCTCAGGCAGGCCCAGGCTGTGCTTGGCGTAGAAGGCCATGCCCGTCTGGATCACCATGCGGCCGAACTCAAAGAGGAGCCCTACCAGGGCCGCCACCCAGAAGGCCCGGTTAGCCAGGACCAGCCGGAAGGACTCCCTTAGCCCCAGGCCACTTTCCGCCTTGGGGTCTTCCTGGATACCCGGGAAGAACCACGAGAAGGCCATGAGGGCCAGGAAGGCGAAGAGGAGGGCCATGCCCAAGAACCCCACCTGGGCGTAGACCAAGGGGGCCACGGCAATCCCCAGGATCAGGCCGAAAAGCTCCGTGCCCCGCTTCAAGGCCGCAGCCCCCGCCCTCTCGGCAAGGCCCCGGAACATTTCCGGGAAGAGGGCCCCGTGGTTGGTCCAGACCACGGTGGCCGCCGTCTCGTAAAGGACGATGGCCAAGGCGAAGTAGTAGGGAAGTACCCTGGGGTCACGGGCCCAGTCCGGCACAAAGAAGACCAGGAGGTAGAAGAGGAGGAACAGGGGAATACCCACAAGAAGCCAGGGCCGCCTGCGGCCCAGCCGGGTCTTGGTGCGATCGGAAAGGTGGCCGAATAGGGGGTCATTGATGGCGTCCCAAAAAGCATATACCGTGCGGGCCAGGGCATAGAAGGCGGCGGAAAGGCCGAGCTTCTCCAGATAAAAGAAGGCCAGATAGGTGCCGAAGCTTTCGGAAACCAGGGTAAGCCCCAGCTGCCCCGAGGCATAGCGCCACTTTCTCATGACTCCCCCCAGAGCGCCTCCCGCACCGCCCGCCAGGTCAGGGGCTGGAACTCGGAAAGGACCCGGCGCACCTCGGGGTGGGAAAGGGCGAAGTAATCCGCCTCCCGCGTCCTCCAGTCGGGAAGGGCCCGGCCCTCGGGGGTGGGGAGGGCGCTGTGATGGACCAGGTAGTAGAGCCCAGGTCCCAGACGGCTCAGGTCCAGGTAAAAGCCGAGCCGCTCCTCTGGGGGAAGGCCGTAGGGGTCCAGGAAGCGAACCCTCGGAAAAGGCACCTGGGCCATAAGCCGTTCCAGCTCCGGCAAAAACGCGGGTGGGACCCCCAGGCCCTCGAGGCTCTCCGGGACCAAGGGAACCAGGTGGTATTCCTGGGCCAGGCGCACGTAGACCTCCGCCAGGTCGGGGCGGAGGACCGCCCCCTGGTGGGTGTCCAGGTGCGTGGGGGAGAAAAGCCTTTTCGCCCCCTCAATCTGGGCCCTGAGCTCCCGCTCCACCTCCTCCAGGCGGGCGCTTTGCCAAAGAACCTCCAGGGAGGCTGGGAAATACCCCGCCTCATCCCGAAGGCTTTCCCCCGGCGTGAGGGGCCGCATCCTGGGGGCAGGCCACTCGCTGGTGAGGACCAGGTGCACCCCCAGGTCTTCCCCCCTGACCCCGCTCGCCCAGGCCCCCGGCACCATCACGCTCCCCGTGGGAAGGCCTAGGGCCTGGTAGGCGCCGTTTTGGGCGTGGGTCAGGCCCAGGTCATCGTGGTGGAGAAGGAGAACCCGCCTGCCCGAAAGGCCAAGCCGCTCTAAGAGGTCCATAGAGCCCCCTTTCCCTTCCCCTCCATTCTACGGGAAAGCAGGCTATTCCAAGGCCAGTTCCACCAAGCGCCTTAGGAGCTCGGGGTAGCCCAGGCCCTTGGCGGCGAAGAGCCTGGGGAACATACTGGTGGGGGTGAAGCCCGGGATGGTGTTGATCTCGTTGAGGTACACCTCCCCCTCGGAGAGGAAGAAGTCCACCCGGGCCATGCCCCGGAGGCCCAGAAGGCGGTAGGCCCTCAAGGCGGTTTCCTGGATGGTTTCCTCGGTGCCGGGGTCCAAGGGCGCGGGAATGAGGAGCTCGGCCCGGCCAGGGGTGTACTTGGTCTCGTAGTCGTAGAAGGGAGCCCGGTAGCGCACCTCCCCCACCGGGCTCGCCTCGCCCAGGAGGTTCCCCAGCACCCCCACCTCCAGCTCCCGCACCCCCGGAAGCGCCTTCTCCACCACCACCTTGACATCGTGGCGGAAGGCCTCCTCCAAAGCCCCCTCCAGGTCGGCGTGGCGCTCCACCCGTCGGATGCCGATGCTGGAGCCCGTGTTGGCGGGCTTCACGAAAAAGGGCGATTCAAAGGGGATGAGAGGGGTTTCCCCCCGGTAGAGGGCCACCCAGGGCACCACGGGGATCCCCGCTTGGGCCAGGACCCTCTTGGAGAGGTCCTTATCCAGGCAGAGGGCGCTCGCCGCCACCCCCGCCCCCACGTAGGGCTTGCCCAGGAGCTCCAAAAACCCCTGGAGGGTGCCGTCCTCCCCAAAGCGGCCGTGAAGCAGGGGAAAAACCACATCGTAGGCGTCCCAGTCCAAAGGCGGGGGGAAGGGATGCTCCCCGGAAGGGGCCGACTTGGCCGCGAGGGCCTCCCCGGCCTTTTCCCCAAGGAGCCAGCGCCCATCTTTGGCGATGACGGCAAGCTCCGTGGGAAAGGGCATGTAGCGCAAAACCCCTTCGGCGGAGGAAAGGGAAACCTCGTGCTCGGCGCTTTTTCCCCCGGCGATGAGGAGAACCTTGGGCGGCGCCATACCCCAAGCTTACCCCGTCTGGCGGAGGTCCAGACCGTTGTAGCGGCGGGCGCAGGGGGGAAGCCCCTCCCTCACCCAGCACCACACCGCCTCCTGGGCCACCGCCAACACCCTCTCGGCCAGGGGCCACTCCTCCGGGGTAAAGGGGGAAAGGACGTACCGGGCGCCAAGCTCCTTGGCGGGGGGTTTGCCGATGCCCACCCTCAAGCGGTGGAAGGCCAGGGTGCCCAAGGCCTCGGCGATGGAGGCCACCCCCCGGTTGCCGGCGGGGCTCCCCCCGGCCTTGAGGCGCAGGCGGCCCAAGGGCAGGTCCATCTCGTCGTGGATCACCAGGATGCGCTCCGGGGGGATCTTGTAGAAGCGGGCCAGGGGGGCCACCGCCTGCCCCGTGAGGTTGTAGTAGGTGAGGGGCTTGAGGAAAAGGCCCCTTCTGCCCTCCACCTCGGCCTCGGCCAGGAGGGCCTCCCCCTTCCTCCGGAACTCCAGCCCCAGCCGGTCCAGAACCATAAAGCCCACGTTGTGCCGGGTGCGGGCGTAGGCCTCGCCCGGATTTCCCTGGCCCACCACCAAGAACACGGCCCCTCCTGGAAAAAGGCGGGGGTGGTTACCCCCGCCACAAGGTGCCCGGTGGGATCAAGCCTCCTCTTCCTTCTTGCCCTTCTTGATGACCTCGGGCTCGGCGGGCGCCTCGGCGGCCTCGGCCTCGAGGCGCTCCACATCCTCGGGCGGCACCACCGCGGCGATGGTCTCCTCCGGGGGAAGGGCGAGCTTCACCCCTTCGGGAAGCCTGAGCTCCGAGGCGTGGAGGCTATCCCCGATGCCGAGGCCGGAGACGTCCACCTCAATGTACTCGGGGATGTTCCGGGGAGAGACCCGCACCAGGATGTCCCGGTGCACCTCCTGGAGCACCCCGCCTTCCCGCACGCCCACGGGGGTGCCCACGAAGCGCAAGGGAACGTACATCTCCACAGGTTCGTCGGAAAGCACGTAGAAGTCCACGTGCTCGGGGCGGCGGCGGCGCTTGTCCAGGTTCACCTGGCGCACCAGGGTGGGGAACTCCCCGTCGGGAAGCTCCAGGACGATGACGTGGTGGATGGAGGCCTGGCGGAAGACCTTGTCAAACTCCCCCAGCTCCACGTAGACCTTGCGGTTCAGGCTCTTGTTGTACATCACCCCGGGGAGCCTGCCCGCCCGCCTAAGGGCGCTGGGCTTCTCCCCTTCCCGGTAGTAGGCCTTCAGGCGATACTCCATGGCTCCTCCCAAGACGCAAACCCTGGCCCCTCAGGGGCACACAAAGAAAAGCTTACCACATCCCCCTAGATGAGGGCGCTCACCGACTGGTTGGTGTGGACGTGGCGGATGGCCTGGGCCAGAAGCTCCGCCGTGGAGAGCACCGTGTAGCCCCCGTCCTTTAGGGGGATGGTGTCGGTGAAGACCACCTCGCGGATGGCGGGGTGGGAGAGGTTCTCCCGGGCCTCCCCCACCAAGACGGCGTGGGTGGCCATGACCACCACCTCGGGCAAAGCCCCCGCCTGGAGAAGGGCCTCCACCCCCCGCCTTATGGTTCCCCCGGTGGAGACGATGTCGTCTATGAGGAGGGGCCTTCTGCCCTCCACGTCCCCGATGACGTAGGTCACGGAGGTCTCCCTAGGCCCGTGGCGGCGCTTGGCCAGCATGGCGAAGGGAAGCCCCAGGCGCTCGGCGAGCCTTCGCGCCTCCTCGGCCCGGCCGGCGTCCGGGGAGACCACCACGGCGTTTTCCACGTACCCCCGCTCCTCGAGGTAGCGGGCGAAGAGGCGCACCGCCGAGAGGTGGTCCACGGGGATGTCAAAGAAGCCCTGGATCTGGGGGGCGTGGAGGTCTATGGCCATGACCCGGTGGATGCCCACCCGCTCCAGAAGGCCCGCCACCAGCCTGGCGCTGATGGGCTCCCGGCCCTCGGTCTGCTTGTCCTGGCGGGCGTAGCCGAAGTAGGGGATGACGGCGTTGATGCGGGAGGCGGAGCTCCGCCTTGCGGCGTCGGCCAGAAGCAGAAGCTCCATGAGGTGGTCGTTGACCGGGGGGCAGGTGGGTTGGATGAGGTAGACATCCTCTCCCCGCACGCTCTCCAGAAGCCTTACCCGCACCTCCCCGTCGGGGAAGCGGCCCACCAAGGCCTTGCCCAAGGGAACCCCCAGGGCCTCCGCCACCCTTTGGGCGAGTTCCGGGTGGGCCGTCCCGGTAAAGATCTTCACCTCCATGACCGATGGACCCCACCTTCATTCTACGAGGGCTTTGGCCAGGAGGCCCAGGCGCCTCGAGGCCTCCCGCAAGAAGGCCAGGAAGTCCCCTGGGGCCCCCTCCCCCGCCCCGTCGGTGACGGCGCGCACCAGGGCCATGGGGTGGCGGAAGCGGAAGGCCACCATGAGGGCGGCGGCCCCTTCCATCTCCACGGCGTCCGCCCCGTGGAGGGTGCGAAGCCTCCCCGCCTCCGCCCTATCCGCCAGGAAGCGGTCCCCCGTGGCCACCACCCCCCGCCTCGCGGGAAGGCCCAAGGCCCTGGCCGCCTCCTCCGCCCGCCGGAGGAGCCCCGGGTCCGAGGGGAAAAACCGCACCCCCATGGCGGTCTCCCCCGGCTCCCGCCCAAAGGGGGTGAGGTCCACGTCCCACTGCACCGCCCTTTCCGCCAGGAGGAGGTCCAAGGCCCTCAAGGAAGGGTCCAGGGCCCCCGCCACCCCCAGGAAAAAGCCCGCCTCGGGGGCGAAGCGGGTGAGGACGTGGGCCACGGCCATGGCCGCCGCCACCTTACCCACCCCGGTTTCCGCCACCAAGACCCCTTTTCCCCGGTGGAGGGGGAAGGGGGCCTCCAGGGCCTCCCCCGCCCCCAAGGCCTCCCGGAGGGCGGAGGCCTCCTCAGGCTCGGCGGCGAAGAAGGCGGTCACCTCGCCTCCAGGGGAACGGTGGCCTGGACCCTAAGCCCCGCCTGCAACACCTTCTCCGCCCAGGCCTTGGCGCCAGGAAGGTCATGGTCCCGGTAGTTGCCGCACTCCTTGAAGCTCGCCCCGGGGACCTCCCCCTCGTGGGCGAGGACGTCCTTCAAGGCCTGGGCGAAGGCCTCGAGGACCTTTTCCTCCCCCACGGGGCCCTCCACCACCAGGTAAAACCCCGTGCGGCACCCCATGGGGGAGAGGTCAACGACCCCCTCCAGGTGGTCCCGGAGGTAGCCCGCCAGGAGGTGCTCCAGGGTGTGCAAAGCCCCCGTGGGCAGGGCCTCCCGGTTGGGCTGGGCGAGCCTCAGGTCGTACTTCTCCACCACGCCCCCCGCAAGGGGCTTCCTCCCCGCCAGGCGCACATAGGGGGCCCTTACCTTGGTGTGGTCCAGGCTGAAGCTCTCCACCTCGGCCATGGGACCATGGTACCAGGGAGTGTAAACTGCCCCCATGGTGCTCGTGCTGGACTTCGGTTCCCAGTACACCAGGCTCATCGCCAGAAGGCTTAGGGAGCTAAGGGCCTTCTCCCTCATCCTCCCCGGGGACGCCCCCCTGGAGGAGGTGCTTAAGCACAACCCCCAGGCCCTCATCCTCTCGGGGGGGCCGAAAAGCGTCTTTGACCCCGGGGCCCCCCGCCCCGACCCCCGCCTCCTCTCCCTGGGCCTCCCCGTCCTCGGGATCTGCTACGGGATGCAGCTTTTGGCCCAGGAGCTGGGCGGCAAGGTGGAGCGCGCCGGAAGGGCCGAGTACGGCAAGGCCCTCCTCACCCGCTACCGGGGCCCCCTCTTCCGGGGCCTGGAAGGCGAGGTCCAGGTCTGGATGAGCCACGCCGACGCCGTCACCGAGCTTCCCCCTGGGTGGCGGGTCTCGGCGGAGACGGAGGAAAACCCGGTGGCCGCCATGGAGTCCCCGGAGGGCCGGGCCTTTGGGGTCCAGTTCCACCCCGAGGTGGCCCACACCCCCAAGGGGATGCAGATCCTGGAGAACTTCCTGGAGATCGCCGGGGTCAGGCGGGACTGGACCCCGGAGCACGTCCTCGAGGAAGCCCTTAAGGAGGTGCAGGAACGGGCGGGGAAGGACCGGGTGCTCCTCGCCGTCTCCGGCGGGGTGGACTCCTCCACCCTGGCCCTTCTCCTGGCCCGGGCGGGGGTGAACCATCTGGCGGTCTTCGTGGACCACGGGCTTCTGCGCCTGGGGGAGCGGGAGGAGGTGGAGGGGGCTTTAAAGGCCCTTGGGGTGAACCTCCAGGTGGTGGAGGCCAAGGAGCGCTTCCTGAAGGCCCTAAAGGGCGTGGAGGACCCCGAGGAAAAGCGCAGGGTCATCGGGCGGGAGTTCGTGTCGGTCTTCTCCCAGGTGGCCCGGGAAAGGGGGCCCTTCCGGTTTCTCGCCCAGGGCACCCTCTACCCGGACGTGATCGAGTCCGCCGGGGGACACGGGGCGGCCAAGATCAAGAGCCACCACAACGTGGGGGGCCTCCCCGAGGACCTGGAGTTTGAACTCCTAGAGCCCTTCCGCCTCCTCTTCAAGGACGAGGTGCGGGAGCTCGCCCTCCTCCTCGGGCTTCCCGACCCCATACGCCTGCGCCACCCCTTTCCCGGACCGGGCCTCGCCGTGCGCGTCCTGGGGGAGGTCACGGAGGAAAGGCTCGGCGTCCTCAGGCGGGCGGACGACATCTTCGTAAGCCTCCTTAAGGAGTGGGGCCTCTACGAGAAGGTGGCCCAGGCCCTGGCCGTCCTCACCCCCCTGAGGAGCGTGGGGGTGGCGGGGGACGAACGGCGCTACGGCTACGTCCTCGCCCTTAGGGCCGTCACCACCGAGGACTTCATGACCGCCGACTGGGCGAGGCTTCCCCTGGAGTTTCTGGACGAGGCGGCCCGGCGCATCACCCGGCGGGTGCCGGAGATCGGCCGGGTGGTCTACGACCTCACCTCCAAGCCCCCGGCCACGATAGAGTGGGAGTGATGGGCGAGCCTGCGAGGCTTAGGCGGCTTTCCCCGGAGGAGTACCTGAAGGAGGAGGCCACCTCCCCCGTCAAGCGGGAGCTCGTGGAGGGGATTCCCTACGCCATGGCCGGGGCGGGCCGGGCCCACAACCTCATCGTGGGCAACCTCCACTACCTCCTCTACCCCCTGGCCCGCAGGAAGGGGTGCCGCCTTTACGTGGCGGACATGAAGCTCAAGGTGGGAGAGGCCACCTTCTACTACCCGGACCTCATGGCGGTCTGCGCCCCACCCCCGGAAAACTCCTTCTACGAGGAGGCCCCTTGCCTGGTGGTGGAGGTCCTCTCCCGGACCACGGAGGGGGTGGACCGCAGGGAGAAGCTCTGGCGTTACCTCTCCCTCCCCTCCCTCCAGGCCTACCTACTGGTGAGCGCTCGGGAAAGGCAGGTGGAGCTCTACCGGAAGGGAGAAGGCGACCTGCTCCACCAAGTGGCGACAGAAGGTGAGGTACCCCTTCCCTGCCTGGAAGGGAGCCTGCCCGTGGAGGAGGTTTACGCCGGGGTGGTCCTCGAGGGCGAGGAGGGGTAGACTAGGGGAAAGGAGGTAAGGATGCCCACCTTTATCGTCCTCAGCACCCTCACGGACGACGGCGCCGAGACCCTGGTGAAAAACCCTGAGCGCATCAAGGAGGTGAACCAGGAGCTGGAGCGGGACTTCGGGGTGAAGGTGGTGGCCCAGTACGCCGTGCTCGGCCCCTACGACTTCGTGAACATCGTGGAGGCGGAAGACGCCGCCAGCGTGGCCCGGGCCATGCTCCACCTGGCCTCCCGGGGAAGCGTGAAGACCATGACCCTGGAGGCCATCCCCGTGGCCGACCTCATCGCCCGGCTCAAGTAGTGGAGGTCCTGGAAACTTCCGTCTACGCCGAGGACCTGGAGAAGGCCCGGGCCTTCTACGAGGGGGTTTTGGGGCTTCCCTGCTTCCAGTTCAAGCCGCCCCGGCACGCCTTCTTCCGCGCCGGGCGGGGGGTCTTTCTGGTCTTCAACCCGGACCTCACGGAAAAGGAGGCGGCCCTCCCGCCCCACGGGGCGCGGGGAAGCGTCCACGTGGCCTTTCGGGTGAGGGAGGAGGAGCTTCCCTTGTGGGAAAAGAAGCTCAAGGAGGCGGGCTACCCCGCCTGGTGGGCGGAGTGGCCCCGGGGGAAAAGCCTCTACACCCAAGACCCCGCCGGGAACCTGGTAGAGCTCGCCCCGGCGGAGATCTGGGGGTGACACCACCCCATGCTGGCCCAAGCCAGCATGGGGGCCCCTAGGCAGGCTTCCCCGGGCCGGTAGGGGGAAGGAAACAGGGAGAGGCCGGGATTCCGCCGGGCCCCCATCCCGGTGTAGCCAGGGTGGGGGCGTATCAAAACCCCAGGGCCTCGAGCAGAACCCGCACCCGGAAGTCCAAAACCTCCTCGGGACCATAGACCTGGTGCGCCCGCTCGGCCACGCCCCGCTCCAGGGAGGCGAGGGCGAGCACGGCGTGGAAGGGCTGAAGCCAGTCCAGGGGAAACCCGCCCCCGGCGTAGAGGAGAAGGTCGGCTTTGAGGGCCAAGGCGGCCCCCTCCTCCCGCCGCAAGGCCACGTGCCCCCGGGCCCTTTGCGGCAGGCGGGCCAGGAAACCGTCCCCTTCGGCAAAGCTCGGCGCCACCACCGAGACCTGGCCCAAGGCCCGCAAAAAGGGGGCCAGGGAAGGGCGCAAGGGGCCAAGCCAAAGGGCCCTGGCCCCGGGAAAGCGGACAGAAAGGAGGCGCTCCAGGGCCAGCCCCTGGGTGTAGTGGCCGTAAAGCCCCGAGAGGGCGGGCACCACCAGGTCCACCAGGCCTGCCGCCTCCGCCTCGGCCTCGAGGCGCACCTCCTTGGGCGGGGGCAGGGCCTCCTCCAGGGCCATCCCGGCGAAGTCCAAGGGGACCAGGCAGGACAGCGCCCCCAAGGGATCCTCCCCGGAAGGTACCTCCACGGGATAGGGGAAGAGGGGAAGGCGCAGGGCGGCCACCTCGGCCACCAGGCGGTGGAAGAGAGGGGAGGACCCCCCATGCACCACCGCCAGGGGCCGGGCCTTGGAGTAGAGGGGCCAGACCACGGCTTCCTCCTAGGCCGGGCGGAGGTCGGCGTACTTGAGGGAGAGGCGCTTCAGGCCCACCCCCTCAAAGTGCACCGTGACCTCATCCCCCGCCGCCGCCACCACCGTCCCCGGACCGAAGCGGGGGTGGACCACCCTCTCCCCACCCTTGAAGGCCCCCGGGGAGACCCGGTGGGGGGGCGGGGTGGGCTTGGAACGGTAGGGGTCGTAGACCTCGTAAAGGTTCTCCTCCACCTCCTCCAGGAAACGGCTCGGCCGGGTGGCCTCGAGGCGGCCATAGACCTCCCGCTCCTCGGCGTAGGAGAGGTAAAGCCGCTCCTGGGCCCGGGTCACCCCCACGTAGAAGAGGCGGCGCTCCTCCTCCAGCCCCTCCAGGGTGCTCACGGAGGAGCGGTGGGGCAGAAGCCCCTCCTCCACCCCCACCAGGAAGACCACGGGAAACTCCAGCCCCTTGGCGTTGTGCAGGGTCATGAGGGAAACCTTTCCCTGGGCCTCCCCCGGCTCCTCGGCCCGGGCGGTGAGGGCCACCTTGTCCAGGAAGTCGGGAAGGCTCTCCGCTTCCCTGGCGGCCCTAAGAAGCTCCTCCACGTTCTCCAGGCGGTCCTCGGCGTCCTCGGGGTAGGCCTCCTTGAGGTAGGCCGGGTACTCGGTGGCGGAAAGGAGGTGGCGGAAAAAGGCCTCCGCCGAGTCCAGGGCCAGGTCCTGAAGCTCTTCCAAGAGGGCCAGGAAGTGCCGGACGGGCTCGGGCCGGGGAAGGAGGGCGGCCCCCTCCCGCAAGGCCTCCCAGAAGGGCAGGCCCTTCTCCCGGGCCAAGGCCTCCACCTTGGCCACCGTGGCGGGGCCGATGCCCCGGGGAGGCGTGTTCAGTACCCGCTTGAGGCTCACGGCGTCCAAGGGGTTTAAGCTCACGCGGGCGTAGGCCAGGAGGTCCTTCACCTCGGCCCGTTCAAAAAACCCTACCCCCCCCACCACCCGGACCGGGAGGCCCCGGGAGGCCAGGGCCTGCTCCAGCAGGCGGCTTTGGGCGTTGGTGCGGTAGAGCACCGCCACCCGGTCAAAAGGAGGCCCCAGGCGGGCGATCTCCTCGGCCACAAACCGCGCCTCCTCCCGGGCGTCTCCTGCCCGGTAAAGCCGCACGGGTTCGCCCCCCCGCCTCACCGGGCGCAGGGTCTTCTCCAGGCGAAGGGCGTTCTTGGCGATGACGGCGTTGGCGAAGCGCAGGATGGCCTCGGTGGAGCGGTAGTTGTCCTCCAGGCGGTAAACCTTGGCCGAGGGATAGTCCCGGGTGAAGTCCAGGATGTTCTTGATGTCCGCCGCCCGGAAGGAGTAGATGCCCTGGTCCGGGTCCCCCACGGCCATGAGGTTGGCCTCCTCTCCGGCCAAAAGCCGGGTGAAGCGGTACTGCACGGGGCTCGTGTCCTGGTACTCGTCCACGTGGATGAAGCGGGCCCGCTTCCTGACCCGCTTCAGGACCTCGGGGTCCTCCTCCAGAAGCCTCAGGGCGCGGAGGAGGATGTCCCCGAAGTCCAAGGCCCCTTGCGCCTCGAGGGCCTCTTGATAGCGAAAGAGGACGTCCTGAAGCCTTCCCCGGGAAAGGCCGGCGTAAAACTCGGGAAGCTCCGCGAGGAGGCTCTCCGGGGCCACCCCCTGGTTCTTGGCCCGGTCCAGGAGGCTCTTGATGGGCCCGGGCTTGGCGGCGAGGCCCAGCTCCTTCAACACCTCCTTCAGGAGGGCGCTCTGGTCGTCTTCGTCGTAGACCACGAAGCCCGGCCTCAGGCCCACCCGCTCCCCGTAGACCCGAAGGATCCTCAAAGCGGCGGCGTGGAAGGTGGAAACCCACACCTCCCCCGCCCCCCTCACCATGGCCTTGAGCCGCTCCCGCATCTCCTCGGCGGCCTTGTTGGTGAAGGTCACCGCCAGGATCTCCGAGGGAAAGACCCCTCGCCGGGCCACGAGGTAGGCCACCCGGTGGACCACGGTGCGGGTCTTGCCGCTCCCCGCCCCCGCCACCACCAAAGCGGGCCCCTCAAAGTGGAGGACCGCCTGGCGCTGGGCCTCGTTCAGGGAGGAAAGGAGGGCCTCGTCCACGGGGGTGAGTGTACCACGGGGTAGACTCTAAGGCATGGAGCTCTACCCCACCCGAGAAGGCTTTCTGGGCGAGGTGGCCAAGGGCTTCACCTTCCCGGGGGTGGCCCGCATTGCGGCGGGCTTTGGCCAAAGGCTCCTCCAAGAGGGCGAGGACCAGGTGGTCGTGGGCCACGACGCCCGCTTCCTCGCCCGGGAGATGGCCGAGGAGGCCGCAGGGGTGCTCTCGGGGATGGGCCTAAAGACCCACCTCCTCCAGGGGCCTGCGCCCTTTCCCCTTTTCGGCTACGCCCTCCACGCCCAGGAGGCCGCCGGCCTCTACCTCACGGCAAGCCGCAGACCCCCCCGCTTCCAAGGGGTCAAGCTCCGCCTTAAGGCGGGGAAGCCCCTTCCCGGCGAGGTCCTGGCCCTGCCCGAGGCGCCTCCCGAGGCCAGGGGAGGCTACGCCCTCCTGGACCTCAGGAAGGCGTACTTGGATCTTCTCCTGCAAAGCGCCGGGGAGATACCCAAGGAACGCCCCGGGGTGGTTTACCTGGACGCCATGGGGGGGGCTGGCGGGGGGCTTTTGGGGCAGGCCTTTAAGGCCCTGGGGCTGAGGGCCGAGCTCCGGGAGCTCCACCCCCTCCCCCACCCCCTCTTCTACGGGGCGGACCCCGACCCTAGGCCGGAGAACCTGAAGACCCTCCTCGCCCTCCTCAAGGCCCAAGAGCCCCCGGCCCTGGGCTTCGCCCTGGACGGGGACGCCGACCGGCTGGCCGTCTACCGGGTGGGAGGGGAGGCCGTGGGCGAGGAGGAGATCCTAAGGGCCCTCCGGGAGGCCCTGGGGGGCCTCGAGGTCCAAGGGGACGGGGAAGGGGGCTTCCTCTTCCCCTGGCACCTCCCGGAGAAGGACCCCTACCTGGCCGCCCTGCTTCTCCTCAAGGTCCTCCTATGAAAGAGCTCCTCCCCGGCCTGTACCTCCTGCCCATCCCCATCCCCTACCCCCTGAAGACGGTGAACCTCTACCTCCTGAGGGGTAAGGAAGAGGTGGCCCTGGTGGACAGCGCCTTGGCCACCCGCACCGCCCGGGGAACCTTAGAGCTCTACCTGGCCGAGCTGGGGCTTTGCTTCGCCGACGTGAGGGCCCTTCTCCTCACCCACCACCACCCCGACCACTACGGCCTGGGGGGCCTTTTTGAGGGCCTGGGGGCTGGGGTGTACCTCCACGAGGAGGAACTCCCCCGGGGGCACCGCTTCTGGCGGGAGCCCGAGGCCTTTGAGGCGGCCTCCTGGCGGCTCTTCCTGGACCATGGCACCCCGGAGGAGGCCCTTTTGGGGATCCGGGAGACCCTGGCCAGAACCCGGGAGCGGGTTCACCCGCCGCAAAACCCCATTCCCCTAAAGGACGGAGAGGTGCTGGAGCTTGCGGGAAGGCGCCTTCGGGTCCTCTGGACCCCGGGGCACGCCGACGGGCACGCGGCCTTTTTCCTGGAGGAGGAGGGGATTCTCCTGGCGGGAGACGCCCTCCTGGAGCGGGTTTCCCCCAACGTGGGCCTGTGGGCCTATACCCGGGCCAACCCCCTAAAGGACTTCCTCCGCTCCCTAAAGCGCCTGGCGGAGCTTCCGGTCCGGGTGGCCCACACCGGCCACTTCGGCCCCATCCTCCAGGTAAAAAGGCGGGCGGAGGAGCTTCAAGCCCATCACGAGGCGCGCCTTCAGGCCCTTCTTGACCTCCTGGACCATCCCCAGGACGCCTGGGCCCTTTCCCTCAAGCTCTTTCCCCAGGAGCTGGACCCGGCGGGACGCCGCTTCGCCTTCGCCGAGACCCTGGCCCACCTGGAATATCTGCGCCAAGAAGGCCTCCTCCTGCGGGAAGGTCCCCCCTTCCGCTACTTCCGGGCCTAGGGGAGGATGCCCCTTGCGGACCTCCCCACAGGGGAATAAACTTTGACGCGGTTCAAGGAGGTGGCATGAAGCCCTGGTACGCCCACTACGATCCCGGGGTCCCCAAGGAGGCCCCCAGGCCCAAGCCCTTGCCCCAGGCCCTAGAGGAGACCGCCACCCGCTTCCCCAACCGGGTGGCCTTGGAGTTCTTAGGCCGAAGTCTCACCTACCAGGAGCTTTGGCGCGAGGTGCAAGCCTTCGCCAAGGGGTTGCAGGCCGCAGGGGTGCAACCCGGGGAGCGGGTGGCCATCATGCTCCCCAACTCCCCCCAGTTCGTCATCGCCTTCTACGGCACCCTCCTGGCCGGAGGGGTGGGGGTGAACGTCAACCCCATGTACACCCCCAGGGAGCTCAGGCACCAGCTCCAAGACGCCGGCGCCAAGGCCCTGGTCATCCTGGACCAGCTCCTTCCCCGTTACCAGGAGGTGAAAGGGGAAGCCCCGGTGGCCCTGGTGGTGCGCACGGGCATCCAGGACTACCTGCCCTTTCCCAAGAACCTCCTTTACCCCCTGATGCTCAAGCGCAAGGGACAGTGGCCCCGGGAGGTGGAAGGCCTCCCCTGGCGGTCCTTCCTCCAAAGGGGCAGGCCAAAGCCCGTGCCCTTGGATCTGGACGACCTAGCCCTGCTGCAGTACACCGGGGGCACCACGGGGATCTCCAAGGGGGCCATGCTCACCCACAGGAACCTCGCCAGCAATGCTCTCCAGGTCAAGGCTTGGACCCCCGACTTCCGGGAAGGCCAGGAAGTGGTCCTGGGCGCCATCCCCTTCTTCCACGTTTACGGCATGACCGTGGCCATGAACCTGGCCCTGCTGGGGGGGGCTAAGCTGGTCCTTCTGCCTAGGCCCGAGATCCACGCCATCGTGGAGGCCATCGAGAAGCACGGGGTCACCCACTTCCCGGGGGTGCCCACCCTCTACGTGGCCTTCAACCACTTCCCGGGGATCGAAAAGCGCAACCTAAAAAGCATCCGGGCCTGCATCTCCGGCTCAGCCCCCCTTCCCCTGGAGGTGGCGGAGCGCTTTGAGAAGCTCACCGGGGCCAGGCTCATTGAGGGCTATGGCCTTTCCGAGGCCAGCCCCGTGACCCACTCCAACCCGGTGCTGGGGGAGGTGCGCAAGGGCTCCATCGGCATGCCCCTTCCCGGCGTGGAGGCCAAGGTGGTGGACGAGGAAGGAAAGGAACTCCCCCCGGGCGAGGTGGGCGAGCTCGTGGTCAAAGGCCCCAACGTCATGAAAGGCTACTGGAACCGCCCCGAGGAAACCGCAAAGGCCCTCAAAGAAAACTGGCTCTTCACCGGCGACCTGGCCCGCATGGACCAGGACGGCTACTTCTACATCGTGGACCGCAAAAAAGACATGATCATCGCCGGCGGCTACAACATCTACCCCAGGGAGGTAGAAGAAGTCCTCTACCAGCACGAAGCCGTCCAGGAAGCCGCCGTGGTGGGCGTCCCAGACCCCTACCGCGGGGAAACCGTGGCCGCCTTCCTCGTCCTCAAACCCGAGTACCGGGAAAAGGTCAGCGAAAAGGACATAGAGCGCTTCTGCCGGGAAAACCTCGCCGCCTACAAGGTCCCCCGCATCATAGAGTTCCGCGAAAGCCTCCCCAAGTCCGGGGTGGGCAAGATCCTGAAGCGGGAACTGGCCAAGGAAGTGGGACCCAGGCGGTAAGCTGGAGCCATGGAAAAGGTGTACAAGAAGGTGACCCTGGTAGGGAGCAGCGAGGGGAGCCTCGAGGCCGCCATCCAAGCGGCCGTGACCCGGGCCCAGAAGACCCTGCGCCACGTGGAGTGGTTTGAGGTCAAGGAGATCCGGGGAAGCGTAGGCCCAAGTGGGGTGCAGAGCTTCCAAGTGGTCCTGGAGGTGGGGTTCAGGCTGGAGGAGTAACCCCCCGATAAAACCCGGTACGGGCGAGCCCTCTAAGGACTTTAAGGGGCTCGGGTTTGCACTTTACACAATGAGACTCAAGTGATATGCTTAAACCAAAGGAGGTGAGGGTATGAGCGCCACCGGTCTGGAGGTGTTTGACCGGACCCTCCACAAGACCCACACCTGGCTCAAGGGCATCATGGAGGCCTTGGGCATGGAGGACCGTCACCGGGCCTACATGGCCCTGCGAGCGGTGCTCCACGCCCTACGGGACCGGCTCACGGTGGAAGAGGTAGCCCAGCTTGGGGCCCAGCTCCCCATGCTGGTACGGGGCATCTACTACGAGGGTTGGGATCCCACGGGCAAGCCTCTGAAGGAGCGGCATAAGGAAGAGTTCCTGGCCCACGTGGCCCGGGAGCTGAAGACCCCCTCGGGGCCCGCCCTGGATCCTGAAGCCGCCACACGGGCGGTGTTCCAGGTGCTGGCCCGGGAGATCTCCCAAGGGGAGCTTGAGGACATCCAGAGCCTGTTGCCTAAGGAGGTCCGGGAACTCTGGCCCGCCCAGCCCATCAAGGAATAGTACCTGGGATCTTTCCTAGAATACCCCGCTGCGTCCTTGGCCACAGCGGGGGGTCCTCAATAAGGTGCCTAAATCGGACCGGCCCTAGTCCAAAACAAAGCGGTCCTCGGTCTCATGCAGGCGCACGCGGTGGACGATGCGCTGGTCCTGGCCGCTTTGGCCATCGGTCATGGCCACCACGGTCACGTAGGGGCGTAGGGGGCTTCTCAGGACCTTCTTGGTGAGGGTTTCCTCCACCTGAAAGATCCCGGCGGAGTTGTTCATGAGGACCTGGATCTCCACCGGGTACTTATCCCCCTTGAGGATACGCACCTCGTCCACGGCCAAGGCGCTTATGGAGTGGATGTCAATGCTCCCCAGGGCGAAGGCCTTCCGCCCCCGGCCCTTGGTGATGTCGGTGCCGTCGGCCACGGCGGTGATGCCGGCCTCCAGGGTGAGGGGCTCGGGGGCGAGGTCGTGGCTGTAGATGCTGTGGAGCATGAGGGCGCGAAGGGCGGTGCGCTGCTCGGGATCCGGGTAGATCTTCTCCAGGATGCGGTTCAGGATAGGCAGGGCCAGGGTCACGCCAAAGGCCTCGTGGTGGTGGCGGTGCACCTGGTTGCCCAGGTCGTGGAGCATGGTGGAGAGGAGAACCACCACGTAGGCATCCTCCAGCTCCCCCGCCCCGGATTCCACGGTGTCCAGCCGCACCCCGGCCTCGGCGAGGAGGCCCAGGATGGCCACGCCGGCCGCCCCCGTGAGGAGGGCGTGGACCCGGCCGTGGTCGTTGTAGCCCAGCTTGCGCATGGTGATGTAGTTGGCCATGTTCCACCCGGAGCGGGCCTCGGGGTCTTGGATCAGGAGCTCATAGGCCTTAAGGGCCTTGGGGAAAGGCTTTAACCGCTCGCGGATGGCCTGGTCGGCCTCGGCGTAGAGCTTGGCCTTGGGGCTGGCGACATGGACCACGCGTTCTTCCGTCATGGGCAACCCCTACCTTACCACCATCCCCCCCGGGAAAAAGGGCGGGCCGGAAGGGGGGTGCGAAAGGCCCCGGGGGGTCACTCCCCCTTGAAGTTGGGCGGGCGCTTCTCCAGGAAGGCCCGCACCCCCTCCTTCATGTCCTGGGTGGCGGCGGCGTAGCCGAAGAGGTCGGCCTCTATCTCCAAGGCCTCCGCCAGGTCCAGCCCCTCACCCCGCACCACGCTTTCCTTGGCCAAGGCCAGGGCGACGGGGGCGTTTTTCAGGATGGTTTGGGCGAGCCTCTTGGCCTCCTCCAGGGCATCCTCCCCCACCCGGTTCACCAAGCCCAGGGAGAGGGCCTCCTCGGCGCTCACGTGCCGCCCGGTGAAGATCAGGTCCAAGGCCCGGCCCCGCCCGATGAGCCGGGGCAGGCGCTGGGTGCCGCCGAAGCCCGGGATGAGGCCCAGGCCCACCTCGGGAAGGCCCAGCTTGGCGTTCTTGGCGGCCACCCGGAGGTCGCAGGCCAAGGCCAGCTCCAGACCGCCCCCCAGGGCGTAGCCGTTGATGGCGGCGATGGTGGGGACGGGTAAGGCGGCGATCTCGGCGAAGACCTGCTGGCCTAAAAGGGCGTACTCCCGGGCCATGAAGGGGTCCTCCAGGGCGGCGATCTCCTTGAGGTCTGCCCCGGCGGCAAAGGCCTTCCCCTCCCCGGTGAAGATGACCGCCCGGGCCTCAGGGTCCTGGGCGATGACCTCCGCCACCTCGGCCAGCTCCCGCAGGAGGTCCTGGGAAAGGGCGTTCAAGGCCTCGGGCCGCCTTAGGGTGACCAGGGCCACGCCCTCCTCCACCTCGTAGGAAAGGTGCTGGAACTCGGGGATCTCCAGGATGAACTCGTGCTCGTGTTCGTGCGCCATCTTAAACCTCCAGAAGGGCCTCGAGGGCCACCTCCACCATGCGCCGCACCCCCTCTTGCAAGACCTCGGGAGGGGCGAGCTCGGGGTCGCCGATGCGGTTGGACACGGTGAGGATGACCCCCGCTCGCACCCCCCGCATCCTCCCCAGGAGGAAGAGGGCGCTGGCCTCCATCTCAAAGGCCAGGACCCCGTACCGGGCCCAGGCCCGGGCGGCCTCGGGAGTGGTGGCGTAGAAGGCGTCCTCCGTGGCCACGAGGCCCACGTGGTGGGGATAGCCCGAGGCCTCGGCCTTAGCCCAAAGGGCGCGGAAGAGGGAGGGATCGGGCACGGGGGCGTAGGGGCGGCCCTCCAGGTACTGGCGGGTGGCCCCGTCCAAGGGCACCGCCCCCTGGGCCACCACCAGATCCCCGGGGGCCAGGGCCTCGTCCACCGCCCCGCAGGTGCCCACCCGAAGAAGCACCCTGGCCCCGAGGGCTATGAGCTCCTCGGCCACGATGCTGGCGGAAGGGGCCCCCATCCCCGTGGTCTGCACGGAAACGGGCCTCCCCTTGTAGCGCCCGGTGAAGCCCAAAAGTCCCCGATAGGAGGTGTAGAGAACGGGGTCTTCCAGAAAGGTCTTGGCGATCCACTCCGCCCGGCCCGGGTCCCCCGGGAGAAGAACCCGCTCGGCCACCTGTCCCTTCTGCCCCCGCACGTGGATGGGGCTCATACCGCCTAAGGATACACCAGGCGCAGGGCCGGGAAGCCCTCCACCAGGGCCTCGTCGTGGGTGGCCAGGACCAGGGCCGCCCCCACCTCCAAGGCGAGTTCCCGCATGAGCCTGAGGACCTCCCGGGCCTGGCGGCGGTCCAGGCTCGCCGTGGGCTCGTCGGCCAGGAGGAGCCGGGGCCTCAAATAAAGGGCCCGGGCCACGGCCACCCGCTGCCTTTCCCCCCCGGAAAGCCTCTGGGGCAGGAAGTGGGCCCGGTCCTCAAGCCCTAGCCTCGCCAAAAGGCCCAGGGCCCAGGCCCTGTCCACCCGGCCCGCCAGGTAGCCCGGGGCCAGGACGTTTTCCAGGGCCGTGAGCTCGGGAAAGAGGAAGTGGTGCTGAAAAACCAGGCCCAGAAAGCGAAGCCGCCTGGGGGCCAGGTGGGCCTCGGGGAGGTTCCGGATGGCCTCCCCTTCCCAGAAGACCTCCCCTTCCTTTAGGGGAAGAAGCCCGGCCAGGAGGTGAAGCAGGGTGGTCTTACCGCTCCCCGAGGGCCCGAGCACGGCCAGGACCTCCCCCGGAGCCAGGGCAAAGGACACCCCTCGGAAAAGGACCCCGTTCCCATAAGCAAAGCCCAGCTCCCGCACCTCCAGCACCGGGCGCACCCTCTCATCCTCTAGGCAAAGGATGAAGCTTCGGTTAGAGTGGGGCCGATGACCTCGAGCCCCCTTTTCCAGGACCTCGGCCCGGAGGAGGTGGACCTGGCCCTGAGCTACTTCGTCCGCCTGACCTACCCCAGGGGGAAGGTCCTCTTCCACCAGGGGGACCTGGGCCAGAGCCTGTACCTGGTGGAAAGGGGGCGGGTGCGGCTTTACCGCACCCACCTGGGGGGGCAGGAAAAGACCCTGGGCGTGGTGGGGCCCGGGGGAGTTTTCGGGGAGATGAGCCTCTTAGACGGGGGAGAGCGGAGCGCCAGCGCCTTGGTGGAGGAGGACGCCTCCCTCCTCGTCCTCTACAAGGAGGCCTACCTCGGCCTCCTCCGCCGCCTTCCCCTCTTCGCCCACAACCTGGCCCGCCTCCTGGCCCACCGCCTGCGGGAAGCGGATCTGGAGCTGGACCTTTTGGCCTTTGAGGAGGCGGAAAGCCGCGTGGCCTACGCCCTTTTGAAGCTCCTGCGCCAGGGGTACGGCCCGGAGCTCCGCCTGCGCCACCAGGACCTGGCCCACCTGGCGGGGGCCAGCCGGGAGACGGTCACCCGGGTCCTGCACGCCCTCCGGGACCAAGGGATCCTGCGCCTGGCCCCCGGGGTGGTGGAGGTGGTGAGCCCTGGGCTTCTGGAAGAACTGGCCTTCAGCCTGGTGTAGGGAGGAAGCATGCGCCTACGGGTGGACCCTTTGCCCACGGAAGCGCTGGTGTACCCCGATGTGGTCCTGGTGGTGGACGTGATCCGCTCCACCACCACAGCGGTGGCCCTCTTGGAGGCTGGGGCCGAGGCCCTTTACTGGGTGGCGGGCCTCGAGGCCGCCAGGGCCTTCAAGGACGCCGACGTCCTCCTGGCGGGCGAGGTGGGTGGGGTTAAGCCCCCCGGCTTTGACCTGGGGAACTCCCCCAGGGAGGCCCTGGAGGCCCCGGTGGGGGGCAGGATCGTGGTCATGAGCACCACCAACGGCACCAAGGCCGCCCACACCGCCGCAAAAACCGCCAAGCACGTCCTCTTGGCCTCCCTCTTCAACGCCCACGCCGCCGCCCGCAAGGCCTTAGAGCTCGCCACGGAGGAGGTGGCCATCCTCTGCGCCGGGAAGGAGGGCCGGGTGGGGCTGGACGACCTCTACACCGCCGGGGTCCTGGCGGAGTACCTGGGGCTTCTGGGGGAGATGGAGCCCGAGGACGGGGCCCGCATCGCCCTCGCCCTCAAGCGGGCCTACCAGGACCCTCTGGAGGCCCTAAGCCTCTCCGCCGCCGCCCAGGCCCTGAAGGGGGTGGGCCTCGAGGCCGACGTCCCCTTCTCGGCCCAGGTGGCCAAAAGCCCCCTGGTCCCCCTTCTCTCGGGGCGGGTGGGGGAGGCCCTCATCTTCAAGGGGAGCCTGCCGGGCCAGGGCTAAAGCCTTTCCTCCGCCAGCAGCTCGTGGAAGCGCCGGATGACGGCCACGCCCTTTTCCAGGTTGACCAGGTCCAGCTTCTCGTTGGGGGCGTGGAGGTTGTCGTCGGGAAGGCCCAGGCCCAGGAGGACGATGGGCGCCCCCAGGGCCTCCTGGAGCTCGGCCACCACCGGGATGGTCCCCCCTTCCCGGGCGTAGACCGGGGGCCTCCCCCAGACCTCTTCCAAAGCCCGGGCCATGAGGCGCATGGGGGGGCTGAAGGGGTCGGTGAGGACGGGCCTGCCCCCGTGGAGCCGCCTGACCTCCAGGCGGTACCCCGGGGGGCAGAGGGCCCGCAGGTGGGCCTCGGCCAGGTCCGCCACCTCCTCCGGGTCCTGGTCCGGCACCAAGCGCATGGAGAGCTTCACCCCGGCTTCGGCGGGGATCACCGTCTTGGAGCCCTCCCCCTGGTAGCCGCCCCACACGCCGTTGGGGTCCAGGGTGGGGCGGGCCCAGAGGCGCTCCAGGGGGGAATACCCCTCCTCCCCCGGCAGGACCTCCACCCCGAGCTCCCCCTTCAAGGCCTCCTCGTCCAGGGAGGGCCAGAGGGCTTTTTCCTCCGGGGAAACGGGGCGCACCTTCGCGTAGAAGCCCGGGATCAGGACCCTCCCCGTCTTCTCGTCCTTAAGCCGGGCCAGGAGCCACCCCAGGGCCTGGATGGGGTTCGGGGCCACGCCCCCGAAGGCCCCCGAGTGGAGGTCCCGCCTGGCCCCCCTAAGGCGCACCTCCAGGTAGGTGAGCCCCCTGAGGCCATAGGTGAGGGTGGGGGTGAAGGGGGCGAACATGGCCCCGTCGGAGATGAGGACCACGTCCGCCTTTAGCCTCTCCCGGTTCGCCCGCACGAAGGGGAGGAGGTGGGGGCTTCCGATCTCCTCCTCCCCCTCCACCAAGAACTTCACGTTCACCCGCGCCGAGAGGCCCTCCAGGGCGGCCACGTGGGCGAAGAGCTGGCCCTTGTCGTCCGAGGCCCCGCGGGCGTAGATCCGGCCCTCCTTCACCACCGGGGCGAAGGGGGGGGTTTCCCAGAGCTCCAGGGGGTCCGGGGGCTGGACGTCGTAGTGGCCGTACACCAGCACCGTGGGGGCCCTTTCCTCCAGGAGGCGCTCGGCGTAGAGGATGGGGTGGAGGGGGGTTTCGTGAAGCTCGGCGCGGAACCCCAGGGCCTTAAGCCGCTCCAGAAGCCAAAGAGCCGCCCGGCGGACGTCCTCTTTGCGGGCGGGGTCGGTGGAGACCGAAGGGATGGAGAGGAACTCCAGAAGGGGGGCTAGGGCGTTCACGCGCCCATACTACTCCCTTGGGCCAGGCCCCTGCCCTCCTCCAGGAGAAGAAGCCTTAGGCGGGCCACCTCGGCCTCAAAGCGGGCCTGGAGGGCCTCGAGCTCGGCCCGGAGGCGCATGATCTCCTCCACCCCCGCCAGGTTCACCCCCAGCTCCTGCGTCAGACGCCGGATCTCCCGCAGCCTCTCGATGTCCCGCTCAGAATAAAGCCTTGTCTTCCCAGAAGACCGCTTCGGCTTGATGAGCCCCTTCCGCTCGTAAAGCCTCAGGGTCTGCGGGTGCATCTCCACAAGCTCCGCCGCCACCGAGATCACGTAAACGGGACGGTCCTTGGGGGAAGGCCTCTCCGTCTCCCCAGGGGCGGGGAGGGCCTTGCGCTCCAGCTCCTGGAAGCGGTGGCCGATCTCTTGCTTGAGGCGCTCCACTTCCCGCTCAAAGCGGGCCTGGAGGGCCTCGAGCTCGGCCCGGAGGCGCATGATCTCCTCCACCCCCGCCAGGTTCACCCCCAGCTCCTGCGTCAAGCGGCGGATCTCCCGCAGCCTCTCAATGTCCCGCTCAGAATAAAGCCTTGTCTTCCCAGAAGACCGCTTCGGCTTGATGAGCCCCTTCCGCTCGTAAAGCCTCAGGGTCTGCGGGTGCATCTCCACAAGCTCCGCCGCCACCGAGATCACGTACACCGGACGGTCCTTGTCCATGGCCCTTAGCCCCTCCTGCTAAAGCCTCCTAACCCCTCCTATTGTACAGGCCCTGTGAAGCCCAGGCGCAAGGAAGCTCTCCTTGCCGCCTCCACCACCCGGGGGGCCAGGCGGTGGGCTCCTTCCAGGGAGAGGCGGCTTGCGGGGGCGGAGAGGGAGAGGGCGGCCACCGCCTCCCCCGTGGGCCCGAAGACGGGAGCGGCCACGCACCGCACCCCGAGCTCCTTCTCCTCGTTGTCCAGGGCGTAGCCCCGCTCCCGCACCGCCTGGAGCTCGGCGAGGAGGTCGGGAAGGCGGGTGAGGGTGTGGGGGGTGTAGGGCTCCAGGGAAAGCCCCTCGGGCACCCCCCGGTAGGCCAGAAGCACCTTCCCCACCCCGGTGGCGTGAAGGGGGGCAGGGCTTCCGGGAGCGGTGAAGAGGCGCACCAGCCGCGTCCCCTCCACCTGGTCCAGGTAGAGGGCCTCCCGGCCCGCCGGCACCGCCAGGTTCACGCTCTCCCCCAGCTCCGCCGCCAGGGCCTCCATCTCCGGCCGCACCGCCTGCAGGAGGCTCTTTTGCGGGTAGACCTGGCCCACCCGGTAGGCCATGGGCCCCACCCGGTAGACCCCTCCCGCCTCCTCCACGAACCCCCGGCGGGCCAGGGCCTGCAGGAAGCGGTACAGGGTGCTCTTGGAAAGCCCGGTGCGCCCCGCAAGCTCCCCAAGCCCCCCGGCCCCCAGCTCCGCCAGGGCCTCGAGGACCGAAAGGCCCCGCTCCAAGGTCCTGACCTCCCGGGCCCCCTTTTCCCTCGGCCTCGGCATGTCCCCGAGGATACCAGAACGGGGGCCTTTTTTCAATAAGTGAAAAATCTTTTCCCTTCTTGACAAATCCTCCCCCCTCCCTTAGGCTCAAGCCACCATGAAGGGCGTGGAGATCACTAAGGACCATCCCCTCCTGAAGGAGGTGCTCACGGAAGAGGCCCTGCGGTTCGTGGCGGCCCTCCAGCGGGAGTTCAACCCCGTGCGCAAGGCCCTCCTGGAGCGGAGGAAAACCCTCTGGGAACGGTACAAGGCCGGGGAGAGGCCGGACTTCCTGGAGGAGACCGCCTTCGTGCGGGGCGGGGCGTGGCGGGTGGCCGAGGCCCCAGAAGGACCTCTTGGACCGCCGGGTGGAGATCACGGGCCCCGTGGAGCGGAAGATGATCGTGAACGCGCTGAACTCCGGGGCCAAGGTCTTCATGGCCGACTTTGAGGACGCCCTCTCCCCCACCTGGGACAACGTCATAAGGGGCCAGAAGAACCTCATGGACGCCGTCCGCCGCCAGATAGACTTCGTCTCCCCGGAGGGCAAGGCGTACCGGCTCAAGGAGAAGACCGCCACCCTGGTGGTGCGCCCAAGGGGCTGGCACCTGGTGGAAAAGCACGTCTACGTGGACGGGGAGCCCATCTCGGCGAGCCTCTTTGACTTCGGCCTCTACTTCTTCCACAACGCCCACGAGCTTCTAAAGCAGGGGAGCGGGCCCTACTTCTACCTGCCCAAGCTGGAAAGCCACCTCGAGGCCCGCCTCTGGAACGAAGTCTTCAACTTCGCCCAGGACTACCTGGGGGTCCCCCGGGGGACCATCCGGGCCACGGTGCTCATAGAAACCATCCTGGCGGCCTTTGAGATGGAGGAGATCCTCTACGAGCTCAAGGAGCACGCCGCCGGGCTCAACGCTGGCCGCTGGGACTACATCTTCAGCTGCATCAAGAAGTTCGCCACCACCGCCCCCATCTTCCCTGACCGGGCCCAGGTGACCATGACCGTGCCCTTCATGAAGGCCTACACCGAGCTGTTGGTGAAGTCCTGCCACACCCACGAGGCCCACGCCATCGGGGGCATGGCCGCCTTCATCCCGAGCCGCAAGGACCCCGAGGTGAACGAAAGGGCCTTCCAGCAGGTCCGGGCCGACAAGGAGAGGGAGGCCTCCCAGGGCTTTGACGGCACCTGGGTGGCCCACCCCGACCTGGTGCCCGTGGCCATGGAGGTCTTTGACCGCCACCTGGGGAACAACCCCCACCAGAAGCACGTGAAGCGGGAGGACGTCCGGGTGACGGCGGAGGACCTCCTGAACTTTGAGGTTCCCGGCGGCAAGGTGACGGAGGCGGGGCTTCGCAACAACGTCTCCGTGGCCCTGCAGTACCTGAACCAGTGGCTCCTCGGGAACGGGGCCGCCGCCATCTTCAACCTCATGGAGGACGCCGCCACCGCCGAGATCAGCCGGGCCCAGCTCTGGCAGTGGGTGCACCGGGGGGCCACGCTGGAAGACGGCTGCACCGTCACCCAAGACCTCTACCAAAAGGTCAAGGAGGAGGAGCTCGCCAAGCTGGGGGGGCGGGACAAGGAGCGCTACCGGGAGGCCGAAGAGATCCTGGACAAGCTCGTCCTCTCGGAGGAGTTCGTGGAGTTCCTGACCCTGGTGGCCTACGACTACCTTGACTGACCCCTGGCGGCCCCACTGGGGTAGAGGCCTTCATGAGAAAGGGCGGGCACCTAGGCGGGGGGCTTCCCCCGCCCCTTTGCCCTAAAGTGGAGAAAGAGGGAGGCGAAGCGTGGGGTTTTTGGAGGAACTCAAGGCCCTCTTCCCGGGACGGGTCCTCACCAAGGAGGCGGAGCTTGCCCCCTACGAGTCCGACGCTCTCACCGCCTACCGCAAAAGGCCCCTGGCCGTGGTCCTGCCGGAAAGGAAGGAGGAGGTGGTGGAGGCGGTCCGGCTCTGCCACCGGCACGGCGTCCCCTTCGTGGCCCGGGGAAGCGGGACGAGCCTCTCGGGAGGCTCCCTTCCCGTGGAGGGGGGGGTGGTGATCGCCCTGAACCGGATGAACCGGGTGCTGAAACTAGATCCCAAGGCCCGGATCGCCGTGGTGGAGCCTGGGGTGGTGAACCTGGAGGTCACCCGCCAGGCAAGCCCCTTTGGCCTCTACTACGCCCCGGACCCCTCCAGCCAGCCCGTCTCCACCATCGGGGGGAACGTGGCCTTCAACTCCGGGGGGGCCCACTGCCTGAAGTACGGGATGACAGCGAACCACGTGCTGGGCCTGGAGCTCGTCACCCCCACGGGGGAGGTGGTGCACCTCGGGGGGGAGAGCCTGGAGGCCGTGGGCCCGGACCTCCACGGCTTCTTCGTGGGCACCGAGGGGCTTTTGGGGGTGGCGGTGGAGATCACCCTAAGGCTTCTCCCCAAGCCCGAGGCCTACCACACCGTCCTCGCCGCCTACCCCACCCTGGAGGCCGCGGGGGAGGCGGTGAGCCAGGTCATCCGGGCGGGGCTTTTGCCGGGGGCCATGGAGATCATGGACCGCCTGAGCATCGAGGCCGCCGAGAAGGCGGTGGGGGCGGGCTACCCCCCGGTGGAAGGGCTCCTCATCGTGGAGCTGGAGGGCCCCAAGGAGGAGGTGGCCGCCGAGGCAGAGGTGCTCCACCAGGTCCTGGGGGAGAGCGGGGCCCTGGAGGTGCGGGTGGCGCGGGGCGAGGCCGAGCGCCAGGCCATCTGGAAGGGAAGGAAGGCGGCCTTCAGCGCCGTGGGGAGGCTTTCCCCCGATTACCTGGTCCAGGACGGGGTGGTGCCCCGCTCCCGGCTCGGGGAGGCCCTGAGGGAGATCGGAAGGCTCTCCCGGGAGTACGGCCTTAGGGTGGCCAACGTCTTCCACGCCGGGGACGGAAACCTGCACCCCCTGGTCCTTTACGACGGCAAAAAGCCTGGGGAGCTGGAAAGGGCCGAGGCCCTGGCCGGGGAGATCCTCAGGCTCTGCGTGCGGCTTGGGGGCTCCCTCACGGGGGAGCACGGCATCGGGGTGGAGAAGAAGGGCTACATGCCCGAGATGTTCTCCCGGGAAGACCTCGAGGCCATGGAGGGGGTGAAGCGGGCCCTGGACCCCAAAGGCCTCGCCAACCGGGGCAAGGTCCTGCCGGAGGTGGCCCGTGCGGGTTGAGGCCAGGACCCTGGAGGAGGTGCGGGAGGCGGTCCTCGCCCACCCCCGCCTGAGGGCGCAAGGCGGGGGGACCAAGCCCGCCCTCTCCGCGCCCAAGGAGGGGGAAGTCCTCTTGGACCTTTCCGGGCTTCGGGGCCTTCTGGAGTACGAGCCCGAGGAGTTCGTCTTCACCGCCTTCGCCGGGACGCCCATCGCCGAAGTGGAGGAGGCCCTAAGGGCCCACGGCCAGTACCTGCCCTTTGACCCGCCCCTGGCGGGGAAAGGGGCCACCCTGGGGGGGACGGTGGCGGCGGGGCTTTCCGGCCCCTTGCGCCACCGCTATGGGGGCCTAAGGGACTTCCTCCTCGGGGTGCGCTTCGTGGACGGGGAGGGGAGGGTGGTGAGGGGTGGGGGCAAGGTGGTGAAGAACGCCGCGGGCTTCCCCTTCCACCGCCTGATGGTGGGCTCCCTGGGGGCCTTCGGGGTCATGGTGGAGCTCTCCTTCAAGGTCTTCCCCAGGCCCCGGGCCACCCGCACCCTCAGGGTGCGGCGGGAAACCTTAAGAGAAGCCCTCGCCCACCTGGAAAGGCTAAGGCTCCTCCCCTTGGACCTCCTCGCCTTAGATCTCGTCCCCCCCGCCACCCTGGAGCTCCGCCTCGGGGGGTTTGAGAAGAGCGTGGAGGCCCGCCTAGGGCGCCTCTTGGACCTCCTGGGGGAGGGGGAGGTCCTGGAGGAGGACGCCTCCCACTGGGAGGCGGTGCGGGACCTGGCCTTTTTGGAGGGAAGCCCCGTCTGGGTCAAGCTCCCCGCCAAGCCCCACCTGATCCCCGGGCTGGAGGGGCTTCCCCTGGACCCGAGGCGCTACCTGGAGGGGGGAGAGGTGCTCTACGCCGGGGCCACGGAGGAGGGCCTAAAGGCGCTAAGGGAGGCGGGCCTTCCCCACCTGGTGCTCAAGGGGGCGGAAGCGCCCCCCTTCCCCGGGCCCCAAAACCCCTTCTTCGCCGGCGTCAAGAAGGCCCTGGACCCCAGGGGCCGCTTTCCTTTAGGGTGAGAGCATGCAGCACCGGATCCCCGTGGAAACCCTGGGCAAGGAAGGGGAGGTCATGGCCCACGCCATCGAAGCCTGCGTCCACTGCGGCTTCTGCCTCCCCACCTGCCCCACCTACGTGGTCCTCCAGGAGGAGATGGACTCCCCCAGGGGCCGGATCTTCCTCATGAAGGAGGTCCTGGAGGGAAGCCTCCCCCTGGAGGAGGCCCTGCCCTACCTGGACCGCTGCCTGGCCTGCCAGGCCTGCGTCACCGCCTGCCCAAGCGGGGTGCCCTACGGCGAGCTCATCGCCACCTTCCGCCTCTGGAGCGAAGGGAGGCGGCACCGCTCTCCCCTGGAAGCCACCTACCGCCTGGGCCTCCTCCGCACCCTTCCCTACCCCGGGCGCTTCCGGCCCCTGGCGGGGCTCGGCGTCCGCCTGAAGCCCCTCCTTAAGCCCCTGCCCCTCCCCAAGCCCCTGAAGACCCCCCTCACCCTCCTCCCGGACCGCCTCCCCGAGGAGGCCCCCTACCGGGAGGTCTACCCCGCCAAGGGGGAGAGGCGGGCGCAGGTGGGGCTCCTTCTGGGGTGCGCCCAGCGGGTCTTGCGCCCCTCCATCAACCAGGCCACCATAAAAGTTCTGCAGGAAAACGGCGCGGAGGTCCTGGTCCTGAAGGAGCAGGCCTGCTGCGGGGCCCTAAACCTCCACGCCGGGGACAAGGAGGGGGCGAGGGCCCTCGCCCGGAAGAACCTGAAGGCCTTCCGGGAGGTGGACCACGTGGTCACCAACGCCGCCGGGTGCGGCTCGGGGATGAAGGAGTACCCCCTCCTCTTCCTGGGGGAGCCCGAGGAGGAGGAGGCCCAGGCCTTCGCCGCCAAGGTGAAGGACGTGGCGGTGCTCCTGGACGAGCTGGGCTTCGCCCCGCCCAAGGCCCCTTCCCGGCCCCTCAAGGTGGCCTACCACGACGCCTGCCACCTGGCCCACGCCCAAGGGGTGAGGGAGGCCCCGAGGAGGCTTCTAAAGGCGGCGGGCCTCGAGGTCTTAGAGCCCAGGGAGTGGGAGCTCTGCTGCGGTTCGGCCGGCACCTACAACCTCTTCCAGCCGGAGATCGCCGAGGCCTTAGGAAGGAGGAAGGCGGAAAACCTAAAGGCCACGGGGGCGGACCTGGTGGCCACGGGCAACATCGGCTGCCTCACCCAGATCCAGGCCTACCTGGACCTCCCCGTGCTGCACACGGTAGAACTCCTCGCCCTCCTCTACGAGGGGAAGGACCCCTTGGCTTGACATGCATACGCTTATGCAGCCTTGCTTAAAGCATGGCCCTCACCATCCGCAACCGGGAGGTGGAGCGTCTGGCCGAGGAGGTGGCCCGCCTCGCCGGGGAAACCAAGACCGAGGCCGTAAGGAAGGCCCTGGAGATGCGCCTTAGGGAACTCCAGCGGAAGCGAAACTTTGACCGGGTGATCCGCTTCCTGGAGGAGGAGGTCTGGCCCCAGATCCCGCCGGAGCTTTTGGGGAAGGGAATCGCCAAGGAAGAGATCCTGGGGTACGGCAAGGAGGGGTACTGATGGTACTGGACACCTCCGTCCTCCTCGCCCTACTCTTCCGGGAAGAGGGGTACGAGGAGCTTTTGGAGCAACTCCGGCGCACCCGCCCCCACAGGGTAGCCGCCCCCACCTTGGCCGAAGCGGGAATCGTCCTGGGCGCCCGGCTGGGCTTTGAGCGGGTGCATCCTCTCTTTGAGCTCCTAACCGAGCTCCAGGCCGAGATCGTGCCCTTCACCGAAGGGCATGCCCGGGAAGCCATTTCCGCTTACCGGCGCTACGGGCGGGGCAGGCACCCCGCCGGGCTCAACTTCTTTGACCGGACGGACCTGGCGTGGAAGCCCTCCTGAAGGAAGCCTTCCTGGAGGCCCTAAAGGCCACGGACCCCTACCGCCTCACGGCAAGGCACCTTCCCCCCTGGCGGCCGGACCTCGTCCTAGCGGTGGGGAAGGCGGCGGCCCCCATGCTCCAGGCCGCCCTGGACCGCTACGGGGAGGTCCCCTACCACCTCACCCTGCCCAAGGGGCAGGACGCCCGGGGGCTCAGGGCGGTCTTCGCTCGCCATCCCGTCCCTGACGAGGAGAGCCTCCGGGCGGCGGAGGAGGTCCTGGCCCTCCTCCAGGGGCTTTCCCCGAGGGCGCGGGTTTTGGCCCTGGCCTCGGGCGGGGGAAGCGCCCTCTGGTGCGCCCCCCTGGGGATCTCCCTGGAGGAAAAGCAGGCCCTCACCGAGGCCCTCTTGCGGAGTGGGGCCAGCATCCACGAGGTGAACGCCGTGCGCAAGCACCTCTCCCGCATCAAGGGAGGCAGGGCCCTCCTGGCCACGAGGGCTAAGGTCCACGTCCTCCTCCTCTCCGACGTGCCGGGGGACGACCCCGCGGTCATCGCCTCCGGCCCCTTCCACCCCGACCCCACCACCCACGCCGAGGCCCTCGCCGTGCTGGACCGCTTCGGCCTCGCCTTCCCTGGGGCCCGGGCCGTCCTCCAGCAGGGGGTGGAAGGGCGCCTCCCCGAGACCCTAAAGCCCCAAGACCCCGCCCTAAGGCGCCTCACCTGGCGCCTCGTGGGCACGAACCTCCACCTCCTCCGGGCGGCGCAAAGGTTCTTGCGGGCCCAGGGCTTCCGGGCGGCGGTCCTCTCCCACCGCCTCGGGGGGGAGGCCAGGGCCCTCGCCCGCTTCCACGCCGAGCTCATAGGGGCCATCCGGGCCCACGGGGTGCCCTTCAGAAAGCCCCTCTTCCTCCTCTCCGGAGGGGAGGCCCAGGTGCGGGTCCTGGGCAAGGGAAAGGGGGGGCGGAACCTGGAGTTTTTGCTCGCCCTCTACGCCCACCTCGAGGCCCCCCTTTACGCCCTCGCCGCCGACTCCGACGGCCTGGACGGCCCTAGCGGCGCCGCCGGGGCCCTCCTCACCCCGGCGGTGTGGGAAAAGGGCCTGGACCCCAGGCCCTTCCTGGAGGAAAACGACAGCCTCGGCTTCTTCCAGGAGGCGGGAACCCTTCTTAGGACCGGCCCCACGGGGACCAACCTCAACGATTTCCGGCTCATCTTTGTAGACTGAGGAAGTGGAGTACCCGGAGCTTGCCCCGGTCCTCGAGGCCATCCTCAAGACCGTCCCGGCGCAAAAGGTCATCCTCTTCGGCAGCCGGGCGCGGGGGGAAGCTCGCCCAGAAAGCGACTACGACCTCCTCGTGGTGGTGCCTCCCGAGTACAAGACCATGCGGGTGTGGAAGGACCTCTACCTGGCGGCGAGCAAGGCCAAACGGGGCTTCAGCCTGGACCTCCTTTTGGCCACCGCGGAGGATCTGGAAAAGTACCGGGAAGCCTGGACCACCCTTTACCCCAAGGTCCTGAGGGAAGGCCGGGTGCTCTATGCCGCGTGAAGCCACAGATCCCCTGGCTTGGCTCGTCCGGGCCAAGAGCAACCTGGCCCGGGCCCGCCTTGGGCAGGTAAGCCCCGAGGTCGTTTGGGAGGAACCTTGTTTTGATGCCCAGCAAGCCGCAGAAAAGGCCCTCAAAGCCCTCCTGGTCGCCTTAGACATACCTTTTCCCAAGACCCACGACCTGGAAAGGCTTTTGGAGCTGATCCGCCCCCACCTCCCCGTGCCTCTGGAGCTGGAAGCCCTTGCCCGGCTTAACCCCTTTGCCGTCGCCAGCCGCTACCCCGGGGACCTCCCGGAAGCCACGGAGGAGGACTGGAGGGAAGCCCTCGCGCTTGCGGAGCGGACCGTGGCCTGGGCGGAGGAGGTCTTAAAAAGCGGCCGTGGCTAGCCTCTACGTCCACGTTCCCTTCTGCCCCACCCTCTGCCCCTACTGCGACTTCCACGTGGTCCGGCGGGGGCCGGGGTGGGTGGAGGCTTACCTAAGGCGCCTGGAGGAAGAGGCCAAGGCCCTTTACCAGGGCTTCCCCGAGCCTCTGGAAACCCTCTACCTGGGCGGGGGTACCCCGAGTTACCTAAAGGACCGGGAACTGGTGGCCCTCTTCCAGAGCCTCCCCTGGAGGCTCGCCGAGGGGGCCGAGGTGACCCTCGAGGCCAACCCCGGGACCCTCTCCCCTGGCCGCCTAAAGCTCCTCAAGGACCTGGGGGTGAACCGCCTCTCCCTGGGGGTGCAGAGCTTCCAGGAGCCCGTCCTCAAGTTCCTGGGGCGGGCCCACGGGAGGAAGGGGGCGCTGAGGGCGGTGGAGATGGCCCTGGAGGCGGGCTTTCGCCTCTCCCTTGACCTCATCCTGGGCCTCCCCATGCAGGAGGTGGAAGAGGACCTGAAGGAGGCGGCCCGCCTCGGGGTGGGGCACGTCTCCGCCTACACCCTCCAGGTGGAGAAGGGCACCCCCTTCGCCCTCCTGGGCCTAAAGGAAGACTCCGAGCGGGAGGCCTGGGCCATGGAGCGGGCGGAGGAGGTGCTGGGGGAAGCCGGGCTATTCCGCTACGAGGTCTCCAACTTCGCCAGGGAAGGGGAGGAGGCCCGGCACAACCTGGTCTACTGGCGGGCGGGCTTCTGGCTCGCCCTGGGTCCCGCGGCCACCGGGCAGTACCCGGGGGAAGGAACTTTTTACGCCCTAAGGCGCACGGGCCCGCCCCTCCCCCGCTGGCTCCTCGGGGAGGCCCCGAAGGAGGAGGCCATTTCCCCGCTGGAACACGCCAAGGAAAGCCTCATGCTGGGGCTAAGGCTTAGGGAAGGGGTGGACGTGGCCGAGGTGGAGGGAAGAACGGGGCTTCCCCTCTGGCCCCTCCTTCAGGGAAAGGCCCGGGAGCTCGCGGCGGAGGGCCTCCTTGCGGTGGAGGCAAAGCGCCTAAGGCCCACCCCCAGGGCCTTTCCCCTCCTCCACCGGGTGGTCCTGGCCCTCTGGGAGGCGCTTTGGGGTTAGGCGAAGGCCAGGGCCTCCCGGGCCCGGTCGGCCAGGGCGAAGAAGCGCTCCTTGGTGAGGGGGATTTTCCCGGTCACCAGGCCCTTCCCCGGCTCGTGGTGGGCGTGGAGGTGGATGTGGGCCCGGGGCAGGCGGAGGCCGATGCGCTTGAGCTTGGCGTGCCTCGGGGAAACGTCCGCCAGGAGGAAGGGCTCCCCGAGCCCGTCGGACAAGGAGGCGGTCATGATGGTGGTGGGGAGGTGGTAAGGGCGCTCCATGCGGTAGATGAAGTCGGGGAAGTCCGCCTCCTTCTCAAAGCGCACGCCCTTCTCCTCGGCGTACTCCCGCATCCAGGAGAGGAGCTCCACCCAGGCCTCGTAGAGTTCGCGCTCGGAAGACGCGCTCATGGCCTGAGTATACCCAAAGGCCGCGAGGGGGCTCAGTAAAGAAACTCCCGGATGTCGTACCGGCCGGCCCTCAGGCCCAAGGCCCTGAGGGCCCGCATCCAGGTTTTTAACTCCCCCTCGAGGTCCTGCAGGGGCGCAAGGCCCAGGCGGGCGTAAGGGGTGTGGGGGTCCTCCTGGAAGGGGGAAAGGTAGACCAGGTCCTCCGGGCCCAAGGGAAGCTGGGAGAGAAGGGCGAGGCTTTCCCGGAAGTGGGCCTCCTGAAAGGCTTTTCCCCCTGCCCCCACCATGAGGATCACCCCCAGGGAAAGCCCGGCCGCCTTCAGGGTCCGCACCAGGGGAAGGGCCTCCTTGGGGTGGCCGGGCTTCCGGAGGAGGGCGAGGAGGGGAGGGTGGCCCGTCTCCAGACCGAGGTAGACCCGCCTAAGCCCCAGGAGGCGAAGCCTCCTCCACCAGGAGGCCTCCTTCTTGAGCCCGGTGAAGAGGTCCAGGAAGCCCAAGACGGGCTCCCCGGGAAAGGCCCGGCCCACCTCCTCCAAGAGGGGGAGGAGGGGCTCGGCCAGGGCCAGGGCGTTCCCGTCGGCCAGGAAGACCCCCCGCCTGAGAAGCCTCCCCTGCCCCAGGAGGGACAAGACGGCCTGGATGTGCTCCCGGAAGGCCTCGGGGGTGCGCTTCTGGAAGGGGCGGTCCTGGTAGAAGCTGCAGAAGGCGCAACGGTTCCAGGTGCATCCGGTGGTGGCCTGGAGGACCACGGAGAGGTAGGCGTCGGGCGGAAGGATGCTAATGGGCCAGGGGTAGGCCTCCCGGTAGGGCCGGGAGTCCAGGAGGCTTTCCGGGGTCCAGCGGAGGACCTCCCGCCGCCTCTTTGCATCCTTCAGGTGGGCCTCGGCCAGGGCCAGGACCTCCCGGTAGACCTCCAGGGCCTCTTCCCGGGAAAGCCGCTTCCTTCTCCGTTCCCCCTCCCGCTTCCGCAGGTGAAGGCTTCCGTCCAGGGCGCGCTTGAAGGTCTCCCCCCGGCGGAAGTAGTGGTAGGGGCGGCCCTCCCGGTCAAAGGAAAGTACCCGGTCCCCCAGGGAGAGGAGGGTGGCCTCGGGGCGCAGGAGCTCCACAAGGCTAGAATAAGCCCCGTGGCCGTGGCCGCCTTGAAGGGCCTCCTTCCCCCCGAAGGCTTCGCCCGCCTCACCCCTCTGGGGGGGTTTGAGGCCCGGGTCTACACCGACGGGGAGCGGGTCTACAAGGTCTACCGGAAGGAGGAGGCCCACCTGGCGGCCCTCGAGGCCAAGAGGATGGCCCGGGCCGGCCTGGGAAGCTTCGTCCTGGGGGTGGCGGAGGTGGAGGGCCAAGGCGTCCTCATCACCCGCCGCTTCCCCGGGAAGCCCTTCGCCCCGGAGGCCTTCTCCCAAAAGACCCTCGCCGCCCTCTCCCACCTTTTCCTCGCCCTCCACCGCCTGCCGGAGCCGGGATACGTCTCCGAGGAGGAACTTCTCGCCCGGCTCTCGGCCTTCGCCCAAAGCCTCGAGGGGGTGCCCGAGGCCTTGGACCTGGTCCGGGCCCTGAGGCGGGAGGTGGCCCTGGCCGCCGGGGCGGAGCGCCGCTTCTGCCACCGGGACGCCTGGGCGGGCAACCTCCTGGTGAAGGCCCCGGGGGAGGAGGGCCCGGAGGTGTTGCTGGTGGACTGGGTGCGCTCGGGAGGCGACGACCCCGCCCGGGACCTGGCCCTCCTGAAGACGGGAAGCCTGGACCTCCTGGGGGAGGAAAGGGCCCGGGAGGCCCTCTTCCGCATGGCCCGCCTCTACCCCCAGGAGGTGAGGGAACGCCTGGCCTTCTACGTGCCCCTCACCTACCTCCACGACCTCCACTGGTTCAGGACCAAGCACCGGGCGGGTTTCCTCGAGGCCCTTAAGGAAAAGCTCCCCAAGGCCCTGCGCTTTTTCCAGGACTGCTTTCCCGTCCGGGGAAGGGGGTGCTAAGGTTGCGGAACCCCCGGGCAGGGGCTTAGGCTCGTGGGGATGAGGATCACCCTGGTGGACCACCCCCTTATCCAGCACAAGCTGGCCCACCTCCGGGACAAAGGCACGGGCCCCAAGGACTTCCGGGAACTGGCGGAGGAGGTCTCCCTCCTCATGGCCTACGAGGCCATGCGGGACCTGGAACTCACCGAGGCCTGGGTGGAAACCCCCGTGGCCCCGGCCAGGGTCCGGGTGCTCTCCGGGAAGAAGCTCGCCCTGGTGGCCATCCTCCGGGCAGGGCTCGTCATGGTGGAGGGCATCCTGAAGCTCGTCCCCCACGCCCGGGTGGGGCACATCGGCCTCTACCGGGACCCCGAGTCTTTAAAACCCGTGCAGTACTACGCCAAGCTTCCCCCGGACATCGCCGAAAGGAGGGTTTTCCTCCTGGATCCCATGCTGGCCACGGGGGGAAGCGCAAGCCTTGCCCTCTCCCTCCTCAAGGAACGGGGGGCCACGGGCATCAAACTCATGTGCATCATCGCCGCCCCGGAAGGCCTGGAGCGCATCGCCCAGGACCACCCCGACACCGAGGTGGTGGTGGCGGCCATTGACCAGCACCTCAACGACCACGGCTACATCGTCCCCGGGCTGGGCGACGCCGGGGACCGGATCTACGGGACCAAATGAGCGAGCTTCTAAGGCGCCTAGGCATCGCCGACCCCACGGGGCCGGGATGGCTCACCGTGGCCTTCGTCTTCCTCCTGGCCCTTTTCTTCACCTGGCGTTTCCTGCCCCAGGTGCGCCGCTTCGCCCTGAAGGTGGGCTGGGCCGACCTGCCCAACGAACGGCGCCTCAACCGGGAGCCCCTCCCCAACGCCGGGGGGCTCGCCGTCTACGCCGGGGTGGTCCTCGCCCTGGTGGTGGCGGCCTTCCTCCGGCCCATCCTGGTGGAAAACGTCCTCATCCAGGTCCTGGCCATCCTCCTGGGGGGGGCCTGGCTGGTGCTGGTGGGCTTCATTGACGACCAGTTCGGCCTCCCGCCCCTTTTCCGCCTCTTCGTCCAGACCCTCTCCGCCCTCCTCCTCATGGCCGTGGGGGTGCGTTTTGAAGCCGCCTTCGGCACGCCCTTGGACCCCGCTTTGGGCCTCCTCCTCACCTGGCTTTGGGTGGTGGGGATCACCAACGCCTTAAACCTCATGGACGGCCTGGACGGCCTGGCGGGGGGCATCGCCTTCATCAGCGCCGTGAGCCTCCTCTTCGTCTCCGCCCAGTTCCCCTTCTGGGCGGCGGGCACCCTGGTCCTCTCGGCGGTGGCCGGGGCCGCCTTGGGATTTCTGCGGCACAACCTCCACCCGAGCCGCATCATCCTGGGGGACGCCGGGGCCTACTTCCTGGGCTACACCCTGGCGGCCACCGCCCTCCTCGGCAACCTCAAGCTCACCACCTTCTTGGGCCTCCTCCCCCCGGTCCTCTTCCTCCTCCTCCCCATCCTGGACACCACCCAAGTGGTCCTGAAGCGGCTTCTCCGGGGGCAGAACCCCCTCTCCACCCCGGGCAAGGACCACATCCACCACCGCCTCCTGGCCCGGGGGCTCTCCCAAAGGCGGGTGGCCTTTCTCCTCTGGGGGGTGGCCCTCCTCTTTAACCTGATGGCCATGGCCTACCTGGGGATGCCCTGGGAGGCCATTTTGGCGAGCCTCCTGGTCACCTTCCTGGGCCTCTCCTGGGTGACCTACCGGAGGCTTAGAGCGCTTTGGAGGGGAGAATGAAGCGCGTGGTCCTCGCCTTCGGCACAAGACCTGAGGCCACCAAGATGGCCCCCGTGTACCTGGCCCTCCAGGAGATCCCTTACCTGAAGCCCCTGGTCCTCCTCACAGGCCAGCACCGGGAACAGCTCCGCCAGGCCCTCTCCCTCTTCGGCATCCGGGAGGACCGGAACCTGGACGTGATGCAGGAGCGCCAGGCCCTCCCCGACCTCGCCGCCCGCATCCTCCCCCAGGCGGCGAGGGCCCTCAAGGAGATGGGGGCGGACTACGTTCTGGTCCACGGGGACACCCTCACCACCTTCGCCGTGGCCTGGGCCGCCTTCCTGGAAGGGATCCCCGTGGGCCACGTGGAGGCGGGGCTTAGGAGCCACAACCTCAAGGAGCCCTTTCCCGAGGAGGCCAACCGCCGCCTCACCGACGTCCTCACCGACCTGGACTTCGCCCCAACCCCCCTGGCCAAGGAGAACCTCCTTAGGGAGGGGAAGCGGGAGGAGGGGATCCTGGTCACGGGCCAGACCGGGGTGGACGCCGTGCTCCTGGCCGCCCGGCTCGGCCGGCTTCCCGAAGGGCTTCCCGAAGGGCCTTACGTGACCGTGACCATGCACCGCCGGGAGAACTGGCCCCTCCTCCCGGACCTGGCCCGGGCCCTCAAGCGGGTGGCCGAGGCCTTCCCCCACCTCACCTTCGTTTACCCGGTGCACCTGAACCCCGTGGTGCGGGAAGGGGTCTATCCGGTCCTCCGGGGGGTGAGGAACTTCGTCCTTCTGGACCCCCTGGAGTACGGCCCCATGGCCGCCCTCATGCGGGAAAGCCTCCTCCTCGTCACCGACTCCGGGGGCCTCCAGGAGGAAGGGGCCGCTCTGGGGGTTCCCGTGGTGGTCCTGAGGAACGTGACGGAAAGGCCCGAGGGCCTCGAGGCGGGCATCCTCAGGCTGGCCGGCACCGACCCCGAACGGGTCTTCCGGGTGGTCAGGGAGCTTCTGGAAAACCCCGAGGAGCTCGCCCGCATGCGGAAGGCCCGAAACCCTTACGGGGACGGGAAGGCGGGGGTGCGGGTAGCCAGGGGCGTGGCCTGGCGGCTCGGCCTGGGGCCTAGGCCCGAGGACTGGACCCCTTAGGCCAGGGGCGAAGCTGGTAGAGGCCCACCAGGAGGACCAGTCCCCCCAGGGCCAAGGCGGCAAGCCGCCCCCCCAGGAGCTCAAAGAGAAACCCCGTGAGGTAGGCCCCCAAAGGCCCCGTGCCCAGCATCACCAGGCTGTAGACCGCCATGACCCGGCCCCTCAAGCGGTCCGGAACGGAAAGCTGCACCAAGGTGTTGGCGTTGATGAGGACGGAGATCATGCCAAACCCCCCGAGGGCCAAGAAGAGGGGCACCCAAGGCCGGTAGGCCCAGAAGAGGCCCAGGTGGGCTAAGGCCAGGGCGAAGGCGCCCAGGAGGAGGCGACCGGGCCTCGGCCTCCCCGTAAGGGCCATGACCAAGGCCGCCCCCAAAGCCCCAAGCCCCACGCTGGAGACCAGAAAGCCGTAGCCGGTGGCGGAAAGGGAGAGCACGAGCCGGGCGTAGGCGGGGACCAGGGTCTGGAAGTTCATGCCGAAAAGGCTGGCGAAGAGGACCAGCCCCACCACCCGGCGCACCAAGGGGTGCTCCAGCACAAAGCGCACCCCTTCCAGGGCCTCCCGCCACCAGCGGCCCTCCCCTCCCCCGCCCAGGGGCCCCGGGGCGAGGCGGAGGAGGACGAGGAGGAGGGGGAAAAAGGAGAGGGCATTGGCCAGGTAGGCCACCCCTACCCCGTAGAGGGCGATCAAGACGCCCGCCAAGGCCGGCCCCAGGAGGCGGCTTAGGTTGAAGCCCAAGGAGTTCAGGGCGATGGCCCCGGGGTAGCGCTCCCGGCCCGCCAGCTCCACGGTGAAGCTTTGGCGCACGGGCTGGTCCATGGCGTTCAAGGCCCCGTAGAGGAAGGCGAAGAGGAGGACGTGCCCGTAGCGCACCCACCCCGTGAGGATGAGGAGGGCCATGAGGAGGGCCAGAAGCATCATCCCCCCCTGGGTGAAGAGGAGGAGGTTCCGCTTGGGGTAGCGGTCCGCCAGGACCCCGGCGGGCAAGGAGAAGAGGAGGGAGGGCAGGAACTGCAAGGCCACCACCAGGCCGAGCCGCTCGGCGCTTCCCGTGAGGAGGAGGACCAGCCACCCCTGGGCCGCCGCCTGCATCCAGGTGCCCATCTGGGAAACGAAGAGGGCGAGCCAGTAACCGCGGTAGCGGGCGTCTTGGAGGAGGGCCAGGGCCAGCACCCCCCCATCCTACGACTGACCGCCCAGTCATAACCGGGGAGCCCCGCCCCGGCCTATACTGAGGCATGCTTCAGCGCGGGCTTTTCCTCTTCCGCCTCCTGGGCATCCCCCTCTACCTGGACCTCTCCTTCCTGGTGGTCCTCCCCCTCTTGGCCCTGCTCATCGCCGGGAACCTGCCCCTTTACCTGAGGCTCTTCGGCCTCCCCCAGGAAGAAGGCCTCCTCCAGGGGCCCCGGCCCTTCCTCCTCGGCCTCCTGGCCGCCACGGGGCTCTTCCTCTCCGTTCTCCTCCACGAGCTCGGCCACGCCCTCGCCGCCCACCGCTACGGCATCGCCACCCGGCGCATCACCCTTTGGCTCCTGGGCGGGGTGGCGCAGCTGGAGCGGATCCCCCAAGAACCCCTAAAGGAGCTCGGGGTGGCGGTGGCGGGGCCCCTGGTGAGCTTCGCCCTCGCCCTCCTCTTCTGGCTCCTGCGCCAGGAGGAGGGGGTGGTGGGGTTCCTCACCCACTACCTGGCCCTGGTGAACCTCACCCTGGGCCTTTTCAACCTCCTCCCCGCCCTGCCCCTGGACGGGGGGCGGGTCTTCCGCGCCCTCCTCGCCCTAAGGAAGCCCTACCTTCAGGCCACGAGGCAGGCCCTGGCCCTGAGCCAAGCGGTGGCCCTGGCCCTAGGGCTTTTCGGGCTTGTGGCCTTCAACCCCTTCCTGGTCCTCACGGCCTTCTTCGTGTATATGGCCTCGAGGGCCGACGCCGAGGCCACCCTCCTGGCCCAGGCCCTGGAGGGCTTAAGGGTGCGGGACCTGATGACCCAGGACCCCATCGTCCTTGCCCCCGGCCTCCCCGTGGGCGAACTCCTAAGGCTTTCCCTCCTCCACAAGGTCTCCGGCTTCCCCGTGGTGGCGGAAGGGCGGGTTTTGGGGGTGGTGGGGCTGGAGCACCTGGAAGGGGCCGACCCGGAGGCCCCCCTGGAGCGCTACCTCCAGCCCCCCCTCTTCCTCTCCCCCGAGGACACGGCCTTGGGCGCCCTGGAACGCATGGCCGAACGGGGGTACGCCCGGGCCCTGGTCCTGGAGGAGGGAAGGCTTGTGGGCATCCTCAGCAAAACCGACCTCTTGCGGGCCTTCCAGGCAAGGCTCCTGGGCCTTTCCTCCCTTGACAGGACCCCCGGGCCAAGGTAGGGTATGGGCGCAAAAGTATGCGGGAGGTGAACATGAAGCGAAGCCTTATCCTCTTGGCCCTGTTGCTTGCGGCCTCTGGGGTGGCCCAGAAGCCCAAGGTGGTCATCGGCACCGGAAGCACCGGGGGGGTATTCTTCTACTACGGCACCGCCATGGCCGACATCCTCAACAAGGCGGGGGCGGTGGAGGCCCAGCCCGTGCAGACCGGGGGCTCCTACGACAACCTCCAGCTCCTCCGCGACCGCACCAACCCCCAGGGGAACACCTTCTACTGCGCCCTCACCACCACCGACTCCGCCTACGTGGCCTACACCGGGGAAGACCCCCGCTTCAAGGAGAAGCCCGCCAAGAACCAGCGGGTGCTCTTCTACATGTACCCCTCCTTCATCCACCTGGTGACCTCGGAGAAGACTGGCATCAAGCTGGTGCAGGACCTCAAGGGCAAGCGGGTCTCCACCGGCCAGCCCGGCTCCAGCACCGAGAACCTGGCCCTCCTCGTCCTCCAGGGCGCCGGGGTGAAGCCCGAGTCCTTCGCCAAAAGGGAGCGCCTGCCCGTGGCCGAGGCGGCCAAGGCCCTGGCCGAGGGCACCCTGGACGCCTTCTTCTGGGTGGGGGGGTTGCCCACCAGCTCCATCGTGGAGCTCTCCCAGACCCTAACCCGCAAGGGGGACCGGATCCACCTGGTGCCCATTGACCCCAAGAGCACCACAGCCCAGGTGGTCCTGAAGCGCTTCCCCGGCCTGGTGGACACCTACAAGGTGCCCAAGAGCGTCTACAACACCCGCACCGACGTGCCCGGCCTGGCCACGGGCAACATCGTGGTCTGCCCCGACACCCTGCCCGCCGAGGCCGCCTACGCCATGGTGAAGGCCATCTTTGACAACCTGGACACCCTGCGCACCGCCGTGGCGGCCGCCAAGGACACCAGCCTCGAGGCCACCGCCCGCCTCCACGGCAAGCTCCCCATCCCCTTCCACCCCGGGGCGGAGCGCTACCTGAAGGAAAAGGGACTCCTCAAGTAAGAACCCGCACGCGCCCGGGGTCGGGGCACCCCCGGACCCCGGGCCTTCTTGGAGAACCCCATGGAGCTAGAACGCCCGGCCTTCCCCTCCACCCCCCTCACCCGGCTCACCCACTGGGTCCTGGTGCTGGGGGCCCTCTTCAGCCTGTACCTGGTCCTCCACCCCTTCACCCCCCTCGCCCGGGCTGAGGTCCCCATCCTGGATCAGGTACAGCTACAGCGGAGCACCCACGTCCTCTTCCTCCTCCTGGGCGCCTACCTGGTGAGCTTCTACCTGCCGCGGAGGCGCACGCCCGGGGCCTGGGTCTACTTCCTCTTCAGCCTCGTGCCCCTCTACAACTTTCTCTTCCCCAACGTCCCCGGGGTCAGCCTGCCCCCCGCCGCCAAGCTCACGGGCCTCCTCTACTGGGCGGTGGCCGTCTTGCCCGCCCTCCTCCCTGGCCTAAAGCGCCCCGCCGACCTCCTGGCGGTCCTCCTCGCCCTCTTCCCCACCCTGTACCAGCTCCGCCACTTTGAGGAGCTGGTCTACCGGGCCGTGCTTCCTGAGCCCTGGGACATGGCCATGTCCTTCGGCCTCATCATGCTGGTCCTGGGAGCGGTCTACCGCCTCCTGGGCCCCGTGATGCCCGTGCTCGTCCTCTTCTTCTTCGGCTACAACCTCTACGCCGACCTCTTCCCCGGGGCCTTTAGGGGAAGCCGCCAGGGCATTGACCTCCTCCTGGGCAAGACCTTCAACGAGACGGAGGCGGGCATCTACGGCCTCATCACCGGGGTTTCCGCCAAGTACCTGGTCTACTTCACCCTCCTTTCCGGCATGATCGGGGCCCTGGGCCTGGGCAAGGTGGTGGCCAACATGGCCCTGGCCCTGGTGGGCAAGCACCCCGCCACCCCCGGGCGGGTCACGGGCATCGCCAGCGTCTTCATGGGCATGTTCTCGGGAAGCGGGGCCGCCGACACCCAGTTCGTGGCCGCCCTCACCAAGCCCCTCTACGAGCGGGCGGGCTACGACCGCCTCATCGCCGCGGGGCTCGTGGCCACCGCCGGCACCATCGCCCTCATCACCCCGCCCGTTTTGGGCTCCATCGCCTTCATCATGGTGGAGATCCTGCAGATCCCCTTGCTGAAGGTGATCGTCATGGCCATAGGCCCCGCCCTCCTCTACCTCACCACCGTCCTCGCCTTCAACGAGTTCTACGCCCGGAAGGCGGGGCTAAAGCCCGTGGCCCCGGAGCTCGGCATGGGCCGCAGGGCTTACGTCCTGCGCTATAGCTTCATCTTCCTGCCCATCCTCCTCATCGTGGCCATGCTCTACCTGGGCTATGAGGTGCGCACCGCCGCAAGCCTCGCCCTGGTCCTCTTCGTGGTCTTGGCCTACCTGGACCCCACCCTAAGGCCTAAGGGCCTAGGCCCCCTCTTCCAGGGGCTCGCCGAGGGCTTCCGCACCCTGCTTCCCATCGGCACCGCCGTCACCGCCGCCAACCTCATCTTCGCCAACATGGTCATCTCCGGGCTACCCTCCAAGTTCAGCCAGCTCTTGCAGCAGGCCTCCGGGGAGAGCCTCCTCCTCGCCACCCTCATCACCGCCCTCTTCAGCCTGGTCCTGGGGATGGGCGTCCCCCCCACGGCCACCTACGTCCTCACCTCCGCCCTCACCGCCCCGGCCATCGTCGCCTTGGCGGTGAAGAACTTCACCGCAGAGGGCCTGAGCCCGGAGGCCTCCCAACAGGCCGCCCTCCTCGCCACCCACATGTTCCTCTTCTACTACGCCGTCTTGGCAGACGTGACCCCGCCCGTGGCCCTCTCCGCCTACGCCGCCGCCAGCGTCTTCGGCACCAACCCCCTGCAGACCGGGGTCTACGCCGCCCGGGTGGCCCTCTCCAAGTACCTGGTGGGCTTTTTCTTCCTTCTGGCCTATTCGGGCTCGGCCCTCCTCATCGTGCCCGTCCTGGAGACCGCCCCCCCTGGAGAGGCCTGGGCCCTCATCCTCTGGCGCTTCCTGGCGGTGGGCGCGGGGGTGGTCTACCTCTCCGCCTCGGGGGCCGGGTACACGCGGAGGCCCCTTAAGCGCTGGGAGGCTTGGGCCCTGGGGGTCTTGGCCGCACTTCTCTTCGTGCCCCAGCCCTACCTGAACCTGGCCGCCTTCCTTCTGGGCCTCCCCTTCTTCCGCAAGGGCTTGACGGGAGGCCCCAAGGGGGCTTAGGGTAGGGCCGAAGGAAAGGAGGAAGGGGATGAAGCGAGTCCTGCTGGCCCTTTTGGCCCTGAGCGGTCTAGCCCTAGCCCAGAAGCCCAAGGTGGTCATCGCCACGGGCGGGGTGGGCGGGGTCTACTTCTACTACGGCACGGCCCTGGCGGAGATCTTTACCAAGGCGGGAGTCGCCGAGGCCCAGGCCATCCAGACGGCGGCCTCCATTGACAACCTCCTCCTCCTGGAGAACCGCACCGGGGGAGGCACCTACTACTGCGCCACCGTCCTCCCCGACTCCGCTTATCTGGCCTACACAGGAGGGCACGAGCGCTTCAAGGACAGGCCCGCCAAGAGCGCCCGCATCCTCTTTGCCATGTACCCGAACTACCTGCACCTCGTGGCCCGGGAAGGGGCGGGCATCCGGGTGATCCAAGACCTGAAGGGCAAGCGGGTCTCCACCGGGGCCCCGGGCTCGGGCACCGAGGTGGAGGCCCTTCTGGTCCTCCAGGCGGCGGGCCTCTCCCCCAAGGACTTCGCCAAGCAGGAGCGCCTGGGGGCGCAGGAGAGCGCCAACGCCCTTTCCGAGGGCAACCTGGACGCCTTCTTTTGGTCGGGTGGCCTGCCCACCGGGGCTATCACCGAGCTCTCCGCCGCCTTGGCCCGCAAGGGGCAACGCCTCTACCTGGTGCCCATTGACCCCAAGAGCACCGTGGCCCAAACCTTCCAGAAGCGCTTCCCCGGCCTCGCCGGAACCGGGGTGATCCCCAAGGCCACCTACAACACCCGCGCCGACACCCCCACCCTAACCTTCTGGAACCTCTTCGTCTGCCCGGCAAGCCTCCCGGAGGATGCGGCCTACGCCCTCACCAAGGCCACCTTTGAAAACCTCCAGGCCCTCCGGCAGGCGGTGGCCGCCGCCAAGGACACCTCTTTGGAAAACGCCGTGCGCTTCGTGGGCGGCACCATCCCCTACCACGAGGGGGCGCTGCGCTACTTCCGCGAGGCGGGGGCCTTGAAGTGAAGCGGTGGGTAAGGCGCTCTTGAGGCCCTGGGCCCGGCTCCTCAAGAGCTGGGCCTTTTGGCTCGGCCTGGGGGCCCTCTCCCTGCTCCGCCTGGTGGCGGTGGAGGAAGGGGAAACCAGGCGCTTCGTCCTCCTCCTTCCCTGGGCGGAGGGGCGGGTGGAGTTCGTGAACTCGGTGACGGGAAAGCCCGTGCTTCTGGAGTTTCGGCCCCTCTTCCGCTTCCAGGGCTTCCGGGCCTACACCGATGCCGAGACGGAGGCCTACTACACCGCCGGGGCCTACCCCTGGAACGAGGCCCTGGCCAAGGAGAGGCAGAGGGAGCTCTACTACTGCTCGGAAACGGGCCTGGCCCTCCGCCTGGGGGAAAGCTGGTTCCAAGCGGAGGGCGGATGCCTAAGGGTGAGGCTCCTTTGGCCCCCTTAGCGGATCACCTGGGGAACCACCCTGAGGGTCAGGGTACGCCCCTGGCGCCAGACCTTGAGGGCCACCGCCTCCCCCGGCTTCTTGGCGTAGAGGACCTGCCGGAGCTGGGCGATGGAGGTGAGGGGGATCCCCTCCGCCTCCAAGAGCACGTCCCCGTCCACCCCCACCTGCAGGGCCTCCCCCGTGGGAAGCTGGACGTAGGCGAAGCGGCTTGGCGGTCTCAGGCCCGCCCGCTCTGCGGGGCTATTCCGCTCCACCTCCTGGACCATGAGGCCGGTGTCGGGGAGGCCATACTGCTGGCGGAGCCTCTCCGGGTAAAGGGAGAGGGGAGTTAAGGACACCCCAAGCCGGGGTCGGTTTCTAATGATGGCTTCGGCGGTGAGGGTTTTCCCCGACCGGAGCTCGGGCAGGTACTGCTTCACCAGGTTGATGGGCAGGGCGAACCCCACCCCGGCGAACTGGGCGGCCCCGAACTGGCCCGTGGGGGTGAAGATGGCGGTGTTGATGCCGATGACCTCGCCCCGGGAGTTGAGGAGGGGCCCCCCGGAGTTCCCGGGGTTGATGGCAGCGTCCGTCTGGATCACCTGGGGCACGAGGCCCGAATCGTCCCCGATGGCCCCGGGGTTTTCCCGTATGGCGGAGACGATCCCTTGGGTCACGGTGAACTCCAGCCCGAAGGGGTTCCCCATGGCGATGGCCTTCTGCCCCACCCGGATCCGGCCGGAGTCCCCCAGGACCAGGGGCACCAGCCTGTCCTTAGGGGCGTCCACCTTGAGGAGGGCCACGTCCAAAGGGGGGGCCGCCCCCACCAGGCGGGCCCGGTACTCCTTGGGGTCGTTGTGGAACTTCACCGTGATCTGGCTTGCCCCCTCCACCACGTGGTAGTTGGTGAGGATATACCCCTCCTTGTCTATGACGAAGCCCGAGCCCGTGCCCTGCTGGGGCGGGGCCTGCAGGAAGGGGGCGAAGAACTCAAACCCCGGGGGGAGCTGGACGCTCTGGGGCCGGGTGACCACGGACACGTAGACCACCCCGTCCCCGTAGCGCTCCACGATCTCCACGGTGTTGCGCTCGTACTCCAGAAGGCCCCCGTCCGCCGGGAGTGGGGCGGTCTGGGGGCGGGGGGTCTGGCCTTGGGAGAGACCCCACCAGAGCACCGCCCCGGCCATCAGGGAGAGCACCAAAAACCCCACGAAGGAACGGCCTAGGTTCATGCGCCACCTCCTGGCCTAACCTTACCCCCGCCCCGTTAGGCGGCGATTAGACAAAGACCACGGTGCGGTTCTCGTGGACCAGGATGCGGTCCTCCAGGTGCCAGCGCACCGCCCGGGCCAGGACGGTCCTTTCCAGCTCCTGCCCAAGCCTTCTCATCTCCCGCACCGAGTGGCGGTGAGAGATCCGCACCACGTCCTGTTCAATGATGGGGCCCTGGTCCAGCTCCTCGGTGACGTAGTGGGCCGTGGCCCCGATGAGCTTCACCCCCCGCTCGTAGGCCTGGCGGTAGGGGTCGGCCCCGGCGAAGGCCGGGAGGAAGGAGTGGTGGATGTTGAGGATGCGCATGGGGTAACGCCCCACGAAGCGGGGGGAGAGGACCTGCATGTAGCGGGCTAAGACCACGAGCTCCACCTTCTCCTCCTCCAGGAGGGCCAGGATCCTCTCTTCCGCCTCCTCCTTGCGGCCCTTTTCCACGGGCACGTGGTGGTAGGGGACACCGAAGCGCTCCACCTCCTCCTTGCGGTCCGGGTGGTTGGAAACCACGAGGCGGAGGTCCATGGGAAGCTCCCCCACCCGGTAGCGCCAAAGGAGCTCCAGAAGGGCGTGGGCGGGCCTGGAGACGAGGATGGCGGTGCGCTTCCTCTCGGAGGCGTAGGCCAGGCGCCATTGCATCTGGAAGCGGCTGGCCACCACCTCCTGGAAGGCCCGCTCCAGGGCGGGGCGGGCCAGGTCCAGGTGGGAGGCGGTGAAGGCCACCCGCATGAAGAAGGTGCCTCCCTCGGGGTCGGTGGAGTGCTGCTGGAGGTCGGTGATGTTGGCCCCGTGGGCGTAGAGGAAGCCGGTGACGGCGGCCACGATGCCGGGGCGGTCCGGGCAGGTGACGAGAAGCCTCGCCTCCTCCATAGGGGCTACTATATCCCCTATGGAAGGGCGGACCGCGGACCTCTCGGACCTCCACCCGGAAGGGGAAACCCTCCCCATGGTCTTCAAGAGCTTCGGCGGAAGGACCCGTTTCCAGGGAAGGGTCAAGACCCTGAAGGTGCACGAGGACAACGCCCTGGTGCGCAGGGTCCTGGAGGAAGGCGGGGAGGGCCAGGTCCTCTTCGTGGACGGGGGAGGCTCCTTAAGAACGGCCCTCCTCGGGGGAAACCTGGCCCGCCTGGCCTGGGAGCGGGGCTGGGCGGGGGTGGTGGTCTACGGGGCGGTGCGGGACGCGGAGGAGCTCGAGGAGGTCCCCATGGGCCTCCTCGCCCTCGCCGCCACGCCGAGGAAGAGCGCCAAGGAGGGCAAGAGGGAGGTGGACGTGCCCCTCAGGGTTCTCGAGGCGCGGGTTCTTCCGGGGTGGTTCCTGGTGGCCGATGAAGACGGGCTTCTTCTCCTGCCCGAGCCCCCGAGCGGCGGCCAAAGCGCCGGATGAGCTCTTCCTCTCTCAGGGCCAGGAGGACGGGCCTCCCGTGGGGGCAGACCCAGGGGGTCTCACAGGCCAGGAGGGCGTCCAGGAGGGCCTGGCCCTGGGCCCTCCCCAGGGGGTGGCCCGCTCTAAGGGCGGGCAGGCAGGAAAGCCGGGCCAGAAGCTCCTTAAGGCTTCCCCCCTCGCCCCGCAAGGCCTCCTTGAAGACGGGAGGAAGCAGAAGGGGGTAAGGGTGGAGGAAGGGGGGCGCCTCGAGGAGGCGGACCCTCGAGGGCCCAAAGGGCTCGTAGACGAAGAGCCGGCCCTCCATCCCCTGGCCCAGACGCTCCTCCTCCCCGGGGGAAAGCTCCACCAGGACCGGGTACGGGAGGGGGGCCAGGCCTTCCGCCTCCAGGCGCCGCTTCAACTCCTCAAAGATCACCCGCTCGTGGGCGGCGTGCTGGTCCACGATGTAGAGGGTGCCCTCCCCTTCGGCCAGGAGGTAGCTCTCCCGGAACTGGGCGAGGAAACGGAGCCGGGGCAGGCCGGAAGGGGTGGGCGGGGAAAGGGGAAGAAGGGGCTTGGGCCCCTCGAGGAGGCGGGCCAGGTTCTTCCGGGCCAAAACCCCCCGCAGGGCCTCCTCCACGAAGGCCTCCGCCTCGGGCTCCAGGAAGACCTCCTCCTTACGGGCGTCCAGGCGGAGCCGGAAGGCGGAAGGGGGAAGCCTCAGGTTCAGGACCCCCACGGGGAAGTGCCCCTCGGGAAGGAGTTCCCGGTAGGCCCGGCGCACCGCCTTAAGGAGCCCGGGGGGAAAGGCCACGGGACGGCCGTTCACCGCGAGGAAGAGGGCGTCCTCCCGGGTGCGGGAAACCTGGGGACCGGAGAGGAGGCCCCAAAGGGCAAACCCTCCCTCCTCCGCCTCCACGGGGAAGAGCCTTTCCGCCAAGACCCTGCCGAAGGCGAGCCGGGCCGCCTCCATAAGCCCCGCCCCGGGGAAGAGGAGCCTGGCCTCCCCCTCCACGAAGAGGGCGAGGGCCAGGTGGGGGTGGTGGAGGAGGTAGCGCCTCGCGAGCTCCAGGACCCCCCGGACCTCCCCCTTGGGGTCCCGCCCCTCCCCCGCGAAGAGGCCCAGGACCTCCACCCGGGTCCCCGGGGGGGCGGGGCCCTCCTTCACCTCCACCCGCCCCCCCTTGGCCAGGAGGAAACCGCCCCCCAGTTGCCCCCGGGGCCGGGAGCGGATCTTGAGGGTGGCGGCCTGCCTCAGGGCGTAGAGGGCCTGGCCGCGGAAGCCCAGGGTGTGGATCCTGGCGGGGTCCTGAAGCTTGCTGGTGGCGAAGGGCTCCACGGAGAGAGGCAGGTCCTCCAGGGCGATCCCCTCCCCATCGTCCTCCACCACGATCCCCTCAAGCCCCCCGCCCAGGAGCTCCACCCGGACCCTTCGGGCCTTAGCGTCCAGGGCGTTTTCCAGAAGCTCCCGCACGGCGTCTTTCACCGAGAGGAGGACCTCCCCCTGGGCGAGGAGGCCCCGGAGCTCGGGAGGAAGGGGGCGGATCACCCCCTCATGCTACCCAAGGGGGCACCCAGGGCCAAGGACCTCAGCTCGTGGAGGAGCCTCAGGGCCTCGAGGGGGGTGAGGCGGTCGGGGTCCAGGGCGAGGAGGCGCTCCAAGACCTCCTCCAAGACCCCTTCCCGCCTGGCGGCCATGGCCTGGAGGAGGGCCTTGGCCCGGGCCACCACCTCCCCCGGCAGGCCCGCCATGGCCGCCACCTCCACCCCGTAGCTCTTGGAGGCGGGCCCCGGAAGGACCTGGTGGTAGAAGACCAGCCCTCCCGCCTCCTCCTTGGCGGCCACGTGCAGGTTCTGGAGCCGGGGGAGGGCGAGGGCGGTGAGCTCAAAGTAGTGGGTGGCGAAGAGGGTGTAGCACCGCCTCTCGTGCAGGGCCTCGGCGAGGGCGGTGGCGATGGCCACCCCGTCCAGGCTGCTGGTGCCCCGGCCCACCTCGTCCAGGAGGACGAGGCTTCTTTCCGTGGCCTCCTTGAGGACGAGGGCCACCTCCTCCATCTCCACCATGAAGGTGCTCTTCCCCCCGGCGAGGTCGTCGGAGGCTCCGATCCTCGTGTAGATCCCGTCAAAGAGGGGGAGCTCCGCCTCCTCCGCGGGGACGAAACTCCCCATCTGGGCGAGGAGGGCGATGAGGGCGGTCTGGCGGAGGAAGGTGCTCTTCCCCGCCATGTTGGGCCCGGTGACGAGGACGAGCTCGTGGGCCATCTCCAGGTCGTTGGGGACGAAGGTGGTGCGGCGCTCCACCACCGGGTGGCGCCCGGCCCTTATGCGAAGCCTCTCCCCGAAGCGGGGCCTGGTGTAGCCGTAGCGCACCGCCACCTCGGCGAGGGCGGCGTAGACGTCCAGCTCGGCCAGGACCCTGGCCGCCTCCCTCAGGACCTCCGCTTCCCTTTTGGCCCGCTCCCTCAGGGCGAGGAAGACCTCCTCCTCCCGCCTCTTGATGAGGGCCTCGAGGCGGTAGAGCTCCCTTTCCCGCTCCTTCATCTCCGGGAGGGCGTAGCGCTGCCGGTCCTTGAGGGTCTGGAGGGGGCGGTACTCCTTGGGCACCTGGTGGTAATAGGGGCGGGTTACCTCCAGGTAGTAGCCGAAGACGGCGTTGTAGCCCACCTTGAGGGTGGGGATGCCCGTCCTCCCCCTCTCCCTCTCCTCCAGCTCAAGGAAGTAGGCCACCCCCTCGGCGTGGGCCCGCCTTAAGGCGTCCAGATCGGGGTCGTACCCCTCGCGGATGAGCCCCCCCTCGGAGACCTTGAGGGGCGGGTCCTCCACCAGGGCCGCCCTTAGCTCCTCTAGGAGCGGGGAGAGGTCGGGAAGCCCTACCTCCTCCCCCAGAAGGCCCTTAAGCTCGGGGAGGATCTCCAGGCCCCGCCTTAGGGCGGCGAGGTCCCTCGGGCCTGCCCGGCCGAGTTCCAGCCTGGTGGCCAGGCGCTCCAGGTCGGCAAGGCGGAAGAGGAGCCTCCGGAGGCCCTCCCGCAGGGCCCCCTCCCGCACGAAGCGCTCCACCCGGTCAAGCCTCGCCTCCAGGAGACCCCTTTCCAGGAGGGGGTGGCGGAGCCAGGCCTGGAGGAGCCTGCGGCCTGAGGCGGTGCGGGTCTCGTCCAAGGCCCCGAAGAGGGTGTCCTGGCCCCTTAGGGGCTCAAAGACCTCCAGGGCCTTCAGGCTGGCCTCGGGCAGGCGCACGAAGGCCCCGGGGTCGTAGAGGCGGAAGGGGCGCACGCTCAAGGCCCCCCCCTGGGTGGCCCGGGCGTAGGCCAGGAGGGCCCCCTGGGCCCGCCTCAGGGCCAAAGGACCCTCCCCCTGGGGCTCAAAGGGGGCCTCGGAGAGCATCACGGGAAATCGCTTCCGGAACTCCGCCACGAAGGCCTCGTTCTCCCGAAGCTCCGGGGCGAGGAGGACCTCGGCGGGCCGGTGGCGGAAAAGCTCATCATAGAGGGCGCTTTTTCCCTTGAGAAGGGTCCCCTTGAACTCCCCGGTGGAGACGTCCAGGAAGGCCAGGCCCCACCCGTCCCCGGTGGCGATGGCCGCCAGGTAGTTGGCCTCCCGGGGGAGGAGGGCCTCCTGGGTGAGGGTCCCCGGGGTGAGGAGCTGGGTCACCTCCCGCCGCACGAGCCCCTCCGCCTCCTCGGCGGGCTCCACCTGGTCGGCCACCGCCAGGCGGAAGCCCATCCTTAAGAGCCTCTCGGCGTAGGCATCAAAGGCCCTTATGGGAATCCCCGCCATGGGGGTGGTGAAGTCCTTGCTGGTCTTGTGGGTGAGGACTAGGCCCAAGGCGCGGGCGAGCCTTTCGGCGTCCTCCCCGAAGCACTCGTAGAAATCCCCCACCTGGAAGAGGAGGAGGTAGTCCGGGTAGCGGTCCCGAAGCTCCACGTACTGCTGGAGAAGGGGCGGCAGGGGTCCTGGGCCTTCGCCCTTGAGCATGGCTTCCATCATACGCCGGGAAAGGCCCTTCCAGATACCCAAAAGCCTTTCCGAGCGGGAAGCGCCCTCGCAGGTGCGGGCTTTCCTCCATACCCCCCCTTTGACAAGGAAGCCCTGCCCCGGTAAGGTACAAATGTCCCCTAGGGAGGACACTATGAGGAAAGTGGATAGAAGGCAACTTCTCAAGCTTTTGGGCGCTGGGGGGGTTCTGCTCGCCTCGAGGCCCGCCTTGGCCCAAGCCTCGGCCCAGGCGGAGGAGGCCCTTCCCAGCTTCACCGGGCCCAAGGCCAACCCCTACTGGAATGGGGTTCATCCCTATGCCGTCTACCCGCAAAAGCTTCCCTTGCTGCGCATGACGGACCGCCCCATCCAGCTGGAGACGCCGCGCCACTACTTCCGCACCCCCTTCACCCCTAACGAGGCCTTTTACGTCCGCTACCACCTGGACGAGATCCCCAACGAGATTGACCTCTCCGTATGGCGCCTAAAACTGGAAGGGAACTTTGAACGCCCGGTGGAGCTTTCCCTCGAGGACCTCATCCGCAAATTCAAGCCCGTATCCATCGCCGCCGTGAACCAGTGCTCGGGCAACTCCCGAAGCCGCTTCCAGCCCAGGGTCGCTGGGGGGCAGTGGGGCAACGGGGCCATGGGCAACGCCCTCTGGACGGGGGTGCGGCTTAAAGACCTCCTGGACTACGCCGGGGTGAAGCCGGGCACGGTGCAGATCCAGTTTGAAGGGCTGGACCGGGGCAAGGGGCCGGAGAACCTAGGCTCAGGCCGCTTCATGAAGTCCCTGGACCTGAACGACCCCGTCATTGAAGAAACCATCCTGGCCTACCTGATGAACGGGGAGCCCCTCCCCATGCTGAACGGGTTTCCCGTGCGCCTGGTGGTGCCGGGGAAGTTCGCCACCTACTGGCTCAAGCACCTCACTTGGATCCGGGCCCTCACCCAGGAGGACAAAAACTTCTGGATGGCCACAGCATACCGCATTCCTGACACCCCTAATGGCTCCACCACCCCCGAGGACGTGGCGGCGGGCAGGGTAAAGACTGTGCCCATCGGCAAGGTCAACATGCCCGTGCGCTCTTTCATCATTGACCCCGATGGCTCCTATCCCCTGGTGGCGGGAATGCCTGCCAAGATCCGGGGCATCGCCTTCAGCGGCCACGGCAAGGTGGTGAAGGTGGAGGTTTCCACCGACAACGGCCAGACCTGGCGCCCCGCCATCCTGGGCGCCGACTACGGGAAGTACTCCTTCCGCACCTTTGAGTACACCTGGCGGCCCGAGCGCCCGGGCACTTACACTCTGGCGGTGCGGGCCACGGACGAGAAGGGAAACGTCCAGCCGGATACCGGGGTCTGGAACCCCGGCGGCTACCTTTGGAACAAGATCGAGCGCCAGGAAGTGGTGGTCCTGGCGGCCAAGTAGGGAGGAGATCATGAGGAAGCGCTGGCTTATTCCCTTGGGGCTTTCCCTGCTGGGCTTCGTGGTGGCCGAGGTGCCCGGGGTGGTGGCGGGCAACTACGCCCAGGGGCCCCTGGGCCTCACCCTCCAGCCGGCCCCGGCCAAGCCGGGGGAGGGCACGGTGTACAAGGTGGGGGCCTACCCCCTCTACACCGCTGAGCTGGCGGATGGGGAGGGCAAGGAGCTGGTGATGGGCTACTGCTCCATCTGCCACAGCGTCACCTACATCACCATGCAACCGCCCCTGGCCAACTGGAAGCCCACCGTGGACAAGATGCTGAAGACCTACGGGGGCGAGAAGTTCATCCCACCGGACGCGGCGGAGAAGATCCTCGCCTACCTGCAGGCCCACTACACCCCGGAGACCCGCAAGGAATGAATCGGGTCGTCTCCCTCCACCTGGGCCGGGAACCGGGCCTTCCCAAGCCCCAGGTGGAGGAGCTCTTCCTCGTGGCAGGCCACGGCGCCCTGGGGGACCGGCATGCCGGCAAAGACCCCGACCGGGCGGTCTTGGTGGCGGGGCTTGGCCCTTACGAGAAGGCCAAAGGAATGGGGATAGAGCTCCCCTACGGGGCCCTGGGGGAAAACCTCCTCCTCTCCCTGGACCCGCACGGACTTCCCCCGGGAGCGAGGCTAAAGGCGGGGGAGGCCCTTCTGGAGCTTTCCTACGTCTGCACGGTGTGCAACAGCCTTTCCCAGTTTGACCTCCGCCTGCCCAAGCTCCTCTACGGGGGGCGGGGGGTGTACGCCCGGGTCCTCCAGGGCGGGTGGGTGCGGGTGGGGGACCCGGTCCTCGTCCTCGTCCCCGTGCGCTGAGCGCCTGCGCCACACGAAGGCCCTTTTGTGGCCCTGTCGCGGCGAAAGATGCGACCACCCCCGGGGAGGTCTCCCCGGGGGCCCTCTCTTGCCTTCGGCGCCAGGAAAGGCGGGACGGGTTTACGCCCCCACCAGGCCCGGCACCCGGTAGGCAAAGTAGGCGGGCCTCTCCCCCTTGGGCTCGTTCAGGACTTCTACACGGCCCTCGAGGCCCGCCTCCACCGCCTTGAGCTCCTTCAGGTAGTCCATGAAGCTCTCGGCGTCGGCGAAGCCCGTGTCCACCCTGTAGCCCTTGGCCTCCTTGAGAACGGTGAAGCCGTCGCCCCCGTTGGCGATGAAGTTGTTCACCACCACCCGGTAGGTGGCCTCGAGGTCCAGGGGCACGTACCCCTTCTCCGTCCTCACCTCCACCCGCACCACCCGGCTCCCCGCAGGCCGGGAGAGGTCAAAGGTGTAGCGGAGGCCGGAGACCTGCAGGAATCGGCCCGCCTGGTTCTCCCACTGGGAGACGCCGTTCTCCAGGGCGGCCAGGACCTCCTTCCCCTTGAGGTCCATCACCACCAGGGTGTTCCCGAAGGGCAACACCTCGTAGACCTTGCCCACGGTGATGGGGCCTTTGGGGATGGAGGCCCGGATGCCGCCGCCGTTTTGCAGGGCGATCTGGGTGCCGGCGTTCTTGGTCTTCCAGAGCATCCCGTCGGCGATGAGGTTCCCCAGGTTGCTCTCCCGCCTGCGCACGATGGCCCTCTCCCCCACCAGGTCCACCTTGGCCTCGGCGATGACCTGCCCCATGAGGGCCATCACCGGCTGGGCGTAGGCGAGAAGGGCCTCCCTGGCAAAGAAGTCCTCCGGGGCGGCCTCCGGGGTCATGAGGAGGGGCTCGCCCTTGTAGGCCACCACCTCCCCCTTGGCGTCAAAGGTGACCTCCAGAAGGCCCACCACCTTGCCCCACTCCCAGGCCTGCACCACCAGGACCTCCTTCCCCTCGGGGTTCCTGACCACCGTGGGGTAGGGCCCCATGGGGCTAAGCTCCTTGTGGGGGAAGCTTCCCAAAAGGGTGTGGGAGTGGCCCCCCACGATGACCTGGGCCCCCACGAGCCTCCGGGCGAGCTTGAGGTCTTCGCCGTAGCCCAGGTGGGAGAGGACCACGATCTTGTTGACCCCCCGCTTCAAGAGCTCGTAGACCGCCTTCTGGGCGCTCTCGTAGGGGTCCAGGAAGGCCACGGTGGGACCGGGGTTGGCGATCTCCTTGGTGTCCGGGGTGGTGAGGCCGATGACCCCGATCCTCTCCCCCCCCACCTGCACCACGGCGTAGGGGGCGAAGAGGCCCTGGAGACGGGGCTCGCGGCTTGCGTCCACGTTGGCGGAGACCACCTGGAACCGGGCCCCCTTGAGGAAGTCCGCCAAGGGGCCGGGGCCCAGGTCAAACTCGTGGTTCCCCAGGGCCATGACCCGGTAGAGGGCCCGGTGCATAAAATAACGGTCCGCCAGGCCCCGGTACTGGTTGAAGTAGAGGGTGCCCTGGAAGACGTCCCCCGCGTCCAGGAAAAGGAGGTTCCGCCTCGAGGCCCTAAGCCGGTCAAAGAGGGCGATCCGGCGGGCCACCCCTCCCACCGGGGTCTTCTTGCCGGAGAGGGTGAGCTCCACGGGCTCCAGGTGGGCGTGGGTGTCGTTGGTGTGGACCAGGGTTAGGGTAAAGCCCCCTTGGGCCTTACCGAAGGCTACCCCCAGGGGGGTCAGGGCCAAACCCGCTTTCAATACCTCCCGCCGTCTGAGCATACGCAACCTCCGGCCCTTAGTCTACCCACCCCCAGGTCAGGAGAAGGTCAAGTTCCCCCTTTATGACCTTGCACTGCGCTAAGTACACGTCAAAGCTTCCAGGGGGTCTACCTCCAGGGCTCTTCTTCCCTTCCCCCTCCCCATGCCCCCAGGAAGAACGCCCAGGGGGTGAGCAAGTCCAGCCCTGCCCGGAAGAGGCCCTTACCAAGCCGCGCGTGCCCCTTGGGCCTGACCGGACCCCACCCGGTGCGGAAAGACCTCCGTCCGAAAGGTCCACACGAGGGCTAGGCTCGAGAGGGACTACCGGGTGGGCAAGCTTCTCCCCGTCACATGCATGGACTCCAGGTCCGACCCCTGCCCCTTCAGGGCACAAACTCTATCCCCCACCTAAGCCCGTACACTTCCCGCACCCGCCGGGGTCTAGGCCTCCTGCCCAACCGGGTGGGCGCAGGTTCATCTTAAAGGGGGGGTTCCCGGTTTTAACGTGTACTGAGCCAAGCGGCATCCAAAAGCGTCAGGAGGGGCGGGAACCCCTCCCGACGCCGGTCCAGACGCCCCCTAGAGGTCGTAGTAGAGGTAGTACTCCATGGGGCTAGGTCTCAGGCGTACCTGGGCCGCCTCCTCCCGCTTTAGGCGAATCCACTCCTCCAAGAGGTCCTCGGTGAAGACCCCACCCTTGAGGAGGAAGGCGTGGTCCCGCTCCAGGGCGTCCAGGGCCTCGTCCAGGGTCTTGGGGAGGTGGCGGATGCGGCGGGCCTCGCGGGCGGGCAGGGCGTAGAGGTTCTTGTCCACGGGCTTGGGGGGCTCGAGGCCCCGCTCAATCCCGTCCAGCCCCGCCATGAGCATGGCGGCGAAGGCCAGGTAGGGGTTGGAGGAGGGATCGGGGGCCCGGTACTCAATCCGCTTGGCCTTGGCCGCCTCCGGCCCCACCTGGTACATGGGCACCCGGACTACGGCGGAGCGGTTACGCTTGGAGAGGATCAGGTTCACTGGGGCCTCGTAGCCGGGAACCAGCCGGCGGTAGGAGTTAACTGTGGGGTTGGTCAGGGCCGCCAAGGCCGGTCCGTGGGCCAACAACCCGGCTACATAGTGCAGGGCCAATTGGGAGAGTTCGGCGTAGCCCTTCTCGTCGTAGAAGAGGGGGGTGCCGTCCTTCCAGAGGGACTGGTGGGTGTGCATGCCGCTGCCGTTGTCCCCGTAGATGGGCTTGGGCATAAAGGTAGCCGTCTTCCCCGCCTGGTAGGCCGTGCTCCGGACCACGTACTTGTAGAGCATGACCTTGTCGGCCATGCGGGTGAGGCGGTCAAAGCGGATGTCAATCTCCGCCTGGCCGGCGGTGGCCACCTCGTGGTGGTGCACCTCCACCTCAATCCCTACGGCCTCGAGGTTCTTAACCATCTGGTTGCGGAGCTCCTGATACTTGTCCACGGGCGGGGCCGGGAAGTAGCCCTCCTTGGGGCGGATCCAAAGCCCATCCCCTCCCTCCCTGCCGTTCCCGTTGGCCAGGGCCTCCACGGAGTAGAGGCGGAAGCCGGCATCGTAGGGGTCCACGGTGAAGGCCACCTTGTCAAAGATGAAGAACTCGATCTCCGGCCCCCAGTAGCTCACGTCGGCAATGCCTGTCGCCTTGAGGTAGGCCTCGGCCCGCTTGGCAACCCCCCGGGGATCGCGGCTGTAGGCGGCCTTGGTGATGGGGTCGTAGACGTCGGCCACGAAGACCAAGGTGGGACGGCTCGCAAAGGGGTCCAGGAAGGCCGTGGTGGGGTCGGGGAAGAGGAGCATGTCGGACTCGTGGATCTCCTGGAAGCCGCGAATGGAGGAGCCGTCAAACCCCGCCCCCTGGGTGAAGAGGTCCTCGTCTACCGCCCGCGCGGGCAGGGTGAAGTGCTGCCACCTTCCCGGCAGGTCGGCGAAGCGGAGGTCCACGAACTCCACACCCTTTTCCCGAATGTAGGCCAGCGCCTCTTTGGGGTTTTGGAACATCCTCACCACCCCCACCCGTAGTTATACGCCGGGGCTCGGCAAAATGTCAAGCTACTCTTGGACAATCGTTCACTTTGTTGTGTACGACCTGCAACTTCTGTCCGGGTAAAGTTCACTTAGGTGCGGCAATCCTTGCCAATCGTAAGACAAAGTTGGGACACTAAGCCAATCGCTCTGGGCCGGACCCATTCTTCAGTACGGTCGTGCAGGCTACCCTGCATGCGAAGGCAAAAATCTTGACTCCAACCCGGGGATGGAGTAGGCTACTTGCGACAAGGGATCGGCTGCCTTTGTCCGTATGTGCAAGAAAGTCGGTACAGGAGGTCAAGGAGATGGCGCAGACCAAGGCGGAAATCCTCAAGGCGCTCAAAGGGGAGAAGGTCAAGTTCTTGCGGCTCCAGATCACCGACATCCTGGGCGTGGTCAAGAACGTGGAGGTTCCCGAGTCCCAGTTTGAGAAGGCCCTGGACGGGGAGATCATGTTTGACGGCTCCTCCATTGAGGGCTTCACCCGCATTGAGGAGTCGGACATGCTCCTCAAGCCCGACTACAACACCTTCGTCATCCTCCCCGACCAGGTGGAAGACCCCGCCCGGGGCCGGGTGGCCCGGCTCATCTGCGACGTGACCTACCCCGATGGCCGCCCCTTTGAGGGAGACCCCCGCTTCGTGCTCAAGCGGCAGATTGAGCGCCTTAAGAAGCTCGGGTTTGACAACATGTACGCCGGCCCCGAGCCCGAGTTCTTCCTCTTCCTGAGAACCCCGGAGGGCCTCCCCACCACCGAGACCCACGACAAGGCGGGCTACTTTGACCTGGCCCCCATTGACAAGGGGGAGGAGGCCCGCCGGGACATGGTGAACGCCCTGGTGGCCATGGGCTTTGAGATTGAGGCCAGCCACCACGAGGTGGCCCCCGGGCAGCACGAGATCGACTTCAAGTACGCCGATGCCCTCACCACCGCCGACAACATCGCCACCTTCAAGTGGGTGGTGAAGCGGATCGCCCTCAACCACGGCCTCCACGCCACCTTCATGCCCAAGCCCATCCGGGGCATCAACGGCAGCGGCATGCACACCCACCTCTCCCTCTTCAAGAAGGGGGAGAACGCCTTCTTTGATCCCAAGGCCGAGTACCAGCTCTCCCAGACCGCCCTCCACTTCATCGCCGGGCTCCTGGAGCACGCCGAGGGCATGGTGGCCATCACCAACCCCCTGGTGAACTCCTACAAGCGCCTGACCCCAGGCTACGAGGCCCCTACCAACATCGCCTGGTCCGCCTCCAACCGCTCCGCCATGATCCGGATCCCCGCGCGCCGCGGCGTGGGCACCCGGGCGGAGCTCAGGATGCCCGACCCCTCGGCCAACCCCTACCTGGCCCTGGCGGTCATGGCCGCCGCCGCTATAGATGGCATTGAGCGCAAGCTCCTGCCCCCGCCCCCCATCCAGCGGAACATCTACCAGATGAGCGTGCGGGAAAGGCGGAAGCACAAGATCCGCGAGCTTCCCGGGACCCTCCGGGAGGCCCTCGAGGCCCTCCGGAAGGACCCCGTGATCCAGGAGGCCCTGGGGGAGCACGTCTACACCCACTTCCTCCAGGCCAAGCAGATGGAATGGGACGACTACCGGGTCACGGTCCACCAGTGGGAGCTGGACCAGTACCTGGCCACATACTGACCCCGGGTATCCCCGCCCCCACCCTGAAGGGGGGCGGGGACTGACCCACAGGTCAGGAATAAACTTTCAGCGGGGCATTGACAAACCCACCTACCCCCCCCTTAGAATAGGGCCGCAACGCGAACGCGTGCTTAAGGAGGTTGGTATGAGGAAAATCGGGCTTCTGGTAGCAGGCGCGGCTGCACTGGGCATGGCCTTGGGACAGGCCAACGTCATCAAGATCGCCACCCAGTCCCCCCTCTCCGGTCCCCAGGCCGCCTTGGGCGAGCAGATCAAGCTGGGGGCGGAGCTGGCGGTGGAGGAGGCCAAGGCCCGGTTCAAGGCCCTGGGCTTTGACCTGGTCCTGGTGCCCTACGACGACCAGGCCAACCCCGATGTGGGCGTGGCCAACGCCAACCGCATCATCAACGACCCCGACATCCTGGGCGTGGTGGGCCACCTGAACTCCGGCGTGGCCATCCCCTCCAGCGAGGTCTACGCCCGGGTGAACCTGGTGATGGTCTCCCCCGCCAACACCAACCCCCGGGTCACGGACCGCAGGCTTCCCAACGTCAACCGCATCTGCGGGCGCGACGACGTGCAGGGGCCCGTGGGAGCGGAGTACGCCTTCAACAACCTCAAGGTGAAGAACGTCTTCGTCATCCACGACAAGACCGCCTACGGCCAGGGCCTGGCGGAGGAGTTCAAGAAGCGCCTCGAGGCCCTGGGCGGCAAGGCGGTGGCCTTCGTGGGCACCGAGGAGCAGTCCAACTTTACCCCCATCATCAACCAGATCCGGGGAGCCCGGCCCGTGCCCGAGCTCATCTACTTCGGGGGCATCTACAGCCAGATCGGGCCCTTCGTGAAGCAGCTCCGCGAGCGCGGCGTAAAGACCCGCCTCATGGGCGGCGACGGCCTGGACTCTAGCGAGTTCGTGCGCCTGGCAGGCAAGGAGAACGCCGCCGGCACCTTCTACACCACGGTGGCCGGCCCCGTCTCCGCCTTCCCCAAGGCCAAGGCCGTGGCCCAGCGCTTCAAGCAGAAGTACGGCAAGGACATGGAAGGCTTCGGCATCTACGCCTACGACGCCGCCAACGTGATCCTCACCGCTTTGGAGAACGCCATCAAGGCCGCCGGCAACAAGAAGCCCACCCGGGAGCAGGTGAGCCAGGAAGTGCGCAAGGTCAAGATGGAGGGGCTCACCGGCACCATTGAGTTTGACGACAAGGGTGACAACAAGAAGGCCAAGTACTTCGTCATGCAGGTGGCCGCAAGCGGCAACTGGGCCGACAACAAGCTCATCCGCGTGATCGAGATGGCAGCCCCCGGCGCCAAGTAGGCCTCGAGGAAGAGCAAGGGGGTGGCCTGAGGGCCACCCCCTTGGCCCGGAGAAAGGAGGTCCTTTGCTAGAGCAGATCCTCTCCATCCTGCCCCAGGTGATCTTTGACGGCCTGGTGCTGGGGTTTGTCTACGCCATGGTGGCCCTGGGGTACACCATGGTCTACGGCGTGCTGGAGCTCATCAACTTCGCCCACTCCGAGATCTTCATGATCGGGGCCGTGGTGGGGGTAGAGGTCTTCCGCTACCTGGCTCCCCATGTGCCAAACGGCTTCCTCCTCCTCCTCATCGCCCTCCTCCTGGGCGGGGCCCTGGCCGGGGGGACGGCCATCCTGGTGGAGCGCCTCGCCTACCGCCCCTTGAGGAAGCGGGGCACCACCAACCGCCTGGTCCCCCTCATCACCGCCATCGGGGTCTCCTTCATCCTCCAGGACCTGGTGCGCCTCATTGAGGGCCTCTGGCACAACGAGTTCTTCCTGCGCATGCGCACCGTGGAGGACCTGGAGGGCTCCTTTAACCTCTTCGGCGGGGCCATCTTCGTCCAGACCAAATCCCTGATCCTCATCGTGGTCTCCATGGCCATGCTGGTGGGCCTCACCTATCTGGTGAACCGCACCAAGCTGGGGGTGGCCATCCGCGCCGTGGCCCAGGACCTTTCCACCGCCAGCCTCATGGGCATTGACCCCGACCGCATCATCTCCCGCACCTTCCTCATCGGCGGCTCCTTGGGCGGGGTGGCCGGGGTGCTCTTCGCCCTGCAGTACACCACGGTGAGCGCCTACGTGGGCTTCCTGCCGGGCATCAAGGCCTTCACCGCCGCCGTTTTGGGCGGGATCGGCAACATCCCCGGGGCCATGCTGGGAGGCCTCGTGCTCGGCCAGCTGGAAAACTTCTTCGGCACCTACCTGCCCATCCTTACCAACGGCAACTTCGGCACCGAGTACAAGGACGTGGTGGCCTTCCTCATCCTGATCCTCATCCTCCTCTTGCGGCCCCAGGGCCTCCTGGGGCAGGTGGTCAAGGAGAAGGTATGAACGCCCTTGCCCTCGTCCTAAGCCTGGGCTACCTGGCCCTCGCCTTCTGGGCCCCGGGAGCCTTGAGCAACTTTTTCGGCCTAGGCGCCCTCCTCTACGCCGCCTTCGCCCGCCTTTCCCCGAACGCCCGCGCCCTAAGCCTGGCCCTCCTCACCCTGGCCTTCACCCTAAACCTGCAACGCTCCGGCAACACCCTAGGCCTCATCGGCCTGGTGGGCATCCTGGTGGCCCTCACCACCCTGCCCAGGATCCCCACCTGGATCCGGGTCCTCCTGGGCCTGGCCATCCTCCTCCTTTCCGTCCCCATCGCCGGCTTCGCCAACACCTTTGTCTTTGAGCTGGGCATCCAGATCGGCATCTACGCGGCCATGGCCCTGGGCCTCAACGTGGTGGTGGGGATGGCGGGGCTTCTAGACCTGGGTTACGCCGCCTTCTTCGCCGTGGGGGCCTACACCTGGGCCATCTTCGGCTCGGAGCAGGCCAGGAACTTTCTAAAGGGCCACTTCCCCCTGCCCGGGGAGTACATGTACCTCTTCATGGGGATCGCCATCGTCACCACCGCCATCACCGGCCTCCTCATCGGCCTGCCCGCCCTGCGCCTTAGGGGGGACTACCTGGCCATCGTCACCCTGGGCCTGGGGGAGGTGGTGCGCATCCTGGCCAACAACCTGGACCACCCCATCAACTTCACCAACGGGCCCCAGGGCATCACCCCGGTGATGCGCCCCCCCATAGACGGGTTCCGCTGGCTCATGGCCCACCTGGGGGTGCGCCTGGACCAGACCACGGACTACCAGCTCTTCTTCTACTTCCTGGTCCTCCTCATGATCGGCCTGGTGGTCCTGGTCAACGTCAACCTGGCCAACTCCCGCTTTGGCCGGGCCTGGGTGGCCATCCGGGAGGACGAGGTGGCCGCCCGCTCCATGGGGATTCCCCTCCTGCCCACCAAGCTCCTGGCCTTCATGACCGGGGCGGCCTTCTCCGGGGTCATGGGGGTCATCTTCGCCGCCCAGCGCACCTTCGTCTCCCCCGAGTCCTTCACCCTCCTGGCCTCCATCACTATCCTGGCCATGGTCATCCTGGGGGGAATGGGCTCCATCCCGGGGGCCATCCTGGGGGCGGCCGCCCTCACCATCCTCAACCTGGACGTCCTCAAGACCTTCAGCGAGTTCGTGCGCACCAGCTTTCCCCAGATTCCCAGCCAGGTGGACCCCGCCAAGTACGAGAGGCTGGTCTTTGGGCTTATCCTGGTGCTCATGATGATCTTCCGCCCGGAAGGGCTTATCCCGGAAAGGCGCCACCGGGCGGAGATGGAGGAAGCATGAAGGCCCTGGAGGTCCATGGCGCCACCAAGCGCTTCGGCGGCCTGGTGGCCGTGAACGACGTGAGCCTCTCCGTGAACCAGGGGGAGATCTTCTCGGTCATCGGCCCCAACGGGGCGGGCAAGACCACCTTCTTCAACCTCCTCACCGGCATTTACGCCCCCGACGAGGGCCGGATCCTCTTCTTCGGCAAGGACATCACCGGCTTCTCCCCGGACCGCGTGGCCAAGGAGGGAGTGGGGCGCACCTTCCAGAACATCCGCCTCTTCGGGGCCATGACCGCCCTGGAGAACCTCCTGGTGGGCATGCACGTCCACATCCGGGTCCCCTACTTCCACGCCGTCTTCCGCACCCCCCTTGCCCGAAAGGAGGAGCGCCGCGCCAAGGAGGAGGCGGAGCGGCTCCTCGCCTACGTGGGGCTTCTCCACCGAAAGGACGAGCTGGCCAAGAACCTCCCCTACGGGGAGCAGCGCAAGCTGGAGATCGCCCGGGCCCTGGCCCTCAAGCCCAAGCTCCTCCTGCTGGACGAGCCCGCCGCCGGGATGAACCCCAGGGAGACGGAGGAGCTTCAGGAGTTTATCCAGAAGCTCCGGGAAGAGCTGGGCATCACCATCGTCCTCATTGAGCACGATATGCGCCTGGTGATGCGCATCTCCCACCGCATCGCCGTGCTGGAATACGGCTCCAAGATCGCCGAGGGCACCCCCGAGGAGGTGCGCAGGAACCCCCGGGTCATTGAGGCCTACCTGGGCAAGGGGGCGGCGGGAGGTGTGGCATGAGCCTCCTGGAGCTTAAGAACGTCCACACCTACTACGGGCACATCCACGCCCTCAAGGGCATCTCCCTCCGCGTGGAGGAGGGGGAGATCGTCACCCTCATCGGCTCCAACGGGGCGGGCAAAAGCACCACCTTGCGCACCATCAGCGGCCTGGTGAAGCCCAGACAGGGCGAGGTCCTCTTCCGGGGGAAGCCCATCCACCGCCTGCCCGCCCACGAGATCGTGGCCCTGGGGGTGGGGCACGTGCCCGAGGGACGGAAGATCTTCCCCCGGCTCACCGTGGAGGAGAACCTGGAGATCGGGGCCTACCTGGAGAACGACCGCAAGGTGGTCCAGGAGCGGAAGGAGCAGGTCTACGCCCTCTTCCCCAGGCTCTACGAGCGCCGGGGCCAGAAGGGGGGAACCCTCTCGGGGGGGGAGCAACAGATGCTGGCCATCGGCCGGGCCCTCATGCAAAACCCCCGCATCCTCCTCATGGACGAGCCCTCCATGGGCCTGGCCCCCGTTTTGGTGGACGCCATCTTTGAGATCATCCAGAAGCTGAACCGGGAAGGGCGCACCATCCTTCTGGTGGAGCAAAACGCCCGCCTGGCCCTGCAGATCGCCCACCGGGGCTATGTCCTCGCCACGGGGGAGATCACCCTCCATGGGCCCGCCCGGGAGCTCGCGGAAAACCCCGAGGTGCAGAGGGCCTACCTGGGGGAAGGGTGAGGGGATACCCCGGGCTTGCGCCCCCTTGGGGGGGCGCTTTATACTTGGTCCGGCACGCCAAGGGGAAAGGACCCCAGAAAGGAGCTCTATGAAAGGAAAAGCCTTACTCGGTCTTGCCGTGGCCTTGGGCCTTGGCCTCGCCCAGAAGACCCTGGTGTTTGGGGCCAACGGGGAGCCGGTGAGCCTCGAGCCCGGCAACATCACGGACGGCATCTCCATCTACGTCCAGCGCCAGATCTACGACACCCTGGTGGACTTCAAGCCGGGGAGCACGGAGGTCACGGCCGGCCTGGCCACCAGCTGGTTCAGCAGCCCAGACGGCAAGGTCTGGACCTTCCGCCTGCGCCAGGGAGTGAAGTTCCAGGACGGCACCGAGCTCACCGCCGAGGCGGTGAAGTTCAACGTGGAGCGCTGGTGGGACCCCAAGAACCCCACCCGCATTGACGCCGCCGCCCGCTACGAGATCTGGCCCGAGCTGTTCGGCGGTTTCAAGGGCGAGGAGGGCTCCTTACTGAAGGAAATCCAGGTGGTGGACAAGTACACCATCCGCTTCATACTCACCCAGCCCTTCCCCGCCTTCCCCGCCGCCATCGGCTCGGGCTATTTCGGCATCGCAAGCCCAAGCGCCATAAGGAAGGACGGGGCCAAGTACGGCTCCCCCACGGGAAGCGCCGTGGGCACCGGCCCCTTCCGGCTGGTGGAGTGGCGGCCCGGGGAGCAGATCGTCTTGGAAAGGAACCCCACCTACTGGAAGGCGGGCCTCCCCAAGATGGACCGGGTGGTCATCCGGGTCATCAAGGACCCCGCCGCCCGGCTGGCGGCCCTGAAGGCCGGCACCATTGACTTCACCACCGACATTCCCCCGGCCAACCTCAAGGACCTCGAGGCCGACAGGAACCTGGCCGCGGTCTTCCGACCCTCCTTCAACGTGGGCTACCTGGCCCTGAATCCCTCCCACAAGCCCCTCTCCGACCCCAGGGTGCGCCAGGCCATCGCCATGGCCATCAACAAGAAGGCCATCGTCCAGGCCTTCTGGGGGAAGCTGGGCCTCACGGACGGCCACTTCACCCCGCCCTCCATGAAGGCTTTCCAGTCTCCCAAGGTCACGGACTACGAGTTCAACCCGCAGAAGGCCAAGGCGCTCCTGGCGGAAGCGGGCTACCCCAACGGCTTTGAGATGGAGCTCTGGTACATGCCCGTCTCCCGTCCCTACTTCCCCACCCCCAAGGAGATCGCCGAGGCTATGGCCGCCGACCTTTCGGCCCTGGGCATCCGGGTGAAGCTCCAGACCAAGGACTGGGCCAGCTACCTGGCGGACCGCAAAAAGGCCCCGGGCTTCCAGGCCTATATGCTGGGCTGGACCGGGGACTACGGCGATCCCCAGAACTTCTTTGACCCCCACTTCGCCTGCCCCATCGCCGACCTCTTTGACGGCAGCGGGAAGCCCCTTTGCGTGAAGGAGCTGGGCGACCTCCTCACCAAGGCCGCCACCACCCCCAACCTGGAGGAGCGGAAGCGCCTCTACCAGCAGGCCGACGAGCTCACCTTCAACCTGGCCCTGCGCATCCCCATCGTCCACTCCCAGCCCCTCCTGGCCAGGCGCCAGAACGTCACCGGCTGGACCCCCAGCCCCCTGGGCTCCGAGTCCTTTGCGACCATAGAGAAGCGCTAAGGCGGTGTTCCCCGGACCCCCTTCGGGGGGTCCGGGCTTTTTGAGGCGAAGAAATGGGGAGCTACATTTTGCGAAGGCTTCTGGGGCTTGTCCCCGTGCTCCTGGGCATCACCCTCTTGGTCTTCACCTTCCTCCAGCTCATCCCCGGGGACCCCGCCCAGGCCATCCTGGGGGAACGGGGCACCCCGGAGCAGCTTGCGGCCCTCAGGGAAAAGCTCGGGCTCAACCGCCCCCTCTACGTCCAGTACCTCACCTTCCTGAAGAGCGTCCTCACGGGGGACCTGGGCCAAAGCGCCGTCTCCACCATCCCCGTGGCCGAGGAGCTGAAAAGGCGCTGGCCCGCCACCTTTGAGCTGGCCCTGAGCGCCACCTTGGTGGCGGTGGCGGTGGGCATCCCGGTGGGCATCCTGGCGGCGGTGCGCAAGAATAGCCTCCTGGACACCCTTTCCATGAGCCTCTCCTTGGTGGGGGTCTCCATGCCCGTCTTCTGGCTGGGACTCCTTCTGGTCTACCTCTTCGCCGTGAACCTCCACTGGCTCCCCACGGGGGGCAGGCTTTCCACGGAGCTCGCCCTGGACTTCCGGCCCCTGAGCGGCTTCCTCCTCCTGGACAGCCTCCTCCAGGGCCGGCCTATGGTGCTCCTAGACGCCCTGCGGCACCTGGTCCTCCCCGCCCTGACCCTGGGCACCATCCCCCTGGCCATCCTCACCCGCATCACCCGGAGCGCCATGCTGGAGGTCCTTTCCCAAGACTACGTGCGCACCGCCCGGGCCAAGGGCCTGGCCGAGCGCCAGGTCATCCTCAAGCACGCCCTCAAAAACGCCCTCTTGCCCGTGGTCACCATCATCGGCCTCCAGTTCGGCACCCTCCTGGGCGGGGCCATCCTCACCGAGACCATCTTCTCCTGGCCCGGCATCGGCTCCTACATCTACGAGGGCATCCTCAACCGGGACTACCCCGTGGTCCAGGCCGGGGTCTTGGTGGTGGCCACCGCCTTCGTCCTGGTCAACCTTCTGGTGGACCTTTCCTACGCCCTTTTGGACCCCCGCATCCAGTACCGGTGAAGCCATGGAAACCCCGACCCGCCAAGCCTTCCGGCGCTTTCTGAAGTCCCCTTCCGGTAAGGTGGGGCTTCTCCTCACCCTTTTCTTGGTGCTCCTGGCCCTCCTCATCCCCGTCCTCAAGCCCTACGACCCCTCCACCGACCGCGACTACCTCAACCGGCTCAAACCCCCTTCCCTGGAACACCCCTTTGGCACCGATCATTTGGGCCGGGACCTCTTCACCCGGGTCCTGCACGGGAGCCGCATCTCCTTGCAGGTGGGGGTGATCTCGGTGAGCCTCGGCCTGGTCCTGGGAACCCTCCTGGGGCTTCTCGCCGGGTTTTACCGGGGGAAGACGGAGCTTCTCATCGGCTGGCTGACCGACCTCCTCCTGGCTTTTCCCGGAACCCTCCTGGCCATCGCCATCGTGGCCGTGTCCGGCCCCAGCCTGCAAAACGCCATGCTGGCCATCGGCATCGTCCAGGTGCCCGTCTACATCCGCCTGGCCCGCTCCATGGTCCTCTCCTTGCGGGAACTGGATTTCGTCCAGGCGGCCATGGCTTTGGGAGCGGGCAACGGGCGCATCCTCCTCAAGCACCTCCTGCCGGGCACCCTGCCTCCCCTGGTGGTCCAGGCCACCCTGTCCATCGGGACGGCCACCCTCGAGGCCGCCGCCTTGGGCTTCCTGGGCCTAGGGGCCCAGCCCCCCGCTCCCGAATGGGGGGCGATGATCGCCGACAGCTTCAAGGGAGGCTACGCCATGAACGCCCCCTGGACCATGATCTTCCCCGGGCTTTTCATCATGGTCACCGTGCTGGCCTTCAACCTCCTGGGGGATGGCCTCCGGGACGCCCTGGACCCCAGGAGCCGCTAAGCTGCTTAAGGGAAGCTTAAAAGCAAGGGGAAAAGAGAGGGGTATCATGGAAGCATGAGAAAAGGCCTTCTCGTCCCCCTGCTTCTTCTTCCCTTCCTTGCCGCCTGCGAGGTGCTTCAGGGCTCGGGCTACCGGGTGGCCGAGGCCCAGCTCCTCTTCCCCGAGGCCACGGAGCGCTGGACCTACTTCTACGGGGAACCCAGGGAGGTGCGCCTGGGGGAGAAGGTGCTCAGGCTGAGAAAACCCGGAGGGGAAAGCCTCTGGGCCGTGCCCGGGGCCCTCTGGGTGGAGGACAGCCCCCTTCTCCGGGAAGTGGGGCCCGCCCTAAGGCCCCTGGCCGAGGCGGTGCGGGGGATCTCGGGAAGCCTCGTGGAGGTGAGGGCCCAGGCCGCCCTGCGCTCCAGCTGGCTCTACGATGGGGCAGGCTGGGTGCGGCTCACGGGAAGCCTGAAGGAAGAGGAACGGCGCACCCTGGTCCAGCCCGCGGACTACCAGACCCCAGACCTCTACGCCTTCACCGGCCCGGAGACCCAGGTCCTCCTGCGGGAGGTGCTGGCCCGGCGGGGCGGGCGGCAGGTGGTGCTTTTTGAACTCTCCGAGCCCGTGCTGCGGCCCCTCGGCCTGGACCCCGCCCCCGAGGCCTACCGGGTGGGAACCCTTTTGGTGCAGTATGGGCTTAAGGTGGAGCTCGTGAGCCCGCCCGCTCCCCTTTACCGCATCCTGAGCCAGGGCACCAACGCCGCCTACGCCGAAACCGAACCCCGGGCCTATCTGGCCAACAACCCCACCCGCTTCGCCGAGGTCTGGGGGCTGGCGGTGGGCAACCGTCTTCCCCGCCCCCCCGCTCCCGGGGTGGACTTCCGCACCCGGAGCGTGGCCGCCTTCTTCTGGGGCCTTAAGCCCACCGGCGGGTACGGGCTGGAGGTGGCCGGGGTCACCTACGCCGGGGACGCCGCCCGGGTGGTCCTCGCCCTCACCTCCCCCAGGCCCGGGGCCATCGTCACCCAGGCCCTCACCAGCCCCTACGTGATCCTGGAGCTCAACCGGGTGCGCCGGGTGGTCTTCGCCGACCCTTCAGGGCGGGTCCTGGCCGAGGCCCAGGACTAGGGGAGACTTTTTCGGGGCCCCCACCGCGGCGAAAGCCGCGGTGGGGTACTTACCCCCGCGGGCGGAGCCGTCCCACCAGGTACAGGGAGCCCGTGGCCAGGACCGGGACCCCGTCCTCCTCCGCCCGCTTTAAGGCGTCCTCCAAGGCCTCCCACGGGTCCTCAAAGAAGGGCGCCCCCAGCTCCCGCCCCAAAGCCCCTTCCCCCGCCCGGGTGTAGCGGACGCTCCTGGCCTTGGGCAGGAGGTGGGCCAGGAGGCCCTTCACGTCCTTCCGGGGAAAGGCGCCAAAGACCAGGTGGTAGGCGGAAAACTCCCGGGCCAGGGCCTCCGCCGCCGGGGGGTTGTGGGCCCCGTCCAGGTAGACCTCCACCCCCTTCACCAGGAAGCGCTCCAGGCGCCCCGGGTTTTGCGCCTCCCCAAGCCCCCGGGCGATGGCCTCCTCGGGAAAGCCCAAAAGCCTCAAGGCGGCCGCCGCCAGGCGGGCGTTCTCCTCCTGGAAGGCCCCCTTGAGACCGGGGGGGACGGGAAGGGCGAAGAGAGGGTCCTGAGGGTCCAGGAGGTAAAGGGGGGCTCCCCTTTCCTCCGCCACCCGCCGGGCCACCTCCAGCCCCACCCCCCTCGCCCCCGTGACCACCGGGACCCCCTCGCGAAAGGCCCCGGCCTTCTCCCGGGCCACGGCCTCCAGGGTGCCCCCCAGGGCCTCGAGGTGGTCCTCCCCCACGTTGGTGAGCACGGTGAGGACCACCCGGGAGAGGGCATGGGTGGCGTCCTTCTCCCCCCCCACCCCGGCCTCCACCGCCGCCAGCGAGACCCCCACCTCCCGGAAGTGCAGGAAGGCCAGGGCGGTGGCCAGGTCAAAGAAGCCCGGGGGCTCCTCCCAGGCCTCCCCCTTGGCCCACTCCACGAAGGCCACCACCCTCTCCTCGGGGACGAGGCCCAAGTGGGTGCGGATCCGCTCGCGGAAGTCCACCAGGTGGGGGCTGGTGTAGGCCCCGTAAAGGAGGCCCCGGGCGCGGAAGGCGGCCTCCAGATAGGCCACCACGCTCCCCTTGCCGTTGGTGCCCAGGACGTGGACCGCCCGGAAGCCCTCCTCCGGGTGGCCCAGGCGGGCGAGGAGGGCCCGCACCCGGCCCGTCCCCCGCTCCCCCTGCCTCCTCCTTTGGAAAAGCCAGTCCAGAGCCTCCCGGTAGGTCATGGCCTATTCCGCGTACTGCAGGCGGTAGAGGGTGGCGTAGTACCCTCCCTTCTCTAGCAGGGCCTCGTGGGTCCCCTCCTCCACCAGGCGCCCTTTGCGGAAGACCAGGATGCGGTCCACCCGCCTTATGGTGGAGAGGCGGTGGGCGATGAGGACAGAGGTCCGCCCCTCCATGGCCTTGTAGAGGGCCTCTTGCAGGCGGGCCTCGGTCTCCGAGTCCACGTTGGCCGTGGCCTCGTCCAGGATGAGGAGAATATCGGGGCTCATGAGGAGGGCCCGCACCAGGGCCAAAAGCTGTTTCTCCCCCGTGGAAAGCCCCGCCCCCCTCTCCCCCAGGAGGGTGTGGTACCCCTGGGGCAGGCGCAGGATGGCCTCGTGCACCCCTAAGAACCTGGCCACCTCCACCACCCTCTCCTCGGGGATGGAGGGGTCAAAGAGGCGGAGGTTGTCCAAGACGGTGCCGGAGAAGAGGAAGGGGTCCTGGAGGACGATGCCGATATGGCGGCGAAGCTCCTCCTGGCGGTAGGCCCGCACGTCCTCCCCGTCCACGAGGACCTGGCCCCGCTGGGGATCGTAGAAGCGGGCGATGAGGCTCACCACGCTGGTCTTCCCCGCCCCCGTGGCCCCCACCAGGGCCACCTTCTCCCCCGGGCGGAGGCGGAAGGAAACCCCCTTCAGGACCCAGTCCTTCTCCGTGGGCTCCACCCCCTTGGGGGTGTAGGCGAGCCAGAACGTCCTTGAACTCCACCTCTCCGAGGAAGCGCCGGATGGGCTTGGGGTTTTCCGGGTCCTTAAGCTCCTCCTCGGTGTCCAAAACGCCGAAGATGCGCTCGGCGCTGGCCATGGCCCCCTGGAAGAGGTTGAACTTGTCGGAGAGGTCCTGCAGGGGCTGGAAGAGCTGGCGGGTGTAGTCCACAAAGGCCACCAGAAGCCCCAGGGAGGCCACTCCCCGCACCACCTCTCCCCCGCCGTAGAAGAGGAGGCCCGCCACCGCCAGGTCGCCCAGAAAGCCCACCACGGGGAAGAAGAGGGCGAACCAGCGCACGATCTCCACCCAGGCCCGGAGGAGGTCCTGGCCCAGGCGGTCAAACTTCTCCTCCCGCTCCCTTTCCCGGGCGAAAAGCTGGATGGTCTCCACTCCGGAGAGGTTTTCCTGGAGGGCGGCGTTAAGGCGGGCAAGCCTCAGGCGCATCTCCCGGTAGGCGGTGCGCATGCCCTTCCGCACCCAGGCGGTGACCCAGAGGAGGACGGGGACCACCAGGAGGACCACCAGGGTGAGCTTGGGGCTCAAGGCCAGCATGAAGGCGAGAAGGCCAAAGAGGGTGAAGAAGTCGGCGATGACCCCCACCAGCCCCCCGGTGATGAACTGGTTGATGGCGTCCACGTCGGAGGTGATGCGGGTCATGAGGCGGCCCACGGGGTTTCTGTCGTAAAAGCCCGGGTGGAGGCGCATGAACTTGGCGAAGAGGGCGCTCCTCAGGTCAAAGAGGACCCGTTGCCCCACCCACTGGATGAGGTAGGTCTGGCCATAGGTGGCGGCGAAGTTCACCCCCCGCACCAGGAGAAACCCCAGGCTCACCCAGAGGAGAAGGTGGAACCGCTCGGCGAGGGGCTTGGCCTCCTGGGGGGCCAGGGCCCCGTCAATGGCCCACTTGAAGAAGAGGGGGGTGAGGGCGGCGGTGAGGGTGGTGAGGAGGAGGAAAAGGAGGGCCAGGCCCACCTGCAAGCGGTAGGGCTTGACGTACCGGAGGATGCGGGCGAAGAGGACCCGGTCAAAGGCCTTGGCGTAGGCGTCCTCCGGCCCCGGGGAAACGCTCATCCCTCCACCTCCCGCTCCATGCGCTGGATGCGGTCCAGCTCGGCGTAAAGCCCCCCGGCCTCGAGGAGGCTTTCATGGGTTCCCTCCTCCACGATCCTCCCCCCGTCCAAAACGATGATCCAGTCGGCGTGGCGCAGGGTGGCGGTGCGGTGAGAGATGAGAAAGGTGGTCTGCCGCCCCAAGACGGTCTTCAGGCCCTGGAGGATCCGGGCCTCGGTCTCGGTATCCACGGCGCTTAAGGCGTCGTCCAGGATGAGGACCTTGGGCCGCTTGGCCAGGGCCCGGGCCAGGGCCACCCGCTGGCGCTGCCCCCCGGAGAGGGTGATGCCCCGTTCCCCTAGGACCGTCCCGTACCCCTGGGGGAAGGAGAGGATCTCCTCGTGGATCCCGGAAAGCCGCGCCGCCCACTCCACCCGCTCAGGGTCCGGACGGTCCAGGCCGAAGGCGATGTTTTCCAGGATCGTCTCGCCGAAAAGGAAAGGTTCCTGGGGGGCCACCCCCACCGCCTGGCGCAGGACCTTGAGGGGCAGGCGTCGGGCCTCGTACCCCCCCACCCACACCCGCCCCTCCGTGGGGTCCAGAAGGCGGGGCACCAGGGCGGCCAGGAGGCTCTTGCCCGACCCCGTGCGCCCGGTGATGCCCAGGGTCATGCCCTCGGGGACGGTGAGGGTGAGGTCTTTGAGAAGCCAGCGTCCCTCGGCCTGAAGCCCCACCCCCTCCAGGCGCACCTCTCCCGAGAGGGCCTCGAGGGCCACCAGCAAGGGATCCTCCCGGAGAAGGGGCTCCCGGTCCAGAAGCTCCAGGAGGCGCTTCAGGCTGGTAAGCCCCCGCTGGTACATGGCCATGACCCAACCCAGGCCCAGGATGGGCCAGGTGAGCTGGGCCAGGTAGGCGTTGAACTGCACCAGCTGGCCCACGGTCATCTCCCCCCGCACCACCATCCCTCCCCCCGCCCACAAGACGGTGAGGAAAGCGAACCCCATGAGAAAGCCCAAGAGGGCCTGCATGGGGCCCTCCACCCGGGCCAGGGCCAGGCTCTTTTCCACGTAGACCCGGTTGAGGTCCTGGAAGCGGGAGAGCATCCGGCCTTCCAGGGCGTACCCCTTGACCACCCGGACGCCGCTGAAGGCCTCCTGGGCCAGGGTGCTGATGCGGTCAAAGGCCTCCTGGGCCTCGCGGTAGCGGCGGTCCACGAGCCGGAGCAGGTAGAACACCAGGAGGGCGATGACCGGCAGGATCAGGGTGAGGTAGAAGGCCAGGCGGGGGTTGACGGCGTACATGGAGCCGAAGGCCAGGAGGACCATGAAAGAGAGGCGGCTTCCCATCATGATCCCCGGGCCCACCATCTCCCGCACCGCCGAGAGGTCGGTGTTCAGGCGGTTCATGAGGTCCCCCACCCGGGTCTTTTGGTAGAAGCTCCGGTCCAGGCGGAGCAGGTGGTGAAAGAGGTCCTTCCTGAGGTCGTACTCCACCTGGCGGCTGGCCACCACCGACAGGCGACGCATGGCGTAGGAGAGCAGGGCCGAGGCCGAGGCGGCCAGGAGGAGGTAGAGGGCGTACCGGCCGTAGGGTCCTCCGTGGCTCACGGCGTCCACGGCGAGGCGCAGGAAGTAAGGCCCCAGGACGAAAAAGAAGATGGAGGCCAAGCCCGCCAGGACCCCCAGGAGGTAGCGACCCCGGTAGGGAAAGAGGTAGGGGAGGAGGCGGGAAAGAAGGGCTGACCGCTCGGTCATGTTCTGAGTCTAACGCAAAAGGCCCGAGGCTCAAGGGGCCAGGCCACAGGCCTACGGGCCCGCACCCTGGCTCCGCAACATAAAGGCCTTTACCTAAAGGCCCGGGAAAGCTCTTTTGGGACCCCCGTTGCGGCGCAAGCCGCAATGGGGTACCTAGGCCTCCATCTCCCTCTTGAGGGCCCTAAGCTCCCCTTCCCAGTCCTCCCCCAGGGTGAGGAGGCGGTGGGGCTTGGTGAGCCTCCGGGCCGCCTTCCTGAGAAGGCCTGGGATGGGCGGGCAGGCGTAGGAGACCACCAGGAGCAGGGCCTTGACCCGGCCCAGGCGGTGGAGGTAGTGGACCATGCCGAGAAGCTCCCGGTCCGTGGGCAGGTCCACGGGAAGAAGCCTTTCCCCCTCCTCCCGGAGGCGTTCTGTGGGCTGGTCGGGGAAGTAGGGGAGGAGGTCCACCCGGGCCAGGGCCTCCGCCACCCCTTGGCGGAAGCCCTCGTCCTCCAGGAGGTAGGGCTGGGCCACCACCCCCACGCTTCCCGGCGGGGTCTTGAGGGGCGGAGCGGGCTTGAGGAGGCTTTTGGTCTGGTCCAGGGCCCGGCCCACCCGCATGGGGTTGCGGGTGAGGATCTGGCCGATCTCCCCCGCCCGGCCCAAGACCCGTTCCGAAAGCTCCGCCGGCACCTTGAGCACCGGGGGAAGCCCGGGGTAGTAGCGGTGGAGGGTGGCCTCGAGGTCCAAAAGCCAGGGGCACTGCCCCCCGCCCCGCTCCGACTCCACCCCCCCCTGCAGGTCGGGAAGGAGGAGGTAGTCCACTCCCTGGGCCTTCAAGGCCTCCACCTGGGCAAGAAGCCCCTGCACGGGCAGGCAGTAGGGCAGGCGGGCATCGGGGTCCGTCGAGGCCCGCACCACCTCCACCCCCAAGGCGCGAAGGTAGGCCTCCCAGAAGCCCAGGTACCGGCGGGAAAGGAAGCCCTGAAGGACGCCCACGCGCATACGCCCTATCCTACGCCAAGGGCCCGGAGAAAGGAAAGGAGCGCCCTCCGCCCCTCATGGAGGCTTTGGGGAAGGACCCACTCCTCCTCGGTGTGGGCCCCGCCCCCCCGGTAGACCCCCAGGGCCAGGGCGGGAATCCCCCGCTCTATGGCGGCGCTGGCGTCGGTGGAACCCGCCTGGAAGAGGGGCTTCTCCCCTATGGCCTTCAGGGCCTCCGTGGCCGCCCACCTAAGGGCCTCCGTGGCGGTGGCCCCGGCGGGCCTCTCCCCCAGGACCTCCAGGCGGAGGTCCACCCGGTGGCCCCGGGCCGCTTCCGCCACCACCTCCTTGGCCTGTGCGAAGAGGCGGGAGAGGTCCTCCGGGGCCTCGGCCCGGATCTCCAGGAGGGCCGAGGCCTCCTTGGGCAGGGCGTTCACCGCCTGGCCCCCCCGGAGGGCGCTGGCGTTGAGGCTCGCCCCCCCTTCCCGGCGGAAGAGGTCCTGGAGGCGGTGTAGCCCCTCGGCCAGGGCAAAGACGGGGTTGGGGCTTCCCCGGTCCCCCCAGGCGTGCCCCCCAGGGCCCAGGAAGCGGGCCCGGAAGCGCACCGAGCCCAAGGCCCGGTCCACCACCCCCGGGAGGTAGCCGTCCACGGCCACCACCACCTTGGGGCCGAGGGCCGCCACCAGGGCCCTGGCCCCCTTCAGGTTCCCCAGGCCCTCCTCCCCCACGGTGAAGCCCCGCACCACCCCGGGGATTTCCGGCAGGGAGAGGAGGACGGCCACCCCGCTGGTGTTGTCCCCCACCCCAGGACCGTAGAGCCTCTCCCCCACCCGCCGGGGAGGGGCCGGGGGCAGGACGGTGTCCAGGTGGGCGAGGAGCAGCACCTTCCCCTCCCCCGCCCACACGTTCCCCACCCCGTCCCTCCGGGCCCCGGGAAGGTGCCGGGCCACAAAGGCCCCCCTGGCCTCCTCCCCCTCCAGGGGGGCGAGCTCCAGGAGGAAGCGCACCGGGTCCACTACTCTTCCGGCTCGGGCTGGACCAGCCCCTCGCGGATGGCGTAGAGGGCGGCCTGGGTGCGGTTGTTCAGGTGGAGCTTCTGGAAGATCTCGGAAAGGCGGTTGCGCACCGTCTTCTCCGAGAGGCCGAGCTCGGCGGCGATCTCCAGGTTGGTGTAGCCCTGGGCCAAAAGCTTCAGGATCTGCACCTCCCGCTCGGAAAGCTCGGCGTGCAAGGAGGCCTGGCCCTCCTTCTTGGCCCGGAAGTCCTGGATGATGCGCCCGGCCAGCTCCGCGTCCAGCAGCACCTCCCCGGCGTGGACCCGGCGGATGGCCTCGGTGAGCTCCCGGGCGTCGGTGTCCTTGAGGAGGTACCCCCTCGCCCCCGCCTTCACCGCCTCAAAGACGTAGGCGTCCTGACGGTACATGGTGAGGATGATCACCCTGGCCTGGGGCCACTCCTTGAGAATGGCCTGGGTGGCCTGCACCCCGTCCAGCCCCGGCATCTGGATGTCCATGAGGATCACGTCGGGCTTGGCCTCGAGGGCATGGCGCATGGCCTCCCAGCCGTCCTTGGCCTCCCCCACCACCCGGAAGTCCCCCTCCGCCTCCAAAAGGCTTTTGAGCCCCTGGCGGAAGAGGGCGTGGTCGTCTGCCAACAGCACCCGGATCACCCCCTCATTGTAGCGCTCCCCCCGCCCGAGGGCCCGGTGGTAGGGTGGAGGGGTGAAGGTCCTAACCGTGGAAAAGCTGGTGCCCGGGGGCTACGGCCTGGCCCGGAGCGAAGAGGGGGTGGTCCTCGTCAAGGGGGGACTACCGGGAGAGGCGGTGCGGGGAACGCCCGTGCGCCGCAAGGGGGCCCTCTTCCTGGAAGGGGTGGAGGTCCTCTCCCCCCGGGAGGACCGCTACCCCCACCCCCTCCCCCCCTCCGCCGACCTGCCCCTCCGGTACGAAGCCCAGCTTCCCCTCAAGGAAGGCCTGGTGGCCGAGGCCTTAGAGCGCGTCGCCAAGCTCTCCTTTCCCTTAAGCCCCATCCGGCCCTCCCCCAGGCCCCTGGCCTACCGCACCGCCGCCCAGTACGCCCGCCACCCCCTGGGGGGCCTGGCCTACCGCCTCCCGGAAAGCCACGCCCTCTTTCCCGTGGAGGAGGACCCCCTGGTGGCCGAGCCCCTGGCCTGGGCCCTGGAGGTCTTAAGGCTCTGGCCCCTCCCCGTGGAGGAGGTGGCCCTAAGGGGGAGCCTCCTAAAGGGCCAGGTCCTCCTGGGGCTCATCGGGGGGGACCCGGAGGGCCTAAGGCGGCCCGCCAGGGCCTTGGTGCGGGAGGGCTTCGCCGGGGTGGTCTGGGCCGAGCCCTCCCCTAAGGGGCGCTTCCGGGGGCAGGTGCGCCCCCTGCACGGGGAAAGAACCCTCCTGGAGGCCTTCGGCCCCCTCACCGCCACGGTGAGCGTGGAGAGCTTCGCCCAGGTGAACCCCCAGGCCATGGGGCTCCTTCTGGAGGAGGCCCAGGGGCTGGTCTCCGGCGGGAAGAGGGCCCTGGAGCTCTACGCGGGCTCCGGCCTCCTCTCCCTCCTCCTCGCCCCCCGCTACGAGGAGGTGGTGGCGGTGGAGATCAGCAAGGAGGCGGTGCGGCGGGGGGAGGCGGACCGGAGGCGCCTGGGGGTGGAAAACCTCCGCTTCCACCGGGGAGACGCCCGGGAGGCGGGAGGGCTTGGGGCCTTTGACCTGGTGGTCCTGGACCCCCCTCGAGGCGGCCTCGCCCCCGAGGTCCGGGCCTACCTCAAGGAGAGCCGCCCCCGGGAGATCCTCTGACGTGGCCTGCGACCCCGCCACCTGGGCCCGGGACGTGGGGGAACTGGTCCGGGCAGGCTACGGGCTGGCCTTCCTCAGGCCCTACGATTTCTTCCCCTTCACCCACCACGTGGAGGTCCTCTCCCTCCTCCGCCTAGGGGAGGGGTAGGCCGGAGAAAAAGGGTCTGGGGTCCACCGGCACCCCGAAGAGGCGCACCTCCAGGTGCAGGTGGGGGCCGGTGGAAAGCCCCGTGCTCCCCAGAAGCCCCACCACCTGCCCGGCCTTCACCCGCTCCCCCAAGCGCACCTTCCGCTCCCTCAGGTGCCAGTACCCCGTGCAAAGCCCCGCCCCGTGGGCCACCACCACCGCCTCTCCCCGCACCTTAAGCCTCTCCGAAAGCACCACCACCCCTCCCGCCACCGCCTTCACGGGGGTGCCCGGGGAAGCGGCGTAGTCCAGGCCCTCGTGGTAGGAGGTGAAGAGGCCGCCGTACCGCCTCCTCACGCCGAAGGGGCTCGTGATCCGCCCCGGGAGGGGGGGCCGGAAGACCAGGCCCCAGGGCCCGGGGCCCTCCTTAGGGCAGGCGGCCACCACCCTCTCCCGCTCAGCCTTGACGGCGGGGTCCTGCAGGAGGGCCTCCAGGCGGGGGGGAAGGTCCAGGGCCTCCTGGCCGTACCCCCCGGGGGCGACCGGCAGGGGCCAGGCCACCTCCTCCCCTTCCAGAAGCAGGCGCAAAGGGGCTTCCCCGGCTTCCGCCAGGGCGTTCACCGGCACAAGGCCGAGGAGGCCCTGCCCCACGGGGAAAAGGGGAACCCGCACCCCCAAAAACTCGGCAAAGCCCTCCCGGTACCCCTCCACCCGGAGGGCAAAGGCCTGTCCCTGCACCGGGAGCGAGAGGTAGACCCTCCCTTTGGGAAGGGATCTTTCCAGGGTCGGGCGGATCCAGAGCCGCTGCCCCACCTGGATGCGGTCCGGGTCCTTCAGCCCGTTGAGCCGGGCGAGGGCCTCCACCGTGGTGCCGTAGCGCTTGGCGATGGCGAAGAGGGTCTCCCCGGGGGCCACCACGTGGACCTGGGCCCAGGCGGAGGCCAAGAGGAGGACGAGGCCCCAAAGGCGGCCCATGGGCTTATCCTAGGGCAAAGGAGCCCCTATGGTCCTCATCCTGAACGGACCCAACCTGAACCTCCTGGGCGAGCGGGAACCCGAGGTCTACGGCCGTACCACCCTGGAGGAGCTGGAGGCCCTATGCGAGGCCTGGGGAGCGGAGCTGGGCCTCGGCGTGGCCTTCCGCCAAACCAACTACGAGGGCCAGCTCATCGAGTGGGTGCAGCAGGCCCACAAGGAGGGGTTTCTGGCCATCGTCCTGAACCCCGGGGCGCTGACCCATTACTCCTACGCCCTCCTGGACGCCATCCGCGCCCAGCCCCTCCCGGTGGTGGAGGTCCACCTCACCAACCTCCACGCCCGGGAGGAGTTCCGCCGCCACTCGGTCACCGCCCCGGCCTGCCGGGGGATCGTCTCCGGCTTCGGGCCCCTTTCCTACAAGCTGGCCCTCCTTTACCTGGCGGAGACCCTGGAGGTGGGGGGCTGACCTTTTCCGTGGATTCTTTCCATATATCTCCGGAGGCGCCGGGGGAAAGCCCCGTGCTATAATGAAAGCTGGCGTCTAAACGCCCGCTAGGAGCGCTATGGCCCAGGTACTGCCTGTAGAGATCACCGAGGAACTCAAGCAGAGCTTCATCAACTACGCCATGTCCGTCATCGTGGACCGGGCCCTGCCCGACGTGCGGGACGGGCTCAAGCCGGTCCAGCGGCGCATCCTCTTCGGGGCCTACCAGGAAGGGGTGCTCCCGGGCCGCAAGCACGTGAAGAGCGCCAAGATCGTGGGGGAGGTCATGGGCAAGTACCACCCCCACGGGGATGCCGCCATCTACGAGGCCCTGGTGCGCCTCGCCCAGCCCTGGAACCTGCGCTACCCCCTCGTGGACGGCCAGGGGAACTTCGGCTCCATAGACGGCGACCCCCCGGCGGCCCAGCGCTACACCGAGGCCAGGCTCTCCCCCCTGGGGGCGGAGATGCTCCTGGACATAGACAAGGAGACGGTGGACTTCCGCCCCAACTACGACGGCTCCCTCAAGGAGCCCGAGGTCCTTCCCTCCGCCATCCCCAACCTCCTGGTGAACGGGGCGAGCGGCATCGCCGTGGGCATGGCCACGAGCCTCCCCCCCCACAACCTCTCCGAGGTGGTGGACGCCCTGGTGGCCATGGTGGACAACCCCGGGATCACCCTGGAGGAGGTCATGGCCCACCTCCCCGGCCCCGACTTCCCCACCGGGGGGAAGCTCTCCCGGAAGGGCATCAAGGAGGCCTACGCCACGGGGCGGGGAAGCCTAAAGGTCCGGGCCAAGGTGCGCGTGGAGGAAAAGGGCCAGCGCCCCACCCTGGTGGTGACGGAGATCCCGTACCAGGTGAACAAGGCGGGCCTCATCGCCCAGATCGCCGCCCTGGTCAAGGCCAAGAAGCTCGAGGACATCGTGGCCTTAAGGGACGAGTCCGACCGCCAGGGCCTCCGCATCGTCATAGAGCTCAAGCGGGGGGCCAACCCCCAGGTGGTCCTCAACCAGCTCTACAAGCACACCGCCCTCCAGACCACCTTCACGGTGAACCTCCTGGCCATCGTGCACGGGGAGCCCAAGGTCCTCTCCCTCCTCTCCCTCATGCGCCACTACCTGGACCACCGCAAGGAGGTCCTTAGGCGCAAAAGCCTCTTTGAGCTCAAGAAGGCGGAGGAGCGGGCGCATATCCTCGAGGGCCTCCTCATCGCCCTGGACCACATTGACGAGGTCATCGCCCTGATCCGCGCCTCCCAGGACGCCGAGGAGGCAAGGCGGGGCCTCATGGGGCGCTTCGGCCTCACGGAACCCCAGGCCCAGGCCATCCTGGACATGCGCCTTCAGCGCCTGGTGGCCCTGGAGCGGGAGAAGCTTCTGGGGGAGTACCGGGAGCTCATGGAGGAGATCGCCCGCCTCAGGGCCATCCTGGAGGAGGAGTCCCGCCTTCTCGCCGAGGTCAAGGCCGACCTCCTCCGGGTCAAGGCCAGGTACGGGGACGCCAGGCGCACCCACATCACCGAGTTTGAGGAGACCTTCGCCCCCGAGGACCTGATTGAGGACGAGCCCATGGTCATCACCCTCACCGCCCAGGGCTTCTTAAAGCGCATCCCCCTGGAGGGCTACCGGGCCCAGGGGCGGGGGGGCAAAGGCCTCATGGCCGGCAAGACCAAGGAGGAGGACGAGGCCACCCAGGTCTTCGTGGCCGACGCCCACGACGACCTCCTCTTCTTCACCAACCGCGGCCGGGTCTACCGCCTCAAGGTCTACGAACTCCCGGAGATGGGCCGCCAGGCCCGGGGGGTGCACGTGAAAAGCCTCCTGCCCCTCTCCGAGGAGGAAGAGGTGGCCACCCTCCTCTCCGTGCGGGGCCTCGAGGGGGAGGGCTACCTGGTCTTCGCCACGGAACGGGGCCTCGTCAAGCGCACCGCCCTCAGGGAGTACCAGAACCTGGGCCAGGCCGGGCTCATCGCCATAAGGCTCCAGGAGGGGGACCGCCTGGTGGGGGTGGCCCTCTCCGACCCCGAGGACGAGGCCATCCTGGCCACGGAGGAAGGACAGGCCATCCGCTTCCCCCTGGAGGAGGTGCGGGCCACGGGACGGGACAGCCAGGGGGTGACCGGCATCCGCTTCAAGAAGCCCGGGGACCGGGTGGTCTCCCTGGTCACGGTGAAGCCCGGGGAGATGGTGGACCTCCTCTCCGTGAGCACCCGGGGCTACGGCAAGCGCACCCCCCTCGCCGAATACCCCCTGCAGGGCCGGGGAGGCATGGGGGTCATCACCTACGCCGTCTCCGCCCGGGTGGGAAGGCTCGCCGCCCTCCTCAAGGTGCGGGGCACGGAGGACCTCCTGGTGCTCTCCAAGAAGGGCCTCGCCATCCGCACCCCCGTGGCGGAGATCCGGCAGTACTCCCGGGCCACCGCCGGGGTGAAGGTGATGAACCTCCCCGAGGAGGACGAGGTGGCCAGCGCCTTCGTGGTGGAGGAGGAGAAGTAGATGGAAGAGGTGGTCTTCATCACGGTGCCCAACGAGGAGGTGGCGCGGACCCTGGCCAAGACCCTGGTGGAGGAGCGCCTGGCGGCCTGCGTGAACATCGTCCCCGGGCTCACCTCCATCTACCGCTGGCAGGGGGAGGTGGTGGAGGACCGGGAGCTTCTCCTCCTGGTCAAGACCACCACCCACGCCTTCCCCCGGCTCAAGGAGAGGGTCAAGGCCCTCCACCCCTACACCGTGCCCGAGATCCTGGCCCTGCCCATCGCCGAGGGGAACCGGGAGTATCTAGACTGGATTCGGGAGAATACGGGATGACCCCGGACGTGCTGGACTTCCTCCGGGCCCTTCACCAAGAGGGAGCCCGGTTCTTGGTCATCGGGGGGTACGCCCTGGCCTTCTTCGGAAGGCCCCGCTTCACCAAGGACCTGAATCTCTGGGTGGACGCCAAGGAGGCGGAGAGGGTCCTTGCCGCCATCCACCGTTTTTTCGGCGGGGACGACCTGGGCCTCACCGTAGAAGACCTGGCAAGCCCAGGGGTGGTCCAGCTGGGCTACGCCCCCAACCGCATTGACCTGGTCATCCTGGACGCCCCTTCCTTTGACGAGGCCTTCGCCCGGGCCCTGGAAAGAGAGGTGGAGGGGGTTAGGGCCCCCGTGGTCCACCCCGAGGACTTCAAGGCCCTCATACCACCCCATGCTGGCTTGGGCCAGCATGGGGGCCCCGGTGAAAGGTTCCTGGGAAGGCTTCCCCGAGCCGGTAGGGCGAAGGAAACGGGGAGAAAGGGTATGAGAACCATCCGGCCCGTGGCCCGCCGCTTCCCCCTGGACACCCCCCCCGACGACCGCACCGAGTGGCAGGCCGTACCCCTGGAGGAGCGCCTAAAGGCCGTCTGGGAGATGGCCCTCTTCTGGGCCAGAATGGAGCTGGCCGAGGCGGAAAGGGAGGGGAGGAGGGCGGAGATCGCCATAGAGCGGCTCCTCCCCGTGGCCAGGCGGCGCCCCTTGGGGAAGGGGTAGCCGGGCAGGGATTTTTGCAACCCAAAGGTTTACAAAATCCCCGGGGGCGTGCTAGCCTGGGGATGAGGAGGGAAGCATGACCCAGGCCCGCGAAACCGTAAGCTTCAAGCCCGGAGAGGTCATCCTCTACCCCGGGGTGCCGGGGCCCAGGGAACGGGCCTACCGGGTGCTGGAGGGGCTGGTGCGCCTCGAGGCGGTGGACGAGGAGGGCAACGCCCTCACCCTGCGCCTGGTCCGCCCCGGGGGCTTCTTCGGCGAAGAGGCCCTCTTCGGCCAGGAGCGGGGCTACTTCGCCGAGGCGGTGACGGAGGTGGTCCTGGAACTCCTGCCCAAGGAGCCCACGCCCGAGGTGCTTCAGGAGCTGGCCCGGCACCTGGCCCAGGCCCTGGGGGGCGCCTACCGCCGCATCGAGCGCCTGGCCACCCAGAGGCTCAAGAACCGCATGGCCGCGGCCCTTCTGGAGCTGGCGGAAACCCCCCTGGCCCAGGAGGAGGAAGGGCAGCTGGTCCTCCACGCCACCCACGACGAGCTGGCCGCCGCCGTGGGGAGCGTGCGGGAGACGGTGACCAAGGTCATCGGGGAGCTGGCCCGGGAGGGGTACATCCGCTCGGGCTACGGCAAGATCTTCCTCAAGGACGTGCAGGGCCTCAAGGAGCTGGCCCAGGCCCGGGGAGACGGCCGGTAACCCCACCCTGGTTCCCCGCCCCACCCGGGCGGGGCCTCGGCGTAAACTGAGGGCCATGCGGCTCCGGCAACGCCTCCTCACGGGCCTGGTCACCCTTTTGCCCCTCCTGGTCACCCTCTACTTCCTGGGCTGGGTCTACACCTATTCCGGGGGCTACATCCAGGGCTTCCTCCGCCTCCTGAGCCTGGAGGTCCCCCCGGCCTACGTGCCCCTCCTCCCCTTCGTGGGCCTCTTCCTGGCGGCGGTCCTCATCTACCTGGTGGGCGCCCTGGCGGAGAACTACCTGGGCCGGAGGCTCATCCTCTCCTTGGAGCGCTCCCTTCTCCTCCTCCCCATCGTGCGGGACATCTACAAGGCGGTGCAGCAGATCGCCCACACCCTCTTCGGACAAAGGGAGGTGCAGTTCAGCCGGGCGGCGGTGATCGAGTACCCCAGGCGGGGGCTTTACACCCTCTGCTTCGTGGTCCAGCCCGTGGGGCGCCGCCTTCCTCCCCTGCCCGAGGGGTACACCGCCGTCCTCGTGCCCACGAGCCCCGTGCCCGCAAGCGGCATGGTGGTCCTGGTCCCCTCGGAGGAGGTCATCCCCCTGGACATCAGCGTGGAGGAGGCCCTCAAGTACGTGGTCTCGGCGGGCTTCCTCCTCCCGGAAAAACCCCAAGGCCCCTTAACCTCCCTCCCACAAAAGGCGGAAAACCTCTCCTAGAATGGGGGAAAGATGCGGCGCCTCCTCCTCCTTCCCCTCCTCCTGGCCACGGCCCTGGCGGCCCTCCCTCCCCTCCTCGGCCCGGCCCTGCCTTCGGGCGCAGAGCTCAGGCTCCTCTCCCCGGACTTAAAAACCCTCTTCGGGGCCTGGAGGGTGGAGGGGAGGCGGCTCCTTCCCCTCTCCCCCCCGCTTGCCCCTAGGGCGGGGCAGGAGGTGCAGCTTCTCCTGGTCCTCCCGGGGGAGAAACCCCGGGCCTTCCCCGGCGTGGCCGAGCGGGGGACGTCCTCCTCCCCTGGGAAAAGGAGCGGGTGAGCCTCTTAAGGCTCCTCAAGGAGGTCTACGGCCTCGCCCCTCCGGAAAGGCTTTGGCCATGAAGCGCATCCTCCTCATTGAGGACGACCTCGAGGTGGCCCGCCTGGTGGAGCTGGAGCTCAAGGAGGCGGGCTTCGCCGTGGACTGGGCGGGAAGCGGCATGGAGGGCCTGGTGAAGCATCGGGAGAAGAAGCCCGACCTGGTGGTGCTGGACCTGGGCCTGCCCGACCTGGACGGGGCCGAGGTGGCCCGAAGGATCCGCGCCACCGACGAGACCCCCATCCTGGTCCTCACCGCCCAGGACGCCGTGGACCGCAAGGTCTCCCTGCTCTCCGAAGGGGCGGACGACTACCTGGTGAAGCCCTTCCACCCCGCCGAGCTCCTGGCCCGCATCCAGGTGCAGCTCCGCCACAAGGGGGAGGGGGAGGTCCTCTCCGTGGGGCGGCTTGAGCTTTACCCCAAGAGGCGGCAGGTCTTCTTCGGGGAGCGGGAGGTGCGGCTTTCCCCCAAGGAGTTTGACCTCCTCTCCCTCCTCATGAGCCGCCCGGGGCGGGTCTTCTCCCGCCAGGAGATAGAGGAGCGCATCTGGGGGAAACCCCTGGGCAGGGATTCCAACCTGCTGGACGTCCACGTGGCCAACCTCCGGGCCAAGCTCCGGGAGGCCGGGGCCTACGGGTACCTGCGCACGGTGCGGGGGCTGGGCTACGCCGTGCGCCAGGGCAAGGGGGAGGAAGGCTAAGTGCCCGCACTTTGGTTTCGCAACATGGGATGCCCAAGCCGGGGCCGGGGGGAGGTTTTTGGGGGGCCCCCACCGCGGCGAAAACCGCAGTGGGGTACTTAGGTCCGGCGGGGGTTTCGGTGCTCTCCTTCCGCGCCCGCCTTTTTCTGGCCTTCAGCCTCCTCTGGTTTCTCTTCCTGGGGGGGGCCTTGTACCTGGCGGGGCGGGGAGTGGAGCGGGCCCTCCGCGGCCACCTCGAGGCCACCCTCCTCCAGGACGCCCGCAAGGTGGCCGAGGCCTACCAAAAGGGCCAGGCGGGCACCCTCCTCACCACCGGGGGGGTGTACCTCCACCTCTACGCCGAGGACGGGGAGCCCCTGGTCCTCACCCGCCCCGACCACCGCCTGCCCCGGGAGGCCCTGCGGCAGGCGGGGCCTGAGCCCAGGGCCCTCTGGGCCCCGGGCTTCGCGGGGGCGGTGGTGCGCACTCCCTTGGGCCTCCTGGCCCTCACCGCCGAGACCGCTCCCATTGAGGCCGCCCTGGCCGCCCTGAGGCGGGCCCTTCTGGAAGCCTTCTCCCTCCTCTTCCCCCTGGGGGTGGTCCTGGTCTACCTCGCCGCCCGCCTGGCCGCCCGGCCCTTGGAGGAGGCGGCCAAGGCCATCGCCACCCGCAGCCCCGAGCGCCTGGACCCCGTCTCCTTACGCCTTCCCAAGGACGAGTTCGGCCGCATGGTGGAGGCGGTGAACGCCCTCCTCCAGGCCCTCAAGGAGGCCAAGGAACGGGAAAGGGCCTTCCTGGCCGAGGTGAGCCACGAGCTCAGAACCCCCCTCACCGTGCTCCTCGGCCACCTTGACCGCCTGGGGCGGAACCCCGGGGACCTCGAGGCCCTAACCACCGCCCAAAGGACCGCCGAAGGCATGGGCCGCCTGGTGGAGGACCTCCTCGCCCTGGCCCGGGGCGAGGCGGGCTTCCGCTTCAGCCCCCACATCGTGGACCTGAAGGCCCTGGCGGAGGAGGCCGCCAAGGAGCAGGGGGTGGCCTTCCAGGGGGAGGAGGCCGAGGTCCTGGGCGACCCCGACCGCCTCCTGCAGATGCTCCGCAACCTGGTCGCCAACGGGGTGCGGGCCGCGGGGAAAGAGGGGGTGGCGGTGCGGCTACGCCGGGAAGGGGGCCACGCCCTCCTGGAGGTGGAGGACGCGGGGCCGGGAATCCCCGAGGACCTCCTTCCCCGCCTCTTCCGGCGCTTCGCCCGGGGGCCTGGGGGCGGGACGGGGCTTGGCCTGGCCATCGCCCAGGCCATCGCCCAGGCCCACGGGGGGGGGATCTCCGTGGAAAGCCGCCCCGGGCGCACGGTCTTCCGGGTGCGGCTCCCCCTCCTGGAGGAGGAGTAGGCGCTCCCCCGGCCTCGGGTATGCTAGGGCCAAATGCGCGTGGCCCTCTTCATCACCTGCCTGGCGGACCAGTTCTACGCCGAGGCCGGCGTGGCGGCGGTGAGGCTCCTAAGGGCCCTGGGCGTGGAGGTGGACTTCCCGGAGGGCCAGACCTGCTGCGGCCAGCCCGCCTTTAACGCCGGCCACTGGGACGAGGCCCGCTTCCTGGCCAAGAGGACCCTGAGGGTCTTTGAGGAGGCGGAGTACGTGGTCCTGCCCTCGGGAAGCTGCGCCAGCATGGTCAAGAACCACTACCCAGAGCTCCTTCCCGGGAACAAGGAGGCCCTGGAGATGGCGGGAAAAACCTACGAGCTCTCCCAGTTTCTGGTGCGGGTCCTGGGGGTGGAGAAGCTGGGGGAGGGCCTCAAGGGGAAGAAGGTGGCCTACCACCACGGCTGCCACGCCCTGAGGGAGCTTGGGGTGAGGGAAGAACCTCTCCTCCTCCTCCAAAACGCCGGGGCGGAGCTCTCCCCCTGGGAGGCTTCGGAGGAGTGCTGCGGCTTCGGGGGGCTCTTCGCGGTGAAGCTCCCCGAGGTCTCCTTGGCCATGGCGGACCGGAAGCTTTCCACCCTACCCGAAGCCGAGGTCCTCACCTCCACGGACGCGGGCTGCCTCCTCCACCTCTCGGGGCGCCTGGGCAAGAAGGGCAAACCCCTCCGGGTGGCCCCCTTGGCCACCCTGCTCTGGGAGGCCTATGCGGGCTAAGGCGAAGCTCTACCCCAAGGAGGCGGCAAGGCTTTTAAGGGAAAAGCCCGGGGTGCGGGAGGCGGTCACCGGGGCCACCCTCCACTTTGAAAGGAACCGCCTCCGGGCCTACGCCGAGGTCCCCATAGAGGAGTGGCGGGAGAGGGCCAAGGCGGTGAAGGACCACGTCCTAAGCCACCTGGACCGCTACCTGGAACTCGCGGAAAAGCGCCTTCTGGAAAACGGGGTCCGGGTGCACTGGGCGGAAACCCCCGAGGACGCCCACCGGGTCCTCAGGGAGATCGTCCAAAGGCACGGGGTGAGGCGGGCGGTGAAGGCCAAGAGCATGCTCACCGAGGAGCTCGCCGTGAACCCCCTCCTGGAGTCCTTGGGGGTGGAGGTCTACGAGACCGACCTCGGGGAGTACCTGATCCAGCTTTTGGGCGAGCCCCCAAGCCACATCGTGGGGCCGGCCATCCACCTCTCCCTGGAGGAGATCCAAAGGCTCTTCCACGAGCGCCTCGGCACCCCTTTGGACGCTCCCCCCGAGGCCCTGGCCCAGGTGGCCCGGAAGGTGCTCCGGGAGGCCTTCCTCTCGGCCGGGCTCGGCATCAGCGGGGCCAACTTCCTGGTGGCCGAGACCGGCACCCTGGCCCTCATGGAGAACGAGGGGAACATAAGGCTTTCCACCTCCCTCCCCCGGGTGCACGTGGCCTTCGTGGGGATAGAGAAGCTCCTTCCCCGCTTTGCTGACCTCGCCCTCTTCCTCCCCCTCACCGCCCGGGCGGCCACGGGACAGCGCCTTTCCACCTTCGTCTCCCTCATCCAGGGCCCGGCCAAGGAGGGGGAGGAGGGCCCGGAGGAGGTGCACGTGGTCCTGGTGGACCATGGCCGCACCGCCCTCCTCCACGACCTCGAGGCCTGGGAGGTGCTCCGCTGCCTCCGCTGCGGGGCCTGCCTCAACGCCTGCCCCGTCTACCGCCAGACCGGGGGACACCCCTACGGCTACGTCTACTCCGGGCCCATCGGGGCGGTGCTGGACCCCGGCCTCCTCACCCTGGAGGAGGCCTACTCCCTCCCCTACGCCTCCACCCTCTGCGGGGCCTGCCTCGAGGCCTGCCCGGTGAAGATCCCCATCCCCAAGCTCCTCCTCACCTGGCGGCACCGGGCCGTGGCCGAGGGCCTCGCCCCCCCCTGGGAAAGGGCCGCCATGAAGGCCTTCCGCCAAGTGATGGAAAGCCCTGCCCTCTACCGCCTCTTCTCCAAGGGGCTAAGGGGCCTCCCCCTGCCCCAGGACCTCCTCCCTCTCCTCAAGGCCTGGACCGAGGGCAGGGGCCCTCTAAAGCCCAGCCCCAAGGCCTTCCACGAGCTCTGGAAGGAGCTAAAGGAGGTGCGGGATGGACGCTAGGACCAGGATCCTCGCCCGGGTAGAGCGGGCCCTCAAGGGGAGGCCCAGGGCCCTCCTCCCCGAGCACCCCCACACCCCCCTTCCCGAAGACCCCGTGGACCTCCTCCTCAAGCGCCTTCAGGAAAACGGGGCGGAGGCCCTTAGGCTTCCCCGGGAAGAGGCCAAAGCCTTTGCCCTAAGCCTGGCGCAGGGGCTTCCCGGGGCCGCCTTGGGCAAGACCCTTCCCGAAGACCTCAAGCCCCCCCTCCCCGGGCTTCCCCCCGAGGAGGCCCCCTTAGGCGTCTCCTACGCCCTCTTCGCCGTGGCGGAAACGGGAAGCGTGGCCCTATCCGGCGAGGACGGCCGAAAGGTCCAGCTCCTCCCCCCCACCCACCTGGTCTTCGTGGAGGAAAAGAGGGTGTACGGCACCCTCCTGGAGGCCCTGAAGGACCTCAGGGGCCTCCCCAGCGCCCTCGGCCTCCACTCCGGGCCTTCCAAGAGCGCCGACATCGGCCAGGTGATGGTGAAGGGGGTCCACGGGCCCGGGAGGCTGGTGGTGGCCGTGCTCACGGAAGCCGGTAGGCGGGAGGAGGGGTAAGCCTCCGCCAGTTGAGGCGCAAGCCTCCCTCGTCCCGCACGAAGACGGGCCACCAAACGAAGCTCGCCCGGCCGGCGATGGCCTCCTGGGGCACGGGGCCGAAGGTGCGGGAGTCCTCCGAACCCCCCAGGGTGCGGTTATCCCCCATGACGAAGTAGTAGCCCTTCTTCAGCTTGATGCGGCCCACCTCGCAGGACTCCTCCAGCCGGCTCCGGTCCAGCACCTCCTGGGAAGGCGGCAGGAGCATCTCCCTCAAGGGCTTCAGGTAGGCGGGCAGGAGGTCCACCGGGAAGTCCCCCTGCTGGGTGATGATCCGGGTCATGCGCCCCTCTTTGTAGCAGACCCCGGGATAGGAGTCGGGCCAGGGGGAGAGGTGGTCGGTGATGTGGGTTTCCGGGAGGGGCACGCCGTTCACGTGCACCACGCCCCGCTCTATATAGACCTCGTCCCCGGGCACGGCCACGATGCGCTTGATGAAAAAGGCGCGGAAGGAAAAGCCCAGGACGGGGAAACGGGCGGTGGCGTAGGGCGTGCCCTCGGGGGGCTTCAGGATGGCGATCTCCCCCCGCCGCCACTCCATGAGGCCAAAACGCACCAGCCAGGTCTCCCACTTGGGCACCAGGACCCTTTCCCCGTTTCTCAAGGTGGGGAACATGCTCTGCCCCACCACCCCCACGGTGGTGAAGACGAAGGTGGTGACCAGAAAGGCCACCAAAAGGGCCTCCCCCACCTGGCGGAACCACTCCTTGAACAGGTACTCCCAGAAGGCCTTCATACCCCTCCCACTTTAGCAAGGGCCGCCCGCGCCGCCTGGCGGCCCGCCTCCACGATCTCCTCCAGGCGGCGGAAGTCCTCTATGCCCACCCCCTGGAGGCCCGGCCGGACGTAGACCTCCGGGGCGTAGAGGGTGAGGCGCACGGAGGTGAGGTGGGCCTGCATCAGGTCCACCGCCCGCCGGGCCAGGGAAAGGAGGCCCCGGGGCACCCCCTCCACCGCCCTCTCCGGGGTCACGTCCACGGCGTAGACCTCCCCTGCCCCCAGGAGGCGGGCGGCGTCCACGGGCAGGTTGTCCAGCACCCCCCCGTCAAACAGAAACCGGCCCTCCCGCTCCACCGGGGCCAGAAGGCCGGGGTAGGCGGCCGAGGCCAGCACGGCGCTCGGCAGGTCCCCTTGGGTCAGGAAGACCAGCCTTCCCGAGACCACGTCCACGGCGGTCACCACCAGGGAGCGCTTGAGCCCCGCAAAGGTCCCGGGCAGGTGCTCGGCCAGAAAGTCCTTAAGCTTCCTGCGGGAGAAAAGCCCCTCCCTGGGGGAGAGGCCCAAAAGGCCCAGCCAGGGGGTCTTCCGGGCCAAGGCCAGCATCTCCGCCGGGCCTTTTCCCGCGGCGAAGAGGGCCCCCACGATGGCCCCCATGCTGGTGCCCGCCACCACCTGGAAGTCCAGGCCCGCTTCCAAAAAGACCTCCAGGGCCCCGATGTGGGCGAGACCCCGGGCCCCACCTCCGGAAAGCGCCAGGCCACGCACGGGAAAATCCTAACGGCTTCCAGGTGAAAGAGGTGAGGGGCGGGTATAGTGGAGGCGGTGAGCCTGGCGGGGAAGACCCTCCACGAGCGCTACCGGGTGGTGCGCCCTTTGGGCCGGGGGGCCCTGGCCACGGTCTACCTGGCCTTTGACCCCTTCGGCACCCCCTACGCCCTCAAGGTCTTCCCCAAGGGGGCCGAGGCCCGGCGGGACCGGGAGCTTTGGGTGGGAAAGAGGCTCTCCCACCCCAACCTCAACCCGGTGCTGGAGGCTTTGGATCTGGAGGAAGGCCCCGCCCTCCTCCTGGCCTACGCCCCGGGGGAGGAGATGGGCCGCTGGATGCTCCGCCGCCCGGAGCGCAGGAGGGCCCTCTTCGTCTTCCGGCAACTCCTAGAGGCCCTGGCCCACATGCACGAGAAGGGCCTGGTCCACCGGGACGTGAAGCCGGAGAACCTCATCGTGGCCGGCACCGACGAGGCGAGGCTTGTGGACTTTGACCTCTCGGGCCCCGCCTTGGAAACCTTCAAGCGCCCCCTGCGCCTGGGCACCCTGCCCTACCTGGCCCCCGAACAGGTTCTAGGGAAGAGCCCGGAGCCGGAGGCCAACGTCTACGCGGCCGGCATCATCCTCTACTGGATCCTCTCCGGCGAACACCCCTTTGTGGGAAGCCCCGAGGAGGTGCTCCTGGGCCACCTCCAAGGAGAGGTCCCCCCTCTGCCCCACCTCACCCCCGAGGAAGCGGCGTACATAGATCGGCTTCTGGCCAAAAACCCGAAAGCGCGCTTTCCCACCGCCAGAGAAGCCCTCGAGGCCTTCCCCTTTTAGCGCCCATGCCTTCCTGCCTCCTCCTTTCCACCCTCTTCGGCTCGGCCCTTTTCGCGGGCCTGGGTGGGGTGGCGGTGGGGCGGCTCCTGGTGGAAGGGGGGCACCGGGCCCTGGTGCTGGGCCCCGCAGGGACCTACCTCCTGGAGGGGGAGGCCAACTCCGCCCTCTACGGCCTGGCCCGAAGGCCCGGGGGGTACCTGGCGGTGGGCCACCTCGGGGAGCGCCTCCTCCGGGTAACCTTGGACGCCGAGGGCCGCCCCCTGGCGGCCCAGGCAGGAGGCCAGGGCATCCTCTGGGGAACCGACGGCCGCTTCGCCTGGGGGGGCCACCTGGGGCCCCAGGGCTGGCAGGTTCTGGTCCTCGAGGGGGAAAGGGCCCGCCGCCTCCCCCTGCCTGCGGAGGGGTACGCCTACGGCGGGCTTTACCGCGCGGGGGTCCTCTTCCTGGTGGGCCGCGTGGCCGGCCCCGGGGGGTTTGACGCCTTCTTCCTCGGCCTCAAAGGTGGCTTCGCCCAAGGCTACCAAAGCGGCTTCCCGGGGAACGACTACCTCCGCTTCCTGGGCGAGCGTGGCGCGGTGGGGCGCCTGGAGGTGGAAGGGGACTCGGAGGGCCTGCTTCTGGACTGGCCCGGCCTTCTCCAGGGGCAGGCCCACCTCTTGCGCCGCCCCGGCTTTGACTACCTAAGGGCCTGGCAGGGGGCATACCTGGTGGGGGAGGCGGAGGTGGCGGGCGTTCTCCAGGGCCTCTGGCTCGGGCCCCGGGGAGCCCGCTACGGGGGAGGCCCCGGGGCCTCCCTCCGGGCCTTGGACCCTCCCCGGGCTTACGGATACTCCTACCGGGCCCTCTTCCAGGGGGAAGGGCTCTTCTTGAACCTCGAGGCCGAAACGGGGGAGCCGCTCGCCTACCGCCCGGAACCCCTCTCCCTCCCCAAAAGGCCTTGGACCCTAAAAGCCTCGCCCCTTCCCCTCTCCTGGTACCCGGCCTCCTTCCGGGAGATCCCCCCGCCCGGCAGGAGGCCCTGCCCCAGGCCCTAGCGGGCGAAGGCCCCGTTGGCCAGGAAGCCGAGGATGCCGGCAAGGAGCCCCTGGGCCACCTTTTCCCGGTAGGCCACCTCCGCCAGGCGCCTGCCCTCCGCCGGGTGGTCCCCGAAGCCGATCTCCACCAGCACCGCCGGCACCTTGGCGTAGCGGAGGACGAAAAAGTCCCCAGGGAAACTCCCCCGGTAGGGGCTCCCCGTGGCCTGGGAAAGCTTCCGGCCCAGGGTTTCGGCGAGGCGCTGGCTGTAGCGCTGGTTGGCCTGGGCCACGATGTCGGAAAGGATGCGCTCGGCCACGCTCTTGGCCTCCTCGGTGAGCCGCTTGCCCAGCTCCCCGCCGCCGTTTTCCCGGATCACCTGGGCGAGGACCCGGGGGTCCTGGCTCCGGCCGAAGTAGTAGGCCTCCACCCCCTGGGCGGTGCGGGTGGGGGAGGCGTTCACGTGGATGGAGACGAAGAGGTTCACCCGGGAGCTGTCCGCCATGGAGGCCCTTCGGGAAAGGTCCTCCCGCTTGTCGGGGGAGAGGTGGGCGTCCTTGTCCCGGGTGAGGCGGACCTCAATCCCCTCTCCCTCCAAGAGGCGCTTGAGGCGGAGGGCCACGTCCAGGACCACCTCCTTTTCCACCACGTGCCCCACCATCCCCGGGTCCACCCCCCCGTGCCCCGGGTCCAGGAGGACCACGGGCTTGGGGGGTTTGGGGGCGCGGCTCACGGGCGGGGAGGGGGGAGGCGGGGGGGGATCCTTCGGCCCCTTCAGGCTCAGGTCCAGCACCAGGCGCTCGGGGTCGGCGTAGCGCTGGGCCTTCACCTCCACCGGGGCTTGGAGGCGCACCAAGACCCGCACCCCCCCCTTCTCGGGCACCACCTGGACCGAGGCCACCTCGGGGGAGTTCACCAGGAGGTCCTCGGGGGCCACGGTGAGGCCGGAAAGGAAGAGGGTGAGCAGGCCGCCTCCCTGCTCCAGGCGGTAGGCCACCCCGGCCGAGGGCAGGTCAAAGACCAGCCGGGTGAAGCCCTGGTGGACCCCCACCCGGGGGAAGGCCAGGGCCAGGCTCCATAGGAAAAGAAGGCTCCAAAGCCACCGCATTCAAGCCCCATTCTAGCGGCTTGGGTGAGGGCCTGGTAAAATCTGGCTCATGGCGAAGAAGGTAGTCCTTTACAACCTGGTGGGGCACCGCTTCCTTGGGGTCAACGAAAAGGGGGACAAGGTGATGATCGACGGGGACGAGCCTTCCACCGGTCCCCGTCCCATGGAACTCCTCCTCATGGCCCTGGGGGCCTGCACCGCCTACAACGTGGTGGACATCATGCGCAAGAAGAAGCAACCCCTGGCCCGCTACCGGGTGGAGGTGGAGGGGGTGCGGGCGGAGACCCACCCCAAGCGCTACACCCACATCACCGTCACCCACATCGCCTCGGGGCCGGGGGTGACCCTGGAGGCCCTGGAAAGGGCCGTCCACCTCTCCCACACCAAGTACTGCTCCGCCTCGGCCAACCTCAACGCCGAGATCACCACCCGGGTCATCCTCGAGCCCTGGGAGGAGGGGGAAGGCTAGATGCTCCTCGCGGTGGACATCGGCAACACCTCCACCGCCCTCGGGGTCTTTGAGGGGGAGAGGCTCGTGGCCCACTTCCGCATCCACACCGACCGGATGCGGATGGAAAGCGAGTACCGGGTGATCCTGAGAAACCTCTTCGCCTTGGAAGACCTCCCCTCCCCCAAGGCCGCCCTCCTCGCAAGCGTGGTCCCCCCGGTGGAGCGGGAGATGAAGGGGGCCATAGAAAGGCTCTTCGGCATCCGGGCCCGCATCGTGGACGCCGAGGCCACGGGGCTGGAGGTGGCCATAGACAACCCCAAGGAAGCCGGGGCCGACCGCCTGGTGAACGCCGTGGGAGCCCTGGCCTACCCGAGCCCCACGGGCCGTTACATCGTGGTGGACTTCGGCACCGCCACCACCTTTGACCTGGTGGAGGCGCCCAATCGCTACCTGGGCGGGGCCATCACCATCGGTCCCCAGACCGCCGCCGATGCCTTGGCCGCCCGCACCGCCAAGCTTCCCCGCATAGACCTGGTACCCCCTAAGCAAGCGGTGGGGAAGAACACCCTCGAGGCCCTCCGCTCGGGGCTCGTCCTGGGCTACGCCGCCTTGGTGGAAGGGATGGTGCGCCGCTTCAAGGAGGAGGTGGGAGAGGCCCTGGTCATCGCCACCGGGGGCTTCGCCGAGACCCTCAGGCCCATCTGCCCCTCCTTTGACGTGGTAGACGAGGACCTTACCCTCAAGGGGCTTCTTCGCATCCACCTGGCGCAAGGGTGAACCAGTAGACGTACCGCCCCTCCTCCCGCAGAAGGGCGTACCGCCACCCCTCCACCCGGTAGCACCCCAGGTCCCGCCAGCGCCCCGGGGCCTCCCTCAGGAATACCCGGAGGGGCGTGCCCTCCCGGTGGGCCAAAAGGAGCCTGAGGTTCCCGCCCAAGGCCTCCTGGTGGCCCCGCCTCCCCTCCCCCATGTAGAGGATGCGGCCCTCGGGCAGGAAGAGGTTCCGGTACCCCGACTCCCCCCGGTCCACCAGGAGGCTACGCCGCCCGATCCCCTTCCGGGTCCTGTGGTAGGCGAAGACCTCGCTCCAGGTCAAGCTTGACACCCGCCCTTCCCCCGGCTATCATCCTAGTTGCCCGGTCGGACGCCCCCGACCCGGCATAAATCTAAGGCCCCGTGGTGTAGTTGGTTAACACACCCGCCTGTCACGTGGGAGATCGCGGGTTCGAGTCCCGTCGGGGCCGCCACGCCGAGGTAGCTCAGTTGGTAGAGCATGCGACTGAAAATCGCAGTGTCGGCGGTTCGATTCCGCCCCTCGGCACCAAGCCACCCCCGCCCTAAGGCGGGGGGCCGGTTTTAACCCCACGGCGGTGGGCCAGGACGGAAGCCCCCGGATATACTAGAAGGGTGCTCCGAACCCTAGGGGGGCTTCTTCTAGAAGGATCTTCCTTTGGGAAGAGGAAGCCCCTCTTGCTCCTAACCTACTTGGCCCTGGAAGGACCAAAGGGGCGCCGCCATTTGCAAGAACTTTTTTGGCCTCGAGCCCAAGACGCCTCCAACAGCCTTTCTGTAGCCCTCTCCCAGCTTAAGCAGGCCGGAGTAGAGGTCCAAGGGAAAGAGATTCTGAGGACCGGGGTGGCCTGCGATGCCGTTCTCTTGAAGTCGGCCCTAGAAAAAGGGCAGCTGGAGGAGGCCCGGGCCCTTTATCGGGGCCGGTTTTTGGAGGGGGCCGACGATGGGTTAGGGGAGGAGCTGGAGGAGTGGGTCTGGTCCACCCGGGAAGCCCTAGCGGAAGCCCTGCTGTCAGCCCACCGCAGGGAGGCGGAAAAGTACCTGGCCTTGGGTCTGGTAGAGGAGGGGCAGGCGCTCTTGAGAACCGCCCTCGCCCTCCCCGGGGTGGCAGAGGATGTTCCCCAGGAGCCCCCAAGAAGGGCGGAACTTCCGGAAAGGGTACGCCGGGCCTTCTACGCCGTGGTCTGGGCCGGTCCCACCCGGGCGGCGGAGCTTCTGGGTGTGGAACCCTCAGACCTGGAGCTCCTTTGGCAGAAGGGCCTCCTGGACGCCCAGGGGCAACCCACCTTGAGGCCCCCCTTGACCCTCGAGGCCCGCAAGGTGGCCCTGGAGCTGGCCAGAAAGCTTCCGCTCTCCGAGGGGGTGTCCCTGTACCGGGCGGCCCTGCCCCTTTGGGAGCCCGAGGACCAGGCACGGGGGCGCAAGGCCCTGCTAGGCCAGGCTCGCCTTCAGGTAGAGGATAATCCGAAGGAGGCCCTGGAGTGCCTGGAAGCCCTCAACCCCGACTCCGAGGTTCTTCTCCTGCGAGCGCGGGCCCTGGAGCGGCTCGGGCGGTACCGGGAGGCCCACGAGCTACTGGACCAACTCCCAGACAGCCCGGAAGCCAGGGCTCTAAGAGGCGTCCTCTGCTTTCGTATGGGGAAACGGGAAGAGGCCAGGCAGCACGCAGAAAGGGCCCTTTCCGGGGAAGCCTATAGCCAGGGGGAGGGGTGGAACCTCCTGGGCCTCCTCCTCATGGGGGAGGGGCGCTTTTTTGAAGCCACAGAAGCCTTCAGCCGGGCTGCGGTGCGCTTTCTGGTGGCCGGGGAAAGGACTCGCCACCTAGGGGCCTTGAGCAACCGGGCCGTGGCCCTGGCCGAACTCGGCCAGGGGGAGGAAGCGCTCCAGGAGGTGATGCGGGCTACAGAAGGCTATCCTTTGCTGAAAGCCCGCCTCCTCCTAAACCTCGGGGTGGTAAAGGAGCGGAAGGGGGCGTGGAGGGAGGCGGAAGCCCTTTACCGGGAAGCTCTGAACCTGGCACAGGGCCTTGGCAACCTGGAGGCCATGGGCCGGGCCTGGAACAACCTAGGGGCCCTTTACCACCGGCAAGGGCGTCAGGAGTTGGCAGCCGAGGCCTATGAAAGGGCCTTGGATCTGGCCCAGACCGCCAAAGAACACCTTCTCCTGGCGGCCGTCTTGGCCAACCGGGCCGAGCTTCTCGGGGAAAGGGCCTCCCTCGAGGAGGCCATCCGGGTCCTGGAAGAAGCGGGGCACCACGCCCTGGCCGCCCGCTACCGTGACCGGCTCCGGGAGTGAGCGTTCAGGGTCCGTTCATACCCTCCCTCTTAGCCTGTTTCCATGCCCGTAAGCGTCTGGGATCTTGATGGGCACTCCTTCCCTGCGGAGGTCAAACCATGAAGAAGCTTCTTTGGTTAGCCCTCGGCCTGCTGCTTTTAGGGGCCTGCAACCCCGGTCCCGCCAGCGTACACCTTTTCCCCTCCAGGGCCATGGTGGGGGAAGAGGTAACCGCCACCCTGAGGGGAGCGAGCCCGGAGGGAGCCAAGGTAGAGGTGGAGGGGACACAGGCAGAAGTGGTGCGGATCCAGGGAAACACCCTGGTCTTCCGGGTCCCCGCGGTGCCGGGCGGCCCCCGACAGGTGCGGTTCCTCACCTCCCGCGGGGTCCTGGAATCCACCCTGGGGGTCTTAGGCCAGGTGGACCCAGGGCGCATCCTCCTACGCCTGCCCCTGGGCCAAAGGCCCAGGCTTCCCCAGGGTTTCACCCTCCTGGCCCTGGAGGACCTCTCGGGTTGTGGCTTCGCTCTGGCCGAGCTGGGTTATGACGGCAGGGCCCTGGGGCAGGCCTTGGAGGAGCTGGAAGCCCAGGACCCGGACTACAAGGCCGATCCGGAAAGCCTCTGGAGCTTTGATAGCTGGGGAGCGGAAGCCATAGGCGCTCCGGCCGCCTGGGAACGGGGGCTATCTGGCCGGGGGGTCCAGGTGGCCGTGCTGGACACGGGGGTGGACCCGGCTTTTCCCCAGCTTCCCGGCTATGACTTTGTGGAAAACGACACCGTGCCCCAGGACGCCTTCCCCGGCGGCCACGGCACCGGGGCGGCGGGCCTGGTGAAGGAGGTGGCCCCAGAGGCCCAGATCGTCCCGGTACGGGTCTGCGAGGGGAACGGGGTCTGCCGCGCCAGCCGGGTGGTGCGGGGGGTGTGCTGGGTGGTACAGCACCGCCAGGGTCCCACGGTCCTCAACCTGAGCCTGGGGGGCGACACCCCGGTAGAGGCCCTGAAGCTCTCCCTGCAAGCCGCCCTGGGCCAGGGCATCCCGGTGGCCGCCGCCGCGGGCAACCAGGGAAACCAGGGAAGCCCGGCCCACTACCCTGCCGCCTTTGATCTGCCCGGGCTGGTGGCGGTGGGGGCGCTGGAACAGAATCCCACCCAGGGCGGGCTCAGGCCGGCGCCCTACAGCACCCGCGGGGCTTACGTGGATCTGGCCGCGCCGGGCACCAACCTGGAGTGCGTGACTCCCGGGGGTGGCCAAGGCACCTGCACCGGCACCTCCTTCGCCACCCCTCTGGTGGCCGGGGCCATGGCCCTTTGGCTTTCGGTCCAGCCGAACCTCACCCCTGCCCAGCTCCAGGGGAATCTGGAGCAGCACGCCAGGCCCCTGCCCTTTTCCCCGCAAGAGGTGGGCAAGGGGATGGTGGACCTTTCCCAGAAGCCCTGAGGCCCCTCCCTCCTTCCACCCCCGCCCGGTGCGGGGGTTTTTCGGTTCAAGGGATGTTCAGGGAGAATTAATCCCCCCTTTGCTACCCTGCCGCTCGAGGTCCCAACAGAAGACCTCAAAGGAGGAGGAAGATGCGTAAACCCTGGCTTTTAGGAACCCTCAGCCTTCTAGTGGCCCTGCTGGCGGGCTGCGGCGGGCAGACCGGTCCCGCTCCTCTGGGGGGGATGCCCCAGGCCGAGGACGACCTCCGCATGGCGGTGTTGCCTTTGGCTGAGGAAGGCGAGCGGCGCTTTAGCGACCTGATACCTGCCCGCCTGACTCCCCAGGCCGAGCTTACCCGGGCCATCACCGTGGTACAGGACACCGAGGGTCTCAGCCTGATCGTCTCGCCCAAGGGGTGGCAACCCTCACAAGACCCGAATAGCCTAACCAGCCGCCCATTGGCCCTGACCATCCGGTGTACCAGCGATGGCCGTCGTTGCGCTGTTTGGCTGGGAGGACTTAGTGGTGACGAGCAGCAGGGGTACCGGATGACCTGGTACGGGGGCAAGGACGGAAATGGGCGGCGACTCTCCCGTTCGGTCCCTGCAGGCATAGGGTGGGGCGGACCGTGCCCACCAGACCAACCACTTTTCAGCTGGAAGAAATGGGGGGCAGTCTACGTTTTTGATGGATGCTGGTACTTTAACCCATTGCGAATCGCCCACATCACCGCCCCTTTCCCCTCCGACCTGGACGGAGAGCTCTTGAACAGCACCTTGGACACCACTCCTTTCGCGGAGCGCCTTCGTCAGGCCTGCTGCGGCCTGCCCAAGCCCTTTGAAGTGGAATGGCCCCCGGCCGTCCTGCTCCGGGAGGACGTGGCCGTGGCCTTCTTGCCTTACCAGAACCCCAAGCTCCGCCAGGCCCGCTCCATTGAAGAGCTGGTTGGGGAGCCCCTGGGTATCGCCTATTGGCGCACCCCGGGCAGCGGGGCCAAGCTGACCAAGGCCGACGCCGCCCGGATCATGGAAGTCAAGCTCGTGGGGGAGGAACCCAACTACGGCTTAGTAGCCACCAACCTCAGCAACCCCGCAGACGTGGTCCGCTTCAAAGTGGGGGAGGTGGGATGGGCCGATATCGAGTGCCCTCCCTGTCAGAGCCTTCCGGTTTACCTCGGCATCGAGGACCGCCTCCAGGCCCCTCCGGTGCTGCACTTGCAGGTGGGACCTTTAGAGCTGCGAGGCATTGAAAAGTACGTCCGCTGAGGTGACCCATGGTTCGCTATACCCTCTGGCTCATTTCAGCTCTAGCCTTTTTCTTGGCCTCCTGCAGCGGCCCCAATCAGGCCTGCACCACGCCCATCTGCCCGGTGGCCCACTGGCCCCTGAACGAGGCCCCAGGAGCCACCCAGGTCCAGGATCTGGTGGCGAACCCCATCTTCAACACCGGCACGCCCAAGCCCGCTCCTGTGGCGGCCTGGCCCGGCTTCTCCGGGCCCAGCACGGTTAATGGGCAATCGGGCGGGGCCTTCTACTTCCCGGGCAATGGGAACACCTGGGTGGAGGTGCCCTCCACGCCCGACCTCAACCTCTCCTACGGGAGTCTCTACCTGGAGGCCTACGTGGCCCCGGTGCAGTGCGGGGCCGGGGCGTACTATCCCGTCCTGGACAAGTGGGACCAGACTAGCGGAAACGGGTACACCTTGTACCTGGAGGGCGTGAGCCCGGGGCAGGTGCGGGTGGCCTTTAGGCTGGGTGGGGGAACTTTTACCTCCACCCAGACCTTTTCCGCCAACTTCCAGCCTCCCTCCACGGGCACATGGACCAAGGTGGCGGTCAAGGTGGACGGGACGAGCGGCGCCTTCTACGTGAACGGCGCCCCGGCCGGCGCCTTCACCGCCCCCGCCGGAAGCACCAGTAACGCCCTGCCCCTCTGGATCGGGGCCCTGCACACGGCCCCCACGGGCCTCTACCACTGCGAGATCGCCCTGGACGAGCTGAAGGTGGGCACGGTGAACCCCATCTTCAGCGGCCAGTAAGGGGGAAACCGTGAAATGCGCTTGGCTTTTCTTCCCTTTCCTGCTGCTCCTCGCCGCATGCGGGGGGGGCAGCATCCAGACCCTGAACGTGACCCTGGTGGATGGAATCGCAGAACCCCTTCAGCCCCTGGCTGCGGCCTGGCGGATAGGCCCTCCTCCGTCCTCCTCGGGCATGCCCTGGAACGCCCTGCCCACGGGCCAGTCCAGCTGGTCTCTCCCCATCCCCTCAGGGGCCCGCTTCCAGGTGGCCTTCCGCTGCCCCAGCGTAAGCGGGACCGATTTCTACGTGAGCCTAGACCTGATGCGAAGCGAAGTGGGAACCAACCTGCTGGTGCGCTGCCCTGTGGCCTACGCCAGCTCCCCGGCAACGGTGAGCGGGAACGTCTCCCCGCCTCTCGGTTCGGGGACCGCCTTCTCGGCCTGGGGAGCGGCGAGCTTCACAGGGGGAAGCTTCGCCGGCCTCACCGCCCCCACGGGACCGGGACGGGAGGTGGCGGTCTTCGGGGATAGCGGGGGCACACCCTACTTCGGCCGCACCGGCCCCGTCACCATCCCACCCCTTGCAGTTTCCGTCCCCGTAAGCCCCACGGGTACCTTCAACCTCACCACCCCGACCGGTTTCTTCTCTTACGCCGGCCTCGTCCTCTCCACCTTCGTACCGGTGGACCTGGTCCCTCCGAACTGGACGGGCACGGGAAGTCCCCAGCCCGTGTCCCGGCCCGGTTCCCTCTTCGGCGGGGACCTCTTCCAGTTCTGGACCTGCCACGGCTTTAGCTGCGCCCTCCTGCGCAAGGACGCCAACGACCCCTTGGTGGCGCCGGGAGCCTCCCTCAGCCTCTCCGTGCCTCCTTTAAGCCTCTCCGGCAACCAGAGCCACACCCCAAGCGCCCTGCCCACCTTTAGCAACATCGCCTCGGGAGGGTTTAGTCCAAGTCTCAGCTTCCTTGGCTACGCCTTTTTCCTGGGGGAACCTGGGGTGCGCTACTGGCAGCATTTCCTGAGCGCTGGGGCCCTGGGCAGCGCCACGGGCTACTACGTGGACGTGGAGCAGGCCCCGGGCCTCGCCGGGGTGGTGCCCACACCGGGAAGCAGCGTCCAGCTCCGAGCCACCGCCTTTGCCGGAGACCAGCCCCTAAGCACCCTCCTCGCCGCCCGGCCCATCCCAAAGGAGACCTTTCCCGGACACACCCTCTTCCTGGACCGGATGTGGCCCGTGCGCCTCGAGGCCGCCCTCCTACAGAGCACCTTCACCTGGTAGCAAAGGATTTCTCTCCAAAAACTCCCCTCCAACAGGGCCTTTCAGCGGTGAGATAAAGGGCCAAGCCCTCGGGACGAATCCCGAGGGCTTGGTGCCTCTAACGCTGGTGGGCGGCGTAGGACTTGAACCTACGACCTCTCGCGTGTGAGGCGAGCGCTCTTCCGCTGAGCTAGCCGCCCCAGCCTCTAGAAGGGTAGCACGGGGCCTTAAGGCCTGTCAAGCAAGTTTCTTGACCAGGACCTGACAGAAGCCGGTCTAGACTAAAGGCGTGGCCACGGTACTCCTGGTAGAGGATGAGCCCGCGGTACGTTTAGGGGTGCGCCTTGCCCTGGAACGGGCGGGCTACAGGGTCCTCGAGGCCGCCCTGGCCCAGGAGGCCTGGAATCTCCTCAAAGAGGCCGAGGTGGTGGTCCTGGACTGGATGCTCCCCGACGAGCCGGGGACCCGCCTCTTGGAGAGGATGCGCCAGGGGCCTTACCCCCATCTCCCCGTCCTCATGCTCACCGCCCGGGCCGAGGTGCGGGACCGGGTGGAGGGGCTTTCCCGGGGAGCGGACGATTACCTGGTCAAGCCCTTCGCCACCGAGGAGCTCCTGGCCCGCCTCGAGGCCCTCCTGCGCCGGGCGGGCAAGCGCAAGGTCCTCAAAAGGGGGCCCCTCCTCCTGGACCTGGAGCGCATGGAGGCGAGCCTGGAAGGGCGGCCCCTTTCCCTCACCCGGCGGGAGTTTGAACTCCTGGCCTTTCTGGCAAGCCGCCCAGGCCGGGTCTACACCCGGGAGGAGCTTTTGGAGGCCGTGTGGGGCCAGGACTTCATGGGCACCCCCAGGACCGTGGACCAGCACGTCCTCCAGCTGCGGGAAAAGCTCGGGGAAGACCCCAAGGCCCCCCGCTTCCTGGAGACGGTGCGGGGGGTAGGGTACCGGTTCAAGGAGGCGGGCGAAGGGTGAGGGGCGAGGAAACGCTGGCCCACGCCTGGGAGGAAGCCCTGGAGGGCCTTGTCCTCCACGAGAACCGCCAGGTGGTTTACCTCAACCCCAAGGCCGCCCAGCTCCTCGGGGTGAACCGGGAAAAGGTGGTGGGCCGCCCCCTTCTTCTGGCCCTACGGGACCACCGCCTCGAGGCCCTGGCCCTCCACGGGGGGGAGAGGCTTTTGGAGGTGCGGGGCCTTTGGCTACGGGCCAGGGCCCTGCCGGGAAGGCTTTACCTCCTGGACGAAACCGAGGGGCAGAGGCGCCTCCAGGCCCTGGAGGAGGCCACCCAGACCCTGGCCCACGAGCTCCGCACCCCCCTTTCCGGCATGGGCCCCCTCCTGGAGGTGCTCACCCCAAAGACCCCTCAGGAAAAGGAGGTCCTGGCCCTCCTCAAGGCCGAGGTGGCCCGCCTCGCCCGCCTGGTGGAGGCCCTCTCCCCTATCCGGCCCGGCCCCAAGCGGCCCGTGGCCTTGGCCGAGCTTTGGCCAAGGCTGGAAGGCCTCCTCCAGGAGAGGCTTAAAGGAAGAGCGGTGGAGGTTTCCCTCCCCCACACCCTTACCACCCACCCGGAAAGCCTCCTGCAGATCCTCCTCAACCTCCTGGACAACGCCCTCAAATACGGCCAAGACCCTATCCGCCTTCTCTCCCGGGAAGAAGAGGGCAAAGTCTATATTGAGGTGCAGGACGCAGGCCCTCCCCTCCCCGAGTACGAGGCCCTCTTCCTCCCGGGAAGGCGGGGAAACGTGGGGGTGGGGGGGCAGGGGCTGGGCCTCTACCTGGTACGCCGCCTGGCCCGGGCCCTGGGAGGCGAGGCCTACGCCAGGCGGGAAGGGGGGGCCAACGTTTTCGGGGTACGCCTTCCCCTAGACTGAAGGAAGGAGGCAGCATGCGCGAAGCCTTGGACAAAGCCCTAAACGAGCTCCTGGAGGAAACCCTGCGGATGCTCTCCTTGGTGCGCCAGATGACCCAGGAGGCCACCCAGGCCCTGGTGGAGGGCAACCGGGCCCTGGCCGAAGGGGTGGTCGCCCGGGACAAGGAGGTGGACGCCCTGGAGCTCAAGGTGGAAAACCAGGCCATCACCATCATCGCCCGGCACCAGCCCGTGGCCACGGACCTCCGCCTCATCTTCACCGTCATCAAGGCCCTCACCGATCTGGAGCGGGCCGGGGACTACGCGATGCACGTGGCCGAAGACGCCCTCCTCCTCTCCCAGGAGCCTCCCTTGAAGCGCTACGTCACCCTTCCCGAGATGGGCCGCAGGCTCCTGGAGATGATGGACACCCTGAGCAAGGCCGTGGCGGAACGGGACCCCGGGCTCGCCCGCCAGGTCCTCAGCATGGACGACCAGGTGGACGCCCTCTACGAGGAGGTGAGCCGGGAACTCATCACCTACATGATGGAGGACCCCCGCACCATCACCAAGGCCCTCACCCTGATGCGGGTGGCCCGGAGCTACGAGCGCCTGGGGGACCACCTGGAGAACGTCGCCGAAAGGGTCATCTACTGGCTCACCGGGGAGGTGTACAAGGCCCCGGAGGACGTCTACTAATGGAACGGGCCAAACTCACCCCCGAGGAGAAAGCGGCCCTCGAGGCGCGTCTTCAAGAGAGCGAGAGGGCCCAAGGAGAGGAAGCGGTCCTGGCCCAGGTGAAGACGTGGCCCGAGCCCGACCGCTCGCTCTTCCTAGAGCTCCACGCCCTAGTCCGGACCGAAGCCCCAGCGCTCACGCCGAGGCTCTGGTACGGGATGCCTGCCTATGCCGAGAAGGGCCGGGTCCTTTGCTTCTTCCAACCCGCCCACAAGTTCAAAACCCGCTACGCCACCTTGGGGTTCACTGACCACGCCCGGCTGGACGAGGGCCATTTTTGGCCCGTGGCCTTTGCCCTCAGCTGGCTCACCCCAGAGGAAGCGGCAAGGATACGGGCGCTCTTGCGCCGGGCCCTGGGCGGGGAGTAGTACCACCCCATGCTGGCTTGCGCCAGCATGGGGCCCCGGTAAAAGGTCCCTAGGCAGGCTCCCGAGCCGGTAGGGCGAAGGAAACAGGGAGAAAGGGTATAAAGCGCGGCCCGAACAAACTGGACCCGGTAGGGTTTCGCGGTTTACTCCGCCTCCACTTCCGCTGCCCCCTGGCGGCGGCCCGCCTTCCACTCCAGCCCGGCCCAGATGAAGTCCAAAAGGTCCCCGTCCAGGACGTTCTGCGGGTCAAAGCGCATGAGGCCCGTGCGGTGGTCCTTGACGTACTGCTTGTCCAGGACGTAGCTACGGATCTGGCTTCCCCACTCAATGGGCCGGACCTCTCCCCGGAGCTTCTGAAGCTCTTCCTGCTTCTTCTTCCACTCCAGCTCAAAAAGCCTGGAGCGAAGGACCTTCATGGCCAGCTCTTTGTTCTTGATCTGGCTCCGCGTGGTCTGGCAGGTGACGGTGATGCCCGTGGGCAGGTGGACGATGCGCACCGCCGAGTCCGTGGTGTTCACCCCCTGACCCCCGTGGCCCTGGGAGCGGAAGACGTCCACGCGCAGGTCCTCGGGCCGGATCACCACCTCCACGGTATCGTCCACCTCGGGCATGACCTCCACCCCGGCGAAGGAGGTGTGGCGGCGGCCCGAGGCGTCAAAGGGGGAAGGGCGCACCAGGCGGTGGACCCCGGCCTCCGGGGAGAGGAGGCCGTAGGCGTTCTCCCCCTTGACGAGGATCTGGGCGTAGTCAATGCCCGCCTCGGCCCCCGGGGTGAGGTCCACCACCTCCACCTGGAAGCCCTGGCGCTCGGCGAAGCGGGTGTACATGCGGAGAAGCATCTCCGCCCAGTCGCAGGCCTCCGTCCCTCCGGCCCCGGGCTGGATGGTGAGGATGGCGTTCTTCTCGGCGTGGGGAAAGGAAAGGAGGGTCTGGTGGTAAAGCTCGTCCAGCTTCCTGGCAGCCTCCTCCAGCTCGGGCCTAAGCTCCTCCCGTTCCTCGGCGGGAAGTTCCTCCCAAAGCTCCAACAACCCCTGGAGGTCGCCTTCCAGGGAGCGGAAGGTCTCCACGGTGCGCCGGAGGCGGGCGGCCTCCTGGCTCACCTTGCGGGCCTCCTCCGGGCTCTGCCAGAGGGAAGGGTCCTCGAGGCGCCGCTCCAGCTCTTTTAGACGGGTTTCCTTTTGGGGGATGTCAAAGATACCCCCTTAGGCCTTCCAGGCGTTGGGCGAGGCGTTCCAGGTCCATACCTCCACCAGGATAGCAGGTTGCGAAGAGAAGCGCAAGGTGTCTTGATATAAGGAGACTCAGTATTTTATAGTGAGAGTATGAACGTGAAGCGGTGGGCGCAAGCGCTTAGGGAGGAGTACCCCCAGGGCCTTCTGGGGGAACGGGAGGCCTTGGTGAACCTTCTGGTAGGGAAGGGGCTTTCCCACGCCGAGGCGGCGGGGGTGGCCCGGGCCCTGGAAGCCCAGGGCTACGCCCATTTCCTCCCTGGGGAGAGGCCCCGCTGGTTCTTCAGCCCCCGCGCCTTTGACCTGAAAGCCTTGATGCGGGCCTTGGATCAGGAGTTCCCGGAGTTCGTGGGCGAAGGGGAAGAAGAGGAGGAGGCCCTGGAGTTCCTAGCCGCCCGCCTGGGGGACCGGGAGGTGGCCCGGGAGGTGCTGGAGGCCACGCGGGCCGCGGGGTACGTGGAGCGGGTCTACAGCCCCGAACTCGCCCGGGACCGCCTCTTCTTCCGCTTCCCCGAGGCGCTCCGCCTCTTGGGCTGAGCGCCCCAGGGCGGCTTTCGCCGCAGCGGGGACTCCCAGGTCCCCAAGGTGCGGGCCCGTAGCTCAGTCGGCGGCCAGGGCCACGGGGCTTTCCCGGAGGTGCGCCTGCGCTCCCAGGGCCTGGAGCCGCTCCACCAGGTCCTCATACCCCCGCTCCAGGAAATAGACCCCCTCAATCTCCGAGACCCCCTCGGCGCTCAAGGCCGCCACCACCAGCCCGCCCCCGGCTCGGATGTCCAGGGCCTTGACCTGGGCCCCGTGCAGGCGCTTGCCGTGGATAAGGAGGGTGCGGTCCTTCAGGTAAAGCTCCGCCCCCATGCGGGCCAGCTCCCCCACGTGGGTGAAGCGGTCGGGGTAGACCCGGTCGGTCACGGTGCTCTGCCCGGGCACCGTGGCCAGGTAGGCGGTGACGATGGGCTGGAGGTCCGTGGGGAAGCCCGGGTACTCCCGAGCCTCCACCTGGAGGGGAAGGGGGTTAGAGGTGGCGGTGAAGCGCACCCAGTCCGCCCCCACCTCGAGGCGGTGCCCCGACCCTTGAAGTTTATCCAAGAGGGCGTCCAGGTGATCGGGGCGGACCCCGGTGAGGGTGAGGCTTCCCCGGGTGGCCGCCGCCGCCAGGAGGTAGGTGCCGGCCTCTATGCGGTCTGGGATGATGCGGTAGGTGCCCCCGCCCAGGGGCTTCGCCCCCCGCACGCTGAAGCACCGCCCCGCCCAGACCCCGCACCTCCACCCCCAGCATCTCCAAGAAGTGCCCCAGGTCCTCAATCTCCGGCTCCATGGCCGCCTGGATCAAGGTGGCCTCCCCTCCTAGGGCCACGGCCAGCATGGCCTGCTCGGTGCCCCCCACGGTGGGCAGGTCAAAGACCACCCGGCCCGAGAGGGGGCGGGTCCTGCGGGCGTAGAACTGGCCCCCTTCCTCCTCCACCACCTCAGCCCCCAGGGCCTTTAGGGCCTTGATGTGCTGGTCCACGGGCCTGGCGCCGAAGGCGCACCCCCCGGGCAGGGAGATCCTGGCCTCCCCCACCCGGGCGAGAAGCGCCCCCCAGACGATGAAGCTGGCCCGCATCTGCCCCACCAGCTCGTAGGGGGCGTGGGAGGTGCGGATCTCCGGCGTGTGCAGGTGCAGGGTCCGCCCCTCCCAGAGGTAGCGGGTGCCCAGGTGGGCCAGAAGCTCCAGCATCACTTCCACGTCGCGGAGCCTGGGCACCTCCAGGAGGGTGATGGGCTCCTCGGTAAGGAGGCTTGCCGCCAGGATGGGGAGAGCGGCGTTCTTGGCGGGGTAGATGCGGATCTCCCCAGAAAGGGGCACCCCCCCTTCCACGTACAGGATCCTGCGGCCTCCCTTTCCCGGGTCTGGGTGCGTCATACACACCTTACTCAAGGTGAGCATAAAACGCAAAAAACACATTGTCAAGCCAATGGGCCTTCTGCTACACTAAGCCCCAAGGGGCGGTATGCCGAAGAAGGAGAAGAAGCGGCTACAGGTGGTCATCTCTGAGGAGCAGGACGCCCTCCTCACCCGGGCCGCCTACGCCCTTTCCAGCCCCGAGCGCCTGGTGTCCAAGTCGGAGGTGGTGCGCCTGGCCATCGCCAAAATCGTCCAGGAGCTGGAGGGCAACAAGGAGGAGCTGGCCGAACTCCTGAAGCGCCTGGAGCCGGAAGAATAGAATGGCCCACGTGGTCCTGGGCGGGCGGTACCGCCTCGAGGCCCCCCTGGGCTCCGGGGGCATGGCCGAGGTCTGGCGGGCGGTGGACGAGCGCCTGGGGCGCAAGGTGGCGGTGAAGCTCCTCCACCCCCGCGCCCTTCCCCCGGAGCGGGAGCGCTTCTTGCTGGAGGTCCGGGCCCTCTCCCGCCTCTTCCACCCCGGCATCGTCCAGGTGCTGGACCTGGGGGAGGAGGAGGGCAGGCCCTACTTCGTCATGGAGCTGGTGGAGGGGGGGAGTTTTGACCGCCTGGGCCCCTTTGAGGAGGGCCCGGAGGGGGAGCGCATCCTGCAGGCGGCCCAGGAGGTGATGGAGGCCCTGGCCCACCTCCACGCCCAGGGCATCCTCCACCGGGACCTCACCCCCAAAAACATCCTCCTCACCAAGGAAGGCCACCCCAAGGTGATGGACTTCGGTCTGGCCTATCTCTTGCAGGAAAGCCGCCACCTCACCCGCACCGGCTACACCCTGGGCACCCCCACCTACATGGCCCCCGAGCAGGCCAAAGGCCTCCCCCTCACACCCAAGGCCGACCTCTACAGCTTTGGGGCCGTGCTCTACCGGACCCTTACCGGCAAACCCCCCTTTGAGGGGGAGAACGACCAGGCGGTCCTGTTCCAGCATGTTTACGAGCCTCCCAAACCCCCCGAAACCTCCAACCCCGCCCTGCCCAAGGGGGTCAGCGAGGCGGTCCTCGCCCTCCTGGCCAAGCACCCCGAGGAGCGCCCCTCCCACCCCGCCCTCTTCCAAGGCGTCCTGGAGGACTTCCGGGCCCTCCGCCTGGCCACCCCCCGGGCCGGGGCCAGCCGATCGGGCCACTACTCCCTGGCCCCCGAGCCCAGGCGCCTCTCCCTCAAGGCCAGGCTGGACCTGGGCGGAGAGGCAGCCTGGCCGGGAGAGATGGTCTACGCCGGGGGGCGGGTATACCTGGGGGTGGGGAAAAACCTGGCCGAGGTGGACCTCCTCACGGGGGAGGTGCGCTACCAGCGCCTTCCCGAGGAGGCCTCGTCCCCCCCGGTGGTGCGGGGCGGGATCTACGTGGGAAGCTGGGACGGCAAGGTGCGCCGCTTCCGGGGCCGGGCGCTGGAGTGGACGGCGGAAACCGGGGCCGAAATCACCGCAAGCCCCCTGGTGCTCGGGGACTGGGTTTACGTGGCGAGCCGGGACGGTACCCTCTACGCCTACCAAAAGGACCAGCCCCGCTTCCGCTTCCACGCCGGGGGGCACTTTTCCACCAGCCCCACCTTTTACCGCGGCCTCCTCTTCGCGGGCTCCGAGGACGGGTGGCTCTACGCCCTGGACCCCAAGGAAGGCACCCTGCGCTACAAGGTCCAGACCGGCCCCATTCACGCCCCGGTGGCCGCCCACCGGGGGATGCTCTTCATCCCCACCTGGCCCGGGGAGGTCTACGCCTTTGACCCCCTGACCCGGGAGACCCTTTGGAACGTGGAGCTGGGGGAGGAGCTTTGGGGGGGGCTCGCCCTGGACGAGGCCCGGGTCTACGTGGCCGCCTGGGACGGGGTTCTTAGGGCCCTGGACCAGGCCACGGGGGAGGAGGTGTGGAGCCTCGAGGTGGGGAAGGTCACCGCCGGGCTCAGCTACGCGGCCGGGCACCTCTTCCTGGCCACCGAGGAGGGACGCTTCCTGGCCGTGGACCGGAGGGGCCAGGTGGTCTTTGAGGCCACGGGCCTGGGCCCGGTCCAGGTGCCTCCCCTGCCCCTGCCCCAGGAGGTGCTGGTGGTCAACCTCTCCGGGCAGCTTTACCGCTTTGGCGTAGGATGAGGCCATGGAAGCCGTCCACACCCCCCACGCTCCCCAGGCCATCGGCCCCTATTCCCAGGCGGTGCGGGCCGGGGGGTTTCTCTTCGTCTCCGGCCAGATTCCCCTCACCCCGGAGGGAACCCTGGTGGAAGGGGACATCCGGGCCCAGACGGAGCGGGTGATGGAAAACCTCAAGGCCATCCTGGAAGCGGCGGGTTCCGGCCTCCACCGGGTGGTGCAGACCACCTGCTTCCTCGCCGACATGGAGGACTTCCCCGCCTTCAACGAGGTCTACGCCCGGTACTTCTCCCCTCCCTACCCCGCCCGGGCCACGGTGGCCGTGAAGGCCCTGCCCCGGGGGGCGCGGGTGGAGGTGGCCTGCGTAGCCCTGGCGGAATAAAGCGCCCCTGCCGAAAAGCGTAGAATGGCGGCATGGCGGAGGTGTGGACCAGCCAGGCCGAGGACCTGGAGCGCCGCTTTCGGCAGGGGGATGTCCGGGCCCTGGCCCGGGCCCTGACCCTGGTGGAGTCGGGCCACTTCCTGGGCCAGGCCCTCCTCAAGCGGGTGCGAGGCCAGGGCCGGGCCAAGGTGGTGGGGGTGACGGGAAGCCCGGGGGCCGGGAAGAGCACCCTCACGGACCGCCTCATCCTGGAGGCCAGGAAGCGGGGAGAACGGGTGGGGGTGCTGGCCGTGGACCCTTCCAGCCCCTTCACGGGGGGGGCCATCCTGGGGGACCGGATCCGCATGATGCGCCACCATCAAGACGCCGGGGTCTACATCCGCTCCCTGGCCTCCAGGGGGGCCTTGGGAGGCTTGGCCGGGGCCACGGTGGCCGCCCTGAACCTCCTGGAGGCCTTTGGCTTTGACCGCATCTTCGTGGAAACCGTGGGCGTGGGGCAGAGCGAGGTGGACATCGCCCGGGTGGCCGACACCACCCTCCTCGTCCTCACCCCGGCGGCCGGGGACGCCGTGCAGGCCTTCAAGGCCGGGGTCATGGAGATCGCCGACCTCTTCGCCGTGAACAAGTTTGACCTGCCCGGCGGGGAAAGGCTGATCCAGGAGCTGAAGAGCGCTCTGGAGCTCTCCCCGCCCCGCCCCGGGGGCTGGCGCCCCCCCATCTACCCCACGGTGGCCGCCACGGGCCAGGGGGTGGAGGAGCTTTTCGCGGGCCTCGAGGCCCACCACCGCCACCTTCTGGAGCACGGGCTCCTCGAGGCCCACCGCCTGGAACGGGCCCGCTTTGAAGTGGAAAGCGTGATCCAGGAGTGGGGGCGACGCAAAACCCAAAGCGCCGGGGAGCTGGTGGCCGCCGTGGCCCGGGGGGAAATCTCCCCTGAGGAGGCCGCCCTAAACCTTCTTCGCCCGGAAGCGGAGGAGGGCCCTCCGTAGCATCTCCCGCTCGTTGGGGTAGGAAAGGCGCTCCAAGGCCTCGGAAACCGGCAGGAAGTAGGCGGCCTCCACCTCGGAGAGCTGGGGCCTGGGCCCGCCCCCGCGGTAGGCCATGAGGAAGTAGTGGACCTCCTTGCTCACGGTCACAGGCTCCTCCCCTTCCCGGACGGTAAAGTAGTAGCGCACCTTGCCCAAGGGGGAAAGCACCGCCGCCTCCACCCCCGTCTCCTCCCGCACCTCCCTCGAGGCGGTTTCCGGATAGCGCTCACCGGGCTCCACCTGCCCTTTGGGAAGGGTAACCACCCGTCCCCCCTTCAAGGAAACCACCAGCACCTCGGGAGGGTCCCCCCGCAGGACCACGCCCCCTGCGGAGACCACCCGCTTCCTGGCCCCTGGCACCCGCCGCTTCCTGCGCACGTTTCCCCCATCTTTAGGCAAAAAAAAGAGGCGCCCGAAGGCGCCCCCAAGGGATCTGGAAAAGGGGAGAGCGCAAGGCCTTCAGCTCCTTAGAAAGGAGGTGATCCAGCCGCACCTTCCGGTACAGCTACCTTGTTACGACTTCGCCCCAGTCACGGGCCCTACCCTCGGCGCCTGCCCTAAGGCTCCCGGCGACTTCGGGTAAAACCCGCTCCCATGGCGTGACGGGCGGTGTGTACAAGGCCCGGGAACGTATTCACCGCGGCATGGCTGATCCGCGATTACTAGCGATTCCGGCTTCATGGGGTCGGGTTGCAGACCCCAATCCGAACTACGCCCACCTTTCCGCGATTCGCTCCCCGTCACCAGGTCGCACCGCTCTGTAGTGGGCATTGTAGCACGTGTGTCGCCCAGGCCGTAAGGGCCATGCTGACCAGACGTCGTCCCCGCCTTCCTCCCGCTTTCGCGGGCAGTCCCGTTAGAGTGCCCGGCCTAACCGCTGGCAACTAACGGCAAGGGTTGCGCTCGTTGCGGGACTTAACCCAACATCTCACGACACGAGCTGACGACGGCCATGCAGCACCTGTGCTAGGGCTCCCCTCGCAGGGCACCCCAGGCTTTCACCTAGGTCCCCTAGCATGTCAAGGCCTGGTAAGGTTCTTCGCGTTGCTTCGAATTAAACCACATGCTCCACCGCTTGTGCGGGCCCCCGTCAATTCCTTTGAGTTTCAGCCTTGCGGCCGTACTCCCCAGGCGGCGCGCTTATCGCGTTGGCTTCGGCCCCCAGTAAACCCAGAGACCTAGCGCGCATCGTTTAGGGCGTGGACTACCCGGGTATCTAATCCGGTTTGCTCCCCACGCTTTCGCGCCTCAGCGTCACAAATGGGCCAGGTGGCTGCCTTCGCCATCGGCGTTCCTCCCGGTATCTGCGCATTTCACCGCTACTCCGGGAATTCCACCACCCTCTCCCACCGTCTAGCCTGAGCGTATCCCACGCTCCCCCACGGTTGAGCCGTGGTCTTTCACATGGGACGCCCCAGACCGCCTACACGCCCTTTACGCCCAGTAAATCCGGGTAACGCTCGCGCCCTCCGTATTACCGCGGCTGCTGGCACGGAGTTGGCCGGCGCTATTACCCCGGTACCGTCAGCCCCCTCCACAGGGATTTCGTCCCGGGTTCAGGAGTTTACACCCCGAAGGGCTTCCTCCTCCAAGCGGCGTCGCTCCGTCAGGCTTGCGCCCATTGCGGAAGATTCCTAACTGCTGCCTCCCGTAGGAGTGGGGCCCGTGTCTCAGTGCCCCTGTGGCCGGCCATCCTCTCAGACCGGCTACCCGTCGTCGCCTTGGTGGGCCTTTACCCCACCAACCAGCTGATGGGACGCGGGCCCATCCGGAAGCGGGTAAAAACCCTTTAAACACACCCCAAAGGGCGCGTCCGCATGGGGGATTAGCCCGGGTTTCCCCGGGTTGTCCCCCTCTTCCAGGTAGGTCACCCACGCGTTACTCACCCGTCCGCCGCTGACCATGGGAAAACCCCACGGCCCGCACGACTTGCATGTCTTAGGCACGCCGCCAGCGTTCACCCTGAGCCAGGATCAAACTCTCCAACAAAAACACCCCAAAGGGTGTCGGGTTCGCTTGGCTTTGACCTTGCGTTCTCCCCTTTTCAAGATCCCCCTGCTTGGGCCTTCGCCCGCGCAGCAAAAGCCATCCTATCAAGTCCCCCTCTCCTTGTCAACCCCAAAGAGGTAGCGGATCTCCTCAATGAAGCGCTCCACCGAGTCAAACTCCCGGTAGACCGAGGCGAAGCGGATGTAGGCCACCTGGTCCAGCTCCCTAAGGAAGGCCATGGCCTTGAGGCCGATCTCCTCCGAGGGGATCTCGGGACCAGGCACCTGGTCCTCAAAGGTGTAGGCGAAGCGCTTCAGGGCCTCCCGGTCCACAGGGCGCTTCTCGCAGGCGAGGAGGAGGCCCCTAAGGAGCTTGTCGGGGTTGAAGGGCTCTTTGCGGCCATCCCGCTTGATGACCATGAGGGGCTCCAGCTGGGTCCTCTCGTAGGTGGTGAAGCGGCGGCCGCAGGAGGGGCATTCCCGCCTCCTGCGGATGGCGGCCCCCTCATCGGAGGGCCTCGAGTCCACCACCCGGGTGTCGGGATGGCCGCAGTAGGGGCACTTCATGGCACTTCCCGTAGCATCTCGTAGACCTCGGGGGAAAGGGGCGGCTCGGGGAGCTGGACCTCCAGCACCACCCCGCGGATCCCCTCGGAGACCATGGAGCCCAGGCCCAAGGCGGCCCGCACCAGGGCCTGGTCGTGGGCTTCCCCCACGGGGTCGCGGGAGGGTACCACCCCGTTCACCCGCACCCCGGGAAAGGTGCGGCTCGCCCCCTCAATAAGGCCCTCCACCGCCTTGCGCACCGAGAGGGTATGGGGCTCCATGCGCACCGCAGGGGGCAGGACCAGGGTGACGAACCCGCCCCCGGCCAGGTGGCGGAGGCCTTGCTGGAGGACGTAGAGGCTGCTCTTCACGTCCTGGCTCATGAGGTCGTACCACTCCCCTTCCAGAAGCTCCACGAAGGGGGTCTTGCTCTCGGCGGCGGTCACGTGGACGATACCGTCCAAAAGCCCGAAAAGCTCCTCCACCTTTTCAAAGGTGCTGGTGACGTCCAAGACCACGCTCATGTCCCCGCGGATGGGGATGGCCGTGGCCCCCAGGGCCTCCACCTCCGAGGCCACCCCCGTGGCCAGTTCCACGTCAGGGTCCACCACCACCACCGTGGCCCCGTTCCTGCCGTAGCCGTGGGCGATGGCCCGGCCAAAGCCCCGCCCGGCCCCGGTCACCATCACGACCCGCCCCTCGAGGCCCAGAAGATCCCGTGACATCAGGCCCATTGTAAAGGAAAATGGGGGTATGGCCCGAATCCGCGTGGCCCAAGGGGACATCACCGAGTTCCAGGGGGACGCCCTGGTCAACGCCGCCAACAACTACCTGAAGCTGGGGGCGGGGGTGGCGGGGGCCATCCTGAGGAAGGGTGGCCCCTCCATCCAGGAGGAGTGCGACCGCATCGGCCGGATCCGGGTGGGGGAGGCGGCGGTCACGGGGGCAGGGAACCTCCCCGTGCGCTACGTCATCCACGCCGCCGTCCTGGGGGACGAGCCCGCAAGCCTGGAGACGGTGCGCCGGGCTACCCGAAGCGCCCTGGAAAAGGCGGTGGAGCTGGGGCTAAAGACCCTGGCCTTTCCCCTCCTGGGAACCGGGGTGGGGGGGCTTCCCGTGGAGGCGGTGGCCCGGGTGATGCTGGAGGAGATCAAGAAGGCCCCGGACACCCTGGAGGTCACCCTCTACGGCTACCGCGAGGAGGACGCCGAGGCCATCCGTAAGGCGCTCTAGAGGGGTCAAGGAGGGGTCAAGGCTCCCGGTCCGCACCCCCCTCTGGCCACAGGGCGGCGCGAAGGGACAGGCAGGCAGAAAGGTCCCACCGCCGCAAGGGCCGGACGGCCATTCCCTTCCTCACGGAGCTCCCCCTTTCCCCGACCCCTCCCCCGGGGGCGGGGCCTCGGGGGAAGGGGCCTGAACCTTGGGGAAGTAGCCCTGGGCGAGAAGCCTGAGGTCCGCCTCCCCCACCTTGCCGTCCCCGTCCAGGTCCCCCTTAAGCTCCTTCCCCTCCCGGCCCCAGTTCTGGGCGAGCCCCAGGAGGTCGGCGAAGGGCTTCCCCCGGGAAGGGGCCTGGCCCGAGGGCTTCCCCTCCTTGTCGTAGAGGACCACCTGCGGGGAAAGCCTCGGGGTGAGGGGCTTTTCGGGGTTGAGGAGCAGGCGGAAGGCCTCCTGGTCCTTGAGGGGCTTCGGGAAAGCCATGTCCAGGCGGAGGAGGCGGCTTTGGGGGTCGTAGTCCAGAAGGTAGGCGGGGCTCAGCGCCTTTAGGCTGGAGAGGTCTGGGGCCAGGTCGGCGAGGCGCACCTCCAGCTGGAAGCCCACCGCCTCCCGCCCCTCCACCCGGGCCAGGAGGAGGAAGGGACCCTCCACCTGGGCGGGGGGGAGGACCAGGGTAAGCCTGGGCGGGGGCGGGTCGGAAACCGTGAGGGTGAGCCTCTGCACCCGGCTGTTCTTGGCCCCATCCTCCACGGTGAGGGTCAGGGGGAACTGCCCCTTCTCCTTGGGCACCCCGGAAAGCCTCCCCCCCTGGAAGGCGAGGCCCTGGGGGAGCTTGCCCTCGAGGCCGAAGCTGTAAGGCCGCACCCCCCCCTCGGCGCTGAAGGTGGCCTGGTAGGGCTCCCCCAGGTAGGCCGGGGGAAGGGTGGTGGCGGTGAGGCGCAAGGGGTCCAGGCCCGTCCCCACGTCCTGGGTGCCGCAGGCGGCCAGGAGCAAGGCCAGGAGCCAGAGCTTCCGCATGAGGCCAGTCTAGCGGGTATAGTTGAGGGCATGGTGAAGCCGGACTGGTGGATCCGGGAGATGGCCAAAAGGGGCATGATTGAGCCCTTTGAGGAAAGGCTGGTGCGGGAGGGCGTGATCAGTTACGGGCTTTCCAGCTTCGGCTACGACCTCAGGGCCGCCCCCGAGTGGAAGATCTTCACCAACGTCTTCTCCACGGTGGTGGACCCCAAGAACTTTGACCCCAAAAGCTTCGTGGAGTACGAGGGGGAGGAGGTCATCATCCCCCCCAACTCCTTCGCCCTCACCCGGAGCGTAGAGTACATCCGCATGCCGGAGAACGTCATCGCCATCGCCCTGGGCAAGAGCACCTACGCCCGGTGCGGCATCGTGGCCAACGTGACCCCCCTGGAGCCCGGATGGGAAGGGCACGTCACCCTGGAGATCTCCAACACCACCCCCCTTCCCGCCAAGGTCTACGCCGGGGAAGGCATCGTCCAGCTCCTCTTCCTGGAAGGCCCAAGGCCAGAGGTGACCTACCGCGACCGGCGGGGGAAGTACCAGGGGCAGAAGGGCATCACCCTGCCCAGGGTGTAGGCTATGAGGGTGCGCCTCCTCCTCTTGCTCCTTCTCCTCGGCGCCTGCAAGGGTGAGAGCATGAAGCCCCTTCCCTACCTCTCGGAAACCCCGGTGCGCTCCTTTGCCGCTCCCGAGCCCGTGCTGGAGCCGGGCAAGGACTACTACGCCCGGCTCAAGACCACCAAGGGGGAGATCCTTCTGGACCTTCTGGAAAAGGAGGCCCCCAACACGGTGAACTCCTTCGTCTTCCTCGCCCTCCACCGCTACTTTGAGGACCTGGACTGGCACCGGGTCATTCCGGGCTTCGTGGCCCAGACCGGGGACCCCACCGGCACGGGCCGGGGCGGGCCGGGCTACGCCTTCGGCCTGGAGATCGTCCCCGGCCTGGCCTTTGACCGGGAAGGCCTGGTGGGCATGGCCCGCACCCAGGACCCCAACTCCAACGGTAGCCAGTTCTTTCTCACCCTGGGGCCCGCCCCTCACCTCACCGGCCAGTACACCCTCTTCGCCCGGGTGGTGAAGGGGATGGACGTGGCGAGGGGCCTCGCCCCCACGGAGGGCCCCCTGGCCACGGGGGCCAAGGACAGGCTCCTCTCCGTGGAGATCCTGGTCAAGGAATGATCCCCGAGGGCACCCGCTTTCTCCTGCCCCCCGAGGCCTGGCTCAAAACCGAGGCGGTGGGGAGACTTAGGGACCTCTTCCTGCGCCACGGGTACGAGCCCGTGGAGCTTCCCGCCTTGGAGCTCTACGACCCCACCCATCCCTTGGCGGAGAGGGCCTTCAAGCTGGTGGACAAGACCGGGGAGGTCCTGGCCCTAAGGAGCGAGTTCACCACCCTCCTGGCCAAGCTCCTCAAGGGAAGCCTGGGGGAAGGCGTCCACCGCTTCCAGTACGCCGGGGCCCTGTGGCTTAGGGAGGCGGACGCCGAGCTGGGGCGGCTCAGGGAGTACACCCAGGTGGGCCTCGAGCTTCTGGGCGCCACGGGACCCCTGGCCGACGCCGAGGTTCTGGAGCTCGCCTTCGCCGCCCTCGAGGCCCTGGGGGTGGAGGGGGTGGTGGAGGTAGGCCTCCCGAGCCTGGTGGGGGAGGTCCTCAAGGCCTCGGGGCTTCCCGAAGGGGCCCAGAAGGCGGCGCAAAGGGCCATCCACCGCAAGAACCTCCCCGAGCTCAAGGCCCTCCTCGCCGAAAATCCCGTGGCCGAGGAGGCCCGGCGGGCCCTTCTCTCCCTCCCCGACCTCTACGGAGGGGAGGAGGTGCTCCGGGAGGCCGAGGCCCTGCCCCTCCCCCCAAAGGCCAGGGAGGCCTTAAAGGCCCTGGAAAAGGCCCTCGTCCTCCTGGGGCGGCCCGTCCTCCTGGACCTGGGCATGGCCCGGCGGTACGAGTACTACTCGGGGATCTTCTTCCGGGCCTACACCCCCGGCTTCGGCCTCCCCCTCCTGGGAGGCGGGCGGTACGACGGGGCCCTTCTCCCCAAGGCCGCGGGCTTCGCCCTGGGGGTGGAAAGGCTTCTTGAGGCCCTGAGGCTTCCCAAGGAGGAGGCGGCTCCCGAGGTCCTGGCCCTGGACCTCGCCGCCCTCCGCCGCTTCGCCAAGGAAAGGCGCACGGAGCTCTTCCACGGGGAGGACCCCCTGGCCTACGCCAGGGCCCGAGGGATCCCCTTCCTCGCCCGGGGGGAGGAGCTTTGGAGGGTGGAATGAGGCGCTTCGCCCTCACCGTGGCCCTGCCCAAGGGGAGGATGTTCCAGGAGGCCTACCAGGCCCTCCTCCGGGCAGGCTTGGACCTCCCCCCCGTGGAGGACCAAAGGGCCCTCCTCCACGGGAAAGAGGGGGGGGTGGCCCTCCTGGAACTCCGCAACAAGGACGTCCCCGTCTACGTGGACCTGGGGATCGCCGAGGTGGGCGTGGTGGGCAAGGACGTGCTCCTGGACTCGGGGCGGGACCTCTTTGAGCCCGTGGACCTGGGCTTCGGGGCCTGCCGCCTCTCCCTCATAAGGCGCCCCGGGGATACCGCCCCCATCCGCCGCATCGCCACCAAGTACCCCAACTTCACCGGGAGGCTCCTCAAGGAGCGGGGCTGGGCGGCGGACGTGGTGGAGCTTTCCGGGAACATTGAGCTGGCGGCGGTCACGGGCCTGGCGGACGCCGTGGTGGACGTGGTCCAGACCGGGGCCACCCTGAGGGCGGCGGGGCTTATTGAGGTGGAGGTCCTGGCCCACTCCACGGCGAGGCTGGTGGTGAACCGGCAGGCGCTTAAGCTCAAGCGGGCGGTCCTCAAGCCCCTGATCCAGCGGCTTAGGGAGCTTTCCGGGCCATGAGGGAACGCACCGAGGCGCGAAAGCAGAAGGTGGAGGAGGTGCTGGGGCGGCGCCAGCCCGACCTCACCGTCCTCCTGGAAAACGTGCACAAGCCCCACAACCTCTCGGCCATCCTGCGCACCTGCGACGCCGTGGGGGTCCTCGAGGCCCACGCCGTGAACCCCACGGGCGGGGTGCCCACCTTCAACGAGACCAGCGGGGGAAGCCACAAGTGGGTCTACCTGCGGGTGCACGAGAGCCTAGAGGAGGCCTTCCGGTACCTGAGGGAAAGGGGCTTTAAGGTCTACGCCACCGCCCTCCGGGAGGACGCCCGGGACTTCCGGGAGGTGGACTACACCGAGCCCACCTGCGTCCTCCTGGGAGCGGAGAAGTGGGGGGTCTCCGAGGAGGCCTTGGCCCTGGCGGACGGGGCCATCAAGATCCCCATGCTGGGCATGGTTCAGAGCCTGAACGTCTCCGTGGCCGCCGCCGTGATCCTCTTTGAGGCCCAGAGGCAGAGGCTTAAGGCGGGGCTTTACCACAGGCCCCGCCTGGACCCGGAGCTTTACCAGAGGGTGCTCGCCGACTGGCTCAGGAAGTGAGGAGGGCCTCCTCCAAGAGCTCCTCCAGGGCCTGGGCCTTGACCCCGAGAACGGAAACCCAAACCTGAAGCTCTCCCCAGGCCTCCTCGTCCCCCGGGTTTTCCTTGGCCCTTTTCCAAGCGTTCTGGAAGGCCCTGGAAGCCTCGTCCAGCTCGTCCAGGAGCACCCCCAGGACCTCCCTCAGGTGTTCCTTGCGCGCCCGTTTCCGGGCTTCAGTCCTGGACCTCCTTCTATCGTCCATCCACGTAGGTGAGCCAGTCCTCGTACTCAGGCCGCCGCCCGGTGGCGGCCTCGAGGTAGACCTCCCGGAGCCTCAAGGCCACGGGGCCGGCGGTGCCCTTCCCGACGGGCCTCCAGTCAATCATGGACACCGGGGTCACCTCGGCGGCGGTGCCGGTCATGAAGACCTCGTCGGCCATGTAGAGCTGGTCCCGGGTGGCCCGCACCACCTGGACCTCGTAGCCCAGGTCCTTGGCGATGCGGATCACCGAGTCCCGGGTGATGCCCTCGAGGTTCACCGAGTGCTCCAGGGCGTAGATCACCCCGTCCCGCACGAAGAAGAGGTTCTCCCCGCTTCCCTCGGCCACGTACCCCTCCTCGTCCAGGAGGAGGGCCTCGTCGGCCCCGGCGGCCACCGCCTCCATCTTGGCCAAGGCGGAGTTCACGTAGTTCCCCCCCACCTTGGCCTTCCCCGGCATCACGTTGGCGGGGAAACGGGCCCAGGAGCTGGTGATGAGCCTGGCCCCCTTGCGCACCGCCTCCTCCCCCAGGTAGGCCCCCCACTCCCAGGCGGCTACCATGACCTCGGCGGGGTTGTTGGGGAGGGGGTTCACCCCGAGGGCCCTGGCCCCCATCCAGGCCAGGGGGCGGATGTAGCAGCTCTTGTAGCCATTCCGCCGCACCACCTCCTTGATGGCCTCCTCCAGCTCCTCAGGAGCGAAGGGGATCTCCATGCGGAGCACCTTGGCGGAGTTGTAGAAGCGCCGCACGTGCTCCTTGAGCCGGAAGATGGCGGGGCCTTTGGGGGTCTCGTAGGCCCTGATCCCCTCAAAGACGCTGGTGCCGTAGTGCAGGGCGTGGCTTAGGACGCTGGTCTTGGCCTCCTCCTGGGGCACAAGCGCCCCGTTCATCCAGATGAGCCCGGCCTTGATGTGCACGTCGCCGCCCTTGGCCTCAGGTTTGGTCATGGCGAACCTCCGCCCCCATCATAACGCTTTTCTCCACGTGGGCTTCCAGACGCAAGGCCCGGAAGACCCCTCATACCACCCCATGCTGGCCCAAGCATGGGGTGGTATCACAGCGCCCCGTACCGCCCCCCGGGGAGGGCCTGGGCCAGGCCCTTCACCTCTAGGAGGGTGAGGAGGGAAAGCACCCTCTCCGGGCTTAGGCCCATAGCCTCCGCCAAGTGCTCCGGCAGGGCCTCCCCCTGGCGGAGGAGCTGGTAAAGCCTGGCCTCCTCGGGGGAGAGGTCCAAGGGGGGCTTGGGCGTTCCGGCAAGGCCCAGGTAGGAGAGGACATCCTCCGCCCCCAGCACCGGGTAGGCCCCGTCCTGGATGAGGCGGTTGGCCCCCAGGGAGCCCGGGTCCGTGGGGCGGCCCGGGACCGCCAGCACCTCCTTGCCCAGCTCCAGGGCGTGGCGGGCGGTGATGAGGGCCCCGGAGTCCGGGGGGGCCTCCACCACCAGGACCGCCCGGGCAAGCCCGGCGATGAGGCGGTTCCTTCTGGGGAAGAACTCGGGCTTGGGACCGGTGCCCAAGGGGAACTCGGAAAGGAGGTCCATCCTCTCTGCCAGGGAGCGGTTTTCCGGGGGGTAGATGCGGTCTAAGGCGCTCCCCAGAACCCCCAGGGTGCGCCCACTCCCCTCCAGGGCCCCCAGGTGGGCCTCCCGGTCTATTCCCCGGGCGAGGCCCGAGACCACCCAGAGCCCGGCCTCGGCCAGCTCCCGGGCGAGCCTCCGGGCGAAGGCCAGGGCCCAAGGGGAGGCCCGGCGGGTCCCCACCACGGCCACCGCCCGCTCCTCCGGGGGAAGCTCTCCTCTCAGGTAAAGGTGGGTGGGGGGCTGGGGAAGCACCTTCAGCCCTTGGGGGAAATCCCCCTCCCAAAGGCCCAGGATGCGCACGCCCAAGGCCTCGGCCAGGCGCCTTTCCGCCTCCGCCCGCCCCTCGGCCTCGCCCAAGCGCCGCCAAGCCTCGGGGAAGCGTTCCTTGAGGAGGCCCGTGGGGTCTTCCGCCTCGAGGACTTCCAAGAG
>NZ_AP043753.1:0-26472 GCF_055393575.1 Thermus kawarayensis JCM 12314
GAGGTAGGCCAGCACCCTCCGGTAGCGGTCCCGCTCCTGGACATCCAGCTCCACCCACACCTTTCTTCCCTGGAGCAGGCGGGCGAGGAAAGCCTTGGCCTCGAGGCCGAGCCTCACCTCCTCGGGGCCCGAGGTGCGGTGGTTGTAGGTGCTCTCCGGGGCGTCCACCCCGATGAGGCGCACGGGACCAAACCCCTGAAGCTCCACCGTGTCCCCGTCCACCACCTTGAGGACGGCCACCGGGCCCTGGAGCCGGTCTTCCGGGGCGAGGGCCAGGACCAGGGCGAGGAACCAGGGGAGAAGCCCGAGCGCTCTTAAGCCCACCTTCTTAGCCTACCCGGTTCGATTCGCCACAGTTTCTCTCCCTACCCGGGCCAAAGAGGGGAGGGGTTCAAGGGGTGAGTTGCTTTTTGGCGGAGGGTTGCTCCCACCGATAGGCGTTTCCACCCCGGGGGCCCTTTGCGCTTCACCCCCTCGCGATGAGGAGGAGGATTGCCGCAGCCAAGAGGAAGAGAGCGGCTCCCCGCCACAGGGCGAGGCCGCGCCTAAGGCGGTCCATTTCCTGAGCCAGGCGGGCGGGCTCCTGCTCCAGCCGCCTTATTCTTTCCTTCAGCAGATCCCGTTCGGTCCTTGCCGCCTTAGCCTCTTCCTGGGCCCGTTCTAGGAGATCGGAGAGCTTGGCGGCCTCCCTTTCCTGCTCCACCGCCTCCACCACTTCCTTGAGGAAGTGCCCTAGGGCTGTGGGTGTGGGAAAGGCCTCGTCCGCCAGGGCCTCCACCCACAGGGTGTCCGCCGCGTGGCCCAGGGCCACCACGATAGGCTTGGGGCAGGAGGCCACCGCGTCCCACACCTCGAGGCCGTCCAGAGGCTTTAAGTCTTCCGGATCCCCTCCTCCCCGGATCAGGGCCACCAGGTGGTAGGGCCCTTCCGCCGCCCGGGCGAGGGCTTCTGCCACGGCCCCAGGGTTGGCGAGGCTCACCCGCTTCTGGTCCACCCGGTAGCGGTCTCGGGCGCTTCCCATGGAGACCTCCACGTCCTTGTGGACAATGGCGGTTTCCCCCAGCACCAGGGCCAAAGCGGGGGTTTCCCCCTTGCGGAGGAGGCCCATGAGAAATCCCCGTACGTCCACCTTCTCCCGGCTTCTCTGGGGCAAGCGGACCTCCGGGGTAGGGGAGGCCTCCCCTTCCTCGTGGAGGGCTTCTACCTGGAAGACGAAGGGAAGTCCCTTGTTGGAAGGGGCGAGTTCCGGGGTCACGGAGAGGACGTAACTCCTTCCCTCCCTGAGGGTGATTCCTAGGGGAACCTTGAGGCGGATGGAGGCGGATCCTCCCTTGAAGTCGCCGTAGTAAAAGTTCCCCCATGCCTTCTGGGAATGGTTGGCAAAGGTGCCCTGAACCAGGTAGGGCCCTTCATCCCGAAGGCGGCGGAAGACTTCCCTGGTCAGGAGGGACTGGAGATTCTTGAGGAGCTGATCTGGGGTCACGGGGGAGGGATTCTGGGGTGACCCATTCGGCTTCATAACGGTTACAGTCTAAATGCCCGCTCCTTTTCCCCGGGATATCATGGGATTCCAAGATGGAGCCTACTTCCAATCCCCCCGCGGGGAAGGCACCCGGTGGGATCCTCGAGGAAGCCCTGGCTTTCCTGCGAAGGCTTAGAAGCCGTCGCGACAAGGAGGAGAGCGCCAAGCCGATCTTAGAGGTTGAGCAAGGGGGGAGCCTAAGCGGTGTCCTTCTCGCCGGGGAGGTGGCCCTCCTCTACGGCGAGGCCAAGGTGGGCAAGAGCCGGGCGGCGGTGGCCCTCTTGGGCTGGCCGAAGAGGGGAAAAGCCGAGGGGAAAGGGGAGGGGGAGAGAAGCGCGGCCTCTTCCCGGGAAGACGTGGCGCGCTCCAGCTCCTGGCGGGTGTGGGCTCCCAGGGAGTTGCGGTTTTACCTCTACCACGCCACGGAAACCCGGTACGCCCACCTGAGGAAGTACGCCAAGGGCCTGGGGGCAGAGGACATCACCGAAAACATCCTTCCCTTCAGTGACGTGGAGGAGCTGGAACGCGTTCTTCAAGCCATCCAGATCCTGGCCGAAGGGAGAGGCAGGCCCGCCCTGGCGGTGGTGGACTCCCTCATCAAGCTGGTGCCTCCCCAGCAGAGCGAGAACGAGGCCAAGGTCATGGACGCGGTCATGGCCCGGCTCAAGCGGGCCATCTCCCCACCGGAGCGGGAGCCCCTAGTAGGCCTCGTGGTCATCCACCACGCCGCCAAGGGGAACGGCGGTCCCCGGGGCTCCGGGGCCATCGCCGCCAACGCCGACCACATCTTCCGCTTGGAGCCCAAGAGGGAAGGGGAGGAGGACTGGGGCCTCCTCCTCTACGAGCGGGGCCGGGGCGACGTGTGGCGGGAGGTGGAGGAGGTCCTGCGGGTGCGGGTGAGGGGACTTCGCCGGGCGGGTCCCGCCCCCAGGGAGACCAGGGAGTCCAAGAGGGCTTCCAAGAGGGCCAGGAACTCCTATATCCAGAAGGCGCGGGAGCGCTTTGGTGGGCGGACCTTCTCGGAGGAGGAGCTTTACCGCTTCCTCGCGGAGGAGGGGCATCCCGATCCCCGGAACCTCATCAGCATTTGGAGGTGGCGGGAGGAGCTTGTGCGCGCCGAGAATGGGGAGCTTCTCTTTAAGAGAGAGTAGAACAAACCTTCTCTTTCACAACAAAAACGAAAAAGTTTGAAACACTCGTTCCAGAAACATTTTTTCGCATTTCACTCCCCCCTTAAACCCCCCGTGTAAAACAAGCTCTCTTAAGCCGTGAACCGGCCTTTGGGGGTTTTCAAGGCGAGAGCGGGTAGCGAGCCTTTCGGCTCGCGGCCTTCTGTGCGCAAATAAACGGGGGTGAAGAGGGGGGCCTTTGGCCCAGAGGGTGAGTGAAGGAGGTGAGAAGGTGGGATGAGGCCGGGGTGAACCCCCGGTGAAGGGTTAAGAAGCGTTTCTAACTCCGGGGGGCCCCCTGGAGCCCAGGCGAAGGGCCCTCGCTGGGGAGAGCGGGGTGAGGGCTGGGGGGGCCCCCCCGCCCAAAAGGCGAAGGCGCGAGGCAATAAGGCAAGAGGCAAGGGAAAGGGGGTAAAGCATGCCTTGGAGCGATGACTGGGACTGGGAGGACGAGGACTACCGGGAGGAGCTGGAGGAGCGCCGCTACTGGCTGGACTGGGCGGACGGGGTGCTGAACCAGGACCCCGAGCCGGGCGAGGCCCCGGAGGAAGCTTGCGCCGGGGAGGACTTCGCCCTGGACCCGGATCTCTCCGACGAGCTCTTGGAGGCCTTCTTGGCGAGCGGGGCCTGGTGGGGGGGGTTGGCGGGAGCCCTCAGGGAGCTGGAGCGTGAGGCCGGGATGTTCCAAGAGGGCCGGGTCAGGGCGAAGCTCCACCTCCTCCGCCTCCTCCTCGCCCTTTTCCCCCTCCCTGACGAGGAGCCCCTCCTAAAGGTCTTGGCGCAGAAGGACGCCGCCTCTGAGCCCCGGCTGGTCAGGATCACCAAGGCCGACCTGAGGCGGGCGGTGGAGAGCTGGCTGGAGCTTTACGCCCTGGACTTCCCGGGCCAGGCCTACGAGGAGATGAAGGCCTTCCGCCGCCTCCTGGAGGGGGGCCTCTGGACGAGCCACCCGGCCCTGGACCAGCTCCTTTCGGCGTGGAGCGGACTGTGGGATCGCCTCGAGGCCCTGAAGGACCCCGACCTGGACATCCCGCCCTGGGCCATCGCCCTGGTCCAGGAGGCGCTGAAGCGCCGGAAGAAGGGCTTGAAGAGGCGCCTTGACCCCGGGAAGCTGGCCCTCCTCGGCCTCCACCGCGTTCTGGAGGAGAACGACGACCTCTACGAGCTGGTGGCCCTGGAGGCCTTCCTGGGCTTGGCTGAGGGCGAGTAGGCGAAGGGCTTGGGCGAGAAGGGCGGCCGGGAAACCGGCCGCCTCGTTCTTTCGCGGGCAGGAGAAAGGAGGAAGGAAGGTGAGCAAGCCGGTGGTGGTGTACACGGACGCCTCGGTGGATCCCGAGAAGGGGGTTGGCGGGCTGGCGGTTCTCGGTCTCGTGCAGGCCAAGGGCGGCGGCAGGTTTTCCGCCTCCCTCTCCCTCCCCGTGGAGGACTCCACCCTGGCGGAGGTCATGGCGGTCAAGCTGGCCCTGGAGGTGGTGCTCGTGACCCTGGGCCCCGGGACCCAGGTCACCCTCTTCTGCGACAACGAGTCCGTTGTGGAGCACCTTCGCGAGGGGAAGCGCAACGGGCGGAAGGACCTCAACCGGGCGCTGGAAGGCGTGGCCAGGCTCAAGGGGCTCCTGAAGGTCAGCTTCCGCCACAAGCCCCGATGCAGCACCCCGGAGATGAAGTGGGTGGACGGTAAGGCCAGGGAGGCCCTGGAGTGGGCCAGGAAGGGCGGGCCCGTCGCCCCCCAGGTCCAGCAGGCTCCCAAGCCGGAGCCCGCCCGGGTCCAGCGGTCCAAGGGGCTTCTCTGGCGGCTTCTTCGCGGGATCCTGGGAGGATAACGCCCGGTACGGCTTTCTCCCGCGCCGGGCGGGGCCCATTGTGGGGCGCTCCGGCCCTCCGGCAAGGCCGAGCCCTGACGGGTGGGGCCCCTGCCCCAGCCTTGCCTCCGGGCCTCCGCGCCCCCTTTTGGGCCCCTCGCGCCCGGCGCGGGAAAAGTGCGCGGGTGTTGAAGGGAGGTGTCCAAGGTGTCCCAGGTTCTTCCCCTCTCCGGCGTGGTGGCCTTCGCGGGCTCCCGGCACGGCTCCCCCTGGCCCGTGGCCCCCGTGGTGGCCCTGGTCCTGGCCTCGGGGGGCGTGGTGCGGGTGGGGGACCAGCGCGGGGTGGACGCCGCCGTGCTCCGGGCCTGCCCCGGCGCCCTCGTGGTGCGGGCTTCCCAGTTCCCGGGGCCGCCCCGGGCTCAGCTCGCCCAGCGCACCCGGGCCGTGGTCCTGGGCCACCCCGCCCTGGGCCTGCCCCGGGCTTCCTGCCTCCTCGTCTTCCCCCCGGAGGGCGGGGCCCCCGCCCTGGGGCCCGGCTCCTCCCTGGCCCTCCGCCTGGCCCTCGAGGCCCGCCTCCCCGTCTGGGTGGCCGGGGAGCCCCGGCCCGTGGGGCCGGGGTGGGCCCCCCTCGCCCTGGCCGGGGTTCCGGGGTGGGTTCTGCACCCGGTTCAGTCCAGCCTCTTTTAGCTCAAGGGGCTTGACAAAGTGGCTTTTGTGTCATATTATAAGGACGGAAACGGAGGCCGGGACCCCGCCAAGAGCCAGGCCTCCGGGTTCCAAAGGAGGGAACCATGAAGCAGGTTAGCACGCAGGCAAAGGTTCAGGTTCTCAGCAGGGAGGAGGCCATCCGGAGGGCCGCGTGGGCCATCGCCCGCGCCCGGGAGAAGCTCGCCGAGCTCTACGGCTGGGCCCTCGCCGGGGAGGCCACGAGCTGGGTGGCCCCCACCATCCTGGCCCGGGACATCCTCGAGGCCCTGGAGGAGGCCCGCGCCCTGGCCACCGCCTTCGCGGACGTGCTGGCCTTTGGTGAGACCGTGGGCGCCTTCCTGGAGGAGGCCCGCCTCGAGGCCGCCCGCATCCTCCGGGATAGGGAGGCTGACCAGCCCGCCGCCGAGGAGGAGGTGCCCTTCTAATGCGCGCCTTCGCCGCTATTCTCCTCGCTCTTCTCCTCCTCGCCGCCCCCGCCTCGGCCCTCGGCCCCCAGGATCCCGGCCGGGTGTCCCCCCTCTCTGACGAGGTGAAGGGCCTCGGCCCCGGCGTCAAGTAGCCCCAGCGGGGGGCGGGGCGGACCCGCCCCCCCTTCCAGGAGGAAGCCATGGAGAACCTGACCCAGACGGAAGAGCTCAAGGCCCGCGTGGAGGAGACCCTGGAGGCCCTCAGGGACCGGGCCCGGGCCCTCATCGCCGCCGTCGCCGCCCACGCCGAGGCCAGGCTGGCCCTCGAGGCCGCCCAGGACGACCTGGAGGACGCCCGCGCCCGGGTCATCCGGGAGGGCCTCGAGGGGCGGAACGAGGCCCAGCGCCAGGCGGAGCTCCTGGAGAAGACCCGGGAGCAGGAGGAGGCCTACAGGAGTGCCCGGAGCGTGTACCGGGTGGCCGAGGCCAACCTGGAGATGGCCCGGGTGGCCTGGGCCCTGGAGAAGGAGGCCCTTCGCGCCCTCGCCGCCCTCCTCTCCCGGGAGGTCTGAGGGAGGCCCCGGCCTCGCCTGCCCCCCGCGAGGGGGGGCGGCGGGCCGGGGCGCGCCCTTGCCCGCCACCCGCCGCGGGCGCCCGGCTCCCCTCCGGGCCGGCGCTCGGCCCCCGGGCCGCCGCGCCGTACACGCCGCCGCGGTTCAGCTGACGCTCGGCCCGGGGGCCGCCCTCGGGGGCTCGCTCCGCGCGCCGTGCACGCCGCCGCGCGGTAGCTTCGCCCCCTCAGGACGCGCCGGCCCCTGCCCGCCGTTAAGCTATGGGCGTGCCTAGGCGTCCCCTTTACCAGCCCGAGAGGTTCAAGGGCCTTCCCTGCTCCGCCCGGCTGGTCTGGCTTCACATCTGGGCCCTGGGGGAGGACGAGTATTCCGTGCGGGAGCTGGCCCAGGCCCTGGAGATGAGCCCGGACGCCGCCGCCCGGGCCCTCCGCCTCCTGACCGAGCGGGGGCTCCTGGAAGTGGTGCGCCCTCCCGCCGGGTCCAGGGCGGGGGTGTACCGGGTGGCCCGGGGAGGCTCTGGTGCTTAGTGCTTCTTGTCCTTCGGGGGATGGGGGTCGTTACCGTAGCTATCCTTATCCTGAATCTTCCCGTCCTTGCCGTGGATCGTTACCTCCCCACCCTCTTCGCGGGCTCGTTCACGGGCGTACTCCTCTGCCTCTTCCTTGGTGTCAAAGGTTTTAGAGGCTCGCTTTGAACCTTCGCGCTTGACCCCCCATCCGTCCTCACGGGGCACCACGTGCTGGTTTTTCGGGTTGCCACCCTTTTTTGCCATAAACACATTATAGCACCTCCCACCGCCTTTTGCTGTCTAGTTCCAGCACCTCCTCCCGCCAAAGTACCGCATCCCGGTCGGCGAGGAGGTCCCTGGCCCTCGAGGCCGTGGTGTGGAGCCGCTCCCTCACCCCGGGGCCGTCCTCGCCCCAGAGCCTGAGGGCCGCCTCCCGCCAGGGAAGGGGCCCCTCCGTGAGGAGCAGGAGAAGCTCGAAGGCCTTCCCCGAGCCCTCCAGGGGCACCTCCCGCCTGCCCACGAGGAGGCCGGGGGGGCGTTCCCGCAGGACCGCCTTGGGCTTCTCCGGGGCCCTCCGGGCCCTGGGGAGGGCGAGCCCCCTTGCCTCGGCGAGGGCGAAGAGCTGGGGGAAGCCCAGGGCCTCTTCCGCCAGGGGATAGGGGCCGAGGGCCCGCGCCTCCTGGAGGAGGGCCAGGGCCCCCTCCTCATTCCCCTCCCGGCGGGAGAGCTCCGCCAGGGCCACCAGCACCCGGGACCGGGCCGGGGCGTGGGTGTCCAGAAGCTCCAGAGCCTCCCCGGCGGCCCGCCTCGCCAGCCTCTTCCGCCCCAGGGCCAGGTGGCAGAGGGCCATCTCCGCCAGGGCCGCCCCCCTCCGGGCCCCCTCCCCCGCTAGCTCAAGGGCCTCCTCCAGGACCTCGCTTCCTTGAGCGGGCTTCCCCAGGAGCCGCAGGGTGGTGCCCAGGGCCCTCAGGGCCACCACCCGGTCGTCCGGGTCCAGCCTCCCCGCCACCGCTTGCTCGGCCCGGAAGAGGGCCTCCCTCAGCTCCCCCCTGGCCCGGTGGACGGAGGAGAGCAGGACCAGGACCCGGCTCCGGAAGCCTCCCAGGGACTTGGCCCGGACCACGGCCAAAGCCTCCTCCGCCCGGCGCAGGGCCCAGCCCGTCCTGCCCCGGTGCAGGTGGGCCACCCCCAGGCCGTGGAGCGCCCAGGCCCGGCCCAGGTGGTCCTCCTCGGCCTCGAAGAGGTCCAGGGCCCGCTTCAGGGCCTCCTCCGCCTCCTCCCAGCGCCCGGCCCGGAAGAGGAGGGCCCCCAGGTCCTGCCACACCCACCCCGCCCGCTCCCGGGCCAGGGAGGCCGCCTTCCGCACCAGGAGGAGCCCCTTCTCGTCCCCTAGGTGCCAGCGGGCCCAGCCCTTCAGCCTCAGCCACTCCGGGTTCTCCGGCTGTGGATCCCGGTCCAGGGCCGCCTCGCCCTCCCGGTAGCGCCCCAGCTGGAGGAAGAGGCGGACGGCCTCGAGGTCCACCCCCCCGTCCGGCCTCAGCAGGGGGCGCCTTCGCCGGGGGCGATTTTGCCGATAAGCATCGGCGTTTGCAGAGATTTTGAGGATTTGACCCCCCTGTTCTGACATCCTTGCCCGGCATTATACAGGCTTTGGTACGGGAGAAAGCCGCTTCCGAAAATCAAGTGAAATATATCACGCCTGTTGGTGTCCCGTTGGTGAGGGGTTTGCGCCCTCCGGGAGCCTACGGAGGCGTGCCATATTGACTCGCCTCATTCGCCTCTGCTATGGGTAGGGGAATGCTTTTCAGGTCCCTCCCTCCCCTCTTTCCAGGGTTCCGGTATAATGCCGGGCAATGGGATGACCGGGCCCCCAGGGGGCCCAAGGCGGCAGGGCCGCGCGAGGACCAAATAAGAGGACCCCCGCCGGGAAGGAAGGAGGGGGCAATCTGGGAGGGGTTAAACCCCGAAGGACTCTTCGCTTAAGTTACCCCCTCCCGGCGGGAAAGGCAAGAGGCGCTAGGTGAGCGCGCGGGGGAGTTCCGTCCCTAACGCGCGAAAAGGGAGGGGTTTATGCCCCAAGAAGGATTTGAAGGGAAGGAGTATAAAGAACAAGGAGGACTCAGCGAGCGGGGCCGGGCCTTCCTCGAGGCCCTGGCCCGGAGGAAGCGGGCGAGGGGCGAGGAGCTTCCGCCCCTCTACCTGAAGCTCCTGGAGGGGGCCGCGCCCCCGGAGGAGGGGGTCCATGAGCCCCCGCCCGAGGAGGCGCCTCCCCCGGAGGACCTCCGCCGGAAGCTCCGGGAGGCGCCGCCTTTCCCGGCCCTCCCCACCCGGGAGGAGCTCTCCGCCTCCCCCCCACCGCCCGAGATGAGGCGGGACGCCTGGAGCCTCGCCGACCGCCTCCTGGAGGAGGGAGAGCGGCGCCAGACCCTCCCCGACCTCTCCCCGAGGGAGCGGAGGGTGTACCGGACCCTCCTCGCCCTGGGCCTCGAGGTCCTGGCCCGGAGGCTGGGCCCGGGTAGGCCCCTCCCCAGGAACCTCTCCCAGGTCACCCTCTTCGCCGTGAACGACGCCCTGGCCGTGGCCCTGGGCCTGCCCCCGGCCTCCCTCTACCGGGCCCTGGCCTCCCTGGAGGCCAAGGGCCTCATCCGCCGGAGGGCCTGGCGCACCCCGGCCACCCTCCGGGGCCGGACGGGGGTCTACGCCGCCGGCACCCTCTACGCCGTGCGCCTGCCCCACCGGGAGCGCCGCCCCCGCCTGGACCTGGAGGACCTCCGCCACCCCTGGCGGGACCTGGAGGGGGACGCCCGCCGGGGGCGCACCGCCTGGGGCCTGAGAGAGTCATATACAAGTCCTCCTAAGGAGGACTCCGGGGTCCTGGAACTTCTCCTTAGGTTTTCGTTATCCCCTGGCGAAGCCGAAAGTCCGTTAGCTATAGACTCTCTCACCGCCCTCCTGCAGGCCCGCCCCGCCGAGCGCCGGGCCCTGGTGGAGGCCCTCGCCCTCTCCCTGGCCCGGGAGTTCCGGGACCCCGGGAGCCTCCGCTTCTACGCCTGGGTCCTCTGGAACGCCCTCCGGGCGGAGATCTACGGCCTGCGGGAGAGGGCCCTGGAGGCCGTCTCCTGGGCGGTGAGGCGGGTCCGGGAGGCCCTGGCCAAGGCCCTCTTCGGCCAAAGGGCCGAGGGGGTCCGGCGCCCCGGCGCCCTCCTCGCCCACCTCCTCGGCGAGCTGGGCCTCCTCGCCCTCTTCCGCCAGACCCCCAGCTGGCGGGTGGCCTAGCCCCGGGCCGGGGTAACCTGTAGAGAGCCCAGCCAGGGCTTAGGGGGTGGTTCGTGTATCAAGACTGGCTGTTCAAGGACTGCCCCGGGGGCTGGCGCCTCCGCTACCGCCGGAACGGGGGCGGCTACGAGGCCTCCCGGGACGGGGAGAGGTGGGAGAGGGTCCCCTCGGTCACGGAGGTCACGGGGCGCCTGAACAAGAACCTTCAGGACTGGGCCGTGCGCCAGGTGGTGGAGTACCTTCGCGGGGAGCTGGTCCCGGGGCTGGTCCTCACGGAGGAGGAGGTGGGCCGCGTCCTGGAGGGGGCCGCCAAGGCCCACCACAGGGCCGCCCGGAGCGCCGCGGGGCGGGGCACCGACCTCCACGCCTGGGCGGAGGCCCACTTCAAGGGGCTGAGGCCTCCCCTCCCCGAGGAGGAGCCCCTTCGGGGGATGGCCCTCGCCCTGGCGGACTGGTGGGACGGGAACGGGGGCGGGCTCCTGCGCTCCGAGGAGGCGGTCTTCCACCCGGGGCACCGCTACGCCGGGCGGGTGGACCTGGTGGCCCGCTTTGGGGGCAGGCTCGTGGTGGTGGACCTGAAGACCTCCCCCCGGGCCTACCCGGAGCACCTCCTGCAGGTGGGGGCCTACGCCCTGGCCCTCCGGGAGGAGGGGCTAGCGGTGGAGGGGGGCTTCGTGGTGGCCCTGCGGGACGGGGTGGAGGTGGCCGAGGTCCCCCTGGAGGAGGCGGCGGAGGCCTTCCTGGGGCTCCTGGCCGTCCACCGCTTCCTGGAGGGGCTCAAGGGCTCCTAGAGGGCGAGGCTTTGCGGGGCCTGGGCCGCCTCGGCCAGCTCCTGGGCGAAGGCTCGCACCTCCGGGGACACCTCCGCGTTCCCCGGGCCCCGCACCTCCGCCGCCCGCCAGCCCTCGGGGGCCCGCCAGAGGGCCAGGGTGGCCACGGGGCGGCCCTCCCCGTCCCGCAGGCCGAAGAACCGCTTCTCGCCCAGGAAGACCCAGGTCCAGGCCTCCCTCCCCAGGCAGTGCCCCATGGCCTTGCCCTCCTCCTCCAGGGCCTCGGGGGAGAGGAGCTCCACCGCCACCAGCCCCCCACGGGCGAAGGGCCCCGGGAAGAGGGGCTCGGGCCTCCCCAGGGCCCGCTCCGCCAGGGCCCTAAGCCCCAGGTTCTTGTCCCGGAGGGCGGCGAAGCGCCAGGGCTCCTCCAGGGCCCGCTTTAGGAGGGGAAGGGCCAGGAGGGCATCCTCCTCCCCCGGCCCGCGGCCCCAGGCCCGCAGCACCGCCACCATGGCCTCCTCCTGGGCGGGCGAGGGGTCCGGGTCCTCCGCCAGGAGGCCCAGGAGGAGGCCCCAATCCTCGTGGTCCAGCTCGCGCAACCAGGGGAGCCCCCGCCCGGGCTCCTGCAGGATCCCCGCCCGGAGGAGGAGGGAGAGAAGCCGGGAGAGAAGCTCCCTGGGCACCCGCCCTTCCGCGAAGGGAGGTTCCTTGCGCACGCCCCGGGTGAGGCTCGGGTAGGCCAGGAGCCAGCGGGCCTCCCCCTCCCCCCAGCCCTGGGCCCGGAGGAGGGCGTACCCCCGGCGCAGGAGCCCCCGGTAGGCCTCCCAGTCCAGGGAGACGTGCCCCAGGGAGAGGAAGGAGAGCAGGGCCTCGGGGTGGCGGCGCCACTCCCGGAAGAAGCGTTCCCCGTCCAGGGCCAGGAGCCTGCGGGCGTGGAGGTAGGCTGCTGGGTTCCCAAGGTGCCGTAAGACCTCCCAGGGCTGGAAGGCCTCGCGGAAGTCCCGGGAGGCCTCCTCGTCCCGGAGCCATTGGGCCAGGGCCCGGTCCACCACCTCCCTCACCCGCGAGGGGTCCAGGTCCAGGAGCCAGGCCCAGGCCACCGGGTCCCGAGGGGTGTGGGTCAGGGCGAGGTAGTCCCCGTAGGAGAGGAGGAGCCTGTACGCGGGGTGCCTACGCCTTGGCAGCTGCGGCGTCCCCTTCTTCTTCCCGGGCAGGAGGCGCTCCAGGACCTCCCAGGTCTCCTCGTAGTGGCCGAGGGACCACATCCAGGCCGCCCACGTATGGGCCCGCTGCAACCCTTCCCCGTAGGCCCACCCGTCCCCGTAGGGCAGGAAGAAGGCCCCCCCGAAGAGGTGGACCCCCTCGGGAGCCAGGCGGATGGCCCCGGAGAGGCGCTCCGGGGTGAGGGCCTCCGCGAAGGCCTGAAGCTCCGCCTCCACCTCGGGCGGGGGCGGGGCGTCCGGGGAGAGGGGCCCGGCCCCCTTTCCCGATAAAAAGCGGAGGGCGGCCCGGGCCCCCTCCAGGTCCACCATCGTCTCAAAGACCTTCGCCAGCGAAACCTCCTGGAACCACGCCTTCTTCTCCATCGGCAAACCTCCTCTTCCCCGCCCCTGGGGGTGGGGTCATGGCCAAGGGGGAAACCCAAACGAACCCCCGGCCCTCGCAGGGCCGGGGTTTGGGGTGCGCTTATTTATATCTCCATACCCTCAGCCAGAGCTTTTAGGCGCCAAATAAAGCGGATATGTTCCTACTTTACTCCAAGAGCTACGATCTAGGGCCAATTTTGAGTTCAGGTGTAGCATTGCAGCTTCTTCTGGCTCCAAAAGCCCTTCGCCGGGAAAGGGGAGGGGGAGCCTATCCCCCTCCCTCCGGCCCCTCAAAAGTCAAGGGCGGACCAGAGCCCTTTGTCCACGATGAGCTCGGCCAGCTCCTTTCCGCTCAGGATGCCGATCCTGAGGTTTTCCTGGTTCCGGTACTCCTCGGCCACCTGGTAGGCCTCCTCGCTCACGTCCCCCGTGGTCACCACCAGCCCCACCTGGGCAACCCCCTCGCGCAAGGCCTGGGCTAGCTGATCCACGGCTTGCCTCCCCATGGGGTTTCCGGGCTGGTAGAACTTGGCCTGGATACCGACACTGACCGGTATTCCGTCCATAAGCTTGAACTCGGCCACCACGTCCGCTCCCTGGTCTTTTCTTCGGGAGACCACCGTCGCGCTCAAGGCCCCCATGGCCTGTGCGAGACGGGCCAGGAGCTTCTCAAACCGGTCAGGGTTCATGCGGCCGCGGATGAGCTCTTCGTGCACGGCCTTCACCATGCGGGCGCGAAGCTCCCGGGCCAGGTTGGGCGTTGCGCCCCGCTTAGCGTCCTCCACGACCCTCTCAATGTCGGTCACCAGGTCGCTGGTGTCCATGAGGGTCCCGCGGGCCTTCATCCGGGCCTGCAAGGCGGCTGAGGCCAGCTCGCGGGGGATAGGCTTCTTGTCGTTGAGCCAGCGGACGGGCCTGCGGTAGGCGGCGACGGGGTGGCTCTCGTCGTAGTAGGGGTTTCCCGTTATCTCGGCCACGTAGAAATGGCCCGGCGAGGGAACCACCACGTAGTCCCCCGGCTTCATCACCTTGAGGAAGTCCCAGAGGAACCTCGCAGAGGCGCTCGCCGAGCGGTTGTCCTCAATCCCGTAGGCGGCCTTCACCCGCTCGCGGACGTTGTAGAGGCTCAGGCCCTCCTCCAGCAGGCCCTTGACCTCTTTCCACCCCACGAAGACCTCGTCCTTCTCCAGGGCCTCCTGGGTCAGGTCCCGTCCCAGGGGAGCCAGCCGCAGAATAAAGGCGTTCCTGCCCTCCATTTTTGCCCTCCTCTCTTCTGCCTTAACCAACCCCCTCCCCTTTCCGAGCCTCGGGGTTGTCCTCCTTGCCGAGGAGCTTCTCCCGGGCCAGGGCCAAGGCCGTCCTGTCGGTCTCGGGGCGCTGGAGCAGGCCCTCGAGGACCCAGGGCACCAGGTCTTTGGGCAGGATGTACCAGATGGGGCGGCCGCTGCTTAGGGGCCCCCCCTTATCCTTGGGGTCCGGGCCGCCGTTCCAGCGGATGCCCAGGGCGTAGGGCCACACCTCCCCCTCGGTCTCCTCCTCCCTCCACCGGACCAGGGCCACGGAGTAGGAGTTCGCTCCCCCGTTGAAGAGGACGGCCACCAGCTGGAGGCGGCTTCTGGGGTAGATGACCTGGTTAGGGTCAACCATAACTTTCCTCAGTAGTTATGCTAGCTAGTTAGTCAAAGCCTGTCAAGCTTGACCGAAGCCATCCCTGACCAGGTGCGCGCTGAGAGGGATGCTCAAGCCCGCCCAAAGAACGCGTACGGGCTTCCCCTCCCCCAGCTACCCCCTCAGCACCCGCTTGTACCACACCTTGAGGGCCTCGAGGTCCCAGGCCACCACCGCCCGGCTCCCGTCCGGGTAGAGGCGCACCTCGTGGCGCCTCGGGAACTCGGGCAGGAGCCTCTCCACCCTGGGCCACCACGCCCCCAGGGCCTCCGGCCTCAGCACCAGGAAGTAGGGCCCCTCCCCCACCAGGCCCATCACCTGCCCCTTGGGGAGGGGCGGGGGCAGGTCCAGGTCCTTCGGGGCCTCCTCCTCTTCCGGGGCCCGCCAGACCCGTGCCGCCTCCTTCCTCGGGGACCTTTGGGGCCTGGGCGGGGTGGGCCTCGAGGCCTCCTCCGGGCGCTCCCCGGCCTCCTTCGGCGCGGGCCCCTTCCCCCGCCGCCCCTCCAGGTGCGGGTTCCGGTCCCCCTCTATGGGCTCGGGGAGGGGCCTCCCCCCTTTCCGGGCCAGGACCCACTTCCCCAGGGGGAAGGCCCGCTCGGCGAGGAGCCTCCCCCCCCGCAGGGCCCCCTCGAGGCGGTAGGCCCTCCTGGGCTCCAGGAAGGCGGTGAAGCCCCGGGCCCGGGCCAGGGTGAGCCTGAAGGCCTCCCCGCTCTTGGGCTGGACGAGGACCACGAGCCTCCTCCGGTCGGCGTGGAGGAGGACCCCGTGCACCACCAGCTCCGGCCCCTCCAGGGGGCGCCTGAGCTTGGTGGCCGCCTGGGCCAGGACGAGCCTCCCCTCCTCGTCCGTGCGGGGCCAGAGGGCGAAGACCCCCTCCCCCCGGTGCTCCTCCGGCTGGGTCAGGGCGTACCCCGCCACCTCCACCCGGCACCCCCGGGGAAGGCGGGGGCTAGCGAAGCCCTCCTCCCTCAGGCTCCCCTCCAGGAAGAGGGTGGCCTGGTGGGCCGGGTGGCGGGCCCCGGGCTTCTCTTTACGCTCCTCCTTGACCTCCTCCACGCCTCCCCCTAGAGGCCGAAGCGCCTCAGGACCTCCCGGGCCCGGTCCACCACGCTCCTCCCCGCCCCCTCGGGCCTCGCCTCCTCCTCCAGGGAGCGGAGGAAGGCCAGGAGGCTCTCCCTCGTGATGCGGGCCGAGCGGGGGGTGGGGTGAACCACCTTGAGGCGCCCCGCCTTCACCATCCTGTAGATCGTCGTCCGACCCAAGCCGAGGGCCTTGGCCACCTCGCTGTAGGTCAAGAGAAGCTTGCCGTCCAGAGGGTCTTTTTCGGGGGGGTCCCCCTTGGCTGTGGGGCTCTCCCGCATGCCCCCATGGTACAGAAGAGAGGCGGAGGGCCTTGGAACTTCCTGGAACTTACAGACATCCAGACTCTGGAAGTCTGTAAGCCTGGAAGTCCGTGAGTTTGTCGCAATCTCCCATCTTTTGTCGCAACCTTCCGCCGGCCGTCCCAGCCCTCCGACCGCCCCTTTTCCTGGGGTTTTTGCCCTACCGGACGGGGCCCCTCTTCGGTCGGGGCCTCCCTCTACCACTTCGCCAAACGAATCTTTTACGAATGCTATACTTCGGGAAAGCGGGGGTGGGGGCCCTCGAGGGCACCCCTCCCCGGGAAGGGTAGGATGGAGCCATGCCCAAGACCAAGGAGCCCCTGCTGAAAGCCCTCCTCAAGGCCCCCGAGTGGCGCCGCCTGGCCTCCGAGGTGTCCCTGGAGCCTCCGGAGGGGCCCAAGCCCCGCTTCAAGCCCTGGCGCGGTCAAGGGAAGGGGGTTCCCCTGGATGCCGTCCTCCAGGACCTCCGGCGCTGAGCTGCTCTTCCTGGACACCAGCGTCCTGGTGCGCCTTTACTACCTGGAGCCCGAGGACCCCTTTGAGTGGGCCGTGGGCCTGGCCCAACGCCCCGACACCCTCCTCGCCGCCTCCCACCACCTGGCTTACGTGGAGACCCTGGCCACCTTCCACGCCCTGCGCCGGGGAAGGGCCATCACCTCCCGCCGCCAGGCTTCCCTGAGCGCCACTTTCCGGGCCGACTGGCCCACCTTCCTTCGCGTGCCCCTGAGCCCTCCCGTGGTCCAGCTGGCGGGCGCCTTGGCCGAGGAGCATCCCTTGAGAGGAGCGGACGCCCTCCAACTCGCCTCCTTCGCCTGGCTCTGGGAGAGGGAGGGGAAGGGCCGCTTCTTCACCCTGGACCGCAGGCTCTACCGCGTGGCCCGCGGGCTGGTCCCCGTGGTGCCCGTTCCCGCCTTTGAGGAGGATGGACCATGATGACGGACCCCCACGCCGAGCTCTTCGCCCGCTTCCGCAGATACCTGGAGATGGAGGAGGGCCGCTCCCCCCGCACCGCCAAGGAGTACCTCATGGACGCGGGCCTCTTCGCCCGCTGGTTCCGGGAGCGCCACGGCAGGCCCCCCCGCTGGGAGGAGGTGGGGAGCCAGCACATCCGCGCCTTCCTGGCCTCCCGCGAGGTGAGCCCCCACAGGGTGGGGCGCGTCCTGGCCTCCTTAAGGAAGCTCTTCCGCTACCTGGCCGAGGTGGAGGGCCTACCCATCCTCAAGGACCCCACGGAGGGGGTCAAGCGGCCCAAGCTCCCCCGGAGGCTCCCCGTCTACCTCACCCCGCCCGAGGTGGCCCGCCTCCTCCAGGCGGCCTACCAGAACCGCTCCCCCCGGGTGGCCCTCCGGGACTGGGCCCTCCTCGCCTTCCTCTACGGCACGGGCCTCCGCCTCTCCGAGGCCCTGGCCCTCACCTACGCCGACATCACCTATCAGGACGGCGTCCCCCACGCCATCCGGGTCCAGGGGAAGGGGGGTAAGGAGCGGGTGGTGGTCCTCTCCCCCACGGCCCAGCGGGCCCTCCACCAGTGGCTCAAGCACCGGAACCTGGAGGGCCACCCCACGAGCCCCTACATCTGGAGCCACACCTCGGGGCCCAACCGGGGGAAGCCCTTCTCCGCCCGGGCGGTGGAGGCCATGGTGAAGCGGGTGGCCAGGCGGGCGGGCCTCAAGGACTGGCGGCGCATCACCCCCCACAAGCTCCGGCACTCCTACGCCTCCGCCCTGGTGGAGGCGGGAAGGGGCATTGACGAGGTGAAGGAGCTTCTGGGCCACAGCTCCATCAGCACCACCCAGGTCTACGTGCACGTCTCCCGCAAGCGCCTGGAGGAGGCCGCCCGTGCGCTGCCCGATGTGATCCCTACTTAGGCTATAGTCTTCTTATGTCTTGCTTGACGCCTTTGGAGGAGAAGCTTCTGGGGGAAGCTGGCTCTTCTAGGAGAGAGAGGCTTTTTTGGTGCAATTTGGATCGCTGGTTTGAAGTGTTTTCTCTGGATGATGCAGAGGAAGTGAGGAGGCTGGCTAGGGATTATAAAGAAAGTCTATTTGAGAACTTGAAACGCCGCGACGCAGTTAAGATGGACTATGAGAAGGACAAGCGGCATCCCGAGGAATACATCTATGATGTAATAGAAGGATGGTTTTTTGAAGATCTATTCAAACTGTGGATCAAGCGCAAAATCTTTCGTGAGTTGCCAGGTATTCGCTTTGAAATTAAAGCATCAGGGCGGGATAGTGACAGAAAATTCGTTTTTAGGAAGACCAAAAAAAAGTATACCTCTTCCGAACCGGATTTCACCATTTTTTTGCCTAGAGGTACGGTAGAAATTGAACTCCAAAATTCTAGGAGTGGGGAAAGGAACATCTACGATATAAAACAAAACAAGGTTGATCGCTTACTCACTTACGTGGATGAAGAACATAGTGACGCTTTCCTGTTCTTTACCTTGATGCCTAGTGATCTCCGTTATTTTGTTCTCCCGGCAAATGCGATAAAAAATCTGCGTTCAAGGGATAATAAAAGCTACGGAGGCAAAAAGACTCGGTATATTTCCCATGAAGATGTTATCAAGGGAGGGTGGGGCATGTTTCACTTTGATAGTCACCTTCCTGACTTCTTTATAAGCGCGCTGCGCAGGATGTCCTAGGTAGCTCAAGGGGGCGCCGAAAATAGCCGGAGTGTTGCTCCCCCCATAGAAGGGAGTGCTTTGGGAACAGCCTGGAGATTACCCTGTCCACTGCTATTTATAACAACAATGGTTGTGCAGTTGAGTTGACTGCCTTCTCCTGTTTGGCCTTCTCTATGCGCCTAAAGGCAATTTGGTAATATTCTCGGTTTATTTCGATCCCTATGTACTTTCTTTCTTCCAGCAATGCAGCAACAGCTGTACTTCCGCTCCCAAGGAAAGGATCAAGTACAACAGCACCCTTTGGGGTGGTTAGGCGAATTAAATAGCGTAGAAGCGCCAGGGGCTTTACTGTTGGGTGTGTATTAAAGTCGCCCCTCTCTTCTTTTTTGGGCTTGGGAATCAAGAATATGGGAGGAAGAAACGCCATTTTTTCCGTCATAAGGACATTTGAAGGGAAGTAGTTTCCTTCCAAGCGCTCGGAAAAATTGAACAGCCCAACGCCATTTGAAAGGAAGTTATCCACAAGCTTTCCTTCAGGCGGCTTTTGGGCAACCACGATGGGTTCGTAATTTCCCCTTACTTGCGGAGTTTTCCAGTAACTTAGGCGCTCATCTTTTACTGAAGTGTAGCGTGTAAGAGTTTGGGCTTTTGCTCTACCTTCCGGGTATACCCAAATGAAGATGTCCCGGATATAAAACCCGGCATCTTCCACGGCAACAGCTAGTCTGTGAACGAGACGGGGGCTAGAGAAGGATAAAAAGAAGCCCCCCGGCTTCAGAACGCGGAAAATATCTTGGCTAATCTTTTGGTACCATTCTTGAAGCCTCATTCCTTGATCAGGGTCAAAACGCATACCTCCAGGGAGATTTTTGATAACCTGCCCTTGAGTGATGTTCTTCACTTCTTGGGGATCCCAATCCGCGTCAAGTTTGTCAAGAAAGTAGGGGGGATCTGTCAGCACAAGATCGGCTGAAGAATCGGGGATCTTTTTAAGGGTCTCTTGGGCGTCGCCTAGTATTACAGTGTTAGGTACAATCTCACTCACTTCTCCCTCCTTAGTCCCAATGTATTCAGGATCTCCAAGATCTCTACTAAAGTCTCTTGCTCCTCAGAGCTTTGTGGCTCTTGAAGTAAGTGTTTGTTTTTCAGAGAATGCAGCACTCTTGACCAATTGGCGATGCCGATCACTCGCCCGTTGCGGTCAAATACCCACCAGTTCCGATATGCTCGGTTACAGAACTGGCACTGGGGGATGATATTACCTGCAACTAGGGGTTTGTGAGGGTTCATGTGCCCCTTTTGAAGCTTCACAACCGCTTTTGTGGCGTAATAGGGATTGTAGTGTTCTTTTCCTTCCTCTGCTCCACAAGTAGCGCAACGGTACTTGTAGGCGCGCTTTATTTCTTCAAAGTCGTTGGTATTCAACCCCTTCTTTCGGTGAGGAGCTGGCTCTAGGACATGTGTACCAAGGAGGGCATACGAGAATACCCCTTCGGGGGGCTTAGGAAGACATGTTTTCTTGGTCCACGAGTCGGAGTTTATCGTGGGGAAGCCTTGCCGCCTTAAGTGACGAGCTTGCTGGCTATCGTTGCCCTTAGTTAATTTGTTCAAGGCATTTTTGGGCACCCAGTATAAACCTTTTTTGAATGTAACATATAGAGCAATCAAAACCAAGGCGTTTTTAGTTATCTCTCCCCTTTGTTCAAATTTGGGAAACTCAAAGTTCGTTTTTCCCTTTCCCTTGGCCTCCCTTTCATAGCACTTGTAGATACGAGCGAGAAGCTTCTTGCCGTTGGGATCGCTTTGATTCTGTAGAATCCAATCCGCGATGTCGTGGGCATTATTTAAGTGCCCGAGGTGTTTGAGAATTTCTTCGCATTGATCAATTTGGATCATCAACACCTCCCCTCAGATGATTTTTCAAATAATCAAACGCCTTTTCTGCAGATCCTTGAACATCGTTCAAAAACAGATCAACGGCCACCCTAATTAGGTCATTTTCGGTCAACCTATGGGGAAGCTTGTAGGACTGTTTTATCTTTCTTGCCAACGAGCTGAGAGATTCTATCTGGTCTAGCCTAAGCCTACATTCTTTGCGAATATAGGTGAGGTATCTTGGTAGAGGCTGCACTTTCTTGTCCTCAGAAGGAAGAGAACTCTCTTGGAGAGTTTCGGCCTCCTCCCTCACCAGCTCCGCCAGGCGCCTCCGCCTCACGCCTCCCTCCTCTCGGGGGTCCTGGCGAGCTCCCTGAGGAGCTCCTCCGCCACCCGGCGGTAGTCCGCCTCCGCCTCCCGGGCGTTCGGCCCCCGCCAGCGGGTGATGGGCTTGCCGTCCAGGGCGGCCCGCTCGTGGGCCTTGTAGGCCCGCACGAAGGCGTGGAAGGCGGGCACCCCGGCCTCCATGAGGGCGGTCTGGGCCTCGAGGGCCTCCCCCAGGCTCCTTGGGTCCACCCGGGTGAGGAGGACCCGGTGGGCCACCCCGAGGGGGCGGACGGCCCGCCGCACCGTCTCCACCAGGGCCTCGAGGTCCAGGGGGGCGGGGGGCGTGGGGAGGACGGCGTAGTCCGCCGCCCTGAGCACCGCCTCCAGGGCCTCGGAGCGGAGGGCGGGGGGCGTGTCCACCACCACCGCCCCGTACCCCCTCACCCGCCGCAGGCGGAGGAGGAGGGCGGGGTCCGCCTCCTGGGCCAGGTCAAAGGGCATCTCTCCCCGGCCCGCCCACCAGGAGGCGGAGCCCTGGGGGTCGGCGTCCACCAGGAGGACGGGGGTCCCCTCGGCCAGGATGGCGGCCAGGTTGACGGCGGTGGTGGTCTTGCCCACTCCGCCCTTGCCGTTCACCACCGCCACCACCCTCACCCCAGCACCTCCTTCAGGGCCTCCTCCAGGCGCTCCTCGCTTCCCAGGAGCTTCGCCGCCTCCTCCCAGGGGATGCGCCAGAGCTTGCCCACCTTCTGGGCGGGGAGCTTGCCGGCGCGGATCCAGCCCCTCACCGTCTCCGGGTGGACCCTGAGGACGGCGGCCAGCTCCTCGGGGGCGAGGAACATGGGCTTGCCCATGCGGCCAGAATACCCAAAGGAGCCAAACGGCGCAAGTCGGTGATGCCCCTACCTGAGCAGGACCACCCGGAGCTTCCCCTCGTACCGGGCCAGGTCGGCGTCCGTGGTCCAGAGCTCCTTCGCCCCCGCCTCCAGGGCCGTGGCCAGCACCAGGGCGTCCACCAGGGGCAGGTAGAGGCCGTGGGAGAGCCGGGCCGCCCGCTCCCCGATGGTCCAGTCCGGCCAGACCACCCGGCAGACGGCGGGGAGGGCTTGGAGGAGAAGCCCCACGTCTTCCTTGTCCAGGGCGCCCTTCAGGCCCAGACGCAGGAGCTCCACCAGGGAGAGGCCCGACACCACCCCCTCCCTCCCCCCTTCCACCAGGGCCCGCCACAGGGCCCCGGCCTCCTCGTGCCCCTCCAGAAGGCGGAGGAAGAAGCCGGTGTCAAGGGCGGTCACGCCGCCCCTCCTCCAGGAGGCGGTGGGCCTCCTCGGCCACCCGGCCCTTCCCGGCCCGCTCCAAGACCCTCAGGCCCAAGGCCCTGCGCCGGCGCTCCTTGAGGTAGGCCTCCAGGGCCTCGGCGGTGAGGGCGCTCATGGACTTCCCCTCGTTCTCCGCCGCCTGACGGAGGAGGCGGGCCAGGTCCTCGGGGATGTGGACGGTTAGGCGCATACAAGAAGAGCATAACACGGGAGAAGGGAAGCCGGGACCGCTGGGGCCCCTAGCCCTGCCCCCCGGGCTTCCCCAGGGAGTCTAGGGCCTCCTCAGTTACAGACTCCCAAACTCTGTAACTCTGGAAGTTACAGAGTTCCAAACTTCCAGACTCACAGACTCTGTAACTTCCAGACTTACAGACTTCCGAACTTACAGACTCTGTTAGTCTGTAAGTATGTTCGTGGGCCGGAAGGAAAATGGGCGGGCGGTCCTCCTCTCGGTGCGCGCCGGGAGGGGGGTGGTGCTCTCCGCCCCGCCGGGGTACGGGAAGACGGCGCTCCTCAGGGAGCTCCTCCCCGCCCTCGAGGCCTGGGCCCCCGTGGTGTGGGTGGACCGGGTGGCCCCCTTCGGGGCCTTCCTCAAGGACCTCTTCCGGGGCCTCTGGGACGCCGGGGTGCCCGTGGAGGGGGTGGGGCGGGGGAAGGACCTCGAGGCCGACCTCAAGGCCTGGGGGAGGCGCTACCCCGGGAACGAGGAGAAGGCCCGGAGCCTGGTGAAGGCCTTGCGGCGTCCCGAGGGGGTGAACCCCATCACCCTGGTGGTGGACGACGCCACGGGAATCACCCCGAGCGCCGTCCCCTGGATGGTGGCCTTCGCCGAGGTCTCCACCCTGGTCCTCGCCGTCCACCCGGAGACCCTGAGGAAGGAGGGCACCAAGCGCCTCTGGATGCGCCTGGACCGGGTGGACCTCCCGCCCCTCTCCCCCAAGGAGACCCGGGAGCTGGCCCGAAACTTAGTGGAGCGCTACGGGGTGGTGGCCGAGGACCTCGAGGCCTACCTCAACCGGGTGGTGAGCCTCTCCGCCGGGGTGCCGGGGGAGGTGGAGCGCCTGGTGCGGTACGTGAGCGCCGAGGACATCGTGCGGAACCGGGACGTGGGCACGGGCTACGCCGAGGGGCTGGCCCGGCGGGAGGAGCGGGGCATCGCCCTGGCCCCCATCCTCCTGGTGGCGGGGGGCGCGGCCATCGCCGCCCGCTACCTGGGCCTGGCCCGGGGGGAGATGGACCTCTATGTGGCGGGGGGGCTGGGCATCGCCGCCTTCGTGGTCCTCTCCCCCTGGCTCAGAAAGGTGGTGGTGGCGCGGTGAGGACGGAGATGGAGGAGTTCCTGAGGCTCTTGGAGGAGGCCTCCGTGGTGCGGACGGACGGCACCGGGCAGTACTACCTCATCCGGCACCCGGAGCGCGGGTGGAGGCTCTACCAGCGGGGCATTGAGGCGGCCTTCCTGTTGGCCCAGGGGGAGGACGCCCTCTACTGGGCCCCGGAGTTCCGGGTGCCCCTCCCTGAGGTGGAGGCTTAGGGGGCGATGGCCCGCCTGGCCTTGCTCTTGGCCCTGGCCCTCCCCGCCCTGGCCCAGGGCCTCACCCGGGAGGAGGCCCGCCTCCTGGACCGCCTGGCGGAGGAGGCCCTGAAGGCCGACCCTGCCTATCTCCAGGCCCTGGCTGACCTGGAGGCCGCCCGCCAGACCCTCGGAATACTCGGGGCGCTCTCCGCCGAGGCGGGGGTCAGCCTGGCGGGGGAGTACGGGCAGGTGGCCCCCTCCTACCGCCTGGCCCTCAGCCTGAACCTGGCGGACCTCTTCCGGGACCGGGGCCCCGCCCTCCGGGCCCTCGAGGCCCGCGCCGAGGCCGCCCGGCGGGAGGCCAGGGTGCGGGTGGCGCAGGCCTACTTCCGGTGGCTCTCCGCCCGGGAGGCGGCCCGGACCGCCGCCGACGGGGTGGAGGCCCGGGAGGCGGAGCTAAAGGCCCTTCAGGCCCGGGCGAGGGTGGGGGCCGCCGCCCCCCACGAGGTCCTGGCCGCCGCCGAGAGGCTTTCCCAGGCCCGCCTCGCCCTCTACCGGGCCAACCTGGACCTGGCCCTGGCCCTGGAGGACCTGGCCCGGGCCGTGGGCCTGCCCCTGGAGGCCCTGAGGGCCCTTCTGAGGCCCCTGGAGGGGGAGGGGGGCACCCTCGGTACCCCCCGGGCCTCCGGGGGGCCTTAAAAGGCTTTTGGGAGGGAAAGGTGCGGTTTATAGGAATCGCTCTGCTTATTGTCCTCTCCGCCTGCGAGGCCCCGGTGGCCGAGCACCGGGAGGATGTCCCCCTCCGCCTCTTCCGCTGGGAGGAAGGGGGGGGACCCCCCCTCGTGGAGACTCTCCCCGCCGAGCCCCTCCGGGTGGAGGTCCGGCTCTACCGGGCGGGGAGGGAGCTCTCCGCCCACCTCCGGGCCCTGGGGGGCCTCGAGGCCGAGGGGGACCTGGCCCTGGTGCTGGAGGGGCCGGGGGGCGAGGCAGTGGGGAAGGCCTTCGGCTCCGGGCGCTTCCTCCACACCCGGGCCTTCCTTCCCGCCCCCGCCTGCGCCTTCTGGCTGGTGAGCCTCTCCCCGGACCCCTTCCAGGAGGAGGCGCTGGAGGTGCGGAGCTACGAGGCCTCGGGGAGGCTCTGCGAGGAGGAGCGGTGAGGGTGGACGAGCTGGAGCATCTGCGCAGGAGGGTGGCGGAGCTGGAGGCCGAGCGGGAGAAGCTCCTCGCCCGCCTCGCCTACCTCGAGGCCCTCCCCCGGGGCGGGGTCCTCTCCCGGGAGCGGGCCCTGGAGCTTCACGGCCTCCTCTCCGCCGTCTGGCTGGACCTGAACGAGCTCCGCCCCGCCCGGGTGCCGGAGCTGGACCGGGCCCTGAGGATTCTGGAGGAGGCCCTGGGGCCATGACCGCCGGGACCCACCTGGCCGGGGCGGCCCTCACGGCGAGCCTCCTCCGGGGCCTGGGGGTGGAGGTGGGCCTCCTGGAGGGCCTGGCCCTGGCCTGGGGGGCGGTGATGCCCGACCTGGACACCACCACCTCGGGCCCCGGGAAGTTCGTCCGCCCCCTCTCCTCCTTCCTGGAGCGGCGCTTTGGCCACCGCACCCTCACCCACTCCCTCCCCTTCCTCCTCGCCCTCGCCCTCCTCTTCCTTCCCCTCCGCCAGGCGGCCCCGGGGGCCTACTGGGCCTTCCTCTCCGGCTACCTCTCCCACCTCCTCCTGGACACCCTCAACGTGAACGGGGTGCCCCTCCTCTGGCCCTGGCGGGTGCAGTTCTTCTTCTTCCCCTCCCGGGAGTGGCGGATCCGCTACGCCTCCCCCCAGGAGGCCACCCTGGCCCTCTTCCTCGCCCTTTTCGCCTTCGCCCTCTGGCCCCTCTCGGGCCAGGGCTTCGCCTCCGCCTTCCGCCACCTGGTGGGGACCCCGGAGGTGGCCGTGCTGGACTACCTGGACTGGCGGGACCGCTGGGAGGTGTGGGCCGAGGTGAGGGGCTTCAACCGCGAGACCCAGGAGCCCGTGGAGGGGCGCTTTCTGGTGGTGGAGGCCCTGGGGCGGGAGGGGGTCCTGGTGGAGGACGAGCTGGGCCGCACCCTGGCGGTGAGCCGGGACGGGCAGGTGGTGGCCTACCGGGTGCGCATGCACCGGGGGAGGCCCCAGGTCCTCAAGGAGTGGCGCCTGGACCTCTCGGGGAGGCTCCTCGCCGACCTCCTCCAGGCCCTCCCCCGCTCCGCCCGGAGGGTGTGGATCACCGGGGAGGCCCGCCCCGCCACCGCCCCCCCGCCCCTCGTCCCCCCGGTGGGCACCTACCCCCGGGTGGAGGCCTCCGAGAGCCCGCCCCACCTCCGCTTCCACGCCGCCCGGCCCGAGGACCTGGCCCCCCTCTCGGGCCTCTACCTCCAGGCGGGGAGCGCCGTGGTCCGGGCGGCCTTCGCCCCCGGGGAGGAGGCCTCCCTGGAGCTCCCCGCCCTCCCCGCCCTGCCCACCCTCCACCCCCTGGTCTTCTCCCTCCCCTCCCTCTCGGGGCTTCTGGTGAAGCCGGGGGACCGGGTGGAGGAGGGGGAGCCCATTGCCCGCCGGGTGGACGAGGCCCCCCTGCGGGACCTCGAGGACCAGGCGGAGGCCAAGGCGGAGGAGGCGGGCCGCCTCGAGGCCGAGCTCGCCCGGGCGGAGGAGCGGTGCCGGGCGGAGCGGGAGGCCCTCCGGGGGGAGCTCGCCCGCCTGCGGGACGAGGTGGGCCGCCTGCGCTACCTGGTGGCCCAGGGGGCGGAGGCCCCCCTCCGCCTCGCCCAGGGGGAGGCCCGCCTGGAGGAGGCCGGGGCCCGCCTGACCCGCCTGGCCCTGGACTGCGCCGGGGAGAAGGCCCGCCTGGAGGAGGCCATCCGGGAGGCCCGCCTCGCCCAAGCCCGCCTCCTCCGGCGCAGGGAGCGCGCCGCCGAGGCCCAGCTCGTGCGCTCCCCCGTCTCGGGGCGGGTGGTGGAGGTGAAGGTGCGGGACCTGAGGCCGGGGGAGGTGGTGGTGGAGGTGGTGGTGGCCCAATAGAATGTGTTCGTTTTCCGGCGACCCATCTAGCCTCTTAACCTTCGCACCCCACCCCGTCCCCGTCCCGGTCAAAGCGGTGCGGGTCCGGGGGCAGGACCTTGAAGCCCCGGAAGGGGATGTCCCCGCAGTCCAGGTCCGGGGGCGGCGGGGGGATGCACACCGTGGGATAGGCGGGGTCGCACCCTTTCCGGTCCGGGGCGGGGCCTTGGGGCCTCGAGGCCTGCCCCCCTCCCCACATCCCCACCCCCTTCGCCCTGGCCTCCCGGGCGGCCTGGAGGTAGAGGGCGGCGTAGCGGACATTGGGGGGCACGGTGTAGGGCTCGGCCCACCCCGCCCGCAAGAGCTCCAGGTTCACCTGGAGGAACCGCCTCCCCCCGTGGATCCAGTCCCCCCGGGGGTCCTCCAGGTA
>NZ_AP043754.1:0-1204 GCF_055393575.1 Thermus kawarayensis JCM 12314
GTGTAAGGGTCCGTGTTTAATAGGGGGGCACACCTTAGCACGAGGAGGTGCCCCGTGGACCAGGATACCTTGCGGATCTTGCTGAGGGAAGCGGTGCGGGAGACAGTAGCCGAGGTTCTGCAGACGGTTCTGGAGCTGGACCGGACGGCCTTCTTGCAGGCGCACGGGGGCCGCAGGAACGGCTACTACCCCCGCAAGCTGGAGACCACCTTCGGCCAGGTGGACCTGAAGGTCCCTAGAGATCGGGAATCTCGGTATTACCCGGCTTTCCTTAAGCCCTACGCCCGCCGCCTGGTGGACGTGGGGGAAGTAGCTGTGGCCTTGTACGCCGCCGGGGTCAGTCAGCGCAAGGCGGCCGAGATATTGAGCCTGCTCTTAGGCCACCGCTACTCCCACGAGACCCTGAGCGCCCTGACGGACGAGGTCCTGGAGGCGGCAGGAGCCTTCCGCACCCGGCCTTTGCCCGAGGAGATGGCCTTCGTCTACCTGGACGGGCTTTCCCTAAAGGTCTTTAGGGAAGGAGAAGGGATCGTACGGGAAAGCGTGTATGTGGCCCTGGGCATCGCCCCTAATGGGGAGAGGCGGGTCCTGGGGTTTTGGCTGTTGCCCACGGAGAGCGCCCTGGGATGGGAGGGGGTCCTGGGGGAGCTTTGGCAGCGGGGCCTGCGGCGGGTGTTGCTCTTTGTCACCGACGGGCTGCCCGGGCTTCCTGAAGCGATCCGCAGGGTCTACCCTCAGGCGGAATGGCAGCGGTGCGTGGTGCACGGGGTGCGGTGGAGCCTGTCCCAGGTGCGGGCGCGGGACCGGGGCCTGCTGGCGGAGGACCTGAGGCGGGTGTACGGGGCGGAGAGCCGGGAAGAAGCTCTTGGGGCCTTGGAGGAGGTGAAGGCCGCCTGGGGTTCGCGGTACCCGGGGGTGGTGGGGCTTTGGGTGGAGGAGTCTGGAGCCTTCCTGCGGTTCTACGGGTACCCCAAGGTGCTTTGGCCGTACCTGCGGAGCACCAACCTGATGGAGCGGTTTATCCGGGAAGTGCGGCGGGGGACGAAGGTGCGGGACCACAAGTTTCCCAAGGCGGAGGCGGTATACAAGCTCCTTTACCTGGAGTCAGAGAGGCAAGAGGGGAGGTGGGCAGAACGGAAACTAAAGGGGTTCTCGGAGGTGAAGGAGGTGCTGGAGAAGATGCTTCAGGAGCGGTATGCCCCCC
>NZ_AP043755.1:0-10001 GCF_055393575.1 Thermus kawarayensis JCM 12314
CATAAATCCTTACACGACCTACTATCTTGACGCAGAAACCCTTCTGGTGGCTACCTATGTCTGGGTAGACGATGAACTCAAAGCTCTGCAGGCTCAAGGTATCGGCCTCCCCCGAAAGCAAAAGCACCAAAAGGCTACCCTCGCCGAGCTCCTAACCCTCGCCATCTTCCTCCTTTTGCAAGGTCAGGACCTGGCCAAAGGGTATCTGGCCGCCAAGTCCACCCTGAAGGCCTACTTCCCCCAGCTCCCCCACCTCACCCGCTTCTACCGGGTGCTGCAAAAAGCCCACCGCCTCCTGGCCCACCTGGCCCTGCGCCTTTCCGGGGGAGAGGGACACCTTCAGGTGGTAGACCTAAAACCCATCCCCCTGGCCCACGGCCATCGGATACACGGCTTTGACCTCCCGAAAGCTGCCGTGGGGGTAGGCCCCCTGGGGGCCTTCGCTGGGTACACCCTGGTGGCGGTGATGAACGAGGGGAGGCTTTTCTTCCGCTGGGCCGTGTTGCCCGGTAATGCCAGGGAGGCATGGGCCGAGGGGTTGTTGACGGGCCTTCCTGCGGTTCTTGGGGACCGGGGCTTTCGCTTTGTGGAGGGGGTGAAAACGCCTCCTTACCGGGTCAGGGGCGGGAAGGTGGTACAGACGGGGTGGAAAGGGTGGATGGGGAGGGTACGCAACTGGATAGAGACCCGGTTCAGCGTGATGGTGCGTTCTTTGGGGCTCCACCGGATTGAAGCCCGTTCCTACTGGGGGTTTCTGGCCAGGGTGAACCTGGTGCTGTTGGCCCACAACCCCATCCGGAGCCGGGTCCTCCCCAGGATGGCGGGGGTGGAGATGTAGGTAGCACACGAAGGGATGACGCCTCCTAGCCTGGCGTCCACCAAGGCCCCCAGCTCCCCAGGAACCTGGTGTTGAAGCGCCTTCCCAACCCTAGTAACTTGGCTTTAGAGAAAAGAGGGGGCGTGGGGGAGCTATAATCCCCTGGACTTTCAGTCCGTGGGATACATGGACTCCCCCACGTCCGCCGGAGACGCTGGTTTCGCCGCGTAGCGGGGAGGCGGACATAGCCTAGTGGGCGGCGGATGCGCTATCATATGCACGTGCCTGAAGAACGCACCACGCGCCAGGTGATCGAGCGCTACATCCAGGAGCAGCGCAAGCATCAGGTAGACGATGCATAAGGCGTTCAAGTACCGACTCTACCCCACCCGGCCCCAGCAAAAAGACCTGGAGCGCACCCTTGCGCTGTGCCGCAGCCTGTACAACGCCGCCTTGCAGGAGCGTAGAGATGCCTACAAGAAGGGCGGGAGGACTGTCGGCTTCTACGAACAGAAGAGGTATCTGCCCGAGATACGGGCCGAGCTGCCGGAGTACAAGCGCATTCATTCCCAGGTCTTGCAGAACGTCATCGAGCGGGTGGACAAAGCCTTCCAGGGCTTCTTCCGACGGCTTAAGGCCAAGGGGAAAGCGGGCTATCCCCGCTTCAAGGGGCAGGGGCGCTACGACTCCTTCACCTTCCCCCAAGCGGATAAAACAGGAGTCAAGGTTCAAAAGGGTCGGGTACTGTTGTACGGCATCGGCTCGGTCAAGTGCAAGTTCCACCGTCCTCTGGAGGGGAAACCGAAGACCGCCACGGTCAAAAGGGAGGGGGAAGAGTGGTACATCGTCTTCGTCTGCGAGGTGGACCCCAAGCCCCTTCCCTCCAACAACCGGGCCATCGGGATAGACCTGGGCACCAACCCCCACTTCCTCGTCACCTCCGACGGGGAGATGGTCGAGGCCCCCCGGTACCTCCACAAGGCGCAAGCCAAACTCGCCGCCGCACAGCGCAGCCTTGCCCGCAAGAAGCGGGGCAGCCGTCGTCGCGAGAAGGCCAGAAAGCGGGTTGCCAAGCTGCACCGCAAAATCGCCAACCAGCGCAAAGACTTCCACCATAAAATTGCAAGGAGGCTGGTCAATACCTATGGAACCATCGTTCACGAGAATCTGAACATCCAAGCCCTATCCCGCTCCCGTCTATCCAAAGGAGTTCTGGATGCGGGTTGGGCGCAGTTTCTCCAAATCCTCGCCTACAAAGCGGAAGAAGCTGGTAGGCGGGTCGTGGGGGTAGACCCCCAACATACAAGCCAGGACTGTCCAGTGTGCGGCCACCGGGAAAAGCGTCCCCTCTGGGTGAGGGAATTTACCTGTCCGGGTTGTGGGACTCCCCTGCATCGGGATGTGGCCGCCGCGCTGAATGTTCTGGCAAGGGCCTGGACGGGGCCTTCGGGGATGGGTACGGCGTGGGCCGTCCCGTGGTCACGGGCGAAGCCCGTATCTTGGGAACCGAGAAGCCTCGGACTTCAGTCCGAGGAGTCGTCACAGGACCAAGGAGAAGGGGGAGAACGCCATGGGAGGAAAGTTCGAGGGCAAGGTCAAGATCACGGAGGAACTCCTCTTTGATGAGGAGTTCATCGCCGAGCTCAAGCGCAGGCGGGAGACCCTGGGAGTCTCCGCCACCCGGTTCGCCCGGATGCTGGGCCTCCGGCCCCACTGGGTCTTGCGGGTGGAGCAGGGCAAGGACTACCTGGCCCGCAAGCCCTACTACCTGGTGAAGCGCTACCTCCGGGCCCTGGGCTTTGACGAATAGCTCCGGGGCGCAAGGGGCCGTGCAGGGAGCTGGCATAGGTAGGGGGTACGGGTGCCCATGGCCCGCGGGCCCTGGGGCGGGCCGTTAGGCTGGTCCTATGGACCCATCCCGCCTCCCCATCGCCCTCCGCCTCCTGGAGGGGGGAAAGGACCGGGAGGCCCTGGCCCTCCTCCAAACCCCCCAAGAAGGCCTCCCCGAGGCGGAGCGCCTGGCCCTCCTGGGCTTCCTGGAGGGCCGCAAGGGGGACTGGGGAGGGTACCGGGCCCTGGCCCTGGAGGCCGCCCGGAGGGCCCAGACCCCCCTCACCCTCTACCACCTGGGCCTCGCCCTGCCCCCGAGGGAAGGGGCGGTGGCCCTGGAGGAGGCCCTCCACCGCTTCCGGGGGAACTCCCAGGCGGAGGCCCGGCTCCACCTGGCCCTGGCGGTGGTCCTGGAGCGCCTGGGCCGTCCCGAGGCCCTGGCCCATGCCGCCTTGGCCCGCCTCAAGGCCCCTTCCCCCTGGACCCGGCTCCACCACCTCCGCCTGGAGCTCTTCTTCGGCGCCCTTCCCCTCCCCGAGGTCCTGGAAGAGGGGGAGGAGTTCCTGCTCCACGAGCTGCCCGGGGTGCGCCTCCTGGCCGGGCACACCCTGGCCCTGGCCCACCTCCTCCGGGGCCAGCCCCGGCGGGCCCGGACCCTCCTCCAGGGCCTCCTTCCCCTCCTGGGCCCGGGCAGCCTCCCGAGCTTCCTGGTCCTTGGGGCCTTGGCCCTGGAACCCCTTAGGGCCCGGCTCCTCCTGGAAGCGGCCCAGGCCGGCCCCCAGGCGGGGTGGTCCCAGGGCTTCCTCCTCCTGGCCCAGGGGCTCCTGGAAGGGGGGGAGGCGGCCAGGGATCTCCTCCTCTCCGCCCACGGCCTCCTCCGGGAGGACGGGGCCCTCTACGCCCTCCTGGCCGAGGCCCGCCTCAGGGCCCTGGGGGCGGAGGTAGAGGCCCCACTGGCCCCCCGCCTGGCCCCCGCCCTCCGCCCCGAGGCCCGGGCCTTCCTGCTGGGCCGAGGGGAGGAGACCTCCCTCCGCCTCCTTGACGGAGGTCCCCTACCCTCCTTAGGGCCTAGGGGCACGGAGGCGCTGGCCCTCCTCCTTGCCCACGAGAAGGGCATATCGGGAGAAGCCCTGGCGGAGGCCCTCTACGGGGAACCCAACCTAGGGGCCTTGAAGACCCTCCTCCACCGCCTGCGGGCCAAGGGCTTCCGGATCTCCTGCGCCCCCTACCGTCTGGAAGACCCTCCTCCCTCGGACCTTTTGGCCTTTCTCAGGGCCCTTTCCGGGAGAGACCTGGAACAGGCCCTTGCCCTTTACCAGGGCCCCCTCCTCCCCTGGAGCCAGGCCCCGGGGGTGGAGGCGCTCCGCCTAGAACTGGAGGAGACCCTGCGCCGGGCGGTGCTGGCCTCGGGGGACCAGGAGGCCCTCTTCCTCCTCGCAGAGCGCTTGGGGGAGGACCTGGAGGTTTGGGAGGCCCTCCTGGAGGGGCTATCCCCCGAGGATCCCCGCTACCCCATCGCCCGGGCCCGGGTGGAGCGGCTTCGCCGGGAGTACGGGGTGTGAACCGGGAGGGAAGCAGTCGGGACTCCAGCAGGCCAGGGAAGGGGCGGGACCAGGGCCTCTTAGAAGGGCCAGGAGAAGCCATCCCACGAGGAGAACCCAAGGCCACCTGTGCCTCATGCTTCCAGGGTGCCAAGGGGGAGGTTACGCGGGGAGTCCAAGGTTACGCGAGGTTACGCAGGGGCCATCGTTGGGAAGAGCTTCCACGTAACCTGGACGTAACCTCCCCCCTGCTACCCTGGGGCTAACCCGTAAGGGGGTGGAAGAAATGCACGAGAGGGGTTTACAACTTCCAAAGGTCGTAGGCCAGCAGCATGATTTCCTGATGGTTGCCATTGATACAGGCAATTTTATATTGGCTTACGAGGAGGACCTCGAAGAAGGATTAGGCTCGGAATACGAAAGGCTTTGGGTCGAAGACGTGCCCCTTGTCCTTGCCAGCGACGCTAGCGTTGTCCTACGCAGAGAGCGGTTCGGGGGAATACTCTACGGCTTTAAGAGGGGCATTTTTCTCAATCAGGAAGCCTTCGACCTTGTTAGATCCTTTGTAGTTGCTACTAGGCCATCGCTGGCCCTCAAGCAAGTTCTCAAAGAAGGAGGCTTAAGTGAAATTACCAAGGGATTTGTAGAGGCAGCGGGGCATTTAATCCTTTACTTGATTGCCGAGGGATACCTTCGCCCTTCTCAAGAAGGGCTGGAATCTAAAGCTTTGTTCCTAGACGATCAACACTTCTCCGATGACCGGTACTATAGGCCTCTATCCATGGAAATCGAGCTCACGAATAGGTGCTATAGGCGTTGTGCATACTGTGCATACGAATCCGGCCCTGAACCCAAAATACCTCTTCGGGAAGAGCTGACTTTCGATGAGTGGGGATATATCTTGGATTCCATAAGAAAGGAAGGGGTCTTCTACCTTGAATTCACAGGAGGTGATCCACTGAGTAGGCCAGATGGATTGGAGATCATCCGCCTAGCGGACGAGCTAGGGTTTAGCGTTCAAGTTAACACCGACTTGTCCGTGTTGCGAGATAGCGACTTAGATAAGATTGCGTCCACAAAAAATCTGAACTTCGTGGGTACCACTTTAGACGGATCTAGTCCGGATAGCCACGATTTGCTTCGGGGTAAGGGGGGATTTAAGACTACCTTGCGGCAGATAAGTCTCATTGCCAAAGCCGGTATCCCTCTGGCTGTCTTCACGGTAGTTCACAAGAAGAACTACACTGAGATTAGAAAGATAGGTGAAATCGCAACACAAAACAACGCTATGTATGGGATTGCGCCCATGTATCCCGCAGGGCGCGGGGCAAGCTTGAATCATCTCGTTCTTAGCCAGGAAGAGTGGGACTTCGCTGTAGGGGAATACATGGACATGGTTAGATTAGGTGCGATTAAGCCCCACCAAAGGCTGTGGTATAAGCTTTCTAGAGAACTTAGATCGGAAAACCCGGCCCGCGATCAGATATGGCTTACCTCTAGGGGTAATCGTGCTCTTCGCGTAGATCCGAGGGGTAATGTCTACGTTTCTGCCAAATTGCGTGAGTGGCGGCCCAGGTATTCGTTCTTCGGCAACCTTCTAACGAGCACTTTAGCCGACATTTGGGAGAATTCGCCTCTACTGCAAGAGCTACGGAAAATACCTGTTCAACCGAACTTCTTTGATGCCGTGGACATTCGGACTATCCCCAATTACACCAGCGAAATCCCTCTAGCTGATGGCTCAGCGTCCCAGCATGGCTAAGGATTTAACTCCGCCCTCGGGTACCTTCTCCTTCTTCCTCCTCGCCTTCCTTCTAACCCTGACCGGCCAGGGCCTGGTGGTGGCGGGCCTATGGCGGTTCCTGGAAGCGGGAGCCTCGGGGCTACAAACTTCGGTCCTCACCCTGGTTCAAGCCTTAGCGAGCATCCTGACCCCCTTTCTCCTCCAATCCTGGCTTGAGACCAGGCCCCAAATGGTGCTCCGCCTCCTCGCCTTTGGCCTTGGGGTAGCGGCCCTCCTCGCCCTGGGAAGCCCTGGCCTTAGCACCTTTCTTCTCCTTTACGCCGCCTTGCTCGCCCTCTTCCTCTTCCTTACGGCTGCTCTGGCCATCTACGGCGTTTTACTGGGAAGCGCCCTGCCCCGCCTCTTCCCTAAGGAGGCCCTGTCCCAGGCCAACGCCCGCTGGGAAATGGCCAATACCTTGGGCCTGGTCCTGGCCCCCCTCATAGGGGGCTTTGCCGTGGACCGCCTGGGGCCCTACGCCCTTCCCCTCTTCGCCCTTCCTCTGGGGGTGGCCCTGGTCCTCCTCCTGGGCCTGAAGGCCCCTCCTCCCCTAGGCCCTTCCGAAGGGAGGCGGAAGGCCTTTGGGGGTGTACCCTTGGGTGTTCTCCTCCCCGTTGCTCTACCTGCCCTTCTCCCTGCCCTGGCCCTCACGGGGGGCGGGGTCCTCACCGCTCTTCTCTTCCACGACCTCAAGCGGCCCGAGGGGCTAGGTATCGCCTGGGCGGGCTTTAGCCTGGGGGGCTTCCTTGTGGCCCAGGCCCTTACCCGCGTCTCCCTCCCCCCGGTCCTTGGCCTCCTCGGGGGGCTTGGCCTCCTGGGCCTGGGCAACCTGGGGAACGGCCTCCTCCCTTACCCCCACCTCCTCCTCGGGTCTTTGGTCTCGGGGGCGGGGGTTTCCGTGGCCCGGATCGCCTTCCGGACCTTCCTCCAGCGGCTTGCCCCCCCGGAGACCCTGGTGGGCCTCTTTGCCTACGTCAACGTCCTCACCCAGACGGCCCGGGTCCTGGGCTCCCCCTTGGGCGGGGGGCTTGGGGACCTCCTGGGGCCCAGGGGGGCCTTCGTGGCCTTTGGGAGCGTTTTCCTCCTGGCCTCCCTTCTCTTTCCCCCTCTCCTCCGCCTCTCCCAAAGGGTTCTCTCCCCTCGTGGTGACGCCGAGGGGCGTGGGTGAGGCCCTCCTGGGCTCCACGGGCGGTATTCCCCTGCTGCTACTCTGGGGCTAACCCGTAAGGGGGTGAATGGCGATGCTCAAGGAGGTGCAAGAGGTCAGGGTCGGCGGCCGGACGCGGCGGGTGTACGTGCGCCCCTTTGCCATGCCTGCTCCATTACAGGTGGGGTCATCTGGATGGTGGAAGGGTTCGCTCTAGAGGCTTGAACCCGGTCTGGAAACTGGCCTTTCTTTCCGAGGCCCTGGGCGACCTGGGGGCCGCCCTGGGCTTCAGCGCCTTGAGCCTGGAGGTGGCCCGCACGGGGGAGGCCTTCTGGGTAGGCCTCTTCGCTGCCCTCGGGTACTTCACCCTAGGCCCTTTGCTCCTCCTGAGCCCCCGGCTGGACCGGGGAGACCCGGTGAGGGCCCTCCTCCTCCTGGCCCTTCCGTTCCCTCCTTTCCTCGCGGGGGGCCTGCTCTATGGGTTTGCCGTCGGGGTCACGGGCGTCCACCTGCGGGCCGTGCGGGGGTGGTTGCTGCCCGAGGAGGCCCTGGCGGGGAGCCTGGCCGCCCTGCGGGCCCTGATCTACGGGGCGGGCGCCTTAGGGGGAACCCTCTCGGGGGTCCTGGGGGGGATCGGCGTGACCCTGCCCTTGCGGGTGGCCCTGGCCTCCTTCCTGGCCTTCTACCTCTTCGCCCTTGGCCCGCTCCATCCCAGGCGCCTGGAGGAGGTAGAGGCCATGGGGAGAGCCTCCTAGCCGGTGCGAAGAGGGCTTGGTCTTATCGCTAAGCTTGTTTCCCGCAAGGCTGACCCTCCCCTGAGGCCCGGGTGGACCGGCCCTACCCATGGGGGTGGGGGGTAACACTACCTTGGAAGGGCGCAGATGGGCGGAGGGGGAACGGAGTCTCGGGAAAACGGCGGGAGGATTCCTGAGCCGCTTTGGCGTGGGGGTTTGGGCGTATCCCCTCAGTTTGTGGTGGTGGGAGGGACCTGGTGCCCACGGCTCTGGGCCGGGTAGCTTGAGCCCGGGCCCCCCACCAAAAGAGCTGGAAAGGGCACCCCCGAAGGGAAGGGGTCTACTCCCTGGAGGCCTCCGGGACCCCCTTCACCCTACAGTTTTAGGCTCCCCTTCACCCCGAGGGCGGAAGCGGCACCTCCAGGGAAGAGGCCTCCTCCTCCCGGGGGGCCTTGGACAGGCTTTCCTCCGCCTCTAAAAGCCTGAGGAAGCCCATCAGGTCCACCGCCGCCAGGTCGTAGAGGAAGGCCTCCACCACCCGCTCCGGCACCACCCCCTCGCCCCCTCGCACCGCGTACCCCAGGGTCCTCAGGCTCTGGGCCACCGTGGCCGCAAGCTGCTGCTCAAAGGGCACCGGGGCCGCAGGGAAGAGGATCCGCACGGGGCTCTTCATTCCAAGGCGCACCACCCGGCCCAGGACCTGGTCCAGCCCCGTGGCCGTCCAGGGCAGGGTGAGGACGATCTGGGCCGTAGGTCTCTTCCCCGTGGTGTCGTGGAAGGAGAGGCCCACACCCCCCTTGCCCGCGGTGGCCAGGAGGAGGCGCACCCTCCCCTCGTCCCAGGCCGCCTTGGTCCTCCTGAGGGCGCTTCCCGTCTCCGCCCCGGTGTAGAAGGCGAGGTCCTCTCCCAGCCCTCCGAAGGCCTCCCGGACCATCGCCACGGGGGAGGGGAGGGTGAGCCCGAGGCCCTTCAGGGCCGGGGCCAGGTGGCGGTGGAGGGCCCCCTTGAGCCCCCTCTCCTCGGCGTCCTGGAGGAAGGCCTCCACCGCCTCGGGGCTCGTGAGGTCCAGGGTCTTGTCCGAGCGGTACTGGACGAAGAGCAGGACGTGCCACCCCTCCTCCAGGAGGCCGGCCACCAGGGGAAGGGCCGCCCTCAGCTTGATCCTCTCCAGGATGGCCCGGGAGAGGAGGGTGCGCTGGGCCATGACGATCCCCCGCTCCTCCTGGGGGGCCCGGTAGGCCGCCGCCTTGAGCCGCCTCCGCACCTCCGCCAGGAGGGCCTTCGCCTCCTCGGGGACCTCCAGGAGGGGGACCTCGTAGGCCACCAGGCCCTCTGGGGGGCGGAAGAGGCGCTTGGTGAGGAGGTTGCGGTCCCGGAGGTACCCGTGGAAGCGGGCTAGGTCCTCAATCCCCCCCGCGAAGTAGAACTCCCTCCCTCCCCGGTACCGCTCCCGGGTGTAGACGGCGAACTGGCGCATGAAACGGGTGAAGAGGCGGTAAGGGACGAAGCCCGTGGGCTCCAGGAGGTAACGGGCCTCCCAGGGCCGGTCAAAGGGGGTGGCGGTGGCGTAAAGGGTGAAGAGGGCCCGCCAGGCGGCCTCCACGTGGGCCTCGAGGTAGGCCACCCGCTCGGGGTCCTCCACGACGGCCTCTCCCGTCCAGAGGTCGGGGTAGGCGGCCCCGTTTTCCGTGATGTAAAGGGGCCAGGGCACCTCCCGGCCGAGGTGCTTCAAGAGGTGGTAAAGCCCCTCGGGGTAGACCTCCCACCCCATGGCCGTGACCGGCCCCTCCGGGGGAAGGTAGCGCACGGGCAAAGGCCCCGTCCCCGGGGCCACGCGGACGGGGGCGTAGTAGTTCACCCCTAGGAAGTCCAGGGGCCTTGCGACGAGCTCCAGGTCACGGGAGAGGTTGGGAGTGGGCGGGGGGTCTTGAAAGGGGCTTTCGGGATACCCCCTGCCCAGGATGGGGTCCAGGAAGTAGCGGTTGTGGTAGCGGTCAGCCACGTCCACCGCCTCGGGGTCCTCGCCGTACACCGGGGCGAAGTTGAGGACGATCCCCACACGCTTCGTCCCCGCTGCCCTCAAGGCCTCCACGGCGAGGCCGTGCCCCAGGAGGGGTCGTGTCAAGAGTTATGTGTAAGAGTCTGTGTG
>NZ_AP043757.1:0-294048 GCF_055393575.1 Thermus kawarayensis JCM 12314
ATCCCGGTCAACCACAAACGGATTCACCGCCTACTGCAGGACTTCCACCTCTCCCTGAAGCGCGCTGTCCGGAGGCCCAAGCCCAACCCCCTGCTGCAGATTGTGCTCCTGGCGGGGGACAAGGCCGACCTCCGGGGTTTTCTGCTGAAGCAAAGGGAGCCTGAGCCCTTCGAGCTCCACAAGGCGTTTCCCTTCGGGAAAGCGGGTACACCGACTTCACCCTCCTGCCTTACCAGGGAGGGAAGGCCTGGTTCGTACCCATCTTGGGTCAGCCGCCTTGGCGGCTACGTTCCCCACAGGACGCGGACGGTGGTGGCCTTTGGCCTGGGCCCGTCCCCTTCGGCGGAGCTGGCTCTGAAGGCGTGGGAGGAGGCCAAGGCCTTTCTCCAGGCCCAGGTGGGGAGGTTCCCCAGGGCCCTGGTGCACCACGACCGTCAGCCGAAGGCTACGTTCCGGGGGGTCCTTTCCTGAGCCACGACTGGGTGGGGACGCTGCTGCTGAAGGACGGGCAGAGGCTTTCCTACAGCCTGATGGGGGCCAAGGGCGTCACGCGAAGCGTACATTTTCTCCGGTGGTGGAGAGCTTTTTTGCCCGGTTCAAGGGGGAGGGGAGAGACCAGTTTTTGGAGGCCAGAAGCCTTGGGGAGCTAAAGGAGGTGGTGAAGGAGCGCCTACGCTACTACCACGAGAGCCGGTTGCACTCGGGGCTCGGTTATCGGACGCCAAGGGAGGTGATGGAGGAGGCGCTGGGGCAAAGCACGCAGGACATCACACGGGAGGCAGGGTGAAAGTGTCTAAGTTTAGGGGGCTGGATCAGGGGATCTGGGACAAGGCCTCGCGTAGGGTCATGCCCCCTCTTTACCCTAAGGCCGTATAGCGGTCAAGTCTGAGGGACGGTGACCCCCGCAAACTCCGGGGAGCCCCTAGGTGTAGACTGGTGAGGAGAGCCTGGGCGATGAGGGGAGGGCTTGGGAAGGCTACGGTCCTACTGCTCTTGCTGGGGCTGGCGGCGTGTGCGGGAGGCCCCGCCGTTTCGCCCTTCACCGCCGGGTCGGTGGGCACGTGGAACCGGGAGGGCGAGCCGCCGGGCTTGGCCTTCATGGTGGCCGCCTCGCCCGTGGAGTGGGGCACGGTGCGGGTGATCCTGACCACCCCGGATCCCCAGGTGTTGCTGCGGAGCCTGGATGTGCGTCCCCTAGGCGGCTCGGGGCCTGTCTTCGGTTGGTGGGTGGACGGCCTAGCCCCGCGGCCGGGCACGTACCGCCTCGAGGCCTCCTTCCCGGGGGGCCGGTTCCTGAACCGTGAGATGCCGGTGGATCCGGCAACCCTGCTGCCGCTCGCGGAAAATCCCTCCCTTACCTTTGGCACCCGGGAGCTCGTCCTCCGCTGGGGAAGGGCGGTGGGGGCCGAGGCCTACTACGCCGAACTCTGGCGCCTCGGCGAGGGGGATCGGCCCGAGACCTCCTACTTTCTGCTCTTCACCCGGGCGTTGGAGATCCGGCTTGATGCGGGTACCGGCGGACTCTCGCTTCCTCCGGGCCGCTACCGCGCCCGGATCTTCGCCCTGAGCGCCGACCCCTACGACTTCGGCCACCTCCCGGACCGCCTCGCCCTCCCCTTCAACGTCTCTTCGGACTGGACACCCGTGGCCTCCTGGGGACTGCCCTAGACGCCGGGGAAGGAGAGGGCTTACTCCACCTCCAGGGCGAAGGGCGCGTAGCGGGCGACGGAGCCGTTGCTCACCTCAAAGCGCAAGCGGTAGACCCCAGGGGAGGCGGAAGAGGCGACCTCCACCTCGAGGTCCAGCCGCGCTTCCCCTTGCGCCCGGAAGGGGAGGCAGGCCTCTCCCCAGCCGATCCCTGGGGGAGGGGGGTTGCCCCGGTCGTCCCGGAGGCACACGACACCCCCGAAGGGGACCGAGGGGTAGTCGGAGACCACCCGGAGGGTGAAGAGGGCAGCTTTTCCCCTTTGGACCTTCTGGTAGGTGGGCTCGAGGTACACCTGGAAGGGGGGATCTGTGGCACCACCCCCGCAGGTCCAGCAGATGGGGCCAAGCTGGCCGCCACATCCCACGAGGAGGAAGAGGGTCAGCGAAGCCACCTTGGTGGCGAGGACCCACCGGCGCACGTTCCTTCCTCTTTACCTTTACCTTGCGGTCACCGGTCGTGTCAATCCTGTAGGGCCGCGTTTGCCCAGATATGCTCCCTCCACCTCCGAGCCCCAAAAGGCCCTGGTCAGCAAAGCTACCTTGAGGAAGGCGCTTTCGGGACCCTCCTTCCCTCGGTGTTCGCGAAAGAGAGCTTTCGCGAAAGAAGGCAGCGGCGGGCACCCCGAGGCAGATGCCGGGGGGCGAAAGCCCCCTGGCGCTCTTCCGCCTAGCTAAGGGAACCCCGAGGTTTTAACTGTGGAGCGGTCCGGACCTCCGCCCGCCTCCAACCAGAAGGGGCGGCTACGGAAGGCTTCCCTCGCCGGCTGCTCGTTCTGCTCCCGAGGCGTCCCCTACTCCCAGAGGCTCTTGACCCGAGGGTACTCCCTCAGGCGCTCGTCCTTGGTCACCAGCACCGCCCCAAGCCTCAGGGCCGTGGCCAAGATGAACCGGTCCGCCGGGTCCGGGTGGGGCAGGTCCAGGTAGGCCGCCTCCAGGGCCATCCCCGCGTCCAGGGGGACCACCCCGATCCCCCGCACCCGCAGACCCCGAGGAGGTAGAGAAATGCCGCAGAGGTGGTCGAGATCCGGTTTACCGCTCGGTCTAGCGCTCACCGTCTTGCTCAGCGCCTGCAGCTCGCTCCTCCAGGTGCCCTCCACCGTGGAGGTCGCCCTGGCCTTCCCCCAGGAGGTGCCCGCGGGGGAGGTGGCGAACGGCACCCTCACCGTGAGGGCCAGCGAGTTCAACGGCCAGGTGGCCCTCCGCATCCTCTCCCCGGAGGGCTTCACCCTTCTCTCCCCCACCTCCCTCACCGTGTCCAGCGGAGAAAGGCAGTACCCGGTGCAAGTCCGGGTGGAGAGGACGGTCTCCCCGGGAAGCTACGAGGTGGTGGTCCAGGTGGTGCCCCAGGGACAGGCCCCAAGGGAAGTGAGAGCCACCCTGAGGGTGGTGGCTCCTAGACCTCCCGACTTCACCCTCTCCCTCTCCCCCACCAGCCTCTCCGTCCAGCAGGGGTCCAGCGGCGCCACCACCCTCACCCTCACCCCGCAGAACGGCTTCACCGGGACGGTCTCCCTCTCCCTGGTGGACGGGAGCGGGAACCCCGTCTCCGGGATCACTCTCTCCCCCACCAGCGTGGCGGTCCCGGGCGGCGGCCCCGTCACCCAGACCCTCACGGTGAGCGTGGCCGCCAGCGTGTCCACCGGCACCTACGACTTGCAGGTCAGGGGCGCCTCGGGGAGCCTCACCCGGCAGGCGGCCCTGAGCCTGACGGTGAGCCCCCCGCCCGACTTCACCCTCGCCCTCGACCCCGGTTCCCTCGACCTTAGGGCGGGAGAGACGGCCACCTTCACCGCCACCCTCACCCCGAGGGGAGGCTTCCAGGGAGTGGTCCTCCTCTCCGTGAGGGCTCCCGGGTTCGCCCGCGTCTCCCCCGCCGAGACCGCGGTTAACCTCGCGGACGGGCCGAGGACGGCCACCTTCCAGGTGGAGGGGAGCGCCGAGGGAACGGGGGCCCTCGAGGTCAGGGCGGAGTCCGGGAGCCTGGCGAGGACCGCCACCCTTCCCCTCACCGTCCGCCCCTACGCCATAGAGGCCTCCGCCACCCCCGCCACGGGCTACGTGCCCCACGTCCCCCCCACCACCACCCTCACCCTCGCGGGCCGGGGCTACGCGGGCCTGGTCCAGGTGGCGGCCTCCGGGGGCTACACCGTTTCCCCCAACGTGGTGGAGGCCAGGGACGGGTCCCCCCAGACCTACACCCTCACCCTGACCCCGCCCGAGGGCGCCCCCTTCGGCGACCAGGAGGTGGCCCTCACCCTCACCACCACCGCGAGCGGCCCCAGGACCACCGTGAGGGTCCCCGTGACCCTCCAGGGCATCGCCCTGAGGATCACGGAGGTCACCCCCTACGACACCAACCCCAACACCTTCCACGTGGGGTTCGCTGTGGACCGCCTCGGAGGGTACGCCGGGACCCTGCGCCCGGAAGATTTCGCCTTCTACCAGGTCGACGGCCCCGCGTGCTCCTTCTTCTACAGCCCGCCGACGGGATTCCCTCACGAAGACTACTCCGCCGCGGTGGACCTGCGCTCCTGCCCCCCGGGGGACTACACCCTGGGGCTCCGGGCGGACAACGGCCAGGTGGCCGCCTCCACCACCTTCCGGGTGACGGTGGTGGCCCAAAGCCTCTCCGCCCGGGTGGAGCCCTCCAGCCTCACCGCCTACCAGGGGGGAGAAGCCCCCCTCACCCTGAGGCTCACCCCCTCGGGGGGACTCTCCGGCCTGGTGGCCCTGAGCCTCCTGGAAGGGGGTAGCCCCGTGTCCTGGGCCAGCCTCTCCCCGGGCTACCTCACCCTGGCCCCCAGCGGGGAGCAGTCCTTTCCCGTGAACCTGGACCTCTCCTCCACGGCTCCCCTGGGGGACCACGCCCTCACCCTGAAGCTGGTCCACAGCGCGGGGGAGACCGCCCTCCCCCTCTCCCTCGCCGTGAGAGCCCCCACCTTCTACGTCTCCCTCTCCCCCGCGAGCTTCACCCTCCGCCCCGGGGAAAGCGCCTCCACCGTCCTCAGCCTCACCACCGAGGGCGGCTTCACCGGGACGGTCTCCCTCTCCCTCACGGGGGCCTCGGGCTTCAGCCTCACCCCCTCCTCGGTGGACACCTCGGCCGAGAACTGGGGCCTCCTCCTGAGAAACGACAGCGCCTCCGCCCCCGGCACCTACAACCTGACCCTGGTGGCCACCTCGGGCTCCACCACCCGCACGGTCCCCATCACCGTCACCGTGCCGCCCCCACCCGACTTCCTGATCTCCCTCTCCCCCAGCGCCCTCACCGTAAACGCGGGCTCCAGCGGCGCCGCCACCCTCACCGTGACCCCGCAGGGGGGCTTCACCGGGACGGTCTCCCTCTCCCTGGTGGACGACGCCACGGGGAGCCCCGTCCCCGGGATTACCCTCTCCCCCACCAGCGTGACCGTCTCGGGCAGCTCCCCCCAGACCTTCGCCCTCACCGTGAGCGTGGACGCCGGCGTGGCGAGCGGCACCTACTACCTGCGCCTCCAGGCGGTCTCGGGCCCCATCGCCCGCGAGGCCCTCCTCAGGCTGACGGTGCCGTAGGCCTCCCAGGAAGGGAGGGGGCGGCCCGGGCCGCCCCCTCCCCCTTATGAGGGCGGGGAAGCCCCCGCTAGAATGGAGGCAAGATGGCACAGCGGAAGCTTCTCCTACCCCTCTTCCTCCTCCTCGCCCTCGGGGCCTGCACCCCGGGGACGCGGGAGGCGGCCCCCGAGCTCAGGCTCTCGGCCCAGGGCGCCCCCCGGGTCTTCCTCGGGGGGGAGGCGCCCCTGGCCCTGGAGGTCTCCCTCAGGGGCGGGCGAGAGGGCACCCTGTACGTCTTCCCCCTGGAGCCCCCCCAGGGCCTGACCTTTGAGATTCCCCCAGCCACCCTCCGCCCCGGGGAGACCGTTCGCCTGGAGGGGAGGGCGCGGGCCTCCCAGGACCTCGCCCCCGGGGAACACAGGGTGCGCCTCCGGGCCAAGGTCCTGGACCTCACCGCCGAGGCCGACCTCTCCCTGAGGGCCCTCGCCCCCTTCTCCCTGGAGGCCCCCTCCGAGCTCGGCCTCGCCCCCGGGGAGGAGGCCAGGCTCCAGGTGCGCCTCGTCCCCGGGGAGGGCTTCTCGGGCAAGGTGCGCCTGGAGGTGTCGGGGGCGGCCCGGGGCTCCCTGGAGGTGGACCTCTCCGGGCCCCAGGACCTCGCCCTCCCCCTCACCCTTCCCCAGGCCCTGACCCCCGGCCTCCACCAGGCCACCCTCGCCGCCTCCTGGGAGGGGTTCCGCCTGGAGAGGCCCCTCCTCCTGAGGGTGACGGCCCCGCCCCCCGACTTCCAGGTGTCCCTCACCCCCCAGAGCCTCCAGGTGGAGCGGGGGGGAACGCCCAGGCGGTCCTCACCCTCACCCCGCAAGGGGGCTTCACCGGGACGGTGAACCTCAGCCTGGTGGGCGCCCCCGATGGGGTCTCCCTCTCCCCCCAGAGCCTCCAGGTGACGGGCCCTGGCCCGGTGAACCAGACCCTCACCCTCTCCGCCTCCCCCGCCACCCCCACGGGCACCCACCGCCTCCTCCTCAGGGCCTCGGGGGGGGACGTGACCCGGGAGGCGGCCCTGGCCCTGGAGGTGCGGGACGCCCCGCCCCCGCCCGGCTTCGCCCTCTCCCTCTCCCCCGCAAGCCTCACCGTCCAGCGGGGAAACAGCGCCCAGACCACCCTGACCCTGGTCCCCCAGGGGGGCTTCGCCGGGAGGGTTTCCCTCTCCCTGGTGGGGGCTCCCTCTGGGATCACCCTCTCGCCCACGGAGGTGGAGGTCAGCGGATCCGCCCCCGTGAGCCAGACCCTCGCCCTCGAGGTGGCCCCCTCCGTGGGTCCGAGCGCCTACGCCCTGAAGGTCCGGGGCGTGGCGGGAGGCCTCGTCAGGGAGGCGGACCTCGCCCTCACCGTCACCGCCCCGCCCCCCGACTTCGCCCTCGCCCTCTCCCCCGGCGCCCTCACCGTGGCCCAGGGGGGTAGCGGCGCCACCACCCTCACCCTCACCCCGCAAGGGGGCTTCACCGGGACGGTGAACCTCAGCCTGGTGGGCGCCCCCGATGGGGTCTCCCTCTCCCCCCAGAGCGTGGCCGTTTCCGGCTCCACCCCCGTGGCCCAGCCCCTCACGGTGAGCGTGGCCTCGGGCGTGAACCCCGGCACCTACGCCCTGCGGGTCAGGGGCGCCTCGGGGAGCCTCGCGCGGGAGGCGGACCTCGCCCTCCGGGTGGTGGAGCCGGGGTACGCCCTCGTCCTCTCCCCCGCCTCCCCCAGGGCCCCCCAGGGGGGAAGCCTCCAGGTCCAGGTGCGCCTGGAGCGCCAGGGCTTCCCGGGCCCCGTGGCCCTCTCCCTGGAGGGGAGCGACCTCCTCTCCCAGAGCCCCGCCCCCGACCGCATCGCCTGGAGCTTCTCCCCCAACCCCGCCACGGGAGACGAGGCCACCCTGACCCTCCAGGTGGGGGGAAGCGTGCCCGCCGGGAGCTACGCCCTCGCCGTGCGGGGCAGGGCCCAGGACCTCGCCGACCGCACCGCCTCCCTCTCCCTCACCGTGACCCCGCCCCCCGACTTCCAGGTGTCCCTCTCCCCCTCCTCCCTGACCGTGGTCCAGGGGGGCCAGGCCCAGGCCACCCTCACCCTCACCCCGCAGGGGGGCTTCACCGGGACGGTCTCCCTCTCCCTGGCCCCGGGGCAGGACGGGGTGCCCGAGGGGCTCTCCCTCTCTCCCCCGAGCGTGGCGGTCCCGGGCGGCGGCTCCGTGACCCGGACCCTCACCCTCTCCGCCTCCTCCGCCACCCCCACGAGCACCTACCGCCTCAAGGTGCGGGGGGCGGCGGGGAGCCTGGTCCGGGAGGCGGACCTCACCCTCGCGGTGAACCCCGCGCCCGACTTCACCCTCTCCCCGCCCGACCCCGCCTCCCTCCAGGTGCCCCAGGGCGGACAGGCCTCCTTCCAGGCCACCCTGACCTCGCGGGGAGGCTTCTCCGGGACGGTCTCCCTCTCCTTGGTGGGGGCTCCCAGCGGGCTCGCCCTCTCCCCCACCAGCGTGAGCCTCTCCCCCGACGCCTCCCAGACGGTGCGCTTCACCCTCTCCGCCTCCTCCTCCACGCCCACCGGGACCCACAGCCTCACCCTGAGGGCGGCCTCCGGGAGCCTGGCGCGGACCCAGCCCCTCTCCGTGGAGGTCACCCCGCCCGCCACCCGCCTCCGGATGGACTACGAGTGGGGGCAGGTGCTCATGGACCGGGACCTCGCCCTCCTCGCGGGCAAGCGGGCCTTCCTCCGGGTCCACCTCACCGCCGACCCCCCCACTTCCCTGGCGAGGCCCCTGGCCGCCACCGCCTACAGCGGTTCCACCCGCCTCGGGGACCTCTCCTTCACCTGCCCCAACCCCATCCCCGCCACCACGGACCGGGCCAGGCTGGAGACCACCTGCTACGCCGAGCTCCCGGGGAGCTGGGTGGCCCCGGGCCTCCGGGTGGAGGTGCGGGCCGACCCCGAGGACCGCCTGAACAAGACCCCGGACAGCCTCACCTCCCTCACCCTCTCCCCCCGGGTGGAGGGGGAGGCCTGGAACCTCTGGGAGAACGTGGTGCGCATGCGGGACCCCGTGACGGAGGACACCGCCACCCTCTCGGGCACCCGCTGGGGGGACGCCACCGCCTTCCTCCCCCTGAAGGCCGTGCTGGTGAGGGACCGGGGGGTCTACACCTTCCCCCGCCGCTGGCGCTACACCTGGGAGGACTGGTTCGACTTCGCCGACGCCGTGGCCCAGATCGCCCGGGACGACCTGGGGGGAAGCCTGGACAGCGTGCACCACTACGCCGGGGTGGTCCCCGTGGTGCGGGCCCTCCCCGGGGAGACCTGGGTCGGGTCCCCCGTGGGCGGCATGGGAGTTGTTGGCTGGGGAATCCTGGTCTTCCTGCAGTCCCTGCCCGACGGGTCCATCTTCACCCACGAGCTCGGGCACAACCTCAGCCTCGAGCACGCCCCCTGCGGGGACCCGGGGATGCCCGACCCCAACTACCCCAACCCGGACGGCACCACCGGGACCTGGAACCTGGACCGCATGAACTTCAGCACGGGAGGCCCCCTGGTGCGCACCCCCGGGGACTACGACATCATGAGCTACTGCGGCCCCGCAGGAATCTCCCGCTACCACTACGAGAAGGCCAGGGCCTGGCTCACCGCCAACCCGCCCCAACCCTGGCCCTCCTACGCCTACCCCCTTCCCCAGGCGGTGGAGCCCTCCCCCCGCCGCCTCTTCGCCGCCTGGGTCCTCCCCGATGGCTCCCTCCGGGTCTACCCCTTGCGGGAGGGGAGGAGGGCCTCGGGGGAGCCCACCCCCTACCGCCTCCGGGCCCGGATAGGGGGGGAGGTCCTGGAGGTGCCCCTCCTGGGGCAGGTCTACAGGGCGGGGGAGGTGACCGCCCTCAGGCTGGAGGCCCTCCTCCCCGGGGAGCCCGAGGCCCTGGAGGTGGTGCGGGACGGGGAGGTCCTCCACCGGAGGGAGCGGGGCCTCGCCCCCCAGGCCGCCCCCGAGGCCCGGGTGCAGGAGGAGGGGACCCTCGCCCGCCTCACCTGGAGGGGCCTCCCCTACGCCACCCTGTACCACCTGGCCCCGGACGGGAGGAGGACCCTCCTCACCCAGTTCGCCGAAGGCGGGGAGATCGCCGTCTCCACCGAGGGCCTGCCCCCCGGGGGGAGCTTCCTGGTGGAGCTCTCGGACGGCCTCCGGGCGGCGAGGCTCACCCTGCCCCGGTGAGGCGGCCTCACCTCACCCGCCTGGCCTCCACCAGGACGGCGGGGGCGTAGGGGGAGAGGCGCGGGTAGGGCGGGTAGAGGGGCCGGTGCCGCACCTCCACCCCGAGGGGGGGCAGGAAGCCCAGGTAGGCCCCCTCCACCACCGCCTCCCTTCCCTCCGCCCGGTCCAGGAGGCTCCCCACCAGGGCCCGGTACCGCCCGGGGTGGAGGACCAGGGGCCCCTCGGCGAGAAGGGCCAGGGCCTCCCCCCGCGCGGGGAGGGCCTCCACCCGGCCCCCGGCGAGGACCAAGGGGACCTCCCCGGCCTCCCCGCCCTCCACCCGCAGGACCCCCGCCCGGAGGACCCCGGAGAAGACCCGCTCCACCACCCGCTTCCCGAGGAGGAGGGGCCTCCCGGGCCCCTCGGTGTAGAGGACCCGCCCGTCGGAGAGCCGCGCCTCCACTCCCCTCCCCCGCCTGGTCAGCCTCAGGGCGGCGAAGGGTCCGAGGTCGTACCCCCGGGGGAGGGAGAGGGAGGGGTAGGGGGCGGAGAGGTCCGCCACCGCCCCCCTGGGAGGGCGGAAGGGCGGGGAGACGTACCCCCCCTGGCACCCCCAGGGAGCGGGGCGGGCGCAGGGGGCGAGGAGGAGGGGGTGACGGAAGGAGGGGCGGCCCCGGGGGAGGCTTCCCAGGTAGAGGGGCCCCTCGGGGAGGCCGGAGAGGCCCCCGGGGGCCAGGACCAAGGCGGCGAAGTCCCCCACCCCCCGCGCGGGGTAGAGCCTGTACCGCAGGTGCCACCCCTCCCCCGTGGCGGCGAGGCGCAGGAAGACCCCCACCTCCAGAAGCCCCCCCAGGACGGGCCTGGCCCCCAGGGAGAGCCCCTGGGGGACGGGGAGGCACCCCCCGGGTCCGAGGACCGCCTGGAAGGGGGCCCTGGCGTCGCAGAGGAGGAGGGCCTCCTGGGGGGAGGGCTCCCCCGCGGAGCGGGCGAGGACCAGCCGGACCCGCTCCGCCCCCTCCAGGACGGCGGGGGGAGGGGAGGCCTCCCGCGTCCCGCACCCCGCGAGGAGGAGGGAGAGGGCCAGGGCTAGTACCGGGCGGTGATCCACAGGGTGTCCTCCGGCCCCAAGGTGACGGACACGCTGTCCCCGGTGAAGGTCTGGGGGGGAGAGCCCGGCCTGTCCACCCGGACGCTGAACCCGTTCTGGCACCCCGGGACCCGGTGGAAGAGGATCTGGTAGCTACCCGGGGGGAGGTGGTAGGAGTAGCTCCCATCCCGCACCTGCCCCGTGACCGGGGGGAGGGTGAAGTTCCACCAGGCGTAGTCGCTGGACCCCGGTCGCACGTAGACCGCGCCGTAGGAGCAGGACCCCCGGGAGAGGCTCACGTTCACGCGCGCGTCGTCCCGGTCCCAGCCGCTCCCCTGACGGCGCCAGAGCCGTATGTAGGCGAGGGGGTCGGAGGTGAGGGCCCGGGAACCCTGGGCGAGGGACACGGTTCCCCCGAACGAGCCGGGCGGGGAGCCGAGGGCGGAGAGCACGGGGTTGTAGCTGGCAAAAGGCCCCGCGGTGAAGGTGTAGGTGTACCCCGTGGAGGCGTAGAGGTCCAGGCCCCAAGCCGAGGAGACCTCCTGGTCCGACCCGCCCACGAAGCTGTTCCCGCCCATCAGGAATTTATCGTAGAGGGGGAGGGACGAGCCCCCGTCGCTGGCGTCGATATGCATTGCGAGGGACGGCCCCCCCGAGATCCACCCCAGGCTCTGGAGCAGGTAGGGCTGGTACCAGGCGTAGCTCTGGGGAGAGGGGACGTAGACCACCGTCAGCGTTCCCCCCGTCACGCGGTACCAGAGGGACCGCGCCTTGCGCACCACGGGGTAGTAGGTGGTCCCGCCCGCGGTGGCGTTCCCGAACTCCAGGGCGAAGCCGGGATACGCGTACGAGCCCGAGGAGAAGTCCCACGACCCGTAGTCCCGCTGGGCGCAGGCGAGCGTGGAGACGGGCGAGCCGCTGGTCCCGGGAGTGAGGGAGAGGGAGTCGGTAGCGATCTGGGTTTCGTTGCCACCACCGGTGACCCCGTAGCGCGTCACGGGCACGGTCACCCCCTGGCCGTTCAGGTTGCCGGGGAAGCAGAAGCGGACGGTGATGGAAGGGGTGCGGGACGGCATCGAGTACGTGGAAGCCCCGAGGTACAGGGTCCCTCCCGTCTCGGGCAGGTCGAAGGTGAAGTTCGACGTGGAGCCAGAAACCGGGGTACAGTTATCAGGGTAGTCGCAGGGGTAGAAGCGGTACCCGTTCACCTGTAAAAACCCGTTCCCGCTGGAGGCCCCGTGAACCCCGGGATAGGGCGCCGTCACGGTGTACCTCCCCACGGGGAGGTCGTAGGCCTGGACCCCCTGGGCGAGGCTTATGTGGTACCCCTGGTAGGTCCCCGACACGGGCCCCGAGAGGGTCACGGGGAAGGTGGTAGAGGGGTGGAGGACCCCGGACCAACCGAAGAGGATCTTGAGCCTGCCCGTGGCCTGCCTGGCGTACTGCACCCGCACCGTAGCGCCATCCCCTCCCTGGAGGGTGACGGGGCTCCCCGTCACCGTGGGGACGTAGGTGTCGCCCCCCGAGGTCACGGGGTTCGCCCTCACGGTGTAGGTCCCGGGGGGGACGCTGAAGGTCTGGGTGCTCCCCAGGGAGCGGTAGAGGGCGGTGGTGGAGTTGGGCCCGTAGACCTTCACGTCCCCCTGGACCCCCTGGGGCAGGCCCACCACCTCCACGGTGAGGGCGGCGGCGGCCGCGTAGTCCACGTAGACCGTGGTGGTCTGGTTCCTCTGGACCGTGGCGCTCTGGCTCGGGGGGCTCGGGTAGTAGGTGGCGGAACCCGCGCTCACCGCGAAAGCGTCCACGGAGTAGGTGTTGGAGGGGAGCGTGAGGTCCGTGGTCCCGGGGGCCGTGACCCGCTCGTTCACGAGGCCCCCCAGGCCCGTGACCCGCACGTCCGCCTGGGCCCCCTGGGGAAGCCCCCGCACCACCACCCTCAGGACGCCGGGCTGAAGCCGCTGGTAGTCCACCCCGACCTCCGCCACCCCCCCCTCGGGCACCGCCACGGAGGAGGCCGAGAGGAAGGCCTGGTAGTAGTCGCCCCCCGAGCGCACGTAGAGGGGCCTCACGGAGAGGCTGTAGGTCCCCGGGGAAACGGCCCGGTCGTAGGTGCCGCTCGCGGCGTAGGACAGGGAGCCCGAGCCCGCGCTCCCCCGGTAGGAGACTGCGCTCTCCCCGGCCCCCAGGGGGTAGTCCGTCACCGTGACCCGCAGGGTGCCCCCCGCCCTGGTGTAGGTCACCGTCACCGTGGCCCTCTCTCCCTCGGCCACCTGGGCGGGGCTTCCCTCCACGGTGGGGGCGTAGGTGGCCCCACCCACGGACACCGCCCCCGCGCTCACGGTATAGGTCCCGGGGGGGACGGAGAGGTCCTGGGAGGCGGTGAGGGTCCGGGAGAAGCCCCCGGGCCCCTCCACCCGCACGTCCGCCTCCGCCCCCTGGGGCAGGCCCAGCACCTGCACGGAGAGGGTGCCCCCCGAGGAGGGAGGCGGGACGGGGGGCCGGGAGCCGCAGGCCACCAGGGCCCGCACCCGCTCCGCCTGGGCGGGGTGGCCCAGGAAGGCGGCCACCCTCAGGTCCCGGTCCCCGATCCTGCCCCCGAGGAGGAGGTCCTCCAGGTAGAAGCCCTTGCCCCCGAGGACCAGGTAGGGGCTCAGGACGCCCCCGGGGAGGAGGCGCCCCTCGGGGTCCACCCGGGCCTCCCCATCCTCGGCGCGGTAGCGGGCGCTAACCTGGAAGGAGGAGAAGCCCGCCCCCACGAGCTCCCACGGGCCGTTTCCCTCGGAGAGGTAGAGGGCGTCGGCCCTGGTCCCCTGCGCCCCCGTGGCCCCGCCCAGGGCCAGGGCCACGGGGTAGAGGCGGTAGAGGTAGGCCATGCCCGCGAAGGGCGAGGCGCAGGAGGTCTCCAGGCGCCACTCGCTCCCCGCCTGCGTCAGGGCCGTCCGGGTGAGCACCGCCGCCTCCCCGGTGGCGGGGTCCAGGAGCAGGTAGAGGTCCCCATCGGCCCCCCCGGGGTCCTCGGGGAGGCGGTAGGCCGTGTCCCCCTTGGCCAGACCCAGGGGCACCCAGGGAGAGGTGTTCCAGCGCTGGTAGACCACCGTGGCCCCGTCCGCCTGGACCAGAAGCCCCGAGGGCCTGGCCTCGAGGCGCTGCCGCACGTACTCCAGGCCCTGGGAGAGCCCCTGGGCGGCCACGCCCTGCTCCACCACGTCCTTGGAGGCGAGCCAGCCCCGCACCAGGGACGTGGCGGCGAGATAGGCCAGGCCCGCTCCCAGGGCCAGAGCCACCAGAAGCTCTATCAGGGTAAGACCGTGTCTCCTCATGCTCTCACCTCACCTGGAAGCCGCCCTCCAGAGGAAGCCGTCCCACACCTGACAGCTCGTAGAGGCCACGGGGCACCGGAAGAGGGTCCAGTTGATGTAGGCCGAGGCCGCGCCCCCCGCCCCCGGGGTGGAAGCGGGGAAGGAGACGCTCTTGAGCTGCCAGTAGTACTCGTAGGTCACCCCCGAAACCGACTTGGTGTCCAGGTAGACCCGGAAGCCGGGGGAGGGGGTGTAGGTCAGAAGGGCGTTGGGGGGGACGGAGTGCCGCACGGCCGAACTGTAGACGCTACCGTAGGGGCTGCCCCCCCGCGTGAAGCTCTCCTGTCCCACGGTGAAGGTTACCTCCCCTCCCCTGCCGTCGTAGCCCGCTGATCCAGCCCCCAAAACTTAGACACTTTCACCTTGCCTCCCGTGTGGTGTCCCGCGTGCTTTGCCCCAGCGCCTCCTCCATCACCTCCTTTGGCGTCCGATAACCGAGCCCCGAGTGCAACCGGCTCTCGTGGTAGTAGCGTAGGCGCTCCCTCACCACCTCCCTTAGCTCCCCAAGGCTTCTGGCCTCCAAAAACTGGTCTCTCCCCTCCCCCTTGAACCGGGCAAAAAAGCTCTCCACCACCGGAGAAAATGTACGCTTCGCGTGACGCCCTTGGCCCCCATCAGGCTGTAGGAAAGCCCCTGCCCGTCCTTCAGCAGCAGCGTCCCCACCCAGTCGTGGCTCAGGAAAGGACCCCCCGCAACGTGGTGCACCAGGGCCCTGGGGAGCCTCCCCACCTGGGCCTGGAGAAAGGCCTTGGCCTCCTCCTAGGCCCCCAGGGCCAGCTCCGCCGAAGGGGACGGGCCCAGGCCGAAGGCCACCACCGTCCGCGTCCTGTGGGGAACGTAGCCGCCAAGGCGGCTGACCCAAGACGGGTACGAACCAGGCCTTCCCTCCCCGGTAGGGCAGGAGGGTGAAGTCGGTGTACCCGCTTTCCCGAAGGGAAACGCCTTGTGGAGCTCGAAGGGCTCAGGCTCCCTTTGCTTCAGCAGAAAACCCCGGAGGTCGGCCTTGTCCCCCGCCAGGAGCACGATCTGCAGCAGGGGGTTGGGCTTGGGCCTCCGGACGGCGTGCTTCAGGGAGAGGTGGAAGTCCTGCGTCACGGGCGGAAGCCCGTACCTTGCAAAGGCGGTGAATCCGTTGCAAGCTTAGCCCTTTGGACTGACGCGGAGCTCCTCGGTGACCCGGCGGTAGCCGTACCCAAGCTACGCTTCGCGTGACCGGGGTGCTCCAGCGGGATCTCTTCAATGGCCCTCTTGAGGCGGAGCTCCAGGTCTATTGACGGACCCATCAGGGTTTGTTAGCATCAAGACAAATCTAAGGGGAAAGAGTTGATGGTCCATATGGCGAAACAGTGGAAGTTAAAAGCCCTCGCAGATATATGGACAGGTGACCTGAACCGGGAGGGAAACTCCTTTAAGCCCACGGGTCTGTTAGGGTCCATCCGCTGGTGGTACGAGGTGCTTGTGCGGGGCCTTGGCGGAAAGGCGTGCGATCCCACTGCAGACGGCGTCCGCTGCCCGGCCGGGAATAAGAACCCTCACGAGCCCGGGCACCACTGTGTCGTCTGCGAGCTCTTCGGCTGCACCGGCTGGGCGCGCAAGTTCCGGCTCGTGATCTTGGACGAGAACGATAAAGTCATTCAGAAGCAGATCCGGGCAGGCCAGACCTTTACCCTACGTTTTATCCCCCTGCGGCCTATTACATCCGAAGAATGGTGCCTGCTGGACGCCACCCTTCGCCTCATTGCCGAGTATGGAGCCATAGGTGGGAAGACGGTGTTTAAGCCGTCGGATGAACAGAACAGACAAAACGAGCATCATCACCGGGATTTCGGCCTTGTGCAGTATGTGAAGTGTCCTGTGGGTTGGCAGTGTGACAAAACGCTTGAAGACATCCGAGCTTATGTAACTGACAACCGTTGGCTCACCGGCTTTCCCGACGATAATTTTTCCTGGGCTTCTTTGCAAAATTTTTGGTTTGTGAAGGGGCGGTATCTAACCAGAATAGATCCTGACAATAGCTCATTTAACAGGGTTGTGGGCCGTAACCAAAGTAAGCGATGTAAACGCTGTAATCAAGTTCACCTGCCAGGACAAAGATGTCCACAGACCAGTCGACACGAAAGGCGGTATAGCGACGATGATCCCCCGACTCAGTACGGTTGGCTCGCTGGTCGCCAGCAAGAGAGCAAGAAGGTGTTCAGTTTCAAGCACCCAGGAGAAGGCGGCCGCACTTTTGGCTTTGTGAAGCCGGGGCTGGTGGATTTTGACGAGATAAAGCGCCGCCTCGGGCAAGTCTGGCCTGGTTTCCAGCCCGAGAGGGAGTTTCAAATAGGTGCACAAATTTTGACCAAACTATTTGAGCAGGAGGAAGGCGCATGACCTGGGATTATTTTGTTTCTTTAAGCAACGACCCAGGACTACAAGAAACGCTGACCCTGCCTGAAGGCCTTGCGGGCGGTTTTGTGGATGAAGTTTCAGTGCGTTTTTTCCAGGCAGACAAAAAAAACGCCCGCTCTCGCTATATGCAACAGGCAAGTAGAAGCATCACGATTCCTGATCTAATCTTAGAGACTGAGCCGGATTTCCCCAATGTTCCTTCACGGAGTTGGCTCGCCCTCCAGGTGGACTTTGAACTCCTCACCCCGTGGTACTCCAAAGACGACCGGGTCTTCCATGTGCTGGACAACCCGGTGCGCAAGGACCGGGTCTTCGGGGTGCCCTTCATGGCGGCTTCGTCCTGGAAGGGAATGCTCCGCTGGGCCTGCCGGATGCAGGCCGGTTTGCGGGAGCACCTGGAGCGGCGCAACGGGAAACTGGACGGCTGGCGCGACCCGGACTGGATTTTGCACCTCTTTGGCCATGAGAAGGGCGAGGAGGAGCACGAGAAATTACATCAGGGCGCGCTGGTCTTCTACCCCACCTGGTTTGACCGCATAGGCTTTGAGGTCATCAATCCCCACAGCCGAGAGCGCCGCGCTGGCACAAAGCCCATTTATTACGAAGTAGTGCCGCCCGGCGCAAAAGGAACACTCTCGCTCCTTTATGCCCCCTGGCCGGGGATGAAGCCAGAGCTCAAACCCAAAGAATTCCTCCCCAATTTGTTAGAAGCCATTGAGGCTCTGCTCACTACCTACGGCATCTCCGCCAAGCGCACCGTAGGCTGGGGCACGGCGAAGATAACCAAGTGGCGCGCTTTCCACAAAACGCACGGCAGTGTGGAAAGAAATACTCGCGACGAGCTCTGGCAGGAAGTGGAAAGGTGGCTCAATTAGGGAGGTACACCATGAGCACTACCTTTTCCCCAGCTGAAACCCTGCGCCAGCACCGCCCTCTGCTTCTGGCCATGGAGGCCGTCGGCTGGTTCCACATGGCGGGCAAGGCCCGGGTTGAGTTTTTGCGACGCCATGGTGGTGAGAACGACAATGGCTATCAGGAGCGCAAGTGGCATCAGCAAGAGTCGCCGCCCTTCCCCTGGGATGACCTGCTGGGGTGGGTCAAACAACGTTACAACAGCGGCAACCTTGCCGACGCATGGCCCAATACTTTTGCCACATTTACCGAAAAGCACGGTGGGCGAGGGGCAAGCGATCCTGGACTACTAGGCCTACTTCAGGCCGGACACGGTACCGTATCCGGCGTTGAGAAAAATCTGCCGGCGTCCACATCTGACTACCTTGACCAGACCATTCCCCACATGTGGCTTTCTTCTCCCTGGGGTCATCCCAAGCGCAACCTGCTAGCCGACCCGCCGGAGATCCTTTCGCCGCAAGGGTGGCGCCAACTGGTGAATGAGATCCGTCGTGTGCTGGAGGAACTGTGCCATCTCGGTACACAGAACGTCCAGGATGTGGCCCTCTGGCAGCGCTGGCGTGAAGGAGCCATCGGCGAGGGCTCCTTCATCCGCCGGGCCTTTCTTTCCACTCTGGCCGAAACACGGCTTCCCAACAACGATGTGACTCTTTGGGACCAATCCTATGTGGCAGCTGCCCTGTTCAAGAGTGCGGTGGCAGGGGCATTGCTGGATCCTTCACCTAGCCTGACGGAGCAAGACATCGAAAAACGCCTTAGAACCCAGGTGGCAAACTGGAATAATTTAGGGAATAAGCGCCAGCAGATGGTGAACTCCTACTTGAAAAACAACACTCGCTGGCGCTTGCTTACTGTGGCCCTGGGTACGGAGCACTATGAGGCCCGGGCAGTAAAAATCGGCGACTGGACGGGGGCGCAGGGAACGATTGAAGAATTCTTCCGCCGGGTGGCCACGCTGGTGGAGGTGGACCTGGCGGTGGGCTCTTTGCTGTACCGCGATAGCAGCGTGGCCGTTTTCTCCTTCCCTGGGGAGCGGTTTGACGAAACGGTTCCGGCCGATTGGTTGAACGGGTGGGCGCGATGGTTGCAGGAACAAGTGGAAGAAATCGCCCGCGACCTGGACCTGGAAACTCCACCCTATGTGCGCCTGAGCCAGCCCACCCGTTCCCTGGTGCCCCTGGTGGAAGAATGGAGAGAGGCACAAAAGACCGTGGCCGTCCCGGTGCACAGACGATGGGATATTCGCTGGTTAATCCCCTCCGAGGCACATGGCCACGTCTGCCCCGTCTGCCAGGTGCGCCTGAACGGCGACCCCACCGACAAAGGCAAGCCCTGCCGGGTCTGCCGTGACCGCCGCCACCACCGCCGCGATGCCTGGCTTCAGGGCCAACTGGGCCACGACACCATCTGGTTTGAAGAGGTGGCCGACCGCAACGGCCGTCTGGCCCTGCTCACCCTTTCCCTGGACCTGGAAGACTGGCTCAACGGCAAGCGGGTGGACAGCCTGCGAGCCCAGGCCATCCCGGAGTGGGCACGGTTCAATCCTGTGCTTGATGGCACACCTAATCCACTAAACCCACAAAGCGCCTATGACAGTCTCTTAACCTATGTGCGGGGTAAACTTGTTTCCTTTAATAAGAATGATCCGGTTCTGAAGAATCTGTCAGAGGGATATAGGCACGAGAATGATTGGCCAGATTTTTTCTACAAGATCGTCGAGGACCGCGCGGACGCACCTCCATGGAACAACCTGAACGATGACCAGCGGGCGGCATGGCTGGCACATCAACTTTTCCGCAAACTGCCGTCACCGGGCCGGGTCTACCGCTTCTGGCGGGAAGCGGAAGAGTTTTTCCGAGACCTCCTGCGGGAGTTCCGGCAATTAGCAGCACGCAGCGACAACCCCTGGCGGGTGCGACGGCTGCTCTTGGTCCCAAGGGACCCAAGCGGATGGTCGGACGGAGAGGTCTACTCCGGCTCCTGGCGAGGTAAGCCCCTTAGCCTGCTTTACCTGAGCAACCTGGAGGGCTTCCTGACCATCTCCAACCTGGCTTGGCACTTGAAGCCCGAGGAGGCAAAGCGGGCCCTTCAGGGGCAAATGATCGCATTGCAAAAAGAAGACGCCTCTGGGAAGCCTCGGGATGTGGAGATATCCGAGGTGAAAGAGGTCTCTAGACCCCACAGCCATCTCGGCGTTTATTACCCTACCATCCCGCTGGAGCTTTCCCCCTTACGTTTGCGGGTGCTGGTGCCCTTGGAAGCCGCCTCCGCCTGCGTGGACCTGGCCCTGAGTCGGTGGCAGGAGCGCTTTGCCCGGGTGTGGGACCGCCTTCCCCTTCGCACGGGCGTGGTCGCCTTCCCCCGCCTGGTCCCCTATCAAGCGGTGGTGGAGGCCGCGCGGAACCTGGAAGAGACCTTGGAGGCCGAGGAGGAGGTTTGGGAAGTCCGAGAAGTCAAGCAAAAAGAGGGCGTGGTAGCTCTGTGCCTGCGGAGGAAGGATGGCCAAGAGGTCCTTCGGCTCGTGCCGGTAGGCCTGCCCGATGGCCGGGAGGACGTGTTCTACCCGTACGTGGCCGTGGAAGACCCAAAGGTGCGCTTTCCCCGGGACTTTCGGCACCCGGAGGGCCAGGTTTACCGGCATGTGGCCGACCTGCGACCGGGGGACCGAGTCCGGGTACTACCCGCGAGGGTGAAGACGCTCTTCATGGAAACCAACGCCGCCCGGTTTGACGCAACTCCTCCACGGTACCTGGAAGACTGGGCGGAGATGCGGGGAGTGTGGGAGCTCCTGCGGAGGGTTGCTCCAAGCCAAACGTCCCTGCAACGCCTCCGGAGCGAGCTGGCCCGCCTGGAGGAGGACTGGCACCCACCCGAGGGTGGGATGGAAGCCTCCTCCCAGCTGTGGCAGGCCACCCTGCGTGGCCTTCTGGCGGACTACCTGGGGGTGCAGGGTACGAGCTTGGAAAGCCTCACCCGAGCGGCCACGCGGGAAACTCTGCAGTGGGCCATAGACTGGCACTTAAGCGTTGTCAAAGAGGGTCTGCAGAGGAGGTAGGCATGGCAGGCTATAAAAAGTTTACACAAGTAGGCGTTGCCCTGGACCCTATCCACGTGGGGACCGGAGGTGCCCGCATCGGCCGGGTGGACCTGACCATCGTCCGGGACCCGGTCACCCAGGTGCCCAAGATCCCCGGCTCCAGCCTGGCGGGCGTGTACCGGACCTATGTGGCGATGCATTATGAGGAAGACCGCCAGCAGCAAATTCAGCAAGCCCGCCAATCAGGACAGCAGTTCCAGGGCAGACAGAAACCCTATTACCCCGATTGTGCCGGTCTGAGCCTGGACGAGAACCAAGGCCACTGCCGCCAGCCCGACTGCCCCGTCTGCACCGTCTTCGGCTTCGCCCGCGGCGCGGGCCAGGAGGGGGGCTTCGCCGGCCTGGCCGCCTTCACCGATGCCCACGTGCTCCTCTTCCCCGTGCCCACTCGCCAGGGGCCCATGTGGATTACCTGCCCCATGGCCCTGCGCTCGGTGGGGCTGGAGGTTAATGGGGTGGAGGACAACGCGGTATATATGCAGAGCAGTTCCAATAATCAGATTAACCTAGGGTGGCTTCTCCTTCCCGTGAAGGCGCTTGGCCAGATGAGGGCAGTAACCCAAAAACTTTCAAGCGTTTGTGTTCCAGACTACATCTCTCGCCGCCTGGCCCTGGCGCCCGACCACCTCTTCGCCCACATCGTCAACAGCAACCTCGAGGTCCGCACCTCGGTCTCCATCAACCCCGCAACCGGCGCCGCGGAGGAAAGGGCGCTCTTCTCCTACGAGGCCCTGCCGCGGGGCACGGTGCTGGTGTGGGAAATCATTGCCAAAAACCCGGCGCATTTCAACATTGGTGGGCAACCTATTACGGCAGTCACCGACCCGGACGCTGTTGGAAATGTAACCAAGAAAGCCCATCTCTACCTGGAACACCTGGGCATCGGCGGTATGGGCACGCGCGGGATGGGGCGGCTAAGGGTAGTCCACGACGGGGGATCCGCACCTTGCCAGCAAAGCCAGCCCTCGGGGCAGGGCGCCGCCTCGGGGGCAGGGCAACCTCAAGGGGGAGGTCGGCCATGAGCCGCGCTCACGGCATCAACCTGGACATCCTGTGCGCCGAACTGGGGTATCAGTTGGCCGACATCCGGGATGACAGGGGCAAGGGAATAGAAGAAAAGGTGTTCAACGAGGCCCTTGCGGTCTTGGAAGAGCAAGGTCCTTACGCCACGTTCCTTTACCTCGAGGCCAGGCACGACAGGTTCGCGCGCCACATCGACCAAAAGTCCCTAAACTTCTTGAAGGACGTTTTCCAGGACCGGCTCGAGGGGGCAGGCAACATCCTGGATGCCGTTAAGAAGCTGGCCGAAGACCTGGACGACCTCCTCTTTGCCCGGGACCTCCTGCGCGCGGCCTTTTCTTACGCCCGCTACCACCTGAAGGCTAAGGGTGGAGGCTCCTCATGAGCTGGAAGATCTACAGCTGGGTCTGGCAATTGCTTTCACCGGTCCACGTGGGCACCACCCCCGCAGGCTCCCTGAACCGTACACGCCTTTACGTCCCCGCCCGAACCCTCTGGGGCGCCCTCACGGCCCAGCTGGCCAGAAAGGAGGCGGGGGACGCTCCTCCCGACTACGGGGGCACGGGCGAGCGGCTCTCCGAAAAATGCCGCTTCAGCTACCTCTTCCCCGCCCAAAAGGAGGGGGAGCGCTACCTCGCCTGGCTCCCCAGGTACGAGGATGCGGAGGGGAGGGGGCTTGTTTGGCATCGCGAGGATAACGAGGGTAATAAGAAAGCGGACCGTGAGTTCCGCCTGTGGATGCTCACCGTGCGGCCGGGGACGGCCATAAGCCCAAGCACCGACGCCGCCCTCGAGGCCACCCTCCGGGAGTATGAGCTCCTGGCGGACTGGTCCTTCTGGGGCAAGCAGAAGGTTCCCCAGCCCGTTTTTCTCAAGGGCTACGTTTTCTGCCGGGAAGCCGACGTAGAGGCGGAGGTCCTGGAGATGGAAGAACTCTTCCTGGGGGGCGACACCCGGTACGGCCTCGGCAGGGTCAGAAGGGTGCACCTGGACGGCCAGCCTCCGGAGGGCTTCTTTGGTAAGCCCCTGGACCTTTCCAATAGGGAACCGATGGTGAGCACGGACACCCTCCTGGCCCATGCGGCTGTCCAAGAGGTAGCCAACACAGGGCTTTCAGGGGCCCGGGAGCAACTGGTTGAGTGGGATAACGGACAGTTGAAGGCAGGCCCTTTGGCTTGGGTACCGGGGTCGCGCACCCAATCCGATCCTCTGAAGTGGAAAATCGGGGAGGGCAACCTTTGGGAGCCGTTTTTTAGCCCATAACGGTGCCCCGGCCCTGGAGGCTCCCACGTAAGGGGCGGGCCGGGGACGGGACCGGGCCCCTTCTCCACCGCACGCACCCGGCAGGGTACGAACACCGCGGAAGCCTTGGAAACGGGCAACAGCCCCCTGAAGGGCCGCGCGTCCTGCACCGGGCCATCGGGAACCCAGGCCCAGCCCGGCGGGTTTGCCCTCATCCTAGCAGCCCTTGCAGCAGGGCGCAACTTCTGCGTTTCAAACCCTCATAGGTACGGTCAAAACCCCAAAAGGGCATAGAGCAGGTTTTCTAGCGGCTGGGACTGTTTCAAACCCTCATAGGTACGGTCAAAACGGGAGGTAGTCTTGAACGGAACGGTGTATCTCATTGGGTTTCAAACCCTCATAGGTACGGTCAAAACGCACGGGCTCCCACCTACCGCTACCAGCCGAAGCCCTGTTTCAAACCCTCATAGGTACGGTCAAAACGCTGACAACCAATCTGATAGCGGCGGTGGGGGGATAGTTTCAAACCCTCATAGGTACGGTCAAAACTGGTGATGGTGACTATGTTCCTAAACTACAATCTGTGGGACTAAAAGTTTCAAACCCTCATAGGTACGGTCAAAACCCGGGTTTGGTCCTTGTTTGTTTAGCATGGAGTGGAAGTTTCAAACCCTCATAGGTACGGTCAAAACGAGGGAGTACGCTTCGCAGAGAGCCTGGAGCGGACGTTGTTTCAAACCCTCATAGGTACGGTCAAAACCCGTTTTGAGGAGGTGTGCGATGGCAAACGAGTTGGGTTTCAAACCCTCATAGGTACGGTCAAAACCGAGGCCCTCCATAGCTTCTGGACCCGTCCCTGGTAGGTTTCAAACCCTCATAGGTACGGTCAAAACCCGACCGGGAGTCCCCGGGCCTCTGGAAGTTCGAGGAGGCGTTTCAAACCCTCATAGGTACGGTCAAAACGGCCCTTAGGGCGGTCCCCGAGGCCGAGGCTAAGGCGTTTCAAACCCTCATAGGTACGGTCAAAACAATACCATGGCGGACTTCACCGCCTACATCACCGCACTGTTTCAAACCCTCATAGGTACGGTCAAAACCGCTCGGCCACCTTTTGCACCTGGGCCGGGACGCGGGTTTCAAACCCTCATAGGTACGGTCAAAACGCCCACCCCGACTTCCGGCCCTAGGCTCAGCGGGCGTTTCAAACCCTCATAGGTACGGTCAAAACTCTACTTCGACGGAGAGCTATGGCACCAAAGGTAGAAGTTTCAAACCCTCATAGGTACGGTCAAAACCCGTTCCAGACTACACCCTGCCCCCCTCTGTGTGGCTGTTTCAAACCCTCATAGGTACGGTCAAAACTGATGATGGCGTCCTTGAGCCGGACGCGTTCCTGATTGTTTCAAACCCTCATAGGTACGGTCAAAACTGGGCGAAGGGCTCCACCAGCACCGCCGCCAGAAGAAGTTTCAAACCCTCATAGGTACGGTCAAAACTTGCCGAGGGGTGGCTTCCCGAAGTGAGCCGGGTGGGTTTCAAACCCTCATAGGTACGGTCAAAACTTCCTCCACATCCGCTTGGAGGCCGTAGCGAGCCATGTTTCAAACCCTCATAGGTACGGTCAAAACTCCTGGCCAACGCGGCCATGGACCTGGAGGTGAACGAGTTTCAAACCCTCATAGGTACGGTCAAAACCTGCCAGGGCGGCCAGAGCCCGGCTAAACCCCTCGTTTCAAACCCTCATAGGTACGGTCAAAACATGGAGCTCCCCATCTACTGGAAAGGTGACCTCGCCATGTTTCAAACCCTCATAGGTACGGTCAAAACTACGTCCAGGCCGAGGTGTTCGCCATGCCTGCCACGTTTCAAACCCTCATAGGTACGGTCAAAACACCGCACCATCGCCTTGACCTCCGAGGTCAGCCGTTCGGGTTTCAAACCCTCATAGGTACGGTCAAAACGCTACAGGAGGGAGTAGATGCATAGGGTCTACCTAGAGGTTTCAAACCCTCATAGGTACGGTCAAAACAGGAAGCGACGCTAGGGGTAGGCGCGGAGGACATCGTGTTTCAAACCCTCATAGGTACGGTCAAAACAGGAGACTCTGCCGGCTACCCTGACCGTGGTAATTGTTTCAAACCCTCATAGGTACGGTCAAAACCCCTTTGGGGGGAGGGGTGGGGGGAGGGGGGATACAAGTTTCAAACCCTCATAGGTACGGTCAAAACTTGGGGGGCCGGGCCTCGCATCAAGGCCCGATGGGCGTTTCAAACCCTCATAGGTACGGTCAAAACTCGGGGTCCGGGGCACGGGGTGGGCCGGGGCCCCGTGTTTCAAACCCTCATAGGTACGGTCAAAACGGGCATTGCGGCTTGCTCCTAGCAAACACTCCGCGTTTCAAACCCTCATAGGTACGGTCAAAACCCCTTAACATCCCCCACAGCACGCGCGTCTCTCATGAAGCTTTAATCCCGGTTTTCAAGAACCCCTGCGGCCGAACGGGGAAACTCCGGCCACCTGAACCCCAGGATAAGGGGTCGGGGGTGTTGCGTCAACCCCCCCGGGTTTTGGGGGGGATTGGGGGTTGGAGTCAAAGTGTGCTCAGTTCAAATAATCTGGCCGGGTTCGTTTTTGGACGTCCCTAGGACCTCTATCCTCAGGGATTGCCTGCTGGGAAAGACGTAAAACCGCACCGCATCGGAAGGCTCAACCACCTTGGTCAAATCCGCCTTCAGGCGGGCAAGCTGGGAGGGAGAAAGCTCCCCCTCCAGGACCGAGTTCTGCACCCAGGTCAGGTAACGCCGCCCTACCTGGAGCACCTTGGTCACGCGCTCCACCGCCACGTCGTAGACCATCACCACGTACATGCCCCTAGACCCTCACCACGCCCACGGCCCGCCCTTCCACCAGGAGGACCTCCCCCTGGTAGCGCACGGGCAAGGGCTCTCCTCGGAGCTCCAGGGCCAGCTCCCCCACCTGCTTGGGCCTCCGCCCAGGCCCCAGGGCTATGGGAAAGCGGTCCCGGTAAAGCCGGGTCCCCGGGGGAGGAGCCTCGAGGCGGAGCCGGTCGGCCCACCACCAGCCCACCCCCTTCCCTTCCCAGCCCTCCCTCACCTCCCCCTCCCCGAGGAACACCTCCTCGGCCCAGGCCAGGGCGAAGGCAGGCCCGAGGGAGAGGGGATAGGCCGGGGACTCCAAGGCCCGGGCCAACTCCTCCAGAAGGGCCTCCTCCCTCGAGGCCACGTGGACCTCAAAGGCCACCCCTCCCCCCTCCTCCCCCACCAGGAACTGGATGGGGATCTGGGTCCGGCCTTCCTTGTGGAGGCCCCGCAGCTCCTCCAGCCTCCCCTCCTTCAGGAAGAGGTAGTTCACCGTCTGGAAGAGGAGCCTCTGGACCCCCAGGGGGCGGGCGGAGAGGTAGAGGCCCGAAAGGAGGTCCACGTACTCCGGCCCCAGGCCCAGGGCCGCCCCCAGGAGGCCCTGGAGGGTGGTGGGGGGCGGCACGGGGTAGGTGAGGGCGGAGGAGTTGGTGTAGAAGCGGCGGAAATGGGCCCGCTTTCCCTTCAAGACGAAGCGCAGGACCCTCAGAAGGCCACCTCCTCCACCTCAAACCCCTCCAGGGAAAGGCCCTCCACCTCGAGGTCCGGGTGGCGCCAGAACCGCACCCGGGCGATGTCCTCTTGGAAGCGCCTTAGGGCGCCGCTCAGGCTGCTGGCCTCCAGGACGTAGTCCCGGACGGAGCGGATGGCCTCCGGGGACCTCCCTTCTAGGGGGCGCACCCGAAGGCCGTCCCGGGGGTCCCCCAGAGGGCGGAAGCCTTCCCTCCAGTCCACCCGCAGGTAGAGCCTGGGCGTCTGGCCCACCTTGCTCCGGGTGGTGGCCCCCTCCAGAAGGCCCTCCAGGAGGCCCCGCTCCAGCACCCCCAGGTCCTCCGGGGTGAGGCCCACCCCCTGGGCCCGCCTGGAGGAAACCCGCCCCCAGAAGGCAATGAGGGCGTAAGGCACCCGGTGGTCCTTGCCAAAGGTGCCGTGCTCCCCTTTCCCCCCCTCCGTCCTGCCGGCGAACTGGCTGGAGATGGTGTCGGTGCGGACCTCCACGGGATGGAGGGAGTAACCCCACTCAAACTGCACCGGGCCCGCGAACTGCCCCGTGCCCCCCCTGTCCTCCCCCTCCCCCTTGATGGGGAGGACCGCCCCGAAGAGCCGCACGTCCCGCAGACGCCCCAGGTACCAGCGCAGAAACTCCGGGCTTAGGTCCTTCTTCTTGGCCCCCGCCTCCTTTCCCGTTTCTTTCCGGTAGAGGGCCTTGAGCTCCTCCAGCCTCCCGTCGGCGTCGGTGCGGGTACCGTCCTCAAGGGTGCGCACCCACACGTCCTCGCCCCGGGCCAGAAGGAAGTCCCGCACGTAGCGCTTGAGGCGGAGGTCGCTCACCAAGAGCCTCCGCCCCACGTGGTCCATGCGGGGGCGGTTCTCGGCATCGGGGTCGCCGTTGGGGTTGGCGTCCTTGGCCTCGTAGAGGAACAGGATCTCGGCGTTAAGAACCCTCTCCCTTCCCTCCATGCTCCACCTCCTTCTTGCCCGCCCTCAGGCGCCGGGCGCGCGCCTGGGCGTAGCCCATGAGGATGTAGTAGGGCACCTCGCGGTTGGAAAGGCCTCCCCGGGCCCTTTCCATGAGGTCGGTGGCCCGGCCCAGAAGGTCCAGGACGCGGGTGCGCTCCTCCCCTTCCAGGTAGTAGACCGCCTTGCCCATGACCTCGGGCACCAGGTGGCGCACCTGGAAGAGGCCCATGCCCTGCCAGCCCAGGGCCTCCAGAAGGGGCTCCTTGCGGTACTCGTAGAGCCTGGCCTGGGCCTGCCCCACGGCCTCCATGGCCTTGCCCAAGAGGTAAAGCCCCGCCTCCAGGGGCCCAAACCCGTAGGCCCGGAAAATCTCCTCCTCTTCTCCCAAGGGAAAAGCGCTGTCCAAGGTCTTCTCCTCCATCTTCCCTCCCCAAAGCCCAAGCCGCACCAGAACCCAGACCCACCCCGCCCCCAAGGCCGCCAAGTCCAGAGCCCCCCGGGGGCCCCGGTAGCGGCCCAGGGCGTAGAGGGTGGCGTCCTCCCGGAAGGCCCGCTCCGCCGCCCGGAGGAAGAGGGGCACCCAGTCCCCGGGGTGGAAGGGCAGGCCCAGGAAGAGGCGCGAGACCGCCCTCAGGGCGAGGCCCGCCCCCGGCCCACCCCTGCCTCGGTCCAGGGGCAGGAGGTAGAGCCAGTCCCCGAGCCCCTCCACCCGGAAGCCCCTTTCCACCGCCTCCTCCATGGCCTGAAAGAGGGCCTCCACCCGGGAGGGGGGGACTTCCAGGAGGACCTCCTCCGCCTTGGTGGCCGCCTGGGACCTGCGGAAGAGGAGGAGGGAGAAGCCCAGGTAGCCCACCTCCTCCCACCTCCCCTGTGCCCGCCCCAGGAACTCCCGCCAGGCCTCGAGGCGCTCAAGCCCCCGCACCTGGGCGAGAAGCCTCTCCAGGAGGAGGGAAAGCCTCTCGGGCTCCGGGTCCGCCTCGGGCAGGACCAGGGCCTCCGTGCCCAGGAAGCGGAGGGTGAGGCGCTCCAGGGCGAAGCGCTCCCCCACCTGAAGGTCCTGGAAGCACTCCTGACAGAGGGCGTAGGCCTGAGGGAAGGCCTCCTCCCGGACCCCCGGGGCGAAGCCCTTCTTGTCGGTGATGTAGAACTTGAGCTGGAAGTCGGCGAAGTGCCCCACCACGGGCACCCCTTCCCGGCCGCAGGCGTGGCAGAGGCCCGTAACCCCCTCCCGGAACCGCTTCTCCCCCTCCAGGAGGCGGCGCAGGTAGTCCCGGTACTGGGGAAACTCGGCCAGGGGCTTGCCCTCCAGGGCCAGGCTGAAGAGGACCGTCTCCCCCCTCCCAGGCGTCTCCACGCCCCAGGCCCTTTCCAGGACCGCCGCCATGCGTTGGGCAAGCCCCCCGGCGTTTCGGTCCTTGGGCTCCAGATGGGACCAAAGGTCCTCCTCCACCAAGAGCCTTCCCCCCTCCACCCGGAAGGGCTCCGCCCGGGCGTCTTCCGCCCCCTCCAGGGCGTAGTCCCTCAGGTCCAGGAGGAGGCGGGCCCTGCCCCCGGGCCTCTCCGGGTCCCAGAGGAGCCCCCGGAGCAGGGGCTCGAGGCGGGGGTCCTCCGCCAAGCGGGTGGGGACCTGCCCCAAGAGGTAGGCGAGCCTCCGGGTGGTGGCCCGGTCCCGGGGAGCGTTGCTGGCCGGGGGGTCCCCCACCCAGAGGAAGCGGCGGCTCTGCTCCTCGTCCAGCTGGTAGCGCTGGAGGCGGGCCCTTTTGCTCCTGGGGTGGAGGTCCAGGAGGTAGAGAAGGCCCCTGGCGGGCTGGACGTACGCCTCCAGGCCGCCCCCCAGGGCCCGCCCCAGGGCGAGGAGGGCCCTCAGCATCCCTCCACCTCCCGCACGAACCCGAACCCCTGGCTGTTCTTGGACCCGAGGCCCGTGAGGAGGGCCAGGCGCACCAGGTGGGGGGCGCCCTGCAGGCGGTAACGGCCCATCCAGCCCTCCACCCAGGTGCCCTTGTACCGCTCCAGGCGCTTGTGGCCCGGCCGGAAACCCAGGGGCCGCACCCGGAAGGGGCCCTCCTCCAGGCCCAGGGCCCTGGCCTTGCGGTGGAGGTTGGCCTCCAGGAGGAGGGCGAACTCCCGGTTCAGGGGGTTGAAGTAGACGGTGGCCCCGCCCTCGCCGCGGTAGGCGGTGATGGGGGCGAGGGCCTCCACCACCACCTCCCCGCCCAGGGGAAGGGGCTCCAGGTCCAGCCCCAGGAGGCGGAGGAAGAGCCCGTGGACCTCGAGGCCCCCCCGCGTCCAAAGCCCCTGCCCCAGGGCCCCCACCACCTCGGCCAGGGCGGAGGCGAAGTAGAGGACCACCTCCCCCTCCGCCAGGAAGGCCTTCTCCTCGCCAAGGTACCTCAGGCCCAGGAGGCGGCTAAAGACGAAGAGCTTCAAGGGGCGGTCCGCGGGCAGGAGGCCCCGGTCGTGAAGCCTCTCCCCCAGGGGGGAGGGGAGGGCCTGGTAAAGGGCCGCCTGAAGCCCTTCCCGGTAGGTCACCGGAAGACGACCCTCGGCGTGAAAGCGGAGCCTGAGCCTTCCTCCCGTGAGCGGGTTCATCTTGCCTCCAGCATACCATCCTCCCTATCCTGGTTCCTAAGGAAGCATGGCCCTCCTCGCCCGCACCCGGCCGGAAGAACCCCTCCTGGACCACCTCCGGGGGGTGGGGGAGCTGGCGGAGCGCTTCCTGGCCCCCCTGGGCCTCGGTCCCCAGGGACGGGTGGCCGGCCTGGCCCATGACCTGGGCAAGGCCACGCCCTACTTTCAGGATTTACTCCAAGGAAAGCGGCCCAAGGACGACCCCCGCACCTGGCACACCCTCCCCGGGGCCCTCTTCGCCGCCTGGACGGCGAGGCGGTGGGGCCTGGAGGGGGACGCCCTTCTCCTCTTCCTGGCGGTGCTGGCGCACCACGGGAGCCTGCCCTCCCCCTGGGAGCGCCTGCCCCTCTCCCTCCTCCAGGGCCAAAAGCCCCGGGAGGGGGCCTGGAAGGTCCTCCCGGAACAGCTCAGGGGCCTGGACTCCCCGGGGTTCAGGGAGCTGGTGGCCTCCCTGGGCCTCCCGGACCCCGGCCCCTTCCTGGAGGGGGGGGCCTGGGAGGAGGCGGGGCGGCTCGCCCGGGAGGCCGACGCCCTCCTGGACCGAGAGGGCAGGGACCTTTCCCGCCACTACCGCCTCGCCCTCCTCTACTCCGCCCTCCTGGACGCCGACCGGAGGCTGGCCGGGAAAGCCCCGCTCCCCTCCCCCACCCCCCTGCCTCCCGAGGCCGTGGAGGCCCACCTCTCCACCAAGGACCCCAAGGGACCCCTGGGCCCCCACCGGGAGGCCCTCCTTCGGGGCGTGGTCCGGGCCCTGGAGGCGCCCCTGGAGCAGCTTTTCCCCGCCCGCCTCACCCTCACCGCCCCCACGGGGGCCGGGAAGACCCTGGCCGCCCTCCGCTTCGCCCTGGGCCTCAGGGAGCGGGTGTGGGCCGAGCGGGGGTTCCTCCCCAAGGTGGTCTACGCCCTCCCCTACGTGAGCATCGCCGACCAGGTGGCGGAGGAGGCGGAGGCGGTGCTCCGCCAGGGGGGGTTGGACCCCTCCCGGCACCTCCTCGTCCACCACCACCTGGCCCTGGCCCGACTCCGGGAGGAGGAGCCCGTGGAAGAGGCCCTGCTCCTGCGGGAGACCTGGGACCGGGAGGTGGTGGTCACCACCTTCCACCAGGTCTTCCCCGCCCTGGTGGGCCCGGGGAGCGGGCTCAGGCCCCTCCACGCCCTGGCCCAGGGAGCCATCCTCATCCTGGACGAGGTGCAGACCCTCCCCGCCGAGCTTTGGCCCCTCCTTCGGGGCCTCCTCAGGGAGCTCCCCGGAAACGTCACCGTGGTGAGCATGACCGCCACCCAACCCCGCCTGGTGGAGGGGAGGGAGATCGCCCCCAGGCTCCCCGGCTACCCCCGGCGGGTAAGGCTCGCCTGGGGGGAGGAGAGGACCCTGGAGGACCTAGCCCGGCGCCTACTCCGGGAGGGCCCGAGGAGCCGCCTCGTGGTCCTGAACACCGTGCGGGAGGCCGTGGAGCTCTACCGCCGCCTCAAGGAGGGGGGCTTGCCCCACCTCCACCTCCTCACCAGCCACCTCATGCCCAAGCACCGCAGGGCGCGCCTGCGGGCCATCCGGGAGGGCCTGGGGGCGGGCCTTCCCCTCACCCTGGTGGCCACCCAGGTGGTGGAGGCGGGGGTGGACCTGGACTTCCGGGAGGGCTTCCGGGCCTTCGCCCCCCTGGAGAGCCTTCTGCAGACCGCGGGCCGGGTGAACCGGGGAGCCTGGGGGGAGGGTCGGCTTTGGGTGCTGGACCTCGAGGGCGGAAGCGGAAAGTGGGTCTACGGCGCCATCCTCTTGGAGCGCACCCGCCGGGTCCTGGGGGAGGCCCTGGAAAGGGGGCTTTCCGACCTGGAGGCCTACGCCCTCCTCGAGGACTACTACCGCCTGGTGGAGGAGGGCATCAGCCAGGCGGAGGGGCGCAAGAAGCTGGAGAGCCTGGCCTCCTTGGACTACGGGGCCTTCGGAAGCCTGCGGCTCACCGAGGGAGCCCCTACCCTGCCCATCTTCGTGGAGTGGGACGAGGAGGCCACGAGGCTCCTCCGGGAGCTGGAGGGGGCCTTCCGGGAGAGGGACCCGAGGGCGCGGCGCCTCGAGGTGCGGCGCCTCCTTCCCCGCCTCGAGGCCTACACGGTAAGCCCCCTCCTGCAGCGGGCCCTCCAGAACCTGCCCCCGCCCCTTCTCGGCAGGGAGGACTGGAGGCACGTCCCCCGGGAGGCCCTGGCGGACTACTACCAGGAGGAGGTGGGGTTTCTGTGGGAGATGGACCAGTTCCTCTGACGGCCACCCTGTTCGGGTACTTCGGGGTCTGCCCCCGGGAAGCCTGGCTCATGGGACACGCCCTGGAGCCCTTCCCCGAGCACGAGCTTCTGGCCCTGGGCAGACTCCTCCAGGAAAGGAGCTATTCCCGAGAGCGCAAGGAGGTGGCCCTGCCCGGGATGCGGCTGGACCTCCTGGGCCGGGGCGGGAAAACCCTGGTGGTGGCCGAGGTGAAGCGAAGCTCGGGGGAGAGGGAAGCCCACCTCCTCCAGCTCGGCTACTACCTCCTGCGGCTCAGGGAGATGGGCCTCGAGGCCCAAGGAGAACTCCGCTACCCCGAGGAGAGGCGGGTGGAGCGGGTGGCCCTCACCCCCGAGCTGGAAGCCCGGGTGCGGGAGGCGGAAGAGGCCCTGCAGGAGCTCCTGGCACAGCCCGCACCCCCACCCCCGAAGAGGATTCCCGCCTGCTCAGGGTGTGCCTATTTTGAGTTCTGCTTCGTGGGGGAAGAGGATGGCTAAGCCGGTGTACGTCTTCGCCTCGGGCAGGCTTGGGCGCGTGGCCAACACCATCGTCTTGGAAACGGAGGAGCGCAAGCGGCACCTGCCCGTGGAGCAGGTCTCGGAGCTCTACCTCTTCGGCGAGGTGGAGCTGAACAAACGCTTCCTGGAGTTTGCCGCGCAGAAGAGGATCCTGCTTCACTTCTTCAACCGCTTCGGCTACTACGTGGGCTCCTTCTATCCCAGGGAGCATCTCCTGAGCGGATACCTCACCCTGCGCCAGGCGGAGCACTACCTGGACGGGCGGCGCAGGCTGGACCTGGCCCGGCGCTTCGTGGCTGGAGGCTTGGAGAACCTCCGGCGCCTCCTGCGCAAAGAGGGGACCAGGGGGAAGGAGGTAGAGGAGGCCCTGGACTTCCTGGACCGCCTTCTCCCCCAAGTAGAGGAAGCGGGAAGCGTGGGGGAGCTGATGGCCCTCGAGGGGCAGGCGCGGGAAGCCTACTACGACACCTGGGAGACCCTACTGGGAGAAGAGTGGGCCCTAAAGCGGAGCCGGAGACCGCCCAAAGACCCGGTGAACGCCCTGGTCAGCTTCGGCAACAGCCTCCTCTACACGGCGGTCCTCGCCCAGATCTACCAGACCCACCTGGACCCCAGGATCGGCTTCCTCCACGAGGCCAACTATCGGCGCCACTCCCTCAACCTGGACGTGGCGGAGGTCTTCAAGCCCGTTCTGGTGGATCGCCTCATCTTCCGCCTCGTGCGACGGGGACAGATCAGAGCGGGCCATTTTCTCCGGGAAGGGGACGGCGTCTTCCTGTCAGAAGCAGGGAGACGGCTGGTGGTGGAAGAGTGGGAGAAAACCCTCCAGACCACCTACCGGCATCTCACCCTGCGTCGTTCCGTCTCCTACCGCACCACCCTCCGCCTAGAGCTTTACAAGCTGGAAAAACACCTTATAGGAGAGGTCTCCTACGTGCCCTACCGCCTTCGTTAAGCTGGCTTCATCGGGGGGTTGACGCAACACCCCCGGCCCCTTATCCTGAGGCTCAGGTGGCCGGAGCTTCCCCGTTCGGCCGCAGGGGTTCTTGAAAACCGGGATTAGAGTCTCATGAGAGGCGCGCGTGCTGTAGGGGATGTTAAGGGTTTTGACCGTACCTATGAGGGTTTGAAACTCGTTGCGCTCTCCCTCGCTGAGCTTTCGATGGCCCTGGTTTTGACCGTACCTATGAGGGTTTGAAACGCCATCCTTGCCAGCAAGTGCGCGGCGAGATACCAGAGTGTTTTGACCGTACCTATGAGGGTTTGAAACGGGTCAGCCACCCACCCCCCACGTACCAGGCGAAGGCGGTTTTGACCGTACCTATGAGGGTTTGAAACCTCCAGATATGGTGGTTTAACCTGTACATGGCACCTCCGTTTTGACCGTACCTATGAGGGTTTGAAACTACGCACCTGAGCGAGGTCGGGGCGGGAAAGGTTCAGGAGTTTTGACCGTACCTATGAGGGTTTGAAACGATCGCCTCTCCGAACGCTATCACCGCTCCCGCGGAGTTTTGACCGTACCTATGAGGGTTTGAAACCTCGTCCACCTTGGCGCCGATGAGCGGGCTGAACGGCGTTTTGACCGTACCTATGAGGGTTTGAAACGCTGGCTAAAGTCAGCTAAACCCATACGCAATCTAGAGTTTTGACCGTACCTATGAGGGTTTGAAACCCTGGCCTAGCCCCTCCTCCCCGGAGAAAAGAGGAGGAGTTTTGACCGTACCTATGAGGGTTTGAAACTTGCATACAACTATGACTTACAGAAGATATTAACAGCGTATGAGTTTTGACCGTACCTATGAGGGTTTGAAACGTAAACAACTACTAAGTACAGTAGTTACTAAGATCAGTGTTTTGACCGTACCTATGAGGGTTTGAAACCCTTTGCCCTGGCCGGCCTTTCGTGGTGGCTCCTGTTTTGACCGTACCTATGAGGGTTTGAAACCCGGATGCGCTCCTGCAGGTTCACTCCGCCCTCCTCTCCAGTTTTGACCGTACCTATGAGGGTTTGAAACTTGCCGAGAACCCACATGATGGGAGAGGCGATAAGCCCGTTTTGACCGTACCTATGAGGGTTTGAAACGCGAACGCCATCATGAAAGCCGAGACAAAGGCGAAGCGCAGGTTTTGACCGTACCTATGAGGGTTTGAAACCCCCCCTTCCCGGGGGTCAGTATTCCACAACGACCCTCGTTTTGACCGTACCTATGAGGGTTTGAAACTTCGAGATGATCTGGATCTCCCCGTTCATGAGGCGCAGCCGTTTTGACCGTACCTATGAGGGTTTGAAACTTCCCACAAGGGAGGCGAGACCGCGAGCAGGGCGGCGTTTTGACCGTACCTATGAGGGTTTGAAACTCCGAATCCTCCGGAAATCAAAAAACGAAGCTCCAGAAGAGTTTTGACCGTACCTATGAGGGTTTGAAACCTCCTCCATCCGCTATCTATGTGAGCCTACATACGGCTGGTTTTGACCGTACCTATGAGGGTTTGAAACTTCTATGACCTCGTGCAGTTCGCTGAGGCAGGTACCCCTGTTTTGACCGTACCTATGAGGGTTTGAAACGTGCCTGCTGGTGCCCGTTGGTTCCGGCTGTTTAGGGTTTTGACCGTACCTATGAGGGTTTGAAACCCCGCATCATGGCCCAGTACGCCATGCGGGACCGGGCGTTTTGACCGTACCTATGAGGGTTTGAAACCTGCTATGGTCACATGCATGGCCTCTAGCATGTCGTGTTTTGACCGTACCTATGAGGGTTTGAAACCCATGCCCTGCAGAAGCCGCCTGAGAATCTCCCTGGTCGTTTTGACCGTACCTATGAGGGTTTGAAACTCGGCACAGGAGCGGTGGCCGCCGGTGGGCTTCTGGGGTTTTGACCGTACCTATGAGGGTTTGAAACAAAGCGTCGAGGTAGTGGTGGAGCTTCCACCGGGCTAGGGTTTTGACCGTACCTATGAGGGTTTGAAACTCGGCATCCTGAGGAGGAAAGATGCATGAGGGAGAGGCGTTTTGACCGTACCTATGAGGGTTTGAAACCCTTCCTCTGGAGGAGGATCCACTTCCCATCCTCGCTCTTGTTTTGACCGTACCTATGAGGGTTTGAAACGCCTCCTGGCGGCGGTGCTGGTGGAGCCCTTCGCCCAGGTTTTGACCGTACCTATGAGGGTTTGAAACTGTGGCGTGCCGTTCATGACTGGGGGGCCGTGTACGTGTTTTGACCGTACCTATGACCCACATTCCGCACCCCCTTCACTCCAGCAGGTAATATCGCCCGGCCCCCAGGAGGCGCACCGCGTTCTCGTGATGGGGAGCCAGGTTGATGACCAGCAACTTGCCCCCCAGCTCCACCAGGCGAACCCACATGAACAGTTGAAACACCCAGCGCAAGGTGGGCTTGGCTGTGGGTCTCCCCTTCTGGTCCGGCAGGCTGGACCCCGTCCCCTCCAGCCTCCGCCTCAGCGCCCACTCCCCCAGGGCGTACACCAGAAGGGCCAGGGCCATCCCCATCCCCAGGGCCATCACCCGCTCGGGCCGCTTCAAGAAGGTGCTCTCCGCAAAGAATAGGGGGTCCTTCAGAAACCGGAACCCCCGCTCCACCGTCCGGGCCTGGTCCTTGTACCGCCTCAGCACCTCCTGAGGGGGAAGCCTCTCCCGGTCCAGCACGTTGGTGGCCAGGAGGAACCGCCCCAGCCCCCGCCTCGCCTGCTTCACCTTCCCCTCGTCCACCTCCACCCGGGCCAGGAGACGGTAGCCCACCACCTTTGGAACCTCCCCCTTCCTGGGACGCCCCACCCTCCCCCGCCGCCTCTCCTCCCGCACCCCCAGGTACACCAGGCGGTGGTAGGGGAGCCCCCGGCTCACCTCCTCCAGGGCCCGCCGGGCGTCCGCCTCACAGGCAAAGGTCCGAGCCGTCAGCTGGCCCAGGACCTTCAAGGTAGCTTCGCTGACCTGCGCCTCCCCTTCGCCCCGCGCTATCCGCTGCTGGAGGCTCGCTTCCTCCATCCTGGCCCGCTCCTGGCTCTCCACCAACAGCCAGCGCTGCCGCACACCCCCGTACTCGCGCTCCACCTCCAGCCCCCGGTAGCCCGGCAGCAGAGACCTCCAGGCCTCCTGGGGTAACTCCTTGCGCGGCAGGACCTTGGCCTCCTTGAGGGTGGCCGGCACCCGCATGACCCAGGAGAACCCCTGCAGGGCCCCCAGGTTCTCCTGGCTGTAGCTGGCCCCGTCCAGCACCCCCACCTCCCCCAGGTCCAGGCCCTCCCGGAACCGGGACACCAGGGCCACCAGGGTCTTGGCGTGGCTGGCGTTCCCGTCCTGGGGAGCGAAGAGGAGAGGGATGCCCCCCGTGTCCGCGCACACCAGGCTCATCACCCACTGCTTCAGGTCCGGGCGGTGGTCCCGGCTGTACCCCTGCACCAGGCGGATAGCCCCCTCTTCCTCCCCCTCCCCGTACCGCCCGTGCACGTGAAAGCTGGTGGCGTCCGCATGCAGGGCCCGTACCGGCAAGGGAAAGGCCTGGCGTGCCCTCAAGGTAGCTTCGCTGACATTGGCCACCTCCAGGAAGAGCTCTGTCACCCCCGCCTGGTAGATGACGTCCAGCATGCGGCCCATGCGGTCGTCGTTCAAAAGCTCTGGAAAAGCTCTGGGGTGATGCCCTCCCCCAGGAGCCACTCCGTGGGTTTGCCTTCCCAGTAGTGGCCGAAGAGGTAGAGGGGGGAAAAGACAAAGCCCAGGGCGTTCAGAATGGCCGCCTACAAGGTAGCCCCTTCGGGGCTGACCAGGGCCACCCCCGTGCTCACCTTCTCCCCCGGGCGGGGGCCCACCCGTTCGTCCACCAGGGGGACCAGCCCGATGCGGTCCACGATGCTGGCCACCAGGCCCAGGTGGCCGAGGTCGTACACCTGCAGGTCGGGTGTGGCTGCCTTCCTAAAATCCTAACGAGGGGAAGGAGGGGTGCGGAATGTGGGTTGGGGGCCGTCGTAAAGGTCCCCCACCGGGAGCTACGCGGCCCTGGCCAACCGCTCACCAGCAAGGGTAGCGTGGCCGGATAGACCCGGGTCGCGAGACCAGAGCGCAAGCGCTTACCCCCTCCAGAGCCGCTCCATCACCGCCCCGAGGGGAGCGGCGAGGACTCCCTCCCCCACGGGGAAGGTCTCCCCTCCCGGGTAGACCACAAAGGCCTCCCGGGGCTCGAGGTCCTTCAAGGCCTCGTGGAACCCCCGAGAAGGCCTGGGGTCCAGGCTTCGCTTGACCTCCACGGCCCAGAGCCTTCCCCCGGGCAGGAGGAGGACCAGGTCTACCTCCGCCCCGGCCCGGGTGCGGTAGAAGTAGGCCTCGCACCCCTCGGGAATCACCCGGAGGAGGTTTTCCACCACGAAGCCCTCGTAGCTCCTTCCCACCACAGGGTGGGCGAGGAGGTCCTCCAGGGTCCGGAGCCCCAGGAGGGCGTGGACCAGACCGCTGTCCCGCAGGTAGAGCTTGGGGCTTTTCACCAGGCGTTTCCCCACGTTGGCTTCCAGGGGAGGCAGGCGCCTTAGCAGGTAGAGGTCCACCAGGAAGTCCAGGTGGCGGTTCACCGTGCGCCCGTCCAGGCCAAGGTTTCTGGCCAGGGCGGAGGTGTTCAGGAGCTCCCCCTGAAGGTGGGCCAGCATGGTGAGGAAGCGGCGGAGCGCCTCCGCGGGAAGCCGCCCCCCGAGGAGGGGGATCTCCCGCTCCACGTAGGACCGGAGAAAGTCCAGGCGCCAGCGAAAGCTCTCCTCGTCCCCCAAGGCCAGGAAGCTCTCGGGAAAGCCCCCCCGGAGCCACAGGACGGGCTCGGCCTCCCGGCCTACCTCCAGCAGGTCAAAGGGGGAAAGCTCCAGGTAGCTGGCCCGGCCCGCCAGGCTCTCCCCCGCCTGGCGGCTCACCTCGGGGGAGAGGGAGCCCAGGAGGAGGTAAAGGCCGCTTCGCAAGCCCCGCCTGCGGGCGCGGTCCACGAGGCTACGGAGGAGGGGGAAGAGCCCGGGCATGCGGTGGACCTCGTCCAGGATCACCAGGCGGCCCAGGTAGGCCTCCAGGTAGAGCTCGGGGGCGGAGAGCTTGGCCCGGTCGGCCTCCGATTCCAGGTCTAAGTAGAGGGCTTCCCGCCTTTTAGCCACCTCCAGGGCCAGGGTGGTCTTGCCCGCCTGTCGGGGGCCGGTGAGTACCACCACGGGAACCTGCTCCAGGCGGGCTTCCAGCAGGGGTTGCAGACGTTGGGGTATCATCCCTGCTAATTTAGCATTACGATGTCCAAAAAGCAAGGAAATGAAGGTGCCGCGAGAAGTCGTGTATCTTCTTCCGCCGTTCCCCGAGTATAAGAGGCTGTCGTAAAAGCCCTCCACCGGGCTGGGCCTGGGGTCCCGATAGCCCGGCGCAGGACGCGCAGCCCTCCAGGGGGCCGTTGCCCTTTTATGGCCAAGTTTCAACCGTACCTACTGAGGGTTTGAAACGTTGGTCGGCCAGGGAGCCATAATGGGAACATGAAGGTCCTCATCCTCACCGTGGGCACCACCCGGGAGCCCCTGGAAGTGGCCTTGGCCGAACACGCCCCCGAGGGGGTGGTCTTCCTGGCCAGCCAGGCTTCCCATCCCGTGGCGGCGGAGCTTCTAAGGGACTACGGGGCCTCCTTCCGCCATCACACCCTCCTCCTGGAAGACGCGGAAAGCCTCCTCGAGGCCTACCAGAAGGCCCTCCTCGCCCTGAGGAAGGCCCTGGAATGGGAGGCCACGGCCATCGTGGCCGACCTCACCGGGTGGACCAAGCCCATGGCGGCGGGGCTCGTTCTGGCCCTCACGGGGCGGGGCGTGGTCTTCAGCTACGTGGGCGGGGAGAGGCGCGACCCCGGGACGGGCCGGGTCCTCCCGGGAGCCGAGCGCCTCCGGGCCCTGGAGGACCCCACCTCCCGGCTGGGGCTGAAGGAGTGGGCAGGCTTCACCCGGGCTTGGAACGCCCTGAACCTGGGCATGGCCCTCTCTGAGCTGGAAAGCCTTCTGAGCCGCCCCCTTTCCCCCTCGGAGGCCCGCTTCTACGGGGCCATGAGGGGCGTGGTGGAAGGCCTCATGGAGTGGGACCGCTTCCGGCACCGGGAGGCCCTGGAGAAGCTCTCCTCCCACCTCCCCGTGGCCCTGGCGGTGGCCGAGGCCTGGGGGCACGGGGGCAAGGTGCGGGTCCTACAGGGCCTGGAAGCCCTCCTCCCCCACCTGAAGGCCACCGTGGAGGCCGGGGGGAAGCCCACCTTCGCCCTCCTCCGGGACCTCCTGGCCAACGCCGAACGCCGGGCGGAGCTCGGCCGCTTTGACGACGCCCTGGCGAGGCTCTACCGGGCCCTGGAGCTGGCCGCGGAAGCCGACATCCACGAGCGGTTGGGCCTCGTGCTCAAGGACCACCAGACCTGGCCGGAGGGCTTCCCGCAGAGCCTGAGAGAGCGCCTCCTGAAGCCCCGGGGCCTCATGGACCTCCTGGAGGCGGCCTTTGAGCTGGACCTGGCCTTTGGCCAGCAGGGCACCCTGGCCCAGCGCCTCTTTGGGGAGAAAAACCGCCTCCAGGCCCTCCTGCAGAGGAGACACGAGAGCATCCTGGCTCACGGCACGAGGCCCGTGGAGCGGGAGGTGCAAACAGTTGGGGCATAGCGCACACCTCTTCACCCAAGCGCTCGCACGCCTTCGCGTCCTTCCGCCTCACCCGGGCGAGTCCCGTACGATGAAAAGCCCCGGAGGGGCTATACTCCCTCACAGGAGGCCGTCGGTGGTCAGCGGAGCTACCTCGCGGGGAAGGCCCAGGAAAAGGAAGAAGGAGAAGGCCTTCACCGGGGCCCAGGCCCTCCTGGTCTTCCTTTCTGGAGAAGACCAAAAGTCCACCCTGGACCTCATGCGCCGCTTCTCCGCCGCCGTGCGCTACGCCTACAACCGCCTTCTAGAGGGAAAGGACCGGGAAGAGCTCAAACGACAGGACGGCCCCCTCTGTACCCTCTTCCGCCTCAACACCCGCCACGCGGACGACGCCATCTTGAAAGCCCAGGCTACCTTAGACTCCACCAGAGAGAGAGGAGAAGACCCCCGCAAAGTCGTCTTCGGGGGAAGGAAGCTCTTTGAGCGACTGAAGCGGGGGCACCTCTCCGGCGAAGCCCTCAAGAAACTCAAACGGGAGTGGCGGGAAAGGCGTCAGGGCCTTCTCTACTCCCGCGGGGACAGGACCAAGGGGGGCAACCTCAACCTGAGGCTCCTCGTCAAGGACGGGAGCTTGTGGCTCCGGATCAACCTGGGGGACGGGAGCCACGCCCACGCCCTGGTGAAGACGGGCCACCCGAACCTTAACGCCCTCCTCCAGAGGGTGTACGCCTCCCTCCCCTACAACGTGGGGCTCACCCTCAAGGGGGGCAAGGTCTACGCCACCTTTACCTGGGAGGAGGAGCCCGCTCCTCTCACGATCACGAAGGAAAACGGGGTCCTTGCCCTGGACGTGAACTCGGACCCTTACCATCTCGCCTTGGCCCTCGTCTCCCCTGACGGGAACCTGAGGCGCCACCTGACCCTTTCCCTGGAAGAGGTGGACGCCGCTTCCAACAAGGGGGCGAAGGAACTGGTCCTCTGGAAGGTGGCCCACCAGGTGGTCTCCCTGGCCGAGGAGCGCGGGGTGGCCATCGCCACGGAACGCCTCAGATACCTCCGCAAGACGATGAGGGGCGATGGCTCTGGCAGGGCCTTCCGGAGGAAAGCGCACCGCTTCGCCTACCGTTCCCTCCTGAGGAAGGTGCACGCCCTCGCCAGGAAGCGGGGCGTGGAGGTGTTGGAGGTGAACCCCCAGGACACCTCCACGATAGGGATGCTGAAGTACGCCCCGCAGCTTTCCCTCTCCAAGGACGTGGCCGCCGCCCTCGTCATCGGGAGAAGAGCTCTGGGATTCCAGGAGAGGCTTCCTGAGGGCTACCAAGCTCTTCTCTCCGACGAATCCTTCCTCGCCTACGCCGAGGGCTTCTACGCCTCCAGGGTCCAGGAACTCCGGGAGAAGAAAAATACGGAGCCCAACCCCTACCTCAAGCGAAGGCTTTCCCGGGAGATCGGGAAAGTTGAGCGCTACCTCTCCTTGCTTTCAAGCCTTCAGGGCTCTCCAGGGAGCCGGAAGGGGTTTACCTATGGAAGGAACTCTTCCGGTGTTAATCCCTGGTGGGTCTTGAGGGTAGGTCTCTTCCTTCCCCTCCTCGGGCGAGAGGTGCCGAGAGATCTCTCTCCCCTCAAGCCCGTCCTCAATGCGTTTCCCGGACAGGAAAGCGGCTTCGGGGGACCGTGGGAGGGGTGGAGGGTTGGCCTAGGTCCTCATCCTGGTGGAGGGCCGGCGCGCAGTAATGTGCGCTTTGGTTGACCAGGACTACGAGCGCCTGCGGGACTTCCTCACGGGCCTGGACGAGCGCCTTAGGCCCCTTCCCCCCTGGCCCAAGTTCTAACCGTGACCCTGCACCTCACCCACCAGGGGGGCACCCTGCGCCTCCGGCAGGGGAGGCTTCTTCTGGAAGAGAACGGGGTGGAGGTGGCGGGCTTTCCCGCCCGGCAGGTGCGCTCCGTGGCCGTCTGGGGCAACGTGCGCCTCTCCACCCCCGCCATGGTCTTCCTTCTGCGGCAGGGAGTGCCGGTCTTCTTCTACTCCCTGGAGGGCTTCCTCCACGGGGTGGCGGGGGCTTTTCCCGACCCCCACCCAGGCCACCTCCGGGCCCAGTTTTCCGCCGAGGCTTTACCCCTGGCCCAGGCCTTCGTGGCAGGCAAGCTCCGTTCGGCCCTGACCCTTCTGGAACGCCAGCGCCTTCCCGAGGCGGGGGACGTGGCGGAGGCCCTGGCCCGGGCCGAAAGGGTCACGGGCCTCGAGCGCCTCCGGGGCGCCGAGGGTGAGGGCAGCCGGGCTTACTTCCGGGGACTGGAGCGGCTCCTTGGGAAGTATGGCTTTTCGGGCCGCACCCGTAGACCGCCCAGGGACCCGGTGAACGCCGCCCTCTCCTACGGGTACGCCCTGCTCCTCGGGCGGACGCTGGTGGCGGTGCGGCTGGCTGGGCTCCACCCCGAGGTGGGCTTTCTCCACGCCGAGGGGCGGCGGAGCCCGGCCCTGGCTCTGGACCTCATGGAGGAGTTCCGGGTGCCCGCCGTGGACCAGGTGGTCCTCTCCGCCTTCCGGCGGGGACTCCTCACCCCCTCCCACGCTGAGGTGCGGGAGGGGGGCGTGTACCTGAAGGAGGAGGGGCGGAAGCGGCTCATCGCCCTGGTGGAGGAGCGTCTGCGGGAGGAGATGACCCACCCCCTTGGCTTCCGCAAGCCCTTGGTGGAGCTCATAGAGGTCCAGGCCCGGCGCCTGAAGGCGGCCCTTCTGGGGAGGGGGGAGTACACGCCCTTCTACCTCTGGCGATAGGCCACGCTATACCTGTGCGCAAAATTGCGGCGCAAAAGCCATTCCTTGAGCTTTGAAAAGCATAGCTATCTCCTGGACGGCGTTCTTCCTATAAACTTTGACCCGCTCCAAGGTTGCTGTGTGTGCTATACTTCCCCTGACCTGGGCCTCCAGGTGGGGACCTTGAAAGCCAGTTCTTCCCTTGGGGATGGGCAGTATGCGTTTTCTCCTTCTCATCGCCCCTTTTGCTGTAAGTTCTGGACGGCAGAAACTCCCAAAAACCTCCGTTATTCGCCCCATGCATATTCCAGACTTCATCTTTCTCACAAACCCCCCCTCTGAGGGCACCGTCCAGGACGGAGTTCTCAGGGGGGTAGAGTTGCAAACCACTTAGCCCCGTAAGGGGATTGCGACGATACCAGCCCATAGCCATCCCGCTCAGCGATATAAAGTTGCAAACCACTTAGCCCCGTAAGGGGATTGCGACTAACCTCCTCTTGCTTAAGACGAACCCACGCCTCAACTTTGAGGTTGCAAACCACTTAGCCCCGTAAGGGGATTGCGACTTCATTAGCCGTCAAAACCCGGAAAGCCCGCCCAAACTCGTTGCAAACCACTTAGCCCCGTAAGGGGATTGCGACTACCAGTCCCCCACCAGCACCCAGCGCACCCTCAGCATTGAGTTGCAAACCACTTAGCCCCGTAAGGGGATTGCGACTCCCCGGCCTCCTCGAAAACCTTCCAATCAAGAAGGTCCTGGTTGCAAACCACTTAGCCCCGTAAGGGGATTGCGACTGTTTACAAGGCCCGTGAAGTCAAATTGCACACCCTTATTAGTTGCAAACCACTTAGCCCCGTAAGGGGATTGCGACTGTTTACAAGGCCCGTGAAGTCAAATTGCACACCCTTATTAGTTGCAAACCACTTAGCCCCGTAAGGGGATTGCGACCGAGTTCATTGCCTTTGAAGGCGGTTTTTCCGGTGGACAGGTTGCCAACCACTTAGCCCCGTAAGGGGATTGCGACCTGGGGTCCAGGGGCCACTCGTCCACCCGCCCCTCGGGCAGGTGTTGCAAACCACTTAGCCCCGTAAGGGGATTGCGACCAGACGATTCCCTTCCCGAGAAAGGCGATGTGGGAGAGTCGCAGTTGCAAACCACTTAGCCCCGTAAGGGGATTGCGACCTCGGAATACTCGCTCCAGAAGGTCCCGGGCTCGTCAATGGGTTGCAAACCACTTAGCCCCGTAAGGGGATTGCGACTGGATGTAGACGGCGTAGGTGGTTTGACCCACCCAGGTTGCAAACCACTTAGCCCCGTAAGGGGATTGCGGTTGGCGGGCAGGGTATACTGGACCTTCAAAGCGGCTATGACGCAAGGCCCGGTTTACCTTGCCCTTTGTGGAAACCCCCCCACCGCAGACCTTCCCCCCGGGGGCCCGCGCGGCCCGGCTTCCCCAAAAGGACGGGCTCTTCGTGGTCTACCGGGGCCGGCCCTACTGGTTCAGGCCCTCCCTCGGGGAGGAGCGGAAGGAAATGTCCCGGAAGGCCCTCGCCCAGTTCGCCCAGGAGGCCAGGACCCTCGGGGGCCAGCTCTGCCTTGCGGTGGTGCCTTACCACAGTGCCAACCTCCGGAGCCGTCATCCTCGGGAGCGGGAGAAGGTCCGAGGTTCACGGGAGCGTCCCCGGGGTGTATCGCTTTCCCCAGGAACTGGAGAAGGCCCTGGGGGGCTAGCAAGCCCTTGATGGGGTTCCCGGAAGCCTGGTATTCTGGAGGCCAAAGAGGGGGATCTATGGAACGTCTCCTCGCTATCGCCCTGGGCCCGGTGCAGGAGTTCATCGCCACGGCCCGGAGGACCCGGGACCTCTTCGCGGGAAGCCGCCTCCTCTCCGAGGCCGCCGCCCGCGCCGCCCAGACCCTCGCCCAGGAGGTGGGGGCGGAGAACCTCATCTTCCCGGCCCCCGAGGACGGGGCGGGGCTGGAGAGGCTGGCCGAGGCGGGCATCCCCAACGTGCTCCTGGTCCGGGTCCCGGAGGGGAAGGACCCGGAGGCCCTGGGGGAGGCGGCCCTGAGGGCGGCCAAGAACTACCTCCTGGCGCGGGCGGAGGAGGTCTTTACCCCCCGCAAGAACCACCTTCTTTGGGAAGAGGCCCTGGCCCAGGTCCAGGACCTCCTGGAGGGCTACTACGCCCACCTCCCCCTCAAGGGGGACTACCCCGGGGCCCGGGAGCGGCTCATGGCCCTCCTGGCGGCCCGCAAGAACACCCGGGACTTCGCCCCCGTGGCCTGGGGAAGCCCGGCCTACAAGAGTTCCCTGGACGGGGCCCGGGAGAGCGTCCTCCGCCTGCCCGAAAGGGAGGCGGACCGCCTCCGGGTGCGCCTCGGCCTGCGCCCGGGGGAGTACCTCTCGGGCCCGGACCTCCTCAAGCGCTGGTGGCAGACCGAGCACGGCTTCCTGAGCACCACCCACGTGGCGGCCCTCCCCTTCTGGGAAGGGGTCAGGAGGGCTGGCCTCGAGGGGGCGCTGAGGAAGGCCCTGGAGGACCTGGGGAGGCTGGTGGGGGAGGAGGCGCGGGCCAGGACCCACCACCCCGCCCTGCGGGAGACCCCCTTCGGGGAGTGGGACGTCCGCCTCCTGTACGAGAGCCGCCTCGAGGAGTTCCCCGCCCTCGCCGAAGACCCCGGACGCCTGGAGGAGGCCCGAGACCGCCTCGGGAAGCTCTGGAGGGAGCTTTCCCGGGGAGGGGTGAAGGCGCCTCCCGGGGCCTACTACGCCCTCCTCCACGCCGACGGGGACCGCATGGGGGAGACCTTGGACCGGCTCAAGAGCCCCGAAGAGCACCGCCGCTTCTCCAACGCCCTGGCCCTGGGGTTCGCCGCCCGGGTCAAGGGCATCGTGGAGGCCCACGGGGGCGCCCTGGTCTACTCCGGGGGGGACGACGTCTTGGCCCTCCTTCCCCTCCACAAGGCCCTCATGGCCGCAAGGGCCCTGGCGGAGCGCTTCCAAAAGGTCATGGCTCCCTTCGGACAGGGTGGCCAGGCCCCCAGCCTCTCCGTGGGCCTGGCGGTGGTCCACCACCTGGAGCCTCTGCAGGACGCCTTGGACCTGGCCCGCAAGGCGGAGAAGTGGGCCAAGGAGGGGGAGCCCAAGCGCAACGCCCTCTGCGTGGCCTATAGCCCCCGCTCGGGCTCCGAGCGCATGGCGCGGGGCCGGTGGGACGAGAGCCCTCCCCTCACCCGCCGCCTCCTCCGCTACGCCGACCTCCTGCGGGCGGGGGAGGTGCCCTCCAAGGCCGCCTACGAGCTTTGGGCGCTCACCCAGGAGGCGAAAGGGGCCCTCTCCCACGAGGCCCTGGTGGCCGAGGCCCTGCGCATCCTGGGGAGGAAGGAGATGAAGCGGGCCTACCGGGAGGAGCTTAAGGCGTGGCTCCGCACCGGGGAGGACGTGCGCCGCCTGGCGGAGGAGCTCCTCCTCGCCCGCCCCTTCGCCGAGGCCCTGGACCAGGCGGGCGTGCCCGTGGAGAGCCGGGAGGTGTGGGATGCTCATTGAGCCCAGGGACCCCCTCATCGTCCGGGATGGCAGGCCCTTCACCAATAGCCCCGGGGCCCGGGCCAGAAGCCTCCCCTTCCCCCTTCCCCAGACCCTGGCCGGGGCCTACCGCACCCGCCGCGCCCTCCTGGAGGGCCTTCCCCTGCCCGAGAGGGCGGAGGAGGTCCTGGGGTGGGGCCTCCGGGGCCCCCTCCTGGCGGAGGAGGGAAGGGAGGGGTGGCAGCTCCTGGTGCCCCGGCCCCTGGACGCCCTGAAGCTGGGAGAGGCCGTCTACCCCCTCCGCCCCCTGGAGCTTCCCCAGGGAGCCGGAACCAACCTGCCAGAGGGGCTTGCGCCCGTGGGCCTTCCCAGCCCCGCCCTCAAGGAGAAGCCCGCTTCCCTGCCCGCCTTCTGGTACTGGGAGAGCTTCCTGAAGTGGCTCCTTCAGGACGCCCCCGAGGGCTTCTCCCCCGAGGGCCACGGCGGGCCCACCCCCGAGCTCCGCACCCACGTGGCCCTGGACCCCGCGGCCCAGACGGCCCGGGAGGGGTTCCTCTTCCAGACCTCGGGGCTGGAGTTCGCCCGGGAAAGGCGCCGCCTCGCCCTGGCCCTCTGGCCCGAGGGGCCGGAGCCCGAGGGGGTCTTCCCCCTGGGCGGGGAGAGGCGCCTCGCCTTCTGGCAAAGGGGGGGTCCTGGGGTTCCGCCCCTGCCCGGGGAGCTGGTGGAGGGCCTGGTGCGCCTCCGGGCGGCCCGCCTCGTCTTCCTCACCCCCGCCTTCCTGGAAGGAGCCTACCTTCCCAAGGACGGGGCCTTTGGCGGGGCCAGGGTGGTGGCGGCGGTGGTGGGAAGGCCCCTGGCGGTCTCGGGCTGGGACCTGAAGAGCGGGAAGCCCAAGCCGAGCCGCCGGGCGGTGCCCGCGGGGAGCGTCTACTTCCTGCGGTTCCCGGAGGGCTGGGGCGAAGGGGAGGTTCGGGACTGGGCGGAGAAGGTCTGGTTCCAGAACCTCTCCGATGGGGATCAGGACCGGAGGGACGGGTTCGGCCTGGCGGTCTTGGGGGTCTGGGAGGGGAAGCTCGGTCGCTGGGAGGAGGCATGAGAAGGGCGTTTCAGGAGGCGTTTTCGCCGAGGCGAAGGGAGGAGGGAGGAGCCCTGGTGCGCCAGGACGGGGCGCGGATCCTCACCTGGGAGCGCGTCTACACCCTCCTCACCCCCCTCTTCGGGGGCGGGGTGGAGCCCAGGGAGGCGGACCCCGTGAGCGTGGTGCGGGCCACGGAGGTGCGGGGGCACCTGCGCTTCTGGTGGCGGGCCCTGAGGGGCTGGCAGGCCCAGGGAAGCCTGGAGGAACTTCGGAAGCTGGAAAGCGCCCTCTTCGGAAGCGCGGGGGAAAGCGGGGCCTCCCCCGTGGCGGTGGAGGTGGAGATTTTGGAGAGGGGCCGGGAAGTTTACCCCTTCACGGACGTTCCCGGAAAGAAGTTAGCCCGGGCCCATCCAGAGGTGGCCCACCCCTATCTGGCCTTCCCCCTGCGGCGCACGGAGCAGGACCCCCAGAACTACCCCGTGCGCGTGGACGTGTCCTTCCGCCTTCGCCTTCGCTTTCCCGAGCGGGTGAAGAACCTGAACTTGGCCGAGGAGCTGGGGGCCGCCCTCTGGGCCTGGGAGATCTTTGGCGGCATCGGGGCCCGGACCCGGAGGGGCTTCGGCGCCCTCCTCCCCCAAGGAGCCAGGGCGCCCACGGAGGAGAAGGTCCGGGAGGGGCTTCGGCGCTACAGCCGCCTTGAGGGGTGGCCCGAAGGGGTGCCCCACCTCACCCCCAGTAGCCCGGTGCGGGTGGTGCCCCTTTCCTGGAGGGAGCTCGCCGAGCGCTACCAGGCCTTCCGCCAGGCCCGGCCCGGGGGGGGCAACCCCCGAAACCCTGGCCGCTCCCTCTGGCCCGAGCCCGACGAGGTGCGGCGCCTCACGGGGCGGCACGCCTCCACGTACCCGCCCAGGCACCCCGTGCGCAAGTTCCCCCGGGCCCAGTTCGGCCTGCCCATCATCTTCCACTTCGAAGACGGGGGAGACCCCGAAGACACGGTCCTGAAGCCCGATCTAGAAGACACGGACCGCCGGGCGAGCCCCCTCCTCTTCCGACCCCTGGGAGAGGGGCAGAGGCCCTGCGTGGTGGCAGTCCTGGAGGGGGCCCGGTTCCCCGGGAAAAAGCTGGTCTTGGAGCATGGTAAGGACCGCACTTGGGAGGTGGACCCCTGGCTCACCCCCGGGGAGGCCAGACAGATCCCGCCCCTAAGGGGCCAGGTGGACCCCGTTTTGGCCTTCGTGAAAAGCCTTTGAAGGAGGTTTGGATGAGCCAAGCGGCGCTTCTCTTTCTTCACGCCCTCTCCCCCCTGCACGCGGGGACGGGGCAAGGCATCGGGGCCATAGACCTGCCCATCGCCCGGGAAAAGGCCACGAACATCCCCTACCTGCCGGGAAGCTCCCTCAAGGGGGTGCTCCGGGACCGGGCCTCCGACTGGCACAAGGACACCCTCTTCGCCGTCTTCGGGCCGGACACGGAGAGCGCCTCCGAGCACGCCGGGGCGGTGCAGGTGGGGGACGCCAAGCTCCTTCTCCTTCCGGTCCGCAGCCTTTGCGGGGTCTTCGCCCTGGTGACGAGCCCCTACCTCCTGGAGCGCTTCCGCAGGGAGGCCGGGATGGTGGGCCTCCAGGTCCCCGGGGTCCCCGGGGTCCCGGACCCCACCCAGGCCCTCCTGGCCCCCGGGTCCCGGGTGCGGGAACCCGGGGGGAAGGTCTACCTCGAGGACCTGGACCTCAAGGCCCGGGAGGAGGCGGGGGCCGGGGCCTGGGAGGACTGGCTTGCCGAGCGCCTCGAGGCCCCGGTGAAGGGCCGCCTGGTGGTGGTCCACGACGACCTCATGAGCTTCCTCCTGGAGACGGCCACGGAGGTGGTGGCCCGCATCCGGCTGGACGACGAGACCAAGACCGTGGCCCGGGGAGCCCTCTGGTACGAGGAGAGCCTGCCCACGGAAAGCGTGCTCTACAGCCTCCTCCGGGCCGAGGCCTCCCGCAGGAGGGGGAAGGACCTCCCCGCCGAGGCCGTTTTCGCCCTGGTGAAGGGCCTCTTGGAAGGGGTGGTCCAGCTTGGGGGCAAGGCCACCGTGGGCCGGGGACTTTGCCGGATCGTGGTGGGGAGGTAGGCCGTGCGCACCCGCTGGCAGGTATGGGCCCAGGAGGCCTACGAGAAGGTCCGGGAGGCGGCCAAGGGCGAGGGCCGGGGCGAGTACCGGGACATGGCCCTAAAGCTTCCCGTCCTGGTCCGCCAGGCGGGGCTTTCCCAGGCCCTGGCCTTCGTGGACTCCCGGGGGAAGGACGCCCACAGGGCCCTGGGGAACGACCTGGCCCAGGTGCTGGGCTACCGGGACCTCCGGGAGTTGGCGGAGGCCGCCCGGCAGGCCGAGCTCCTCCAGTACCTCCGCCTCACCCGGGAGGTCTTGGCCGCGGCGGAGTGGTTCAAGCGCTTCGCCCAGGCCCTCATAGAGGACCCCAAGGAGGGCTCGTGAGCCGCAGGACAGCGCTGGAAGGAGTCCGCCTTCCCCGGAACGAGGAGCCCCACCGGGGCCTCTGGCTGGACAAGTTCCTGAGAAGCGCGGACCGGGAGGACACCGAGGCTAAGCGGGAGCTGGTCCGGGAGGTGGCCCGCATCCCCGAGCCCCGGGAGTACCGGGCCTTTTTTGAGCGGTACCGCAAGGCCCTGGAGGCCGTGGGGGCCGAGGCGCGCCAGGCCCAGACCCTTTCCCGGCTGGTGGTGGGGCTGGGGGGCGAGGGGGTGCTGGAGACCTCCCTCACCCTGCACCGCACCTACGGGGTGCCCTACATCCCGGGCTCGGCCCTCAAGGGCCTGGCCAGCCGCTACGCCCACCTCTACCTCCAGGGCGAGGCCTGGCGGCGCCACCTGGCCCGCTTCCACTGGGGCGAGGCCCAGGCGGCCCTCTTCGGCACCACGGAGGAGCAGGGCCTGGTGGTCTTCTTTGACGCCCTGCCCCTCCCCGGGAAGTGGCGCCTCCACCCCGACCTCCTGAACCCCCACCACCCCGCCTACTACCGGGGGGAAGACGAGCCCCCGGCGGACTGGGATAGCCCCACCCCGGTCCCCTTTCTCTCCGCCACGGGCACCTTCCTCCTGGCCATGGCCCCGGCTCCGGGCGTGGACCGGGAGGCGGCCCGCCCCTGGCTTGGGGCCGCCTGGGAGATCCTGGCCTGGGCCCTGAGGGAGGAGGGGGTGGGGGGCAAGACCTCCTCGGGGTACGGCCGGATGGGGCTAGAGGGGGAAGCCCCCCGGCCCCCCGGCGGCGAGGCCTCCCGGGACCCCAGGTATGCGGAGCTGGAAACCCGGCTACGCGGCCTCAGCTACCGGGAGCTCAGGCCCTTTTTGGAGGCCCACGCTCCCCTAATAGCCGCCTTCCCCGAGGAGGAGGCGCGGCGCTTCAGGGCGCTCCTAGAGGAGAAGCGCTTCCTCAGCAACCCCCGGGACCTTCGGGAGTGGGCCAAGAGGAACGAGGCCCTGAGGAAGGCCCTGGAACGCCTGGGCCTCTAGGCGCCCCCGGGATCACCGGAACCCCCTCCGGCCGAGGCTCCTCCTGGGAAGGGCCAGGGGCCGCTGGGACCAGGGGCGCCGGGGCACCTCCAGGGGCCTCTTGCCCGGGGGCACCTCGGGGGCGCGGGCCTCGGGAGGCAGGATGACGGTTTCCTTGAACTCTGGAGGCGGGGGAAAGCGGCGCAGGACCTGCAGCCGCTCCACCAGCTCGGGCCAGGTGAAGACGGCCTGGCGCTCCAGAAGCTGGAGGAGCTCGGCCACCACCCGGCTCCCCTCCACCAGGGCCTCATGGGGCACCGGCTTGCGCTCGTGCACCACCTGGTTGCGCAACCGGACCAGCTCCCAAAGCTCCCGCACCAGCCCGCCCCCGCCCCACTCCGCCAGGTATCCCTCCACCGCCTTCACCTTCTCCCCCAGGGTGCCCTCCGGCCACGCCCCGAGCCGTTCCAGGGCTTCCTCCAGGAGAAAGACCAGGCGCAGGAAGTCCCCCAGAGGGTCCCCGCTCCTTTGCCAGACCAAGCCCATTCCCTCCCCCTACCAGAACTGACACACCCGTGGGGAGAAGCCGTACCCCACCAGGGTACCCCCGCTCCGCCTCACCAGCTCCTCCCAGAAGAGCTTGATGGCGCCGGTGAGGCGGGCGTTGGCGTTGTTGTCTTGCCCAGCGCTCAACCCCGTGAAGCACACCTCCTGCTTCTTGAGGTTGGGCAGGCCCACCTTGGTCTCTATCCGCTTAAAAAGCCCCTCCCTCACCTCCGCCCGCTCCAGCCGGAGGTGGTAGTTGTAGAGGTTCACGAGCTCGGACTGCTCAAAGCCGTGGGCCATCACCAGGATCTTTCCGGGGCCTCGAGCCCGCTCCCCCGCCGCCTTGAGGGCCCCCACGATCTCGGTGCCCCGGGAGCACTGGAGGGCGGCCCCACGGCGGAGCTCGTCAAAGGCCTGGAGGGCCTCCCGCTTGAAGGTGGCCCGGTAGCGCTCCAGCCGGAAGCGGGGTTCGTTAAGGGCATCGGGGGTTTCCAGCACCCGCACGGGGGCCGTGTAGGACCGCCCGGTGATGGGGGCGATGGTCAGGCGCAGGGAACGGTCCACGAGGCGCGCGGAAAGCTTGGGCAGGACCTCGTTGGCGAACATGGAACGGTACTCGTTCTGCAGGTGCCTGGGGGCGCTGCACCCCAGGGCCACCAGCACCTGGTAGTCTTCCTTGCCGCCCAGGAAGGGCAGGGTCAGGAGGAGGAGAAAACTCATCATACCGCTTGGGCTTCCAGGGTCTCGGGGCCGGGAGGGGCCGGGGGGAGCCTAGGGGGGTCCAGGGGGGGAAGGGCCCCCACGAACTCGGGAGCCGGGTCCCAGGTGGGCCAGGCCCGGGCGAAACCGCGCCAGTAGGCGGCCACCTCCTCCCGGTAACGGGCCCCCAGGTAGTCCAGATGCCGCAGGGCCCCGTGGTGCAGGTGCAGAAGCTTGGCCATAAGGGCTTTTTCCCGGCTCTTGTGCTCCAGGTAACGCCTCAGGAGGACCTCCCGCTCGTGGGGGGCCCGGTAGCCCAGGAGAAAGGTGAAGGCCACCAGACCCAGGCCCAGCACCAGGAGGGCGGGAAGGGCCAAGGGGTTCTGGGGGTCCCCGTTGATCTGGGCCATGCGCCGGGTAAAGTCCACCCGCAGAAAGGCGAAGGCCACGGCCATGAGCACGGGAACGGCCACCATGGCCACCATGGGCAGGTTCCGCTTCCGCAAGGAGTTCCCCCCCTCGTGGCCCATCCAGAACATCACCAAGGTGGCGATGAAGGCGATGGTGTAAGCCTCCAGCTGGTTCACCTCCAGGGTGTCGGCCGCCAGCTTGTTGTACACCAGCTCCGCCAGGAACACCACTCCCAGGAGGGCGTAGCGCCCCCAGGAGGCCAACATGTGGACGAAAACCTCGGGGGTGGGGGTGTCCTGGCCCACCACCCGCTCCATGGCCTGGCGCATGTGCCGCACCTGGAGGAGGCGCTTCTCCAGCTTTGCCCTTTGGGCCTGGTAGCGGTGCACCAGGGCTTCCATGCCCCTGCGGTAGCGCTCGGCGAGCTCCTTGGGGAAGGGGGGCACCGCCAGGTAGGCCAAGGAGGCGTGCTTTTTGGAAAAGGCCTTGCCGTCCCTCATGCCAAAGCGGTAAGCGCGGATGTTCCTAAGGGTGGCCCACAGGTTCATCTTTCACCTCCGGGAAAAGGGTGTCCAGGTCCAGGGAAAGCCCGCTCCGCGAGGACAACCTCGCCACTTTGAGCCGCGCCTTGCGGTACACCTCCAGGGCGGCCATGCGAAAAGTCTCGTCCAGTTTCCTTATCTCCTCCTCCAGGTTCCGGACCCGGAGCTCCTCCCGAAGCAGGGCCTGGGCCAGCTGGGCCCTGGGGTAGCGCTCCTCCGCCTCCAAGGCCCGCAGGTGCTCCAGGTTGCGCTGGAACTCGGCCAGGGCCTTCTCCAGCACGAGACGCCTCTTCTTCCACCTGGCCTCCAGGACCCCCACCCTGCGCCGGGCCTGCTCCCTGAGGAAGCGGGCCCGGGCGGCGAGGGCCTCTGGGTTACGCGCCCTGACGAAAAGCATGCCCACCTCCTAAGCAAGACCTTCTCCCACACGCCTTGACCCCTCTCACGGGAACACCTCCCCAAGATCCTCCGGAAAGCGTTTCACCCCCTCTGGAAGCGCCTCCGGCCGCAAGGCCAGGTAGACCAGGTGCCTCGAGGAACGGCTAAGGTCCCCCGTCCAGGTGTTGACCACGAGAAGGGCCCTACCCCGGCTTCCCCCCACGCTCTGCGCGAGCCTTTCCATGAACTCCACCCGACCCCAGAACTTCGCGTTGGGAGTCGGCTTGCACTCCACGGGGAAAAGCTGGCCGCGGTAGTAGACCAGGCCGTCCAGCTCCGGGGCCTGGTCATCGCCCAGGTTCTCCTGACCCCGGAGAGGCTCCAGTCTGCCCGGGGGAAGGACCTTCCCTCCCCTGGGCTCCAAGGCCTGCGCCAGGCTGGCAAAGACGGCGTATTCCAAGGGAAGGCCCTCCTTGGGGCTCTGGGGCCCGAAGGCGTGCCCGGACAGCCTCTCCCAGCGCTCCCGGAAGGCCCGGACCCCCGGATCTTCCGGCCACGCCTTCTCCACCTCAGGCCAGCGGGCGAGGAGGTCCAGGGCGAGCCCGAGGAGGTCCCGGTCAAGGCCGAGCCCCCGCCACTCCTCCCCCACCCTCAGGCGGTACCCCCGGGTGGCGAGGAGCTCCCCAGGCTCCCCCTCCTCCCAGGGAGGAGGGCGCTCCCCGCCGGAAAGCTCCCGGATGCGGTCTCCCTCGAGGTAGTGGGCGAGGGCGGGGTCCTCCGCCGCCAGGTAAAGGCCCGTGGCCAGGGCGTGGGTGCCCCCGTTCAGGTGGACCTGGAGGGGGAAGCCCCGGGCTCTCGCCTCCTGGACCACGGGCCTCGCCAAGCGGTAAGCGCCCTTCAGGTCCCCAGGGCCCTCCAGGTGGACCGGGTGGGTCTTCATCCCACGCCCCCTGACCCCTTTCAGGAACCAGTCCAGGCGGGTTCGCATCTCGGGGGTGACGAAGAGGTAGAGGGTCTTGGGCTTGTAGGCCAGCATGGCCCCGTAAAGGGGGGTGGACTGTTCGGAAAGGGCCGCCAGGAGGACCGGCCCCGCCTTGGGCGGGGGTGGCTCGGAGGGCTCGAGCGGGGGCTTCCTGGGAATGGACCCGAGGGGCTTGCCCGGGTCCACCAGAAGAACCCCCGTGGCCTGGGCCCAGGTGCGCCACCGCTCCAGCCAACGGCTTCTCTGGTGGGGATCCAGGGCCTTCTGGTGCCAGGGCACCACGGCCCGGCAGAGCTCCCCTCCAAGGCGCCGGGCCTGTTCGGCGAAGGCCGCCATGAGCTCCTTCTTCATGTGTTCCCGGTCCGAAGCCCCCAGGTGGGGCCGGACCAGGTAGGGCTGGCCCAGGTGGACCACGAAGAAGACTCTCTCCTCGAGGGCCATGGGCACCCCGTCCTCCAGGGCGAGAAGCTGGACCGCCCTAGCCCCTTGCGGGAAGGCGGGCGGGGGCGGGGTTTCCAGCCACCTGGCCCCCGCGGGCTCCAAGTGCAGCCGGAGGTAGTCCTGGAGGTCCGCCATCTCCCCCTCCCCGAGCTCCAAGGTCCCGAGGGGCTCCCAGAGAAGGAGGGCCCTGGGGCGCTCCAAGGGACGGTGAGCATCCAGGAGGAAAGGCCTTCCCCCCACCCGCCGCACCCTCTCCAGGAGGAGGGCCGCGAGGAGCTTGCTCCCCCCGGTGAGGTTGACGAGGACCCCTTCGGAGAGGGGGAGGTCCTGGGGTAGGGCCCCATCCCTGCCCGCCGCGGGCACCAGTTCGTAGGGGACCCCCTCTTCCCGGAGGAGGGCGAGGAAGGCCTCCCGCTTGGCCTCGTACCCGTCCCAGAGGCGTTCCGCCAGGAAGACCGCCTTCCCCCTCCACCCGAGCCTCCGGGCGAACCTCAGGCCCATGAGGGCCGGGATAGGGTCGTTGCCTAGAGTGGAGAGGTAGAGGCGAGACATTTTGGCAAAGTATAGCCCCACCCCTCCCCCTAGGGCAAGGCCTGAAGGCGCCCCACCATCCAGCCCAGGGGGTAGCCGTCCTGGGGACTGCGGGCCCCCGCCGTCTTCCGGGTCTTGGGCTCCCCGCCCTCGGGGTGGTCCTCGGGGAGGAGGAGGGCGAGGCGCAAGGAAAGCCGCCCTGAGCCGAAGCCCACCCGGAGGGGGAAGGCCTCGAGGTCCCTTAGCCTCTCGGCCAGGGCCTCGTAGACCTCCAGGGCCCGCTTAAGCCCGTGGTCCTCGGCGAAGGCCCTTTCCCACTCCGCCACCTTGCCGTAGTAGTCCCGGAGGGCCCGGACCAGGGCCTCGGGAGGCAGGGGCGTGGAAACCCCCCGCTTCCCGTCCCAGTCCCGGCTTAGACCCTCGTGGTGGCGGAGGGTGAGGGCGAAGCGGGTGCCCACGCGGAAGGTCTCCGCCAGGAGGACCATCCCCGAGGTGTCCTTCGTGGGGTGGAAGACGCCGATGCGGTTCAGGAAGGTGGGGGTGGGGCCGGAGTCCGAAAGGAGCACCGCCCGGAAGGGGTCCTGGTAGAGGTCCAGGCTCATCCCCCGACGCCCCTCCCGGGCGTAGCCCAGGACCACCCCCTCAAAGGCCTGGTTCTCCTTAAGGTCCGGGCGCAGGGAGGGGTAAACGTGGGCCTCTCCGTCCCGCTCCCTCCAGGGCCGGAGGCGCCACACCCCCGCCCTCCGGTCAAACTCCGCCACCTGGCCCCCCTCTACCAGGAGGTGGAAGAGCCAGGCGGTGCGCAGGGCCCCCTTGACGCTGGAGCCCGGGAGGTAGGCCCCCAAAGGGGAGTACGGGAGGGGCCGGTACTCCAGGAGGGCCTCCTCGGTGGCGGAGCGGACGGTTTCCAGGAAGGCGGGGCTCGCCGGCACGGTGCGGAGGATGGCCTCCTCCGGGAGCTGGCCCGCCTCCAAGAGGTAGCGCAGGACCTCCTGGGCCGCCTTGGGCCCCTGGGCCACCTTCTCCAGGTACTGCCGCCTCCTCTCCCCGGGGAGGGCGAGGAGGAGGGCCGCGGGGTCCAGGAGGTGGACCTCCTTCTTGGCGAAGTCGGGCACGTAGGCGTAGGCGGGGTAGGCCTCCCCCGTGCCCACGTGCACCGGGCTCAGGGCCTCCAGCTCCAGGCGAAAGCTCCTCAGGAATCCCATACCCGCACCCCCAGGGGAAAGACCGCAAGGACCTCGCACACCCGCGCCCCCTCCTCGGGAGGCTCCTCAGGGGTGACGTCCAGAAGGGCGTTCCCCACCTCCCGGTAGAGGCTCCCCTCCCGGGTCCTGAGGTAAGGCCTCTTGAAGGGCTTCCCCCCGTGCCCCGCCCCCAGGCGGCCCCAGTAGGGCTCCACCTCGTAGTAGAGGGCGCCCTCCAGGGGCCCTGGGGCCAGGGTGGCGTAGGCGTTGGGCGCCTGGGCCTCGGGCAGGTCCACCTCGAGGGGGCCCTCCACCCGGAACCGCCCCAGGCCCACGCTGGCCCCACCCCCATACCCCATCTCACCCACGAAGGCCAGGGCCTCCCCGAGGTCAAAGGGGGGCTCCCCCAGGACGTAGAGGGCGTGGGGCACACGGGGGTCGGGGAAGAGGAGCTCCTGGGTGAAGAGGATGCCCCGCCTCGCCGCCCCCGTGGCCCGGTCTATGCCCACCCGGCTCCGGCGGAGCCTCGGGGGCTCCGGGGGCCTGGCTCCCCCCAGGACCTCCGGGGCCTCCAAAAGGGCCTCCTCTCCCCTTTCCGCCAGGGCCTTAAAGGTCTCCAGGCGCACCAGGGAGAGCCCCTTCAGGGCCTTCCGCAGGGTGGTCTCCTCCACCTGCGCGGGAGGAAGCTTGGGCCGGGGGAGCCAGCCCTCGGGGTAGACGCTGGAGAGGCGGAAAGGGGGCTCCTGGCGGAACCTTTCCAAAAGCTCCTCCAAAGCCTCCCGCCCGTGGGTGTAGCGGTACCACCAGAAGAGGTGGCCCATGAGGGTGGGGGCCCGGGGGAGGGCCTTCAGGGGGCCCCGGAAGTAGAGGCGGTAAAGGCGCGCCCGCATCCAGGCCCCCTAGAGGACCACCTCCTCCACCTTAAGCCGCTCCCTCAGGGGCAGACCCTCCTGGTCCTCCCCGAGCCTGTCCGGGTGGAGGAAGTAGACCTGGCCGTACCCCCGGCTGACGTGCCCGCCCAGGCCGTCCAGCTCCAGAAGCTCCAGGGCCCGGAGGAGGTACTTCCCGAAGTACTGCTCGTCCAGCTCGTCCAGCACCCGGTAGGTCATCTCCACCAGGAAGTGGGCCCCGGCGGGGACCCTTTCCGTGGTGCGGGGGTTGGCGTTCCCCCCCAGGCGGGGGATGAAGACCTCCTGCTTGATCTCGGTGTAGAGGCCGCCCCGGGCCGTGGCCCGCTCCAACCCCCGCTTGGACTCCTCGGTGAGGTAGGCGTCCCGCACGAGAAGCCGGGTGGGGCCCCGCTCCCGGGCCACCTTTAGGGAGGCCTCGTCGTTCTCCGGGGCGAGGCCGAAGATGCGGGCCACGGGGTCTTGGGGGTCGGGGGAGGCGTAGACGTGCTTCTCCTTGGCCTTCAGGATGTAGTCCCCCCCAAGGCTCCACTCCAGGAGGTAGCGGAGCTTCCCCTTGAGGCTGGAGCCCGGGATGTAGGGCTCGTCGGTGAGGGGGTTGCGGACCACGGGGTTGTCCAGGTCGCCGATGGCCATCTGGTCCCGGCTCATGCCGATCCTGAGGCCCGTCTTGGCCAGGAGCACCGAGCGGATGCGGATCAGCTTCCTAAGCCTCATCTCCGTCCTCCCGCTTCTCCAAAGGCGTAGAAGTAGGCCAGCACCGCCTCCACGTACTTCATCATGGCTTCAAAGTCCTTGGGGCTCCGCTTGCCCGCCTCGAGGGCCTCCTCCATGAAGGCCACAAACTCCTTCGCGTCCTTTAAGGGGCCCTGGGGGCGGGTGTTGTAGAAGAGCTTGGCCTTGAGGAGCTCCAGCTGGGGCACGAGCCGGGCGAAGGCCAGACCCTCATCTTCCTTGCGCTCCCGCTCAAAGCGGTTCTCCAGGGCCCTGAGCTCGGCGAAGTAGTTGCGGAACTGGCTGGACTTGAGCTTGCCCCTGGCGAGCCCCTCCGCCACCTCCCGCGCCCGCTCGAAGACCCTGGGGTCCAGGACCCCCCGCTCCCTGTCCTTGAAAAACTCCAAAACCGGCATTCACGCCCTCCTTTCCCGGTAAAGCGCCCACTGGACCCAGACCGGGAGGTAGGTCCAGGCCGGGTCCTGGTGGTCAAGAAGCCTCAGGTACCTTTTCCACGCCCCCTCGTCCCGCTCCCGCACGCGCCTCAGGGCGTAGGCCAGAAGGGGCTTGTAGCCCACCTTCTCCCCCGGGTCTTCCAGGAGGAAGAACCTGCGCCAGAGGAAGAGCCAGCGGTAGGCCTGAGCCCGGGAGACCTTCCCCTGGCGCAGGTCCTGGACGAGGCCCTCGGCCCAGCCCCTAAGCGCGGCCAGGCCCTCCCAGGGCACGGCCAGGCCGAAGAGGGAAAGCCTGCCCCGTCCCGCCTCCTTGGCCTTCTTCTCCGCTTCCCCCAGGACTCGAGCCAGCTCCGGCACGGGCAGGCTTGGCCCCGAAAGGACGAAGCCCCCGGAGAGGGTGAGGGCCTCGTGGCCGGTGAAGAGGCGGTAGAGCCTTTCCAGGTCCAGGGCGAAGTCCAAGAGCGCGTCCCACGGACCGATGAGGAAAAGGTCGTCGCCCCCGGAGTAGACGCTGTAGAGGAGAGGGTAGCGGCCCTGCTTCCTCTGGGCCTCGAGGTCATCCCACCCGAGCCTCGTCCGGTAGCGCTCGGGGGTCTCTATGAGGGAAAGGACCTCGGTGGAGAAGAAGACCTCCAGGGTGCGGGAGAGGGCGGCCATGCGGCTCGGGGTGGCGAGGTCCCGCCCTCCCTGCCGGTACCCCGTGGCGAAGGCCTCCCCCATGCGGTCGGCGTCCAGCAGGAGGGCCCCCAGGTAGGGGGCCCCCTCCGAGAGGGCGGCGAGCTCGGCGAAGGTGAGCACCTTCCCGGGGTGGGCCTCCTCCTCCTCCTCCAAAAGCCCCTCCTCCCCCGCCCAGGCCCGGTAGTCCTCCAGGACCCACCCCTTGGCCCGCAGGGCGTGCTCCACCAGGGGCAGGTGGCCCAGGAGGGGCTTGGCCTCGGAGGGGGTCTCCCAGGGAGAAAAATGGAGCCGGGCCCGGTAGAGAGCATAAAGGGGCCCACCCGGGGCCCGTGTGAAGTATGCACACCGGCTCAAACCACCCGCACCTCCCGAAGCTCCGGCAAAGGCCCCAGCCCCAGGACCTCCACCCGGCCCGCCACGGGGTAGATGCGCAGGGCGTCCTGGCTTAGGTCCAGGAGCCTGCGGGCCCTCCGGCGCAGGTCTTCCAGCAGGTCCTCGTCCAGGTAGCACTCAAACACGGAGAGCTGGACCCGCTCCCCGTAGCTTTTCAGGAGATTAGCCAGCTTCACGCGGCGGGTGTCGTCCGGGATGTCGTACACCACGGCGTAAAGGCGCTTTCCCATGGGAAGAGCTTAGCGAAGGGACCAGGGGCTTGGCAATCCCCTTACGGGGCTAAGTGGTTTGCAACCTGGTTACCGGGGTGTCACCCGGTGGGACCCGCTCGAGTCGCAATCCCCTTACGGGGCTAAGTGGTTTGCAACCGGGATAGGCCCACCATCATCTTCGCGGCCGGCGTTGAGCAGTCGCAATCCCCTTACGGGGCTAAGTGGTTTGCAACTTCCCCATTTGGGGGGCCGCGGCGGTCATTCATGCGATGTCGCAATCCCCTTACGGGGCTAAGTGGTTTGCAACTGGAAAGTCTTTGAGGAAACAGGAGAAAAGTTGGAGGTCGCAATCCCCTTACGGGGCTAAGTGGTTTGCAACTTCCAATCCATCTCTAGGCTGGTTCGGGCGCATCGTCCAGAGTCGCAATCCCCTTACGGGGCTAAGTGGTTTGCAACAGGAACGGGGGCATAATTGCCCCTGGGGACCTCCCCGCGTCGCAATCCCCTTACGGGGCTAAGTGGTTTGCAACACGGGGAGGTGGGGGAAGCTCTGGCGGCCCGGATAGACCTGGTCGCAATCCCCTTACGGGGCTAAGTGGTTTGCAACGCCCCCTCTTCTGGGTCATATGGATGGGGCGGTTTGAGTGGCGGTCGCAATCCCCTTACGGGGCTAAGTGGTTTGCAACTCTACCCCCCTGAGAACTCCGTCCTGGACGGTGCCCTCAGAGGGGGGGTTTGTGAGAAAGATGAAGTCTGGAATATGCATGGGGCGAATAACGGGGGTTTTTGGGGGTTTCTGCCGTCCAGAACTCACAGCAAAAGGGGTGATGAGAAGGAGAAAACGCATACTGCCCATCCCCAAGGGAAGAACTGGCTTTCAAGGTCCCCACCTGGAGGCCCAGGTCAGGGGAAGTATAGCACACACAGCAACCTTGGAGCGGGTCAAAGTTTATAGGAAGAACGCCGTCCAGGAGATAGCTATGCTTTTCAAAGCTCAAGGAATGGCTTTTGCGCCGCAATTTTGCGCACAGGTATAGCGTGGCCTATCGCCAGAGGTAGAAGGGCGTGTACTCCCCCCTCCCCAGAAGGGCCGCCCTCGGGCCCCGGGCCTGGACCTACTGGCCCTCCTCCGGCGCAGGGTCTTGGGGAAGCGCCCTGGCCCGCCCGTAGCCCAGGGCGGTCTTGGCCCCCACGCCGCCAAAAAAGGCGAAGCGGCCCAGGGCGGAAAGCCAGAAGGGCCTCCTCCTCCGTGGCCCGGGGAAGGTGGTAGACCACCCGCCCCACGAAGCCCACGGTGTCCACCTCGGTCTCCGCCCTCTCCGTGCGCCCGGAGAGGAAGCGCACCGTGGTCCTCTCCAGAAGGGCCTCCCGCACCCCCTCGGGAGCCCGCAGGGGGCCGAAGGCCTCCAGGCGCCGGAGGAGGCTTTCCAGCACCAGCCTGGGCTCAGGGACCGGGTAGTGGACGCCCTTCCTGCGGAAGAAGGTGGGGGCGTAGAAGCGCAAGGGAAGGTCGCGGCTCACCGGCCCCTGGAAGAGGCGGGGGTAGGTGCTGACCCCGGCCCAGGGGTGCCCCTCCTGGAGCACGGCCCGCACCCGGAAGGGCCTCCCCAGGCGCACTTCCTTCCCCTCCAGGGCGAAAAGCCTGGGGGCGAGGCGGGCGTAGAGGTCCTCCCGGAGGAGGCTCACCCGGGCCCAGTAGGCCCCCTCCCTGCCCCCGAACCCCAGGGCGAAGGGGTTTTCCCCCTGGTCGTGCACCTCGGGGGCCACCTCCTGGAGGAGGGCGTAAAAGAAGCCCCTGAGGCCCAGGGGCTCCGGAGGAGCCTCCCCCTCCAGGAGGAGCACCAGGGCGGCCAGGACCATCAGAACCCCAGGGGGACGGGGTCCAGGGAAACCTCCCGGACCCCGGAGCGGGCCTCGAGGTCCCGGAGGAGGCGCCCGGCCAGGCCATGCATCTGGCCCACCTCCTTCCCCGTGGGCACCCGGAACCCGTGGACGAGAAGGGCCTCGTTCCTGGCCTTCAGGACCCCCGCGAGGCCCTGGAGTTCGGCCAGGGGGAAGCCCCCCACCAAGGGGTCCCCCTGCGCCCGGAGGAAGGCCAGGAGGTCCAGAAGGCCCAGCTTAGCCCCCACCCGGGCCTCCCCGGGGGAAAGGCGGAGGATGCGGGCCAGCTCCTCCCGGGTGGCGGCCTCCTCCTCCGGGGAAAGGCCCGGGGCCTCGGCCCTGCGCCCCAGAAGGACAAGCCTCTCCTGCAAAAGGAGTTCCAGGGCCCGGTAGGCGTAGAGGGCGGCGAGGACCGGCTGGGCCTCCCCCGCCTCCTGGGAGAGGCGGAGGAGGGTCTGGGCCAGGCCGTAGACCCCCTCCTTTTCCCCGAAGTCCCGCTCTTTAAGGAAGCGCTCCATCTTTTCCAGGAGGGCCACCTGGGCCTCGAGGGCCCTCCTCTGCCCGTTCAGGGGGTGGGTGAGCCAAACGTTCTCCGAAAGCCTACCGAGAAGCGCCCTCCCCTGCCTCACCGCCTGGGAAGCGTCCAGGGCGCGCCAGGCGTGGTACATATCGGCCAGCATCTTGTAGAGGACGTACCTCTGGTCCCCGGTCCTCCCCACCATCCCGTGGAAGTAGCCCGCCGCCCTCCCGAACTCCCCCTTCCCGTAGAGCTCCTTGGCGAAGAGGGCGTCCACCTCCGCCAGGGCCTCGTGGGGGTTGGGGAGGACCACCAGCCTCTCCGTGCCCGCCCGGGGGCGGCGGAGCTCGGGGTCGTAGTCCTCGTTGTCCACGTAGACCACCCGCACCTGGGGGAAGAAGCGCTGGAAGAAGAAGCCCGCCGCCGCGAGCCCCGCGCTCATGGCCTTGGTGCCGCTGGTGAGGTCCAGGGCCACGGGGACGTCCGGGTACCTCTCCAGAAGCCGCTTCACCTCCCGGTAGATGGCGGCCACGTCGCTCTTGCCGATCTCTATGGGATACAGGTCCTTCCCCGTGTCCTCCCGCAGGCGGGAGAGGAGGCGGGCGGTCTCCGCGGTGTGGAGGACGTACACCTGCTCCGCCCCCGCTCCCAGGACGGCCAGGGCCGTGGCCTCGGGGCTCGTGCCCAGGGTGTGGACGGACACGGCGAAGGCCTGGCGGGTGGGGTAGACGCTGGGCTCCCGCCGCCACCGGGCGAGGAGGGCGGGCCAGACCATCTCCTGGTAGAGGGCCTGGGGGTTGCCCCCGGCCCTCACCGCCTCCTTGTAGCGAAGCCAGAGGTCCTCCAAAGGTTCACCGGCGCCATTCAAGGGGTTCTCGCCCATGGGAAGAGTATAACCGCAGGGGCCTCGAGGGAGGGGTCGCGATCCCCTCACGGGGCTACGTGGTTTGCAACTTTCAAGGAAGGCCCATTCCCGTGGTGTCAAGCGCCCCGGAGCGGGGGCGGGGCCATCCTCTCCCGGAGGGCCTCCCCCAGCCCGGTCAGCCCGTTTTCGGCCACCCGCCGCGCGTGGCGCCGGGCCATCCCCGGGCAGGCCGCCCACACCTCCCGATCCAGACCCCCGGCTCGCCGGGCACGAGCCGGACCGCTAAGGTCCGGGCCCGACTCCGGCCTTACCCTGGGTTCCGAGTGAAACTGGAGAAGCCGGGGAGGTAAAATGCCCCCCAGGTCCGGCCCTCACACGGAGAGCCCGAGCCGGCCGGGAAGAACTTAGAGCCCGCGCAGGGAGGGTCAAGGGGCGGCCGTATCCAGGCCCGGCTGCCCCTGGAGGAGGGAGTATGGAAAAGCCTCTACGAATCTTGCACACGGCGGACTGGCACCTGGGCAAGACCCTCAAGGGCAGGGACCGCACCCCGGAGGTGGCGGAGGCCCTGGAGAAAGTGGCCGAGCTGGCCAGGAAGGAGCGGGTGGACCTGGTCCTGGCGGCGGGGGACCTTCTGGACCACCCCCAGCCCTCGGCGGAGGCCGAGGGGATCCTGGTGGAGTTCCTACTCCGCTTGCGGAAGGAGCGGATCCACTGCTTCCTGGTGGCGGGAAACCACGACTCCCCCGAACGGTTTGAGCGGCTCTACCGCCCCCTCCTGGAGCCCGAGGTGGAGGTCCGGGGGCGGCTGGCCCTGGCGGACGAGGGGGGCCTGGTGGAGTTCCGGGGCCTCCGCTTCGGCCTGGTGCCCTTCGTCCCGGAGCGGCTTCTCGCGAAGACCCTGGAGGCGGCCCCCGAGGAGCGGCGCATGGCCTACGGGGAGCGCATGGGCCGCCTCCTGAGCCACTACCAGGCGGACATCCTCCTGGGTCACATGACCGTGTCCGGAAGCCGGCCGGGGGGCGGGGAGTACGCCCTCTACCTGGCGGACCACTACGCCGTGCCCACGGGGCTCCTCCCCCCCGCCCGCTACATCGCCCTGGGGCACATCCATCGGATGCAAGCGGTGGCGGACAACGCCCACTATCCCGGTAGCCTGATTGCCCTGGACTTCGGAGCGGAGGAGGCGGAGCGAGGGGTGCTCCTGGTGGAGGTGCCCCCGGAGCGCCACCGGCCCGTGCGGGTGCACCCGGTGGTGGAGCGGTGGGGCAGGCCCCTCCGGACCTTCCGCTTCTCCGCCCGGGAGGCCCAAGCCCGCCAGGAAGAGGTCCGGCGGTTCGGGGGGTGGGCCAGGGTAATCCTGGAGGGGCCGGTGGAGCCCAGTCTGCGGGACGTCTTCCTGGCCATGGATCAAGTCCTGGAGGTGTCCGTAACGGGGTCCCGGGACGCCACGAACGGAGCGGAGGAGGTGCCCGGGACCCTCGAGGAGGCCTACGCGCTGTATCTGGAGGAGAAGGGAGAGAAGAGGGAGGAACGCATCCGAGCGTTCCAAGAGTTGCGCCAGGAGGTGCGGCATGCGTCCCCTGAGGATTGAGCTGGAAGGCTTCGGCCCCTACCTCAAACGGCAGGAGATCCCCCTGGACGGCGTGGACCTCTTCGTCGTCACGGGCCCCACCGGAAGCGGTAAGAGCACCCTGCTGGAGGCCATGACCTTCGCCCTCTTCGGGGCCGTCCCCCGGCTGGGCAAACGGGGCCTGGAGGAGACCCTCCACCCGGAGGCCTCCCGGGCCTGGGTCGCCCTCACCTTCCACCTGGAAGGGAAGGTGTACAGGGTGGAGAGGGAGCTCCCGCGAAAAGGAGCGGGGGAGGCCTCCCTGGCGGAGTTGAGGGAAGGCAGGCCCCACCCCCTCGCCTCCAGGGGAATGCGGGAGGTGCAAACAGTTGAAAAATAGCGAACGCTAAGCTATACTACCTTTTAGATGGACCCACTTCTCTTTACAGCACAACAGATCCAGGAGCGTTACGGTCTGCACCGTAACACCCTGTACAAGTGGGAGAAGCAGGGTCTTCTGCACCCCGTCCGCACCCCCGGCGGTCGTAGAAGGTACCGCCGGGAGGAGATCGAGCGGCTTCTCTCCCTCGGACTGGAGACTCCCCAGGCGAAGCCGAAGCCCACCACCGTCCACAAGATACGCTTCGCGTGACCTACGCCCGGGTGAGCACCAAAAAGCAGGAAGCTTTTCTCAGAAACCAGATCGCTCGGCTGGAAGCCTTTGCCAGGGAGCGGGGTTGGGAATACGAGGTCATCGCCGAAGTCGCCAGCGGGGTCAACGAGAACAGGCGGGGCCTCGTCAAGCTCCTGAACCGGGCCAAGAACGGGGAGCTGGAGCGGGTGGTGGTGGAGTACGAGGACCGCCTAGCCCGGTTCGGCCTGGGCTACATCCGCCGCTTCCTGGAGGCCTTTGGCGTGGAGCTGGTGGTCCTGAACGGGAAGGAGAGTCAGGAGGCGCACGAGGAGCTGGCCCAGGACCTGGTGGCCATCGTTTCCAGCTTCGCGGCGCGGATTTACGGGAAGCGGGGCTCGCGCTCTGGGAGGAAGAGGGATGCCCAAGCGGGGAAGGCGGAAGGGTGAGTTTCAGGGAGCCCAGGCCCTCCTGGTCTTCCTTTCTGGAGAAGACCAAAAGTCCACCCTGGACCTCATGCGCCGCTTCTCCGCCGCCGCGCGCTACGCCTACAACCGCCTTCTGGAGGGAAAGGACCGGGAGGAACTCAAACGACAGGACGGCCCCCTCTGTGTCTTCTTCCGCCTCAACACCCGCCACGCGGACGACGCTATCTTGAAGGCCGGGGCCATCCTGGACTCCACCAGGGAGAGAGGAGAAGACCCCCGCAAAGTCGTCTTCGGGGGAAGGAAGCTCTTTGAGCAACTGAAGCGGAAGCACCTCTCCGGTAAGCCCCTGAAGAGAATCAAGCAAGAGTGGCGGGAAAGGCGTCAGGGCCTTCTCTACTCCCGGGGAGACAGGACCAAGGGGGGCAACCTCAACCTGAGGCTCCTCGTCAAGGACGGGAGCTTGTGGCTGCGGATCAACCTGGGGGACGGGAGCCACGCCCACGCCCTGGTGAAGACGGGCCACCCGAACCTTAACGCCCTCCTCCAGAGGGTGTACGCCTCGCTTCCCTACAACGTGGAGCTCACCCTCAAGGGGGGCAAGGTCTACGCCACCTTCACCTGGGAGGAGGAGCCCGCGCCCCTCGTGGCCACGAAGGAGAACGGCGTCCTCGCCCTGGACGTGAACTCGGACCCTTACCATCTCGCCTTGGCCCTCGTCTCCCCTGACGGGAACCTGAGGCGCCACCTCACCCTCTCCCTGGAGGAGGTGGACCGGGCAGAGAACAGGGGGGCGAAGGAACTGGTCCTGTGGAAGGTGGCCCACCAGGTGGTCTCCCTGGCCGAGGAGCACGGGGTGGCCATCGCCACCGAGCGCCTGAAGCACCTCCCTAAGGGAAGGAGAGGGGACGGCTCTGGAAGAGCTTTCCGCAAGAAGCAACACTGTTTCGCCTACGCTTCCCTTCTCCGGAAGGTCCACTCCCTGGCCAGGAAGAGGGGCGTTCAGGTGGTGGAGGTGAACCCCCAGGACACCTCCACGATAGGGATGCTCAAGTACGCCCCGCAACTCCATCTCTCCAAGGACGTGGCCGCCGCCCTTGTCATCGGTAGGCGTGCCTTGGGATTCCAGGAGAGGCTTCCTAAGGGCTACCAGCGGCTTCTCCAGGACGAGAGCTTCAGGAGCCACGCCCAGGACTTCTACACCTCCAGGGTCGGGGAACTCGGGGCCAGGCACGGGGCTGAGCGCAACCCCTACCTCAAGAGGAGGCTTTCTCGTGAGCTGAGAAAGGCCCGTACTTTTCTCTCCTTGCTTTCAAGCCTTCAGGGCTCACCGGGGAGCCAAGAGGGGGCAACCGAGGGAAGGAACCCCGTTGGCGCTAATCCTTGGAGAGTCCTGAAGGCAGGCCTCTTCCTTCCCCTCCTCGGGCAAGAGGTACCGAGAGATCTCTCTCCCCTCAAGCCCATCCTCTTCGGGGGATCGTGGGAGGGGTGGAAGGGAAGCCAAGGTCCTCATCCTGGTGGAGGGCCGGAGTGCACTAATGTGCACTTTGGTTGACCAGGCCTGAGCGAGGATGTCTCTTGCCAAACCCACCCTGGGTGCGGGAGGGAACGAGGCCCGGCTCGCGGAGGGGGGAACCCTCGAGGCCTTTCCCCGGAAGGGGGGCGGCCACCAGAGCTTGGTGCCTGCCGTCCTCCGCAGTCACAGGCCCGGGGCACCCCCTTGGCCTCCCCCCTCCGACCCCAGGCGTAGGTAGGGGGAAGGGTCGGGGAATACCCGCTCTCAGCAAGGTGTTTCCCTGGCGGGAAAGTAGCGGCCAGCCTTTCCTCCACGAAGACGGCCATCTCCGGGGTGAACTTCCTGGGGGCTCCCGGGGGTTTGCGGTAGGCAAGGCCCTGGAGGCCCTGATCCAGGAAGCGCCTGAGGACGGGGTAGACCGTGGTGCGGTCCTTGTGGAAGTGCCGGGCGATCCTTGAGGCGGTCCAGTCCTCGGCTACCAGGCGGACCATTTCGAGCCCACCATTGTGGACGCCGCGTAAGTCCAGCCCAAACTCACAGAGGCAGGTACAGGATGGCGTTCTCTAGCTCCCCGGGCCGCGCGGTAGCCAGGAGGAGCTCCAGGTCCTCTAGGATCCGGCCCACGCCAACCCCCCGGCGCAAGAGGATAAGTCCCGGCATAGGCTTGCCCCCCTCTATGCGCCGCACGGCCTCGGCGCTCAGGGTAGCGTGGTCCCTGGACACCAGCACCCGCCCTTCCCGGGCGGCCCACTCCAGGACTTCAGCGTCTGATTTCCCCCCAAGGCCCACATCCACCACCCGCACCGCGTCTAGCCCGGGGTAGCGCCGTTTCAGGCCCAGGAAGAGGGCTTTTTCCACGTTCTCGTCCAGAAGGAGCTTCACGCCCTACCCAGCCGAGCTAGAAGGGCCTTAGGAAGGTGGGCCCTGGCCCGCTCCTCCGCCTCCCGGGCCTCCCTCTTTACCCTCTCCCGGTAGACGGCCACCTCCTCCGGGTGGCGCAGGGCCCAGGCCAGGATGGCGTACACGTCCGCGAGGTTCAGGCTGGGGTAGGCCAAGACCATCTCCTCGGGGGAGAGGCCCCCCTCGTAGGCCTCTAGAAGGTCTTCTAGGTAGACCCGGGTGCCCTCTACCCGGAGGCCTCCGGCTTCCTCCGCCACCAGGGGGATCCGCTCGGTCAGAACCATGCGCCTCTCAGTATACTCGGGGGCAGTCTACGCCAATAAGCCTGGTCGCCCTTGTCGCATCGCTACGTGAGGCCCTTAGGAACAAGAAAGCTGGTACCCCTAGACAATCTTACCCCAGCGACCTGAAGGATGAGGAATGGGCCATCTTGGAGCCTTTGCTGGGGATGGACCCTTCCCTCTGGCCCCGGGTGCGGAAGCTCTTTGTGGACTGGGAGTACCGGGGCCTGGAGGGGCTGGCCTCCTCCCTGGGGCTGGAGCTGGAGGTGGAGCGGGGGCTCTCCAGCAAAACCCCCGGGTGAGCCAGGCCTGGGTGTACTTGGGCATGCTACGCCCGTCCGTGAAGCGGCTGGTCAGGGCCGCATAGCTTCCGTGGATGGCTTTTACGACAGCCTCTTGAGTTATACTTGAGAAAGGAGGTTGTACTATGGCCTACCTGGTAGGCCCCAAGGGGCAGGTGGTCATCGCCAAGGAGATCCGGGAGCGCCTGGGAATCGGCCCGGGCTGGCGGGTGGTTCAGCGCCTGGTGGGGGACCACGTGGAGCTCTACTTCCTCCCCCCGCCCCACAAGGCCTCCCTCAAGGGCCTCCTCCGGGACCGGATCCGCACCGCCGTTCCCGAAGACGCCTGGGCGGAGGCAAGGGAGAGGGCCTGGAGGGCCGTCTGGGAGGAGTCGTAAGAGCTCTTGTGGACACCAGCCTCCTGGTGCGCTACCTCACCGGGGACCCACCGGAGTTGGCGGAGAAGGCCGCCCAGGTCTTGGACGGGGAGGAGCCCCTGGGTCTCACCGAGGTGGCCCTGGTGGAAACGGCCTACGTGCTGGAGTCGGTCTACGGGGTTCCCCGGAAGGACGTGGTGGACGCCCTCCTGGCCCTCCTCCAGAAGGAGAACCTCAAAGCGGTGGGCGGGGACAAGGACCTGTGGGCCCGCGCCCTTTTCCTTTGCCGTCCGTCCCGAAGGATCTCCTTCGGAGACGCCCTGATCTGGGCGGCGGCCCTGGCCTCCGGGGTGAGGCGGGTGTACACCCTAGACGGGCGCTTTCCCAGAGAAGAGATTGAAGTGGGGCCCTAGGAAAGCTGGCTAAAGGTTAAAATCGTACCGAGATTGGAAAGGCCAGGCCCCTCCTCCCCCTTCTCGCCGCCCTCCTGGCGGCCTGCGGCCACCTGACCCTCCCCGGCCTCACGCCCAAGCCCTTCGCGGGCTCCCTGGGCGTCCAGCCCCTCCAGACCGTGGCCCCCGGGGGCCAGGTCCAGGTCCCGGTGCGGGTCACCTTCAACGACCCCAAGGTGGACTCCGTGGCCCTCACCGTGCGCCTGGCCGACCCCTGCGCCAAGGGCACCTCCACCTGCCCGGGCTGGGACGCGAGCCGCTACCCCGGGGTCACGCACCCTGCGGATAACCTCACCCTGACCCCCGCCAGCCCCACCGCCACCCTCACCTTCCAGGTGGACACAGGAGCCCCGCCCCAGGGGCCCTTCAAGTACGAGCTCGTCCTCTCCGGGCGGGACGCCTCGGGGAGGGCGGTGGAGGAGGTGGTGCCCTTCTACCTGAAGGTCCTGAACCCTGGCGAGCGCTCGGGGATGGAGGCCTGGAACTTCTGGCGGGACTACATGGGCCTCCCCCGGGTGAAGGAGGACCCCGAGTGGAGCTTCCGGGCTTGGCTCCACAGCCGCTACATCGCCATGAACTATCCCAACTACTTCCCAGGAGTTTTCACCTCGTATGCATTTCCGATGAGGAACGGACCTCCTGACCGGCCCCCTTGCCAGAAGGCCGGTCAGTAAGGTATCCGTGCGAGGTGTCCAATCCCGCATCCACCAGTCTAACCCACTTCACCCAGGCCTACATCTCCGGCCTTCTCCTCAGCCAAAGGAAAACCCCCCACGCCATGTGGGAAGAAGGCCTCCTCCCCTTCACCCCAAGCCGCGCCAGCCCCCTCCCCCCACACCGGCCCCCAAATCCAGGGCCTGGGCCAGGTCTACCACACGGGCCGCAAGGCCCCCGTCTGGGGCCACCTCTTCCTCTCCCTCACCCTGGTCTACCCTCACGGGGACCCCTACCCCCTGGCCCTCAAGCCCTTCCCCACCCCCGGCATGGGGACGCCCCTCTACCCCCAGAAGACCCCCTCCGAGGCCCTGCTGGATGAGGTCTTTGACCTCCTGGCCCTGGAGCCCGGCCTGAACCTCAAGGCGGTGGTGGCCGACGCCCAGTTCAGCGGAGGACTTACCCTGAGGTCCCTCCTCCGGGCTGGGGTTCCCTTCGTGGGCCGGATGCGGAGCCGGGTGAAGGTCCGGCCCCTGGACCCGGAGGCGGGGGAGGTCCTTCCGGTGGGGGAGCTTCTCCTGGCCTACCCTCCCGGGAGGGCCCGCTACTACCGGCGCTTTGGGGCCTACGCCAAGCGGGTGCGGGTGGAGTGGCCCCAGGTGGGGCCGGTGGACCTGGTGCTGGTCTGGGTGGGGCGTGGGGCTGGGTGGCGGGGCTTTGCCCTGGTCTCCACCCTGGCGGGGGGTGTGCAGGAGGTGCTGGGGGCGTGGTTTTGCCGTTGGAAGGCGGAGGTGGTGCATAGGCTTTACAAGCAGAACCTGGGGCAGGGGAGGAGCCAGGCGCGTTCCTTTGCGGCGCAGCTCATGCACGCGGAGCTGGTGGTACGGGCCTTTCACGCCATGAGGGAGGTGCGGCTGGCCTTTCCGGGGATGGCGTGGCGCCACGCGCGGAGGGTAGCTGGGGAGAGGCTACTGACCGAGATAAAAGCCACCTCGCCCCCAAGGAGGAAGCTCGGGAAGGGGGGTGAGAGGTAGGGTGAAAACTCCTGTTCAATGAATCTCCAAACGGGGCCTGGTGTGCGTTCTATAAGCTCTGCGAAGCGCTCCATTTCCTCTAGGGCGCTCTCGAGCTCCTCTGGTTCCAGACGGCCTTCGTAACGGTCGTGAAAGATAAGGCCCAGGGCCACCACCTTGCCTCGCTCTTTGGCGCTGAGCTCCTTAAACCGCTTAAGAACCCCCTCCTGAACCCTCACCTGTACCGGTTCGCTGGCCTCTCCCGGCCCTAGGGGCTCCTGGCCCAGCCGCCGGGCCCGCTCCTCCCGGGGGATCCGCTGCAGGTGCCTACCACGTGGCATAGTTCCAGTATACTTGGGTGGCAGAGTTCTGCCAATAAGGCCTAGGCTGTATATAATCCGCTATCACCCCCACCTCAAATAGGCCTTCCGCTACCCCGCCGCCCTTGTGAAAGCCATCGCTAGGCCGCATGGACCTCATCCTGGACATGCTTGGCAGAGCTCTGCCAGCTGTGACAGGAAGGGGGGGTGGGAAAAGGGCATCTCCGCTGCGTCAGAGACGCACTTGGCAGGGGTCTGCCATTTTTCTACCTACCCTCTCAGAGCCGCCAGAGGGCCTCGAGAGGGAGGGCGTGGAGGTCCTTGGCGAAGGGCACGGTCTCCCGCCCCAGGTAGAGGACCACGCCCCGGTGGAAGCGGGGGCCCAGGGCCTGGGCCAGGGACCTTAGGCCCCGCAGGTCCTCCGGGCGGAGGCTCCCCCGGGCTTTGACCTCCACCCCCACCACCCTTCCCCCCGGTCCCTCCAGCACCAGGTCCACCTCCTCCCCGGAGTGGCTCCGGTAGTGGAAGACCCCCACCGGGACCCCGGCGTAGCCCGCCTGCTTCACCACCTCCATGGCCACGAAGGCCTCCAGGTACTTCCCCAGGAGGGTGGGGTCCCCCTCGAGGCGCGCCCCGTCAAGCCCCGCGGCGTGGAGGGCGAGGCCCGGGTCCGTGGGCAGGACCTTGGGGCTTTTGGCCAGCCGCTTGCCCAGGTTGGCCTGCCAGGGGGGCAGGGTCCGCACCAGGTAGAGGGCCTCCAGCAGGGCGAAGTAGCGCTTGAGGGTGGTGGCGGGGAGGCCTAAGGTGCGGGAAAGCTCGGCCCAGTTGAGGAGCTGGGCGGGCCTCGAGGCCAGGAGGGCGTAGAGCCTGGGCAGCTCGGCGAGCCGCTCCACCTGGCTCAGCTCCCGCACCTCGCGGGCCAGGACCGCAGCCAGGTAGTCGCGGAACCAGGCGCCGCGCCTTTCGGGGGAAAGGAGGACCGCCTCGGGATAGCCTCCCCGGAGGAGCCGCTCCAGGGGCAAAACCCCCTCCCCCTGCACGGGCGGCACCTCCTCGGCGAAGAGGGCGGGCAGGAACCCCTCCTTCCGGCCCTCCATCTCCCCCTGGGAGAGGGGCCAGAGGGTGAAGAGGGCCATGCGGCCCACCAGGTACTCGGCGGTCCTGGGCAGGGCGAGGACGTTGGCGGAGCCCGTGAGGAGGAAGCGCCCGGGGCGCCGCTCCCGGTCCACCAAGGCCTTCAGGGGGAGGAAGAGGCCCGGGGCCCGCTGCACCTCGTCCAGGACCACCCGGCCCCGGAGGCCCGAAAGGAACCCCTGGGGGTCCAGCTGGGCGGCGGAGAGGAAGGTCAGGTCGTCCAGGGTGAGGTAGCGGTCCAAGCGTCCTTCCGCCACCAGGGCCTGGGCTAGGGTGGACTTCCCCACCTGCCTCCCCCCGAGGAGGAGGACCACGGGGCGGTCCTCGAGGGCCTGCTTGACGGAGTCGGCCAGGTGCCTGGGAAACACGGCCCATTTTAGCCGAGCCTCGGTTGAAAATCAACCATGCCACGGTTGAAATTCCACCATGCCACGGAGGCCGGCCTCCCGCCTGGGTAAGGGGAGGTGATAAGGGTGAAGGCGAAACCCACCCTCATCCACGTGGCCCAGGCTCTTGCGGGCTACTGTCCCAGGCGGCTTCTTCAGGGCCTGTTGCGCGAGGCGGAAGGAGCGAAAGACCCGGGCCCCGGCGAGAACCGGGGGGAGGCCCACCACCGGGAGGTGGACCGCCTCCTCGCTCTCTACCGCGAGCGGGGATACTGGGTCAGGGCCCGGGTGAGCGTGGCCTTCCTGGAAACCCCTCTCCTCCTCACGGCCGAGCTGGACCTGGTGGTGGCGGACGGGGGAAGAGCGGCGGTGGTGGAGGTGAAAACGGGGGGGCTTCGCCTAGAGCACTTCTTCCAGGCTCTCCTGGGAGCCACCGCCTGGGCCCGGTTGGAGAGCCGGGTGGGCCTTAAGCGGAAAACCTTCGCCGTCCTCTGGCACCCAGACCTGGGCTTTCCCCTTTACCTGAAGGCCCCCGACCCCGAACTCCTGTTGGCCCGGGCCGGGGAAGCCCTGGAGGCCCTCCTCGCCGCGAGGCCCAGGGTGGGCCCGGGGTGCGGGGGCTGCCCCCTGGCCCGGGAGGGGAGTTGCCCAGAGGGCCGGGCCTACCTTGGGGGTGGGGCGTGAGCTCCCTTGACCCCTTGGGCCTCGGCGCCCCCTGGGGCCTCCCCTCGGGGGTCCACTTCTTCGCCCTCTCCCAGGTCCTCGCGGTCCTCCGGGGGGCGTGCCCCGCCCGGGTCTTGGAGGAGGCCCGCCGGGCCAAGAAGGGGCCCCGCTCCCGGACCTCCCCCCAGGGCAAGGGGGACTCCCTCCGGTCCCAGGCCCTAAAGGCGGTCCTCGCCCGGTTCCCCGGGGACTACCGCCTGCGCTTTAGGGCCCGGCTGGAGCTCTACTTCCCCCAGGCCGTGGTTCGGGCCCAGCTGGACGGGCTCCTCCTGGGCCGGGGCGAGGCGGTGGGGCTCAAGTGGGCGGGAACGGCGAACCTCAAGAGGGACGCCCTCGAGGCCCTGGGGTTTGGCCTCCACAGCTTCGCCCAGAGGAACGGCCTCCGCTCCCTCCTTCTCCTGGTCACGCCTCACCGTGCCCTTCCCCACTCCCTGGCCCCCGTGGGTAGCCCCGCCTACCGGCGGACGGGGAAAGCCCTTGGGCGGGCGGTGGAAGCCCTACGCCAAGGCGCCCCGGTGGCCGGCCGGGGGTGCGGGGGCTGCCCCCTCCGCCACGGGTGTCCTGCTCGGGCCATCCGCTAGGCGGGGAGGCTGGGGCGGGGGTGAAACCGGTTCCCTGCCCCAGTCCATCCCCATGCGAAACCCTTCGCTCAAAAGCGAGTCCAGTGTGCGTCACGTTTGGTAAGCTCCCAGTGGGAGAAGCAGGGGATCTTCCACCCCATTCGCACCCCGGAGGGTGGGAAAAAGGCTGGGTCTTTCGCTTGCGGTTCCGGTGCCCGTTCAGGCCCGGTTAAGGGGGAGTCCATTATCTTGCCGGTCCATCCCCACGTGCGTGGGGACTACGATTTCCCAAAGCCCACGCACGCCCCACCCCTCGGTCCATCCCCACGTGCGTGGGGACTACTCCTCCAGCAGCATCTCGACGATGCGCCCCGCGGTCCATCCCCACGTGCGTGGGGACCACGCTCAGCCCGCTGGATGGCCCCACGCAGGGCGAGCGGTCCATCCCCACGTGCGTGGGGACTACCGTGGAGCCCCCTAGGGGCCGCGCGGCCTTCGCGGTCCATCCCCACGTGCGTGGGGACTACGCTTGAAGACCTCGTCGGAGGTCTCGGGGTCGTCCGGTCCATCCCCACGTGCGTGGGGACTACGAGATGCGCAAGTGGATAGCGGTAAGCGAATACGGTCCATCCCCACGTGCGTGGGGACTACATGGCCCGCACGATCTGCCGGGCCAAGGTACTCGGTCCATCCCCACGTGCGTGGGGACTACTTCTACCACCTTCTTCTCCGCTCCGATCTTCTCGGTCCATCCCCACGTGCGTGGGGACTACGCGAACCTGAAGGCTAGCGCTTACAACGTCCTCGGTCCATCCCCACGTGCGTGGGGACTACGCGTGGGCCCAGGCCTACGGGGAGGATGACGGCGGTCCATCCCCACGTGCGTGGGGACTACGGTTGCCTTTCTGCTAGCCACATCCTGTTCGGAGGTCCATCCCCACGTGCGTGGGGACTACCTCTTCACCTACCTCTACGCCACCCCCGAGGTCGGTCCATCCCCACGTGCGTGGGGACTACCGTAGGCCAGCTGCCAGAAGAGGTAGCCCGCCGCCGGTCCATCCCCACGTGCGTGGGGACTACTCTACCAACTGGCCGCTGCGGGGTTCACCCAACTGGTCCATCCCCACGTGCGTGGGGACTACGAACGGCTTTGATCACGTTGTCCAAGTCCCTCCGGTCCATCCCCACGTGCGTGGGGACTACAAGTTCCCACAGTGGATGCGGTCCTCCATCTAGGTCCATCCCCACGTGCGTGGGGACTACTTGCTCATGGGCCGCCCCTCGCCGATGCCGACGGTCCATCCCCACGTGCGTGGGGACTACGCCCTGCGGGGGGCGGGCTTTCCTCTCAACGACGGTCCATCCCCACGTGCGTGGGGACTACGCACTCCCCACAGGGCTGCGGTTCTCCAGGACCGGTCCATCCCCACGTGCGTGGGGACTACGCCTAACGGGGTACTCCGCAAAGTCCAGTACCCCGGTCCATCCCCACGTGCGTGGGGACTACTAGTAGGTGGTGACATTCCCCTCCTCTTCTACCGGTCCATCCCCACGTGCGTGGGGACTACGCCGGCGCGGCCCGCCCCGGCGGCGGTCCAGGCGGTCCATCCCCACGTGCGTGGGGACTACACTATGTCTGAGCGAGTGACTTTCACACTCCCGGTCCATCCCCACGTGCGTGGGGACTACCCAAAGCCCACTGTGGAGGCTGTGAAGACCCCGGTCCATCCCCACGTGCGTGGGGACTACCCAGTCACCAGTACAGCCCAGAACGTCTTGGACGGTCCATCCCCACGTGCGTGGGGACTACGGCAATCGCTCAGGAGCTCGGCGTAACTGAGCACCGGTCCATCCCCACGTGCGTGGGGACTACCGGTAGGTTGGAGATTCGGCCTCTTGACGGTTCGGTCCATCCCCACGTGCGTGGGGACTACTGTGGGGGAGTACATCCTCAAGCGTCTGAAGCACGGTCCATCCCCACGTGCGTGGGGACTACAGACCCTCGGGCCCCCTTCCTGGCCCACCTGCACGGTCCATCCCCACGTGCGTGGGGACTACGTAGCGAAGCCCGTCTCCATGTTCTCCAGAAGCCGGTCCATCCCCACGTGCGTGGGGACTACGTGATGCGGGACGCCGCCCGGCACGGGGACACCGGTCCATCCCCACGTGCGTGGGGACTACGCGTCTAGCGTGGCGTTATAGATGGATTCCTTCGGTCCATCCCCACGTGCGTGGGGACTACGTTTAGATTGCAAAACACGGCGGACCGCTCACAGGTCCATCCCCACGTGCGTGGGGACTACTGGTGAACGCCAAAAGAACGTACTCTGCCAGCGGTCCATCCCCACGTGCGTGGGGACTACCCCTGTTTTCGTTTGTCGAGTTCTTCTATCCTCGGTCCATCCCCACGTGCGTGGGGACTACGCTTGGTAGTCTTTGGGCGAGACCACTAGGAACGGTCCATCCCCACGTGCGTGGGGACTACGCCGCCTTTGCCGTCACACTCCGGACAAGTCTCGGTCCATCCCCACGTGCGTGGGGACTACGCTCGGATAGCGTACGCCGCCTCGCTGATGCCCGGTCCATCCCCACGTGCGTGGGGACTACATCCGGGTGGGGGGCGTGCGCGTGGAGCCCCCCGGTCCATCCCCACGTGCGTGGGGACTACGCCTTTTCCGCCTGCAGGGCCCCCGCCACCGACGGTCCATCCCCACGTGCGTGGGGACTACACATGACCAGGACGGCAAAAACGCCCGCTCACCCCCCTTTATGTGTCTTTTTGGGAAGATTTACGGGATTGTGCTGTCAAGATCCCCTTCGGAATCCTCGGCGAGGCGCTTTTTGTATCTCTCTACCTGCTTAGTTAGTTTCTCTGCCTTCCGCCCCGCCTCGGCGTTCCGAACACTCACCAGCACTATACCATCAAAGTCCCGCAGGAAGCGGTCCGGGTAGCCGTGAAGCCGAAGGGCGAAGCCCTGCTCGGTGTTGGTGCGGTAGGCCATGGCTACCCGTCCCCCGCCTGCCTTCTCCACCGCCTTCTCCCAGAGCAAATCCCGGACCAGGGCACTCACCCGCCCCACGAAGACTCCCGTGTCCACCTCTACCAGGAAGCGGGTGAGGTCGCCCCTAAGGCTCCTCGGAACCTTCTCCAGGATCATCACCACCATAAGCCACTCCGCCCTCCACCTCGCCCTCGAGGTCCCAAAGCCCCCCTGGGCGGGAGGGGTCCTCCTCCACGGGGTCCTCGTCCTCGGGGAGGCCGAGGCCCCGGAAGAGGTTGAGAAGGTCTTCCGCCATGCGCTCCAAAAGCCTCCCCTCCTGGATGGCCTCCCGCAGGGCCCGGCGCACCCTGCGCTCCACACCTTCCTCGGACTCCGCCACGGTGCGGAAAGCGGCCGGCACCAGGTAGTCCGCCTTGTAGAGGTCGGCGATGTCGTAGACAAAGGAGAGGAGCTTCCCGGTGTGGATGAAGCCCAGGGCAGGGCTAAAGCCCATGGAGACAATCGCGGCGTGGGCTAGGCCGTAAAGGTAGCTGGCCCCGGCGGAAAGGGCTCGGTTCACAGGGTCCGCCGCCCGCCAGTTGCCCCGGTCGTAGCTCCGGCCGTACCAGGGCACGCCCGTTTCCCGGCTCCAGCGGGCGTAGTTCTCCCGCACCCGCACCCCCTCGAGGCCCCGCACCTGCTCCAGGGTGAGCCCCTCGGGCAGGGGCTCGGGAAAGCGCATGCGGTAAAGGCGAAGCACCACTTCCAAGTGGAGGGCGGGGTCGGCCCAGGCCCGGGCCTGGCGGTGGAGCCTTGCGGCGCTCCGGGTGTCCCCGAGGCCCTGGGCATAGAAGCGGGCTATCCCCTCCCCCACCCAGGCCACAGTACAGCCGTTCTCGGCAAGGAGGCGGATGGCGGCGTGGGTGATGCGGGTGCCGGGGCCCAGGAAGAGGACGCCCAGACCCGCCACCGGGGCCAGGGTGAGACCTTCCTGGTCGTAGATCCCGATGCCCCCCGCCTCCCGCTCCACCACGGCGTGCTCCACGTAAAGGTAGGAAAGCCCATCCCGGAACTTGGGGAGCTCCTTGAGGTTCCTGGCGCTGGGGACGGGCGGCATACCATCTCCTAGGGCGCCACGGAAAGGAGGCCGAGGCCCAAGGCCTTCCCCGGGCCCACGCCCCGCTCCAGGGTGGCCCGGGCCCGCTTTGCGTCCCCCACCTCGAGGCGCCCCTCAAAGAGCACCGCCTGCACCTGCACGAGCCTCCCTTCGCCCTCCTCCCCTTTCCTGCGGCGGACCTCCAGAAACGCGTCCTGGAGGATGCGAACCAGGGGCCCTTCCTCCCCCTCAAGAAGCCGGAAACCCCCTTCCAGAAGCCGTCTTTCCAGCCAGCCGATCTTCTCCAGAGGGGTCTTCAGGGCCACCCGCTTCCCCGTGGCGGCGAGGCGCTTGGCGGGGTTCGCCCGCAAGCGGAAGCGGAGGCGTTGGCCGGGCTTAAGGGCGGGGTCAAAGGGCTTGGGCGGGAAGACCTGGGCGTACCCCTCTTCCAGCACGCTCCAGTCGGGCTCGGTGAGGGTCTGCACCAGGACCACAGGGGGCTCCAGACCCCGGGCGGGCTCGAGGCGCCAGAGAAGCCGCTCCCGCCCTTCCTTAAGGGCCTCGGACACCGCCTTGCAGAGGGTGCGGTGCATCTCGTAGGGGTTCGCCAGGTCCCGGCGGGCGGCCCGGGAAGCCGGGTTCAGCACCAGCTTGCTAACCCACACGGCCTACCTCCCAAGCCGGAGGACCCTCCGGCACCTCTTCCTTCCGAAGCACCTCCTCCCGCACGTGCCGCGCGGCGAAGCGCCGCTCGCTGAAGGGGCCCGCGGGCTGGTCGTAGACCAGACGCCCCTCCTCGGCTTCCAGGACGAGGAGCAGGTCCTCCCGGGGAACCTTGCCCACCAGGTACGGGTAACCCTTTAAGGCCTCCTCCAGGGGAACTTCCACGAGGCCGTCGTGGAGGTAAGGAGGGGGGCTCGGGACGTAGCTCTTGCGGCCCAGGTAGAGGGGGAAGCGGGGGTTCTTCAGGGCCCGGTGGAGGGCTTCCAGGAGGGCTCTTTCCCCCTCGAGGCCCACCAGGAAGGCCGCGTCAGAGAGGAAGTAGCGCCAGCTCTGCACGTCCCGCTTGGCCTTGAGGTCGGCGGCAAGGACGTTCTGGGCCGTCTGGTAGTCCACCTTGAGCACCCCCTTCCGGTCCACCCTAACCCCCATGCGGAGGGCAGCCAAATCGGAGACGTCCTCCCCCCGGTCCCGGCCCAGGGCGGCGGCCAGAAGGCCCACCACCCCGCTTTTCGTGGGGTAGGGCCAGGTGTCCCGGTGGTCAAAGCGGCTCCGCGTGCCCCAGGACTGCAGGGGGCCTTGGAGCCTCAGGAGGAGGGTGGGCACGCTACACCCCCAGAAGGGCCTTCACGGCCTCCGCCGCCTTCTCCTTGAGGGCCTTCAGGTCCTCCAGTCTGGGAAAGCCGTCCCCTTCCGCCCCGGTGAGGTCCAAGACGCCCCTCCACTCCGGCTCCAGGGGCCCGTAGACCCGGTCAAACTTCGCCCACTCCTTAAGGAGGGCGTCAGCGGAAAGCCGGGAGAGGGGGACTTCCTCCTTAGGCCGTAGGGGAGCCTCAAAGGCCGTGGCCAGGTTGCGGGGCATCCCCTCCCCCGCCCGGAAGGCCACGAAGAGGGGCGGGTTGTGGGCGGCGAAGCTGTTCTGCTTCCCCGAGGGCAGGGTGAGGGCGAAGGCCTCGAGGAAGGCCAAGACCCCCTTGAGGGCGAGCTCCTTGTCCCCCTGAAGGTTTTCCACGAGCCTGTCCAGGTCCACCACGGCGTAGCGGTAGAGGGTGGCGGAGTAGAACTCCACGTCCCCCATCATCCCCGCCCCCGTGTCCTCCTTGGGGTTCAGGTCGTCCACGGCGGTGTAGAAGTCAAACTCCCGGTCCACCTTGTGGGTGCTTAGGGCGTGGGCCACCTGGGCCGCGGCGTCCACCCCGAGCTCGGGCCGGTCGGCCAGCATCCTGCCGAAGAGGGCCAGGTCCACGGCCTTGCCCCCGTCCAGGACCCGCTCCAGGGCCTTCTTGAGCTCGGGGGGCACCTCCGCTTTCTTCTTCCCCTTCACCTCGCCCGAGAGGGCCTCGAGGTTCTCCCGGATGCCCTGGGCCAGGGCGTCAAGCTCGCGGTTTCCCAGGAAGAGGAGGTACTCCGTCCGCCCCTCCTTCACCCCGAAGCCCAAGGCGTTCAGGGCGTTCTCTATGACGCGGCGGGCGAGTTCCTCCTCCACACCCGCAAGCCTGCGGAGAAGCTCTTCCACGAGCCGCTTCGTCCGCACCGCCCGCTCCTCCTCGGAGAGGAGGGGCCAGTCCCTAAAGGCCACCCGCACCGCCCGCTTCTGGGCCTGGCTGGAGATCCTGGCCCGCCTAAAGCCCCCGAAGAGGGCGTCCTTGGGGCTTCCCGTGTCGTCCCGGTTCAGGTTGCTCGGGGCCACCGTCTGCAGGATGTGCACCTCCAGAAGCCTCATGCCTCCACCTCCTTCTTCTCCTCTACATCCGAAACCTCGGCGCCGTAGAACTCCCTCGCCCAGCGGGCCTGGACGTGCCTTCCGGGAGAAAACCAGCGCAGAAGGTCGTCCAGAAGCCGGGCGAAGTCCATGCCCCCTTCCACCAGAGCCACCGCCTGGCGCAGACGGAAGGCGATCTGGTCCCGGTCTGCTTCCAAAAGGGCCAGGAAACGCTTTTCCACGCTGGCCGAGCCCTGGGCCTTCTCCCGAAGGGCCTGGGCCAGGGTGCGCCCTTTCTGGTGGTCCCCGTCCTTCAGGGCGTAGAGGGCCGCCACCAGGTAGTGGGCCTCCCGCTTCCAGCCCTCTCCCTCCACGAAGGGCTCCACGTAGGGCATCGCCCTAGGATAGGCCCCCGGGGGAAAGGCCAGGCTCCGCCTGAGGGCCGCCCGCGCCGCGGTCCAGGCCTTCTGACCTTGCAGGCGATTCAGCCAGTCCAGAAACCCTTCTCCTTGGCTCACGTCCGCACCTCCTTACCGAGCGCCCCAAGCAGGGGCCCAAACTGCCGCTCCCCTTCCGCCAGGGCCTTCAGGTGCCTCGCCCCCGTGCCCAGGAAGAGGCGGGTGGACTCCCACGCCCCCTGGGCCGCCCGTTTGAGCTCCACCTGCCACCGCTCCAGGGAATCCCCCTCCCCTACCCGGGCGAGAAAGCCGGGGAAGGCCCCGTCCAGGGCGTGCCAGTAGAGGCGCTCCAGGGGGAGGGAGCGGGCGAAGTCCCCGAGCTCCTTGCGGTCCCGCTCCCCCACCACCGCCCGGGCCACCTGAAGGGCAAGGCCCCGTAGACCCTGCCCCAGCTCCTCGGCCATCTTCAAGGCCTTTTCCAGGTTTTCCTCCGCCTTCGGGGTGAGGAGCCCCGAGGGCAAGGGGTAGACCTCCCGGCGGATGTCCAGGACTTTGGCCTGGTCCGAGACCTGGCCCAGCACGCGCAAGGTGATGCGCCCCTCCAAGCCCTCGTCCTCCAGCTCCCCCTGGAGGTTGTGCGCGTGGTCCAGGGTGGCCGCCACCTTGCCCCCCTGCCTGGGAAGCATGGCGGAGAAGTCCCGCCAGAAGCTCCGCTCCTCGGAAAGCCGGAGGACGAGGAGGTTGCCTCTGGCGTCCAGGCGCTGGGCCACCATGGGGTCGCGGTGAGGGGCTTCCAAGGGCTCCACCCCAGGGCCGTAGCCCATGAGGCGCACCCCGTCCCCCTCGTCCAGGAGGCGCACTCCCCGGGCGGGCCAGGTGTAGACCCGGGTCCTGCCGGAGAGGGGCCACCCGGTCTTGCCGCCCTCGAGGTCCCCAAGCCGTAAAGGCGGCACTTCCCAAATGGGGGCGTCGTCCTCTGGAGTGTAAGGGACAAGATTCAAAAGGAGGGTCTCCAGCAGGTTTTGCCCGGTGGGCAGGAAGAGGGCGGGACGGGCCACAGGGGCGTCCTTGGCCGAGCCCACCCCGTAGCGGCGGAGGAGCCCCCCTAGAGCGAAGGCCTGGTGCACCAGAAGCGCCCGGGCGGCCTGGGCGTAGGTGGCCTTGGGGAGGTTCTCCTCGGTGGTGTGGTCAAAGAGGGTGGGGTTGTTGCCGCTCGCCAGCTCGGGGAGGAGCTTGCTCCAGGGAAGGGGGTTCTCCTCCGGAAGGTCCGCCACCTGGAGGAAGGGGGCCTCGGGGTGGAAGAGGAAGAACCTGTCCCGGAAGTGGTCCAGGTAGTCCTGTACAGACCCCTCGGGAAAACGTCCCTCCTCCCACCAGTCCAGCACATCCTCCAGGCGGCGGGGGCCCCTGAGGGCCCGGTGGAGCACCGCCAGGAGGAGGCGGTGGAGGGCCGCTTCCTCCAGAGGGGAAGGGGTCTCTATGCGGGCGATTTCGCGGGCCCGCAAGAGGGCCTCCCGGATCCCCACCTCCACCACCCGCCCGCCCTTCAGGACGGGGATCCAGGGCTCGTCAACGAGGTTGAACTTCCTCAAGCTTCCCACCTCCCTTTGCCCTCAGGCTAAACCCAGGTCCCGACATCCGCTGACGGAATCAAACTGGAAGGTAGACCACCCCGAGCTCCGGGTCCAGCTCCACCCGGAAGGCCCGCTCCCCCGAGCCGAAGACCCGGCCCACCTCCAAGGGGCGGAGGCCCCGGAGGAGGCCGCTTTTCCGCCAGGCGGCGGGGACCTCTTCCTTCAGGAGCTCCTGGGGGATGGGGTGGCGGGAAAGGCGCACTGCCCGCCGGAAGAGGGCCTCGGCCTCCTCCCGGGAGACCTCCCCCTTCAGGGGCGCCCTCCGCTGCCCCTCCCGGTCCAGGTAGAGGCTCTCCCCTACCCGGAAAAGGGGCACCACGGCCACGCTGGGGTCCCCCAGGCGGGTGAGGAGGCGCTGGGTTTCCGCCTTCTCCTCGTCGTCCTCCAGGCGCTCCTGGGCCACCAGGGCCCCTTCGTCCCAGTAGGCGAGAAGGCGGTCCAGATCGCTTAAGGAAAGTTTCTTGGCGGTTTCCGCCTCCCGGCCCCGCCGCTCTTGGAGCCCCTTTAGGCTCCTCCTCGCCCGCTCCCGCAGGTCCTCGGGGAACCTTCCGGGGTCCTCAAGGTGTTCCCCTGACGGGGAAGCAACCGCCTCGTAGACCTCTTCCAGGAGGGCCTCGAGGTCCTGGGGAATGCGGAGGGAAGCCCGTCCCTGGAGGGCCCGCCAGGTGGCGAGGAGGACGTAGTCCTCGTAGACCCGGTCCCAGTAGAGGGGATTTCCGAAGTCCAGGCCCTCCGGTACGCCCAGGAGGAGGCGGGGGCGCGCGTGCTTTGCGGGCCTCGGCCGCTCGTGGCGGTGGAGCCTCCCGGAGCGCTGGAAGAGGAGGTCTATGGGAGCGAGGTCCGTGTAGAGGAGGTCAAAGTCCAGGTCCAGGCTCTGCTCCGCCACCTGGGTGGCCACCAGGATGGCCCGCTCGGGCCTCGGCCCCCCCTTGCCGAAGAGGGCGAGGACCACCCCTTCCCGTAGCGCCCGCTCCTCGGCGGGGAAGCGGGCGTGGAGGAGGAAGACCAGGGTGCCGTCCGGTAGGACCTTTCCCACCACCTCGTCTCCCCTCTCGGGAAGGGCTTTAAGCACCTCCTGCCAAGCCTCATCTCCCCGGTCCCTCCCCAGGAGATTAGCGAGCTCCCCCAGGGTGAGCCGCCTCCCTTCCCCGAGGGCCCGGTAGAGGACCTGGGCCCGGTCCACGGTGTTCACGATGGCCCCCACCGCCCCGGGAAGCGCCTCCTTGAGCCTCTGGGCGAGGGGCTCCACGTCCACCTCCCGCAGGACCTCGAGGGCCACCTCTACCTCCCGGGCCGGGGGCAGGGAGGCGTGGCGCACCGCCCTTTCCTCCACCACAACCACCCGGGGATAGGGGCCGAGGTCCCGCCCTTCCACCCCCTCCCCCGCCCAGGCCTCGAGGAGGGCCCTCCGGCGGGAAGGGGGCAGGGTGGCGGTCATGACGATGGCACTGGAGCCCAGGGCCCTAAGCCAGCGCAGGAGGGCCTGGATGAGGCCCGAGGTGTAAACGTCGTAGGCGTGCACCTCGTCCAGCACCACCACCCGGTTCATGAGCCCCCAGAGGCGGATGAAGTGGTGCTTGACCCTTAGGACCCCCAGGAGGGCCTGGTCCAGGGTGCCCACCCCATGGGGGGCCAGCATGGCCCGCTTGCGGGCGGAGAACCACGCCGAGGCCACCGCGCCCTCCTCCTCCCCCTCGTCCCACACCTGACGGGGTGCGGCCCTCCCCAGGAGTTCGGCGTAGTGGGGATTGAGGAGGGCGGTGCCGTGCTGGAGCTGGAGCTCCACGGGGCTTCCCCCGGTCAGGCGTTCCAAAAAGCCCTTCACCCGGGGGAAGAGGCCGTTGGCCGTGGCCTGGGTGGGCAGGGCCACGTAGAGCCCCCGTTGGCCGAGCCCCGCCTGGAGGAGGTGGTGGGCGTAGAGGGCGGCCTCGGTCTTGCCCATGCCCATGGGGGCCTCCACCAGGAGGAGGACCGGGCTACGCGCACCTTCCAGGAGGGCCGGAACGTTCTCCTGCAGGGCGTTGGGCTCTCGGATGTAGGGGAAAAGTTCCCGGAACTCCCTCCTCTGGGCCTTCGCGAAGGGGGGCCAGCCCAGGCGGTCCAGGGCCTCCCGGGCGAGCTTCAGGGCCTCCTCCAGGTAGTCTTCCCGGCGGGGGTCCCGGCCGTAGGGGAAAAAGGAGGGGTCCGAGGCCACCCAGTCGGCGAAGGAGGCCAGGGCCATGACCCGGAGGACGGCCTCGGGCCTGGCCTCCGCGCCCGCCGGAAGCTTCGGGAGGGGGGCCTCCAGCCTGCGGAATAGCTCGTCCACAAGCCACCTCCGGGCTTCCTCCCAAAGGGGGTCTTCCCCCTCTAGGTGGCGCCGGGCCGCCTCCTTCTCCTCGGCGCTCGCTGGAAAGCCGTGGTGGGCCCCGAGGGCGGCGGCGAGGTCGTTGGCCGCCCGCCTGGCGAGACCCCTCTCCTTGAGGAGCCGCCTCAAAAAGAGTTCGGTGAAGACCCCGTGGGCCACCCAGTCCAGAAGCTCGCCGAAGGGGAGGCCTGCCCTTTGGACCCGCTCCTTGCCCTCCTCCCAGGCCGCCTGGAAGACAGGGCTCGCCTTGCCCAGGTCGTGGAGGCCCACCAGGAGGGCCACCCAGCGGACCGCCTCCTCCACGGTGAGGCCCCAGTCCCGGGCGTAGAGGGCAAGGGTCCGGGAAGGCTCGCGGAAGAGCACCGCCTGGGCCACCGCCGCCGTGTCCAGCATGTGGGCGAGGAGGGGGTGGAAGGGGTCCCCGCTTTTAGCCCACAGGGCTAGGGCCGCCTTTTCCGCGCTCATGCGCCCACCTTAAGCGAGGTTCCCGACGCCTCCTGTCGGGTTCCGTAAAGCTCCAAGAGCCGCCTCGCCTCCTCCAGCCAGCGGTGCCGGAGTTCCAGGGGGCCAAGCACTTCCACCCTGGGGCCGAAGCTCTGGATCCAGGCCAGCACCTCGTAGGGCACCCCGTCCTTGAAGGGGGCGGCCTCGAGGCGGGCGAGGACGCTCCCGTCCTCCAGCTCCCTCTCCACCCGAAGCCCGGGGTAATCCCCCTCCAGGACCCGCCAGGCCGCCTCGGGGGCGAAGCGGAGGCGCACCTCCACGCCCTTCTCCCGCACCCCCACCACCCCCCAGGCCCGGCGCAGGTAGGCGCTTGGGTCAAAGCCCTCCGGGACCTCGTAGGTCTCCTCCAGGAGGCAGACGTTGCGCATTCGGGAAAGCTTGAAGGTGTGGACCGCCTTGTGGAAGGAGCGCTCGTAGCCGATGGCGTAGAGGCCGAGGTTGGCCCGGTTGGCCTCCAGGAAGTAGACCAGGAGCTCCTTGGGGCGCCAGTTCTTGGACCCGCCCGAGCGGTACTCAAAGGCCAGCACCCGCCTCTCCAGAAGGGCCCGGGCCACCAGCTCCAGGGCGCGGCTGTCCCCGTTGCGGGCCTCCAGACCCTCCGTGCTCTTCAGAAGGAGCTCCCGAAGCGGTGTGGGCAGGGTGCGGGCGAGCTTTTCCAAAGCGGTGCGGTACTGGCGGGTCGGGGCCTGGTGGTAGATGAGCCTTCCGGCGGCGAAGAGGGCCAGGGCCTCCACGGGGTGGAGGGGAGGGGGGTGGTCCGGGATGGCGTAGAGCCCCCGGCGGAGGCGTTTTACGGGGTGGCCGAGCTTCTTCAGGGCCTCGAGGTCCCGCTCCACGGTGCGTTCGCTCACGCCAAAGCGGCGGGAAAGCTCCCCCACCCGCATAGGCCTGAGCCTCAGCGCCTCGGCCATTTGTAACAGACGGGTGCTCTTCGCTTCCTGCCCCATGTTAAGAGTATAGAACAGCTGCACTTATGCACCCTGGGGATACTCATGCGCCAGGACCACTTGAAAGGGGCCGCCGGGGAGAAGGGGTAAAGGTTTATGCGGGGTATGCGGGCGGTGCAAGTTCTGAGTCAACCCTCCGGGGGCTTGCCTTGCAAAGGCAAGCCCACGCCCACGTCATGGCAAAGACCGGGGGGACACCCAGGCTACGAGACAGAGGGCTTTCTGGAGGGCGCGGCCTACGCTCCCAGGGAAAGCGTGGGCGGCCAGGATGCCTACCCCTCAAGCTACCTTGTGCGGAACCCACGGGTGAGCGAGGCTTGGGTCTATCTGGGCATGCTACGCTTGTCCGTGAAGCGGCTGGCTAGGGCCGCGTAGCTTCTGCGGAAGGCTTTTACGACAGCGAACGCCGAGGAGCGGGAGGCCAGGGCCCGCGCCCTCTACGCCGACCTCTACCGGGCCCTGGCCGAGGCGGAGGAGCGCTACCAGAGGGCCAAGGCGGAGCTGGAGATCGCCCGGGCCTAAAGGGAAGCCCAGCCCCTAGCCGCCTCCCACCCCGGCGTGCTCCTCCGGGCGGCGGAGGCGGCCCTAGCCTATCCCGAGGGGCGGCGGGCCAGCACCCTCATCCTCTGGCTCCCCGAGGTCAGGTCCTGGGCGAAGACCTTCGGGGCAGAGGAGGTAAAGAAAGCCCTCCGGGAGGCGGCCAAGTACGCCCGGGAACCCTTTCCCCCACCATCTAACGGACGAGGGCGGCAAGGCGGACGCACTCCTCCTCGGTGAGGGGGGCTTCGGCCAGGAGCTCTTGAAGGCGTTCTTCCGTGTAGACCGGAAGGGGATAGACCCCGGCGGGGCGCAGGAGAAGGCCCCCCTCGGGGGCGAGCTCCACCGGGAAGTAGGCCTCCCCCTCCACGCCCAAGGCCTTGAGGAGGCGCTTGGGGATGGAGAGTTGGCCCTTGCGGCTGAGCTTGGCCAGCTCCATGGTTTCAGCATGCCAAAAAGTTGGGTTTCTTTGTTCCCCGCCTCAAAAGGGCGAGGAAAGGCCGAAAGGCCCCGGTCATGTCAAAAGAGGCGCATCACGGGGTCCAGAAGCGGAGGGCGGGAAAGGCCCCCAGGTCTCGGTAGTTCAGGGTCCAAACGGGCGCCCCGAGCCGCAGGGCGAGGAAAGCCACGCTCGCGTCCTCCAGGGTGCCCCCCCAGCCGGGAAGCCGGGTGAGGAGGAGCCTGGCCTCCTCCAGGTCCTCCAGGTTGAAGGGGACCACCACCGCGCCCTCCACTACCTTCGCCAAGCCCTTCCGCGCCGCCTTGGGCCCCGCCTGGAAGAGGAGCCACTTGAACACCTCAAAGAGGACGGGCATGGGCAGGAAAAGCCGGGCACCGCCCTCGGCGAGGCGGCGGAAGCCCCTCAACGCCTCCTCGTGGTCCGGGTCGGAGCGGTGGAGGAGGGCGATGAGGGGCCCCGCGTCCAGGACTAACCTCTCCGGGATCACCGCTCCTCGCGGATGAGGGCGTCGTGCTCCCGGGCGGAGAGCTCTGCCCTCTCCACCAGCCCCGCCGCTTCCAGGAGGGCCTCTGGGCGCTTGAGGAGCTCACGCTCCAAGAGCTCCCGCACCAGGGCGGAGAGGCTTAGGCCGGGGCGGGCCTTGCGGTAGGCCTCTATTTCCTGGGCCAGGTGGTCGGGAAGGTAGAGGGTCACCCGCATATCACACATTATCATACCACGCCTCCCCGTCTGAGGTTTGGGGAAGCCAGGTTTACCTACACCAGGCCTTTAGGTTCTCCGCCTGCTCTGGGGAAGTGGAGGCTAGGCCCCCGGCCACGGGAGTGCGCCTCCCGGTGCGCTGCGCCGGGCATCTGAACGTTACAGCTTCCAGGTGCCCTTCTGATGCCATGTATCTTGCCCCGTGGCGAAACCAAGGTGCGGGTGCTTGCTCAGCGGGAGGCTTTCGCTACGGGCTCCCTAGCCCCGGCGGACCGCTCCCGGAGGAAAAAGGCCGCGGCAAAGCCCAGGAGGGCCGCCATGAAGGCGAGCTTCCACCCCTCCAGCACCCCATCCCCTAAGGTGCCCTGAAGGAGGCTCCTCACGAAGGCCGGGGCCTCGGAGAGGTTCCCCGTTCCCCCGCTGAACCCCACGGGGCCCCCGGCGGTGAGGGCCGCCAGCTCCTGGCTCTTGCGGGCTAGGAGGACCCCCGATACGGTGATCCCCGCCGCCGCCCCCAGGCTGCGGGTGAGGGAGACCAGGCTGGACACCTGCCCCTGGCTGCCCTTTGGCGCGAGGCCCAGGGCCAGGTAGGAAAGGGGCCCCTGCACCAGGCCCAGGCCCACTCCCAGGAGGAAAAGCCCGAGGAGGAGGAGCCAGAGGGTGCTCGCCAGGTAGGCCATGGCGAAAAGTCCCAAGGCGGTGAGCCCCATGCCGAGCACCACGAGCCGTTTGCCCCCTACTCGGCCCACCAGGGCCCCCGCCGCCCCGCTCATCCCACCTAGAGCCAGGGCCAGGGCGTTGAGGATGGCCCCGGAGGCGAAAGGGGAAAGGGCGAAGGCCACCTGGCCGTAGAGGGGGGCGAAGACGATGCCCCCCAGGAGGGCGTAGCCCACCAGGGTGGACACCAGCCAAAGGGGCAGGAAGGGAGGGGAAAGGGCCAGGCGCACGTCCAAAAGGGGGACGGGGTGCCGCCTTTCGTAGAGGGCTAGGGCGAGCCCCGAGGCCGCCGCCAGGAGGAAGAGCCCCCCGATGCGCCAGGATAGGAAGCCCAGCTCCTCGAGGCGCTCCAGGCCCTGGATGCCTAACACCAGGCTCCCGAAGGTCAGGGCCACGAGCACTCCCCCCACGAGGTCCAGCCTGGCCTGGCCCGAGGGCCGGGGCAGGGAAGCCCCGGAAAGGAGGAGTACCCCGAGGATTCCGATGGGCACGTTGATCCAGAAGACCCAGTGCCAGGAAGCCCGCTCCACGATGAACCCGCCGAGATTCGGCCCCAGGATGTTTCCCAGGGCAAAGACCCCGAGGATCTGGCCCAGGTAGCTGCCCCGCCGCTCTTCGGGAGCCACCACCCCCACGATGGCCTGGGCCACGGGCAAGAGCCCGCCCGCCCCCACCGCCTGGACCACCCGGGCCAGGACCAGCATCTCCAGGCTTTGGGAAAGGGCGGCCAGGGCGCTGCCCCCGGCGAAGAGGGCCATGGAGAGCCCGTAGATTCTCCCGTAGCCCCAAAGGTCGGAAAGCCTCCCCAAGATGGGCACGGCCACGGCGTAGAAGACGGAGTAAATGGAGAAAGCCAGGGTGATCCGCTCCACGCCCGTTTTCAGGTCCTCGGCGATGGCGGGCAGGGCGGGAGCCAGGATGGCGTTGTCCAGGGCGCCCATGAAGACGCCCAGCATCAGGGCCACAAGCAGCCTTCCGTTCATCGCTTCACCTCAAAGAGGCTTTGGGGGGGCGGGTTCAGGTCCAGCTTCAGGTACTCCACCTGCGAGAGGAGCTTCCCGGAGGGCGAGAGGACTTCCACCCGGAAAGGCAGGTGCCCTTTGGGGTTTAGGGTGATCCGCCAGGCGGCGGGCTGGCGCTCGTCCCGGGGAGGGTTCTTTTTCACCAGGAGGAAGCGCCAAAGGCCCCCTTCCTCTTGGGGGTTCTGCACCGCGTACTCCTGGGCCACCTTGGGGAAGTCGGTGAAGAGGAGCTGCAAGGGGTCATCGGGGGACGTGGCCTTGCCCTCTTGCCAAGGACCTTTGGGACCCCGGCTCCAGGCCCGCTGCCCATCGGAGATCAGAGCGCTTCCCTTCAGGTACTCGGGGCCCTCCAGCCAGTCAATGCGCACCCAGGGGCGGCGGAAGGCCACCTGGTACACCACTGGGCCCTGGCGGGCCTGGGCCAGGTAGCCCTCCACTTTGGCATGGGTCTCCAGGGCTTTCCACACCTCCTCGGGGCTTAGGGCCAGGGCTGAACCTAGGGCCAGCGCGAGGGTCATCCAAACGGTTCTCATACGTTCTCCTTCCTTTGGGGCAGTCCCCTGACGAACACCCGGATCCACTCCCGTAGGAGCTCCTCCGCCCGGTAGCCTCCCAGGTGCTTTTCCAGCATGAAGGCCCCGTGCACCAAGGAACTAAAGAGGCCGGCCAGGGAGCGGCCCTTCCCGGGGAAGTGCTCTTCAAAAAAAGCTTCCAGGTGGGCCATCTCCCGGCGCATGCTCTCTTGGGCGAGGACCTTGGCCTCCTCCTCTCCTCCCCTCCCCCCATGGGCCGTGGCCAGGGCCGAGAGGGGTTCCACCCCTTCCCGGTAGGCCAGGGCGTAGCGGAAGAGGCGCTCCTCCAGGGAGCCGGGCGCCTCCAGGGCCAAGGCGGCCCGGGAGCGGGACTCCTCCAGGAGGGCTTCCAGGAGGGCCCTCTTGCTAGGGAAGTGGTGATAGAAGGCCCCCTTGGTCAGACCCAGCTCCGCGGCCAGCTCGTCCAGGCGGGTGGCGGCGTAGCCGCGCTCGGCTAGGGCTCGCCGGGCCGCCTGGAGGATGCGGGTCCGGGTGTCCATACCTACCAGTAGGTATGAAAGCGAGGGGAAAGACCATGCCTCATCTCACATTCTCCCGGGATGGGCCTCTCTTCCCAGCGATCTGCCGAGGGAGCCGCCCCGAACCTGGCCCTCCTGTTCCAGACCCGGGGCCTGGACCTCCCTGGGTGCGTCCTCTAGGCCTCCTTCTCGGGGTGTCCAAGCCCGACCTCGCCCTTTTGCAGGCCGAACTCCTTACTTGACCTGGGCCCCCATGGTATGAGAGGCTGTCGTAAACGCCTTCCACGAGGGGCCACGCGGCCGGTCGTGTCAAGAACTTTGATACTGTCTTGAGCGTCAAGCCACCTCCTGGGCCCACCGACCGGCGTAGTACTCCCTGAGCCTCCCCATCATCCGCCTGAGGAGCTTGTGGGCCACGGCCACCAAGGCCTGCTTCTTCCTCTTTCCCCGCGAAAGCAGGCGGTGGTAGAAGGCCCGCATCTCCGGGTCGTGCCGCACCGCCACCAGGGCCCCCATGTAAAGCTTCCGCCGCAAGAGAGGAGGCCCTTTCCTGGAGAGCCGGCTCCTCTCCACCCTCTTCCCCGACTCCTCCCGCTCGGGAATGAGCCCCGCGTAGGAGGCCGCCGCCTTCGCCCGGCCCCAGAGCTCCGGGGGCAGGAGGGCCAGCACCGCCGCCGCCACCTGGGGCCCCACCCCGGGCAGGCCCATCAGCACCTCCGCCTCGGGAAGGGTGGCCAGGAGGGCCTGGACCCTGGTCTCCACCTCCCCAAGGAGCCCCCTCACGCAGGCCAGCTCCCTCCGGAGGAGGGCGAGGACCCCCTCGCTCCCCGCCCACTCCACCGCCTCCATCTGGTTCAGGATGGCCCGCTCCCGCCCGGCCAGGTCCTCCCGGTAGCCCACCAGGGCCCTGAGCTCCCGGAGGGTTTCTGGGGGGAGGGTGTAGGCCCGGAGCTCGGCGTGGTAGACCTGGGCGTAGCGGGCGAGGAGGAGGGCGTCGTGGCCGTCCGTCTTGTTGCGTTCTCCCTTAGCCTTGCGGAAGGCGGCCAGGTGGTAGGGGTTGACCAGGGCCACCTGGAGGCCCTTCTCTGCCAGAGGAGGGCTTGGCGGCCTTCAGGGGTGTTGGGGAAGCGGAGGCGGGTGGGCTTGGCGGTGCCGGAGGCCAGGGCCAGGTCCAGGTGGGGTTTGCTGACGTCAATGCCTGCGCAGAGCATGGTCTTTCTCCTTTGGGTAGACTGAGGGAGGTGGCCACCCGACCCTGTGGGCCTTCCATGTGGATGCGGTCTTTCACGACTGGGATACTGTGCGGCGGGGAGGCCAGGGCGGGTGGCTAACCATCAGCCCCGCGGGCGTGGTGGCCCGGTGATCAGAGCGGTAGGGCCTCCCTCAGGAGGCAAGATACATGGCTTGACGCTCTAGACAGTATCAAAACTCTTGACACGACCCAACATGGGATGCCCAAGCCGGGGCTGTGGGGGGATTTTTTTGGAACCCCCACAGCGGCGAAAGCCAAGGTGGGGTAGTTAAGCCGGGTCGCCCTGGCCTAGGGACCTCGCCTTGGAGGGAAGCGGTGATGGCGGAGTTGTTCGGGTTGCTTCAGGGGCTGGGAGGAGCCAAAGTAACGAGAAGGCAGCCTCACCTCTCCTTGACCATCTGACAGTCCTCCACGACGTTGCCCTCGCCGTCAGGCGGACCCCAGCGGGCGTTGTTGGGCGTGCGGACCACCGGGGGCCAAGGGTGCTCCTTGGGAATGGCGATCCGGCAATCCCTCACGGTGTTATAGCGGGTATAACCCCCGTGGAAGTTCACGTCCACCCCCAGGTCCAGGTCGCTCAAGAGATTCCGTGAAGACATCCACTGAATGGTCAGGTGCCTTATCCCCTTCAGGGAGACCCGGGTGAAAAGGCTCTCGTAGGTCTTGGAGACCTGGAAGTACCCGTTCCCCCCGCCCCCCTTGTTCCAGCTGCCCTCTCCTCTGAACCCCTGGACCCTCACATTGAAGCAGAACTCGCAGCTGAAGACGTGCCTCCCCGCCATCTGCACCCGAACCCCTTCCACCACCGCATCGGCCACGTACTTCATCCTTACGGCATCCACCGCATACTGCGGATAGCGGTTCTCATAAACGAACAGCACGCTCCCGGGGTCAGCGCCCGGGACTTCCTGGAAGATGGTCAGGTTCCTGAGGGCCACGTCCCTCACCAAGTTGGGAGCCCACACCTCCGCGCCCGGAGGGTAGTCAATCTCCACCCCCTTGGAAAGAACCACCCGGTCCCCCGCGACCTCCTGCACCTGGTAGATACCATGCCGCAGGTAGGGCTGATCCTGCCTCCACACCTGCGAGTCGATGGCGTTGAAAAAGTCCTCCGTGTTGGGGTACCTCAGGAGCACCCAGCGGAAACCGGAAGTATCCCTTGGAACGCTGGAAAGCCGGAAGGCCCTCTCGCCCCGCCGCAGCGGCTCCACGGTAGACCCCAACCTCCTGCCCTGATCCCCAAGAAAGGAAAAGACCCCCACACCCCCTCCTTTAACGCGGGAGAGAACGAGAACCTCTCCCGTACCCACGATCTCCACCCCGGAGTGCTTGATGGCAATGGGACGGTCAGCCACGTACACGCCATGAGGGAGGCGAATCACCCGCTCGCCCCGGGCCAAAGCCTGCTCCACCACCTCCGTCAGGGAGAATGGGGTCTGTAACGAAGGATCCACCTGCCGTGGGAACTGGCACCCGGCCAGGAAGACTGTCCATAGGGCCACCAAAGCGGTCCTCGCACCGCCGCGAAGGGCCATCGGTTCCAGGATACTATCAGACCCCTACCTTCCACCCCTCTTCCCGGGAGGCGACAGACTTCGCAGTCCTAGATTTGGACCACCTTGCCCAGCAGTTTAACCAGGGCTCCCACCGCCTTTGAACGGGTTAAAGCCCTCAAGGGCCGAGCGCCCCCCGGGGCAGGGGTACCCAGAAGGCGGGCCCCCCGGGGGGCTCCAGGACCCCGAAGGGCACCTCGTAGACCTCTTCCAGCAAGCCGGGGCGGAGGACGGCCTGGGGAGGGCCGTAAGCCATGGGCCTGCCCTCCTTCAGGAGGAGCACCCGGTGGGCGAAGAGGCCCGCCAGGTTCAGGTCGTGGAGCACGGCCACCACCCCCTTTCCCTCGTGGGCCAGGGCCCGGAAGAGGCCGAGGAGCTCGAGGGCGTACCTGGGGTCCAGGTGGTTGGTGGGCTCGTCCAGGAGAAACAGCCGGGCCTCCTGGTTGAGGAGCCTGGCCGCCTCCACCCGCATGGACTCTCCTCCCGAGAGGCTGGGAAAGAAGCGGTCCTTGAAGGGGAGGCCCCGTACCCTTTCCAAGGCCCATAGGGTCTTCTGGTGGTCCAGGGGGCTCTCCCGCCCCCGGAGGTGGGGTAACCTTCCCAGGAAGGCCACCTCGTAGGCGGTGAAGGCGAAGGCCACCTCCCTAACCTGGGAGAGGACGGCCCGGAGGCGGGCAAGGGACCGGGGGTCATAGGCGGAAAGGGGTTTCCCCAGGAGGAGGACCTCCCCTTCCGTGGGCTTAAGCTCCCCGGCAAGGAGCCTTAAGAGGGTGGTCTTGCCGCTACCGTTGGGACCGAGGACGGCCAGGAACTCCCCCGCCTCCAGGGAGAGGTCCACCCCCTTTAGGAGCCAGCGACCGCCCGCCCGGTAGCCCAGACCTCCCGCCCTAAGCACGGTACACCTCCCGCTTGTGCCGCAGGACCAGGTAGAGGAAGAAGGGACCCCCCAGGAGGGCGGTTACCACCCCCACGGGGACCTCCGCCGGGGCCGCCAGGGTGCGGGCCAGGAGGTCGGCCGAAACCGCCAGGCTCGCCCCGAGCAGGGCCGAGCCGGGGAGAAGGTAGCGGTGGTCCGGCCCCGCGAGGAGGCGGAAGAGGTGGGGGGCCACGAGGCCCAAGAACCCCACTCCCCCGGCCAGGGCCACGGCCACGCCCACGCCCAGGGCCGACCCCGCCACCGCCCGGCGCTTTAGGTTCTCCAGGTCCACCCCCAGGTGGAAAGCCTCCCGCTCACCCAGGGCCAGGGCGTTGAGGGGCCGGGCCAAGGGAAGGAGGAGGGCCAGGGCAAGGAGGGCCAGGGGCAGCCCCACCAGGAGGAGGCGCCAGGTGAGGGCGGAAAACCCGCCCAGGGTCCAGAAGGTGAGGCTCCTAAGCTCCTGCTCCGTGGCCAAGAAGGTGAGAAGCCCGATGCCAGCCCCCACCAGGGCGTTCAGGGCGATGCCCGAAAGGAGGAGGACGGAAACCTGCACCCCCCAGGGGTTCCTGGCGATCCGCCAGAGGAGGAGGGTGGCGAGAAGTCCCCCCAGGAAGGCGAAGAGGGGAAGGGCGTAGGTCTCCAGGGCCCCCGCCCCCGGGATCAGGACGATGAAGAGGGCCGCCCCCAGGGCCGCCCCCGAGGAGACCCCGATGAGCCCCGGGTCCACAAGGGGGTTCCGGAAAAGCCCCTGGAGCACCGCCCCCGCCAGGGCCAGAAGCGCCCCCACCAGGGCCGCCCCCAGGACTCGAGGGAAGCGGAGGGCCGTAAGCACCTGGTACTCCACCCCCTCGCCCCTGAGGAGGATCTCCGGGATAGCCAAGGGAGGAATGGGGTAGGCCCCCAGGCCGGCCCCCAGGAGAAGGGCCAGGGGAAGGAGGAGGAAGAAGCCCAGAAGGGCCAGGCGGTAGCGGCGGAAGCGGGGGAGGAGGCCTACCACCTCGCCCCCCGGAAGGCGGCCTCGAGGCTTTCGGGGATCGGCTTGCCCAAGAGGGCAAGCAGCAAGGCCGCCTTGAAAAAGGCCCGCAGGAGAAGAGGGCTCTTCACGGCCCCACCTCCACGAAGCCCTCCCGCAGGTAGGCGGCCCGGAAGAGGTCCAAGGCCGCCCTCCCCGCCCGGGGTCCAAAGCTCCCCAGGTAGAGGTCGTCCATGGCCACCACCTTCCGCTTCTGCCCGGCCGGGGTCTGGGCCACCCCGGGAAGCTTCAGAAGGCCCTCTAAGCCCCCGAGGCTTTCCAGGCCCTTCTTGAAGACCACGATCACATCGGGCCTGGCCGCCACCACGCTCTCCGCGGTCATGGGCTTGCACTCCCGGATGCCCCGGGCGGCGTTTTCCAGGCCCGCGAGGGCCATCATCCCCACGGGGGTGCTCCCCTCCCCGCAGACGAAGGTGGTCCCGGGGCCGCGGAGGTAGAGGAAGAGGGCCCTGAGCCTCCCCTTGGGGGCATGCTGGGCCTGGAAGGCCTTGAGGAGCAGGAGGTCCCGCTCCAGGGCCCGCACCAAGGCCTCTCCCTGCTCCACCCTTCCCAAGGCCTGGGCCACGATGCGGACCTTGGCCTTGGCCCCTTCCACGCTGGGCTCGGTGGGCACCAGGACCACGGCCACCCCCGCCCTCTCCAGCTGCTCCACCACCTCCTTGGGCCGCACGTCCTCCCGCCCCATCGCCAGGGTGGGCCTGAGGGAAAGGATCCCCTCGGCGGAGAGGCGGAACTGGTACCCCACGCTGGGGTGCCTTAGGACCTCTGGGGGGTAGTAGCTGGAGTCGTCCCGCCCCACCACCCTATCCCCTAGGCCCAGGGCGAAGAGGATCTCGGTGGTGATCCCGTCCAGGCTGACGATGCGCTCTATGGAGGGGACCTCCACCGCCTTCCCCCGGGCGTCCACGACCCGGAAGGGTTGGGCCGAGGCCAAGGCGCCGAAGACCCCTAGCAGCAAGAGAAGCCTTCTCATCCCTTCACCTCCACTTCCTCAAGCCCCAGGACCAAGGCCCCCAGGCCTTCCCCTTCCACCACCACCTCCCGCTCCACGGGGAGCCAGTAGGGGCCTATCTCGGCGTACTCGTCCCGGAACCTTTCCACCTTGAGGAGGCGCCCTCCGGGATCCCGGTGGACCAGGAGGAAGCGGTGGGGCAGAAGCTTCTCCCCCACTTCACGCCAGGTCTCCAGGTGGATGCGGAAGGAACCCTCGGGGAGGTGACGCTCAATGAGGGCAAGCCTCCCCCCTTTCACCCAAAGGCGGGACCGGAAGGGGTCCTCGAGGGCGATCCCCGTGCCCAGGGGACCCTCGGCGAAAAGGCGCATGGGGTAGCGCCCCTCCCCCTCCTCAAAGGGAACGGGGCGGCGGTGTCCCAAGAGGGAGGCGAGCTCCCTCTCCGCCCGGGAACCCACGCCCTCGGGAAGGTGAAGGACCCTGGGGACGAAGCCCTCGGCCTCCACGGCCCCCACGTACCAGGCCCCGTCCAGATAGAGGTTCAGGCGGGCCCGGAAGCCGGGGAAGCCTATGGGGAGGGTGTAGACCCGCTCCCGGGCCCGCTTTAGGAGGGCCCAAGCGGGGGGCGCCTCAGCCATCCTCCCCCTCCGAGTCCAAGATGGCCTCAAAGACTTCCAGCTTGTTGGCCCCGAGGAAAGCCTCCTTGGGCAGGGTGCCGCTTCGGGCGTGGCCCTCCTTGAAGGCGGGGCTCTCCGTCCAGGCCCTGAAGGCCGCCTCGCTCTCCCAGAAGGTCAAGACGATGTAGGGATCCCCGGGGTTCTTGGGCCTCAGGACCAGGTTGCGGATGAACCCCGGCATCCGGTCCACCAGCCGGGCCCGGGTGCGGAAAACCTCCTCAAACCGATGGGCGTACTCGGGATTTACGGGGATGCGGTTCATGACCACGAACACGGTGGCACCTCCTGGGCAGGAGGGTAACCCCGGGGAGAGAAAAAGTCAAGTATTCCGGTCGGATTTTGTTAGTATTGGGAACGATAACCTTTAGCAACACCATAGGCCGGGGAAGGGGGGATCTGGCCCCCCGCCCGGGTGGGGCGGAAGGCACCGAGGCGGACCTTGGGCTAACGGCCCGCCTCGAGGCCCCCCACGAAGGCCTCCACCGCCTCCTTCCAGGGCTCCTCTCGCCCGAGGCCCTCCCGTCCGAGGCGCACCCGGTAGACCCCCTCCCCTTCGTGGCGCACCTCGTAAGCGAGCCCCTCGGGAGGAGGACCGAGAAGGGAGAGGAGGAGCCCCACCCCCTCCCTTCCCCTGACGGCGAGGGGAAGGGGGGCGAGGGCGGCGGTCTCCAGGGGTGCGGGGTCCAGAAGCCCCTCCGGCCTCACCCGGAAGCCCACCACCTTCCCCTCGAGGCGGAGGACCTCCCCCCAGGGGAAGGCCTCGGCCTCCGCCCCCTCGAGGGGAGCGAGGGCCACCAGGAGCCCCTCCCCTTCCCGCCTGAAGGCCGTGGAGGGGAAGAAGCGCTTGGCCAGACCCAGGCCGAGCTCCCGTTTGGCCTCGGCGTAGAGGGCGAGGAAGGCGGTGGCCGTTTCCTCGGGGTCGGCCGAGTCCAGGGGCTCGGGCCAGAAGGCCTCGGCGTAGAGCCCCCGCTGGAAGGCCTGGCGGGAGGAGAGGCCCGGGAGGGCCACGAGGGCGAGAGAAGCGTCCCCTCCCCTCTCCCGGAAGTAGACCCTCCGCCCCTCGGGGTCATCGGCCTCCACCTGGAAGGGGGCGGCGAGGGTGAGGATCTCCACCTTCCGGAAGCCCGCCCCCTCCAAGCGCTCCACGAGGTGGTCGTAGCGCCTCCTCAGGAGCTTCCCGAGCTTTTCCGTCCCACTCCACCTGTGGAGGACGGGGAAGCCCCTGGGCAGGACCACCACCTCTTCCCTGGGCAGGACGAGGGTGGCGGGGCCCTCCACGAGGAGGTGCGCCTCGCCCCCCTCCACCCTCCGCACCCGCCCCACCCCGTAGCCCCTCTCGGAGAGGAAGAGGGCCTGCTCCCCGCGCCTCGCCGGGGGGCGCTTCCCCTCCTCCAGGAAGCGGTCCAGGAGGTGGAGGAGGAAGGGCACGAGGGGGGTGTCCAGCTCCAGGACGAGAGAGGGCTCCTCCCCGACCCAGAGGCCCAGGTAACGCCTCCTCAGGCCCAGCCTCCTCAGGGGGTCCCGCTCCTTGGGGAGAGCCCGCTCGAGCTCCTTTAGGGCCCGGAAGAGGGCGAAGAGGCGGGCCTCCCAGAGGGCGGGCTCCCGGAGGGGGTCCTCCAGCTCGAGGCGCGCCCGCTGGCTCGGGGCCATGGGGTCGTTCCCGTCCGCCCTCCCCCCGAGGCGGCGCTCCAGGGCAAAGGCCAGGTGGTACTCCAGGCCCCCCTCGGGAACCCGCAGGGCGAGGGGGCCCAGGGTGAGCTCCACCCCGCCCGGGAGCCCTCCCCGGAAGCCTTCGGGGTCCACGGGGGTTCCCCCCACGAGGAGGCCGAGGCCGAGCTCCCTCGCCCCCCTGAGGTCCAGGGCGGGGAGGGAGGGACCTTTATCGGTCAAGATGAGCATGGCTTCCTCCAAGGGGCGAGCCCCCCTCAAGTCTAGCGCGCCCGAGGCGCGAAAAGGCCCCCGCAGGCCACCTGGCCAGCCTGCGGCGGAGGCCTCCGGGTTGATAGGGCGCCCCTGGAGCCCGGCCAAAGCCCCTTGACGCCTTCCCACAACCCGTAGTAGGGTTTTCGCCAGGACGCCCAAGACCTAGGGTGTCCTGGCCGCGATGCCAGGCCGACAGGTCTGGACGCCGAAAGGCGGTGGGGGAAGTCCGGTGAGAGTCCGGCGCTGTCCCGCAACGGTAACCGGCCCAAGCGTCCCGCCCACCCTCCCGGCCGGAAGCCCGAGTACCCGCTTCGCGGCCCCGCCCCGTAGCCCTCGAGGCAAGGGCAAAGGTGGTGATGCCCGTGGGACCTTAGCTCGCCCATCCCCCCAAAATGAGGACTCGGGCCCGGCGCCCGAGGCGGCCCTTAGGCTTTAGGCGGGTTTTCGCACCCTCAGGAGGTGCCATGCGGGAAACGCGCATGGTCTACCCCGTCTTCCCCGGGGAGACCAACCACTACGGAACCCTATTCGGCGGAACGGTTCTGGCCTGGATGGACCAGGCGGCCTTCGTGGCCGCTACCCGGCACGCGCGCAAAAAGGTGGTGACGGTGCACGCCGACGCCGTGGACTTCAAGCGCCCCGTGCCCCTGGGGGCCATCGTGGAGCTGGTGGCCCGGCTTAAGGAGGTGGGGCGCTCCTCCATGCGGGTGGAGGTGGAGATGTGGGTGGAGCCGCTGAAGGAGGGGGAGGAGGCCTACCTGGCCGCCCGGGGCGGGTTCGTCCTGGTGGCGGTGGACGAGGGGGGCAGGCCGAGCCCGGTGCCTCCCCTGGAAGGGGGTGGGGCCCGTGCCCCTCACGGCGCCTAGGCCCCACTACCGCCCCTACGAGTACCCGGGGCTCCTGCGCTTCCGGGACGCCATCCGGCACAGCTACTGGGTGCACACGGAGTTCGGCTTCCAGTCCGACCTCCAGGACCACGCCCTCTCCGACGAGAAGGAGCGGCACCTGGTGGAGCGGGCCCTCCTCGCCATCTCCCAGGTGGAGCTCTCCGTGAAGCTCTTCTGGGCCCGCCTCTACGACCGCTTCCCCAAGCCCGAGATCGCCGAGGTGGGCATGACCTTCGCCGAGAGCGAGGTGCGGCACGCCAACGCCTACGCCCACCTCCTGGAGCTCCTGGGCCTCGAGGAGGCCTTCCGGGAGGCCCTGGAGGGGGCCACCCCCCTCAAGGAGCGGGCCCGGGCCCTGGAGGCGGTCCTCAGGCGCTCCCGGGAGGCGGGCCTGCGGGAGTACGCCCTGGCCCTCCTCCTCTTCTCCGCCTTCACCGAGCACGTCTCCCTCTTCTCCCAGTTCTACGTCCTCATGGCCCTGAACCGCCGGGGCAACCGCTACAAGGGGATCTCCAACGCCATAGAGGCCACCAGCAAGGAGGAGAACATCCACGGCCTCTTCGGGGCGGAGCTTTTGCGCCTCCTCCGGGAGGAGGACCCCGGCCTCTTCGGGGAGGCCTTCCAGGAGGAGGCCCTGGGCCTGGCCCGCGAGCTCTTCGGGGCGGAGGAGGCCCTCCTGGACTGGCTCTTCGCCCAGGGGGAGCCCTCCTTGGTGGGGCACGGGGAGACCCTGGAGTTCCTGAAGCACCGCTACAACGAGGTCCTCGCCCTCCACGGGCTCCCCGAGGCCTTCCCCGTGGACCGGGGGAGGCTTCGGGACACGGAGTGGTTCGCCCTGGAGCTCCTGGCCGACAAGGAGGTGGACTTCTTCCACAAGCGGAGCGTGGCCTACGCGCGAAGGGTGCAGAGCTTTGAACCGGAAGAGCTTTTCTGAGGAGAAGGCATGACCGAGACCAAGCGGACCTACGAGCCCTGGTACTGGGCCAACGAGCACACCCGCCTCTACATGAGCCGGGGCTACCTGCTCCCCGGGGTGAGCGTGGAGGAGCGGGTGAAGGAGATCGCCCAGCGGGCGGAGGCCCTCACCGGGATCGAGGGCTTCGCCCGCAAGTTCCAGGAGTACGTGGCCCGGGGGTGGTACTCCCTGGCCACCCCGGTCTGGGCCAACTACGGCCTCAGGCGGGGCCTCCCCATCTCCTGCTACGGCACCTACGTGGAGGACGACACCGCCTCCATCCTGCGGGCGGTGGCCGAGGTGGGGATGATGAGCAAGCAGGGGGGCGGCACCTCGGTCTACCTGGGGAGGCTCAGGCCCCGGGGCGCCCCCATCCGGGACAACGGGGAGAGCAACGGCTCCTTCGCCTTCGCCTCCCTCTTTGACCGGGTGATCGAGGTCTTCAACCAGGGGTCCACCCGCAGGGGCCAGTGCGCCGCCTACCTGGACATGGAGCACCCCGACCTGGAGGAGTGGCTCACCATCCAGCGGGAAAACTCCCCCGTCCAGTCCCTCTTCTGGGGGGTGTCCGTGGGCGACCGCTGGCTGGAGGAGATGGTGGCGGGCGACCCCGAGAAGCGGGCCCGCTGGGCCAGGGTCCTGAAGAGCCGGGCCGAGGTGGGCCTCCCCTACCTCTTCTTCCGGGACAACGCCAACCGCAAGGCCCCCGAGGTCTTCCGCGCCTTGGGCAAGACCATCTGGGCCAGCAACCTCTGCACGGAGATCATGCTCCCCTCCTCCCAGGAGGAGAGCTTCGTCTGCTGCCTCTCCTCCCTGAACCTCCTCCACTACGAGGAGTGGAAGGGCACGGACGCCGTGGAGACCCTGACCATCTTCCTGGACTCCGTCCTGGACGACTTCATAGAGAAGGCGGAGGGCGTCCCCTACCTGGAGCGGGCGGTGCGCTTCGCCCGGCGCTACCGGGCCATAGGCCTGGGGGTCCTGGGGTGGCACAGCTACCTCCAGTCCCAGAGGATCCCCCTGGAGAGCCCCGAGGCCTTCCGGAGGAACGCCGAGATCTTCAAGACCATCCGGGAGCGGGCGGAGGAGGCCTCGAGGTGGCTTAGGAAGCGCCACCCCGAGGACGAGCTGGCCGGGGTGGGGGAGCTTGCGGAAAGGCGCAACGCCACCCTCCTGGCCATCGCCCCCACCAAGTCCAGCGCCTTCATCCTGGGCCAGGTCTCCCCCTCCATAGAGCCCTACACCAGCAACTACTACCTGAAAGACCTCCAGAAGGCCAGGGTCCCCTTCAAGAACCCCTTCCTGCAGGAGGTCTTGAGGGAGAAGGGCCGGGACGAGGAGAGGGTGTGGCGGAGCATCCTGGAGCACAACGGCTCCGTGCAGCACCTGGACTTCCTCACGGAGGAGGAGAAGGAGGTCTTCAAGACCTTCGCCGAGGTCTCCCAGATGACCCTGGTGAACCTGGCAGCCTCGAGGCAGAAGCACATAGACCAGGGCCAGTCCCTGAACCTGGTGGTCCACCCGGAGGCCCCGCCCAAGGACGTGAACGCCCTGGTCCTCCACGCCTGGCGCTCGGGCCTCAAGGCCCTCTACTACCAGTTCAGCCAGAGCATGGCCCAGGCTTACAGCCGGGACCTCCTCCTCTCCTGCCGGGCCTGCGAGAGCTGAGGACCGCGCCGCGGCGGAGGCCGCGGTGCACCCCCTCTTGACTTAACGAAAACGCTATTGCAATATCATTTCCCTGAGGTGGGAGCATGCGCAGAACCCTCCAAACCCTCATCCTGCCCCTGCTGGCCCTGGGCTTCCTGCCCGCCCTGACCCACGGCGCGGTGCCGGAGCGGGAGGAGGCCTTCCCGGCAGAGGCGCGGCTATTCGCCCTGGACAACGGCAAGGATTCAAGCCGCCTCCTGGCCATAGACCTGCCCCGGGGGGAGGTGGTGGCCAGGCTCTCCCTGCCCCCCAGGGGGATGAGCCTGGTGGCCGCCCCCTCCGGGCGGTACCTCCTGGTCTCCCGGGGCAGGGACACGGACCGGCAGTGGCTCACCGTGGTCTGGACGGGGAAGGAGGAGGGGCGCTGGAGCCTGCCCGTGGTGGCCAAGAGCCTCCTCCTGGGCAGGGGCTGGAACATCGGCCACGGGAGCGAGCCCTACGCCCTCGGGGGACGCCTCCTGGCCTTCTCCGAACGCACCGGGGAGGCCCTCCTCTTTGACGAGGAGGCCCTTCGCCCCGAGGCCCCCTTCCTCCACCAGCGGCTCCGCCTCCCGAACCCCGACCACTACCACATCGTGGAGGCCCCAGAGGGCACCTACCTCGCCCTCCTGGCCCGGGGGCAGGTGGTCCTCTACCCCAAGGGGCTGGGCGGGGAGGAGGGAGGGCGGTTCTCCTGCCCCATGGAGCACGGGGAGGCCTTCCACCGGGAGACGGGGCGGAGCTTCTTCGCCTGCGCCCGGGACGTCCTGGTGCTGCAGGGGGGGAGGGAGGCCGCCCGGCTTCCCTACCCCGTGGCGGGGGAGCGCATCGGGGCCTTCCTGGAAGGGGACGGGGCCTTCTTCGGGTACTCCGACGGGGTAAGGCACCTCCTCCGCCTGGACCCCGGGGCACCCGGCCTCACCCCCATCCCCCTGGGAGGGGTCTTCCTCCGGGGGGCCTCCGATGGGGAGCGGCTTTACGTCCTCCTCACGGACGGTACCCTGCAGATCAGGGAGGCCAAGGAGGGGCGGCTCCTCCGGCAGGTCCGGGTCTCCCCCAGGCCCTTCCCCGAGATGGACGAGGACACGGGCGGGGCCATCTACCCGGACCTCGCCCCCTGGCCCGCCCGGGGTCTGGTCTACGCCAGCCTGCCCCACCTGGGCCTGGTGGCGGAGGTGGACGTGGCCAAGGGCCGGGTGGTGCGGTACCTCCGCACGGGGGGAAGCCCCACCCGTCTGGTCCTGGTGGTGCCATGAACCCCATGCCCGTGGTGATGTACCTCATGGGCCTGGACGCGGCCCACGGCCTCCTGGAGGAGCTGGGCCTGGCCAAGAGGCCCCACCCCCAGGGGGTGGGCTCCAGCCTCTACCTGGGGGAGGAGCTGGTGCTCCACTCCACGGGGATCTGGTACCGGGGGGTCCTCTACCACCGGCCCAAGGAGCGCTTCTACCAGGCCCCCCTGCCCCCCTACCCCCCGGAGGTCCACCCCGGGGCAAGACCCCTCCCCTTCCCCGAGGGCCTCGCCCACCTCCTGCCCTTCCTCCGGGAGTACGAGGCCCGGGTGGCGGCCCTGCGGGGGGAGGGGCGGGGGCGCTTCCTGAGGCGGCTTCCCCCCGCGGCCAGGAGGCACCTGAAGGACTGGAGGGAGGTTCTGGCGGGGGGGGAAGGGGGTGAGGCATGAGGCTGGCGGCGCTGGCCCTGGCGGCCCTTTGGGGGTTGGCCTGGGCCCAGGCCCCGGTGGTGGCCACCACCCCCATCCTGGCCAGCCTGGCCCAGGAGGTGGCGGGAAGCCGCCTCAGGGTGGCCAGCGTGGTGCCCCCGGGGGCGGACCCCCACGCCTTTGACCTGAGGCCCTCCACCGCCTTGGAGGTCTCCCGGGCCAGGCTTCTCCTGGCCAACGGGCTGGGCCTCGAGCCCTACCTGCCCAAGCTCAGGGCCCTCCTGCCCCCGGGGGCCCAGGTGGTGGAGCTGGCCCCCGGAATGCCCGACCTCATCTGCGGCCTCCTGGGGCTCAGGGAAAAGGGGGTCCACCTCCACGGGGACTGCGACCCCCACCTGTGGCTGGACCCCACCTACGGGGTGCGCTACGCCGGGCGGATGGCCGAGGAGCTCTCCCGGCTCTTCCCGGAATACCGGGAGGATTTCCAGAGAAACCTGGACCGCTTCCGGGAGAAGGCCCTGGCGGAGGACGAGGCCCTCCGGGCCTGCCTCGCTGGGCGGAGGCCCAGGGCGGTGGTGGCCCACCTCTCCCTCTCCTACCTGGCCCGCAGGTACGGCCTGGAGGTGGTGGGGGTCCTGCGGGACACCCTGGGCCAGGACCTGGGGGTCCGCGGCCGCATCGCCCTCCTCAAGGAAGCCGAGCTTGGAGGGGTGGACCTGGTGGTGGCCGAGCCCCAGTACAACCCCGCTCCCCTAAAGGAGCTGGCCGAGGAACTGGGGGCGAGGCTCGTGGTCCTCTACACGGACACCCTGGACCGAAGGGTGCCCACCTACCTGGACCTCCTCCGTTGGAACAGGGAGAGGCTTTGCCAAGCGGTGGAAAGGCGGTGATGGGGATGAAAAAGGTTTGGTGGCTTCTTGCGGCGCCCCTTCTCGCGGCCCTGGCCCAAGCCCCGGGGGAGCACCCCCACGGGCCCGAGGGGGAAAAGGTGCACACCCGGGTAGCGGTGGCCGACGGCGAGCGGCCCCTGGTTCTGGTCCTGGAGGAGGAGGGGAAGGAGCTCGGGCGCTTCACCGTGCCCTCCCCCGCCTCCCTCTACCCCCTCCCCGGGGGGCAGTACGTCCTCATGGTCCACCGGGAGGGGAACGCCGTGGGCTTCCTCTACGGCGGGCTCGCCCTGGAGGACCACGGGGAGCACCAGGACGTGAAGCCGGAAAACCCCTACGTGGCCGCCACCCTGCGCACCGGGCCCAGGCCCACCCACCCCTTCGCCCAAGGCTCCTGGCTCGCGGTCTTCCACGATGGGGACGGGTCCGTGGCCCTCTTTGACCTCAGGCGGCTTGGGGTGGACTTCACCCCCAGGCTCATCCCCACCGGGGGGGCGGACCACGGGGCGGTGACCCTCCTGGGGGAGACCCTCCTGGTGGGGGGCCTGGAACGGGGGGTGGTGGAGGCCTACACCCTGGGGGGAACCCGGGTCCTCACCCTCCCCCAGGCCTGCCCCCGGCTCCACGGGGAGGCGGTGCTGGGGGAGGTGGCCGCCTTCGGGTGCGCCGACGGGGTCCTCCTGGTGGAGAAGAGGGGCCAGGGCCTCCTGGGCCGGAAGCTCCCCTACCCCTCCGGGAGCCCCCAGGGGGCCCGGGTGGGCGCCCTCCAGTCCCACCCCCGCCACCCCTTCCTGGTGGGGAACTTCGGCCAGGGGCTTCTTTTGGTCTTCCCCAAGGAGGGCCGCCTCCAGCCCCTCCCCCTCCCCGCAAGGCCCCTCCGCTTCGCCTTTGACCCCGAAGGGGAGGCCCTCTACGCCCTCACCGCCGACGGCAGGCTCCACCGCCTGGACCTGGAGGGGAAGCGGGTGGTGGCGAGCCTCGAGGCGGTGGCCCCCCTGGCGGAGGGCGCCCCCACCCCCGGCCTGGCGGTGGGCCACGGGGCGGCCTTCCTGGCGGACCCCGCCAGGGGAGAGGTGGTCCGGGTGGACCTGGAGGGCTTCCGGATTTCCCACCGTTTCCCCGTGGGGGGCAAGCCCAGGAGCATCGCCCTCTTCCAGGTGGTGGGGGTGGAGCACTAAGGCCCGGGGCGGCCCAAGGGCCGCCCTCCTTCTTGACCGAAAAATGAAAATGCGTTATCGTTTTTCTTACAAAGGAGGTGGAGCGTGCGCGTGGCCTACATCCTGAGCAGCCCGAGGGCGGCCAGCCACAAGCTGGGCCAGATGATCCTGCCCCAGCTGGAGGCGGGCACCCACGGGGTGGAGGTGGTGGGGATCTTCTTCTTCGACGACAACACCATGGTCCTGCAGAAGGGGAACCCCATAGGAGAGAGGCTCGCCAGGGTGGCCCGGGAGAAGGGAATCCTCCTCATGATGTGCGACCTCTGCGCCCTGGAGAGGGGGCTGGCCGAGGGGGAACCCCGGTGGTGCACCCCGGAAGGGGAAGTCCGGACCACCCCCGGGGAGTGCCGCGTGGCGGCCCACGTGGTGGAGGGGGTGGAGGTGGGGTGCTTCCCCGACCTGTACCGGGCCCTGGCGGGCAGGGTGGACCAGGTGGTCACCCTCTAGGGGGTGAGGAGGATGGGCGCTCCCATTCCCGTAACCGTCCTCGTGGGCTTCCTGGGGGCGGGTAAGACCACCTTGATCAACCACCTCCTGCGCACCGGGCTGGAAGGGAAGCGGGTGGCGGTCCTGGTGAACGACCTGGCGGAGGTGAACGTGGACGCCCGCCTGGTGGTGCGCACGGCGGAGCGGGTGGTGGAGTTCTCCAACGGGTGCATCTGCTGCACCCTCCGGGAAGACCTGCTCCAGGAGCTGGAGCGCCTCGCCCGGGAGGAGGCCCCCGACCACATCCTGGTGGAGTCCACGGGCATCGGGGAACCCCTGCCCATCGCCCAGACCTTCTACATGGGAACTCTCCCGGAAAAGGTGCGCCTGGACGCCATCGTCACCGTGGTGGACGCCAGCGCCTTCTTCCGCCAGTGGGAGGAGGTGGGGGTGGTGGAGGATGCCGAGGGCAACCCCGTGGAGGAGCCCTTAGCCCCCCTCCTCGCCGCCCAGGTGGAGTTCAGCAACATCCTCGTCCTCAACAAGACCGACCTGGTGGCGGAGGCGGAGGTGGACCGCCTCGAGGCCTTCCTCCGGGCCCTGAACCCCAAGGCCCGCGTCCTCCGGAGCGTGCGGGGGGAGGTGGACCCCGCCCTGCTCCTGGGGACGGGGCTTTACGACTACGAGACCGGGATGGAGCACCCCGACTGGGCCAAGGAGTGGGAGGCCCCCACCAAGGAAACGGAGGAGTACGGGTTCCAAAGCTTCGTCTACCGCAGGGAGAGGCCCTTCCGCTTCCAGGACTTCTGGGGGTTCCTCGAGTCCTGGCCCCCCTACGTCCTCCGGGCCAAGGGCTTCGTCCGCTTCGCCGACAGGCCCTCGGGCCTCCTCCTGGAGACCTCGGGCCTGGCCCACCCCGGCCCCATCCTCCAGGTCCTGGTCAACCAAAGTGCACATTAGTGCACTCCGGCCCTCCACCAGGAGGAGGACCTAGGCTTCCCTTCCACCCCTCCCACGATCCCCCGAAGAGGATGGGCTTGAGGGGAGAGAGATCTCTCGGTACCTCTTGCCCGAGGAGGGGAAGGAAAGTGCCTGCCCTCAGGACCCTCCAGGGATTGGCGCCATAGAGGTTCCTTCCATGGGTTGACCCCTTCTGACTCCCTGGAGAACCCTGAAGGCTTGAAAGCAAGGACAGGGAAGCGCGGGCCTTTCTCAGCTCGCAAACAAGCCTCCTCTTGAGGTAGGGGTTGCGCTCAGCCCCGTGCCTGGCCCCGAGTTCCCCGACCCTGGAGGCGTAGAAGTCCTGAACGTGAGCCCGAAAGGTTCCGTCCTGGATAAGGGCTTGGTAGCCCCTGGGCAACTTCTCCCGGAATCCCAGAGCCCTTCTCCCGATGACAAGGGCGGCGGCCACGTCCTTGGAGAGGGAAAGCAGAGGGGCGTACTTGAGCATCCCTATCGTGGAGGTGTCCTGGGGGTTCACCTCCAACACCTCCACGCCCCTCTTGCGGGCTAAGGAGTGAATCTTCCGGAGAAGGGAGGTGTAGGCGAAGCGGTGCTGTTTTCTGCGGAAGAAGCGGCCAGAGCCATCGCCCCTTCTGGACTTTCTTAGATGCTTGAGCCTCTCCGTGGCGAGGGCGACGCCGTGTTCTTCGGCTACCGCCACCACCTGGTGGGCCACCTTCCAGAGGACCAGTTCCTTCGCCCCCCTGTTCTCTGCCCGGTCCACCTCCTCCAGGGAGAGGGTGAGGTGGCGCCTCAGGTTCCCGTCAGGGGAGACGAGGGCCAAGGCAAGATGGTAAGGGTCCGAGTTCACGTCCAGGGCAAGGACCCCGTTTTCCTTCGTGATCGTGAGAGGAGCGGGCTCCTCCTCCCAGGTAAAGGTGGCGTAGACCTTGCCCCCCTTGAGGGTGAGCCCCACGTTGTAGGGGAGGGAGGCGTACACCCTCTGGAGGAGGGCGTTAAGGTTCGGGTGGCCCGTCTTCACCAGGGCGTGGGCGTGGCTCCCGTCCCCCAGGTTGATCCGGAGCCACAAGCTCCCGTCCTTGACGAGGAGCCTCAGGTTGAGGTTGCCCCCCTTGGTCCTGTCCCCGCGGGAGTAGAGAAGGCCCTGACGCCTTTCCCGCCACTCCCGTTTGAGTTTCTTGAGGGCTTCGCCGGAGAGGTGCCCCCGCTTCAGTCGCTCAAAGAGCTTCCTTCCCCCGAAGACGACTTTGCGGGGGTCTTCTCCTCTCTCTCTGGTGGAGTCTAAGGTAGCCTGGGCTTTCAAGATGGCGTCGTCCGCGTGGCGGGTGTTGAGGCGGAAGAGGGTACAGAGGGGGCCGTCCTGTCGTTTGAGCTCTTCCCGGTCCTTTCCCTCTAGAAGGCGGTTGTAGGCGTAGCGCACGGCGGCGGAGAAGCGGCGCATGAGGTCCAGAAGAAGGTGAAAGTCCTCTGCGAAGGGGAAGACAAGGAGGGCCTGGACTCCCTGAAACTCACCCTTCCGCCTTCCCCGCTTGGGCATCCCTCTTCCTCCCGGAACGCGAGCCCCGCTTCCCGTAAATCCGTGCCGCAAAGCTGGAAACGATGGCCACCAGGTCCTCGGCCAGCTCCTCGTGCACTTCCTGACTCTCCTTCCCGTTTAGGACCACCAGCTCCACCCCGAAGGCTTCCAGGAAGCGCCGGATGTAGCCGAGGCCGAACCGCACCAGGCGGTCTTCGCCTGGGGAGTCTCCAGTCCGAGGGAGAGAAACCGCTCGATCTCCTCCCGGCGGTACCTTCTACGACCGCCGGGGGTGCGGACGGGGTGCAGAAGACCCTGCTTCTCCCACTTGTACAGGGTGTTGCGGTGCAGACCGTAACGCTCCTGGATCTGTTGTGCTGTAAGGAGAAGTGGGTCCATCTAAAAGGTAGTATAGCTTAGCGTTCGCTATTTTTCAACTGTTTGCGCCTCCTCTCCCCCGGGGTGCGGGAGGCCTACCGCCTGGCGGGGGTGGTGACCCTGGTGGACCCCCTGCACCTGCCCCACTACCTCGCCTTCCCCGAGGCCGAGGCCCAGGTGATCTACGCGGACCTCCTGCTCCTCACCAAGGCCGACCTCGCCCCGGAGGAGGAGGTGCGGGAGGCGGAGCGGACCCTCCGGCGCCTGAACCCCTTGGCCCCCCTCCACCGGAGCGTCCGGGGGGAGGGGGTCGGGGCGGAAACGGTCCTCTTCCCCAGGAAGGCCCAGGGGTTCCGCCCCCCTCCCCCTCCCGTCCACGCCCACCGGGAGGGGCTTGGGAGCGTCTCCCTCCTCCGGGAGGGGGAGGTGGACCTGAGGGGCCTCGAGGCGTTCCTGGAGGCCATGGTCTTCGGCAGGGGGCCCTTCCGAAGGGGGCGGCTGGTGCGGGCGAAGGGGGAGGTGAACCTCAGGGGCTCCCACCGCTCCCTGCGCTTCCACGGGGTCTACGCCCTCCTGGACTTTGAAAAGGGACCCCCCTGGCCCCCCGGGCCCCGGGCCAACCGGATGGTCTTCATCGGGGAGGACCTGGACCGGGAGGGGATAGAGGAGGCCTTCGCGCAGCTGGTTTCATGAAGGCTGCGGTGATCACCGTATCCGACCGGGCTTCCAAGGGGGTCTACGAGGACCGCTCCGGCCCGGAGGCGGAGGCGTTCCTCCGGGAAAGGCTTCGGGAGGTGGAGGTGCGGCGGGCCCTGGTCCCCGACGAGGAGGAGGCCATCCGGGAAGCCCTGGCGCAGGCCCTGGCCTGGGGGGCCCGCCTGGTCCTCCTCACCGGCGGGACCGGGCCCGCCCCAAGGGACGTGACCCCGGAGGCCCTGGCCCCCCTGTGGCGGAAGGAGCTTCCTGGCTTCGGGGAGGCCATGCGCCTGGCCTCCCTGCGGGAAACCCCCACGGCCATCCTCTCCCGGGCCACGGGCGGGGTGGTGGGGGAGGCCCTGGTCCTCCTCCTTCCCGGGAACCCCAGGGCCATCCGGGTCTGCCTGGAGGCCGTCTGGCCCGCGGTGCCCACGGCCCTCGCCCTCCTCGCCCCCTAGCGGGAGAAGGCCGGGCCCCAAGCGCCCGCCCCCACCCGAGGGCCCAGGAAAGCCCTTATTTTGGGGGCCCCGTCGCGGCGCAACGGGGCCCCCAGGAACCTTAAAACCAGGGGGTGGGGGCTAGAGGCTCCGCAGGGTCACGTAGATGCCCAGGGCGAAGTAGAAGAGGAACCAGCCCACGAGGAGCTTCACCCCCAGGTCGCCAAAGCCCTCCACCCGGGGGGAGGGGTCCTCCCCTTGGGGCCTGTTGCCCGAGGCATAGAGCACCTGGGCCAGGTAGACGATGACGGGCACGGCCGCCACGGCGGTGACCACGAAGTAGAGGATGGACCCCCAGTCCCACACGAAGGGGTACGCCCAGACGCTATACCCCAGGCGCCCCCAGACGCCCGCCCGCAAGGCCTCCCGCGCCACCCCCACCAGGAGGAGGGCCCCCAGGTAAAGGCCCAGGGTGCCCAAGGCCCCCTCCTTGGTGGCCCGGGCGGCGTGGAAGTAGAAAAGCCCCCCCACCACCAAGGCCACCAGGGCCAGGAGGGGGGCGAAGCCCAGCTCCCTTCCCTGGGTGAGGGCCCAAAGCAGGCCGAAGCCCGCGAAGAGGACGCCCCCGAGGCGCAGGGCCCCCTGGCCCAGGCGCTCCACGAAGGCGAGGAAGTCGGCGGGCACGTCCTCCCGCCTGCGGAAGTACCAGGCGAAGAGGTGGAGCATCACCCCCAGGGAGAGGGCGGCCTGGCCGAAGAGGAGGGCGACGAAGCGGGGGAGGTCGTAGCCCAGGAAGCGGGTCCCGCCCGTGTCGGCGACCCCTCCCGGGGCGTACCACTCCAGGAACCGGGAGGGGTAGAGGCCCGCGCTGGCCAGGCTGTGCATGGTGAACCCCGCCAGGAGGAGGAGGGCCAGGCTCACGTACCCCACCCCCGCCACGTTGCCCCTGAGGTAGAGGACGTAGAGGAGGAGGTAGGCGAGGGCCACCACGGGGATGAAGAGGGTGGTCCAGAGCCCCATGAGGGTGGTGGCGGTGTACCAGGCGGGGTCGTAGATCACCTGCACAAAGAGCAGGGGGGCGATGCCCATGGTGATGCCCAGGCCCGTGGCCTGCACCGAGAGGCGCACGGCCACCTGGGCGAGCCTCCGCCAGTTCTCCTCGGGGCGGCGGAGGCCGTAGAGGCCCAGGAAAAGGCTCCCCACGGCGGCGGTCACGAAGAAGATGTGGAGGACATAGGTCACCACCAAGAGCACCTGCAGGACTGCCGGGTGAATGGGGGCCCCCAAGGGGTCCCGCATGGCGAGAAGGGCTTCCGGGCTCATCGCTTACCTCCCTCGGCCTGACCGTAGTACTGGCGCACGAACTGCTCCAGATAGGCGGCCATGTAGTCCCGCTCCTCCGGCGTGCCCACCACGGGGTGCATGTAGGGGAAGCCCCCTATGGCCTCGAGGTAGGCCCGGATCTGCTCCTTGCTGGTCATCCCCCGGCGGGCCAACATGACCGCCAGGGGGCGCATCCCGCCCAGGAAGGCCGTCTTCTGGCTCACCGTGTGGCAGCTGGAGCACTCCAGGACCACCAGGGCCCGGCCCGCCTCCACCGGGTTCACGCCCCCGGCCTCCATCCCCGCGGCCAGGGCGGCGGGGGCCACGGCGAAGGGCAGGTGCTTGAGCACCCCTTCCTGGTTGAGGAGGGGCTCCTCCGCCTTGATCCCCCTGGCGGGGAGGTCGGCGTAGCGGATCTGGTTGGAGGCCATGTAGCCGTAAATGATGTCGGGCTTGCGGAGGACCTCCCGCGTCCGCTCGGCGCCGAAGAGGCCCAGGAAGGCCAGGGCCAAGGCGGCGTAGGCCACCGGGGGACGGGCGGCCAGGTGGGGCCGGACCAGGGCCAGGACCAGGACCAGGAAGGTGGCCAGGACCCCCACCGCCATCTTGACGAAGAAGACGGGCTGGATGGCCTGGGGCAGGCGGAGGAGGGTCTTGGCGTGGTCGTGCAGGCTCGGCACGTACCAGAAGAGGACCAGGGCCACCCCCGCCACCAGGCCCACCAGGCCCACCCGTCCCGCCAGGGGCACCACCTCCTTCCTGGCGGGGTGGTCCTTGGGGAGGCTACCCGCCACCAGGAGGGCGTACAGGGCGGTGAGGGCGAACATGAGGCCGAAGCGGGCGAAGAGCATGGGCCAGAAGGAGGGGTTGTAGAAGCCATCCAGGCTCACCCCGGTTTGCAGCCAGGCCCCCGGGGTCAGCTTGAAGCCCAGGATGCCCACGATGATGGCCAGGGTGCCGCTGGCGGCCAGGGCGAGGATGAGGCCGATGCGGGCGTGGGTCTTGGGGCTCACCCGGCCGAAGGTGTAGTAGTAGACGGCGATGCCGAAGACGTCTATGATGAACCAGAACCACTCCGAGGCCCAGTAGAAGACGAAGTTGTGGATGAGGGTGGAGATGCCCCGGGGGTTGCTGGCGGTGACGGAGAACCAGATGCCCACCCCGAACATGGCCCCCAGGGTGTAGGCGAACATGAGGAGCCTCAGGGCCGAGGCCTTCAGATAGTCCGTGAGGTAAGGCTTGCCTTCCAAGAGGGCCTTCCGCTCCACCCACCAGTTGAACCAGGTGGCGGCCACGGTGACGTGGGAGAAGAGGACGTGGGCCACGGCGATGAGGGCGACGATGAAGGCGGAGTGGATGACGAACCCTTCCCAAACCGGATACACTCCAGGACCTCCTTTCCGGGGCCAAACCCCCGAGGGGCAGGCCCCTCGAGGACCATGGTGGGACAGGGGGGAGGGACATCCGTACTTTACCGTGGCCCCGGGAACGAACCCGGGGCTACGAGGAGGGTTGGTCCAGAGGCAGACGCCGCACCCGCACCCTCCGGTCTTCCACCACCACCAGGGCCCCGGCCAGAAGGTCCTCCTCTAGGCCCCTTAGGACGGCCAGGAGGCGCGGTCCCACCGCCTGAGGCCGCAGGTCCCCGGTGGAGAGGACAACGCTAGGGCGGCGGCCCTTGCCCAGGGCGAGCAGGGTGCCCATGTCTTGGTCGTGGGTCAGGAGCACATAGCCTCCCTCGGCGGCGGCCTCGAGGAGCCTCTCGTCCGGGGCCGTGAGGGGGCCCAGGGCCGACCAGTGCACCGTCTCCACCCCCCGCTCCCGGAGGAACTCCACCCACCTCGGCGTGAGGTTCACGTCCACCAAGAGCTTCAGACGGCCACCCCCCGCTCGTCGGCGAGGTAGGCGGCGTACTCCAGGGCGGCGTCTATGTCCTCCCGCTCCAGGTAGGGGTAATCGCGGAGGATCTCCTCGGGGGTCTGGTGGCGCAGCAGGGTAAGGATGGTCCCCACCGTGATCCGCATGCCCCGGATGCAGGGCCTTCCCCCCATGACCTGGGGGTCAAAGGTGATGCGCTCGCGCCAGCCCACGGCCCCATTGTAACTGCGCGAGCCACGGATGGCCGAAGCCGTCAGCTTCCCCGAGATACGGGCTTCGCCCCTGACACGGGCACGGCACTGGCGGTCTTCCCCCCGCCGACGCCCCGTAGGCCCGCTGAAGGACCACGCGGGTGAAGGGGTTTTGCTGCCCCGGCGGTGCTACGGGAGCTGTGGTAGAGCTGAGGAAAGCGGTGGCCGAGGCCCTTGAGAGGCTGCGGGAGCGGATGGGGCAGGGGGTGTCGCAAGGTCTATGCGTGGGCACTTAGCTTAACCGGGCGTCCCCCGCGCCCAGCTTTCCACGGTGGGACGGGGGGGAGGGACATCTGTACTTTACCCTGGCCCCGGGAACGAACCCGGGGCCACGGGTGGCCCTCAGGGCAGGCTCCGGGCGAAGGCCTCCGCCACCCTGCGAAGGAGGGTGGGGTAGTCCCCAGCCCCCTCCCCCAGGACATCCACCAGCACGGGCTCGAGCCCCAGGTTCCGGGCCACGGCCACCCCCTGCTCCTTGGCGGCCAGGGGGATCAGGAGGTGCCGCACCCCGGCCTCCCTGGCCACCCTTTGGGCCTCGGCCACCGCCCTGGCGCTGATGTCCGGGGAGTCCGGGTTGGGGACGATGTTGTAGAGGACCTTCACCCCGTACCGGGAGGTGAAGTAGCGCAAGGGGTTGCGGAAGGTGATGACCCCCGGCCCCTTGCGGCCCTGGAGCAACCCGGCCACCTCCCGGTCCAGCCGCGCGAGCTCCGCCTCGAGGCGGGCGGCCCGGGCGCGGTAGACCGCCCCGGCCGCGGGGTCGGCCTGGGACAGGGCCTCCACCAAGGGGGGAAGGGCCTTGGCCATGAGGAGGGGGTCCAGCCAGAAGTGGGGGTCCGGGCCGGCGGGGGTCTTTATGAGGCCGCTTCCCAGGGCCTCGGCCAGCACCACCACCGGGGTCTTCAGGCTGTTGGGCCGCACCACCTTCTCCAGAATCCAGTCGTCCAGCCTGGCCCCGTTGGCCACCACCAGGCGGGCCCCGGCCACGGCCTGCACCTGGGAGGGGGAGGGGTTGAAGACGTGGGGGTTGGCGGAAGGGGGCACCAGGACGCTCACCCCCACCCGGTCCCCCACCAGGGACCGCAGGAAGAGGCCGTGGGGATGAATGGTGGCCACCACCGCGGGCTTCTGGGCCAGGGCCAGTCCCAAAGCCATCAGGAGCGCAGGAAGCGTTCTCCGCATGCTTCACCTCCGCCCGTTACCCCGTGGGGGTATAGGGCGGTCCGATGATAAAGCAGATGAAAACGCATTGTCAATATCCTTGGCCCGCCCCTGACCCCCCCATGACGGAAGGGCCCTAGGGTGGGGGCATGGACCTCCGCGTCGCCCTCCCCTTGGGGCAGGTCCTGGACCGGCTTCCCCGCCTTAAGGCGCTGGGGCTGGGCCTGGAGGTTTACCTGGAGCCCGCCCTCCTGGAGGAGGACGCCCTCTTCACGGAGCTGGCGGGAAGGCTTTCCCTCCCCCTCTCGGCCCACCTCCCCTTCTGGAACCTGGACCTGCTCTCCCCGGACCCGGAGGTGCGGGGCCTCACCTTAAGGCGTCTCCTCTTCGGCCTGGACCGGGCGGCGGAGCTCGGGGCGGACCGGGCCGTCCTCCACTCCGGCATCCCCCACGGGCGCACCCCGGAGGAGGCCCTGGAGCGGGCCCTGCCCCTGGCCGAGGCCCTGGGGCCGGTGGTGCGGCGGGCCCGCGCCCTGGGGGTGCGCCTCTTCCTGGAGAACACCCACGAGCCCCACCCCGAGGCCCTGAGGCCCGTGCTGGAGGCCTACCCGGGGGAGTTGGGCTTCTGCTTTGACGCCGCCCACGCCCGGGTCTTCAGCCTGGCCCGGGACCCCGAACCCTGGCTCGCCCTCTCCCCCGGGCACCTGCACCTCAACGACACCGACGGGGTCCACGACCGCCACTGGAACCTGGGCCGGGGGGTGCTGGGCCACGGGGCGTGGCTCGGCCCCTACCTGGACCGGACCCTGGTGCTGGAGGTGAGGGAGGAGCCGGAAGCCTCCCTGCTCTTCCTGAGGGAGATGGCGGGGGCGGCCCCCGGGGAGAGGGCAGGGTGAGCCGGGCCACTTTTACCCTACCCGGGTAAAGTATATGGTGGAAATGGGGACAAACGTCCCCGCGAAAAAGGAGGAACCCATGAAGCGCGTTATCGGACTGCCCATAAGCCTGTTGCTCATGGCCTTCGGCGGCGCCCAGGCCCAGGGCCTCTCCCTGGGCGAGCACCTGGTCCTCCGGGGCTACACCGGGCAGGCCTTCGGCAAGGCCATGGCCGAGGTCCTGGGCCTGAAGAGCGTCCACGTGCTCACCAACAACACCTCCATCTGCGCCGCCCTGGTGGGGGCCATGGGGGCGGGCTACCTGGACGCGGAGAACAGGCGGCGCATGGCGGCCACGGTCCTCTCCGCCCCCGCCGAGGTGCCCCCCCTCTCCCCCAAGGAGGAGGCCGTGGCCCTCATCTACGGTGGCCAGGCCACCCCGGAGACCAACTACGGCCTCACCCTGGAGTCCCTGCGGGCCCTGGCCCGGGCCAACTACCCCGGGGCCCTCTTCTTCCACCTCCGCATCTGGGCTCCCGGCTTCGTGGCCAAGGCCGCCCAGGAGGACGCCCAGGTGGCCCGGTACCTGGCGGGCAAGAGCAACCTCTACGCCGTGACGGCGGACCTGAACGCCAAGGTGGTCCGCCTGTGGCAGGTGGAGGTGAAGGAGGGCAAGCAGACCCCCGTGAAGGAGCTCGGGGCCATCCCCCTGAACCCCGTCTGGGAGGACCTGCTCCGCCGCTCCCTCTGAGCCCCACGGGCCACCCCCCCGGGGCCCGTCCCCGGGGGCTTTCCCTTTTGGGCCCATGACGCCCCTCTGACAGCGGGCCCCTAGGGTGGGGGACGGTATGGCCGTGGCCCTGAGCAAGGTCCGCCTTCGGGGAGGAGGGGCCTCCCTCGAGGCCCTCCCCTTCCTCCTCCCCGCCTACGGCCTCTTCCTCCTCTTCATGATCCTCCCCGTGCTGGAAGCCCTGTGGCTCTCCCTGCACCGCGAGGACCTCTTCGGGCGGGGCCGGGAGTGGGCGGGCCTGGGGAACTACCTCGAGGCCCTCTCCCGCCCGGAGTTCTGGAAAAGCGCCCTCCTCACCCTGAAGTTCGCCGCCATCGTGGCCCCCCTGGAGCTCCTCCTGGGCCTCCTCGCCGCCCTCCTAGTCTACCGGCCCTATCCGGGGGTGGCCCTCTTCCGCACCCTCTTCTTCCTCACCACCGCCGTGCCCACCGCCGTGGCCGCCGTGGCCTGGGGCTGGTTCCTGCACCCCGTGGGGGGGTGGGCCAACCAGGCCCTGAAGGCCCTGGGGCTTCCCCCCCAGCCCTGGCTCACCTCCACCGAGCTCGCCCTCCCCACCCTGGCGGTGATCACCGCCTGGGCCGGGGTGGGCTTCACCGCCATCCTCCTCACCGCCGGGTTGCAGAGCATCCCGGAGGAGGTGCTGGAAGCGGCCACCGTGGACGGGGCCGGGCCTCTCACCCGCTTCTTCCGCATCACCCTGCCCCTCCTCTCCCCCACCCTCTTCCTGGTGGGCCTCCTCCTGGTCCTCAAGAGCCTCACCGCCTTCGGCCAGATCCACCTCCTCACCCGCGGCGGCCCGGCGGAAAGCTCCACGGTCCTCATCTACCGGGTCTACCAGGACGCCTTTTTCAACTTCCAGGTGCCCCTGGCGGCGGCGGAGGCCCTCCTCCTCTTCCTGGTCCTCCTCCTCCTGGCCGCCCTGCAGTTCTGGCTCCTGGGCCGGAGGGTGCACTATGCGTAGCCTCAGGAAGCTCCTCCCCACCTACCTCCTGGCGGGCCTCTACGCCTTTCTCCTGGTCCTCCCCCTCCTCACCCTCCTCTCCGCCAGCCTGCGGAGCGAGGCCGACCTCTACGCCCCGGGCCTCCTTCCCCCTGAACCCAGCCTGGAACCCTACCGGGAGGCCCTGACCAAGTACCCCCTGGCCCGCTTCCTCCTCAACAGCCTCCTGGTCTCCACCGCGGTGACCCTGGGGGTCCTGGCCACCAGCCTCCTCGCCGCCTACGCCCTGGCCCGGATGCGCTTCCCCGGCCGGGAGGCCCTCTTCGGGCTGGCCGTGGCCCTCCTCCTGGTGCCGGGGGAGGCCACCTTCCTCCCCCTCTACCTCCTGGTGGACCGGCTGGGCTGGCTGGACACCTACCTGGCCCTGGCCGTGCCCTTCCTGGCCAGCCCCCTGGGGGTCTTCCTCCTCCGCCAGTTCCTCAGGACCATCCCCGAGGACTACTTCGACGCCGCCCGCATAGATGGGGCGGGCCACTGGCAGATGCTCCGCCACGTGGCCCTGCCCCTCACCGCCCCGGCCCTGGGGGCCCTGGCCGCCCTCACCTTCATCGGCACCTGGAACATGTACCTCTGGCCCCTGGTGGTCACCAAAAGCCGGGAGATGCAGACGGCCCAGATCGCGGTGAACTTCATCCTCAACGAGGAGGTGGCCCGCTGGAACGTGGTGGCCGCGGGGGCCATCCTGGTCCTCCTCCCCACCCTGTTGGCCTTCCTGCTCGCCCAAAGGGCCTTCGTGCGCGGCATCGCCCTGGGCGGGCTGAAGGGTTAGGAGGTTATATGGCGAGGCGAATCTGGCTAAAGGCGGCTCTTTTCCTGGCCCTCACCCTGGGCGCGGCCCAGGCCCAGAGGCTCACCGTGGAGTTCTGGCACTCCATGGGCGGGGTCCTGGGGGAGGCCACCGAGGCCCTGGTGAAGGACTTCAACGCCAGCCAGGACCGGGTGCAGGTCAAGGCCCAGTACGTGGGGAGCTACGACGACGGGATCAACAAGCTCCTGGCGGCCCTGCGGGCGGGGCGGGGCTACCCCCACGTGATCCAGATCTACGACATCGGGGCCCGCATGATGGCGGACTCCGGCGCCGTGGTGCCCCTGGAGGACCTGGCCCGCAAGGACGGGTTTGACCTGGACCGCTTCCTGCCCCAGCCCCGGAACTACTACACCATAGAGGGCAAGCTCTACGGCCTCCCCTTCAACTCCTCCAACCCCATCCTCTACTTCAACATGGCCGCCTTCCAGGAGGCGGGGATCCCCTTCAAGCCCACCTGGACCCTGAAGGACCTGGAGGAGGCCGCCCGCAAGCTCACCAAGAAGGACGCCCAGGGGCGCACGGTGCGCTACGGGCTCTCCATTCCCATTGATTCCTGGTTCGTGGAGCAGATCTCCTACAACTCCGGGGAGTACTTCTGCAACAACGAGAACGGCCGAAAGGCCCGGGCCACGGCGGTGACCTTCGACAACCCCGCGGCGGTGGCCTTCCTGGACATGTACGCCCGGCTGGTGCGGGAAGGGGTGGCGGCCAACACGGGCCGCACCTGGGCGGACTCCCAGAGCCTCTTCGCCCAGGGACAGGCGGCCATGGCCAGCTACTCCACCGCAAGCCTCACCGGGGTCCTGCGCCAGATCGGGAACCGCTTCCCCTTGCGCACCGCCTACTTCCCCTACCTGAAGGAGCGCAACGGGGTGGCCATCGGCGGGGCCGCCCTCTACGTCCTCAAGGGCTTCCCTGAGGCGGAGACCCAGGCCGCCTGGAGCTTCGTCCGCTTCCTCCTGGAGCCCAAGACCCAGGCCAAGTGGCACCTGGCCACGGGCTACTTCCCGGTGGTGAAGGGGGTGGCGGAGCTCCCCGAGGTGCGCCAGGCCCACGTGCGGCAACCCAACTACACCACCGCCATCCAGCAACTGGCCACCAGCAAGGTGAACTACGCCAGCGCGGGCTGCCTCATGGGCTCCTTCCCCGAGATCCGCCAGTACGTGCAGGCGGCCTGGGAGGAGGCCCTGAAGGGTAAGCCCGCCGGGCAGGCCCTTAAGGAGGCCAAGGCCAAGGCGGACGCCGCCCTGGAACGGTACAACCGGAGCGCCTCCACCCGCTAGGGGTCCCGGGGCGGCAAGGCCCCCCTTCCCGGGGGGCTTCCTTTCTTGACCCCCTCCTGACGGGGAGGGTTTAAGGTGGGGGCATGCGGATCCTGGTGACCAACGACGACGGCATCTACAGCCCCGGCCTTTGGGCCCTGGCCGAGGCCGCCTCCCAGTTCGGGGAGGTGGTGGTGGCCGCCCCCGACACGGAGCAGAGCGCCACGGGCCACGCCATCTCCATCGCCCACCCCGTGCGGGCCTACCCCCACGCCTCCCCCCTGCAAAACCCCTACTTCCCCGCCTACCGGGTGCGGGGGACCCCCGCGGACTGCGTGGCCCTGGGCCTCCACCTCTTTGACCCCGTGGACCTGGTGCTCTCGGGGGTGAATCTAGGGAGCAACCTGGGCCACGAGATCTGGCACTCGGGCACCGTGGCCGCCGCCAAGCAGGGGTACCTCTTCGGCCTCCCGGCGGCGGCCTTCAGCCTGGCCTTGAACGGGGAGAACCCGGACTTCCAGGCCCTCCGCCCCTGGCTTCTGCGCACCCTGGAAACCCTCCTCCGCCTGGAGCGGCCCTTCCTGGTAAACGTCAACTTCCCCCCGAGGCCCAAGGGCCTCCTCTGGACCCGCCAGTCGGTGCGGACCTACGAGGGGGTGGTGGTCCCGGGGGCGGACCCCATGGGCAGGCCCTTCTACTGGTTCGCCGCCCGGCCCGTGCGCCAGGCGGAGGAGGGGACGGACCGCTGGGCGGTGGAACAGGGCTTCGTCTCCGCCACCCCTTTACGGCTGGACCTCACCGACGAAACCCGCCTCCAGCCCACCCTGGCCCATGATTAGCCTGCTCATCCCCACCCGGGGGAGGCCGGCCCTCCTCCGGGAGGCCCTGGCCTCCCTGGGGCGCCAGACCTTTTCCCGGTTTGAGGCGGTGGTGGTGGACGACGGGGCGGGGGAGGGCCTAGAGGTGGTGGCCTCCTCGGGGGACCCCCGCTTCCGGGCCTTCCCAAACCCGGGGCGGGGCCAGGTGGAGGCGCGGCAGAGGGCCCTGGAGGTGGCCCGGGGGGAAGTGGTCCTCTTTCTGGACGACGACGATCTCCTCCTGGACCCCGCCTACCTGCACCGGGTCTGGCGGGTCCTCTCCCGGGAGGAGGCGGTGGTCTACGGGGAGGGGGCGCTCCTCCTCCCCCAGGAGGAGCTCCCCTTCCGCCCCGGGGAGGTGGGGGGGTGGCTTCTGAGGGAAAACCGCCTCCTGGCCTCGGGCACTGCCCTCCGGAAGAAGACCCTTCTGGACCTGGGGGGCCTGGACGGGGAGATGGGGGACTACTGGGACTGGGACCTCTGGCTTAGGGCCTACCAGGCGGGGCTTCCCTTCCGCTACCTGCGGGGCCGGAACCTGGGGATCAGGGTCCACGGGCAGAACCAGAGCTACGGGGCCCGCCGGGAGGAGCGGGCCTTCTTCCTGAAAAGGCTCGAGGCGAAGCACGGGCTGGGCCCCCTGGTCCTCAAGGACCACCTCTCCTTGGCCTTGGAGGGCTTGGGGGAGCGGCCGGGGTCCTGAGTACCGAAAGCCAGAGCGGGGGCCCCAAAAGGGCTTTCCTGGGCATTGGGGTAGGGGCTTGGTGGCAAAACCAAAGGGCCCCAAGGGGGGCCCTTCATGTTGCAGAGCCAGGGCGCGGGCCTCTGGGCGCCCGCCAGGGCGTCTAGCGAAGCCTCTGGGGGAGCCGCACCAGCCAGAGGCGGTTCGGGCCCTCCTGGCCGGTGATGGCGAAGTCGTTGTCGTCCATGAGGGCCATGGTCTGGCCGTCCTCCAGAAGGGCCAGGCCCTCCAACTTGTCCGTGTCCACCTCGGGAAGCCCCCAGGTTTCCAGGAGGAGACGCCGCTCGGGCAGGGCGATCCCCTTGGCGGCGTAGTCCACCCCTGCCTTGTCCAGCTCGGGGCTTTCCCCCTCGGGGTGGCCCAGGAGGTTGGTGGCCCGGGCGAAGTCCACCACGAAGATGCGGGCCCCGCCCTCGGCCCGCTCCAGGAGGAGGATCCGCTCGTCCCCGAGCCAGGCGGCGGCGCTGAACTTCATGTCCCGAGGGCGGTTGGGCTTGGGGTAGGCCTTGGGGTCGGAGAAGGGCACCAGGTACATCCCCGTGACCCGGACCCGGAGGGGGTCGGCCACGTCCAGGCGGACCGCCCGCGCCACCAGGCTCCGGTCAAAGCCGGGGTCGGAGGTGGGGCCGATGGGGCTTTGCAGGAGGGCCCAGGCGGTCTTGCCGTCCCCCGAGAGGGCCAGGTTCTCCAGGCCCCGGTTGTTGCGCCGCAGGGCGAGGACGGAGGGCAACACGTCCCGCACGGGATAGCTGGCCCCCGGGCGGAGGCCCTTGGGCGTGTAGCGCATGAGGACCCGGCCCCAGGGGTCGGCATACACCAGGGAAGGGGAATGCTCCTCCACCAGCCAGAAGCCCCCACCGGGGGCCACCGCCACGTCCTCCGTGTCCAGGCCGTCGGGGTCCAGGGGGAGCCGCTCCCGGCAGGCCTTGTCGGCGAAGGGGATGTCCTCGCTGGGGCGGTTGGGCAGCCCGGTAAGGGGCTTGCCCCCCAGGTTCCTGAGGAAAAGGGTCTTCTCCAGGAGGATGGCCCCTTCCCCCAGGCGGAAGAAGGCCAGGGTGGGGGCGAAGCGGGGCAGGGGGAAGAACTTGCCCCCGGGGCAGTCCCCGTTGGGGCCGCGGTCGGTAAGGCCCACGAAGCGCCCGTTCCCCAGGTAGAAGAGCCCGGAGCCCAAGGAGGGCCGCTGGGCCGTGGGCCAGCCCCCCTTCAGGGCCGCCTCCACCTCTTGGGGGGAGAGGAAGGGGTTCAGGGCCTGGATGGGCGTGGGGGGCAGGGTGTGGACCCCCACCACCCGGGGTTCTTGGGCCAGGGCCAGCCCTAGGAGGAGAGAAGCCAGGACAAAACGCCTCATGCCCGGAGGCTAGAGGGCTTCCGTCAGCTCAAGGTCAAGGGCCTCGAGGGCCCGGCGCCAGGCCTCCTCCCGGGCCCTCTCCACCTCGGCCAGGAAGCGCCGGGCCTCGAGGTCCCGCCCACCTCCCAGGTAGGCCAGGAGGAGGCTTCGCAGGACCTCCAGGTCCCCGAAGGCTCCCAGGGCCTCCTGTGCCGCCTTTTCCCACCGGGTGGGGGCCCCCAGGAACTCCTTGGCGTAGCGCACCCGCCGCAGGGCCCGCCGGTAGGCGTGGAGGGCCTCCGGGCCGGGATTCCGGGAAAGCTCGCGGAACCTCTCCCCAAGCCGCGCCTCCAGGCGGGCAAGCCGCTTCCGGGCCCGCCCCCGGTCCAGGGGAGGGAGAACCCCTAAGGCCCGCACCAGGGCCTCGAGCCAGGGGGAGGCCAGGAGGCCGGAAAGCTCCCCCCGGGCCCTCCGGAGCTCCTCCCGCAAAAAGGCCGAGAACCCCTGGGGAAGGGGCCTGGACAGGGCCACCTCCAGGTCCCGCACCCGCCCCGCCCCCCGCACCAGGAGGCGGAGGTCGTCCCGCAACACCCGGAAGCCCAGGAGGTAGAGGTAGACCTCCAGGCGCCGCCCCGCCACCCGCACCTGGTGCACCCCCTCGGGGTCCTCCCCGGAGAGGGCCAGGGGAAGGTGGCGGAGGAGGTGGTCCAGGAGGGGGCCAGGACCCTTCACCGCCGGAAGACCTTGGGGGGGATGAGGGCCTTCAGGGCCATGCCCCCGGGCCTGGGCACCCCCTCCAGCCAGGCCACCCCTCCCTTCTTGAGGACGAACCGCCCCTCCCCCCCGGCCGGGGCGGGGTCCCCCAGGAGGAGCCAGGCCAGGAGCTGGGAGAGGTAGGGCTCGTGCCCCACCAGGGCCACCCGGCCCTCCCCCGGGATCTCCCGCAAAAGCTCCTCCGAGGGCGGAAGGGCCAGGTGGGGGGTCACCCGGCTCTCCCCCTCCAGAAGGTCGGCCAGAAGCTCCGCCGTCTCCAGGGCCCGGCGCTTGGGGCTGGTGAGAAGAAGGGTGAACTCCACCCCCAGGGCCTCGAGGCCCCGCACCACCTTGCGGAAGCGGCGCACCCCCTTGGGGGCGAGGGGCCTCCGGTCGTCCGCCTCCTCCCCCTCACCCTCCGGGGGCAGGGCCAGGGCGTGGCGCACCAGGAAGAGCTCCACGGGTTCATTCTACCCCGGCCCAGGCCACCTCCAGGGGCCGCCCGAAGGCCTCCTGGAAGAGCCCTGCCTGCTTCTCCGCCTCCAGGCGCTCGGCCCAGGGATCGGCCTCCGCCTCCAGGAGGAGCCTCACCCGCTCCCCCACCTCCACCCGTACCCCCCGCACCCGCCCCGAGCGGGTGCGCTCCAGCATCTCGGCCAGGCGCAAGAGGGCGGAGAGGCGCTTCAGGCGCTTGCCGTCCCCCCTCTGGAAGAGGGCCCGGAAGGGGCCCGCCTCGGGGTTTCCCCGGCGGTGGTAGCGCACCAGGAGGGCGAGAAGGGCCTGTTCCCGGTGGGAGAAGCCGAAGAGGGCCTCGGAGAGGACCAGGTAGGCCCCGTGCTTGTGGTGCTCGTGGTAGCCGATGTGCATGCCGATGTCGTGGAGGTGGGCGGCCTCCAGGAGGAGCCTTTCCTCCTCCGCCCCGTAGCGGTGGAGGGGGGAAAGGCCCCGGAAGAGCGCCTGGGCCAGGGCCTTAACCCGGTCGCGGTGGGCCTGGGAAAAGGGGTAGCGGAGGAACAGGTTCTCCACGGCGAAGGCCCTGGGGTCCTGGAGGAGGTGGGGCTCGGGGAGGAGGCGGGTGAGGAGGACCCCCTCGCGGAGGCCCACCCCGCTCACCCAGAGCCCGGGGGCCCGGAGATGGCGGAGGAGGGCCCGGAGGAAGGCCAGGGTGGCGGGAAGGGTGCGGGCCCGGTCGGGCTGCAGGCCCGGAAGCTCCTGCCTCGCCCTCTGGGGAAGGCGGAGGAGGTCCCCGGCCAGCTCCTCCACCGCCTCCCTGGGCAGGTAGTAGCCGTGGAGCAGGTCCAAGGGGTACCCGCGGCGCCTCTGGTGGAGGCGGGCCACGGCCCGCAGGTTCCCCCCGAGGCCCACCAGGGGAAGCCCCCTTTCCAGGGAGAGGGCCCTCAGGTACCCTTCCACGGCCCGCTCCAGGGCCCGGACCTCCTCCCTGCCCGGGGGGTCGGAGACCAGGAAGCCCTCGGTGAGCCGGAGGGCCCCCAAGGGAAGGGCCCGGCCCCAGAGGAAGCGGCGTCCCGCCATGAGGGAGACCTGGGCGCTCCCGCCCCCCTGGTCCACCACCAGGGCCTCCCCCAGGGGGAGGGCGTTGGCCACGGCCAGGACCCCGAGGCGCGCCTCCTCCTCCCCGGGAAGCACGCGGGGAGCCAGGCCCAGGCGGGAGGCCTCCTCCGCCACCAACCGGCCGTTGTCCGCATCCCTCACCGCGCTGGTGGCCAGGACCACCACCTCCTCGGGGGCCACGGCCCGCAGGAAGTCGGCGAAGGCCCTAAGGGCTTTCCTCCCCCGCTCCAGGGCGGCCTCGGCGATGCGGCCCCGGGCCAGTCCCTCCCCCAGGGCCACAGGCTCGCGGAGCTCGTCCAGAATCCGGAAGGAGCGCCCCGGCTCGTACCCGTAGAGCACCAGGCGGAAGGTGCCCGAGCCCAGGTCCAGGACCCCCAGGGTCCTGACCGTCCCCTGACTTTCCCCCGGCATATCCTTGAGCAAATGCGCCTCCCTCCCGAGCAGAGCTGGCTCCAGTTTAACCGCCGGGTCCTCCTCCAGAGCACCCGGCCGGACTTCCCCCTCCTGGAGAGGATGCGCTTCCTCGCCATCTGGAACCGAAACCTGGACGAGTTCTTCGCCGCCCGCATCGCCAAGCCCTTCCTGAAGGCCCGGGGAAGCCCCGAGCACCGGGCCCTCCTGGCCGAGGCCAAGGCCCAGGCCCTCCTGGCCCAGGAGCGCTACGAGGCCCTATTGGAAGAGGCCTCGCCCCGCCTCGAGGTCCTGCCCCCCGAGAAGCTGGACGAGCTGGACTGGCTCTACTTCCGGGTCTACCTGGCAGAGGTGGTGGCTCCCAAGACCGACCTCATCCCCTGGGAGGTGGCCGCCGACCTCAGCCACGGGGCCCTTTACTTCGCCTCGGAGGACCACCTGGTGCGCCTGCCCCAGGAGCTTCCCCGCCTCCTGCCCGTGCCGGGGCGGGAGGGCACCTACGTGCGCCTGGGGGCCCTCATGCGGGCGCGGAGCGACCTCTTCCTGCCAAAGCCCGCCCCCCTCTACGAGTTTCGGGTTCTGAGGCTCTTGGAGAGCGAGCGGGCCCGGGCGGACTGGGACGAGCTGGCGGAGAGCCTCGAGGCCCGCCAGGAGGGGACCCCTACCCTCCTGGTGGCGGAGCGGGGCTTTCCCCAGGCCTGGCTCCGCCGCCTCCGGGAGGCCCTGGGCCTGGGGGAGGAGGAGGCCCTCACCCTTCCCCCGCCCCTGAACCTGGCCCTGGTGGAGCGCCTGGTGGCCGAGGGGCCCCCCGAGTGGCGCTTCCCCCCTCTGCGCCCCTCCCGGCCCAAGGCCTTCCTCAAGAACCCCCTGCATCGCCTCAAGAGGAAGGACCTCCTCCTCTACCACCCCTGCGAGGACTACGGGGCCGTGGAGCGCTTCGCCCAGATGGCCCTGGAGGCGGAGGAGATCTGGGCCACCCTCTACCGCATCGGGGAGGAAAACGCCCTGGCGGAGGCCCTCCTCGAGGCCGCCCGCCTGGGCAGGAAGGTCCACGTCCTCCTGGAGGGCCGGGCCCGCTTTGACGAGCTCTTGAACCTCTCCTGGTACCTGCGCTTCCTCCGGGCCGGGGTGAGGGTCCTGCCCCTCCCCGAGCGCAAGGTGCACGCCAAGGCCCTCCTCCTCCTCACCCGGGAAGGGGGGTACGCCCACCTGGGCACGGGCAACTACAACCCGCAAAACGGCCGCCAGTACACCGACTTCTCCCTCTTCACCGCCCGGGAGGAGGTGGTTCGGGATCTCCTGGCCTTCTTCCAGGCCATGGCCCGGGGAGAGGCCCCCAGGCTCCACCTCCTGGCCACCGGGGAGGCCATCCGGCGCCTCCTCCTGGAGGCCATAGAAAACGAGGCCCACCCCGAGGGACGGATCCTCCTCAAGTTCAACCACCTCACGGACCCTGGGGTGCTGGAGGCCCTGGCCCGGGCGGCGGAGAAGGGGGCCCGGGTGGACCTCCTGGTCCGGAGCACCCTCACCCTCCTGCACCCCCGCTTCCGGGTGAGGAGCCTGGTGGGCCGCTTCCTGGAGCACGCCCGGGTGGCGGCCTTCCGGAACGGGGGGAGGTGGCGGGTCTACCTCACCAGCGCCGACGCCATGCCCCGGAACTTCCAAGACCGTTTTGAGCTCCTCTTCCCCCTGCTGGACGAGGAGGCCAGGGGGAAGACCCTGCGGGTGCTGAAGCGACAACTCCGGGACGGGCGGAACGCCTTCCTCCTGACCCCCGAAGGGGCCGAGCCCCTCTGGGACCAGGGGAAGGACGGGCAGGGGTGCCGGTGAGGCCGCCTCAGGGGGGATGACCGTCCCCTGACACCGGGGCCGTATGCAGGAGGCGTGCGCGCCTGGGCCTTTCTCCTCCCCACCGGCCTTTTCCTCCTGGCCTTCACCTACCTTCCCGCCCTCAGGATCCTCGTGGAGGGCTTCCCCGCCCTCCCCCGGCTCCTCATCCCGGAGAACGGGAACGCCCTCCGCGTAACCCTTCTCTACACCCTCCTCACCGTGCCCCTCTCCGTCCTGGTGGGCCTCCTCGCCGCCTTGGCCCTGGAGGGGGAGGGCCGCCTCCGCCAGGCCGTGCGGGCCCTGGTCTTCCACCCCGTCCTCCTGCCCGCCCGGGGCCTCCTTCGGCGGGTACCCCTCACCACGCCGGGCTATCCCGCCCAGCACGCCCCGGGAGGCGGGCTCTACTACGAGGTCCGCCTCCTCTACAACGCCCTCGGGATAAACCGGAACCGGGTGGCCAGGCCCCCCGCAACCTGGCAGGACCTCCTCAGGCCCGAGTGCCGGGGCCTCGTGGCCATGCCCGACCCCAACTTCTCCGGGGCCGCCCTGGCCACCCTGGGCACCCTCTCGGCCCGCTACGGGCTGGGCTTCTTTGGGGGGCTCAAGGCGAACGGCCTCCGGGTGGAGCAGTCTAACCCGGTGCTCCAGCAGAAGCTCGCCCGGGGGGAGTACGGAATCGCCCTCACCACCGACTTCGGCCTCCGGCAGGAGGTGGCTAAGGGAGCCCCCTTGGAGGTGGTCTACCCCAAGGACGGGGCCATCCTGGTCCCCACCCCGGTGGCCGTTCCCACCTGGGGCAAGAACCCCGAGCTGGCTGTGCGCTTCCTCGGCTTCCTCCTCTCCCCCGAGGGACAGCGGATCTTCGCCGAGCGGGGCTACTACCCGGTGATGCCGGACGCGCCCAGGCCCAAGGGGGCCCCGGAGCGGGTGGTGGGCCTCAGGGCCCGCTTTGCCGACGCCGCCACCCTGGAGCGCTTCAACGCCCTCTTCGGCCTGAGGCGATGAACCCGGGAAGGGCCCTTGCGGGGCTGGGCGTCCTCCCCCTAAGCCTCCTCTTCCTCCCCTTCCTCGCCCTCGCCCTGAGGGGAGCGGCGCACCTGGAGGAGGCCCTGGCGGTCCGGGACGTGATCCTCGGGAGCCTCCTCCTGGCCGGCCTGGGGGCCCTGCTCGTCCTGGGGGCGGGCCTCCTCCTGGCCTTTCTGGGCTTCCTGGGCGGGGTGGGGCGGGGCCTCGAGGCCCTCCTCCTCCTCTCCTTCTACATCCCGCCCTTCGTCACCGGGATGGGCCTCCTCTTCACCTTCCAGTCCCTGGGGGTAGGGCTTTACGGGGCGAAGGGCATCCTCCTGGCCTGGGTCCTCCACTACGCCCCCATGGCCTACGTCCTTCTCCGCCCCTCCCTGGAACCCCTCACCCCCCTCCTCCGGGCGGCCCGGGCCCACGGGGTGGTGGGGGGGAAGCGGCTTCGGGCCCTCCTCCCTCCCCTTCTCCCCGGCCTCCTCTCGGCTGGGGGTCTGGTCTACCTGGCCCTTCTGGGCAACTTCGGCGTCCCCGCCGTCTTGGGCCTGCCCGAGCGGGTCTACACCCTGCCCACCCTGGCCTACGCCCGCCTCACCAGCCCCCTCAGCCGGGACCCCCTCGGGGAGGCCGCCGCCCTGGGCCTGGTCCTGGGACTCCTGGCCCTGCCCGCCCTCCTCCTCAGGCCCAGGCCCCTGCTGGAGGCCGCCCCGGAGGCAAGCCCCGCCCCGAGGCCCCTTCCCCGCCTGGGCTTCGCCCTCTACGCCCTCCTGGCCTTGGCCCTCACCTCCTGGGGCCTCCTCCGGGAAGCCCTCCTGAACCCCTACACCGGGGCCCTGGAGCCCGCCTTCGGCGCGGCCCTGGAGCTTCCCCTGGTGCGAAGGGGGCTGGCCAACTCCCTCCTCCTGGCCCTAGGGGCCGCCTCCTCCCTCCTCCTCCTGGCCCTCCTCCTCCGCCCCTTCCCGGGGGTCCTGGCCCGGGCGCGGGCCTTCCTGGACCTGCACTACACCCTCCCCGGGACCCTCCTCGGCCTCGGGCTCATCCTCCTCCTGGCCCCCACCCCCCTCTACGCCACCGTCTGGCTCCTCCTCCTGGCCTACCTCCTCCACTTTGCGAGCCTGGCCCTGCGCTCCCTGGAGGCCGGGGTCCGGGTGGAGTCCGGCGTGGCCGCGGCCCGGGTTCACGGCCTCCCCTTCCCCAGGGCCTGGCTCCGGGTGGGCTACCCCCTCCTCCTGCCCCAGGCGCAAGGGGCCTTCGCCTTGGTCTTCCCCCTGGCCCTCTCGGAGATCACCCTCTCCGCCCTGCTCTACGCCCCGGGGGCGGAGACCGTGGGGGTGGCGGTGCTCGGGGCCCTGAACGGGGGGCTTTACCGGGAGGCGGCGGCGGTGGGGCTCCTTCTCGCCCTCCTCTCCACCGTGGCCCTCCTCACCCCGGGAGGCAGGCGATGGTGAGGCTGGAAGGGCTAACCAAGGCCTTCGCCCCCGGGACGGGGGTCTTCGGCGTGGACCTGGAGGTGGCCCCGGGGGAGGTCCTGGTCCTCCTCGGGGCCTCGGGGAGCGGCAAGAGCACCCTCCTCAACCTGGTGGCGGGCCTTCTCCTGCCCGACAGGGGCCGGGTCTTTCTCGCCGGCCGGGAGGTGACCCGGCTTCCCCCCGAGCGGAGGCAGGTGGCCTACGTCTTCCAGGACCTGGGCCTGTGGCCCCACCTCACCGCCTTGGAGCACCTCCTCCTGGTGATGCCCAGGCCCGACCGCAAGGAGGCCCTGGCCCTCCTGGAACGGGTGGGCCTCGGAGGCCTGGAGGGGCGGAAACCCCACCAGCTTTCCGGCGGGCAGCGCCAAAGGGTGGCCCTGGCCAGGGCCTTGGCCCGCAGACCCCAGGTGGTCCTCCTGGACGAGCCCTACAGCGCCCTGGACCCCGTGCTCCGGGAGGGGCTTCGCCTCGAGGTGCGGGCCCTCCTCAAGGCGGCCGGGGCCACGGCCCTGCACGTGACCCACGACCCCGAGGAGGCCATGATCCTGGGAGACCGGGTGGGGGTGATGGCGGGAGGGCGGCTCCTGGAGGTGGGGCCTCCCCGGATGCTCTACGAGAACCCCCGCTCCCTCCCCGGCTTCCTGGCCTTCGGCCGGGCCAACCTCCTCCCCGAAGGGGAGGCCCTCCTCGCCTTCCGCTACGAGGAGGTGGCCCTGGGGGGCCCCCTCCCCGCCACCGTCCTGGAGAGGCGGGAGGTGCGGGGAGAGGTGCTCTGCCGGGTCCGCCTGCCCCAAGGGGAGGCCTGGGTGCGCCTGGAGGCCTGGCCGGGAGAGGAGGTGGGGCTGGCCCTGCTTAGGCCCCGGCGCTTCTCCAAGGCGGACGGGGCCCTGACTCTGGCCTGACGGGAGGGGCTTAGCCTGGCCTCGGGGGTGATCTGAGGTGAAGCGCTTGCTCTTGGCGCTCCTGCTGGCGGCCCCGGCCTCGGCCCAGGAGCTTACCCTCCAGTACTGGCACATCAACACGGAGGCCTTCGGGCTCCCCGCCCTGAGGCAGCTCCTCCGGGAGTTCGAGCGCCGCAACCCGGGCATCAGGGTGGAGGAACGCTACCAGCCCAACGCCTACACCGGGCTTCTCCAGAACCTCCAAGCGGCCCTGGCGGCGGGCAACCCGCCCGATGTGGCCCAGATCGGGTACCTCTACACCCGGTACGTGGCCGAAAACCTCCCCTTCGTCCCGGCCGACGAGCTGGACCGCAAGTACACCGCCGGACGCCTCCTCGGGGGCTACGCCCCCAACATCCGCGCCCTGGGGATGGCCAAGGGGCGGATGGTGGGGGTGCCCTACTCCCTCTCCAACATCGTCACCTACTACAACGCGGACCTCTTCCGCCGGGCGGGCCTGGACCCCGACCGACCCCCGGCCACCTGGGAAGGCTGGCGCCGGGCCGCCCGGCAGATCAAGGCCAGAACCGGCAAGTACGGCCTATACCTCATCCTTCTGGACGACAACTGGGCCGTGGAGGCCCTCATCCGCTCCAACGGCGGGAGCCTTCTGCGCTGCGAGGGGGGCTTCTACCGCACGGGGGTGGACGCCCCCGAGGCGGCGGAGGCCTTATCCACGTGGGCCGGCCTGGTACGGGAGGGCCTAGCCCTGGGGGTGCCCCTGCAGCAGGGGGAGCAGGCCTTCCTGGCGGGGGAGGTGGCGGCCTTCATGACCACCATCGCCCGACGGGCAGGCCTCCAGGAGCAGACCAGGGGGCGGTTTGAGCTCCGGGGGGCCCCCTTCCCCACCTTCGGGGCCAAGAGGCCTGCCCTCCCGGGAGGGGGCAATGTCCTCGCCGTCTTCTCCAGGGATCCCAGGCACCAGGAGGCTTCCTGGAAGCTGATCCAGTTCCTCACCTCCCCCGAGGGGTTCACCCTCTGGACCAAGGGGACGGGCTACGTCCCCCTCCTCCCGGGCCTCACCCAGGACCCCCGGTATCTAAAGGACTTCGTGGAACAGAACCCCATCCAGAGGGTGGCGATTCGGCAGCTCCCCTTCACCATCCCCTGGACCAGCTTCCCGGGTAAGAACGGCCTGGCCGCCAGCCAAGCCCTTTTCCGGGCCACGCAAAAGGCCTTGAGCGGCCAGGCCACGGCGGAGAGCGCCCTGAAGGAGGCCGCCCAGGAGATCAACCGCCTCATCGGGGGCGAGCGGTGCAGCGAGTAGGGCAGGCCCGCCTCTCTCCCAAAGCCGCCTTGGGGCAAGGGCGGGAGGCCTTCCTCTACTTGGCACCCGCCCTTCTCCTCCTCGGCCTCTTCGTCTACTTTCCCCTCCTCGCCAACCTCGGGCTCAGCCTGCTGGACTGGAACCTGGTCCGGCCCGAGGCCTCCTTTGTGGGCCTGGAAAACTACAGGGCCCTCCTGGCTGACCCCCTCCTTGGCCAGGTCCTCCGCCAGTCCCTGGCCTACACGGGGCTGGCCCTGGTGGGCAACTTCCTCCTGCCCCTCGGCCTCGCCCTCCTCACCCTCCAGGTCCGGGGACGCTGGCCCGAGGTGTACCAAAGCCTCCTCTTTGCCCCCACGGTGGCCGCCGTCTCGGTGGCGAGCCTGGTCTGGCTCTACCTCTACCTCCCGGCGGCGGGGCCCCTGGCCCACCTCTTCCGGGCCCTCGGCTGGGAGGCCCCCCCGCTCCTGGCGGACCCCCGCACCGCCCTGCCCGCGGTGGCCCTGGTGGCCAACTGGAAGTTCCTGGGGTTCCACTACCTCATCGCCCTGGCGGCCCTCCGGTCCCTGCCCAGGGAGGTCCTCGAGGCCGCCCGGGTGGACGGGGCGGCGGGGCTCTCCCTCCTGCGCTTTGTCCTCCTCCCCCTGCTGGGCCCCGTCCTCCTCTTCCTCTTCCTCAGCGCCATGGCCAGCGCCCTGGAGTACGCCTTCGTGCCCGTGGAGGTGATGACCCAGGGAGGGCCTTTCGGCCACACCAACCACCTCATGTACGCCGTCTACCAGGAGGCCTTCCGCTTTTTCCGCATCGGGGTGGCCGCGGCCCAGGCCACCCTCCTCACCCTTGGGCTCGGGGCCCTTATCCTGGGCCAGCTCTGGCTCCTGGAAAGGAGGGTGGCCCATGGTTAGGCAGGCCCTGGCCCACGCCCTCCTCGGCCTGGCCAGCCTCCTCATGCTCCTGCCCTTCGTTTACCAGATAGGGCTAAGCCTGACCCCGCCCGAGCGCGTCTTCGCCTCCCCTCTTCCCTTTTCTCCCCCCTTCACCCTGGACAACTACCGGGTGGTCCTGGAAAAGCTCCCCATGGGGCGGTACGCCCTCAACACCATGGTCTTCGCCCTGGGGGCTACCCTGGGGCAGCTCCTCTTGGCCCTCCTGGCTGCCTACACCTTCGCCTTCCGGCGCTTCCCCCTGAAGGGCCTGCTCTGGGGCCTCTTCGTGGGAAGCATCCTGGTGCCCTTCGTGGTCACCTATCTTCCCAACTACCTCCTGGTGGCCCGCCTTGGCCTCCTCAACACCTTCCCGGGGCTCATCCTGCCCATGCTCACCGCGGGGTACGCCACCTTCCTCCTGCGGCAGCACTTCCTCACCTTCCCCCGGGAGGTGCTGGAGGCGGCCCTGGTAGACGGGGCCACCCCCCGGCAGGTCCTTTTCCGGATTCTCGCCCCCGCCAGCCTCCCCACCCTGACGGCCCTGGGCATCGCCCTCTTCATCGGGGCCTGGAACCAGTTTGTCTGGCCCGCCCTGGTGGCCAACCACCCCGACATGTACGTCCTCACCGTGGCGGTACAGCGGTTCGCGGGCGGGGAGGGGTCCAACGCCTGGGGGCCCCTCATGGCCGCCTCGGTGCTGGCCACCCTTCCCGCCTTTGCCCTTTACGCCCTGTTCCGCAGGTCCATCCTGGAAACCCTCATGGAAGGAGGCGTGCGCGGATGAAGGTGCTCTTCTTTGGGGACATCGTGGGCGAACCCGGACTCGAGGCCCTGGAGCGGGAACTCCCCGCCCTGCGGGAGCGCATGAGGCCCGACTTCGTGCTGGCCAACGGGGAAAACCTGGACCTCACCCGCCCCGAGGCGGGGAAGGCGGGGATGACCCTCCCCTCCCTAGAGCGGCTCTTCCGCCTGGGGGTGGACGCGGTCACGGGGGGGAACCACTCCTTCGATCCCGAGAACCTGGAAGAGGTGCTGGCCCACCCCCGGGTCCTCCGCCCCCTGAACTACTCCCCTTACGCCCCCGGCCGGGGGAGCCTCCTCCTGAGGAAGGGAGGCCACCGGCTCCTCGTGGTCAACCTGGCCGGGAGGAGCGCCCTCCCCCACGCGGGGGATCCGCTGGAGGCCCTGGAGGCGGTCCTGGACCGGGAAGAGGGCTGGGACGCCGTGCTGGTGGACTTTCACTCCGAGTCCGTTTTTGAGAAGATGGGGACGGCCTTCGCCTTTGACGGCCGGATCGCCGCCCTGCTCGGCACCCACACCCACGTGGCCACCGCCGACGCCCGCATCCTCCCCGGGGGGACGGCCTACGTTTCCGACGTAGGCATGGTGGGGGCGGACGGGGGGATGCAGGGCTACGATCCCGCCTTCCTGGTGGAAGCCCTCCGCAGACGCCTCCTCCCCAGGGGCAGGGCCCTGGCCTACGCCGAGGGCCCCCTGCGCCTCTCCTACGTCTTCCTGGAGCTCAGGGGGAACCGGGCCGAGAGCCTCCTCCACGCTTCGGAGGTCATCTAAGCTCCCGGGAGGTACAAACAGTTGAAAAAAGTAGCAAACTCCAGGTTACACTACCTTCTGGATGACTCCGCTTCTCCTTACGGCATACCAGATCCGGGAGCGTTACGGTCTGCATCGCAACACCCTGTAAAAGTGGGAGAAGCAGGGCCTTCTCCACCCCGTCCGCACACCGGGCGGCCCCAGGCGGTACCGGAAGGAAGAGACAGAACGGCTGCTTTCCTTGGGGGTCGGAGCCCCTTCGGAAAAACCCAGACCCTGTACCGTGCACAAGATACGCTTCGCGTGACCTACGCCCGAGTGAGCACCAAAAAGCAGGAAGCTTTTCTCAGAAACCAGATCGCTCGGCTGGAAGCCTTTGCCAGGGAGCGGGGTTGGGAGTTCGAGGCCGTCGCCGAAGTCGCCAGCGGGGTAAACGAGAACCGGCGGGGCCTCGCCAAGCTCCTGAACCGGGCCAAGAAGGGGGAGCTGGACCGGGTGGTGGTGGAGTACGAGGACCGCCTGGCGCGGTTCGGCCTGGGGTACATCCGCCGCTTCCTGGAGGCCTTTGGCGTGGAGCTGGTGGTCCTGAACGGGAAGGAGAGTCGGGAGGCACATGAGGAGCTGGCCGAGGACCTGGTGGCCATCGTCTCCAGCTTCGCGGCGCGGATCTACGGGAAGCGGGGCTCGCGCTCCCGTAAGGGGCGGAAGGATGCTCAAACACAGAACCCCTAGCCACTTCCAGGGCGTCCACGCCAGGCTGGCCTTCCCCACGGAGAAGGACAGGCGGGACACCCTGGACCTCATGCGCCGGGGCTCGGCCGCCGAACGCTTCGCCTTCAACCGTCTTCTGGAGGGCCGGTCCCGGGAAGAGCTCAAGCGCCAGGACGGCCCCCTCTGCACCCTCTTCCGCCTGAACACCCGCTACGCCGACGACATCGTCCTGAGGGCCCAAGCCCTCATAGAGTCGGCCAGGGAGCGGGGTGTAGATCCCCACAAAGTGGTCTTCGGGGGGAAGAAGCGGTTTGAACAGCTCAAGGGAAGACACCTCTCCGGCAAACGCCGGGAACTCCTCAAACGGGAGTGGTGCGAGGCCCGCCAGGGCCACCTCTACTCCCGGGGGGACGCCTCCAAGGGAGGCCAGGGAAGTCAGGGAACCTGGGCAGGTAAGGTGTCCTGGTGGGCACTTTACCTGACCAGGGGCACCAGTACGGGAATCTCCGGCCTCTGCTCGGAAACCGGGAGCGTCTACATCGCCCGAGATACCCCTGAGCAACTCTTCCTCACCACCGCCATCGCCGCCCCGAGGGGAGCCTTCGGCCCGAGGCCTACCCCACCCGGACGAGCATCGGGAAACTCTACACTTTTGGGGAGCTTCCTGACCCAGAACTACCGCCCCTTCCTCTCCCCTGACGGCACCTCGGGGGTGGCGCCCGCTCTTCGCCCACGACCCCCGCTTCATCCGAGGACTGGCCCCTCCGGGATGGTCCGTCCTCCCGCGACGGGTGTGGGGGATCACGGTGGTCTACGTGCGGAAGAGCGCTCTGTAAACCCGAAACAGAAACCCACGGGCGTTAGAGAGAAGAGGGGGTGTGGGGGCTATAATCCCCCGCCTCTTCAGAGCAGGGATACATGGGTCAGCGAAGCTACATGCGACCGAAGGGAGCTTGGCTCCCCCACGCGCTCCGAAAGAGCGCACAGCACGGTGGGCGGTCGTTTTGTGGTATCATGTGCATGTGCCTATCCTCGCCTGCAAAGCGGAAGCTAACCGCGTAAGCGGTAGCGTTTTAGCTGGTGGGCGGGTCGTGGAAGTGGACCCCGGGCACACGAGCCAGGTTTGCCCGGTGTGCGGCCACAGACAGAAGCACCCCCTCCGGATACGGGTGTACACTTGTTCCCACATGTGGAACGCTTCTACACAGAGATGTGGCCGCCGCACTGAACGTCCTGGCGAGGGCTCGGGTCAGCCCCGTAGGGGCTACCTTGTCGGAGCCTTCGGGAACGGGGACGGCGAGAGCCGCTCCGTGAGGCCCGAGAAGCACCGTTCTTCGGAACGGGGAGTTGTCACAATACTCTCGTATGGGAAAGGGTAAGTTCTTTAGCTCGTTCTTGCTGGCCTTCCTGGCCGCCCCCTTCGTGGCCTGCAACAACCTTGGCTCCAACACCCCAGCACCGAGGACTTTCCTCCTCTCCCTCTCCCCCACGAGCCTGACGGTCCAGCAGGGGGCCCAGGGCCAGACCACCCTCACCCTCACGCCCCGGAACGGCTTCCAGGGCACCGTTTCTCTCTCCCTCGTAGCGGGTCAGGACGGGGTGCCCCAGGGGCTCTCCCTCTCCCCCACGAGCCTCCAGGTCACGGGCTCCAACCCGGTGAGCCAGACCCTCACCCTCGCGGCCTCCCCCGCCACGCCCACGGGCACCTACCGCCTGAAGGTGCGGGGAGTTTCGGGGAGCCTCACCGGGGAGGCGGATCTCACCGTGACGGTGAACGCCCCCCCTGGCGGGGGCGATACGGCCACCGTGGAAACCCCCGGGGGGCAGGTGAGGCTGGCGCTGCAGGAAGGCACCTTTGCACGGGACCCCACCTCCCAGAGCGTGGCCCCGCCTCAAGACTTCCAGGCACCCTACGGGGCCATCGCCTTCACGGCGCAGGTACCCCAGGGCGGCAGGCTCACGGTGACCCTGACCTTCCCCGGCCCCGTCCCCCCAGGGGCGGTCCTGAGGAAGCACCTGAACGGAACTTGGCAGGAGGTTCCCGGGGCCCAAGTATCCGGCAACACGGCCACCTACCAGGTGGAGGACGGTGGGCCCCTGGATGCCGACGGGCGGCGGAACGGCCAAGTGGAAGACCCGGTGGTCCTCCTCGCCCCGGCCCCCACCTTCACCCTCTCCGGCCCTAACCCGACCGTCCTCCCCGTTCCCCAGGGGGGCACGGGCACCTTCCAGCTGACCTTGGTCTCCCAAAACGGCTTCCAGGGCCAGGTCGCCCTGAGCCTGGCGGACGGCCAAGACCCTGTGCCCCAAGGCCTGGGCATGGACACCGCCCCCCCTTCCCCCATCCGCCTCCAGGCGGAGGGAAGCGTGGACGTGACCGTCACTCTGGGCGTGGGCCGAGAGGTGCCCCCTGGCACCTACCGCCTGAAGGTGCGGGGAGTTTCGGGGAGCCTCACCAGGGAGACGGACCTCGCCCTCACTGTCACCACTCCGCCTCCACCGCCAGGCTTCACCCTCTCGCTCACCCCCACGAGCCTCATGGTCCAGCAGGGGACTAGCGGCACCATCGCCCTCACCCTCACCCCGCAGAACGGCTTCACGGGGCAGGTCAGCCTCTCCCTGGTGGACGGGAGCGGCAACCCCGTTTCCGGGATCGGCTTCACGCCCGTGAGCGTGGATGTCTCCGGCCCCAATCCTGTCACCCAGACCCTCACGGTGAGCGTGGGCACCGGCGTCAACCCCGGGACCTACGCCCTTAGGGTACGGGGCACCTCGGGGAACCTCACCCGGGAGACCGACCTGAACCTGACGGTGACCCCGCCCCCCTCCTTCGCCCTCTCTCTCTCCCCCGCGAGCCTCACGGTGCAGCAAGGAGGACAGGGCCAGACCACCCTCACCCTCACGCCCCGGAACGGCTTCACGGGGACGGTGAACCTCAGCTTGGTGGGTGCCCCCAGCGGGGTCGCCCTCTCGCCCACCAGCGTAGCCGTTTCCGGCTCCGGTCCCGTGGCCCAGACCCTCACGGTGAGCGTAGGCGCCGGCGTCAACCCCGGGACCTACGCCCTCAGGGTACGGGGCACCTCGGGGAACCTCACCCGGGAGACCGACCTGAACCTGACGGTGACCCCGCCCCCCTCCTTCGCCCTCTCTCTCTCCCCCGCGAGCCTCACGGTGCAGCAAGGAGGACAGGGCCAGACCACCCTCACCCTCACGCCCCGGAACGGCTTCACGGGGACGGTGAACCTCAGCTTGGTGGGTGCCCCCAGCGGGGTCGCCCTCTCGCCCACCAGCGTAGCCGTTTCCGGCTCCGGTCCCGTGGCCCAGACCCTCACGGTGAGCGTAGGCGCCGGCGTCAACCCCGGGACCTACGCCCTCAGGGTGCGGGGCACCTCGGGGAACCTCACCCGGGAGACCGACCTCGCCCTGCAGGTAGTGGCCTCCCAGACCGGGGACTTCTCCCTGATCCTGGAAAGCTCCTCCCTTTCCATCGCTCCGGGAGGCACGGCCTATGTGCGCCTCTCGGTCACGGGAAACTACGCGGGGCAGGTGAACCTCTCCTTGGTGGACGGAAGCGGCAATCCCTTTCCCGGGGTAAGCCTCTCCCCCTCCAGTACCCCTGTGCCCTCGGCGCCCATGCTGGAGCTCGTTGCCTCCCCTTCCTTGTCCCCAGGCACCTACAACCTCAAGGTGCGGGGCACCGCAGGAAGCCTCATCCGGGAGGCCAACCTCACCCTCACCGTCACCGCCCCGCCCACCAGCCTCAACCTCCGCATCGCCAAGGCCGAATGGGGGCAGACGGTCCTGAAGGAAACCCTCCGCCTGGTGGCGGGTAAGCCCGTCCTCCTGCGGGTCCATCTGGTGGCCGGACCCAGCCCCATTTCCCTGACGCAGGCCCTTTCGGGGGCGGTCTACCTGGGAAGCACCCTCCAGGGCAACCTGGCCTTCACCTGCCCCAACCCCGTCCCCACGGGTACCGTCCCCGGGGACCTCGCCACCACCTGCAACGCCACCCTGCCCGGCTCCTGGGTGGCCCCCGGGCTTCGGGTGGAACTCCAGGCCGACCCCAACGACCAGGTGGCGGAAACGGACGAGGGCGACAACGCCCTCACCCTGACCCCCCCCGTGGGCCAGGGAACCACCCTCCACCTCACCGTGGTCCCCGTGGTGCACCAGGGGCAGACGCCCTCCGTACCCGGCTTCAGCCAGACCCTCTGGCGTGTCTGGCCCTTAAAGGAAACCCCCTACACCACCCGGGCCCCCTACACCTTCTCCGGCACCCTCTCAAGCCAGGACGCCAGCGCCTGGGGCCAGCTCCTCAACGAACTCCGCCTCCTGCGCCAAGCGGACGGGAGCGGGCGTTACTACTACGGGTTCGTAAAGGTAAGCTACACCTCCGGCATCGCCGGGATCGGCTACATCGGTTTCCCCGTGGCCGTAGGCTGGGACTACCCCCAAAGCGCTCCGGCGGTGATGGCCCACGAGCTCGGGCACAACTTCGGGCGGGACCACGCCCCTTGCGGTGTGAGCGGGGACCCGAACTACCCCTACCCGGACGGGAAGATCGGCACCTGGGGCTATGACCTGGCCGACGGGACCCTGAAAGACCCGGGCCAACGCTACGACCTCATGAGCTACTGCGGCCCGCAGTGGGTTTCCGACTACACTTACGAGGGCGCCCAGTCTTTCCTGGAGAACAACCCCCCCTCGCCCCAGTCCCTCCCCCAGGAGGAAGGCCTCCTCTTCTCCGGGTACCTCCTCGGGGACCGGGCGGTCCTCAACCCGCCCCTGAGGAGCGCGGCCTCCCCCGAAGGCCGCCCTTCCCCCTACCGCCTGGAAGTGGACGGGAGGGAGTACCAGGTTTTCGTCCTGGAGGACTCCCTGGGCGCCCTCCACTTCCAGGCCAAGGTGCCCCTGGGAAGCTGGAGCCGGGTGACCCTGAGGGAGGGCGGAAGGGTCCTGGCGGAGAGGGCGCGGGGGCTCACCCCCCTGGCCGAGCCCCAGGTGTCCCTCCGGGAGGAGGCGGGCTCCCTCCTCGTCAGGTGGACGGGCTACCCCTTCCTCTCCCTCGTCTACGTGGCCCCGGACGGGGAGCGCACCCCCTTGGGCCTCTGGCACAGGGGCGGGGAGAGCAGGTTCTCCTTGGAGGGGCTTCCCCCGGGAGGGGAGTTCGAGGTGGAGCTCTCCGATGGGCTAGGGGTCCGCGTCCTCCGCTTCCCCCGCTAGGGGGGCGAGGAGCGCCGAGGGGCGGGAGGGGGCCAAGGCGGAAGAGCCCAAGAAGGGCTAGGCCCTAGACCGGGGGGATGGGGGCCGGGCCCGGGGGGTGAAGAAGCGGAGGAAGTCCCTGAAGGCCACCTCCCGGCCCCGGGGCACCTCCAGGGTTTCCAGGAACTCGCGGAAGGAGAGGAAGTCGGCCTCCTGGTAGGGGTTCTCGTAGCCGTGGGCGAAGTAGAGGCGGCGGGCCTCCCGGGCCAGGAAGGGGCTCAAGGTGGCGTAGAGGACCTGCCCCGCCTGTTGCCGGAGCTTTTCCAGCACCAGGGCGGTCTTGCCCGAGCCCGCAGGCCCCAGGAGGAGGAGGGGAAGGGGGGCCTTCAGGACCGCCTCCTGCGCCTGGTCAAAGGTGAGGGGCTTGTCCAGGAGGTGGAAGCGGGGCGCCCTGAGGTCCAGGTGGCGCACGGCCTCCGCCTGGGCGAGGAGGGCCTCCGGGGAGGGCAGGTCCTCCTCCCGCACCTCCGCCCCCCGCAGGAAGCGGGAGCGGTGGTAGGCGTGGTTGGGGATGACCTCCAGGACCAGCCACGCCCCTTCTCCCCCCACCCGCACCGGCTTGAGGAGGAGGCGGTCCTTGTCGCTGAGCTTGGCACGGAAATAGGGGGTAGGCGTGAGTTTTTTCAGCTCCGCCTGGGCCAGGTGTCCGGAGCGCAGGGCCTCCAGCACCCGCTCCACGCGGGCTTGGAGATGGGGAGGCACCTCGAGGCCCTCGTAGAGCAAAACCCGCATGGGACCACAATAGCGTCAGGCCTCGGCGCCGAAGACTTGGTCCTTCTCCCGAAGGGCCCGCAAGCCCTCTAGGGCATTAAGCCAGAGGGTTGATGTATAATCACGACGTATGCTCCGCAAGCAAGTCTACCTCACCCCCGAGGAGGAGGCCAAGCTCAAACGCCTGGCCCGCACCACGGGGCGCACCGAGGCGGAGGTCCTCCGCCTGGCCCTGGACCTCCTCCCGGAGGAGGAGGCCCCCCTGCTCCTGGCCCTGGCGGAAGAAGGCCTCCTGGAGGTCCCCCACCGGGCCGTGACCCCGGCCCGGATGGAGGAGGCCTACCGCCGCTACCTGGAGCGGGTGGCCGGGCGCAGGCTCGGCCTCTCCGAGGCGGTCCTGGCGGACCGGGAGGGGCGGTGATCCCTCCCTACCTGGACACCTCGGCCCTGGTGAAGCGCTACGATCCGAAGGAGCCGGGGGCGGAGGAGGTGAGCGCCCTCTTCGGCCGGGTGGGGGCGGTGCTCACAAGCTCCCTGGCGGTGGTGGAGGCCATGTCCGCCTTCCGCATCAAGGAGAGGCAAGGGGTCCTCACCCCGGAGGAGGTGCGCCTGGCCGTGGAGGCCCTGGAGGCTCACGCCGCCCTGCAGTACCGCCTGGTTCCCCCGAAGCCCCCGGTTCTCCGGGAGGCCAAGCGGCTCCTCCTGCGCCACAAGCTCCGGGCCTACGACGCCCTGCACCTGGCCACCGCCCTGGTGGTGGCCCGGGTGGCAGGGGTAGAGCCGCAGGAGCTTCCCTTCTGGACGGCGGACGAGGAGCAGGCGCGGGCGGGGGAGGCCGAGGGGCTGGCGGTGAAGCGGGTGTGACCGGAGGCGGGTTCGTGAGAGGCTAGGTGCCAACCCGGAGTTCCACCACCCCTCCCGATCCGTCCCGTAAAACTTCCCCCCGCGCTTGAGCACCCCCATGGCAAAGGTTAGGCCCCTTAGCCTCCCCGCCTTCACCCAACGGGTACCCCCATGCCTCCGCAGCTGGATACCATCCAGCACACGGTTAGACCTGAGCCTCGTGACAAAGTCACGCCGTAGGCGTAGCTTGTGGCCAGCCCTGGGCATGGAGCCACTCCAGGACCCGCCGCGCCGCGTACCAGGCATCGCCAGAGGGGAAACCGAGGAAACCCCCCACCTCCCCCGTTAAGGTTTTTGTAAGCCCCCCTGGGGAGGATGGAGGTAGGGACCCCAGGGGTCCCGGAAAGGAGGCGGCGCATGAGCGGCAAGCGGCCTTGGCTTTTGGCGGGCCTCGCCCTCCTCCTCGCGGCCTGCGGCGGGGGGGCACCTCCCCAGGACCTCACCCTCTCGGCGGTGAGCCCGGACAGGCCCACGGTGGCCCAGGGGCAGAGCGTCACCCTCACCCTCACCTTCACCTCGCAGAACGGCTTCCAGGGGCAGGTCTCCCTGAGCGTCACGGAGAACGGCCAGCCCCCCTCCTGGCTCAGCCTGTCCCCTACCAGCAAGAGCCTGAACGTGCCCAAGGGGGGGCAGGTGCAGGAGACCCTCCAGGTCCAGGTGACGCAGGACGCCCCCACGGGGACCCACAGCCTGAAGCTCAGGGCCGCCTACGGGGACAGGACGGCGGAGAGGGACCTCGCCCTCACCGTTACCGCTCCCCCTCCCCCGCCCGACTTCGCCCTCTCCCTGGACCCCGCGAGCCTCACGGTAGAACAGGGGTCCAGCGGCACCACCACCCTCACCCTCACCCCCCAGAACGGCTTCACGGGGACGGTCAGCCTCTCCCTGGCGGCGGGGCAGGAGGGGGTGCCCCAGGGGCTTTCCCTCTCCCCCCAGAGCCTCCAGGTCTCGGGGGCGAACCCCGTGACCCAGACTCTCACCCTCAGCGCCTCCACCACTATCCCCACGGGCACCTACCGCCTGAGGGTGCGGGGGACCTCGGGTAGCCTCACCCGGGAGGCGGACCTCACCCTCACGGTCACCGCCCCGTCCCCCAGCCTGGTTATGGTGCTGGAACATGACCTATGGCGTTGTCCTTCCAGCCCGACCTTCACCGGCACCCTGGAGGGCACGCCTACTGCGCCTCTGCGCCTCCAGTACGCCCTTAAGCCCAAGGGAGCGCAGGACTTCGGGCCGTGGCAGGACGCCGGGGAGATGCAGGTGAGCGGGAACCAGGCCACCCTGGTCCTTTCCCAGCCGCCCTACCCGGAAGGTATAGAAGGTACTCCATGGCAAATAAGGATCCGCGTCCTCATGGGGGATCAGCCCGTGGGGCTCCGGTCCCGGCCCAACAACCCGGTGGTGCCCTTCTTCCAACTCACCGAGTATTGTTTCTTCCCTATATGGGTTTATAGCCTTTCGGAAGAGTACATTGCGGATATTGCCCAATCATCTGACCTTCTTTGCGCAATCACAAACCGCAAACGTCTTTACTGTCTGGACGGAGAGACTGGAAGTTTACGTTTCATTCATGACGCAAGTTCGGTGTTCAACGGGGGTCTGCATGATGTGACCGTGGCTGGGGATGGCCGGGTCTTCTTGGCGGGGACACAGCGCTCTGGAAATAGTGAGAGGGCAATAGTCCAGGTTCTTGGCCCAGACGGAAGCCCACATGCTCTCTACGACCTTTCTGGAGAGTTTGAGTTTGTTACCGCCTTATCTGTGGAAGGTGACACTATGTACGCCGGGGGCGTGCGCTGGGTTAGCCGGGCCTGTGCTGAAAGGGATCGGTCCGGTGTTTACAGGATGCGTGTGGCCAAATACCGCTTATCGGGCGGAGTGCCTCAGCTCGTGGCTATTTTTGACCCACAGCCCCAGGATGTGGCCGAAGACACCGACCCATACTGTTTCTACGGATACTCCTCTGTGGCAGCCCTTCGCCTCGTAGAGGGTAAGCTCTATGTGGCTTTCTCCGCCGGAGGATATGCTTGGTATTGGGAACCAGATGGGAAGTGGTATATTGCTGCTGGATACCCCGGTTTGGCCCGTCTGGACGGTGAAACCCTGGCAAAGGACTGGCTATACCCACCCCATAGGTTGGGCAACCCTCCAGACCAGAGATCTTGGGACCCAAGATGGGGGGGACGGGGTTCGTACCTCTTCTGGTCTTCGAATTCTGGGGAAGGTCCGGCTTTCCAGTACAGTGCTGCTGGCTTTGACATAGGAAACACATACCTTTATTTCCACGCGATGCAGGGCTGTAGCATCTGTCCTTTTACGACAGGGGTGGTGATTGCTGACCGGGAGAACGGCACGCTTACCACAGTCTTTCCTGAAGAATCTGATAGGTACTTACCTAACATGCTGTTTCTGCCGGATGGAAGGGTAGTAGGGATTGTAGGGTATGGGCTGGTACTTTATGGGCCATTTTCCGGTCCTTTAGAAAAGGCACACGCGGTGATCCCAGGAGATGCCTTCTTCGTCCTTAAGGACGGGCAAGGCCGGGTTTATGTGGCTGGGGGTGCTTTCCTCGCCCGCTACCGCTAAGCTTTCGCCCCGGCGGTTAAGTCCGGCGTAACGTGCCGGGGCCAAGAAAAGAGGTGATGATGAAGAGGGAGGCAGAAGCCACGGGCGGGACCCCTAGGTCGCCGCGTTGGGGCGGCTGCCTGGGCCGGAGGCCAAACATGTTCCCGTTGTAGATGCGGGCGAGTTCCACGAGGCCCTTCTCCCCCTTGATCCCCAGGGCTCCCGGGGTCGCGCCGAGGGCGTGCGTTGGCCTTTGCGGAGATACCGCCTTGGGCTTCTTCATCTCGGCCCTCTGGATGGGGTCATTCCACATCATCGGCGTCTGGCCCAGAGGGGTCCTATCCACCGAGGGGTTGGCCTTAAGCTCCGCTTAAGGAAAGGCCCCTTGTTCCCTTTAGCCTGCGGGCTTAGGCTTCCCTGGCAAGGAGGCGAGCATGGAGTTCACCCCCCTCGAGGCCGCCCACCTCCTGCGCCGGGCCGCCGCCCGGGGCCGGAAGGAGGAGGCGGAGGCCTTGGCCGAGCTGGGGCTCAAGGGGGCGGTGGAGCGGCTCCTCGCCCCGCCCGCCCTCCCCCCCGACCCCGAGCTCCCGGAGAAGCCCGGGGAGGCCTGGGAGCCCCTCACCGCCTGGTGGCTGAACCACTGGCTCACCACCCCCACCCCGGCCGCGGAAAGGCTCGTCCTCTTCCTCCACGGCCACTTCACCAGCGAGCTAAGGAAGGTGCGCTCCCCCCAGGCCATGGCCCTGCAGAACCAGACCTTCCGCGCCCTCGCCTACGGCTCCTTCCGGGACCTCCTCTTCGCCGTGGCCCGCGACCCCGCCATGCTTCTCTACCTGGACAACGCCCAAAGCCGCAAGGAGCACCCCAACGAGAACTGGGCCCGGGAGCTTCTGGAGCTCTTCACCCTGGGGGTGGGCCAGTACGGGGAGGAGGACGTGATGGCCGCCGCCCGCGCCTTCACCGGCTACTCCGTGGACGAGAAGGCCCTCAAAGCGGGGAAGCCCCGCTTCCTCTTCCGCCCGGCCTGGCACGACCCGGGCAGGAAGGGCTTCCTGGGGAGGGAGGTGGAGAGCGGGGAGGAGGTCCTGGAGATCCTGACCGACCACCCCGCCACCTACGAGCGCCTCGCCCGCAGGCTCCTCGCCTTCTACCACGCCCCCGACCCCGAGCCCGCCCTCGAGGCCGAGGTGGCGCGGATCCTCAAGGGGATGGGCTTCCGGGAGGCCCTCGCCTACCTCTTCCAGCAGGAGGCCTTCTACCGGGCGCGGGGCCGCTTGGTGAGGAGCCCCGTGGAGCACGTGGTGGGCCTGGCCTACGCCGCCTCCTTGCGGGAGGTGCCCAGGGCCTGGATCCGGGCCCTTCCCGCCATGGGGCAGGCCCCCTTCAACCCCCCAAGCGTCAAGGGCTGGGAGGGGGGCCGGGCCTGGCTCGGGGACACCGCCCTCCTCGTCCGGCTAAATCTGGCGGCGGGCCTGAAAGGGCCCCTGGACCTCTTCGTCTTCGCGGAAGGGGAAGGCCTCGAGGCCCTCGTCCGCCCCGAGGCCCAGCTCCTTTAGGAGGTGAGTGTGGATCGGCGCGAGTTCGTCAAAAGCGGCCTCTTGGGCCTTGCCCTGAGCCAGGCCCCAACCCTTTTCTGGCGCACCGCCCTGGCGGCGGGGGCCGGGGGGAAGATCCTGGTGGTGGTCCAGCTCTCCGGGGGGAACGACCAACTCAACACCCTGGTGCCCTACCGGCAGGAGCTCTACTACCGCCTGAGGCCGAGGCTTGCGGTGCCCGCCCGGGAGGTGCTGGACCTGGACGGGCGTCTGGGCCTGCACCCCGCCCTTAGGCCCCTCATGCCCCTCTACGAGGCGGGGGCCCTGGCCCTCCTTCCCCAGGTGGGCTACCCGAACCCCAGCCGGAGCCACTTCGTCTCCATGGCGGTCTGGCACACCGCCGATCCCGAGCGGAAGGCCTCCTCGGGCTGGCTCGGGCGGCTTTTGGACCAGGGGGCGGACCCCCTGTGCGAAACCTACCTGGGGGCCAGCACCCCCTTAGCCCTCACCGGGAGCCAGGCCCTGGCCCCCAGTGTGGAGAGCCTGGAGGGCTTTGAGCTCAGGCTCCCCCCTCCCTTGCGCACCCGCTGGGAGGAGGCCCTCCTCCGCCCCAGGCAGGGGGAGGCGGAGGAGGTGCGCCAGGCCTTCCTGAGGCTCAAGGCCACCCTGGCCCAGGTGGGGCGGGCCCGGGGGGTGAAAAACCGGGTGGACTACCCCAACCACCCCTTCGGCAGGGCCCTGGCCGACGTGGCCCGCATGATCGCCGCCGAGCTACCCACCCGGGTCTTCTACGTCTCCTTGGGGAGCTTTGACACCCACGCCGACCAGCCCAAGCGGCACGAGGAGCTCCTCGGCCTCCTGGCCCAGGGGCTTGCCGCCTTCCACCAGGAGATGCGCCTCCTGGGAAGGGAGCGGGAGGTCTTGGTCCTGGGCTTCTCCGAGTTCGGGCGGCGGGCTCAGGAGAACGCCTCCTACGGCACCGACCACGGCAAGGGAGGGCTGATGTTCGCCCTGGGGCCGGTGCGGGGCGGGGTCTTGGGCTCCGAGCCCGACCTCGAGGACCTGGACGAGGGAGACCTCCGCTTCCAGCTGGACTTCCGCAGTGTCTACGGGGCCGCACTCCGCTTCCTGGGCCTCGAGCCCGCCTCCATCCTGGGCCCGGGTCCGGCCCCCATCCCCCTGGTCTAGGGCCTAGCCCTTCTTGGGCTCTTCCGCTTTGGCCTCCGGGGGCTTGGCCTCCTCCTTGACCTCCTCCACCACCCCCTCCACGCTCCGCTTGAACTCCCGCACGGACTGGCCTAGGCCCCGGGCGAGCTCGGGGAGCTTCCGGGGGCCGAAGAGGAGGAGGGCCACCACCAGGATAGCGATGAGCTGGGCCGGGCTATCGATCATGCCCTGAGTCTGCCCGGGCAACCTGAAGGGAGGCTGAAGCCCTAGATGAGGCGGTTCCTCAGGGCCTTGACCGCGGCCTCAGTCCGGTCCCTGGTCCCCAGCTTCTCCAGAAGGCTTTCCACGTGGCCCTTGACCGTGCTGGGGCTGATCCCCAAGGCCTAGGCCATCTCCCCGAGGATGAGCCAGGCCACCGGAGGGTCCAGGTGGGCGGTGCCTAGGGCGGCGGCCCGCACGGCCAGGAGGAAGCCCTGGGGATCCCCCCAAGGCCGCCCGCACCACCCCCCCGCCGGAGCCCAGGTGCGGGGTGTGGAGTGATCCAGAAGCTCCCGCCCGGAGGTATAGCCTAGAGGGATGGGCGAGGAAGAAGAGGAGATCCACCTACTGCGCCGGGTGGCCCTGGGGGACGAGGAGGCCCTCCTCGCCCTCTACCGCCGCTACGCCCCGAGGGTCCACGGGCTCGCCCGGCGCATCCTCCGGGACGGGCACGAGGCCAAGGACGTGGTGCAGGAAACTTTCTTGCGCATCTGGAACAAGGCGGAGCGCTTCGACCCCGCCCTGGGCCGACCCGTCACCTGGATCCTCACCATCGCCCACAGGCTGGCCTTGAAGCGCCTCAAGGCCATGGAGCCCCTCGCCCTCCTCCAGGAGGACGGGGCGGAGGAGCGCGTGGGCGGGGACGATCACCTGGACCGGCTCCGGGTAACCCAGGCCCTGAAGGCCCTTTCGCCCGAGGACCGGAAGCTCCTGGAGTTGGCCTACTACCAGGGCTATTCCCACAGCGAGCTGGCCGTGCTCTTGGGCTGGCTCCTCGGCACCGTGAAGAGCCGGCTCCGCCGCGCTTTGGCCAAGCTGGAGGAGAAGCTCAAATGACCCACCCGGATCCGGACGACCTGGTGCGCCTGGCCCTGGACCTCCTGCCCGAGGGGGAGAGGAGGGGGGTTTTGGCCCACCTGAAGCGCTGCCCCTCCTGCCGCGCCGCCTACCGCACCCACCTGGAAACCCTGAGCGCCCTGGCCCCCGAGGCCCCCGTGCCCCCCTCCTGGGAGGCGGAGCTAAGGGAGCGCCTCCGCCCGAGGCCCCATTGGGCGCGCAGACGGGTTCTGGCCCTGGGGCTTGCCGCCCTCCTCCTGGCCCTCCTGGGGTCCTTTGGGCTCCGAACCTGGCAGAGGGCGCTCGCCGAGAGGCGGTTCCTCGCCCTGGCGGCCGAGCCCGGGGCCCGGCTCATGCCCCTCCTCTCCCCCACGGGCCGCCAGACGGGCTGGGCCCTGCGCACCGCCAAAGGGGAGGTTCTGCTCCTCCTCAAGTCCCCCCCGCCCCCGGGCCGGGTCTACCAGGCCTGGCTCATCCAGGACGGGGGCCGGAAGAGCCTCGGCCTCTCCCCCACCCCCCTCCTGGAGGTAGGCCCCCTGCCCGAGGGGAGCCTGGTGGGGGTCTCGGTGGAGCCCCCAGGGGGCAGCCCCGCCCCCACCACCCCCTCGGTGGGCCGGGCGCAGCTCTAGGCCCTGGGAAGAAAGGTGGCCATGAAGGGATGGGAAGCGGGACTCATCGCCTCAGACCTAAAGAAAGCGGTCTGCCCCTCCTGGGCCAGGAAGGCCTCTACCAGGTTTCCAAGAACCTCCCCTCGGACCCCGGGCTCCGGGGCCGCCCGCACCGCCTGGAGGCGGGAAAGACCCTCGGGCACTGGGCCGAGCGGGGATGGAGCCAGGAGGCCCGGGTGCGGCCCATGAGCCGGATAGACTGGCCCCGTCCCGGGGCCTTCCTAAGGGTGGGGGAGGCCCTCGAGGTCCGGGGCATCGCCTTTGCCGGAGGGAAGCCGGCGCTGGCGGTGGAGGTCTCGGTGGACGGGGGGAAAGGGCCAAGCTTCTCCCCTTCCCGGGACCCTACGCCTGGCGGCTTTGGCGCTACCCCTGGCGCCCGGAGGTCCCGGGGCGCCACACCCTCCTGGTGCGGGCCTGGACCCTGCCCCGAGGGACCCCCTCCCGGATGGGGCCACGGGGCTCCACCGGGTGGAGGCCGTGGTGCGCTGAGGCCGCCCCGGGGACCGGAGGTGGGAAAGAAGGGGCAGGAAATCCGAGACCAAAGGGGATCCGCTTCGCCCCCTTTCGGGGTATTACCGGGTGGAGGTGAGGGTATGGAGCGTAGGGCGTTTTTGCAGGCCGCAGGTGGGGTTCTGGTTTCGGCCTTGGCCGGCCGGGCCTGGGCCCTGGTTCAGGCCACGGGGGAGGGGGTCTTCCGCCGCTACCCCGCGGAGTTCACCGGGTTCTCCGTGCCTCCCGGTCGGCCCTTCGCCGTCCAGGGGGTGGGGGAGACGCCCCTTGGCACCTCGGTCCTCATCCGCACCGTCAAGGAGCAGCCCCTCCACTACCACCGGGAGCGGCTGGAGGCGGCCCTAGTCCTCAGGGGAGAGGGGGTTCTGGTGGCCGGGGGCCGGGAAACCCGCATCGCTCCCGGGCAGGTGGTCCTCATCCCCCCCATGACCGCCCACGCCTTCCTCGGGGAGCTGGACCTCCTCTCCCGCTTCAGCCCCAGGCTCATGGGCGACGTGGTCTTCGTGGACCGGGGTCCCGGGCCCCAGGAGGGGGTTCCCCTCCTCCTCACCCCCAAGCCCCCAGCGGTGCCCCAGGACCGCCCCTTCGCCGCCCAAGGCCTGGCCAACCACCCCCTGGGCACGGTGGTGGCGGTGGCCACCCGCACCGGGCAGCCCTGGCACTACCACCGCGCCCGTGACGAGGCCATCTACGTGCTGGAGGGCGAGGGAACAGCCCAGGTGGAGCTCAAGCGGGAGAGGGTGGGCCCGGGGAGCCTCATCCTGGTTCCGGCCGGGGCCATCCACCAGTTCCAGGGGACCTTGAGCTTCCTTTCCGTCTTCGGACCGGCCCTGATGGGGGATGTGGTCTTCCTATGAGGGGAGCGCTTCTCCTCCTCCTGCTTACCGCCTGCGCCCCCATGCCCCTCACCGCCCCCCAGGCGCCCGGGGGGACCGAGGTGCGGGTAAGCCTCGTGGACTTTGAGTTCCAGCCTAAGGCCCTGAAGGTCGCCCCGGGGACCACCCTGGTCTTCGTGAACCAAGGCCAGGCCCCCCACACCGTGACCGACAACCAGGGCCGCTTTGACAGCGGCGTACTGGCCCCGGGAGCCGAGTTCCGCCACACCTTCACCGGGCCCGGGGCCTACGCCATCTACTGCCGGATTCACCCCTATATGGTCTTCGGCCTCGAGGTGGGGCCCTGAGGGCCAAGGTGCCCTAAAGGGGACCCCCGCGGCCGCCACCCACGGACACCTTCCCGACCGGACTTCCGGCAAGGGGGCTGGTGGGGGAGTTCGCTTAGCATCGGAAACGCATAAGGGGGGACACCGTTTTATGCCGTTTCCCTCACCCTAGGCCACCGGTGGAAGAGGGCAAGAAGACCGGGCGGACCCTTTTCCGGTACCTCCACCCTGGAGGGCGTGCGCCACCTCGCCCGGTCCGTCACGGGCGAAGCCCGTAGCTTGGGCGCTACCCACGCCTCTTCTCGCTCCCCAAGCCAGGCGCAAAGTCCCCTCAGAATCCGGCCCATCACCGAGGGGCACCCGTAGGGCGAACCCCATCTTGTGGCTGCTTCCCCGTAAGGGGAACACGTTGAGGAGGCGGTAGATGGGGTAGAGGGAAAGCCTCTTCCCCAGCTCCACCCAGTCCCGCATGGGCCCCGCCGGGAGGATGAGGATGACCCCGCAGGGCTTCAAAAACCCTCTCCTGTTCCTCCGGGGAGAGCTTGGGCTTCTGTCCCGGGTTCTGGTGCCACCTGTCCTTCAGAGCTTCGGGGCTTTGCTGGTTGTAGCGCCGCACCGCCTCCTGCACCCAGCGGGGGGTGTTCAGGGTGATCCTGCTTGGCGTGATAGACGGCCAGGAGGCGGAGTCTCTCTACCGGGTCCTTGGCCTTCTTAGCCCTACGCCGTAGCCCGTTCAAGGTCAGGTGGTCGGCTACGATCATAGGGGGATGACACAGCAAGAAAGGTCATCACACGGGAGGCAGGGTGAAAGTGTCTAAGTTTGGGGGGCTGATACTGTCTTGAGCGTCAAGCCACCCCCTGGGCCCACCGACCGGCGTAGTACTCCCTGAGCCTCCCCATCATCCGCCTGAGGAGCTTGTGGGCCACGGCCACCAAGGCCTGCTTCTTCCTCTTTCCCCGCGAAAGCAGGCGGTGGTAGAAGGCCCGCATCTCCGGGTCATGCCGCACCGCCACCAGGGCCCCCATGTAAAGCTTCCGCCGCAAGAGAGGAGGTCCTTTCCTGGAGAGCCGGCTCCTCTCCACGCTCTTCCCCGACTCCTCCCGCTCGGGAATGAGCCCCGCGTAGGAGGCCGCCGCCTTCGCCCGGCCCCAGAGCTCCGGGGGCAGGAGGGCCAGCACCGCCGCCGCCACCTGGGGCCCCACCCCGGGCAGGCCCATCAGCACCTCCGCCTCAGGGAGGGTGGCCAGGAGGGCCTGGATCCTGGCCTCCACCTCCCCAAGGAGCCCCCTCACGCAGGCCAGCTCCCTCTGGAGGAGGGCGAGGACCCCCTCACTCCCCGCCCACTCCACCGCCTCCATCTGGTTCAGGATGGCCCGCTCCCGCCCGGCTAAGTCCTCCCGGTAGCCCACCAGGGCCCTGAGCTCCCAGAGGGCTTCTGGGGGGAGGGTGTAGGCCCGGAGCTCGGCGTGGTAGACCTGGGCGTAGCGGGCGAGGAGGAGGGCGTCGTGGCCGTCCGTCTTGTTGCGTTCTCCCTTAGCCTTGCGGAAGGCGGCCAGGTGGTAGGGGTTGACCAGGGCCACCTGGAGGCCCTTCTCCACCAGGAGCTTGAGGAGAGGGAGGTGGTAGGCGCCGGTGGGCTCCAGGGCCACCCAGACGGGGTGGAGGTGGGCGAGGGCGGCGAGGAGGGCTTGGCGGCCTTCAGGGGTGTTGGGGAAGCGGAGGCGGGTGGGCTTGGCGGTGCCGGAGGCCAGGGCCAGGTCCAGGTGGGGCTTGCTGACGTCAATGCCTGCGCAGAGCATGGTCTTTCTCCTTTGGGTAGACTGAGGGAGGTGGCCACCCGACCCTGTGGGCCTTCCATGTGGATGCGGTCTTTCACGACCGGGATACTGTGCGGCGGGGAGGCCAGGGCGGGTGGCTACCCATCAGCCCCGCGGGCGTGGTGGCCCGGTGATCAGAGCGGTAGGGCCTACCTCAGGAGGCAAGATACATGGATCACCCATCTGGCCTTGGGGTTGGTGGCCTATAGGCTCATTGAGTGTCAGCGAGAGCGGCTGAAGTTGAGTTTCTGCCAATGCCGACGGAGACTCATCGCGGGTAAGCTGAGCCTGGATTTGAGCCCCCTGTTACCGGTGCAAGTGGAGGCCGCGTAAGTCCAGCTCAAAGAAGAGTACCAGGGGTTGGTTGAGGGCGCGGTAGAGGGTGTCGTGGATTCCCTAGCGGGGAAGCAGCTTCATCGGGCCTCCCTAGTCACCGGCTGCTCTCCCGTAGGGAAACATCTTGAGGCCCATTCTTTGGGAACCATAAGCAGGGCGTAAGTCCGGTATATGAGGACAGCTTGGGTTAATCTGTGGGCGTGCACATGCGCGCAGGTGAATTGACCTTCACTGGCCCCCATACCTTCTTTAAGGCCCCCTACCTTCCCCTCGAGGCCACCTGGGAGGCCGACGTGGCCCTCTTGGGCCTACCCTACGACTTCGCCGTGGGCTTTCGGCCAGGCGCCCGCTTCGCCCCGAGCGCCATCCGGGAGGCCAGCGCCCGCTACGCCTTCCATCCAGAGGAGGGCCTTTTCGACCCCGAGCGGGGTCCGCGCCTCCGCGAGGTCCGGGTGGTGGACGCCGGGGACGTGGACCCGGCCCAGCTGGAGTACCAGGAAAGCTTTCGCCGCATCACCGAGGCCGCCCGGGCTCTCCGGAGCAGGGTTCGCCTCCCCGTCTTCGTGGGGGGGGACCACTCCATCACCCTGCCGGTCCTGCGCGCCTACGCGGGCGAACCCCTCTATGTCGTCCAGTTGGACGCCCACTTAGACTTCAGCGACCAGCGCCACGGAACCCGCTACTCCAACTCCAGCCCCTTCCGCAGGGCGGTGGAGGAACTCCCGGGCCTCCAGGGCATCACCTGCATCGGCCTCCGCGGCCTTCGCGTGAGCCCCGAGGCTTACCGGGCGGCCAAGGAGCGGGGCCACGTCCTGGTGTCGGCCCAGGAGGTCCGCCGGAACGTGGAGGCGGTAAAACCGCTTTTGCCCCGGGGCCAACGGGTCTACGTGAGCGTAGACGTGGACGTGCTCGACCCCGCCCTACTTCCTGGGACCAGTAGCCCCGAGGTGGAGGGGTTGAGCTACGGCGAGACCCTGGCCCTCCTCGAAGGGGTGATAGAGCGGAACGAGCTTATCGGTGTGGACCTGGTCGAGCTGGCCCCCAACCTGGACCCCACCGGCCTTTCCTCCTTGGTGGCCGCCCGCCTTCTGGCCGAGGTCCTCGCCCTCTGGTGGGCCAGGGCCTCAGGCTAAGGGGCCCACCGCTGCCTCTACCCGGGCTAGGAGGTCGCCGCTGAAAAGCAGGGCGTGGACCCTGGCGTGGTCCGGGGCCAGGAAGCGATCTTCCGTGAGGGGCGGGATTGCGTCCCGCAGGGCCTGGCGGGCCGCCTCCACCCCCCTTCCCGCCCGGAGGGGTCGGTGGTACTCCAAGGCTTCCAGGGCTACCCGGACCTCTATGGCCAGCACGTGGCGCAGGTTCTCCAGGACCATGCGGGCGTGGCGGGCAGCCGTGGTACCCATGGAAACGTGGTCCTCCTGGTTGGCGCTGGTGGGGATGGAGTCCACGCTGGCCGGGTGGGCCAGCACCTTGTTTTCGGAGACCAGGCTGGCTGCGGTGTACTGGCTGATCATGAGGCCAGAGTGGAGCCCTCCCTGGGCCGCCAGGAAGGCGGGCAGGCCGGAGAAGGCCGGGTCCAGCATCTTCTCCGTCCGCCGCTCGCTGATGCTGGCCAGCTCCGCCAGGGCTATCTTGGCGTAGTCCATGGCCAGGGCCACAGGCTGCCCGTGGAAGTTGCCCGCGGAGAGCACCAGGTCCTCCTCCGGGAAGAGGAGGGGGTTGTCCGTTACGGCGTTGGCCTCCCGGAGCAGCACCTCCAAGGCGTGCTCCAGCGCATCGCGGCTAGCACCGTGGACTTGCGGGGCAGCGCGGAAGCTGTAGGGGTCTTGGACCTTAGGGCAGTTCTCGTGGGAGCGCATGATCTCGCTGCCCTGGCAAAGCTTTAGCACGTTCTCCCCCACGCGCGCCGCTCCGGGGTGGGGGCGCAGGCGGAACACCTGGGGAAAGAAGGGCCGCAGCGAGCCCTTGATGGCCTCTAGGCTCATGGCTAGGGCCACGTCCGCCACCTTGATCGCGCTCAAGCCATCGGCCAGGGTCAAAAGCCCAAGGGCAGTCATGGCCTGGGTGCCGTTGATGAGGGCCAGCCCCTCTTTGGCCTCCAGCCCGATGGGAGAGAGTCCTGCTCGGCGAAAAGCTTCCCCGCCAGGGAGGACCTCTCCGGCGTACTCGGCGAACCCCTCCCCGAGGAGGGGAAGGGCCAGGTGGGCCAGGGGTGCCAGGTCCCCGCTGGCCCCCACCGAGCCCTGGGCAGGAACCACAGGGTGAACCCCCCGGTTCAGCATCTCCAGGAGGAGCTCCACCACCTCGGGGCGCACCCCGCTGTTCCCCAGGGCCAGGCTCTGGGCCCTTAGGAGAAGCATGGCTCGGACCACGTCCTGGGGCAGATTTTCCCCGACCCCCATGGCGTGGGAGAGGAGGAGGTTACGTTGCAAGGAGCGGGCCTCTGAGGGGGGGATCCGCACCTGGGCCAGGCGGCCGAAGCCCGTGGTGACGCCGTAGACCCTCCGCCCCTCCCGCAGGAGGCGCTCCACGTAGGCCCGGCACCGCTCCAGCCGCTCCCGCGCCCCTTGGGCCAGCCCCACGGTCCGTCCGTCCCGGGCCACGGCGATGATGCTCCCCAGGTTCAGGGGCTCGCCCACTAGAACCATACCCGCTCCCCTCCGATGTAGACGGCGAGGGGCGGATGCTCGCCGAAGCGGTAGATGGGATCCAGGGGCGGCGCCTCGAGGGCCACAAAATCGGCCATGGCCCCGGGCTCGAGCCTTCCCAGCTCCGGACGGCCTAGGGCCAGGGCAGCGTGAGTGGTGTGGGCTACCAAGGCCTCTTCCGCACCCAACCCTACCACGTGCACCGCCAGGGCCATGGTGAGCCAGGGGTTGAGGAGGGGACTCGTCCCCGGGTTGTGGTCGCTGGCCAGCGCCACCCTCACCCCGGCCTGGCGCAGAAGAACGGCTTGGGGAAGGGGTTTTTTCAGGGAGAGCGCAGCCCCGGGCAGGAGGACCGCCACCACCCCCGCCTCTGCCAAGGAGGAGAGATCCTCCAGCGTGGCCATCTCCAGGTGGTCTGCGGAAAGCGCCCGTAGGCGTGCGGCCAGCTGGGAGGCCCCGGTCCGGGCGATCTGTTCCGCGTGGAGCCTCACCCCAAGGCCGTAGCCCTTCGCGCTGGTCAAAAGGACCTCTGCCTCCTCCACGGTGAAGGCTCCCTGGTCGCAGAACACATCGGCCATGAGGGCCAGGTGCTCCCGGGCCACCTGGGGTAGAACCTCCTCCACCAGCGCCCGCACGTAGGCCTTCCGCGCCCACCCTCGGGGCACCGCGTGGGCCAGCAGGGTGGCGAAGACCCGCTGCGGCACCCTCTCCTTTAGTCGGCGGATGAGCCTGAGGAGCCGCAGCTCCGCCTCGGGCTCCAGCCCGTAGCCGCTCTTGATCTCCAGGGAGGTTACCCCGTGGGCCAAGAGGCTCCTGGCCCGCGCCTGGGCCGAGGACAAGAGCGCCTCATCTTCGGCTTGAACCGTGGCCCGGACGGTCTCGTAGATGCCTCCCCCAGCCTGGAGGATGGCCTCGTAGGGCTCGCCCCGCGAACGGCGCAGGAACTCCTCGTAGCGGTCGCCCGCGTAGATCAGGTGGGTGTGGGGGTCCACCAAGCCCGGGACCACGCTGGCCCCGGCGAGGTCCTCCTGGGGCCAGGAGGCGAAGGCCTCGGGAAGCTCGCCCTCCGGCCCCACCCAGGCCACCCGCCCCTCCCGCACGACCAGGGCCGCCTCCCGGTAGCGGGCGAAGGGGGAAAGAAGCTCGCGGATGCCCCGGAACACCTTCACGGCTCTTCCCAACCGCAGAGGTCTACCCCGCGCTCCCTGGCGATCCGCTTGGCCTTCTCGTAGCCGGCATGGGCGTGGCGCATGATCCCGGTTCCGGGGTCGTTGGTGAGGACCCGCTCCAAGCGGAAGGCGGCCTCCTCACTGCCGTCGGCCACCACCACTTGGCCTGCATGCAAGCTATAGCCCATGCCCACACCTCCCCCGTGGTGGAAGCTCACCCATCCGGCCCCGGAAACGGCATTGAGGGCGAAGTTGAGGAGGGGCCAGTCCGCGATGGCATCCGATCCGTCCCGCATGGCCTCGGTCTCGCGGAAGGGGCTGGCCACACTCCCAGCGTCTAAGTGATCCCGGCCGATGACAATGGGAGCCTTGAGTTCCCCCTTCCGCACCATCTCGTTAAACCGGAGCCCCGCCCTATCCCGTTCCCCGTACCCCAGCCAGCAGATGCGGGCTGGGAGCCCCTGGAAACGGAACCGCTTAACCCCTTCCGTGAGCCACCGCTTCAGGCCCTCGTCCTCCGGAAACAGCTCCAGTACGGCCCGGTCGGTCCGGTAGATGTCCTCGGGGTCGCCGGAAAGGGCCACCCAGCGAAAAGGCCCCTTGCCCTCGCAGAAGAGATCCCGAATAAAGGCAGGAACAAAGCCCGGATAGCTGAAGGCATCGGCGAAGCCTCCCAACTTGGCCATCGCCCTCAGGTTGTTGCCGTAATTGAAGGCCACCGCTCCCCGGCGCTGCATCTCCACGATGGCCTGGCAGTGGCGGGCCATGGCCTCGAGGGCCCGGGCCTTGTACCCCTCGGGATCTTTCTGCCGCAGCTCCCCGGGGTCCTCATCGGGCTTCAGGGGCGGGACGTACCCGTAGAGGGGATCGTGGGCTGAGGTCTGGTCTGTGACCAAGTCGGGAGTGAAGCCCAGGCGGACCATCTCCGGCAGCACTTCGGCAGCGTTTCCCAAAAGGCCGATGGAAAGGGCCCTACCCTGTCTCCGCGCCTCCTCTGCCCAACGGAGGGCTTCCTCAAGATTGGCCGTCCAGGTGTCCAGGTACCCCGTGTCCAGGCGGCGGCGGATTCGCTCGGGGTCTACCTCCACGATGATGGCCACACCCTCGTTTAGGGTTACGGCCAAAGGTTGGGCCCCCCCCATCCCTCCCAGGCCAGCAGTCACGGTCACGGTGCCGCGCAGGCTGCCCCCAAAGTGCTTTCGCGCTGCCGCCAGGAATGTCTCGTAAGTGCCTTGCAGGATGCCCTGGGTGCCGATATAGATCCAGCTTCCCGCCGTCATCTGGCCGTACATGAGGAGGCCCTGCCTCTCCAGCTCATCGAAGACCTCCCACGTAGCCCAGCGCGGGACCAGGTTAGAGTTGGCGATGATCACCCGTGGAGCCAGCTCGTGGGTGCGAAAAACCCCCACGGCCCGACCCGACTGCACCAGAAGGGTTTCGTCGTTCTCCAGGCGGTCCAAGACGCGAACGATGCGGTTGAAATCCTCCCAGCTCCGGGCCGCCTTTCCCCGCCCCCCGTACACGATGAGCTCCTCAGGCTTCTCGGCGACCTCCGGATCCAGGTTGTTCATCAGCATCCGCTTGGCCGCTTCCTGAATCCAGCCTTTAGCTGTACGGACACTACCTCTTGGCGCGCGCACCAACCGACTCATACGTCACCCTCCTATGTACGCTTCCAAAACCCGCGGATGCCGCCTCAGCTCCACCGCAGGCCCCTGGAGGACCACTCGGCCCAACTCCAGGACATAGCCGCGTTGGGCGTACACCAGTGCCTTGCGGGCGTTCTGCTCCACCATGAGGATGCCCATCCCCTCCCGATGAAGGTAGGCCAGGGTGGCGAAGACCTGGGCTACCATTTTGGGCATCAGCCCCCAGGAGGGCTCGTCCACGAGCAGCAACCTCGGCCGGGGCACCAGCGCCCTCCCCAAGGCCAAAAGCTGTTGCTCCCCCCCGGAAAGGGTTCCCGCCAGCTGCCAGCGCCGCTCAGCCAGCAGGGGAAGGATGGCGTAGACCCAGCCCAGCCCTTCCTGGAGGGCCTGCCTGCCCAGGCGGTAACCGCCCAGCCGGAGGTTCTCCTCCACCGTGAGATCGGCGAAGATACCGCGCCCCTCGGGCACATAGCCGATGCCTAGGGCGCTCCGGTGCCAGGGGGGAAGGCGATCCAGGCGCATCCCCTGCCAGAGGATCTTCCCCGAGGTTTGCGCCAGGCCCATGACCCCTCGCAGGAGGGAGGTCTTCCCCGCCCCGTTGGCACCGATCACCGCCACCCACTCTCCAGGAGCCACCTGAAGGTCCACGCCGCCCACGGCTTGGACCATCCCGTATTGCACGGAAACACCCTCAAGCTGGAGCATCCTCTTCCCCTAAATACACCTGGATCACACGGGGATCCGAGCGCACGGCATCGGGCCCACCCTGGGCGATGACCGTACCCCGGTCCAGCACCAGGGCCCGGTCGCAGACCGGCAGGGCCAGGTGGACATGGTGTTCCACCAAGATCACGGCGATGCGCCCTCTTAAGGCGGTTACCACCCCCAGCACCTCCTCCGCTTCCTTGAAGGTAAGGCCCGCCAGCGGCTCGTCCAAGAGCAGAACCTTGGGTTCCAGGGCCAGGGCCCGGGCCACCTCCAGCCGCTTCAAAACCCCTAGCGGCACCTGGGATACGTTCCTATGGGCGAAGTCTGCGATCCCCACCTGATCGAGCAGGGCCAGGGCCTTGGCCTGCCGCTCCCGGGTCGCCAGCCTGCCGAGGGGCAGGAGCCTGCGGAAGCTGTCCCTGGCCAAGGCCACCAGGACATTCTCCAAGGCGGTCAGGGAGCGGAAAGGCTGGACGATCTGGAAGGTCCTGGCGAGGCCTAGCTGAGCGCGCCGGTAAGCGGGCAGGTGGGTGACCTCACGCCCCTCCAGGTAGACCTGGCCTTCCGAGGGGGGGATGGCCCCCGCCAGAAGGTTGAAGAGAGTGGTCTTACCTGCGCCGTTCGGGCCGAAAAGGCCCAAGACCTCCCCTTGGCGGACCTGGATGTCCACCCGGTGTACCGCGACGAGCCCCCCGAACCTCCGGGTCAGGCCACGTCCTTCGAGCACGGTCACGAGACCCTCCCCAAGATCCCCTGGGGGCGGTAGCGCATGACCAAGGCTAGGAGGAGGCCGTAAAGGACGGCCTGGTAGTCGTGAACGAAGGCGAAGGCTTGCGCAAAGCCCCCGAGGAGGAAGGCGCCGAGAATGGGTCCCCAGAGACCGCCCATTCCGCCCACCACCAGCATGGCCATCAGCGTTACGGAAAGCGGAAACCCAAAGTCTTCGGGTCGGAGGGTGCCAATGTAGGCCGCATAGAACACACCGGCCACCCCGGCCAGGGCGGTGGACAAGGCAAACGCCACCAGCTTGAACCGGGCCACGCTAAGGCCAAGCGCTTCGGCTGCCACTTCCGAGTCGCGCAAGGCCACGAGGGCGTAGCCGCTCTCCGAGTTTCGGACCCGTTCGTGAATGAAGACGGCGAGACCGAAGGTGGCCAGAAGGGCCAGCACGTAGGTGCTTGGCGCCAGGCCTCGCGGGATGCCGCTTAAGCCGTAGGCTCCACCGAAGTAAGGGGTATAGAGGAAGGCCGCCACCACGGCGAAGTTGAAGGCGATGGTGGCGATGGCCAAGTAGTCCCCCCGCAGACGGAGGCTGACCGCTCCCAGCACCAAGCCCAGGGCCGTGGCGGCCACCGCGCCGGCCGCAAGGGCTAAGAGGAAGGGGGCCCCCGCCTTCAGCAGGGTACCCCCCACATAGGCCCCGATCCCGAAGAAGGCCGCGTGCCCCAGGTTGACCTGACCGGCGAGCCCGACCACCAGGTTAAGGGAAAGGGTAAGGAGGGCATAGATCAGCAGGAGCTGGAGGATGGTCGCCACGTACATGCCCGCACCTCCCTTATCGCCGTGACCGGCTGAAGAGCCCTTGGGGCCGAAAGAGGAGCACCAGGATCAGGGCTACGAAGGCCACGCCCTCCGGCGGAAAGCGGTGGCCCAGATAGGCCACCGCCAGTGACTCCAAAAGACCCAGGAGAAGGGCGGCAGCCACCGTGCCCCAGAGGTTCCCCAGCCCACCCAGGACCACAATGGCCAGGCCCTTGTAGGCCAGCACGGCCCCCATGGTGGGGTAGACCTGGTTGTAGTAGGCGCCCACCAGCACCCCTGCCAAGCCCGCCAGGAGCGAGGCGGCCAAAAAGGCCAAGCGGCTCATCAGGGGAAGGTCCACGCCCAAGGCGGCCGCAGTCGGGGCGTCCTGAGCCATAGCCCGCCAGCCCAGGCCCAAGCGGGTCTGCTCCACGAGGAAGTAGACCCCGAGCAGGAGGACCGCCGTTGCCCCCACCACGACCAGCTGGGGTGTGGTGAGCATGCCTACCACGGGGGTGGGGGCTAGGGCGGGAAGGCTTTGCTGGTAGGGTCCGAAGAGGATGCGCAGGAGATCACCCACGGCCAGGAAAAGACCTATGGAGCCGATGAGGGCCACGTGGGGGGGGCGGGACAAGAGGGGCCGGTAGAACCACGTCTCCAGAAAGAGGCCGAGGAAGGCTGCCGTCACAGCGCCCGTGCCCAGGGCCAGCCCGAAGCTCCCCGTCTTTTGGAAGGCCCACCACCCAGCGTACGCCCCTACCGCGTAAACCCCCGCATGGGCCACGTGGAGCACCCGGAGAAGGCCGTAGACCAGCGTGAGTCCCAGGGCCGTTAGCGCATAGATGGAGCCCACCGCCAGCCCATCGCCCAAGAGAGCCGTCAGCGTGAAAAGGTCCAAGGTTCCCCCTTAGGGTTTCAGGAGGGTCAGGTCGGTTACGTTGAGGAAGCGGCGGAACTGACCGTTTTTGACCACCTGAACGGTGGCCGACTTGACGGGGTCGCCCTGGCTGGTGAAGAAGAAGATCTTGCCCACGGTGGTCTCAAGGTTGATAAGCCCCAGGAGCCCGCGACGGAGGGCCGGCCCGTCCAAGCCTCCGGCTCGCTGTACCGCCTGGGCCATCACCTTCAAAGCCGCGTACCCAGAGGCCCCTACCATATCCGCGGGGAGACCTGTCCGCTCCTGGTACTTGCGAAGAAAGCCCCGGACCTCGGGGCTCTGGTTGTCCCGGTCCAGGGTGGTGGTGATGTACACCCCTTCAGCTGCCGGGCCTGCCAGCTCGATGAACTTGGGCGAGTCGTAGCCCTCCTGCCCGATGATCGGGATGTCCAGCCCGAGGGACCTGGCCTGGCGCACCAGGTTGGCGGCCTCGGCGTAGTAACCGCTGGCATAGAGGGCCTGGGCACCGCTGGCCTTGAGTCGGGCAAGAAGAGGGGAGAAGTTCTGGTTCCCAGGGGGGTACACCTCGCTGAAGACCACCTCGAGGCCCAGCTTGGCCGCCTGGTCCCTAAACCCCTGCTCCAGGGAGCGGCCGAAGTCGTTCTGGATGCTCAGGACGGCCACCCGCTTGGCCCCCAGGCGATGGGCCAGAAACGCCCCCACACGTCCCTGAACGGGCCCGAGCAGGCCCATGCGAAAGGCGTAAGGTTTCCCGTTGGTGATGTCAGGATGCACCGCGTAAGCCGCGATGAAGGGCACCTGGGCCTCGTTGGCCACCGGGCTCGCGGCCAGACTCGCTCCGCTGTAGGACCCGCCGATAATAAAGGCCACCTTGTCCAGCTCGATCAGCCGCCGAACAAAGTTCACCGCCAGGCGGGGGTCGGCCTGATCGTCGTAGACCACCAACTCGATCTTGCGCCCGAGAAGGCCCCCGGAGGCGTTGATTTCCTCGGCGGCAATCTGAATCCCCGAGAGGACACTCTTCCCGTCCGCCGCCGCCGGACCCGAGAGGGGCGCGAGCACCCCCACCTTGATCCCCTGGGCCAACGCCGCGCCCAAAAGCCAGAACAGCACGAACCCAACTCGCCTCATTCCTGCACCTCCCTTTGGGGGGAAAAGACATCCTCAAAGTAGTACCGGTCCCCCCTCATCCGGTACTCAACCCAGGTAACGGGTGTGTCGAAGGTGAAGGTCACCCGTTCCAGCCGAAAGCCGGGGGTTCGGTTGGGAACGCCCAGAAGCCGGGCCACCCGGCCCCTGAGGGAGGTGGCCTCGAGGCGCTGCCAGACTTGGGTAAGGGGCAGGTTAAGGTTACGAACGAGAATCTCGTGGATGGACTCCGCCTCGAGATCGTGCTCGAGGATGCTACTGCAAAGGTCCGTCCGCAGGTAGCGGACCTCCAGTATCACGGGGTCATCGTTAAGGAAGCGGAGCCGCTCGATGCGGATGGTGTCCGAGGTGCCCAGTCGTTCCTGTACAGTGGCCGGAGGCTTGGCCGGCCCAGCCGCCAGGAGGCGGGTGGAGGGTCGGGCCCCCACGCTCTCTGCAAAACGGTAGAAAGGGCGGACACGGAAAAACCCCTGTCCAAAACGCAACTCCGCGAGGCGGCTACGGCGGCCCCTGCCCCGCTCCAACCAGCCTTCCGCGGCCAGCTCCTCCAAAGCCCTACGGGCGGTCATGCGGCTAACGGAGAAGCGCCAGGCGAGGGCCTCTTCCGAAGGGAGTTCGCCGTTGAGCTTGCCCGCTCTGATCTCCCTAAGCAATGCCTCCTTGACCTCCACGTACTTGTGCGCCATGATCCGTTTAGTTGTATATACAACACCACAGGCCACCCCCGCCTGTCAAGTCCTTGGGGCTTGCCTCTGCACCCCCCGGTCCGAATGGTGCACCTCGGGGCATCCCTCCCTAAGGGCCATCTCCAGCACCGCGAGAGCAAGCCCCTGGAACAGCCTCGGCCCCAGGGCCACCCCCAGGATCTTGCGGGTGTGGAGGTCCATCACCACCGCCAGATAGGCCACACCCTCCCCCAGGACCACGTAGCTCAGGTCCGCCACCCACACCTGGTGGAAGCCGGTCACCTCAAGCCCCAGCAGAAGGTTGGGCACCCCCTCCGGGAGAAGCTCTTGCGGGAGAGTGGTCCTGGGCTTGAGGGGCTTCCGGGTAAGGAGCAGGCCTTCCCTCCGCATCAGGGAGCGCACCCGCTTCTCCCCCACCCCGAAGCCCTCCCCCCGCAAGAGGGCGGTGAGGCGCCGGTAGCCGTACCGGGGCCAGGCCCCCGCCAGCTCCCGCAAGCGGCCTCGGAAGACCGCCTCCTCGGGAGGGGGGTCCTGGGGCCGGTAGTAGAGGGTGCTCCGGGGCACCCCAAGGGCCCGGCACAGCAGGCGGAGGGGGTAGGGCCCTCACCAGCTCCCGCCTTTCCTTTGCCGGTAGAGTCCCGAGGCTTTTTTTAGGACCTCCAGCTCCAGGGCCATCTGGCCGACCAAGCGTTCCAGTTCGCCGACGCGGGCCTCTTGTTCTGCGCAGCTATGGGAGAAGGCGGCATGGGCGTTATCCAAGAATTCCCGTTGCCACCTGTAGAGTACGGACTCTGCGACCTCGTGAGCTCGGCAGGCTTCGGCCACGGTCCTTTGACCCGACAAGACCTCCAACACAATTTTTACCTTTTCCTTCGCTGACCACCTGCGCATCTCGCTACCCCTTCAGGCTACACCCCTCGGTCTCTCTCTTGGGGTGGTCCAAATTTGGGGCAGCACTTCAGCCATACTTACCGTCCACTCCCAGAAAGGGAGCCACGTGAAGTTCCTTAGGAAAGGGCTGGACGGCCTTCGCAGGGTCATCGTCTCTGCCCGCCGGGAGGCCAGGGGAGCCAACCCGCGCGAAGACGCTTGTCTTTGCCAAAAGGAAGCCCTCTCAGGTATCGGTCTCCAAGCGCAATCCACTTGGGTCAACGTCAAGCTCGCGCAGGCTGGGATCGGGGGTAGTTCTTCAATAACTCCCCTCGCATAGCCAGAGGGGAAGCCGAGGAAACTCCCCCACCTCCCCCGTTAAGATTTTTGTAAGCCCCCCTGGGGAGGATGGGGATAAGGATCCCAGGGGTCCCGGAAAGGAGGCGGCGCATGAGCGGCAAGCGGCTCTGGTTTGTGGCGGGCCTCGCCCTCCTCCTCGCGGCCTGCAGCGGACAGACGGGCAACACCGGCGGTGGCGGCTCTAACCCCTCCTTCACCCTCTCCCTCTCCCCCACCACCCTCACGGTGCAGCAGGGGTCTAGCGGCACCACCACCCTCACCCTCACCCCGCAGAACGGCTTCACGGGGCTGACCCAGCCCCCCAAACTTAGACACTTTCACCCTGCCTCCCGTGTGATGTCCTGCGTGCTTTGCCCTAGCGCCTCCTCCATCACCTCCTTTGGCGTCCGATAACCGAGCCCCGAGTGCAACCGGCTCTCGTGGTAGTAGCGTAGGCGCTCCTTCACCACCTCCTTTAGCTCCCCAAGGCTTCTGGCCTCCAAAAACTGGTCTCCCCCCTCCCCCTTGAACCGGGCAAAAAAGCTCTCCACCACAGGGTTGCCCTTAGCCCCCATCAGGCTGTAGGAAAGCCTCTGCCCGTCCTTCAGCAGCAGCGTCCCCACCCAGTCGTGGCTCAGGAAAGGACCCCCCTGGTCGTGGTGCACCAGGGCCCTGGGGAGCCTCCCCACCTGGGCCTGGAGAAAGGCCTTGGCCTCCTCCCACGCCTCCAGAGCCAGCTCCGCCGAAGGGGACGGGCCCAGGCCGAAGGCCACCACCGTCCGCGTCCTGTGGTCCAAGATGGGTACGAACCAGGCCTTCCCTCCCCGGTAGGGCAGGAGGGTGAAGTCGGTGTACAGGAGCTCGAAGGGCTCAGGCTCCCTTTGCTTCAGCAGAAAACCCCGGAGGTCGGCCTTGTCCCCCGCCAGGAGCACAATCTGCAGCAGGGGGTTGGGCTTGGGCCTCCGGACAGCGCGCTTCAGGGAGAGGTGGAAGTCCTGCAGTAGGCGGTGAATCCGTTTGTGGTTGACCGGGATTCCCTTCCTGTGGAGCTCCTCGGTGACCCGGCGGTAGCCGTACTCGGGGTGCTCCAGCAGGATCTCTTCAATGGCCCTCTTGAGGCGGAGTTCCTCTTCCTCCCTCTTCCTGTCCGCCTCCACCTTCTGCTTCCGGTAGTAGTACCAGGTGGCCCGGGGGATCTCCAGGGCACTGAGGACGATGGGCAGGGGAGCCAGACCCTGGGCCAGCGCCTCGCGGGCCAGGTTGATGCGCTCGCCCAGGGTCATCCGCTTTACCTCCCCTGCCCTAGGAAGTTTTTTAGGAGGGCGATCTCCACTTCCTTCTTGCCGATGAGCTGCTCCAGGTCGCGGATCTTCTTCTCCAACTCCTTTTCCTGGGTCTCGTTGGAGAAGATGGTGGCCCCCTTTTCCATGAGCTCCGCCTTCCACTTCACGATGGTGTTGGGGTGGACGTTGTAGATGCGGGCGAGTTCCACCAGGCTCTTCTCCCCCTTGACGGCCTCCAGAGCGGCCTGAAACTTAACCTGTGGGGGTACCGCTTTGGGCTTCTTCATCCTGACCTCCCAGATGGGGTTATCCTACATCAAAATTAGCGTCTAGTCTAGGGGGTCCACATCCCCCCCCGTGAGCCCCCCCACCCTGCTTCCCCTCCCCTGGGGCGCGAGGCGCACCTCCCCCTCCACGGCGAAGGGCAGGGTGAAGCGGTAAAGCGTGCCCACGAAGAACCTCTGGTAGTAGGAGCCCCGCCTAGTCCGGACCTTGCGGTAGAGGGCAATGTCCGAGGCCCGGAAGGGGATCCCCTCCACCTTCCCCTCCACCAGGTCCTCGGCCTCGTAGCGGTCGGGGGAGGGAAAGAACCCCGAGGCCAGGGCCTCCTCCAGCGGGAAGCCCGCCAGGGGCTCGTAGCGGAAGCCCATGGCCTCCACCAGGGGAGCTACCAGGGCCCGTTTGGCCTGGGCCTTGTAGGCCGCCGGGAGGATGTAGATCCCCGTGAGGGCCAAGGAGGACAGGAAGAAGAGCGGCCCCCTCCCCGCTTCCCAGAGGAGAGCCCCGAGGGAAAGGACCGCCGTCAGGAGAATGAGGAGGTCTGAGAAGAGGAGGGCCCGCCTCCTCCCGCTTTCCAGAGCCTCGAGCCCCATCCCCTACCCCCGGAAGAGCTCCTCCAGGTCGGGCCTCTCCCGCTCCTCCTCGGGGAGGGTGAAGACGGGCCTGCGCTTCAGGCCCATGGCCCTGGCGAAGAGGAGGAAGGGAACCTGCTCCAGGGCGTTGTTGTAGTCCGTCACCGCCTGGTTGTAGAAGCGCCTGGCGGCGGCGATGGAATCTTCCACTTCGGTGAGGGCGGCCTGGAGCTGGAGGAAGTTCTCGCTCGCCTTGAGGTCGGGGTAGGCCTCGGCCCGGAGGCGGAGGGCGGCGAGGGCCCGGGAGAGCTCCCCCTCGAGGCGGAAGGCCTCCTCCCCCACCGCCCCCTCCAGGCGCTCCCTCAAGGCCACGAGCCTCTCCAGGAGCTCCCGCTCGTGGGCCATGTACCGCTTCACCGCCTCCACCAGGTTGGGGATGAGGTCCCGGCGCTTCTTGAGCTGGACCTCTATGCTTCCGAAGGCGTTCTCCACCTGGTTCTTGCGGGCCACCACGGTATTGTAGGCCCAGGCGAGGAAGAGGAAGAGGACGGCCAAAAAGAGAAGGGCAAACAGGCTCATGGTCTTTACTTCCATGCTTACTATACCTAGAAGCGAGGGCGAGTTGATAAGAAATCCCCCTGATCCATGTCCCTCAGCATCCTCCCGGCCACCAGTGAAAGAGGGTATGGCTCCGAATCAGGCCCGGCTGGGTCTGCAGGTAGGCGCAATGGGCCTCCACCTCTTCCCAAAACTCCTCCTCCGAATCCGGGCCCTGCCCCGGAAGCTTAACGTTCCTCCAGCACTTCGCCCCCCAGTTGCTTGAGCGTTTCCCGCACCTTGTTCTCTAGAGTGGCTTGGGAGATCCCCCTTGAAGAGCGAGCCCTAAGGTCTATCAGAAGCTCTATCTCGGCACCTTCCCCCTGCAAGGGGATCAACACCCCGCGCAGGAAGTCGGAAAGCCTGTTCCAGGGGAGGCGGACCTTGAGCGCATAATCCCGCACCCGTTCCGCTTCATCGCCCATGTCCACAAGGGAGTCCCCGGTAGCCCTCGTTCCAGAAGTCCCTACGGTGTATGTCCCCGCGTCAGAAGCGCTCCCGAGCGAAGAAGCGCCCTCGGCGCCACCCCCAGCCGCGTTGGGCGTTCCACCAGAAGGAAGGGCCTCCTTGCGGACGAGGACCGCATCCTCCCAAGCGACCCCGAGCACGGGCTCCTGGAAATGGTGGCGCCCGCCCACCCGCAGGCCAAACGTCCCCTCCTCTACCCCCTTCCGCACTGCCTCCTCGAGGACCTCCCAACCCTTCAGGACCGGAAGGTGGGGGTAGCGCAGGAAAGCCTCGTACACCTCCGAGAGGGGCTTCTCCATTTCTCCCTGGGCCAGGGCCGAAAGCAGGTGCCGGGGGGCGATGCGTTCCAGGAGGAGTTCCCGGGCCTTCAGGTAGTCGTAGACCCGCTTGGCCAGGGTGGCTGCCTCCCCCACGGTGGGGATGCCCATGTCGTAGGTTTCCGGCCCCTGCCGCCCGGGCTTCGTCAAGCGGCGGTACGCCATGAGGAGCTTCTGGGTGAGCCCCCCATCGGCATCCCGAAGGAGCTCGTCCAGGCGGCGGCGGTTCTCCTCGGAAAGCTGAGCGTAAAGGGTGCGGTCGTCGCGGACGGACCGCAGGGCTAGGTAGCGCCGCACCGAGCGGTGAAGGTCCCCTAGGCTGTTGGGGTCGGGCGAGAGGAGGAAGAGGGTGTTCCTGTAGGTGCGGAAGGTGGTGCCCGCCTTCTCCAGAAGCTCCTCGGCGAGCCCCCCGGAGGGCTCCGGGAGGACGGCGAGCTTGAGCTCCTTGGTATCGGGCACGTCCTCCGGGGAATGGGGCTCGAGGTAGACCCTAAGCTCCCGCCCGGCAAGCCTCTCAAGCCGCTCCCTTAGCGCCTGCCTGACGTGTTCGGGGTCAACGGCGCTCTCGCGCTCCACCACGATGCGGTTGAGGTTGGGCTGGCTGGAGAAGTAGTAAAGACCGGAGGCCTCGTGCAGGTACCAGAGGAGGTCCCGCAGGCGCCCTAGGGTGTCACCCACCAGGGGGGGCGGAACCTCGGGGTGCAGGGAGGCGAGCCGGAGCTCAGCGGGGCCTGCCCCCTTGCGCTCGCCGCCGCTGAAGGAATAGAGGAAGATGGCCGTGGCGAGCCCAGAGGCCACCTGGAAGCGGGCGTACTCCGAGCCCATCTCCCGGTCCAGGCGCTGGGCCTTGGCCTCCCCCTGCGGGTCGGCGATGTCGGCGGCGATCACGCTGTCAAACTCGCTTCCGATGTGCTTCACCAGCTCTCGCCGGACGCTCGGGTTCGCCAGGTTGACGTGGGCCGGGTGGATCAGGGGGGCCGGGTGTTGGCGGCCGTAGAGGTCGGCCACGATCTCCGCCAAAAGGCGCAGCACCCCCCGCGTCCGCTGGAAGGTGGGGAGGGTTCCCCACCGCTCGTAGAGCGCGTCTATGAGCTCGGGATGGAAGGGGTAGGCCCTTCGCAGGCGCTCGCGGTAGGCCGGGTCGCGGGCCTCGTCGGGCACCTCGGCCCCCAGGCGGCGATAGAGCTCAAAGTAGCCCTCGGCCACCCTCCGGACCGCCTCCTCATCCCGGATTCCCTCAAAGAGGCGCGTGCGGATGACGTTGTAGATCTCCCAGCCCTTGACGGGCTCGTAGACCGCCTCCAACCGCCCGGCGATCCGCTGGAGCTGGAGGAGGGCCCGCTCCCCCTCCTCGCCGTAGGGGGCGCTGGAGGGAATGGTCATGACCAGGGCCACCCGGGGCGCCACCTTGACCGCCTCGGTGAGCTCCTGGAAGAAGGCGAGCACCTGGGTCTGGTAGGCCCGCCCCCCCTCGAGGCTCCCCCCCGCCCTGTGCAGGGCCTGGGGGTCCACGGTGCGGGCCACGTACTCCGCCACCTCGTCCATGAGGATGAGGACCGGGCCGCCCACCACCCTGAAGAGCTCGTGCAACTTCTCCTTGCCAGGGGCCTTCTGGGCTTTGTCATGCTCTTCTAAAAGGCCGTAGTGGCCGAGCTGGGAGGCGAGTTCCCCCCAAGGGGTGCGGCCCTTCAGGGGGTCTGCGGCGGTGCCTACGAAGACGGCCACCTGGGCCTCCGGGATCTCCTCCACGCCCGCCTCCTCGAGGACCCGGGCGTAGAGCTCCGTCCCCCTCGCCTCCCCGCTCGAGCGGAAGAGGTGGTAGAGGGCCACGAGGCTGTGGGTCTTCCCCCCGCCGAAGGGGGTCTGGATCTGGACCACGGGCTCGCCCCCCTTCTCCCCGGAAAGCCGCCGCACCATGGCCCCGAGGAGCCTGACCATCCCCTCGGTGGGGTAGGTCTTGCGGAAGAAGGTCGGGGGGTCGCGGTACTCCAGGGGCCCGCGGCCCGCCTGCACATCGGCCAGGTCCGCCGCGAAGGCGGACTCGTCAAACCTGCCCCGGCGGATGTCCTCGTGGGGCACTGCCACTTCTCGCCACGCCGGAAGCGCCATTATGCTCCCTCCTCACTTTCTCCCTCGGTCCTTCTTAGGCTCGGGACGCTCCCTCGCTCTTTCCTCGGCAAGCACCTTCTCAATCCGCGGGAGCAGCGCAGGGACGTCCTCTTGGACCGTCCTCCAGACGATTTCAAGGTCCACGCCGTGGTATTCGTGGATGAGCTTGTCCCGCATCCCCGCAACGTCTCGCCAGGGGATGTCGGAATGCCTGGCCCGAACGCCCCGCGGAATCCTCTTGGCGGCCTCGCCCAATACCTCCAGCGAGCGGAGGACCGCGTTGATCGTCTTGCGGTCTCGCAGGAACTCCTCAAAGGTCATCCCGCGGGTGAAGTCCAGCACTTCCAGGGCGGAGGCCTGCATATCTTCCAGATAGTCCAAGAGGGTGCGCCTCATACCTCGATAATCTCCTCGAGGACCCGCCTGCCGATGTGAGGCTTTAGGGCATTTGGCGTGACCAGTTCAACCTTCACGCCCAAAAGCTCGCTCAAGTGGCGCTCAAGCTCGACAAACTTGAGCAGCCCCGGAGGGGGGGAGAACTCCACCAGAAGGTCCAAATCGCTCTCGGGCGTGGCCTCCCCCCGGGCGTAAGAGCCGAAGACGGCGATTCGCCGCACACCGTATCGGGCCGCCAGCTCCGCCTTGTGCGCCTCCAAGATCCGGCAAATCTCCGCCAGTGTCTTCGGCTGCCCTTTCCCCTTGACCTTCGTTGCCATGGCGACTCCCGTTTTCCACTCATCTCAATCCTAGCGGTTCCAAGCCCGCATCGCCATCTCAGTCCTGCTCGGACTCAAAGAGGCCCCCCTGGCCGGGGGACCTGCCGCCCGTAGCGTCCCGCCAGCCGTAGAGGAGCCCCTGCAGGAGCTGTTTCTCCTTGTCCCCATTGGGGAGCACATCGGCTACTGCCTGGGCCACCTTGCGCAAAGCGCCATGGGGGAAGGGGCTTCCGCTTAGGAGCTTCTCCAGGCCCCGTTGGTCGCCCTTCTCCCAGAGGAGGACCGCTCTGTGGAGCACGTCCACCATGTTCTCAAGGTACGCTTGCGCGTGACCCTGGCGGTCCCGCTCCAGAAAGCCCCGGCCCCGCTCCTTGGGGCCCAGGACCCAGACGAGCCCCTTTTGCCTCTGGACGAAGCCCCGGCCGTCCCAGTACTCGGAAAGCTCTATGCCCACGCTCTGGGCGAGCTTCCTCGCCTCGTCAAAGGGAATCCGGGCGTGGTTGTAGGCGAAGCGCCAGAGGACGTAGAAGCGGGCGGCCAGGTCAACCCCCCCGAGCTCGCTCTCCTCCAAGATCCGCTCCAGGGCGAACTCGGCCACCACCTTGCGCACGTACTCCAGAAGCTCACCCACCGTCACCTCTTCCCCAGAGAGCTTCTCCACCCGGGCGTACTTCCCGAAGGCCTCCACGGCGGGGCCGATGGCGCTCATGAAGAAGTCCGCCCCCCGTATGCCCTCGTCCCAGAACTGGGCGAGCTTCTCCCGCACCCGTGCCTCAATCTCCCGCTGCACCTCGGGGTAGAGGCCCACCTCGTCCGTGGTCCGCTTGCGGCAGACCATGTAGATGGAGGAAGCCAGCGCCGCCGACTCCTGGGCCCTCAGGCGGGACTGCATCTCGGTATGAATAGGCCAGGAGGCGGTCATGTAGAGGCCAGCCTTCAAAAGCGCTTGGAGGATCGCCTCCCAGGCCTCGGTGGTCTTGTGGGCGAAGACAACGACGGCGATGCCGTCGTCTTTGAGCACCCGGTGGATCTCCCGGAAGGCCTGGGTAAGCCCCTCTTCAAAGCGCTTCTTGGCCGCCTCCATGTTGCCCGCCTTGCTGGCATCGGCCACGAGTTCCTCTGACTTGGGCGTCAAAGGCGTAGCAAAAAGCTCCGGGTAGAGTCCCCCTATGGTGCGCTTGAGCCAGACGTAGAAGAAGTCTGAGAGGTCCGAATAGGGCACGCTATCGTAGTAAGGCGGGTCGGTGAAGACAGCGTCAAAGTGGGCGTTGGGGAAGGGAAGGGAGGTGGCGGAGGTGTGTAGCGCTCGGCCAATTCTTGAATAACCAGCAGAATAAGAGCGATGCTGTACCACTCGAAGCAAATAATCCATTGAGTCCCGCCAGTTGCCGGTAGACTCGCTTAAGGGATTTATTTCAATATAATCCCAAACCATGGGCAAAGCTTGTCTACCGAACGTGTGCGCTACCAGCTCTTTTGGAGTATGCCAAACACAAATCGTGGAATTATAATCCGCTAACCTGTCAACAGCAAGCCCCAAATACGTCCCCACCGCCTTCGCAAACTCCGGCTCCCCGCCTTCTTCCAGCATCCTGGCGTGAGCCCGGCGGACCTTCTCGGCGAAGGTGACGAGCGCCAGCTTCTGCCTGGGGTTGAAGAGGTCGCCCCAGCGGGTGAGGCCGTACCGTTGCACGCGGAAGCCAAGGGTTTCCTTCGGAGGTAGCGGCTCATCCGGCACCGGGTCCATCCCCCACTCGGCCCAAAGCTCCTGGCGCTTGGCCTCGAGCGCCTCCCGGGCAGCGCGGAAGGCCTCCAGGTCCCGCTCGGTGCTCAAGCGGTAGCGCTTGCCCGGGGTGCCGGGTCTGTGGAGGACCACGGCCACCATCCGCTCGCCCGCCTTGCCCTCGCGGAAGAGCCTGCGGGTGGTGTTGTCGTTGATGGTGCCGCCGCAGAGAGGGCAACGGACGTTAGCCCGGGAGACGGTGCCCTCCTCGGGGTCAAAATCTATGGCGCTTCCCTCCACGATGGCGAAGTCCACCCGCTTGGCCTCAAGGTTGGGCATCATCTTGAGGGCCACCCGCTTGTTCGCCTTCTTGGCGAGCCAGGTCTGGCGCATGAGGGGGATCTCGGCGCCGCAGGCGGGGTTCTGGCAGGGAAGGGTCCGGGCCCAGATGTAGCCCACCGGGATGGAGCCGTCCTCGTCCTTGGGATAGAAGCGCTCGAGCTCCTTGCGGGCCTCCTCCAGCACCCACTCGCCCCAGGCCCTCACCCCCTCCACGAGGGGCGAGGCCTCCCTTCGGGAAACATCGGTCGGCCCCAAAGGGGTGAGGATCGCCTGTCGCCCCTCCTCCTTCCCCCGACCGGGCGGCAGGGGGACGGAGGGGACGGAGCCCGGCCGCCCGAACCTCTGCGGGTACTCCAGCACCGCCTTATTGAGGAGCACGGCCACGGGGTTGTAGTCCACGGCGTAGGTCTCGCAGCCGAGGCGCAGGGCCTCCAGGGGAATGGCCCCACCCCCGGCGAAGGGGTCCAGCACCCTGGGGGGCCTGCCGCCATGGGCCTCGAGGATGAGCCTGCGGGCCTTCTCGAGGTCCCGGTTCTCCCCCTGGATGGCCTCCCAGGGGGCGAGGCGCTTCACCAGACCCAAAAACTCCTGCCTGCGCCGGGGGTCGTCCGGGAGCAGGGCCGCCAGGGCCGTGGCCCTCGAGGCGGCCAAGGGCCTGCGGGCCCACCAGATGTGGAGGGTGGAGATGTGGCCGTGGCGGATGTTCTTCTCGCGAACGGAGTGCTCGGAAACCTCCCGCAAGGGGAAGTCCACCTCAATGAGCCGGGGAGCATCGGGTTTAGCCATCTTCCAAAGCCTCCTTCAAAGAAGCGATCCGATGGGGCAGGCCCACCGGGGTCTTTGGCCCTAGGTGCCTGATCTGCCCGTCTCCGCCCACGAAGAGGACGTGAATCCCTAGGCGTGCGAGGGGCGGGTGGACCTTTTGCGCAAGGCTACGGAACCCACGGGTGTTGGGCAGGGCAATGACGCACACCGAGGAACCATCGTAGAGGGAGAGGATCTGCAAGAGGGCCTCGCCCAAAGCCATGCGCCGCTGGGCCCCCTCGTGGCCGCCAAGCCGTTCGCCCTTGGCCTCCACGTAGAGCTTACGCCCAGAAACGGGGAACTGGGCCTCGATGTCAACGCCGCGCTCGTTGCCGTAGCGCACCGTCAGGTTCATGAACCCCTCCGCCTGGAGCTTCTGGGCCAGGAGCTGCTTGACTTCCCGTTCACGCATTCAAGTTGTCTTTTCCGCGTTAAAATACACATTGTTCATTTGTAACACATACTCTGCGTTTTATGCGTTGGCCAATCGATAATAAGCTCCCCTTCCCTTGCTACCTGCGGGCTTAAGCTTGCCTGCTTTTACAAGCTTCTTCAGAAGGTAATATGCCTGATATTCCTTCAAGTGACAGAGTGTCGCAGCTTCTTTTCGAGTAATTCTCCCATGAGAACGCGCATAGCTCAGGATCATTTCTTCCATCTGCTGATGCTCGAAGCCCTTCATGCGCACGTAGGCCGCCTCTTCCCCCAGCCGGCGATACGTGGCAGCCGAGAGGTGATACGTCCGCCCTCGCCCCGTGCCTCGGGCCTCGATCAAGCCCGCTTCCACTAGGCGCTCCAGCACAGCCCGGGCTGCGGCCTCCGGCTTCTGGATAAGCCTCGCGGCTTCTTGCGTGGTCAACCGTCGCTCCTGCCAGAGGCCGTTGAGAACCAGCAACTCGTCAAGTCTTAAGGGACGGTGTGCTTGACTCTCCTCCACGATGAGGCGCACGAAGTTGAGGTTGGTCTCTCCCCCGGGAAGCACGAGCACCACACTCTCGGGCGTGCTCTGCTCGTAGGAAGGGGCCGGACGCCCGTTGCGGAGCTGCTCCTCAAAGATGATGTCGATCCCACGCCCAGTCCGTTCAACAACCCCAGCCCGCTTGAAGGCATCGGCCAGCAGAGGATTGCGTGGCCGCGGCGGAGCGACGAGCAGGTTGTCCAAGCGAATCCCCTCCGGGAAGCCGCCGGGGTTCGAGATCTCGATGCGGTCCTCATGCCACTGAACGTGCACCGCGCCCAAACGGGTGTAATCGCGGTGAATCAAGGCGTTAGCAAGCCCTTCGCGGAACGCTCGTTCGGAATAGTTCGGCACACCAATCCTCATGAGCCCAAAGGATACTTCCTCCTCATGATTCCGTGCTCGAAAACGGGTTAGAAGCTCCTCCATGGTCCGCAAGAGTGGCCAGCGGAAGAACTCGTTGACCTCCACGAGCGTTCCCCTAAGCACCTGGAAGGCCACCTCGTGGGTCGGGATGAACCGCTGCAGGGCCTCCTCCTTGCCGAAGAGCAGGAGACCCAACACGCGAACCGTCTTTACCTCGTGATTGGCCTCCACGGCACCGAGGGCCTTGGCCAGCTCTACATCAGGCAAGCCCAGAAGGCTTTTGTCGCCTTGGCCGCGGCTTTCCCGGATGAAGCGCCGGAAGCGCTCAAACTCCAGGGGATCCAAATCGCTCCAAGAAGCCCCCTCGACCGGTAACACCGAGTAATCCAGGGCTCCGCGATGGGCCAACGCCGCCTGCATTTCGTGGAAGTGGTAGGGCAAGCATTCCGGCCTTCCCGTGCCCCCAATAGCCCGCCGTTTGTAGATGCCCTCGGCCGTCCCTACGGGCATTGTTGCCGGTGGCACCTCGATCACGAGCACAGGCTTGCCTTCAAATTCAACCACCCAAACGCGGCAACTGAGGGAAGGACGCGTCCGGTTCGCGATCAAGGCCTGAATGCGCGGGGGATCTATACCCCCGGCATGCCGGGGGCGGGCACCCGTCACCCGGCCATCGTCCTCGACGCCGATGAGGACGTAACCCATCTCTTGCGTAGGACGATTGGCCATACATACGACCGTTTCCAACAGCTCGTTGTCGGAGAGCTGCTTTCTCTCTTCCCCCTTGAACTCAACGGTCAGGGCCTCCCCCAGTGCGATGAGTTCTCGGACTAATTCCGGAGTCATTGGATCGATTACCCTCCCCTGGTTCCATTGGATCAGCTGCCCTCCGCCGCCTTCTTCCAGTCGGTGACCACGTAGCGCACCACGTCCACCACCTCCTTGGGCACGAGCTTGGCCGCCGGGTTTTGCACCCGGTGGAGCACCGGGCGGGTGGCGGCGTGCTCCACGACATAGAGCCAGTAGTCGTCCCCCAGGCGCTGAGCCATCACCCACTCGTTGGGGGTCAGTGCCACGGGGCCCGTGGCGGCCCGCGCCTTGACCTCGATGTAGCGGACGGCCCCCTCGGGGGACACGGAACGGATGTCGTAGCCCAGGTTCTCGCGGGAGATGTCCTCGGGCGCCCACCCCGCTTCCCGCTCGTACCGCAAGGCCACCTCCATGCCGATGGCCTCCACCTCGGGGTCGGGGCGCGTGACCGCTTCCCCCTTGGTCAGGGGCACCACCCGGGCCACGCCGAGGATCCGGGGAGCGGCCGGGGTCAGGTTGAGCTCCCGCCGTATCGCCTCCTCCAGCTTCTTCTTGCGGGCCTCCAGCTCCTCCTTCCGCCGCCTTTCGTTCTGGAGGGTCGCCTCGGGGATGTTTTCTCCCTGGGCCCGGCGGGTCTCGTACTCCACCAGCTTGGCCTCGGAGTCCAGGAGCATCCGCTCCAGGGAACGCAGGCCGTAGCGGCGCTTCACCTCGGCGTCCCGTTCCCGCCAGGCCAAAAGCTCCTGGCGGTAGGGCTCGAGGGCGTTCTGGATGGCGAAGCCCACCACGCGCCCCTCGTCCAAAGCGCTTCCGTCCAAGGAGGCCCCCTCGGGGGGGAGAGGCTTCAGGTCCCAAAGGACCGAAGGGTGAACGAGGCGGAGCTCCCCCGCTTCGGACTGGTAGACGGTGAAGAGGCGCTTGCCCGCCACCTGGTTCTCTCCGTCGCGGACCTCCACCTCCAAAAACCAGAGGAAGCCCTCGAGTCTCCCATCGGGGTCGGCGAAGAGGGCCCCACGCCTCAGCTCCTCCTCGGACCGGGCCAGAAGCCGCTCAATGAGGGCCTCCAAAAGGGGATGCCCGGGGGCCACGAGGACCGCCTGGTGCCTCCGGGCCAAGTCCTTGGAGAAGGCCAGCTTCCGGTACTCGGTGAAGACCTCGCCGTAGCGGTCCTTGAACTCCCGGGGGAGGTCCCGTAGCTCATGGGGAACGCGCGGCACACGCCACAAGCCGTCCTCGCGCCGCTCCAGGGGCACGCCCAAGAACCTGCAGGCTCGCTCAAAGAAGCGCTCAATGTATTCCGGCACCAGGCGGTTCTCCCGGGCCCTCCGCTCCTCCCCCAGAACCCGGGTGAGGTCAATGTGGCGCACCGCCAAGGCCTCGAGGGCCGCCTCCCGCACCCGCTGGACCGCCTCTTGGTCGGGCACGGCCTCAATCTCGCGGACGATCTCGTCCAGGGTGCGCCGGTTGGCGATGGCCTCCACAATCAGCTCCTTCAGGCTCTTCCCGAGAAGCACCTCCCCCACCACGTCAAAGACCCGATCGCTCCCCAGGGCTTCCTGGATCTCCCTGAGCTTGCGGAAGAGGGCCTCGAGGACCTTCCCCTCGCGGGTGTCCATGGCCACCAGGTTGTAGATGTGCACCTCCTTGGTTTGGCCGTAGCGGTGGACCCGCCCCATCCGCTGCTCCAGGCGGTTGGGGTTCCAGGGGATATCGTAGTTGACCATGAGGGAGCAGAACTGGAGGTTGATGCCCTCCCCGCCCGCCTCGGTGGACACCATCACCTGGGCCCGTTCGCGAAACTCGTGCTCGGCCCGGATGCGGGCGTCCAGGTCCATACCCCCGTGGAGGGAGACCACGGAGTAGCCCCACCCCCGAAGCTTCTCCACGAGGTACTCCAGGGTTTCCCGGGACTCGGTGAAGATGAGGAGCTTTTCGCCCGTCTGCTGGAGCCTTTCGTCCTCCATGACCTCCCGGAGCTTGCGCAACTTGGTCTCAATCTCCAGCCGCTCGGCCCGCCGGGCCAAGGCGATGAGCTCGTCCAGCTGGGCGATCTCGCGCTCCAGCTCCTCCCGGGTCTCGGCCGCGGTGAGTTGCTCCACCAGATCCTCTTCCCGCCTGAGGCGCTCCAGCTCCTCCAGGTCCTCCAGGGCCTCCTCGTCCACCTCGCCCCGCTCCGCAAGCCACCGGCCCACCTCCAAAAGCTGGGCGAGCCGCTCCCGGCGCCTTTCCAGGGAGCGGCGCACGGCCCGCACGCTGGAGGCCAGCCTCCGCTGCAGGATGAGAAGCGCGAAGGCCACGTTCCGCTTCTCCCTGGCCAGGGCCTTGTTGTAGGAGGCCTCCACGTAGCTGGTGACGGCGTTGTAGAGGAGCTTCTCCTCGTCGCTCAGGTAGTAGGTCACCGTAGAGACCTTGCGAGGCGGGAAGAGGTGCCTCCCCTGGAAGTCCCTCAGGTCTTCCTTCAGCCGACGCAGGAAGAGGGGGTTGTCTTTCCTGGAAATGGATTCAAGAAGAAGCTCCCGGGAGGCAAAAAAGCCGGGCTCCAGCAAGTCCAGAAAGAGGCGGAAGTTCTCCGGGTCTCCCCGGTGGGGCGTGGCCGTCAGGAAGAGCAGAAACTGGCTGGTGCGGGAAAGGAGCTCCCCAAGGCGGTAGCGCTCCGTCTTCTGGGTCTTCTCCCCGTAGCGGTAGGCGGTCATCTTGTGGGCCTCGTCCACGATCACCAGGTCCCAGTGGGCCTCGGCCAAGGAGGCGAGCACCTCGTCCCGCTTGGCGAAGTCCATGGAGGTGATCGCCTGAGGGTGCTCCCGCCAGACGTTACGGCCCCAGTTGGCCTCCACCAGCCCCCGGTCCACCACCAGGAAGGTCTCGGCGAAGCGCTCTTTCATCTCGCGGCGCCACTGGTCCTTGAGGTGGCCAGGCGCCACGATCAGGGTGCGCTGGACCAGGCCCCGGTACTTCAGCTCCTTGAGCAAAAGCCCCGCCATGATGGTCTTGCCCGCCCCCGGATCGTCGGCGAGCAGAAAGCGCACCCGCGGGTTGCGGAGGATGTAGAAGTAGACCGCCTCGATCTGGTGGGGCAGCGGGTCAATCTGGGAGACGTTCACGGCAAAAAGGGGGTCAAACTGCTGGGCGAAGCGGATGCGGTGCCCCTCCACCGCCAGGAAAAAGCCCTCGGCCTGGCCCCGAAAGTCCCGTCCTACGCTTGCCCGGAACCGCCGGAGGCTCCCCAGGTCCTGGACGGAGAGGACACGGTCGTAGTACTCCCGGGTGCGAAGGCCCACGGCCTCGAGGCGGAAGAGGTTGTCCCACACTTGGACCTGGAGAACGCGGACGGGCTCGGGAAAGCAATCGCCCTCCAGGATGTCCCCGGGGCGGAGATCCATTGGGTCTAAAGCGGAACCCATTGCACCTACTCCCTCTGGAAAGAAGTATATATAACGCTTTTTTCTTATAACCCCCCCTCCACCCTGCGCTTCCTGGGGTTCTATGCAGAACTACTTTTGCCCCAGGCTCCGCAGAGGGGCCGCCCCGTCCCGGAGGAGAAGCCTGGAGGCCTGGAGGAGGCGGAACTCCTGGGGGAGGCCAGGGACTCGGGGGAGGGGGGCGGGAAGGTGGAGGGGGCGAGGTCCTCGTGGGGAAGAACCTCCCTCAAGGCCGTGAGGAGGTCCAGGCGCACGGGGAGGAGGTCCTCGTCGTGCCGCCCAGGGGACGGAGGGAGAGGAGGTTCCCTTCCTTGTCCGCCAGGACCCAGGTGCGGTGGCGGTAGGTGACCAGAGAACCGAGGCGGTAGTCCATACCTTCCCCTCTCTGCGCGAAGCGGTCAGAAAGACCCTCCACTCCCCAAGACGAAGGAGCCCGTGAGGGACGATGCGCCGTAGGCCAGGCCCCTGAGCCTCGTTTCCAACAGGAGCGCCGGGGCGTGAAGGTCGCCTAGCTTCCCCCAGGCCATTGCAGAGACGCCGAAATTCACCTCGCCCTGTGTGGGGTAGCGGAACCCGAAGAGCGGCTCGAGGTCGGGTAGGACCAGGGTGGACGAGGTGGTCCAGGCTCCCACGGTCTTCGCATCTGGCGGGAAGAGGGTAAGCCAATAGCCCAGGGCACCCGGGAAACCCAGGCTCCAGGTGCGCCCGTCAGGGGAAACCGAGAGGCTTCCCCTGGGCCAGGGAGCGGGGAGGGTGGGGGTCCAGTTCTCCCCCCGGGTGTCCTCCAGGAGAAAGGCCTGAAGATGGCACCCCGAGTTCCCACAGACCTCTCCCCGGGCGTTTCCGTAGGAAACGCTCATCGCGCCCAGGTACACCCCGCCTCCAGGGAAGAGGGCGTATCTCCCCGCTTTCGTTTCTCCCGGGCCGAGGGAAGTGGAGGGGGAAGCGGCGAAGAGGCGGCGCATCCCGTCCCGGAAGTGGTAAACCCAAGCGTTCGCCGAACCCCCGAAGGGAGCGGAAACAGCCCACAGCCTGGAGCCCACGGCGTCCCCCTCCGAGAGGAGAACGAGGACGGCCCTGCCTTCCTGGGCCACCAGGTCGAAGACCTTACCCCCGAGGAACCTCGTATCCCTTCCTTCCGAGCGGTACACCAGGACGGAGGCCTTCTGAGGGCCAGGGGGGAGACCGATGCGAAGGGTGGCCGTGCCCTCGGGGACGACTGTCCCAACCCCAGAGCCGTCGAAGGTGAAGAGGTCGGTGGAAAGCAAGGGGGTTTCTCCCAGGGTCCTCGGGAAGCTCACCGCCACGGGAACGGAGACCTCGTTGCTCCCGTAGGGGTGGGGAAGGGAACAGGGAAAGTGGGGATCTTCCCCAAGGCGGTCGCCCTCCGCCCGGACGAAGAGGATCAGCCCCCGCTCGTAGTGGTACGAGGGGGCGCACTCGGCGACCACTTCAAAGGCGGCGGTGGAGGAGGGCAGGAGGAGTCGGAGCGTCTTGCCTTCCAGGGGCGCAAGCCGCCAGGCTCCCCCTGGGAAGCGGTAGTAGACCCCCCTCAAGGCGTTCTCGGGGTCATAGAAGTGGAGCTTCACCTCCAGGGGAGAAACCGGGTTCACGACCTCCTCGAAGCCGCATCCGCCAAACAGACCAGCCAAGGCCACCCAGAAGAGCCGCTTCATAGCACCTCCTCGAGGACTCTCCGCAACCTGGCGAGAAGCCCCTCCACCTCCTCCCGCTTCCCGGGGGGAGGGCCTCGAGGTCCAGGCGGGCAAGCCTCTCCCCCACCTCCCGGTGCCAGGGCTTGGGGGCCTTCTCCTTCCTGAGGGCCTCCCGCACCCTGGCCTTGAGGTCCCTGAGGGAAAGCCCCGCCCTCGCCTCCTCCAGGAGGGCCCGCCTCTTGTCCTCGTCCCTCACCTTCTTGAGCTCCAGGGCGGCGGTGTAGGGGATGGCCCCCTCCTCCAGGGCCGCCCTCAGGTCCTCGGGGAGGGAGAGGAGGGGGAGGCGGGCCTGGACGAAGCTTTCCCAGGTCATCCGCCCCAGGGCCTTGAAGACCTCCTCCACCCTCTGGGCTTCGGGGGAGGCCAAAACGTTTTGGCCTGCTTCTCCCCTTTTCTCCTTCCGCATCCGGCGGAGGAGCCCCACCACCTCCTCCACCGGCCTCCCCAAGTCTTCCGACAGGAGGACGAGGACCCCTGTGGTCTCCTCGTAGGGGTTCAGGTCCTCCCGCTGCAGGTTCTCCACCAGGGCGAGGAGGCGGGCCTCCTTCTCCGAGAGCTCCACCACCCGCACGGGGACCTCGGAGAGCCCCGCCATCTTGGCGGCCCGGTAGCGCCTCTCCCCCGCCACGATGGCGTACTTCCCGTCCCCTAGGGGCCGCACCAGGAGGGGCTGGAGGAGCCCCTTCTCCCGGATGGAGTGGGCGAGGGCCTCGAGCCCCTCGAAGCGCCTCCGGGGCTGGAACTGGGGGACGAGGGCGTCCAGCGGGAGGGCGGAAGAGGCCGGGCTCTTGGCCTCCTCCACCAGGCCCTTAAGGTAAGCGCGGATGGCGCTCACGCCATCACCTCCTCAAAGCGGAAGACCTTCCTGAGCAGGAAGTCCGTGAGCCGGGCCACCTCCTCGGCGGCCTCCCGGTCCCCCGTGAGCTGGATGGGGACCTGTCCCTCGGTGGCCCGCCTGTGAGGACCGGGACGGTAAGCCACCTGAGGGGCCACGGGGGCGATCTCCTCCAGCTCCCCAATGGTCTGGAGCACCCTGTTGTCCCCCTGAGTCCTGGCGTCGTACTTGGTGGGGATAAAGGCCGAGATGATGTGGCCCCTTCCCGAAACCCGCTCGGGGTCCACCTTCCTCAGGGCCTCGCGGTACTCCTTGGCCACCTGGACCACCGCCTTCAAGGCCTGGACCCCCTTGGCCCCCGTTTCCACCGGGACCAAAAGCCCGTCCCCCGACAGGGCGGCCATCACCGCCAAGGAACCCAGGGAGGGCAGGGAGTCCACCAGCACCAGGTCGTACTCCCCTTCCACCCTCTCCAAGGCCGTGCGCAGGGCCAGGGCCCCCAGGGGTTTGCGGTCCAGCTCCAGCTCCCCCACGGCCAGGTTCACGGAAGCGGGGACGAGGTGGAGGTTCCGGCCCACCTGCCGGGGACGGGGGAGGACATCCTGGCGAATGACCTTGAGGAGGGTTTCCTCGTCGGCCACCGAGCCAGGATCCACCCCGAGCCAGGCGGTGAGGTTGGCCTGGGGGTCGGCGTCCACCAGGAGGACCCGGTAGCCCCTCGAGGCCAGCTCAAACCCGACATCCCTGGCCAGGGAGGTCTTCCCCGCCCCGCCCGCGTGGGTGAAGAGGGTGTAGGTCTGGGTCCTCTGCTCGGGGCCGTCCACCACCTCGGGGATGTACCAGTAGTGGCCGAGACGGACCGCCTCCACCCGGCCCTCCTTGATCCACTTGCGGGCCAGGCTCTCCGACATCCCCTCTCTGCGCGCCCACTCCAGGAGGGGAACCAGCCGCTCCCTTTGCATAGCGGAAGTTTACCGGAAAGGTGCGCCCCGGCGCAAGGTGGGCGTGAGGAGAGCCGCTACACCTCCTCCACGAGCCCCTCGAGGAGCCCCTCCACCAGGAGCCGCCCCGCCAAGGCGAGGGCAAGCCCAAAGAGCACAAAAGCCCCCCTCCCGGCCAAAAGCCCCGCCCAGAAGAGGGCCACCCCCACAGCCCACGGCAGGCCATAGAAAGCCCCCCAGCGGAAGCGCCAGTACTCCTTGCTCCCGAACGGCAGAGAGGTGAGGCTCTCCAGGGAAGTCCCTTCCCCGGGGAAGGGCCTTTCGGAACGCTCCGCCCCCTTGCCCGAAAGGTAGCTGGCGAAGAAGGCAAAAGGCGCCGCCACCGCCACCGCCCACCAACCCCGCAAGAGCACCAGAAGGAAAAGGGCCAGGGCCCCGAGGTAGGCCTCCCGAAGCCTCGCCCAGGACAGCCCCAGGAAGAGGGGCAGAAGGGGCGGGACCAGGCAGGAGAGGAGCCAGGCGAAGGCCTTCACCCGCCCTCCGGGAAGACCCCCCGCTTCCTCGCCGCCTCCTCCAGGCGGAAGGCCTCCACCACCCGCTCGGCCTCCAGAAGCTCCCGCCTGGCCCGGTGGGCGAGGGCGGCCACCGTGCCCGGGGTGAGGGGCCGGAAGAGGGAGGGCTCGAGGCGGTCCCTCCCCTCCACGGCGAGCCACAGGACATCCCCCTTCACCGCCGCCCAGACGGGCCTTGCCACCCGCCTCCGGAACCGCGCCAGGGCCTCCTGGATAGCCGGGGTGAGGAGCTTCCTCGCCCCCACCTGGTCCTCGCCGTAGGCGTCAAAGAGGCGCTCGAACTCGGGACTTTCCAAGGCCACCCGCCCGAGCCTCCCCCTCCCCAGAAATCGCAAGAGGAGGGGCGTGAGGGCGAAAAAGGCGAGGAGGGCGTAGATGGCCCACCAGGGGCCGTCCCGGTTTTCGGCGGGTACCAGAGAGGCGAAGAGGGCGAAGAAGGCCAGGAAGCCGTAGAAGAGGAGGAGGCTTCCCCCCGTGAGCCCCTCCACCCTGCTTCCCCTCCCCTGGGGCGCGAGGCGCACCTCCCCCTCCACGGCGAAGGGCAGGGTGAAGCGGTAAAGCGTGCCCACGAAGAACCTCTGGTAGTAGGAGCCCCGCCTAGTCCGGACCTTGCGGTAGAGGGCGATGTCCGAGGCCCGGAAGGGGATCCCCTCCACCTTCCCCTCCACCAGGTCCTCGGCCTCGTAGCGGTCGGGGGAGGGAAAGAACCCCGAGGTCAGGGCCTCCTCCAGCGGGAAGCCCGCCAGGGGCTCGTAGCGGAACCCCAAAGCCTCCGCCACGGGCCCCACCAGGGCCCGCTTCACCCTTCCCTTGAAACGGGCCACCCGCAAGAACACCAGCCACAGGAAAACCGCCGCCAAAAGCCGCGCCAAGGGGGCGAAGGGGTCCTCCAGAAAGCTCCACGCGAGGAAGAGGAGGGCGGCGAGGAGCCCGAGGGAGGCGAGGAAGAGGGTAAGCCTCCGCTCCCCCTCCAGGGCTTCAAGAGGCGGGCTTTGGCCGTGGCCGAGGTCCACCCGCTACCCCCGGAAGAGCTCCTCCAGGTCGGGCCTCTCCCGCTCCTCCTCGGGAAGGATGAAGACGGGCCTGCGCTTGAGGCCCAGGACCTTAGCGAAGAAGAGAAAGGGAACCTGCTCCAGGGCGTTGTTGTAGTCCGTCACCGCCTGGTTGTAGAAGCGCCTGGCGGCGGCGATGGAGTCCTCCGCTTCGGTGAGGGCGGCCTGGAGCTGTAGGAAGTTCTGGCTCGCCTTGAGGTCGGGGTAGGCCTCGGCCCGCAGGCGGAGGGCGGTGAGGGCCCGGGAGAGCTCCCCCTCGAGGCGGAAGGCCTCCTCCCCCACCGCCCCCTCCAGGCGCTCCCTCAAGGCCACGAGCCTCTCCAGGAGCTCCCGCTCGTGGCCCATGTACCGCTTCACCGCCTCCACCAGGTTGGGGATGAGGTCCCGGCGCTTCTTGAGCTGGGCCTCTATGCTTCCGAAGGCGTTCTCCACCTGGTTCTTGCGGGCCACCACGGTGTTGTAGGCCCAGACCAAAAGCGCCACCGCCGCCAGAAAGAGGAGCCCCCATAGGGTTGCCATACTTAGGCCAGTATACGCCTTCTTTAAGGCGGTCAGGGGGCCCTCGAGACCCAGGCGGGCAAGCCTCTCCCCCACCTCCCGGTGCCAGGGCTTGGGGGCCCTCTCCTTCCTGAGGGCCTCCCGCACCCTGGCCTTGAGGTCCCTGAGGGAGAGCCCCGCCCTCGCCTCCTCCAGGAGGGTCCGCCTCTTGTCCTCCTCCCTCACCTTCTTGAGCTCCAGGGCGGCGGTGTAGGGGACCGCCCCCTCCTCCAGGGCCGCCCTCAGGTCCTCGGGGAGGGAGAGGAGGGGGAGGCGGGCCTGGACGAAGCTTTCCCAGGTCATCCGCCCCAGGGCCTTGAAGACCTCCTCCACCCTCTGGGCTTCGGGGGAGGCCAAAACGTTTTGGCCTGCTTCTCCCCTTTTCTCCTTCCGCATCCGGCGGAGGAGCCCCACCACCTCCTCCACCGGCCTCCCCAAGTCTTCCGACAGGAGGGCGAGGACCCCCACCGTCTTCTCGTAAGGGTTCAGGTGCTGCCATGAGAGGTTCGCCACCGAGGTGGCCCTTACTGTCTGGCATGGCCTCCGCCGGAACCTAGGCCTGGGTTTCCTGCTCCGGCGCGCCCACTTGCCCACCGGGGCGGCGAAACCCTACCCGCCGCACAGAGCGGCTGGGCTTGCCTTGCAAAGGTCGGGACGACGGACGTATACTCGCGCCCCGATGGGCAAGCGCGGCTTTGTTCGCAGGGAGGCAAGCCCCAAGGAGGTCCTGGAACACTGCCTGCGCCTGGCCCAGGAGGTGGCCCCACCCACCCCCAAGGGCAAGCGGGGCCGCCCCTGGCGCTACGACCACGCCCTATACCTGGCCCTCCACCTTTACCGCGCCTTCTTCCGCCTCACCTACCGCAAGACGGAGGCCTTCCTCCAGGACCTCATGGAAAGGCCCTTCCCCTCCCACCAGTCCCTGGCCCGCTACGCCGTGCATCACCTGGACCCCAAACTCCTTGAGGCCCTCCTGGAGAGGCTTTCCCGGGAACTGGAGGCCCACCTGGCCTCCTTGCCTTCCCCTGAAGAGGAGGGTCAGGAGCCAGGGCGCCCCCAGGCCTCTTCCCCGGGAGCCCCTCCCGGAGCGCTTTCCCCCCCTCTACCTCATGGACACCACGGGGCTGGCCTACAGGAGCAAGGACCGGCTTCTCCGCTTCCGTCGGGGGAAGGAGGTGCGGCGGGTGCGGGGGCACGCGCGGCTTCTGACCCTGATGCGGTGGGATAAGGGGAGGCGGCTCTTGTGGCCCTGGGGTGGGGTGGCCGGGGAGGGCTACGCCCCGGACCCTCGGCTTGGGGGGAAGGCCCTGGGGCGGTTTGCCCTTACTGGGGGGTGGCTTTTGGCGGACGCGGGGTTTGACGGGAAGGAGGTGTGGGGGGCTTTGGGGGAGGCGGGGGTGCGGCCGGTGATCCGGCTTCGGGGCGGGGGCGAGGCCAGGGACGAGGTGCGGGTGCGGGCGCGGGAGGGGTGGGACCCCGAGGTGTACCGGTTTCGCGGGGTAGTGGAGGGGGTGTTTGGGGGGATGAAGACGCGGCTGGGTGGGGGATACCTCATGGAGCGGAAGCCTTGGACGGCCATGGCGCGGGCGCTTTTGGAGCTCATCGCCTACGGCCTTAGGGTTCTTCTCTCCCTTCTCCCACCCCCTCCGGGGTACAAGGCGATTTACTAGGCAAGCCCAGAGCGGCTTGACAAACCGCGGGAAACCGGTATACTTAAATTTGAGTCGGGAAGAAAATAAATTAGGGGGCCACGAGGAATTTCCACCCGTTTCTCGCTTCCTAGCAACTTCCCGGCTCATTGGGAGGTAGCCATGAAAAAGGCTTGGCTGGCAGTGGGGTTCTTGGCGTTCGTGCTACCCGTATGGGGGCAACAACGACCCACCGTGGTAGGGGTGAGCTGGGCTAACTTCCAGGAAGAGCGGTGGCGGCGAGACGAAGCGGCTATCAAGGAGCAGCTCGCCCGTATGGGGGCCCAGTACGTTAGCACGGACGCTCAGAGCTCTGCGGAAAAACAGCTAAACGACATCGATAGCCTCATTGCCCGTGGTGTGAACGCCCTCATCATCCTCGCTTGGGACAAGGACGCCATCCTGCCTGCGGTGCAGAAAGCGCGGGCGGCGGGGATCCCTGTGGTGGCCTACGACCGCTTGATCGCCGATCCCTATGCCTTCTACCTCTCCTTTGACAACGTGGAGGTGGGGCGGCAGCAGGCCCGGGCTGTATACCAGGTGCGCCCGCGGGGAAACTACGTCTTTATTCTCGGCTCCCCCACGGATCCCAACGCCGACCTCTTGCATCAAGGACAACTTGAGGTCCTTCAAGCAGCCATTAACCGTGGGGACATCAAAGTGGTGGGTAAGCAGTACACCGAGGGTTGGCGGCCGGAGATTGCCCAGCGCAACATGGAACAAATCCTGGCAGCTAACCGTAACCAGGTGGACGCTGTGGTAGCCTCCAACGATGGCACAGCCGGAGGAGTGATCGCAGCCCTGGCCGCAGTAGGCCTTGCGGGCAAGGTACCGGTCTCCGGCCAGGATGGGGACTGGGCTGCGCTGAACCGGGTGGCCCGTGGACTCCAGACGGTGAGCGTGTGGAAAGATGCGCGGGAACTGGGCCGTAGGGCCGCGGAGATCGCCGTTCTGCTTGCTCGGGGTACGCTTCCTGAACGGATTCCTGGGGTTCAGAAGTTCCGCGTGCCGGGAGACCCCCGCAACACTGTGGTAAATGCCGTGCTCCTGAGGCCAATCCCCATCACCCGCGACAACCTCAACGTGGTCCTCGAGGCGGGCTGGATCACCAAGGAGGCTCTCTGCCAAGGGGTGTCGGGACCCCAGGCACCCCAAGCCTGCCGCTGAGGAAAAGGGCCCAGGGAAAAACCCCTGGGCCTTTTTCCAAGGAGAGGCTATGCAATCCATGCGCGCTTCACAGGAAAATCCAGCGGAAGGGAGGCTCGGCTTTCATGCCCAGAACCTTTACCTGCTTTTGGTTTTGGGGATTCTGTGGCTGGGGTTCCATCTCCTCACGCTAGGTCAGCCAGGCCAGTTCCTCAGCCCACAAAACCTCTGGAACCTATCCGTCCAAACTGCCGTGGTGGCCATCCTGGTAGGGGGTATGGTTCTGGTCATCGTAGCCCGGCAGATCGACCTCAGCGTGGGGTCCCTCCTAGGCCTTACCGGAATGGTTATGGCCGTACTGCAGGCCGTCCCCCCACTGGGACAGGGCTACCCTTGGCCCTTGGCCCTCCTCGCCGGCCTCGCCCTTGGGGCAGGCGCAGGGCTCCTCCAAGGCTATCTCGTAGCCCACATGGGGGCGCCCTCCTTTATCGTCACCATGGCCGGTCTCCTTGTTTTTCGCAACGCCGCCTACCTCCTGGCAGAAGGCAAGACTATCGGCCCCTTGCAAGAGGGTTTTCTGGTCCTAGGTGGTGGGCTCCAAGGGTCCATCGGCCCCATCTGGACCTGGGCGCTTACCCTCCTGGCCTGGAGCTATGCCCTGTGGCTGGTGTGGTGGGGACGGAAAAGCCGCAGGAGACACGGCCTGCCTGTGCGCGAGCTGTGGGCGGATGTGGCCCTGACCCTCTTCCTCACCGCGGTCTTCGGAGGATTCGTGTGGGTCATGAACAGCTTTCCCCACCCGACCACCGGACAAGGCCGGGGGATCCCTGTGCCGGTGCTGGTGGCCGTGGGGGTTCTGGCCTTCCTCCACTGGCTTTCCCAGCGCACCCGCTTCGGAAGGTACGTGTACGCCATCGGGGGCAATCCCGAGGCGGCCCTGCTGGCTGGCATCCCCGTGCGCCGCATGCAGGTGCTGGTCTTCGGCCTGATGGGGCTGCTCGCAGGGCTGGCGGGAGCGGTCCAAGCCGCCAGGCTAGCCTTTGTGCCCACGGGTATGGGTACCCTTCTAGAGCTTTACGTGATCGCTGCCGCCGTGGTGGGCGGGACCTCCTTGGCTGGGGGAAGCGGCACCATCCTGGGGGCGGCCCTCGGGGCCCTGATCATGTCCAGTCTGCAAAACGGCTTGGTCCTCCTGGGTGTGCCCACCGAGTGGCAGAACCTCATCCTGGGGGTGATCTTGGTGGTGGCGGCCGTGTGGAACGCCCGTTTCTATCGGAGGCCGGGATGAGCGTACCCTTGCTGAGGGCAGAAAAGGTTTCCCTTCGCTTTGGAGGCCTGCAAGCTTTGGACCAGGTTTCCTTCGATCTTCACGAGGGTGAGGTGCATAGCCTGGTAGGGCATAACGGGGCAGGGAAGACCACCTTTATCCGGGTTTTGTCAGGAGTCTACCAACCGCAGGAGGGTCGGATTTTTCTCCGAACAGGCCAGGAGCTTCGGGAGGTGCGCTTCACCTCCCCACGGGATGCCCAACGCCACGGGATAGAAACCATTCACCAGAACCTGGCCTTGGCCGATAACCTAGATGTGGTGGCCAACGTATTTCTAGGACGGGAACGCCTCCGTAACTACTCCCTAGACGAAGAAGCTATGGAGGCCGAGGCCCACAAGGTGCTGGACCGGGTTGGGGCTAGGCTTCCTTCCCTTCGGGTCCCTGTACATCGCCTTTCCGGCGGGCAACGCCAGGCAGTGGCCATCGGTCGGGCGCTCCTTTTCCAGGCCCGGGTCCTCATCATGGACGAACCCACGGCAGCGCTCGGTCCAGGGGAGACCGCCAGGGTCAAGTCCCTCATCCGAAGCCTGCGCGACCAGGGGCTGGGCATCATTTTGATCAGCCATGACCTTCACGATGTGCTGGACTTGAGCGACCGGATCACGGTGATGAAAGGAGGGCGGGTGGTCGGTACGGTGCGGGCTGAGGAGAGCAACCAAGAAGAACTCCTGAGCATGATCCTCACAGGGGGGCGTCAGGTCTGAAGAGCCTTGGGAGCCGGTCAGCCAGTGCTTGGGAAGCATTGCCTTTTCTGATCCCTTCGCTTTGCGCCATGGTGAGGAATCTGAAATGAAGAAACTTTAGGATAGGCCAAGCTACGCCATGCTACGAACCCTAGAAAAAACCCCTAAGGGCAGCACGAAGAATCTACGCCGTTGGCACATGACTGCGATTCTGGAGGTTTTGCGGAGAATTCCGGGGCTTCCCAGAAGTCGTCTCGCCCGTTTACTTCGCCTTTCCCCCTCTGCGGTGACCGAGGCGGTGGGAGAACTCTTGGCAGAGGGGCTTCTTGTGGAAAGGCCCCTGCCTCCCAAGGGCCAGGGCAGGCCCTCCATCGCCCTCGAGGTGGAGGGGGAACGCAACCTCGTCCTGGCGTGGGAGATTGATGTGGACCGCATGGCCGTGGCCCTGATGAGCCTCGTGGGGGAGGTTCGGGCGAAGACCCTCCTTCCCCCCGCCCCCGAGCGCCCGGAGGAGGCCCTCACCCTTTTGGTCAGGGCCACGGGCCCCTTGCTCAGGGGAAAGCGGCTCCTCGCAGCCGCGGTCACCGTTCCCGGCCTCTTGGAGCCAGAGGAGGGGCACCTGACCCTGGCCCCTAACCTGGGCTGGAAGGACCTGCCCTTTGGGCAGATGGTCCGGGAGGCCTTGGCGGAACTCGGCTTGGAGGGCCTACCCCTGGTGGTGGAAAACGAGGCCAACGCCGCCGCCTACGGCCTGTACGCCCTGGGGAGGTGGGAGGTGGACCACTGCCTTTACCTGAACCTCGGGGTGGGCGTGGGCGGCGGGGTGGTGGTGGACCGCAAGGTCTACCACGGGGCCCGCTTTCACGCAGGGGAGGTGGGGCACATCCCCCTGGACCCCGAGGGGCCCCCTTGCGGCTGCGGCAAGCGGGGGTGCGCGGAGGTGTACCTGAGCTACAGAAGGTGGCAGACAGGAGCCTCTGAGGCCCTCCTCGGAGAGGTGGCGGAAAGGCTCGCCCAGCTTTGCGCCATCGTCCTGAGCACCTTAGACCCAGGACTCGTAGTCCTCGGCGGCCCCCTGGCCGAGGTGGCGGGGGAGGGGCTCCTTGGGGAGGTGCGGCGCCGGCTCCCCCGCTATGCCCTAAGGGTGCATAGCCCCGAGCAGGTGGTCCTTTCGCCCTTTGGGCGGGAAGCGGCCCTCTTGGGGGCCGGCGCTCTGGCAGCTACGCGGTTTATAGAACATCTGGCGTTTGCGGAGGTGGTGTAGGTGTACGAGCCCAGACCAGAGCACAAGTTCACTTTTGGCCTTTGGACCGTGGGCAACGTGGGCCGGGATCCCTTCGGGGACGCCGTTCGCGAAAAGCTAGACCCGGTTTACGTGGTCCACAAGCTGGCGGAGCTTGGGGCTTACGGGGTGAACCTCCACGACGAGGACTTGATCCCGCGGGGCACGCCCCCCCAGGAGCGGGACCAGATGGTGAAGCGCTTCAAGAAGGCCCTGGAGGAGACCGGCCTCAAGGTCCCCATGGTCACCGCTAACCTCTTCTCGGACCCCGCTTTCAAGGACGGGGCCTTGACGAGCCCCGACCCCTGGGTCCGGGCCTACGCCTTGCGGAAAAGCCTGGAAACTCTGGACCTGGGGGCCGAGCTCGGCGCCGAGATCTACGTGGTCTGGCCGGGCCGGGAAGGAGCAGAGGTGGAGGCCACAGGCAAGGTCCGGAAGGTATGGGAGTGGGTGCGGGAAGCGTTGAACTTCATGGCCGCCTACGCCGAGGAGCAGGGATATGGGTACCGCTTCGCCCTCGAGCCCAAGCCCAACGAACCCCGGGGGGACATCTACTTCGCCACTGTGGGGAGCATGCTGGGCTTCATCCAGACCCTGGATCGCCCCGAACGCTTTGGGCTGAATCCCGAGTTTGCCCACGAGACCATGGCCGGGCTCAACTTTGTGCACGCGGTAGCCCAGGTCCTGGATACAGGGAAGCTCTTCCACATAGACCTCAACGACCAGCGCATGAGCCGGTTTGACCAGGACCTCCGCTTCGGCTCGGAGAACCTCAAGGCGGCCTTTTTCCTAGTGGATCTACTGGAAAGCTCCGGTTACCAGGGCCCCCGCCACTTTGACGCCCACGCCCTGCGCACCGAGGACGAGGAAGGGGTGTGGGCCTTCGCCCGGGGGTGCATGCGCACCTACCTCATCCTGAAGGAAAAGGCCCAGGCCTTCCGGGAGGACCCCGAGGTACAAGCCCTCCTCGCCGAGTACTACCGGGAGGACCCCAAGGCCCTGGCCCTCCTCGGCCCCTACAGCCGGGAGAAAGCCGAGGCCTTAAAGCGAACCGAGTTTCCCCTGGAAGCCAAAAGGCACCGGGGCTACGCCCTGGAGCGGCTGGACCAGCTCGCTGTGGAGTACCTTTTGGGGGTCCGCGGATGAGGGCAGCCATCGGTCTAGACCTGGGGACGAGCGGCCTTAAGGCCTTGGTGCTGGACGAGGAGGGCAGGAAGCTTGCGGAGGCCCGGGCCGCCTACCCCCTTTACACTCCAAGGCCGGGCTGGACGGAGCAGGACCCCCAGGACTGGGCCCGGGCCTTGAAGGAGGTGTTCCGGGCCCTGGCGCCGAAGCTTGCGGGCTTGGAGGTGGTGGGCCTGGGGCTTTCCGGGCAGATGCATGGGGCGGTGTTCCTGGACCGGGGGGGCCATCCCCTCCTTCCCGCGCCCCTTTGGAACGACCAGCGCACGGAAGCGGAGGCCCGGTGGATTGAGGAAGTCCTTCCTCGGAAGGAACTCATCCGCCGCACGGGGAATCCAGCGGTCACCGGCTTCCAGCTTCCCAAGGTCCTCTGGCTCAAGCGCCACCACCCGGATCTCTTTGCCAGGGTCCACCGGGTCCTCCTGCCCAAGGACTACCTGGGGTTCCTCCTCACAGGGGTCCAGGCCGCGGAGTACTCGGACGCCTCGGGGGTGGGGGCCATGGACATCGCCCGGCGGGTCTGGGACGAAGAACTTCTTCGTGCCTTGGGCCTCGCCCCCGAACTTTTCCCGGAACTCGGGGAAAGCCACCGGGTGGTGGGACGCTTGAAGCCGGAGTGGGCCGAGGTCTTGGGGGTGAAGGCGGGGATCCCCGTGGTGGCGGGGGCAGGGGACAATGCGGCGGCGGCCTTGGGCTTGGGCCTTTCCCGCCACCGAAAGGGCTTGGGGAGCGTGTCCTTGGGGACGAGCGGGGTTATCTTCCTCCCCTTGGAAACCCCGACCCCGGACCCCGAGGGCCGCGTCCACCTTTTCTGTCATGCCGATGGGGCCTACCACCTCCTGGGGGTCACCCTGAGCGCGGCCGGGAGCCTGGAGTGGCTGCGGAAGCTCTTTCCCGAGGCCGGGCTGGAGACCCTTCTCCGGGAAGCCGAGGCCGCTCCCCTCGGGGCCTTGGGCCTCTACTTCCTCCCCTTCCTCGCCGGGGAGCGTAGCCCCTACCTCGAGCCCCGGCTCCGGGGGGCCTTCCTGGGGCTTTCCCTGGCCCACACCCGCGGGCACGTGGTGCGGGCGGTGCTGGAGGGGGTGGCCCTGAGCCTCGGGGTGGTCCACCGGGTCATGCGGCACTTGGCCCAGGCCGAGGCCTACCTGGCCACCGGGGGTGGGTCGGCCTCGGACCTCTGGCTGGCCCTCCTCGCCGGGGCCCTAGAGGCCCCCGTCCTCCGGGTGGTGGGCGAGGAGGGGGCGGCGCGGGGCGCGGCGATCCTGGCCCTGGTGGGGACAGGGGTCTACCCCAGCCTGGAAGAGGCCCTCCGGGCCACCCGGCCGGAGGCGGTTCCCGGGCCACCGCCCGTGGAAGGGGTTGGGGCCTTGCTCCCAGATTACGAGGCCTGGGTGGAGCTCCTCTTGGAGCGCTACCGGAGGTCGCCGTGAACCTCGAGGCCCTAAAGCGCCTTCGCCGCTTCATGGAGGAGCGGGGCTTCCCCCACTTCTACGTGGCCCGCCCCGAGAACTTCGCCTGGCTGGTAGGCGGGGAGAACACCCTGGGGATGGGGGAAGGTGTGGCCTACCTGGAGGTGGGGGAGGAGGTGGTCCTCCACACCAGCGCCATAGAGCACCCCCGGATGGTGGAGGAGGAGGCCCCGTGGCTTCCCGTAAGGGTCCACCCCTGGTACGCCTTCCCGCTCCCAGGAAGCCCCAACGACCTGGAGCACGACCTCACCCCCCTCCGCCTCGTCCTTTCCCGGGAGGCGCAGGAGGCCTTTTCCCACCTCGGACGGGAGGCGGCCATGGCGGTGGGGGAGGTGGTGCGCTCGGCCCGGCCGGAGTGGACGGAGTACGCCCTCGCCGGGGCCTTGGCGGAGGCCCTCTGGGCCAAGGGCATCCGGCCCCTCCTCCTTTTGGTGGCGGGGGAGGGGAGGCTCTTCCGGCACCGCCACCCCCTGCCCAAGGAGAAGCCTTTGGGGCGGGCCTTCATGGCGGTGGTGTGCGCCGGGCGGGGGGGCCTGGTGGCGAACCTGACCCGGATGGTCTCCTTGGGCCATGCTGAGGTGGAGGTCAGGTACCGGAAGGTTTTGGAGGTGGAGGCGGCGGCCCTATCTGCTTCTCGGCCTGGGGCGACTTTGGGGGAGGTCTTCGCCGCCCTCCAGGGGGCCTATGCCCGGGTGGGCTTTCCCGGGGCCTGGGAGGAGCACCACCAGGGGGGCGTGGGGGGGTACCGGTCCCGGGAGGCCATCGCCACGCCGGGGCATCCTTTGGTTCTGGAAGCGGGGATGGCCCTGGCCTGGAACCCGAGCCTTTCGGGGGCCAAGGTGGAGGACACCTTCCTCCTCACGGAGGGGGGCCTCCTGAACCTCACGGAGGACCCCTTCTGGCCTGTGGTGGAGGTGGGGGGGAGGAGGCGGCCAGATCTTTGGAGGGGAAAATGGTGAGGCTAGGTCTAGTGGGCGCAGGTTGGTGGGCAGGTGAGGTACACGCCCCGGCTTTCCACGGAGCGGGAGCGCGGATCCAAGGGGTGTACGCCCAAGGGAGCCCCCGGGCCAAGGCCCTGGCCGAGGCTTACGGGGGGAAGGTGTACGAGGCTTACGAAGCTCTCTTAGAAGAAGTGGACGCCGTGGCCATCTCTGCGCCCGATACCGCCCATGTGCCTTTAGCCCTCGAGGCAGTCCGCCGGGGGAAACACATCTTCCTGGAAAAACCCGTGGCGGTGAACCTCGGGGAAGCCCTTGCCTTGCAGAAAGAGGTGGAGATGAGGGGGGTGGTGGCCATGACCGCCCTCACCGCCCGGGCCGACTGGGGAGCGGAAACCGCCTTCCGCTACCGGGACCGCCTTGGGGAAGTGGTGGCCTTCCGAGGTGCCTTCCTCGCCGACTATCTGGCGGACCCCAAAGCCCCCATTCCTTGGCGGGCGAGGCTTGCCGGCGGGGGCCGGCCGGGAGTGGTGGGTGACCTCGGGGCCCACCTCTTTGACCTCGCCGCCTGGTTTTTGGACCAGCCCCTGAAGGCCGTCTTCGCGCGGACAGCGATCCTTTTCCCCGGAAGGGAGAACCCGGACTGGGCGGGGGTTCTCGCCCAAGCAGGCCGGGCCCAGGGCACCTTGGAGCTATCCCGCGTCCATCCCGTGCGTCGTCAGGCGCTCTTCCTGGAACTCGAGGGAGAGCGAGGGGCCTTGAAAGTGGTTCCGGCCCTGGCGGGAAGGGCGGGGGAAACCCAGATCCTTTGGTCAGAGCGCCCCGGGGTCTGGGAACCCCTTCCCCTAGACCCAGGCCTCCTGAGGGGCCGGGACCCCAGGGAGCCCTGGGGCCTTTTCCACTTCCGCGAGCTCGCGCGGCGCTTCCTTGGGGCCGTGGAGCAGGGGGAGAAGCCCACGCCTTCCCTCCGGGAGGGGATCCTGGCCCAAGCGGTGATCCAGGCGGTGGTGGAAAGCGCTGAAGAAGGGACGGAAAAGGAGGTGGAACGTGTTTGAGGGCAAGGTGGCGGTGATCACGGGGGCGAGTCGAGGGATCGGCCGGGCCATCGCCCTAGCCCTGGCAAGGCGGGGAGCGGACCTGGTGCTTGCAGCCCGGGACCAAGAGCACCTTTTGGCTGGGGCCCGGGAGGTGGAGGGCCTGGGCCGGAGGGCCCTTGTGGTGGCCGGGGACCTACGCCGTGAGGAAGCGGTGGAAAACCTCCGCCAGGCAACCTTAAGGACCTTCGGTACGGTGGACATCGTAGTGAACAACGCCGGAGTGGGGAAGTACGGACCTCTTCTGGACTTCACTCCGGCAGACTACGACTGGATCATGGACACCAACATGCGGGCGAGCTTCCTGGTCACCCGGGCCTTCCTGCCCACGCTTTTGGAGAAAGGGTCAGGGGATCTGGTCTTCGTAGCCTCCGTGGCAGGGCTCAAGGGGCTTCCCCAAGAAGCGGTTTACTGCGCCAGCAAGTTCGCCCAGGTGGGGTTTGCCCAGGCCTTGGACCACGAGCTTCGGGAAAAGGGGATCCGGGTGAGCGTGGTGGCCCCCGGGGGGGTGAAAACCGAGTTCGCCTTGGGCACCGGGAGGGTTCCGGGAGACCCCCGCCTGGAGCACTTCCTCAAGCCCGAGGAGGTGGCGGAAGCTGTAGTCTTCGCCCTAGCCCAGCCTCCCCACGCCCGGGTCTTCCTGATAGGCATGCGCCCCATGGCGGAGCCCCTCTAGGCCCCAGGTCCTTTCCGGGCACCGGGCAGTACCGGCTGTTTTGGGTTCTCGGCACCCAGTCGGGATAAGCCCGCCCACCTCCGAGAGGGGGTGTTCCGGCGCTTCCAAGCCAGGGGCCTGTAGCCTTTTACCATAGGGTCATGGACCCGATCCTTGCCCTCGCGGAGAGTCGGCTCCTGCCCCTCCTCACGGTCCGGGGCGGGGAGAATCTCCAGGGCCTCGCCCGGGCGCTTTGGGAGGAGGGGGTGCGGTGCCTGGAGGTCACCCTGCGCACGGAGGCGGGGGTTACCGCCCTAAGGGCCCTAAGGGAAAGCGGCCTCCTCCTGGGAGCAGGCACGGTGCGGAGCAGAGCCCAGGCGGAGGCCGCCCTGGAGGCCGGGGCCCGGTTTCTCGTCTCCCCCGGGCTGAAGGAGGAGGTGGCCCGTCTGGCGCGGGAGAGGGGTGTCCTCTACCTCCCGGGCGTTCTCACCCCCATGGAGGTGGAGCATGCTCTGGACCTGGGCCTTTCGGCCCTCAAGTTCTTCCCCTCGGGGGCCTTCCACGGGGAGAGGGTGCTCAGGGCCTACGCCGAGGTCTTCCCCGAGGTGCGCTTCGTGCCCACGGGGGGGATCGCCCAAGGCGACCTCGAGGCCTACGCCCGGCTCCCCAACCTTTTGGCGGTCGGGGGAAGCTGGCTCGTCCAAGGAAGCCTGGAGGAGGTGCGGGCCAAGGTAAGGGCAGCCCGGGCCCTCCTTAAGCCCCAAGCTCCTGGCTGATCCTTTGGGCTACCTTCTTGACCTGTTCGGCCACCTCGGGGATCCGCGCCTCGTCCAGGTAAAGGGCAGCCGTGGACACGCTCACCGCCGCCACGGGCTCGCCGCGACCGTTGAGGATGGGTGCAGCCACACACCGTACCCCGGGCTCGTTCTCCTCGAGGTCCAGGGCGTAACCCCGAGCCCTTGTGGAGAGGAGCTCCTCCCGGAAGCGGGCATAGTCGGCGATGCTCCTCGAGGTCCGGGCGAGGCCCGGGTGGAAGGCCTCACGCCACCTTTCCTCGGGCAGAAAGGCTAAAAGGGCTTTTCCCAAGGCCGTGGTCTGGGCGGGAAAGCGGCTTCCGATCTGGCTGGCGAGGACGAGTTCCCGCTTGCCGGGAACCTTGTCCACGTAAACCACTTCCTTGCCGTCCAGGACGGCCAGGTGTACGGTCTCCAGGGTGGCATCCCGCAGGGCCTCGAGGTGGGGACGGGCGAGGCTGGGCAGGTGCAGGCTTCCGTAGGCCTTGAACCCCAGGCGGATGAGCTTAGGCCCCAGGAAGTAGCCCTTCCTGGGCTCGTGCCGCAGGTAACCCTGCCGCACCAAGGCGGAAAGAATACGGTGGGCTGTGCTCCGGCTTAAGCCCAAGGCCTGGGCCAGGCCCGGGAGGTCGTGGACGCCCTCGGCCACACGTTCCAAAAGCCAAAGTCCCCTGAGGAGGGTCTGGGCCCCGCCGGTCCCGGCAGCCCTCCCGCCGCGCCCCTTCATGGCTCCCATTATATGGGATAAGGTCAGAGCTTGACAATATATGGGATCAAGGTGTATATAGTGGGACGAAAGGAAAGGTGGTGAAGATGAAACGGATAGCGGCGGTCTTGGTGGCGGTTCTGGGACTGGGACTGGCCCTGGCCCAGACCTACACCCTGCGCTTCAACCACGTTCTGGGCCCCAACCACCCCTACCACGCGGGCTTCCAAACCTGGGCGGAACGGGTGGCCCAAAGGACCGGCGGGGACCTCAGGATCCTGGTCTTCCACAGCTCGCAGCTTGGAATTGAAGAGGACATCATTGAACAGCTTCGCCAAGGCATCCCCCTGGGCCAGAACACCGATGGAGCCCGGCTTGGGAACTACGTGAGGGAACTCGGCGTCTTCAACGGGCCTTACTTCGTGGAGGACTACGCCGCGGTGGAAAGGCTCGCGAGCCTTCCCGTGGTCCAAGGCTGGATTGAGCGCCTGGCCCAGCAGTACGGGATCCGCGTGGTCTGCTTCAACTGGGTCCAGGGCTACCGCCACTTCATGACCAACAAGGCCGTGCGCCGCCCCGAGGACCTTAAGGGCCTTAGGATCCGCACCCCGCCCGCGCCCGTCTGGCAGGAGTCGGTGCGGGCCTTGGGGGCGACCCCGGTGGCCCTCCCCTTCGGGGAGATCTACTCCGCGCTCCAACAGCGGGCCATTGATGGGACCGAACTGGTCTACGCCAACATCCCTGACATGAGCCTGTGGGAGGTGCTGAGGTACGTCAACGAGACCAAGCACTTCCTCCTCATCAACTTCCAAGTGGTGGGGGAGGCCTGGTACCAGCGCCTGCCCGCCAACTACCGGCAGATCCTGCGGGAGGAGTGCGTGCGCGCCGGACGGGAAACCTCCATGCGGATTCAGCAGGAGGAAGCCCGGATTAAGCAGCTCGCTCAGCAACGGGGCATGACCATCGTGAGCGACGTGGACCTCGCCGCCTTCCGCAAAGCGGCGGAGACCGCCTATGAGCGGCTCGGCCTTAAGACGGTGCGGGATGCTCTCTACCAGGCCCTGAGGAAGTAGTCCTCTGGCCCCCCGCAGCCCGGGGGCTATTTCCGCTCATGAACGGACCAACGAACGCCCTCCAGCGCCTGGAAGAGTTTCTGGCCAAGACCTTTCTCCTCGCCTCCACCCTCATCGTCTTCGCCGGGGGGGTGGGGCGTTTTCTTGGGCATCCCCTGGACTGGTCCATAGACCTGGCCACCTTCACCTTCGCCTGGGCGGTGTTCCTGGGCGGGGACCTCGCCCTAAGGGAGAACCGGCACGTGGCCGTGGAGAACCTGCTTCACCTCCTGCCCCCGGGGGGGAGGCGGTGGGCTAGGGTGGGGGTCTGGCTCCTCGTCGCCCTCTTCCTGGCCCTCCTCTTGGTCTATAGCCTTCAGGCGGCTTACCAGACCCGCTTCCGGAGCTTCCAGGGGATCCCTGGCTTCAGCTACGCCTGGGTCACCTTGAGCGCGAGCGCGGGGAGCCTCCTCATGCTCCTCACCGCCTTGGGGAGGCTCCGCCAGGCCCTGAAGGGGTAGCCATGCTGCTGAGCTTCGCGGTGTTCCTCCTCCTCCTGCTTCTGGGGATGCCCGTGGTCTTCGCCATCGGGATCGGGGGGCTCGTCTTCTTCCTCACCCAGCCCGGCCTCCAGCTCACCATGCCGGTGCAACTGGCCTTGGCGGAGACCCAGAACTTTTCCCTCCTGGCCATCCCCACCTTCATCCTGGCCAGCAACCTGATGAACGAGCTTGGGGTTACCCGGAGGCTCCTCCGCTTCGCCCACGTGGTGACGGGGTTCGTGCGGGGCGGGCTCGCTCAGGCGAGCGTCCTCCTGGGTTTCCTCATGGGGGGGGTTTCGGGGTCCGCCATCGCCGACGCCACCATGCAGGCGAGGCTCCTGGGCCCGGAGATGGTGCGCCGGGGGTATGCCCGGGGGTTTATCGCTGCCCTGCAGGGGTTCTCGGGGCTCCTCGCCGTGGCCATCCCCCCCAGCATCGGCCTCATCCTCTACGGGAGCATCGGCCAGGTGTCCATCGGCCAGCTCTTCGCGGGGGGGATCGGGTTAGGGGTGCTCTTGGCGGTGGCCTATATGTTCACCGTGGCCCTCCTAGCCCGGAGGCGGGGGTACCTTCCCGAGGCCCCCCCGCCCACGGCCAAGGAGGTTTGGGCGGCCCTCCGGGAAAGCTTCTTTGCCGTGCTTTTCCCCTTCCTGCTCCTTGCCGCCCTGCGCTTCGGGGTCTTCGTCCCCTCGGAGGTAGGGGCGGCGGCGGTGGTCTACGCCCTCTTGGTGGGGCTCATCTACCGGGAGCTTTCCCTTGAGGGAGTGAACCGGGCCCTGGCCCACTCGGTGCGGGACGTGGGCATAGTGGCCCTCCTCATCGCCATGGCCGCGGTTTTGGGCTACGGGATGAAGTGGGAGATGTTTCCCCAGCAGGTTTCGGCCTTTCTCCTGGAGACGGTGCAGAACCCCCAGGTGGCCCTCCTCCTCATCCTTCTGGCCCTCCTGGTCCTGGGCACCGTGCTGGACTCCACGGTGATGATCATCCTCCTCACCCCCATCCTGGTCCCCGCGGCTAAGGCCTTGGGGATTGACCTGGTCTACTTCGGCGTGCTCATGGTCATGACCTGCGCCGTGGGGCTCCTCACGCCCCCCGTGGGGCTTTCCATGTACTCGGTCTGCTCGGTGATGGGGTGCGGCATCGGGGAGTACGTGCGGGAGGGGTGGCCCTTGCTGGTTGCCACCCTTTTGGTCCTTCTTCTCGTGTACCTCTTCCCCGGGGTGGTGCTTTTCCTGCCCCGGTTGCTCTTTGGAGGTGGGGTGTGAAGCTCAAAGGGAAGAAAGCGCTGGTCATCGCGGCGGGCCAGGGGATCGGCCGGGCCATCGCCGAGGCCTTCCAGAAAGAGGGAGCGGAGGTCCTAGGGGCCACCCTCCACCCCGAGAAGCTTCAGGGGGTGGTGCCCGCGGTGCGCTTGGATGCCCGGGACAGGGAGGCGGTCTTCCGCCTCATCCAGAGCCTGGACCGCCTGGACATTTTGGTGAACGCCCAGGGGGTGGTGCCGGTGGGAGGCCTTCTCGAGGCCACGGACCAGGACTGGGAGGAGGCCTTCCTCCTGAACGCCAAGAGCGTGTTCTGGGCCATGCAGTCCGCCCTCCCCAAGATGGCCGCCCAGGGCGGGGGAAGCGTCATCAACATCGCTTCGGTGGCGGCCTTCAAGATGGTGCCCGGCCGCTTCGTCTACAGCGCCACCAAGGCCGCCTTGGTGGCCATGACCAAGGCCGCGGCCCTGGAGTTTGCGCCCAAGGGGGTACGGGTCAACGCCATCTGCCCGGGGACAGTGGACACCCCATCCTTAAGGGAGCGAGCGGGAAGTGAGGAAGGCCTAAAGGCCTTCGCCGAGAGGCAGCTTCTTGGGAGGCTCGGTCGGCCGGAGGAGATCGCCGCTTTGGCGGTCTACCTGGCCTCGGACGAGGGGGCCTTCGCCACGGGGAGCGCCTTCGTGGTGGACGGGGGGATGAGCCTGTGAGGTGGCGGGCGGACTTCCTCTCGGCCTGGGCGGAGGCCCTCTTGCGAAAGGCGGGAGCAGACGAACCCTCCGCCAAGGCGGTGGCCTGGGCCCTCGTGGAGGCGGACCTCAGGGGGGTGGGAAGCCACGGGCTCTTGCGCCTCCCCGTTTACCTGCGCCGCCTCGAGGCCGGTCTGGTGAACTCCAGGCCCACCCTTCCCGTGGAGGAGCGGGGCCCCGTGGCCCTCCTGGACGGGGAGCACGGCTTCGGACCCCGCGTGGCCCTAAAGGCCGTGGAGGCGGCCCAAAGCCTCGCAAGGAGGCACGGCCTCGGGGCCGTGGGGGTGCGGCGGAGCACCCACTTCGGCATGGCGGGCCTCTACGCGGAGAAGCTCGCCCAGGCAGGTTTCCTGGCCCTCGTCACCACCAACGCCGAGCCCGACGTGGTGCCCTTCGGGGGGCGGGAGAAGGCCTTGGGCACCAACCCTCTGGCTTTCGCCGCCCCGGCCCCTCAAGGGATCCTCGTGGCCGACCTGGCCACCTCGGAAAGCGCCATGGGCAAGGTCTTCCTAGCCCGGGAGAAGGGGGAGAGGATCCCCCCAGGCTGGGGGGTGGACCGGGAGGGGAACCCCACCGAGGACCCCGGCCGGATCTACGCCTTAAGACCCATGGGAGGGGCCAAAGGGTACGCTTTAGCCCTTATGGTGGAGGTTCTCTCCGGCGTCCTCACGGGGGCAGGGGTGGCCCACGGGATCGGGCGGATGTACGACGAGTGGGACCGGCCTCAGAACGTGGGCCACTTCTTCCTAGCCTTGGACCCTGGCCGCTTCGTGGGAAAAGAGGCCTTCCTGGAGCGGATGGGGGCCCTTTGGCAAGCCCTAAAGGCCACTCCCCCGGCGCCGGGGCACGAGGAGGTCTTCCTCCCCGGGGAGTTGGAGGTTAGGAGGCGGGAGCGGGCCCTGGCGGAAGGGGTGGCCCTTCCGGAGCGGGTGGTGGCGGAACTTAAGGCCTTGGGGGAGCGCTACGGCGTGCCTTGGAGGGACGATGCTTGAGGTGGTGACGGCGGGGGAGCCCCTGGTGGCCCTGGTGCCCCGGGAGCCCGGACACCTTCGGGGAAAGCGCCTTCTGGAGGTGTACGTGGGCGGGGCCGAGGTGAACGTGGCCGTGGCCCTGGCCCGGCTTGGGGTCAAGGTGGGCTTCGTGGGCCGGGTGGGGGAGGACGAGCTTGGGGCCATGGTGGCGGAAAGGCTCCGGGCCGAGGGGGTGGACCTCACCCACTTTCGCAGGGCGCCGGGGTTCACGGGGCTTTACCTGCGGGAGTACTTGCCTTTGGGACAGGGAAGGGCCTTCTACTACCGAAAGGGCTCGGCGGGAAGCGCCCTCGCCCCCGGGGCCTTTGATCCCGACTACCTGAAGGGGGCCCGCTTCCTGCACCTAAGCGGCATCACCCCGGCCCTTTCTCCTGAGGCCCGGGCCTTCAGCCTTTGGGCCATGGAGGAGGCGAGGCGGCAAGGGGTGCGGGTGAGCCTGGACGTGAACTACCGTCAGACCCTATGGCCCCCCGAGGAGGCCCGGGGCTTCCTGGAGAGGGCCCTTCCCGGGGTGGACCTCCTCTTCTTGAGCGAGGAGGAGGCGGAGCTCCTCTTCGGCCGGGCGGAGGAGGCGTTGCGGGCGCTTTCCGCCCCCGAGGTGGTCCTGAAGCGGGGGGCCATGGGGGCCTGGGCCTTCGTGGACGGGAGGCGGGTGGAGGGAAGCGCCTTCGTCGTGGAGGCGGTGGACCCCGTGGGCGCGGGGGACGCCTTCGCCGCCGGTTACCTGGCGGGGGCGGTGTGGGGGCTACCGGTGGAGGAGAGGCTTCGCCTCGCCAACCTCCTCGGGGCCTCGGTGGCGGCGTCCCGGGGAGACCACGAGGGGGCGCCTTACCGGGAGGACCTCGAGGTCCTCCTGAAGGCAACCCAGACCTTCATGCGCTAGGGGGAGAGGATGGAACGGAAAGCCCTGGTTACCGGTGGAAGCCGCGGCATCGGCCGGGCCATCGCCGAGGCCTTGGTGGCCCGGGGCTACCGGGTGGCCATCGCCAGCAGGAACCCGGAGGAAGCGGCCCAGAGCCTCGGGGCCGTGCCGCTTCCCACCGACTTGGAGAAGGACGACCCCAAAGGGCTCGTCAAGCGGGCCCTCGAGGCCCTAGGCGGCCTCCACGTCCTGGTCCACGCCGCGGCGGTGAACGTGCGCAAGCCCGCCCTGGAGCTCTCCTACGAGGAGTGGCGCCGGGTGCTCTACCTGCACCTGGACGTGGCCTTTCTCCTGGCCCAGGCGGCGGCCCCCCACATGGCGGAGGCGGGCTGGGGACGGGTGCTCTTCACCGGCTCGGTGACCACCTTCACCGCCGGGGGGCCCGTGCCCATCCCCGCCTACACCACGGCCAAGACCGCCCTCCTGGGCCTCACCCGGGCCCTGGCCAAGGAGTGGGCCCGCCTGGGGATCCGGGTGAACCTCCTCTGCCCGGGCTACGTGGAGACGGAGTTCACCCTCCCCTTGCGGCAGAACCCCGAGCTCTACGAGCCCATCACCGCACGGATTCCCATGGGACGCTGGGCGAAGCCCGAGGAGATCGCCCGCGTGGCCGCGGTCCTCTGCGGGGACGAGGCGGAGTACCTCACGGGGCAGGCGGTGGCGGTGGACGGAGGGTTCTTGGCCTACTGATCCCCCTCCCTCGGAGAACCCCGGATGGCGCCCGGCCCTTGACGGGAAAGGGGCCGCGGGGTAAAGTGGGCTTACCGACCGGTCGGTGAGCTATGCTGACGACCACGAGAGACCGCATCCTGGAGGAGGCCGCCAGGCTCTTCACCGAGAAGGGCTACGAGGCCACCAGCGTCCAGGACATCGCCCAGGCCCTGGGCCTTTCCAAGGCCGCCCTCTACCACCACTTCGGGAGCAAGGAGGAGATCCTCTACGAGATCAGCCTCTTGGCCCTGAGGGGGCTGCTGGCGGCGGGGGAGGAGGCCCTCAAAGAAGAAGACCCCAAGGAGGCCCTCCGCCGCTTCATGGAGGCCCACGCCCGCTACTTTGAGGAAAACTACCCCTTCTTTGTCACTATGCTCCAGGGGATAAAAAGCCTGTCCCCGGAAAACCGCCTAAGTACCATCGCCCTCCGCGACCGGCACGAGGAAAACCTCCGGGCCATCCTCAGGCGGGGCGTGGAGGCCGGGGTCTTCCGGGAGGTGGACGTGGCCTTGGCGGGGCGGGCCATCCTCTCCATGCTCAACTGGATGATCCGCTGGTTCCGGCCAGAGGGGCCCATGCGGGCGGAGGAGGTGGCCCGTGGGTACTACGACCTGATCCTGAGGGGGTTAGAGCGTGGAAATCCCTGAGCACAAGGAGATCCGGGAGCTTGCCCGGAGGTTCCTCTCCGAGCGGGGTGGGGAGCTTAGGGCCTACGAGGAGAAGGAAGCCTTCCCCTGGCCCCTGGTGGAGGGGATGGCGGGGCTTGGCTTCCTGGGGGTCTTCGTCCCCGAGGAGCTGGGCGGGGCGGGGCTAGACTTCTTCGCCTACCTCGCCCTCCTGGAGGAGATGGGGGGGTGGGCCTCCCTGCGCTCCATCCTTTCCGTACAGCAGAGCCTGGTCCTCACCCCCCTCCTCGCCTACGGCACCGAGGCCCAGAAGGCCCGCTACGTGCCCCGCCTCGCCCGGGGGGAGGTCCTGGGGGCCTTCGGCCTCACGGAACCGGAGGCCGGGTCGGACGCGGGAAGCCTCAAGACCCGGGCCTACCGCGATGGGGACTTCTACGTGCTGGAGGGGCAGAAGACCTTCATCTCCCACGCCAACGTGGCTCAGGTCTTCCTCGTCTTCGCCAAGACCGACCCCGAGAAGGGGGCCAAGGGGATCACCTGCTTCCTGGTGGAGCGGGAAGACGGGGTGAAGACGAGCCCCTTGAAGGGAAAGCTGGGCCTAAAGGCGGCGGACACGGGGATGGTCTTTCTGGACGGGGTCCGGGTGCCCAAGGACCGGGTCCTGGGGAAGGAGGGGGAGGGGTTTAAGATCGCCCTCTCCACCCTGGACACGGGGCGCATCTCCCTGGCGGCGGGGGCGGTGGGGCTCATGCAACGCGCCTTGGACCTCTCCGTGGCCTATGCCCGGGAAAGGAAGCAGTTCGGCCGCCCCATCGCCCAGTTCCAGCTGGTGCAGGAGCACCTGGTCTCCATGAAGCTGGACCTGGAGGCCAGCCGGCTCCTCGCTTACCAGGCCGCCTGGAAGAAGGTGAGGGGGGAGCCCTACACCCTCGAGGCCAGCCTGGCCAAGCTCTTCGCCTCGGAAGCGGCCAACCGGGTGGCCTACCGGGCCATCCAGGTCCACGGGGGGTACGGGTTCTTTGAGGAGTACGAGGTGGCGAGGCTCTACCGGGACGCCCGCATCCTCACCCTCTACGAGGGGACGAGCGAGGTGCAGAAGCTCATCCTCGGGGCCCACCTGACGGGGATGCGGGGCTTTCAGTGAGGTGAGGGAAATGCCCATGTACTTTGAGGACTTCGAGGTCGGCCAGAGGTTCGTCACCCCGGGGCGGACGGTGACCGAGGCGGACGTGGTGAACTTCGCCGGGGTCTCCGGGGACTACAACCCCATCCACACCGACGCCGAGTTCGCCAAGAGCACCCCCTTCGGCCAGCGCATCGCCCACGGGCTTTTGGTCCTCGCCATGCTCACCGGCCTCAGGCAGCGCACCGGCCACCTAGAGGGCACGGTCATCGCCTGGCTGGAGATCCGGAACTACCGCTTCTTGAAGCCCGTCCTCATCGGCGACACCGTCCACGGGGAGACGGAGATCGTGGAGAAGCGGGAAACCTCCAAACCGGACCGGGGGGTTGTGGTCCAGAGGGTGCGGGTCCTGAACCAAAGGGGCGAGGTGGTGCAGGAGGGTGAGTTCGTCACCATGATCCGCAGGCGCCCCCAGGAGGAGGCTTGAGCCCCTTCGCCCGCTGGTTCCAGGCGCAGGTGGTAAGGAAGGGGGCGGGGGAGGCGGAGCTTCTTTTGGAGGTGCGGGAGGAGTTCCTCCAGGGGCAGGGGCTCGTCCACGGGGGGATCCTGGCGGCCCTTCTGGACAGCGCCCTGGGCCAGGCGGTGGAGAGCCTGGGGGCGAAGGTGGTGACCGCCGAGCTTTCCGTAAGCTACCTGAGGCCCGTGCGGGAGGGGGTGCTCCTCGCCCGCGGTTGGGTGGTCCACCCAGGGCGCCACCTCCTCCACGCCGCCGGGGAGGCCCTCCTGGAGGGAAAGCGGGTGGCCTTCGCCAAGGGGGTCTTCTACCGGGTGGGGTAAGGGCTTATACTGAGTCCAAAGGCAAGGAGGTGCGCATGTTCCCGAGCACCATGATGGAGGAGGAACTCAACCTTTGGGACTTCCTGGAGCGGGCGGCGGAGCTTTTTGGCCGGAAGGAGGTGGTCTCCCGCCTCCACACCGGGGAGGTCCACCGCACCACCTACGCCGAGGTGTACCGCAGGGCCAAGAGGCTCATGGGGGGGCTTAGGGCCCTCGGGGTAGGGGAGGGGGACCGGGTGGCCACCCTGGGCTTCAACCACTTCCGCCACCTCGAGGCCTACTTCGCCGTCCCCGGCATGGGGGCGGTCCTCCACACCGCCAACCCCCGCCTCTCCCCCAAGGAGATCGCCTACATCCTGAACCACGCCGAGGACAAGGTCCTCCTCTTTGACCCCAACCTCCTCCCCCTGGTGGAGGCCATACGGGGCGAGCTCAAGACCGTGCGCCACTTCGTGGTCATGGACGAGAAGGCCCCCGAGGGCTACCTGGGCTACGAGGAGGTCCTGGGGGAGGAGGTGGACCCCGTGCGGGTGCCGGAGCGGGCCGCCTGCGGCATGGCCTACACCACCGGCACCACGGGCCTGCCCAAGGGAGTGGTCTACAGCCACCGGGCCCTGGTCCTCCACACCCTCTCCGCCAGCCTCGTTGACGGCACCGCCCTTTCCGAGAGGGACACCGTCCTCCCCGTGGTCCCCATGTTCCACGTGAACGCCTGGTGCCTGCCCTACGCCGCCACCCTGGTGGGGGCCAAGCAGGTCCTGCCTGGGCCCAGGCTGGACCCCGCCTCCCTGGTGGAGCTCTTTGACGGGGAAGGGGTCACCTTCACCGCCGGGGTGCCCACGGTGTGGCTGGCCCTGGCGGACCACCTGGAAGCCACGGGCCACCGCCTGAAGACCCTGAGGCGGCTCGTGGTGGGGGGCTCGGCCGCGCCCAGGAGCCTCATTGAGCGCTTTGAGCGCATGGGCATAGAGGTGCGCCAGGGCTACGGCCTCACCGAGACCTCCCCGGTGGTGGTGCAGAACTTCGTGCAGAGCCACCTGGAAGCCCTCCCCCAGGAGGAAAAGCTCACCCTAAAGGCCAAGACGGGCCTCCCCATCCCCCTGGTGCGCCTAAGGGTGGCGGACGAGGAGGGCCGCCCCGTGCCCAAGGACGGGAAGGCCCTGGGGGAGGTCCAGCTCAAGGGCCCCTGGATCACCGGGGGCTACTACAAGAACGAGGAGGCGAGCCGGGCCGCCCTCACCCCGGACGGCTTCTTCCGCACCGGGGACATCGCCCTTTGGGACGAGGAGGGTTACCTGGAGATCAAGGACCGGCTCAAGGACCTCATCAAGTCGGGCGGGGAGTGGATCTCCAGCGTGGACCTGGAAAACGCCCTCATGGGCCACCCCAAGGTGAAGGAGGCGGCGGTGGTGGCCATTCCCCACCCCAGGTGGCAGGAGAGGCCCCTAGCGGTGGTGGTGCCCAGGGGCGAGAAGCCCACCCCGGAGGAGCTGAACGAGCACCTCCTAAAGGCCGGCTTCGCCAAGTGGCAGCTCCCCGACGCCTACGTCTTCGTGGAGGAGATCCCGAGGACCAGCGCGGGCAAGTTCCTCAAGCGGGCCTTGAGGGAGCAGTACAGGGGCTTTTACGGAGGCGCCTGATGTTCCCAGAGATGTTCCGCTTGGACGGCAAGGCGGCCCTGGTCACCGGAGGCTCCCGGGGGCTCGGCCTCGAGGCCGCCCTGGCCCTGAAGGAGGCGGGGGCCAGGGTGGCGGTGGTGGCCCGGCGGGCGAGCTTCTTTGAGGAGGCCCGCAAGGTTCTGGGGGAGGAGGCCCTCTACCTGGAGGGGGACGTGCGGGACGAGGCCCGCCTGGAGGAGATCGCAGAAGAGGTGGAGGAGAAGCTTGGACCCTTGACCGTCCTGGTGAACGCCGCCGGGATCAGCTGGGGCGCCCCTTCCCTGGAGATGCCCGTGGAAAAGGTCCGGGAGGTCCTGGAGGTGAACCTGGTGGGGGCCTTCCTGGCGAGCCGGGTGGCGGCCCGGCGCATGAAGGAAAGGGGCTACGGCAAGATCATTCACATCGCCTCCGTGGCCGGCCTCAAGGGGGAGTACCCCGAGGTCCTGGACGCCGTGGGCTACTCCGCCTCCAAGGGAGGCCTCATCGCCCTCACCCGGGACCTGGCGGTGAAGTGGGGGAGGTGGGGCATACGGGTGAACGCCCTCGCCCCGGGCTTCTTCCCCACCCGGATGACGGAGAAGGTCCTGCCCAAGGCCGAGCCCCTCCTCAAGGCCACCCTGCCCCTGGGCCGCCCCGGGAGGCCTGGGGAGCTTGGGGGGGCGGTCCTGTTCCTGGCCTGCCCCGCCTCGGACTACATTACCGGGGCCGTCCTCCCCGTGGACGGGGGGGCCACCGCCCTCTAAACGTCGGGAAGAGGAGCTACGCCAAGCACCCGCTACTGGGCTTGCCTTGCAAAGGTCGGGACGACGGACGTATACTCGCGCCCCGATGGGCAAGCGCGGCTTTGTTCGCAGGGAGGCAAGCCCCAAGGAGGTCCTGGAACACTGCCTGCGCCTGGCCCAGGAGGTGGCCCCACCCACCCCCAAGGGCAAGCGGGGCCGCCCCTGGCGCTACGACCACGCCCTATACCTGGCCCTCCACCTTTACCGCGCCTTCTTCCGCCTCACCTACCGCAAGACGGAGGCCTTCCTCCAGGACCTTATGGAAAGGCCCTTCCCCTCCCACCAGTCCCTGGCCCGCTACGCCGTGCATCACCTGGACCCCAAACTCCTTGAGGCCCTCCTGGAGAGGCTTTCCCGGGAACTGGAGGCCCACCTGGCCTCCTTGCCTTCCCCTGAAGAGGAGGGTCAGGAGCCAGGGCGCCCCCAGGCCTCTTCCCCGGGAGCCCCTCCCGGAGCGCTTTCCCCCCCTCTACCTCATGGACACCACGGGGCTGGCCTACAGGAGCAAGGACCGGCTTCTCCGCTTCCGTCGGGGGAAGGAGGTGCGGCGGGTGCGGGGGCACGCGCGGCTTCTGACCCTGATGCGGTGGGATAAGGGGAGGCGGCTCTTGTGGCCCTGGGGTGGGGTGGCCGGGGAGGGCTACGCCCCGGACCCTCGGCTTGGGGGGAAGGCCCTGGGGCGGTTTGCCCTTACTGGGGGGTGGCTTTTGGCGGACGCGGGGTTTGACGGGAAGGAGGTGTGGGGGGCTTTGGGGGAGGCGGGGGTGCGGCCGGTGATCCGGCTTCGGGGCGGGGGCGAGGCCAGGGACGAGGTGCGGGTGCGGGCGCGGGAGGGGTGGGACCCCGAGGTGTACCGGTTTCGCGGGGTAGTGGAGGGGGTGTTTGGGGGGATGAAGACGCGGCTGGGTGGGGGATACCTCATGGAGCGGAAGCCTTGGACGGCCATGGCGCGGGCGCTTTTGGAGCTCATCGCCTACGGCCTTAGGGTTCTTCTCTCCCTTCTCCCACCCCCTCCGGGGTACAAGGCGATTTACTAGGCAAGCCCCCCGCTACTTGACTTCCAGGATGGGTGGGGTTAGCTTGGAGTTAACCGACCGGTTAGTAAGGGGGTTGAAATGAAGAGGGTGATGGTGATCGGGACGCTTCTTTTGGGTTTGACATGGACCTTGGCCCAGGAGGCTCACCGCTGGCCTAGGCAGATCCTCTTCGGTTCTACTGAGGTAGGTACGGCCGGATACTCCCTCCTCGTGGCCTGGTCGGCGGAGTTTACCGCAGCCACGGGGGTCCAGGTGCGGGTGGCACCCGAGGCCACGCCCACCATCACAGCCTGGCTTTTGGAACGCCGTGTGGACTTCACCTCTGCCCCCCTCACCGTTCTGGTGGAGGCCTTGGACGGGGAGCGGGGGTACCGGCCCGGTCCCTTACGGGTTGTCTACCCCGCCATCCTCACCCCCTGGGGTCTCATGACCCGGGGAGACACCCCCTACCGACGGGTCCAGGACATTGGCCCAGGGGTCCGCCTTTCTTGGCCCCCCTTTTCCTACTTCCATCGGATTTTGGACGGACTCCTCGCCTGCAGGGGGCTCACACGGGAACAGGTGCGCCTGGTGCCGGTGGCCAACTACAGCGCCAACTCCCGGGCCATTGCCGAAGGAAGCGCCGATCTGGCCTTCACTTCTCCCGTTTCGGACGTGAACGTGGAAGTGGAGGGGGTCGTGTAAGGATTTATGTGTAAGGGTCCGTGTTTAATAGGGGGGCACACCTTAGCACGAGGAGGTGCCCCGTGGACCAGGATACCTTGCGAATCTTGCTGAGGGAAGCGGTGCGGGAAACAGTGACCGAGGTTTTGCAGACGGTTCTGGAGCTGGACCGGACGGCCTTCCTGCAGGCGCACGGGGGCCGCAGGAACGGCTACTACCCCCGCAAGCTGGAGACCACCTTCGGCCAGGTGGACCTGAAGGTCCCTAGAGATCGGGAGTCTCGGTATTACCCGGCTTTCCTTAAGCCCTACGCCCGCCGCCTGGTGGACGTGGGAGAGGTGGCCGTGGCCTTGTACGCCGCCGGGGTCAGCCAGCGCAAGGCGGCCGAGATATTGAGCCTGCTCTTAGGCCACCGCTACTCCCACGAGACCCTAAGCGCTCTGACCGACCAAGTCCTGGAGGCGGCAGGAGCCTTCCGCACCCGGCTTTTGCCCGAGGAGATGGCCTTCGTCTACCTGGACGGGCTTTCCCTAAAGGTCTTCAGGGAAGGAGAAGGGATCGTGCGGGAAAGCGTGTATGTGGCCCTGGGCATCGCCCCTGATGGGGAGAGACGGGTCCTGGGGTTCTGGCTTTTGCCCACGGAGAGCGCCCTGGGATGGGAGGGGGTCCTGGGGGAGCTTTGGCAGCGGGGCCTGCGGCGGGTATTGCTCTTCATCACCGACGGGCTGCCCGGGCTTCCCGAGGCGATCCGCAGGGTCTACCCTCAGGCGGAGTGGCAGCGGTGCGTGGTGCACGGGGTGCGGTGGAGCCTGTCCCAGGTGCGGGCGCGGGACCGGGCCCTGCTGGCCGAGGACCTGAGGCGGGTGTACGGGGCGGAGAGCCGGGAAGAAGCTCTTGGGGCCTTGGAGGAGGTGAAGGCCGCCTGGGGTTCGCGGTACCCGGGGGTGGTGGGGCTGTGGGTGGGAGACTCCGGGGCCTTCCTACGCTTCTACGGGTACCCCAAGGTGCTTTGGCCGTACTTGCGGAGCACCAACCTGATGGAGCGGTTTATCCGGGAGGTACGGCGGGGGACGAAGGTGCGGGACCACAAGTTTCCTAAGGAAGAGGCGGTGTACAAGCTTCTTTACCTGGAGTCGGAGAGGCAGGCTGCTTCGCGAAGCGAACATCTTGCAGGGAAGTGGGCAGAACGGAAACTAAAGGGGTTCTCGGAGGTGAAGGAGGTGCTGGAGAAGATGCTTCAGGAGCGGTATGCCCCCCGTACACAGACTCTTACACAGAGTCCTTGACACGACCCCTACCGGGGAGGGAAGGCCTGGTTCGTACCCATCTTGGGTCAGCCGCCTTGGCGGCTACGTTCCCCACAGGACGCGGACGGTGGTGGCCTTCGGCCTGGGCCCGTCCCCTTCGGCGGAGCTGGCTCTGGAGGCGTGGGAGGAGGCCAAGGCCTTTCTCCGGGCCCAGGTGGGGAGGCTCCCCAGGGCCCTGGTGCACCACGACCGTCAGCCGAAGGCTACGTTCCGGGGGGTCCTTTCCTGAGCCACGACTGGGTGGGGACGCTGCTGCTGAAGGACGGGCAGAGGCTTTCCTACAGCCTGATGGGGGCCAAGGGCGTCACGCGAAGCGTACATTTTCTCCTGTGGTGGAGAGCTTTTTTGCCCGGTTCAAGGGGGAGGGGGGAGACCAGTTTTTGGAGGCCAGAAGCCTTGGGGAGCTAAAGGAGGTGGTGAAGGAGCGCCTACGCTACTACCACGAGAGCCGGTTGCACTCGGGGCTCGGTTATCGGACGCCAAAGGAGGTGATGGAGGAGGCGCTAGGGCAAAGCACGCAGGACATCACACGGGAGGCAGGGTGAAAGTGTCTAAGTTTAGGGGGCTGATACTGTCTTGAACGTCAAGCCACCCCCTGGGCCCACCGACCGGCGTAGTACTCCCTGAGCCTCCCCATCATCCGCCTGAGGAGCTTGTGGGCCACAGCCACCAAGGCCTGCTTCTTCCTCTTTCCCCGCGAGAGCAGGCGGTGGTAGAAGGCCCGCATCTCCGGGTCGTGCCGCACCGCCACCAGGGCCCCCATGTAAAGCTTCCGCCGCAAGAGAGGAGGCCCTTTCCTGGAGAGCCGGCTCCTCTCCACGCTCTTCCCCGACTCCTCCCGCTCGGGAATGAGCCCCGCGTAGGAGGCCGCCGCCTTCGCCCGGCCCCAGAGCTCCGGGGGCAGGAGGGCCAGCACCGCCGCCGCCACCTGGGGCCCCACCCCGGGCAGGCCCATCAGCACCTCCGCCTCAGGGAGGGTGGCCAGGAGGGCCTGGACCCTGGCCTCCACCTCCCCAAGGAGCCCCCTCACGCAGGCCAGCTCCCTCTGGAGGAGGGCGAGGACCCCCTCACTCCCCGCCCACTCCACCGCCTCCATCTGGTTCAGGATGGCCCGCTCCCGCCCGGCTAAGTCCTCCCGGTAGCCCACCAGGGCCCTGAGCTCCCGGAGGGCTTCTGGGGGGAGGGTGTAGGCCCGGAGCTCGGCGTGGTAGACCTGGGCGTAGCGGGCGAGGAGGAGGGCGTCGTGGCCGTCCGTCTTGTTGCGTTCTCCCTTAGCCTTGCGGAAGGCGGCCAGGTGATAGGGGTTGACCAGGGCCACCTGGAAGCCCTTCTCCACCAGGAGCTTGAGGAGGGGGAAGTGGTAGGCGCCCGTGGGCTCCAGGGCCACCCAGGCGGGGCGGTGGTGGGCGAGGGCGGCGAGGAGGGCTTGGCGGCCTTCAGGGGTGTTGGGGAAGCGGAGGCGGGTGGGCTTGGCGGTGCCGGAGGCCAGGGCCAGGTCCAGGTGGGGCTTGCTGACGTCAATGCCTGCGCAGAGCATGGTCTTTCTCCTTTGGGTAGACTGAGGGAGGTGGCCACCCGACCCTGTGGGCCTTCCATGTGGATGCGGTCTTTCACGACCGGGATACTGTGCGGCGGGGAGGCCGGGGCGGGTGGCTACCGATCAAAACTGCGGGCGTGGGGGCCCGAGTGTAAGGGCGGTAGGGCCTCCCTCAGGAGGCAAGATACATGGATCAGGCAGCGAGCCTCGAGGCGGTACGCCTGGGCCTCGCCATCTACTTCCTCCCCTTCTTCTTCCTCTTTGAACCCTCCCTGGCCTTGCAGGGGGATCCCCCTTCCGTGGTCTACCACGTGCTTCTCGCTACCTTAGGCCTTTTCCTCCTGGTGGGGGGATTAGAGGGCTACTTCTGGGGCTTGGGGCCCTTGCCCCTCTGGGCCCGCATCACCTACGGCGTGGGAGGGATCCTGCTGGCCGTACCGGAGTCGGTTTCCAGTTTCCTAGCCGTGCCCGTACTGCTCCTGGCCACCTCAGGAGTCCTATACGGTCGGAAGAGGGCCGCACATGAAAGCCGGAGGTAAAGGGTGAACGCCCGGGAAAGCGCCCACAGGTGGCTTCGGGAAAGGGAGATCCCCTTGGTGTTCGGCAACCCCGGCTCCACGGAGATCCCCCTGCTTTTGGGGTTAGAAGAGGTTTCCGGCTACCAGGGGCTGGAGGTGGAGAGCGAGTACGGGGGTGTGCGGCAGCGCTGGCTGTTGGTGGAGAGCCAGGAGCGGGCCAGGATGGAGGAAGCGAGCCTCCAGCAGCGGATAGCGCGGGGCGAAGGGGAGGCGCAGGTCAGCGAAGCTACCTTGAAGGTCCTGGGCCAGCTGACGGCTCGGACCTTTGCCTGTGAGGCGGACGCCCGGCGGGCCCTGGAGGGGGTGAGCCGGGGGCTTCCCTACCACCGCCTGGTGTACCTGGGGGTGCGGGAGGAGAGGCGGCGGGGGAGGGTGGGGCGTCCCAGGAAGGGGGAGGCCCCGGTGGCGGTGGGCTACCGTCTCCTGGCCCGGGTGGAGGTGGACGAGGGGAAGGTGAAGCAGGCGAGGCGGGGGCTGGGGCGGTTCCTCCTGGCCACCAACGTGCTGGACCGGGAGGGGCTTCCCCCTCAGGAGGTGCTGAGGCGGTACAAGGACCAGACCCGGACGGTGGAGCGGGGGTTCCGGTTTCTGAAGGACCCCCTATTCTTTGCGGAGAGCACCTTCTTGAAGCGGCCCGAGCGGGTGATGGCCCTGGCCCTTCTGGTGTACGCCCTGGGGGAGTGGGCGCTGAGGCGGAGGCTGGAGGGGACGGGGTCCAGCCTGCCGGACCAGAAGGGGAGACCCACAGCCAAGCCCACCTTGCGCTGGGTGTTTCAACTGTTCAATGTGGGTTCGCCTGGTGGAGCTGGGGGGCAGGTGGCTAGTCCTCAACCTGGCTCCCCATCACGAGACCGCGGTGCGCCTCCTGGGGGCCGGGCGATATTACCTGCTGGAGTGAAGGGGTGCGGAATGTGGGTAAAGGCCTAGGGACACGTACTTTACCTCCAGGTACTCCAGTAGGCCCCACTTCCCCCCTTCCCGCCCTAGGCCCGAGCGCTTTACGCCCCCAAAGGGCGCCTGCGGGGTAGAAGGCACCCCATCGTTCACCCCCACGATCCCGTACTCCAAGGCCTCCGCCACCCGGAAGGCCCGGGAGAGGTCCCGGGTGAAGACGTAGGCGGCAAGCCCCACCGGAAAGCCGTTGGCCCACCGCACCGCCTCCTCCTCCTCCCGGAACAGGGTGAGGGGCGCCACCGGGCCGAAGGTCTCCTCCCGGAAGAGGAGGCTATCCGGCTTCACGTCCAGAAGCACCGTGGGGGCGAAGAAGAGCCCCCTGGCCTCCCCTCCCGCCACGAGCCTCGCCCCCTTGGAGAGGGCGTCCTCCACGTGGGCCTGGACCTTCCGGAGGGCGGCCTCGTTCACCAGGGGGCCGATGTCCGTCTCCTCCAAGAGGGGATCCCCCACCCTGAGGGCGGCCACCCGTTTGGCGTAGGCCTCGGCGAAGGCCTCGGCGATGGGCGCCTCCACGAAGATCCGGTTCGCCGCCACGCAGGACTCCCCGGCGTTCCGGAACTTGGCCCGCAACGTCTCCTCCACCGCCCTCTCCAAATCGGCGTCGGCGAAGACCAAGACGGGCGCCCCACCCCCGAGCTCCAGGGAGACCCGCTTCAGGGTCCTCGCCGCCTGCTGGTAAAGCCTGACCCCCACCTCGGTGCTTCCCGTGAAGGTGAGCTTGCGGACCCTTTCGTCCTCCAGGAAGGGGCGGGAAACCTCCTCGGGCCTCGAGGTGGGAAGGACCTGCAAAACCCCAGGAGGCCCCCCCGCCTCCTGGAAAAGCCGCGCCAGGTAGAGGGCGGTGAGGGGGCTCTCCTCCGCGGGCTTCAGCACAAAGGTGCACCCCGCCGCCAGGGCCGGGGCCGCTTTCCGGGTCACCATGGCCGCCGGGAAGTTCCAGGGGGTGATGCCGTAGGCCGGCCCCACCGGCTCGTAGCGCACCAGGATCCGCTTGTGGGGGAACTGGGAGGGCACCGTCTCCCCGTAGACCCGTTTGGCCTCCTCGGCGTACCACTCCACGAACCCCGCGGCGTAAGCCACCTCGGCCCTTCCCTCCTTGAGGGGCTTCCCCATCTCCAGGGCCATGAGCCGGGCCAGAGCCTCCTGGTGCTCCAGGATGCGCTCGTACCAGCGCCTGAGGACCTGGGCCCGCTCGTAGGCCGTGGCGCGGCTCCAGGCGGGGAAGGCCAAAACCGCCTCCTCCAAAGCCTCCCGCGCCTCCTCCTCCCCGCAGTCCGCCACCTCCGCCACCACCTCCCCCGTGGCCGGGGAGACCACGGGGAACCTCCGCTCCAAGCGCCGCCACGCCCCGCCAATGAGGGCCTCCGTGGGCACCGCCATCCCCAGCACCTCTGCCATAATCATCTCCTACTTCTTCTTCCAGGTTACCCCCGCGCGGTCCAGGCCTCCCCTTAGGGGATCACTATCTGGCGCACCACCTCTCCCTGGGCCAAGCGGTCAAATCCCTCGTTGATGGCACTGAGAGGAAGAGTTCCAGTCAGTAAACTCTCTGCTGGCAACTTTCCAGCCATATGAAGCGCCAGGAATCGGGGTAGGTCTCGCCGTGGGTTAGAGGAACCCATGTAGCTTCCCCTTAAAGTCCGCTCCTCGGCAGTAAGACTGACAGCTGGCAGAGAGAGGGTCCGCTCCGGGTGGGGAAGCCCTACTGTCACGGTCATTCCTCCTCGGCGGGTAGCCCTGTAAGCTAAGAGCATGGCCTCGGGGGAACCTGCTGTTTCGAAAGCGTAGTCCGCCCCGCCCCCCGTGATCTCCCTCACCGCTTCTACCACATCTCCCTCTCCCACAACTAAACCGTGACTCGCTCCCAGACTCTTGGCCATCTCCACCTTGTGGGGAAGGAGGTCCACCGCTACGATGGGATGGGCTCCGGCTAGCACCGCTCCCATCACCGTTGCTAGCCCCACACCCCCGAGACCGAAGATTGCCACGCTTGCACCCTCTTCCACTTTTGCGGTGTTCACCACGGCCCCTACTCCGGTGGCGATGGCGCATCCGAAAAGGGCAGCCTTTTCCAGAGGGATGTCCTTAGGGATGGGTATTAGGGACTCCTGGGCCGCCACCGTGAACTGGCTAAAGGCCGCGACTCCGAGGTGATGATTCAAGGGTTTTCCCTTTAGGGAAAATCTGCGTCCTCCCGTGAGGAGTCTACCCTCTCGGTTAGCTTGTACTCCCCGTTCGCATAGGTGAGGCCTACCTGCCGCGCAATAACGGCAGTTACCGCACATGGGCACGAAAGAGAAAACCACGTGGTCTCCTTCTGCTAAATTCCTTACCCCCGGACCCACAACCCGCACAATACCCGCTGCCTCGTGGCCTAGGACAATGGGCAGGGGCCAAGGCCGGGTGCCGTCTATGGCAGAGAGATCGGAGTGGCAAAGCCCAGCGGCTTTTACTTCCACCAAGACTTCGCCAGGGCCTGGTTCTTCCAGGTCAACCTCCAAAATCTCGAGAGGTTTGGAATCACGGTAAGGCCTGGGCTTCCCCATCTCAAAAAGCACCGCCGCTTGGGTCTTCATGGGTTCTCACCTCCTTTATCTCCCCACGCTCTATCTGATAGAACCGGTCGGCCAGTTTCCGAAGGAGCCGGGGGTTGGACTCTGTGACCAAGAAGGCCACGCCCTGCTTCTCCCTACGCACGCGGGTCAGGGTTTCCGCGTACCGCTGGGCCAGGGCCGGGGCCAGACCCTGGAAAGGTTCGTCCAAAAGAACAACCCGAGTTCCCACCATCAGGGCCCGACCCAAGGCCACCATCTTCCCCTCCCCCCCAGAAAGGGCTGCCGCCGAACGGCTCCTCAACCGCTGTAGTTCCGGTAAAAGAGCGTAGACCTCTTCAAGCCGCCTCCGCACCTCTCCTGCAAGTAGCCGCAAGGCCCAGGCGGGTAGAAGAAGGTTGTCCTCCACGGTTAAATGCCCAATAAGACGCCGGTCCTCAGGGGCGTACCCAAGGCCCAAAGCGGCTCGGCGATAAGCTGGTAGGGGGTTCAGAGGTGTACCGTCCAGGAAGATATGCCCTCCCTTAAGGGGTACTAAACCCATAATGCTCCTCAAGGTGGTTGTTTTGCCTGCTCCGTTCCGGCCTACTAAGGCTACTGCCTCCCCGGGGTTTAGGGCCAGGTTTACCCCCCTTAGGACCTCAAAGCCTTCCAACACCACCCGGACCCCTTCCAGCCGGAGGATCATTCCTCTACCCCCACCACGCTGGCCAGGACCTGGGGGTCCTGCAGAACCTCCTCGGGCTTCCCTTCTGCCATGATCCGCCCCTCGGCCCAGACTGCCACCCGATCCGCGTAACGCCGCACCACCTCCATGTCGTGCTCCACAAAAACCGCAGTCACTTCCTGGGCCTTCAACGCCCGGACCAAGGTATCCATTACCGAAAGTTTCTCCTCGGCGGACACGCCACTTGTGGGTTCGTCCAAGAGGAGTAGCCTGGGCTTGAGGGCCAAGGCCATAGCCACATCCAGGAGTTTCCGCACCCCCTCCGGTGCCTCAGCCACCGGGGTTGACGCCAAGCCCTCCAGACCCAGGAGGGCCAGAAACCCCTTGGCCTCGTGGCGACGCCTTTCTTCCCGTAAGGTGGTCCAGCGCCAAAACCCTTCCCGAGCAGCCAAAGCGAGCAGGAGATTTTCCTCCACCGTGTGTTCAGTAAAGAGTTGAGAGATTTGGAAGGCCCGGGCCACACCCAAACGGGTGATGACCCGGGGGGGCAGGCCCGTGATCTCCCGCCCTTCCAGCAAGACCCGTCCCCTTTCCGGCTTGAGGTAGCCGGTGCAGAGGTTGAGGAAGGTGGTCTTCCCAGCTCCGTTGGGACCGATGATGGCCAAAACCTCTCCGGGATAGACCTGAAGGCTAATCCCCGCAGCCGCCACCACGCCGCCAAAGCGGATGTGCAGATCCTGGGCTTCAAGAAGTGGGCGCACGTCGCCTCCTTTCTCCCAGGAGGGCCCAGAGTCCTCCGGGGAGGAAGAAGATGACCAGAAGCATAGTCGCTCCCAGGATGAGTTGCCAGGAGTAGGCTAGGTACTTGAAGGCGAAGGTGCGGATTAGTTCGTAGGCTAAGGCCCCGAGAAAGGGCCCGAGAGCCCCTCCGGTACCTCCAAGGAGGGCAATGTAGACAAACTCACCGGAGGCCACCCAGTAGGCCAGTTCCGGCACCACGTGGCCCACAGCAATGCCCGCTAAGGCCCCTCCCAAACCCGCCAGGCCTGCCGAAAGAACGTAGGCCAAGAGGACTACCCTCTGAACGGGGATCCCTAGGTACTCCAGGCGTACCTCATTGGCTCGAATCGCCGCGAGGGCCTCCCCCATGGGGGTTCTCAGGAAGAAGCTCACTCCTGCCCCTAGAAGGAGGACAAGGCCAAGGGAAAGGTAGAAGAGGGCCTCCCCAAAAAGGGTTCGGTCCAGGGTGAGTCCGAAAAGGGTAGGGGTGGGCACTCGTAGGCCGTCCGTGCCCCCTGTCAGATAGTAGAACTTGGCCAAAAGAGCGTAGAACACCATGGAGAAGGCCAGGTTCAGCATGGCGAAGAAGATCCCTCGATAACGGCTTACGAAGAGGCCCACTAGGAAACCCAGGGCTAAGGTAACCAGTAAGGCCACGGTGAGTAGGAAAAAGGTGTCTAGAAAGGCGCTTCGCAAGGCAAACGCCACCGCATAAGCCCCAGCCCCATAGAAGAGGCCATGCCCAAAGGAGACGAGGCCGGCCCGAAGAAGCAGGGCGATCCCTAAGGCGGCCAGCCCCTTGGCCAGAGCCAGGGTGAACACGAAGCTCAGCCAGGGGAAAAAGAGGGGGAGGGTGGCCACAAGGAGGGCAAGGACAAGGGAAAAGAAGAGGCTCCGCCTCATATCCGCCGCACCTCCACCGACCCAAGGATTCCCACAGGCCGGAACAGGAGCACCAAGACCATGACCAGATAAGGCACCACCACATCCAGCTCGGGAAGGAGGTACACGGCCAACGAACGTCCCAAACCGATGAGCAGGGCCCCAATGGCTGCTCCCTCGATCTGCCCCAGTCCCCCCACGGCCACCACTGCGAAGGAAAGGACGATCGCCTCCGCCCCAAGCCCTGGGGCAATGGTGACCGTGGGCGAGGCCAGGGCTCCCCCGAGGGCTGCTAGCCCTGTGCCCAGGCTGAAAGCTATAAGGTAGATCCGCCTGGCGTCCACGCCAAGGGCTTGGGCCATCTCCCGGTCTGCCACCACGGCCATCAAGATCTTCCCAAGAGGAGTGCCCCGCAGAAGGACCCGGAGGCTAAGGAGCACCAGCGTAGCCACCAGGATGAGGAGAAGCTGGTACCAGGCGTAAGGCACGCCCCCAAGTTCCACGGTCCCCAGAAGTTGAAAGGGCATGTCCAGAAAGTAGGGTTGAACGCCGAAGAGAAGCTTCTGGACATCCTCCAAAATGAGGAAGAGGGAAAAGGTGATCAACAGCTGAAGCGCCTCCGGGCGGTCGTAGGCCCAGCGCAGGATAAACCGCTCGACCACAGGACCAAAGCACCCTCCCACCAAAATCGCCGCAAGGAGAAGGGCCGGGTAGCTAAACCAGGGGTTTCCCAGAGCTTGCGCCGCCGCCAGCCCCAGGACTACCCCCAAGTACGCTCCCAAGGCATAGAAGCTCCCATGGGCGATGTTCAGGATCCTGAGAACGCCAAACACCAGGGTAAGGCCCACGGCCACCAGGAAGAGGAGGCTGCCGTAGACCAAGCCGTCCAGAAGGGCTAGCGCGAGGAGGCTGCTCATCGGGGATCGGGAACCCGGCGGAGGAGCTCAGGCCGCAAGGTCTTCACCCAGTCCAGGGATTTGACCCCCACGGGCGGGTTCACCAGCTCCGCCGGGAAAAGGATCACTCGCTCCAAGATCGCAAAGGGATACTGGGAAGTCTGGACCGTTGTACCGTAGAGAGCATCCTCCACTGCTTGGTGATCCTCACGAATGCGAATGGTGCCCGTGAACGTTGGGACCTCGAGCCCCACCAGGGCCCGGACAAGTTCTTCCTTGGTAGGCCAACGTCCCCCAGTGGTCCTGAGGGCCCTCTCGTAGCCAGCCCGCAACGTCAGGAGAGCCTGGGTCATGTGGTAAGCGGGATAGACCGGGTAGCGGTTGAAGCGTTGACGATACTCCTCCACAAAAGCCCTGTGCTCAGGGTTGTCCTTGGCCTTGGGGTGTAAGAACCAATGGTCTCCCCGGGCTCCGATGGCAACTCCGTTGGGCAAGGTGCGTCCCAATTCTTGGAGCATGTGCTCCCCCGCGGTGAGGACCACCCGGCTCCTGCTGAAGAGGCCCCGCCCGAGTCCCTGGCGAACGAAGCTCACCAAATCGCCTCCCCAGAAGCTGGAGTGAATGACGTCGGGCCGCAAAGCGAGCAGGCGGGAGATCTCTGTGGAGTAGTCACCAGCGTAGAGCCTAGGCCATAGTTCGGCCACTACCTTCACGTCCGGCTTAAGGGCTAGGATAGTGGATTTGAAGAGTTCCCAGGAGTCCCGGCCCCAGGCGTAATCCTGGTTAATCCCTGCTATGGTACGGATGTTGGGGTTAGTCTTGAGAACATAGAGGGCCGCTGCTACGCTGTCCAGGGTAGCGTGGGCTGCCGTCCGGAAGACGTAGGTGTAACGCCGCTCCTCAAAGATCTGGGGAGTACCGCAGTCAAAGAGGATAAGGGGTACCTTGAGCTCTTCGGCCACCGGGGCTACCGCCAGGCAGTCTGCGCTGGAGATGTATCCGATGACCACATCCACCCTTTCATCTAGGACCAGCCGTCGCAGCTCTGCCACTTGCTTTTCCGGACCACCTGCTTCATCCACCACTATTGGGCGGAGGCGAGCACCTGCAATCCCACCCTCCCGATTCCAACTCTCGATGAGCAGGTCAGCAGCGTTCTTTGCAGGGACGCCAAAGACCGATGCGGGGCCGGACAAGAAGGTAACAATGCCCACTTTAACTTCTGAAGGCTTCTGAGCCATCGCCACAAGGCCGAACAAACCCAACCACAACGCCCACAACCTTTTCATTGGTCCACCTCCCCTTTACTTTCCCTGGCGCAAAAGGCCTTTGAGAACCTTCCCTCCCGCATTTCTTGGTAGGCTTTTGCGGAATTCGATCTCTTCCGGGACCTTGTAGTGGGCCAGTCTTTCACCTATAAACCGCTGCAGCTCTTCAGGACTTAGATCTACCCCGGGCCTCGGAACTACCACCGCCTTTACCCTCTCTCCAAAGACTGGATCTGGGATTCCTACAACGGCCGCCTCCAAGACACCGGGGTGCTGGTAGAGAACGTTTTCTACCTCCTGGCTGTAGATTTTTTCTCCCCCGCGGTTGATCACCTCCTTTAGACGGTCTACTACGAAAAGGAACCCCTCTTCGTCCAAGTAACCCAGATCTCCTGAACGCCAGTAACCCTCTTCTGTAAAGGAGCGAGCGGTTTCCTCGGGTCGGTTGTAGTAGCCAGGCGTCACCATGGGGCCTCCAATAAGTATCTCTCCCACCCCATCCAGGCCTGGTTCGGCTATGCGGATTTCCCCCTTAGGAACCGGTTTCCCCACAGAAAGCGGTTTTCTCTCCGTTTGAGAAGCTGGCATAAGCGTGGCTGGGCTTGCTGTTTCGGTGGCTCCGTAGGCGTTGCGCAGATCTAAGCCGGGGAGGGTTTCTCGGAGACCTTGGAGGACTGCCAAGGGCATAGGAGCCCCCCCATAGGCGGCAAGCCGCCAGGAGGATAGGGATCGCCCCGCGAGTCCATGAGCGAGGAGAAAAGCATAAATGGTAGGCACGGCAAAGGTGAAAGTGATACCCTCCCTTTCCAGAGCATCTAGGAAGGTTTCTGTCTGATATTTAGGCAGGAGTACGCTGGTACCGCCAACAAGTAACATGTGGAGAAACTGACCAATAAGGCCCGTTACGTGGAAGAGAGGGACAGCCACAAGGGTGCGATCCTCGGGAACCGTACCGAAAACTTCTCGGTAATGGAGGAGGCTATGGATTACGTTGAAGTGGGTAAGGATTACACCTTTGGGGCGCCCAGTGGTACCAGAAGTATAAATCAGAAAAGCCGGGTCATCCTCGGAAAATCCTTCCTCCACTCGGGGGGCGTTTTCACCCTCCACTTCTTCAGCCTTTACCACAGTGTAACTAGAAAGAACGGAGCTTAAGTGGAGAGCCTCTTCTCCAGCTACAACCAGCTTGGGGAGGCTATCTGCAAGGATGACGCTCACCTCTTCTGGGTGGAGGCGAAGGTTCACGGGCAAGACGACAGCCCCTGCTCGGAGAGTTGCTAGGGACCACAGGGGGAAGAAAACGGTGTTACCCAGGGCTAGTGCAACCCGATCACCAGGTTGTATCCCTCTCTTTTGGAGCCAAGCGGCTAGCCTTTCTACCTTGTCTGCTAGCTCGGCGTAAGTAAGTCGGGCACCCCCTATTTGGACTAAAGAGTCCTTATCGCTAAAACTTTTTGTGCTCTCAACAAGGATACTTTCAAGGCGCCTAGGGCGTTGAGGATACACCCGCACCTCTCTTTTGTAGTGGATTTCCGTTATAGCCTCCATACTTGGTCTCCCCTCCCAAGCGGGAGACTTCCTTTACCCCGTTTTTCTAAACCTGCGCCCTTTTGGCAGAAGAGGCTTTTCTGACCAAACCCCACTATCTGCTTCCGGAGGAGCTCCAACTGCAGCGCCTCCAAACGGCTTCGAGGAAGGGTCTCTACCTCGGGTTGCCAATACCGGGACACAGGGGCCTCCGCTGAGAGGTTTGCCCATACTATACGCGAAGCGCCCGGGACATGTCAAGTATGAACATGCGTGTACATCTTGGACAGCGCGTGGTACATTGGGGTTGTGGAGTCCTCCCTCCCCTCCCTCTACTCCCTGAGCGACCTGGCCCGGGCAGCGGGGATCAGCCGCAGAATCCTCCAACACTACGCCCAGCTCGGGCTCCTGGAACCCGGAGCCCTAACCCAGGGAGGGCGGAAGCTCTACACGGAGTTCGCCCTCTTTCTAGTCCAGGATATTCAGGACTTGAACCAGCTCGGCTTTTCCCTGGAGGAGATCCGCAAGATCATGCTCCTCAAAAAGGCCATCTTCCGCCCCGACGGCACGTACCGGGAAGACTGGAAGCGGGAGGACATCCCCCTCTCGGACGAGGAGCTCCTGGCCATGTGGAGGAAAACGGGGGAGGTGCTGGCCAGCATGGAGCGACAGGAACGCATGATCCGGCGCTTCTATCGCTTCTTGACCAAGCACTTCGCCCCGGAGGAGGTGCAGGATGGACTTCGGCCTGGACCGGGAGACGGAGGCGCTTAGGGAAAGGGTGTGGGCCTTCCTGGAGGAGGCGGTCATCCCCCGGGAAGTGGAGGTGGCCCGGGACCTGACCCGCCTGGAGGCGGTGACCCAGGAGCTCCAGCGGGAGGCCCGGGCCCGGGGGCTTTTCCTACCCCATCTGCCCAAGGAGCTGGGGGGGCTTGGGCTTTCCTGGACCCAGCTCGCCGTGGTCCTGGAGGAGGCGGGGCGGAGCCTCCTCGGGCCCAGGGCGCTGAACGCCGCTGCCCCGGACGAGGGCAACATGCACCTCCTCCACAAGGTAGCCAGCCCCGAGCAGAAGCGGCGCTACCTGGAACCCCTGGCCGCCGGGGAAGTCCGGAGCGGCTTCGCCATGACCGAACCCATGGGGGCCGGGGCCGATCCTACCCTCCTGAAGACCACCGCCAGGCGGAAGGGGAAGGGCTTCGTCCTGGAGGGGCGGAAGTGGTTCACCACGGGGGCCGAGGGCGCGGCCTTCTTCCTTGTCCTGGCCCGGGCGGAGGAAGGACCCACCATCTTCCTGGTGGACCGGGAAAACCCCGGCCTCAAGCTGGTGCGCACCATCCCCACCATGGACCACTGGACCGTGGGCGGGCACGGGGAGCTGGTCCTCGAGGGGTGCGAGGTGGGGGAGGAGGCGGTCTTGGGCGAGGTGGGGAGGGGCTTCGAGTACGCCGAGCTCCGCCTGGACCCGGCCCGGCTCACCCACTGTATGCGCTGGCTGGGGGTGGGGGTTCGGGCCACCGAGCTCGCCCAGGAGTATGCCCTCCGGAGGGACTCCTTCGGACGGAAGCTTGCCGAGCACCAAGGGGTCCAGTTCATGATCGCCGACAGCCACATGGAGCTTCACGCTGCCCGGCTCATGGTCTGGCACGCCGCCTGGAAGCTGGACCAGGGAGAGAGGGTCCGCCACGAGGCCTCCATGGCCAAGGTTTTTGTGGCCGAGGCAGTGGGCCGGGCGGTGGACCGTGCGGTGCAGATCACCGGGGGCCTGGGGGTCAGCGAGGACATCCCCCTCTCCATCTTCTACCGGGAGGTTCGGCCCTTCCGCATCTACGATGGGCCCAGCGAGGTTCACCGAGCAAGCATCGGCAAGCGGGCCCTATTCAAGGGGCTTAGGCCATGAGGGAAGCCCTGGAAGCCGCCTTACGGGAAGTCCTGGGACCGGGGGAGGTCCTGGAGCTCAAGCGCCTCCCCGGAGGAGCCTCCAAGGAAGCCTGGGCGGTGGATTACCGGACCCGGGAGGGTACCTATCCCCTCTTCCTCCGCCGGGCAGGAGGTGGGGTGATCTATCAGGGCACCCTCCCCCTGGCCCACGAGTTCCGCCTCCTCCAGGTGGCCCAGGCCCACGGGGTCAAGGTGCCCGAGCCCCTTCACTACTTCCCCGACCTCGAGGGCCGGGAGGCCTTCCTCATGCGCCGCCTCTTTGGGGAGGCCATTGGGGCCCGGGTGGTCCGTCGCCCGGAGCTGGCGCGGGCCCGGGCAGCCCTGCCCGAGGCCATGGCCGAAGAGCTCGCCAAGATCCACGCCATCCCCCCTGCAGAACTCCCCTTCCTAAAGCCCCCACCCCTCCCTCCCTGGCGGGCCGCCCTGGAAGAGGCCTACCGGGACCTGGACGCCCTTCAGGAACCTCACCCCGCCCTGGAGTGGGGCCTGCGCTGGCTCTTGGACCACCCGCCCAGGGAGCTTCCTCCCCTGGTGGTTCACGGGGACTTCCGCATCGGGAACCTCCTGGTGGACGGGGAGGGACTGGTGGCGGTCTTAGACTGGGAGTTCGCCCACCTGGGCGACCCCCGGGAGGACCTGGCCTGGCCCCTGGTGCGGGCCTGGCGCTTCGGGGAGGACGGGAAGCGCCTTGGGGGAATCGGGGAGGTGGGGCCTTTCCTGGAGCGGTACAACGCCCTCACCGGACAGGGCATTGCGGAGGAGGAACTCTTCTGGTGGGAGGTTTTGGGCAACGTGCGCTGGGGGCTCGGAGCCCTGAAGCAGGCGCGTAGGCACCTTAGAGGGGAGGAAAGGAGCGTGGAACTCGCCGTGCTAGGAAGGCTGGCCTCCGAGATGGAGTACGAGGTCCTCTACCTGCTGGAGACCCATGGATAGGCCCAACCTGGACGAACTGCTGGAGGCCCTCGGGGAGTTCCTGGAAGAAGAAATCCTCCCCGGACTTACCGACCCCCGGCTCCGCTTCCGGACCCTGGTGGCCTTAAACGCCCTGGGCATTGCCCGGAGGGAGCTCCTTCTGGGAGGGGCCCTGGCGGAGGAAGACCGGAGGGAACTCGGGGCCCTTTTGGGCCTCGAGGCACCTTTGGAGGAGCTCTTGCGGGCTCTAGGGGAAAAGATCCGCGAGGGCAGGGCCCCGCCGGGGACCCTCTCCTTCCTCAAGGCTCACGTAGCCCGGAAGCTCCAGGTGGCCAGCCCCAAGTACCTGGAACGTTACCCATGAGGAGGCGGCTTCTCCTTTTGCGCCACGGGGAGGTGGAATATTTCCCTCAAGGGAGGCCCGTCCCCCCCGAAGGGGTAAGGCTCACGGAGCGGGGAAGGGTCCAGGCCCTGGCGGTGGGGGCTCTCCTCCGCAAGGTTCCCCTGGACCTCGCCGTCCACACCGACCTCCCTCGTACGGAGGAAACCCTGGCCCTGGTGCTGAGGGCCAGCGGCAGGGAGGTGCCTGTGGAAGCGTGGCCCGAGTTTCGGGAGATCCGCCCAGGCAGGCTCAAGGACCTACCAGATCCGGAGCGGGCCTTCCGGGAAGCCTTTTACCCCAGAAGCCTCGAGGAGCGTTTCCTCGGGGGGGAGTCCTACGGTGCCTTCCTGGAACGCATCCTTCCCGCTTACGAGCGCCTCCTCGCCCGAGAGTGGAACACCCTCCTCCTCGTGGCCCACGGCGGCGTCATCCGGGCGCTCCTCTCGTACGCCCTCACCGGCAACCGAGGCTTTCTGCCCCTGGAAATCCACCCTTGCGGCCTCTCCGTCTTGGACATCGGAGAGAAAAACCTCCTCAGGGTCCACAACCTCCTCGTCTACGACCCCCTCCCCGACACCCGCCTTACCAGCATGGAGGAGCTGTGGCAGGCTTACCGGAGCTAAGTGCCCACGCATAGACCTTGCGACACCCCCTGCCCCATCCGCTCCCGCAGCCTCTCAAGGGCCTCGGCCACCGCCCCCCTCAGCTCCCCCACGCTCCCGTAGTGCCTCCGGGGCGTCAAAAACCCCTTCACCCGCCGCCACACCCCCTCACCGGGTTCAGGTGCGGGCTGTACCGCGGCAGGTAGGCCACCACCTCCCCCGTCCCGCACCGCCTCCCCCTTCCTCGCCCAGGCGTAGGTGGGAGGCAGGGAGAGCCCAAACCCGCTCTCATCCAGAAAGAACACCCTCAGCCCCCCCTTTCCGCCTCCCCCAGGGCCGCCTTGAACCCCTCCACCTCCTCCTCCTTGGGCTTCCCCGTGGGCACATAGCGCGTCCGTTTCCACCGGTAGCCCATCTCCAGAAGCCTCCGCCGCACCGTCCCCGGGTGGAAGGTCACGAAGAAGCGCCTCTCCAGAGCCTCCAGAAGCCGGGGGGCCGTCCAGGCCTCCTCCCCCCGCAGAAGCTCCCGCAGGAAGGCGCTCATGGCCGGGGTCCACCGGGGCCTGGCCCCGGGGGGCTTACCGTCCTCAAGCCCCTCTATCCCTCTCTCCAGCCACCGCCTGAGGTCGCGGTGGAGGGTGGTGCGGTCCAGGCCCAGGTGGCGGGCGATCCGGGGGGCCGTCCACCCCTGGGCGGCCAGGCGTACCGTCTGGGCCCGGCGCCGGACCTTGTGGGGGACCACGGGGTTGGTCTCCAGCTCCCGGAGCTGGGCCTCCTGCTCGGGGGTCAGGTGGATGCGAAGGGGGGCAGGCATGTAGATAGTTTAATGCATGGACACTTAGTTACTAGGGGAGGTTAGCCCGTTTCAATCCTCTATGAGGCTAACGAGCTTTGCAACCGCCTGGGCGAAGGCCCGTTCCTCCTCCGTCCACCCGTTTCAATCCTCTACGAGGCTAACGAGTTTTGCAACCCTCCAAGACCCTCAGGTGCGGGCTACGGTGGAAGTGTTTCAATCCTCTACGAGGCTAACGAGTTTTGCAACGCCGGGGGGCTCGATCCCTTCACCGGGGCCCACGCGTTTCAATCCTCTACGAGGCTAGCGAGTTTTGCAACACTCCCGTTCCGGGCTCGCTGGGGCCGGTCGTGGGAGTTTCAATCCTCTACGAGGCTAACGAGTTTTGCAACGCTCCACCCGGTCGTGTAAGGATTTATGTGTAAGGGTCCGTGTTTAATAGGGGGGCACACCTTAGCACGAGGAGGTGCCCCGTGGACCAGGATACCTTGCGGATCTTGCTGAGGGAAGCGGTGCGGGAAACAGTGACCGAGGTTTTGCAGACGGTTCTGGAGCTGGACCGGACGGCCTTCCTGCAGGCGCACGGGGGCCGCAGGAACGGCTACTACCCCCGCAAGCTGGAGACCACCTTCGGCCAGGTGGACCTGAAGGTCCCTAGAGATCGGGAGTCTCGGTATTACCCGGCTTTCCTTAAGCCCTACGCCCGCCGCCTGGTGGACGTGGGAGAGGTGGCCGTGGCCTTGTACGCCGCCGGGGTCAGCCAGCGCAAGGCGGCCGAGATATTGAGCCTGCTCTTAGGCCACCGCTACTCCCACGAGACCCTAAGCGCTCTGACCGACCAAGTCCTGGAGGCGGCAGGAGCCTTCCGCACCCGGCTTTTGCCCGAGGAGATGGCCTTCGTCTACCTGGACGGGCTTTCCCTAAAGGTCTTCAGGGAAGGAGAAGGGATCGTGCGGGAAAGCGTGTATGTGGCCCTGGGCATCGCCCCTGATGGGGAGAGACGGGTCCTGGGGTTCTGGCTTTTGCCCACGGAGAGCGCCCTGGGATGGGAGGGGGTCCTGGGGGAGCTTTGGCAGCGGGGCCTGCGGCGGGTATTGCTCTTCATCACCGACGGGCTGCCCGGGCTTCCCGAGGCGATCCGCAGGGTCTACCCTCAGGCGGAGTGGCAGCGGTGCGTGGTGCACGGGGTGCGGTGGAGCCTGTCCCAGGTGCGGGCGCGGGACCGGGCCCTGCTGGCCGAGGACCTGAGGCGGGTGTACGGGGCGGAGAGCCGGGAAGAAGCTCTTGGGGCCTTGGAGGAGGTGAAGGCCGCCTGGGGTTCGCGGTACCCGGGGGTGGTGGGGCTGTGGGTGGGAGACTCCGGGGCCTTCCTACGCTTCTACGGGTACCCCAAGGTGCTTTGGCCGTACTTGCGGAGCACCAACCTGATGGAGCGGTTTATCCGGGAGGTACGGCGGGGGACGAAGGTGCGGGACCACAAGTTTCCTAAGGAAGAGGCGGTGTACAAGCTTCTTTACCTGGAGTCGGAGAGGCAGGCTGCTTCGCGAAGCGAACATCTTGCAGGGAAGTGGGCAGAACGGAAACTAAAGGGGTTCTCGGAGGTGAAGGAGGTGCTGGAGAAGATGCTTCAGGAGCGGTATGCCCCCCGTACACAGACTCTTACACAGAGTCCTTGACACGACCCTCCACCCAGAAGGGGGCGGTGATGGCGGGGCGCGTTTCAATCCTCTACGAGGCTAACGAGCTTTGCAACTCGTTGAGCTTCTCGGCTCAGTTGTCCCCGACATGATGGTTTCAATCCTCTACGAGGCTAACGAGCTTTGCAACGTGGGGTGTGTCGTAAAGTTCCCGCTGGACCCGCATGTTTCAATCCTCTACGAGGCTAACGAGCTTTGCAACCATGAACTCCGAGGGGGAATCTGCATCTGTTGTAGTGTTTCAATCCTCTACGAGGCTAACGAGCTTTGCAACCCGCCCGCTTGACCACCTCTTGGGCGTCCATACCTGTTTCAATCCTCTACGAGGCTAACGAGCTTTGCAACTCTTCGGCCAGGTGATCATGCTTGAAGGATACTGCACCCCGTTTCAATCCTCTACGAGGCTAACGAGCTTTGCAACTGAAAAGATCACTCCTAGTAGTCACAGGCATTTCACGTTTCAATCCTCTACGAGGCTAACGAGCTTTGCAACCTTGTAGCGGTCCAGGAGGGCCCGGTGTTCGTACTGTTTCAATCCTCTACGAGGCTAACGAGCTTTGCAACTAGCGGTGTGCCCCCCGGCCGTAGCGCCTAGGCTCGCGGTTTCAATCCTCTACGAGGCTAACGAGCTTTGCAACGGCTCCAGTAGGTGCTCCTGGCCCGCAGCGTCCCGGTTTCAATCCTCTACGAGGCTAACGAGCTTTGCAACACCCCGTGGAGGAGATCCGCCACCTGGCCCTCGCCTTTGTTTCAATCCTCTACGAGGCTAACGAGCTTTGCAACCCTGCACCTGGCGCAGGGTGGCGCTGGCCTGGTCCCTGTTTCAATCCTCTACGAGGCTAACGAGCTTTGCAACCCGGACAGGGCGGACACCTGGACCGTCTCTCCCCGTTTCAATCCTCTACGAGGCTAACGAGCTTTGCAACGCCGCTCCACGTGGACGAAGCCGGGAGCCACGAGCCCGTTTCAATCCTCTACGAGGCTAACGAGCTTTGCAACCCGTCCTCCTCGTACCCGTGGAGTTGGTAGAGCCGCCAGGTTTCAATCCTCTACGAGGCTAACGAGCTTTGCAACCCGTACATCTCCGACGCGGCCCCGTACGTTTACGCGGGGTTTCAATCCTCTACGAGGCTAACGAGCTTTGCAACGGCGATGACCGCCATGTGCCCGTTGCGCACACTCTGTTTCAATCCTCTACGAGGCTAACGAGCTTTGCAACGGGCGGCCTCCTCCAGGCGCTTCGCCGCCTCGTCGGCGTTTCAATCCTCTACGAGGCTAACGAGCTTTGCAACGCTGCGGGCCGCCCAGGGGCTCGCCGAAGCGTTCGCGGTTTCAATCCTCTACGAGGCTAACGAGCTTTGCAACATCCGGTCTACGACCGCTTGCGGCGGGCGTACCCCAAGTTTCAATCCTCTACGAGGCTAACGAGCTTTGCAACGGTGTAAACGCCCCGACTTCCAACGGGGCCATAGGCGTTTCAATCCTCTACGAGGCTAACGAGCTTTGCAACGCCGAGGCCAGGAAGCCCTTCAGGGCCTCCCGCCCGGTTTCAATCCTCTACGAGGCTAACGAGCTTTGCAACGGTGGCGATGCGTTCCAGAACACGCCCCCACTCCGGGGTTTCAATCCTCTACGAGGCTAACGAGCTTTGCAACCCTCCAGGCGGCCCACGAGAACGGCGGGAAGCTCAAGGTTTCAATCCTCTACGAGGCTAACGAGCTTTGCAACTCCACCGCCTCCTTCAGCTCGGCCACGATGCGCCAGTTTCAATCCTCTACGAGGCTAACGAGCTTTGCAACAGGATAGGGATGGCTATGCGAGCCGGCGCTTCTCGTTTCAATCCTCTACGAGGCTAACGAGCTTTGCAACTCCCCGAGGAGGTTATCACCCTTCCGCGGGGCCAGGTTTCAATCCTCTACGAGGCTAACGAGCTTTGCAACCGCCTGCCCGTATTGGACCCGGAGGGCCACGCCGCGGTTTCAATCCTCTACGAGGCTAACGAGCTTTGCAACTCCCCGTGGTGCCCGCCCGCCCCGAGCGGGATAAGCTGTTTCAATCCTCTACGAGGCTAACGAGCTTTGCAACAGGATGGCCGCCATAAAGGTGGCCCAGATACAGGAGTTTCAATCCTCTACGAGGCTAACGAGCTTTGCAACATACTTGGAGATGTACCGGAATAGGTACTCCCGGCTGTTTCAATCCTCTACGAGGCTAACGAGCTTTGCAACGCTCACCACTGTGGAGGTCATCTGGGGCGAGGACATGTTTCAATCCTCTACGAGGCTAACGAGCTTTGCAACCTCCCGGGCAAGGCGCTCCCAGGACATGCCGCTCTGGTTTCAATCCTCTACGAGGCTAACGAGCTTTGCAACTGACCACGCAGTACGCCGCCACCACCTCTGGCACGGCTGTTTCAATCCTCTACGAGGCTAACGAGCTTTGCAACAGGGCTGGCATTTCGGGGAGCCACGCTCCCCTCCGGGTTTCAATCCTCTACGAGGCTAACGAGCTTTGCAACCAGAGCATGCTACGCCCAGTGTGCTACCGGGAGTTAGTTTCAATCCTCTACGAGGCTAACGAGCTTTGCAACGCTCATCTGGGCCCGGCTGGTGTCCACGGCCCCGATATGTTTCAATCCTCTACGAGGCTAACGAGCTTTGCAACTCCTCCAGCTCGGTGAGCCGGGCCTCCAGGTCCCGGTTTCAATCCTCTACGAGGCTAACGAGCTTTGCAACGGCGGACCTCGCGGAGACTGGGGCCGCCAAACGCCTGTTTCAATCCTCTACGAGGCTAACGAGCTTTGCAACGGGTGCGGACGCGGGAGAGGGTAGCCTGCTGGGCGTTTCAATCCTCTACGAGGCTAACGAGCTTTGCAACCGCCATGGCCCTGCAGGTGGTGGGAAAGGGGAAGGTTTCAATCCTCTACGAGGCTAACGAGCTTTGCAACCCCCTGGGCCCGGTCCTGGAGGGAGATGAGGTAGCTGTTTCAATCCTCTACGAGGCTAACGAGCTTTGCAACCTGGTGCCCGGCACCCGTCTCCTCCTGGAGGTCTAGTTTCAATCCTCTACGAGGCTAACGAGCTTTGCAACATCCGAGAGGCCGCCCGCGTCCGTGGCGGACACGGAGTTTCAATCCTCTACGAGGCTAACGAGCTTTGCAACCTGGGCGATGACCGACCGGGAGGTGGAGCGGGTAATGTTTCAATCCTCTACGAGGCTAACGAGCTTTGCAACTGGGAAGAGCGCTGGGGGGCTAGCCTCCCAATGCGCGTTTCAATCCTCTACGAGGCTAACGAGCTTTGCAACCCTCATGGCCTGCTCGTGCGCTCTCCGCTCCTCCTCCGTTTCAATCCTCTACGAGGCTAACGAGCTTTGCAACACCATAGACACCTACCGCTCCGTCCTAGCCGACTTCGTTTCAATCCTCTACGAGGCTAACGAGCTTTGCAACCGTGCTCGCCACGGAGGAGAAGTGGCGGAAGGTGGGGTTTCAATCCTCTACGAGGCTAACGAGCTTTGCAACCGCGAGGGCTGGGGCCCATGGTGGGAGCTCCTGGAAGTTTCAATCCTCTACGAGGCTAACGAGCTTTGCAACGTGAGCGGTAGTAGATGGGCACGGGGTCCACTGCGAGTTTCAATCCTCTACGAGGCTAACGAGCTTTGCAACGGTTTGTTTCCCGTGAGCTTCGTGGCTTCTGTTCTCGTTTCAATCCTCTACGAGGCTAACGAGCTTTGCAACCCGCTCTCCGGGGCGGGGAGTGTACCCCTCGTAGTAGTTTCAATCCTCTACGAGGCTAACGAGCTTTGCAACCATACGACATCAACCCTAGAGCGGTGGAAACCTACAAGTTTCAATCCTCTACGAGGCTAACGAGCTTTGCAACCGCCAGTGGAAGGAGAACCGGCCCTTCGGGTCCCCCGTTTCAATCCTCTACGAGGCTAACGAGCTTTGCAACGCCTGGCACTTAGCTAGGAGCATACGCCGTTTTCTTGTTTCAATCCTCTACGAGGCTAACGAGCTTTGCAACGGGGGGCTCGCCCTGACCGCCGTCGCCATCCACAACGGTTTCAATCCTCTACGAGGCTAACGAGCTTTGCAACGGGAGCTTTCCCCCGAGGGCCTCCTCCGCCTTCTTCTCGTTTCAATCCTCTACGAGGCTAACGAGCTTTGCAACTTCAGGCGGTTGATCACGTGCCAGTAGTAGCGCTCCTCGGTTTCAATCCTCTACGAGGCTAACGAGCTTTGCAACCGGAGATCTGGGCCACCTTTTCCCCAGGAGGAGGTTTCAATCCTCTACGAGGCTAACGAGCTTTGCAACCGAGCGCCACTCCACCCCCACAGCAACCTCCACAGGTTTCAATCCTCTACGAGGCTAACGAGCTTTGCAACTTCTCCCCCCGGTCCCTCTCGGGCGCCTTCTCCACCTCGTTTCAATCCTCTACGAGGCTAACGAGCTTTGCAACTTTCTTGCCTCCGGTTGGGGTAGAACTTCGCCCTGGAGTTTCAATCCTCTACGAGGCTAACGAGCTTTGCAACCCACATGGCGGCCAACGGCCCGGCTAGCCAGGAGGTTTCAATCCTCTACGAGGCTAACGAGCTTTGCAACGGCCCCCTCCAGAAAGCGGCTCCAGGCGGGGGATCTTGGGGTCATTTTCGCACGCGGGAGGATTATGCGTCAAGCTGGGGGAGGAGCCGTGCGACTAAAGTGGGACTTTTCTTCTCCAGGACGAATGCGCACGCGAACGAGGGAAGAGGGCGAGTATGCAATTCAAAAGAGCAGCCTTCTGTATAGCAAAAACCCCCGATATGGCACCGAGGGTTTACATAAGGTGGCCTTCGCACTCGCTAGAGGGGGACTACCAGGCCCATGCCGTAGGGGGTCTTAGCCCCCACGCCGCTGAAGAAGGCTAGGGCGTGGAGGCGCCCCAGGGCCTCCCGGGCCTCGAGGCTCTGGCTCCAAAGCCTTAGGGTCATCTCACCCGTGAAACCCGGGAAAAAGCCCTTCCCCGCCTGTACCCGGTGGAAGCGCAGGTTGCGGAAACCCCCCACCTCGAGGTCCAACTCAAAAAGCTCCCGCAAGGCGGCCTCTTCCTTTGGGTTGTAAGCAAAGGGGCTGTGAGCCTGCCACTTGTCCAGGAGGGAGCCTGCGATAAGGCGGGGGTCGGGCAAAGGAGTGTAGCGGGTGCGCCCGCCCGGCTTAGAAGTGGCGAAGACCGTGGGGGTGAGGAAACGAAAGGCGGCCTTTTCCCGCTTGGGAGCCTCCTTGAGCTCCTCCCAGGAGGTGGCCCCGGCCAGGGGGTGCCCCTCGCGGGTAGCCAGGACCCGCGCCAGCCGGTAGGGATGATCCCCCAGGAGAAGCCCCTCCGTGGCCGCTTCCAGGAGGACCCGGAGAAAGGGGGCAAAAAGACCATCGTCCAGGGCGGTAAGGCGGAGCCTCAGGGTCCCCTTCAAGGTAGCCCCTTCGGAGCCAACCCTGGGAAGCGGCGCCAGGGTAAAGGGCTTGCGCGGAGCCTCGTGGAGCTTCCGGGCTAGCTCCGGGCTCACCCGGGAAAGCAGGGCAAAGAAGAGGCCGTGGGCATAGCGGGCGGGGTAAAGGGGGGATTTTTCCCCCACGAGCTCGAGGACCACGGCCTGAGGCATCAGTCCCCCTCTTCTTCCTCTTCCTCGGTTTCTTCGGCCGCCTCCCCCCTCTGGGCGGGCTCCGCCCAGGCCGACTCTCCCAGATACCAGAGAACCCGCTTTTCCCCACTCGTTACCTGATCGGTGTCCATAACGCCTTCCGGCGCATGGCCCGCATCCTTTTCCGGGGCGTAGAGAAGCTGGACCCGTTGGGGGTCGGGATGGCGAAGGCGCTGAAACACCTTGGGCAACTCCACGAAGCCCAGCTCTGCGTCGTATGGGTAGGGGTAGTCCAACACCAGCTCCCGCCCGTAAAGCTCCCCAGAGCGCAAGGGAACCTCTTCCCAGCGCCGGTTGCCCTCTTCTCCATCGGTCAAAAACCGCTCCACAACCCGGACGGGAGTAAGCTCCTCTTTCCGGCCAACAAGCCGGTCTATGGGAACCTCCACCTCGTCCTCCCCCTTGCGCAGGCGAACGCTGGGCGTCCAGCTTCGGGTAGCCACAAAGCCCTTGCGGTGGAGGGGCTCTTGGGTAAGGTCCAACCCGTAGACGTAATCCTGCAAAGCTTCAAAGAGGGTTTCCGCCCGAGGGTCCAGGTACCGGGGGTAGCGGATGGCCTGCCGAAGAGCCTCCTCCCCCCCTTGGGCCAGGTCTTGCCCGTGCAGTTTCTTCAGGAGTTCCAAGTAGCCCTCCGGTAGGCTCCCCAGGTAGTCGGGGTAGGTTTCCCCAACCACGTAGGCTTCCCCCTGGCCCCTTCCCCTCCGGTTCACCCTTCCCAGGCGCTGCAAGAGGTTTTCCGGCGGGCAGGGGGTCGTGATAAGGACCTCCGCGTCCAGGTCCACGCCCACTTCAATGGCGGGGGTGGTAATCAAGGTGTAGGGTTCCTTGACCTCGTCCCGGCGCTTGACCTCCCCAAAGACCCTTCTCCTTTGGCACTCCGCCAGGCGGCCATGGTAGAGGAAGACCCCCTCCCCTTTGAGCCCCTTGTAAAGCTCCGCCGCCTCCTTGACCTCCTCCAGAACTACCAGAACCCGCTTGCCCAGGTTGATTCGGATGATTTCCATGAGGTTGCCCCGGGGCATGTAGTGGAGTACCCGGCTCGGCCGCTTTTCCAGAGGGTGCTCCAGGGTGCCCTCGAGGAGCAGCTCCTCCCGGTACGTCCTGGGCATGGTGGCGCTCATCACCAGAAAGCGCACGCCCGCCTTGTACAAGGAGGCGATCAGGTGACGGAAGTTCACCCAGGCGGTGGCCTCGTAAAGGTGCACCTCGTCAAAGACGAAAAGCGTCCTCCGGTCGTGGATCCGCCGGGGGAAGGTGTAAGATTTGGCCCCCTCGGCGTAGCCGAAGTAGCGGTAGAGGAGCTTGTCCAAGGTGGTGAGGATGACATCGGCGTGGTAAAGGTGCCGCTCCTTGGTGGCCTCCTCCTGGCCATCTGGGCTAAAGCGAAAGCGCGCCTGGCGGTGGCCGGTATCCACCACCAAGACCTTGGGCCGCCCCTCCCCCTGGGCCAGGGTTTTGAGGTAGCGGCGAAAGCGCCCCTCCAAGTCGTCCACCAGGCTCCGCGTGGGCAGGGCGAGGACGAGCCGCTCCCCCCGGGCCAGGGCGGGGAAGGCTACGGCCTCGGTCTTCCCCGTTCCCGTGGGGGCGAGGAGGAGGTGGGCCGGACGGCCTTGGGCCACCTCGAAAACCTCCCGCTGAAAGGGAGTGGGCTTTAGGCCAAACCGGGTGTAGAAGGCCTCGGGGTCGTCCGTTTTCCTCGCCCCGCCCGCCCAGGGCCTGAGGCGCACCCGGCGCCTTTCCTCTTGGAAGGCCTCGGGCACCTTCCCCTCTTCCAAAGCTCCTACCAGGGCCCGCCCCCATCCCTCCACCACCTTGGCCTCCTCGCCCCGGTAGGGGTGGAAGTAGACCAGGAAGTCCAGGGCGACCTCGTCCACCTGGAAGGGCCAGGGGTCCAAGAGGAACTCGCCTTCGCCGTCAGGTAACAGGTCAAACTCCACGAAGGGCCGGACCTCCCCTGCCCGCCCCTCCCATAACCGCACCGCAAGCTCCGCCTCCAACTGGTCGGCCATCATGAGGAGGAAGAGGTCCTCGGGGAAGCGGTGGCCCAAGCCCTCCTCGAGGAAGTCCGCGGCCAGGTTCACCACCTCGCGGGTGGAGTAGTCATGATGGCCTCGGATAAGGGCCTGGGCGTAGGGGTCTCGGACGGCCTGGGCTACCCGGAAGCGGTGCCCGCGGAAGCTATAGATGAGCCCGCCCTTCCCGTCGGGAACGATGCGGAAGGTGAAGCGCTTTCCGTCATCGTGGTACTGCGCCGCAAGGAGGAGGCGCTCCTTGGTCTTTGGAGAAAGCGCTAAGGGCTCATCCCCTTCCCGCCACGACGTCAGGAGCTTGACCACAAGCCCCTGGTGGTTGGAAAGGGGCTGGAAGCCCACCTTGTCCTCTAGAAAGAAGACCCTCCCGATGCCCTCGCCCATAGGAACTCCACCAGATCCCAAGCGAAAAACCGCCCTTCCAAGGAAAAACCTTTGGCCGAGCCCCGCCCGTGGGGGAGGACAAAATAGGCCCCCTCGTACCCTATGACCGGACTGGGGTCAGGGCTTGCGGGGTCCGGGTCTTTGGCTTCCCCAAAGCGGAAGCGGTAGAGGGGGTAAGCCCCCTGGATGGCCCCGCCCCAGGTTTCCGCCCGCACGGGGGTGAAGGGCCCATCCCCCTCCTCGGGGCGGACCTCCAGGGGCTCGCCCACGGCCTCGAGGTAGGCGAAGCCCTCCTTGCCCAGCTTAGCCCCGTAGCCCACCAGGCCCTTGAGGCGCCGGAGGTCCTCCTCCTTCTCCGCCAAAACCGCCCCCAAAAACTCCTCGGCCAGCAGGTACTCCCAAGTGTGCAGCTGAAGGTCCCCTCCCTTAGGGGGCTTGCCTTCCCGGCGCAGGCGGGAAAACTCGCTGTGGGTGAAGGCCCTTGGCCCATGCCGATGGGTGCGGTGGACCCTCCACTCCCCCACGGGGTACGCCCCCAGGGGAAGGTACCGCCGTGGGAGGACGTAGAAGCGGGGAGTGTTCCCCTCCCTCTGGTCCGGGGGAAGGAGGCCCCTTTGAGCCCAGAAGAGCCGCCTTAGCCACCCCGAAAGGGTGGTGGGCGGGACAAAGGGGTAGGTGGCGATGTCCAGGATGGAGCCGGGAAGCACCCGGAAGGTGAGGGCCGAGGTGGGCTGGATCCTGAGGGCGATGGCGTACATGTCAGGAAGCGGAAGCCAGGGCCGGAAGGTCTTCCTCCACAAAAGCCTTGGCCAGCTTCTGAAGCGCCTCCAAGGCCGCCCTCCCCCGGTGGCGCTGGAAAAGGGCTTCTCCTTGGGGAGCATCCTCCGCCCGGCGCCGGAACTCCGCCAGGGCCTCCCCGGGGTCCTTAAGGGTGGGTGGGAGGACCACCCGCCGCCCCAGGGGGGCCTTGTAGCGGTCCAGGACCAGGTAGGGGCCGAAGGCCTCGTCCTCGTAGAGGTCCAGCCCCTTGGGGTTCCCCGCCCCGAGCCGGGGAAGGCTTTCCAGGAAGGCGTAGGCCACCGCCCGGAACTCCCTTTCGCTCGCGGCAAGGACGTGGTTGTACACGGGGAAGAGGAGGCCCGGAGCTCCGTACTGCCGCCTGAAGGGCTGGGGCTCCTCCCCCGACTCCCGCCTGAGGTCCGAGGGATGCATGGCCCGCTGCTTCTCCAAGGGCTCCAGGGCGGGTATGGCCACACCACCCCCATGGGTCAGCCGACCGATAAAGGTAGTGCGTTCCACGTTTCCACGCTTCTCGGTAACCAAGGCTCCATAGACCCGGCAGACGGGGCAGGTTTCCCGGCCACAGGTGTTGGGGATGCCGCAGTCCAGGAGGTCGGTGAGGTAAAGGTGCTGTCCATTCCGCTCCACGGGGGCGTAAAGGAGGGCCCGCCGCTCCACCCCGCGGCGCTTGGTGGGGGAAAGGTAAACCCGCTCGCTGCCGTCGGGGAGGCTTACGGTCTCAATGAGGTTCACGTTCACCTGGGTCTCGTGGCCGAAGTAGACCTCCTGGGGGGCGTAGAGCAGGGCGTAGATGTCCCAGTGGTAAAGGGCCTCGCCTTTGGGGGTGATTCCGCTCGCCATCCTAACCCTCCTTCTCCATCCGGATGTACTGGGGGAACCTCGAGGCCAAGCTCAGGCGGACCTCGTAGATAAACCCTTCCCAGGCCTTGCCCGGATAGCGCGCCGCCAGGTGCGTGTAAACCTGGTGGAGGTCGTCCTGGGAGACGGCCAGGAAGCGGCCCGAGCCTTCCTCCGCCTCCTGCACCCTGGCCCCCGCCTCCTGGAGGAGCCGCTTGGCCTCCTTGTAGAAGAAAGCCCCGCCCACCTCGTAAAGCCGGGCCTGGGTGCTGTCCAGGTGGTAGGCGGCCACGTACAGGAAGTCCCCGGGGCGCTCTAGGTTGTCCAGAAGCTTCACCACCGCCCGTTTGGCTTCCTGGGTGTTCCGGCCCACCTGGCCCTCCACGTACCCCACCCAGGCGCTGAGAAGCCCGGTGAGGCCGGCCACGTCCCGGAAGCGTTGGGAAAGCTCCACGTTTTCCTTCATGCCCACCTCCTTTTCCAAAAGGCCCGCATACCGCATCAGGCCATCCTCCAGCGAAAACCGATCGGCCACCCGGCCATAGCGCCGCGCCAAGGTGTACAGGGCGTGCCAGGGAAGGTCGCTCAGGGCGTAGCGCAGGGCTTCCCCCAGGGGGCGGTTGACCTTACCGCCCTCATCCGGCCGGGAGGCAAAGGCCCTTTGCAGGACGTGGGAAAGCCAGAGCGCTCTAGGGGGAAGGGGGATTTCTTGCGCGCCCTCCACAAGGTAGAAGGGAAAGCGCTCCAGGACCTTAGGGTTTGCCTCTTGCCCCAAGGCCTGGAGGGCGTAGACCACGCGGCCCAAGGCTTGGGCCAAGGGCTTTCCCCCCACCTGTGGGCTATTCAGGAGCAGGTAGCGCCCAGCCGCCACGTGCAGGGTCCCCGTAACCAGGAGGCGGGCGAAGTGCTTGGCCGCCTCCGGAGCCCCATAGCTTCCCACCCGCACCAAGACGCTCCCCTCCCCGGGTTTGATGGGGGAAAGGAGAGCAAGGGCGGCGCAGGAAGGGCAGACCCAGGGCTCTTCCTGGACGCTTCCGCTTTGCAGGCGCTGGCTCGGGCGGGCGAACACCAGCTTGCTGGCCTTGAGCTTGCCCTTATCCAGGGGGCGCCCGCACCCGTAACAGACATCGGCTTTATCCCCCGGCTCCCTTAGGTCCAAGGTAAAGGGGGTTTCGGAAACCGGAGGCGGCACCTCCACATCAGGGGACGAAAGGCTGAGGAGGCGGAGGAGCTCCTCGAGGATTTTGGTAAACTTGTCGCCCGCGGGGGTGTTGAGCTGCCCTTTGGCCAAAGGGCCGAAGCGCCCCAGGTACGGCTTAAGCCTCTGGATCGCCCCGGGAGCCTCAGGGCTTTCCGGGTCCAGCCACGTCCAAAGCCGCCCGGGGTCCTCCTTGGCCTGTTCCAGACCCTCCAGGGCCCACTGGGCGAGGGGAGGCTCGAGGGCCCGGAGCTCGTTCTCAAGGCGGGGCCTGTCCTTGGGCTTGGCCCTTTGCAACCGTTCCTCCAGCTTACGCCGCTTTTCGGCCCTTTCCTTCTCCTCTTGGACGATTTTTTTCCACTTCTTCCGAAGCGCCTCCCCGTATTTCCCAAGCTCCTTCTCCTGTTTCCGCCGCTGCTTTTCCAGCTCCCGGAGCTTCCTGGACCTCTCCGCACCCTCAGGAAGGCGGGAAACCTCCTCCTCTAGGCGGCGTATCTCCTGATCCCGCCAGGCTAGGCGCTCTTTGACGGAAAGCAGGTTGGCGAGGTACCAGGCGGCGAGGAAATCCCGGGCTTCCAGGGTGGGTACGGGCACCTTGGGGGCGCTGATGCCCTGCCCGGCTAGCCGCACGGAGTTCAGGAGGGGAAGAAGCCTGGCCGAAAGCCCTTCCAGGCTAAAGGCTGCCTCTATGTAGGCCTTCCAGGACCCCTCGAGGTCCAAGGGCGGGGCCTTAGGGCTGACGTACACCTTCACCCAGCCTGTACCCCGCTCCACCACGGGGTAACCCTGGGCCTCCAGGTGGTCCAGGAAGCCCTCGAGGGCCACCTCGTAGGCCGCCCGCATCTGGCGCTCACCGGGCAAGGGATGGAGGTACAGGAGCAGGTCCTTGCCCTTGGGAGAGAGGGCTTGCGAATCCCCAGGCGCCACACGCAGGTAGCGTATAAGCCGGGGCTCTATCCGCTCCAGGAAGGCCCCAAACTCCGGGTCGGCAAGCACCTCTTTATAGGCCAAAAGGGCTTCCCTAAAAGCCTCGCCGAAACGCACATCGGCCACAAGCCGCTTGGCCCTAGCCACGGTAGAAGCTTGCACCATTACCCGCTCCATCCTAACCCCAGGCCAGGTTAACCCAGCCCCGTCACCCCTTCCGGTGACAAAACGCCCTCGTTTGCCGCCACCGCCCCCTTCGCCCACGCCACCACCCGCCGCCTCAGCTCCTCGGGCTCCAGCACGGTGGCGTGGGGGCCGTAGCCCGCGATGAGGTGCACCAGGTCCTCGGAGAGGGGCACCTCCACCTGCCAGACCACGCTCCCGTCGGGGAGGTCCTCCACCACCTGGGTGGGGTGGCGGCGGGTCCGGCGGATGAAGCCCGCCTTCTCGGGACTAAAGCGCACCCGGACCCGCACGGGAGGGCCTTCCCCGGCAAAGGCCCGGAAGCGGCTTTGCGCATAGGCCCTCACGTCAAAGCGGGGCTTCCTAAAACGCTCGCGAGTAAGCCGGAGGTCCAGAATCTGGTCCAGCCTAAGGTCCTTCACGGGGTCGTGCCCCGCCCGCCGGGAGTTGTGGTTGGCCCCCACCAGGTAGAGGTGGGGGTCCCGGGCGATGAGGGCGTAGGGGTCAAAGCGGTAGGTCTTGACCTCCCCCTTGGCGTTCTTGTAAGTGACCTGGCAGGTCCGCCGCTCCCTGATGGCCCGCACCGCCCGCTCAAAAAGCCACTCAGGGTACTCGTCCACGAGCGGGGTGTAGACCACGGGTTCCTGCCACCCTTTCCCCGTGGAGGGGAGAGCTTTGAGGGCCAAGTGCTCCAAAGCCCTACTGGCCAAGGGGGTAAGGTGCGCCACCCGCTCCACCGCGGCCCTTAAGGCCTCGGCCTCCTCGAGGGTAAGGCGGAGGGTCACTTCCAAGGGAGCCTCGAGGCGCATCCACCCCGGGGGGACCTCGGGGTTTTCTCCATGGGTTTCCACCCACACCCCGAGGCTTTGGGCCTTGTCCCTCAAGCGGTAAACGCTCTGCCGCCTCACTCTGAGCCGGGCAGCGATCTCCCGCACGGGAAGCCCTTTGGAGTTTTCCCTAAGCAGGCGAAGGAAATCCGGTAGGCGGCTTTCCATAGGTTGGCCCCATTCTACCACAAACCCCTTCTTCCCTCAAAGGTCACCCGGCTTACCGCCCTTCCCCCAGAAGCGCCGCCATCTTTTAGACCAAGGGGCCCTTCCCATAGGAAAAGCCCGAGCTCTGAACGCGGGCCCGAGAGAGGGAAGCAGCCGTTAGGGGCATCCACGCGCCAGCTGGCCTCCTGGCTCGAGCGGGTACCCCGGACTTCCCCCACGTACACCCACCCAACGTCTAAAGAGGGCGTAGTGGGAACCGGAAAGAACTCCGCCCTGGTCGTGGAGGATAAAGCGCGTGGTCATAGCGTCATAGGGATAGTTCCGGTTCGTGGCCACACCTTCCCAGGTGCCGCTGGCGTTGTACCTACCACCGTTGCGGGCGGCCAGTCCCAAAACAAGAAGGGTCAAAGTGCACCGTAAGCGCAAGGCTCACCTCCAAAGCGCCAACCTAGAGGCTTTTGGTCACCCCTCTCGGTGACAGGCCGGCGTCACCTAAGGGCGTGACGCCCCTGGGGTAGGTCTAAGGCATGGGCCATGGGGAAGCCATGGAATACCTACCCCTCTCCAAGGTGAACACGGTGGTCTACTGCCCCCGGCGCTTCTATCTGGAGTACGTCCTGGGAGAGGTGCACACCAACCACCACCTGATCGAGGGCCACTACCTCCACACAAGGGCCTACACCGAGCCGGGGGAGGAGAGCGGGCTTTGGGTGTGGTCGGACCGGCTTGGGCTTCTTGGGGTGGTGGATCGGCTGGAGTGGCGGCGGGGGGAGGCCTGTCCCGTGGAGTACAAGCTGGGCCGGGCCAAGGAAGAGGCCTACCTCTCCGATGCCGTGCAGCTTGCCGCCCAGGCCCTTTGTCTCCGAGAATCCAGGGGTATTGAGGCCCAGAGGGGGTTCGTCTACTACCACAAAAGCCACACCCGCCGGGAAGTGGTTTTCACCCCGGAGCTCTTTCACGCCGTGGAGGCGGCTGTAGCCCGAATGCGGGCCCTTCTCCAAAGCCCTCGCCTCCCAAGGGTAGACGTTCCCCCCTCCAAGTGCGAGGGGTGTAGCGTGCGGGGCGCCTGCCAGCCCGAGCTGTGGCGGAAGGGAGGGGTGGGATGGGCGTAGTCTACATCCTGGAAAATGAAGCCTACCTTTCCAAGGAGGGGGGAACCCTCAAGGTGTCCCGGCGGGCTGGGCGGGAGGTGCTCCTGCAAAAACCCCTCATCACGGTGGAGGAGATCGTGATCCTGGGCAACGCGGTGGTAACCCCAGCCCTCCTCAAGCACTGCGCCCAAGAGGGCGTCGGTATCCACTACCTCTCCCCCACCGGGACCTACTACGCGGGCCTCACCCGTACCCTGTCCAAGAACGCTCCTGCTCGGGTAGCCCAGTTCAAAGCCCACCTGGAGCCTACGTGGAAGCTCACCCTGGCCCAGCGCTTCGTTTTGGGGAAGATCCGAAATGGCCTCGTCTTCCTAAGGCGCAATGGGGCCGAGGGCTGGGAAAGGCTCAAGGAAACTCTTCTAGAAGCCGAGCGCGCCCAAGATGAGGAGGCGCTAAGGGGCGCTGAGGGCCGGGCTGCCGACCTCTACTTCCGGGCCTTTGCGGAACTTTTGCCGGAGGGGTTCGCCTTTGGGGAGCGGAGCCGCCGCCCACCCCGGGACCCGGCCAACAGCCTTCTCTCCCTGGCCTACACCCTCCTCGCCAAGGAGTGTGAAAGCGCCCTCCTCGTGGCCGGGCTTGACCCTTATGTGGGCTACCTCCACGAGGTGCGCTACGGCCGCCCCTCGTTGGCGTTGGACCTGATGGAGGAGTTCCGGAGCGTCCTCGCGGACTCGGTGGTTCTAAGCCTTCTCAACAACCGCCGGGTGACCCTCGAGGACTTTGACGACAGCGAAGGTTTCCCCCGTCTACGGAAAGAGGCGTGGCCCAAGTTCTTGAGGGCTTGGGAAGAGCGACTAAACGAGCGGGTACAGCACCCCCTTCTGAGAAAGCGCCTGGCCTATCGCGAAATCCTCTTAGCCCAAGTCCGGATCCTGGTCAAGCACCTTTTAGGGGAGCTTCCCCGCTACGAGCCCTTTGCGGTGCGATGAGGGAACTGTACCTGGTCATCGCCTACGATACTCCTGACGACCGTCGCCGGGCGCGGCTTGCTAAGCTGCTAAAAGGCTTTGGTGAAAGGCGGCAGTACTCCGTGTTTGAAGCCCGATTGACCCGGGAGCAGTGGGCCCACCTCAAGGGCAAGCTGGAAGCCCTGGTCAACCAGGAGGAGGACGTTTTGGCGGTGTACTTCTTGCCCCCAGAGGCGGTGGGACGCACCTGGCGCATCGGCCACGAGGGGTTGAAGCGCCTTGAGGATCCCGACTTCGTCTAGCGAGCGCGAAGGCCACCTTATGCAAACTCCTGGTGTCAAACCGGGGGTTTCCGCTATCTGGAAGGTCTTTTCTTGGATGCGCATACCCACCTCCTCTCCCTCGTCGCGCTCGCACCGCTCTAGGACGGGGAAAACACCCTTTTCCCTCAAGCCTTCCTCCTACACGTTGACGCATAATCCTCCCGCGTGCGAAAATGGCCTCAAGATCCCCCGCCTGGAGCCGCTTTCTGGAGGGGGCCGTTGCAAAGCTTGTTAGCCTCGTAGAGGATTGAAACCGCCCATCATCCGCCCTCCCCCCATGCCTGAAGGCGGTTGCAAAGCTTGTTAGCCTCGTAGAGGATTGAAACATAACGCCTCCCGCAACGCGCCGAGGGCGCGGTAAAGGGGTTGCAAAGCTTGTTAGCCTCGTAGAGGATTGAAACAATCCCACCGACCGCACCTCGCATCATCTGGGTGACGTTGCAAAGCTTGTTAGCCTCGTAGAGGATTGAAACCGGAGGAGCGGTATGACCTGCTCGGCGCTAAAGCCGGTTGCAAAGCTTGTTAGCCTCGTAGAGGATTGAAACGCGGTGCGGGCCGCCCGGGAGCTCGGCCTCCTGGGGATGTTGCAAAGCTTGTTAGCCTCGTAGAGGATTGAAACTGACCAAGGAGGATGTGGGCGAGGGGGACTCCTTGAAGGTTGCAAAGCTTGTTAGCCTCGTAGAGGATTGAAACCGGGTTGCCGAAGCGGGTGGGCCTTCCCACGTAGACGTTGCAAAGCTTGTTAGCCTCGTAGAGGATTGAAACCCCCGACCTTGCCATGCGGTACTTGGGGGTGAACACCAGTTGCAAAGCTTGTTAGCCTCGTAGAGGATTGAAACACAAGCGACCCCACGGTTGAGTTTGCCCCACGCCCAGTTGCAAAGCTTGTTAGCCTCGTAGAGGATTGAAACATGGCAAGGCGGGCCGCCCTGCCTATGCCGTCCTTAGTTGCAAAGCTTGTTAGCCTCGTAGAGGATTGAAACCGGGACGCGGTCCTCCTGAAGCCCGGGAGGCTCACGGTTGCAAAGCTTGTTAGCCTCGTAGAGGATTGAAACCCACCACCGCCACGCCAGGGCGAAGACCTCCTGGGTGTTGCAAAGCTTGTTAGCCTCGTAGAGGATTGAAACAGGAGGGACCGCACCAAAAACCCCATCCCGGCCAGGGGTTGCAAAGCTTGTTAGCCTCGTAGAGGATTGAAACCCGGGATGTGGCGGAAATACGGGATCGCCTGGCCCGGAGTTGCAAAGCTTGTTAGCCTCGTAGAGGATTGAAACCAGGACGTCTTTCCACTCCATCAGCAGACCACCCCCGTTGCAAAGCTTGTTAGCCTCGTAGAGGATTGAAACAAGGAGCTTCGGGAGCGGGTGGAGGCGCTGGAGGTGGTTGCAAAGCTTGTTAGCCTCGTAGAGGATTGAAACTGGGAGGACGCCCAGAAGGGAGCTACCGCCGCCGTGGGTTGCAAAGCTTGTTAGCCTCGTAGAGGATTGAAACGAATAGGCCTAAGGTGGGAAACCTGCCCCCGGAGGAAGTTGCAAAGCTTGTTAGCCTCGTAGAGGATTGAAACGAATAGGCCTAAGGTGGGAAACCTGCCCCCGGAGGAAGTTGCAAAGCTTGTTAGCCTCGTAGAGGATTGAAACCCGGACCGCTCCACGGAACCCGTGGGGAGCTTCGCGTTGCAAAGCTTGTTAGCCTCGTAGAGGATTGAAACATCGCTGAGGGGAATGTGGAAGGCATCCTGGCGGCCACCGGTTGCAAAGCTTGTTAGCCTCGTAGAGGATTGAAACTCGAGGAGGTCCTGGCGCATGGCGGGGGCCTTGCGGGCAGGTTGCAAAGCTTGTTAGCCTCGTAGAGGATTGAAACGTGGAGCTCGTGCTCCCGGACAGGGCGGACACCAGAGTTGCAAAGCTTGTTAGCCTCGTAGAGGATTGAAACGCGGTCAGCCCCTCCTGGATGCCCTGGGCTATCTCGCGTTGCAAAGCTTGTTAGCCTCGTAGAGGATTGAAACAGGGGTTGGAGGAGCCCGTAAGCCCGGGCCTGCCAGAGTTGCAAAGCTTGTTAGCCTCGTAGAGGATTGAAACCAGGACGTTTTTCCACTCCATCAGCAGACCACCCCCGTTGCAAAGCTTGTTAGCCTCGTAGAGGATTGAAACAAGGAGCTTCGGGAGCGGGTGGAGGCGCTGGAGGTGGTTGCAAAGCTTGTTAGCCTCGTAGAGGATTGAAACTGACCAAGGAGGATGTGGGCGAGGGGGACTCCTTGAAGGTTGCAAAGCTTGTTAGCCTCGTAGAGGATTGAAACCGGGTTGCCGAAGCGGGTGGGCCTTCCCACGTAGACGTTGCAAAGCTTGTTAGCCTCGTAGAGGATTGAAACCCCCGACCTTGCCATGCGGTACTTGGGGGTGAACACCAGTTGCAAAGCTTGTTAGCCTCGTAGAGGATTGAAACACAAGCGACCCCACGGTTGAGTTTGCCCCACGCCCAGTTGCAAAGCTTGTTAGCCTCGTAGAGGATTGAAACATGGCAAGGCGGGCCGCCCTGCCTATGCCGTCCTTAGTTGCAAAGCTTGTTAGCCTCGTAGAGGATTGAAACCGGGACGCGGTCCTCCTGAAGCCCGGGAGGCTCACGGTTGCAAAGCTTGTTAGCCTCGTAGAGGATTGAAACCCACCACCGCCACGCCAGGGCGAAGACCTCCTGGGTGTTGCAAAGCTTGTTAGCCTCGTAGAGGATTGAAACAGGAGGGACCGCACCAAAAACCCCATCCCGGCCAGGGGTTGCAAAGCTTGTTAGCCTCGTAGAGGATTGAAACCAGGCGGTTTTGAGCGCCAGCGTAGCCCGAGAGGAGTTGCAAAGCTTGTTAGCCTCGTAGAGGATTGAAACCCAGCAGAGCCTGCCAGGGGATGGGCAGTATGCGTTTTCCTCTTCTCATCTCTCCTCTTGCTGTGAGTTCTGGACGGCAGAAACCCCGAAAAACCCCCGTTATTCGCCCCACGCATATTCCAGACTTCATCTTTCTCACAAACCTCCCCTCCCGGAACCCCGTCCAGGACGAAGTTCTCAATGGGGTAGAGTTGCAAACCACTTAGCCCCGTAAGGGGATTGATACTGTCTTGAACGTCAAGCCACCCCCTGGGCCCACCGACCGGCGTAGTACTCCCTGAGCCTCCCCATCATCCGCCTGAGGAGCTTGTGGGCCACAGCCACCAAGGCCTGCTTCTTCCTCTTTCCCCGCGAGAGCAGGCGGTGGTAGAAGGCCCGCATCTCCGGGTCGTGCCGCACCGCCACCAGGGCCCCCATGTAAAGCTTCCGCCGCAAGAGAGGAGGCCCTTTCCTGGAGAGCCGGCTCCTCTCCACGCTCTTCCCCGACTCCTCCCGCTCGGGAATGAGCCCCGCGTAGGAGGCCGCCGCCTTCGCCCGGCCCCAGAGCTCCGGGGGCAGGAGGGCCAGCACCGCCGCCGCCACCTGGGGCCCCACCCCGGGCAGGCCCATCAGCACCTCCGCCTCAGGGAGGGTGGCCAGGAGGGCCTGGACCCTGGCCTCCACCTCCCCAAGGAGCCCCCTCACGCAGGCCAGCTCCCTCTGGAGGAGGGCGAGGACCCCCTCACTCCCCGCCCACTCCACCGCCTCCATCTGGTTCAGGATGGCCCGCTCCCGCCCGGCTAAGTCCTCCCGGTAGCCCACCAGGGCCCTGAGCTCCCGGAGGGCTTCTGGGGGGAGGGTGTAGGCCCGGAGCTCGGCGTGGTAGACCCGGGCGTAGCGGGGGAGGGGGAGGGCGTCGTGGCGGTCGGTCCCGTGGCGCTCCTCCGCGGCCCTGCGGAGGGAGGATGAACGGTAACAAAGCTTGGCACAAGACGGCTCCAACCCTCAACCACACGAGCATGAGCCGATAGGTGCGAGGAAAATCAAGTTGTAGTCCAGGTTACCGGGAAGTTTCGGAATAATCTGAATTGATTCCGGTTTATCCTGCGGTGATGTTGACTTCCCTTAGTTGATCATTAAGAAGATCTTTTGAATAAATGATGATCATCAACAGGGGGCGGGGGCCGGGGCAGGCCAGGCCCGTGGGGGACGCAAATGGGCTCTGCGAACTCCCCAAGTCTTCCGATAGAACTCCCCAAGTCTTCCGATACCAACTCCCCAAGTCTTCCGATACCCCAAGGCCCCAACTCCCCAAGTCTTCCGATAGAACTCCCCAAGTCTTCCGATATCAACTCCCCAAGTCTTCCGATAGGGGGGAGGCGCAAACTCCCCAAGTCTTCCGATACCCCAAGGCCCCAACTCCCCAAGTCTTCCGATACCGGGGCAGGGGCTAAAAGGCCCTTCGGGATGGCCTTTTCTGGCAGGGAACCCCTCGGGGCCTAGGGCCACGCCCCAAGTCTTCCGATACCTACTCCCCCAAGCGATTCCGGAAGGAGTCCAGCCACTCCTCCAGGGTTCCCCTGGCCGAGGCCTCTTTCAGCTCCTCCACCAGGGCTTTGGGGTCCAGGACGTCTTCCTCCATGAGGCGGGCCAGGTCCTCCAGCTCTCCCACGCTCACCCGGGAGCGCAGGACCAGCTGGGCCACCTGCAGGGCACGGCGCACCCGGGCGTCCTTGGGCAGGCTCTGCCACTCCCGCTCCGCCTCCTCCTCCACCCGCCTGGCCTCCTCCTCCTCCAGGCGGGCCTGGGTCCTGCGAGCGTTAGGGGAAGGGAGGGCCTGGGCGTACTTGCCGCTCTCGTCCCGGATCACATCCACAAGGAAGCCCAGGCGATTTTTGGGCTTGTAGCCCGAGGCCAGGATGGCCCTGAAACGCTCCACCCGCGCCCGGATGTGCTCCAGGGAGTAGCGGCGGGCCAGGGAGTAGGCGGAGGTGAAGGAAAGCCCCTCGGCCATCAGGAGCTCCACCGCTTCCGCGTCGGGGACGGAGCCCGCTTCCTCGCCGAAGACGTAGACCACGGTTTGGTTCTGGCCCCGGCCCACGTACTCCACCGACTGGAGGTAGCGCCGCTCCAGAAGCTCCTGGTGGGCGGGCTCGAGGGTGCGCCGCACCTTGTCGGGCCGCTTGTGGACGATCTTGCAGGCGGCGGCCCACTCCATGAGGTTCACCTCAAACCGGGGTAGGGGAGAGGGGTTCTCCGGGGAGAAGCGCTGGGCGTCCAGAAGGCGGTAGAGGGCCCGGCTCAGGGGCCTTCTCAGGCTGGCCATGAACTCTATGTCTATGGGCTTCACGTACTGGTTCTTCAGGGAGCGGACGATCTCCTTGGCCAGGGTGATGCGGAGGACGCTGGAACGGTCCAGCTTTCCCTGGGGCGAGCTGGTGTACTCCAGCTTCTCTATGTAGCGAAAGGTGACGCTCTGCCAGCGCCCGTTCTCCCGCCAGGCCTCGGAAAGGACGTAGGTGGCGGTGGTAAGGCGCATCAGGCTCTCCTTGAGGGCGTTGTAGTAGTAGCCCGAGGTGTCCAGGCCCATGAGCTTGAGGATCTGGTAGGGGGTGGCGGTGAAGGTGCCGTCCTCGGGGCTGCCGGCGTTGAAGTAGAGGGCGATGAGGGCCAGGGAGACCTCGTTGTCCAGGCCGTGGGGCACGCCCCCCACCTTCTCGCTGGCGTAGCAGGCCAACTTCACGGGCTTCCCCAGAAACTCAAACTCCTCCTCCCAGGAGGCGTAGCCCTCGGGGATGCGCTCCTGGATGGAGATGAGGCCCAGGCGGGCCACGTTGGCCTCGTCAAAGTGGCGGGGCTTGGCCAGGGTGGGCTTGGGTGGGTCCTTCTTGGAGGCCATCCTGCCCCCCAGTCTAGCGCGGGCGGGAGGGGCCTAGGGCTCGCTGAAGCCTAGGGTCACCAGGAAGCCCTCCCCCTCCTCCACCGCCTGTAGGCTCCCCCCCTGGGCCTGGGCCAGGGCCTTGGCCAGCCGCAGGCCGAGGCCCGTGCCCGGTTCGGGGTGGCTGGGGGCGTTGTGTACCCAGAGGTGGCTCCCCCTCACCCCCACCCGCACGCTTCCTCCTTTGGCGGTGTGCCGCAGGGCGTTTTCCAGCAGGGCCACCACTATCGCCCCGAGGGCCTGGGGGTTGGCCAGGACGCGGGTGGGTTCTTCGGGGAGGTCCACCAGTAGCCGCAACCCCCTGGCCTGGAAGGCCGGGCGCAGGGCCTCGGCCTCGGTGAAGACCAGGGTGTCCAGCTCCACCGGGGCCCGCGCCAAGGCGTCCACCTCCGCCCGGGCCAGCAGGAGGAGCTGTTCCACCAGCTCCCGCAGACGCTCGGCCTGGGTTCGGGCCTCCTCCAGGCGCCCCCGCTCCAGGTGGCCCAGGAGCACGGTCAGGGGGGTGCGCAGGGCGTGGGCGGCCTCCTGGGCGAAGCGTCGCTCGGAGGCCAGGGCTTGCTCCAGGACCTCCAGAACCCGGTTGAAGGCCTGCACCACCTTCCCCACCTCGTCCGGGTTAGGGGGGGTGGGCAGCCGGTGGCTCCAGGCCTGCTCTTTCGCCAGGGCTAAGGCGGCCCGGGTGGTCCGGGCCAGGGGGACCAGGGCCTGGGTGGCGAGCCCCAGGGCCAGGAGCACCGCCACCCCACCTCCCAGGAGAAGGACCCAGGGCAGCAGCCGGTCCAGGAGGGCCACCACCTGGCGCATCCCTTCCAGCCGGCGCGCCGCCAACACCCGGACCCCGCCCACCGGTTGTTCCCGTATGAGGTAGCCCTCGGCCTTCCCCTGGGCCAAGGCCTCCAGCTCCCCCGGGGAAGGGAGCAGGCCCGCCGCGTCCTGGACCCCTTCCGGGCCCACCACCAGCACGAGGGTGTCCGGCTTCAGGGAGGAGAAAAGCGCCCCGTCCAGGTCCAGGCGCAGCGTCCCTTCCTCGTCGGGAAGCAGGCGCGGAACCACCGCCTGGAGCAGGGCCCTGAGCTCCCGGTCGGCCTGGCTCAAGAGAAAGGCCCGCAGACCCTCCCTGAGGGCCAGGGCCGAGACCCCCAGGGCCAGGGCTACCGCGAGGGCGGCGTAGAGGGCGAAGCGGGTGCGCAGGCTCATCCCAGGAAGCGGTACCCCAGCCCGCGCACGGTCTCGATGGCATCGGGGGCCAGTTTGCGGCGAAGGTACTTGATGTAGGTGTCCACGGTGCGCGGGTCCACGCTCTCCTCCCCGCTCCAGACCTTTTCCACCAGGTACTCCCGGGGGCAAAACCCCTCCCCCCGCAGGGCCAGGGCTTCCAGGAGGGCGTACTCGCGGGCGGATAGCCGCACCTCCTGGCCCTGCCAGAAGGCCCGGCGCCCCTCTATGTCCAGCTCCAGGCGCCCCAGGCGCAGCCAGTTCTCGGCCAGGCCCCGGCTTCGCCGCAGGAGGGCTCGAGCCCGGGCCACCACCTCCTGCGGGTAGAAGGGCTTGACCAGGTAGTCGTCGGCCCCCTGTTCCAGCCCCAGGACCCGGGCCTCCGGGGCGTCCCGGGCGGTGAGGATGAGCACGGGCAGGGACATCTTCCGCAGGCGGACGGAGCGGAGGACCTCGAGGCCGTCCCCGTCGGGCAGGGCCAGGTCCAGTACCAGAAGGTCGTAGGGAAAGCCTTCCAGAAGTCCCAAGGCCTCGGCGACCCCGGTGGCCTCGTCCACGGCCCAGCCCGCTTCCTCCAGGACCTCCCGCAGGAGGCGGAGCACCTCCGGTTCGTCCTCCACCAGGAGGAGCCTCACCGCCGGAGCACCTCCTTTCCCGTGGCCGCCTCCAGCCAGACCTCGCCGAAAGGCCCCTTGGCCTCCCAGACCAAGACCCCCTCCTTGGGCTTGGGCTTCAGCTCCAGCTTCCAGGGCTCCCCGTATCGGGCCCGCACCAGCCCCAGGGCCTTGGGAAAGGGGATGTGGGGCTCGGCCAGGTGCTTGGGCGGCTTCTTGGGCCGGTACAGCACCACCCGCCGGCTACCGGCCTCCAGCCAGACCTCCACCCCGGGCAGTTGAAACTCGTAGACCAGCCACCCCTCTTTCCGCTTTAGGCCGTACTCAAACTTGTAGATTTGCTCCAAGTTACCCTGGCCCAGGTACGCCCTGACCACACCGAAAGCCTCTTCGGGGCTGAGGGGGCGGGGTGCTTGCCCCCAGGCCCAGGCGGAGAGGAGGAGAAGGGCAAGCACCACACCCGGCATTTTAGGGCTCCTCGCGTAACAGGTCCACCAGCGCCTCAGCCCGGGCGGCCAGGGCTTCCGCCCGCGCCACCTCCCCCTGGCCCCAGGCCTCCCAGGCCTCCACCACCAAGGCCCTCACCCGTTCGGCCTTTTCTGGGGGCAGGGTGCTGGCCTGCTGCCGCAGGGCCACGAGCCGCGACACCAAGGGACCTTCCCTGCGCGAGGGCAGGCGAAGGGCGCCCCCGGCCCACCCCTGGCGGCCACGGCCCGCCAGCCACCAGGTGGCGAGCACCCCCAGGCCGACCACCAGGCCGAGGAGGAGCAGGGCTTCTAGGGTGTGGGCGAGAAACTCCGCCTCCTTGGGTCCCCAGAACCGGGGTTTGGGGTCAGGGTAGGGCACGCAGGCCGTCAGGGCAAAAATCCCCGTTCCCAAGAGCAGAAGCTTGCGCATAAGACCTCCCAAAAAAGCGAGGGGGGGATTTCCCCCCTCGAGGCCAGAGGACTAGAACCCGCGTTCGGCCTTGATGAGGTGCCGGGCCGCGTCCGCCAGGAGGCGGGCCGCCTCCGCCCGTGCCAGGTCGCTCCCCGAGGCCAGCAAGCGCTTGGCCTCGGAGATTAGCCTGCCTACCAAGGGCTGGTTCACCCGGTAGTAGCTGGCCTCGTACTCCGCGCGGGCGATGGCCTCCTGGGCGCGGTAAGGGGCCTCGTAGGCCTTCCGATCCTTAGGGCCATAGGGGGCCGCTTGCCAGGGGGCCACCTCCTGGAAGCGCAGGGCCTCATAGACTTTCCCGGCGGCTTTGGCCAGCTCCTTGGCCCGGAAGTAGGCCTGGGCCTGGTACTCCTGCTGGGCCCGCCGCAACAGGGCGTCGGCCTCCCCCTTGAGGGGCGCCTGGCCCACGATGCCGGCCAGGTACTGCGCCCGGCGGATCTCCCGCTGGGCCTTCTCCGCCTCGCGGTAGTCGTAGGGTGTGGCCATCGGGGGCGGAGCCATCCCCGGGCCACCGGGGGGCGGAGGGGCGGGCTGGGCCAACACCGGAAGGGCCAAGAGCGCCGAGGCGGTCAGAAAGTGGAGCATCTGCTTCTTCATGTTTCCTCCTTCGCCCCTTGGGGTCTTCCATCCCCAGGGGCGTCCACAAGGGTAGTCCCTTTGTGTGGGAAGACGGTGGAAAAGGGGTCCGGGCCCGGCGCCTTAGGGCCTCCCCTCCGGCGAAGGCCAAAACGGGGCACCCGGCCCAGGATGCCTTCAGACGAAGAAGAGCTTCTCCCTGTCCAGGCCTTGGAGTGAGCTGAGGCCGATCCTGCCCACCTCCCGGACCAGGCGGTCCGCCAGGTGGAGGGGGGCGGGCAGGCTGGGGAAACGGTAACCGCTGGGCGGGTAAAGGCGAGACAGGTGGTAGATCTGCCGGGCCAGTTCCTCCACCGGGGTGGACCCCGCCTCGTGCACCACTTTCAAGGGGCGGGGTGTGCCCCCCATCCTCCCTTCTCCGGGGTAGGCGGTGAGGAGGAGGAAGGCAGCCCTGCCCTCCGAATCGGGCAGGGGCACGTAGAGGCCGTCCGTGAGCCTCTCCCCCTGCTGCGGGTAGATCCTGCCCCCACCGCTTTTGCGCACGGAGACCAGGTCGTAGCCGATTCCCACCCTGGCGAGTTCCCGAAGGGCTAGGTCAAACTCCTGTCTTTGGGTTTTGCCGTCCCGGAGGAGGAGCACGTGGGAGGGCCATCTGCCCGCCCTTCGTCGGAAGGCCAGGAGGGCCTCCCGCACCATGCCCCAGACCACTTCCCCGTGGATCTTCTCCCCCTTCTGCGCCTCTGGGAGGATCCACGCGAGGAGCCCGCCATCGGCGGTCACCGCGCAGGCCGCTCCTCCGTACCGGAGGCTCCGGGACCCGTCCGCACCGGCGTCAAAACCGATGGCGAGCTCCGCTGGGTAAACCCCCTCCAGGGCCATCACCCTCCACCCCAGCTTGCTCGCCAGGCCGAGGAGGACGTTGTCCAGTTTGTGTTCCGACAAAGGGGGGTTGAAGAACTGGCTGGGGAGCCCTCGCTGGAGGCAAGCCCGCTTAAGGCCGTTGCGCTCGTTCGGGGAGAGGGGTGGGGTCTGTACCAGGAGGGCGGCCACCCCCACCTCACGGGCGAGATGGTCCAGGGCGGCGGCCAGGTCCAGGGTCAGGAGGTCCCTTCTCGCCACTCCTATGGGCGCCACCGGCTCCAGGTTGACCCCGCTGGCGCGGCCCATATCCACGAGAGCCCTTCTGAGGAGGTCGGGCCAGAAGGGGGCTCCGTCCACCACCAAAAGTCCCACCTTGGCGCCTTGCCCCAAAAGGACCCCCTTACGGAGGGCGTCGGCTGGCTTGCGGATCCTCTGGCCGCCCCCGGCCTTGAGCTGGGGTTGGGGGAGGGGGTGGGCGAAAACCTCCAGGGGTTTGGGGTCCGGTACCTGAAAAACGCCCCGGGCCACGCTCCTTGCGGTCCCCGCGGTGAGTGAAAGCCGGTCCTGGGGCGGGATCTGTAGGTTCAGGGCCCCGTCGTAGCCGAGTTCGGAAAGGTCTTCCAGGGTGAGTACCGGTTGGAGGAGACCTGCCAGGTGGAACACCTCCTGCCCCCTCTCGTCGCGCACCCTGACCACCCTTCCCGCTTGCCCCTCGTGAGCTATCCTACCCCTCTGGACGTGGTAGTCCAAAAGGTTCACCCCTCCCACGCTCACCTCTCTGGGGGCAAGCCCCTCCTCTATGGCCACCAGCTCCCAGGTCTGCCGTCTTCCCCACCGGGTGGGGTAGGCGTTCCGGACCCTCCTGGGCGTGGGATTCCGGGCAAGCCACTCTTCCAGGGTGAGGGTGGGCAGGATGCGGTGAGTGATGTCCAGCTCCAGGAAAAGCCGACCCTCAGCGTCCACTAAGGCCCTGAGGTAGGACCCCCGGTGGACCTTCCACCCTTCTCCCGCGTGGACCTCCTTCCCCAGGAGCAGGTTCCCCTCCACCTCGTACCGGCGCGCGTAGAATCTCTGCAGTCCCACCTCCAGGCGCTTCTGAGCCAGCCGGGAGAGGGCTTCCCGGTCCTGGGGTCTGGAGGGGTCCAGGAGGACCCCCCCCGCGGGGCGGAGGGTGAAGTGATAGGTCCCCTCGAGACCCCTGACTTCCCCCTCTTGCAGGTGGGGCGGGGACCAGGCCAGGAGGCCCCCGGTCCACGGGATGACCAGGTCCCCCACCTGGCCCGCCACCCTTCCCAGGAGGCGGTAGGGGTTCTCCTCCCGGGGGGGGATGGGGTCAAAGCGCACCTCCAGGAAAAGAGGCTTGCGCTCTCCCCCTTCTAGGGGCCTCAGGAGGAAGCGGTTGAGATAAACCCGCCTGCCCTTCATTGGGTTTATTGTACCCTCGTGCCCTGTCCCATCCGGATTCCGGGGGCGTGAAAAGGGGGAGGTCTGGGCCTCAGGATACGGGCTTCGCCCGTGAGCCGGACCGCGGGCACCCCCCTTGACGCAGAACCCCCCGAGATGCGTTAAGGTAGGAACAAATGGAACGCTACCGGGCAATGCTGGACCTTGCGGGCCAGGGAGTGCTGGTGGTGGGGGCGGCCTCGGGCATCGGCCGGGCTTCGGCGGAGGCGCTTTCGGCCTTTGGCGCCAAGGTGGTGCTGGCGGACCGGGACGAGGGGGGCCTCGAGGCCGCCCTGAAGGCCATCCGGGAGGCCGGGGGGGAGGCGGAGGCCCTGGCCTTGGACGTGACGGAGCCGGGGGCCGGGGAGCGGGCGGTGGCCTTTACCCTGGGGCGCTACGGCCGCCTGGACGCCCTGGTTTCCACCCCGGCCATCAACGTCCGCAAGCCCCTCCTGGAGTACACCGACGAGGAGGTGGACCGGGTGGTAGACCTGAACCTCAAGGCCACCCTCCGCCTCCTTCGGGCCGGGGGGCGGGCCATGCGGGAGCGGGGTGGGGGAAGCCTCATCGCCCTGGCCTCCATCCGGGCCCTGGTGGTGGAGCCCGGCCAGGGGGTCTACGCCGCCACCAAGGCGGGGGTCCTCCAGGTGGTCCGCGCCCTGGCCGCGGAGCTCGGGCCCTATGGGGTGCGGGCCAACGCCGTGGCCCCCGGGCCCATCGAGACCCCCCTCACCGCCCCCATCAAGGCCCATCCCGAGTGGTACCGGGCCTACGCCGAGAAGACGGCCTTGGGCCGCTGGGGCAGGCCCGAGGAGGTGGCCATGGCGGTGGTCTTCCTGGCCTCCCCCGCCTCGAGCTACATCACTGGGACCCTCTTCCTGGTGGACGGGGGCTGGACGGCGGTGGACGGCCGTTTCACCCCGCCTCTCTGAAGGTGAGGATATGGAGAGGGCCCTCTTGGCGGCGGAGGCGGTGGAGGAAAGGGAGGTGGTGGACCTCCTCAGGGCCTTGGTGCGGATCCCCAGCCACTACCCCGGGCCGGGGGAGAAGGGCGTGGTGGACTTCCTGGATGACTACCTGAAGGAGCGGGGCCTTAAGGCCTTCCGCCAGGAGGCGGCCCCCGGGCGGCCCAACCTGGTGGCGGACCTGGGGGAAGGGGAGGGGGGCCTCCTCCTGGAAGGCCACACCAACGTGGTCACCCCCGGGGACGAGGCCCTCTGGCGCCACCCCCCTTACGAGGGGGTGGTGGAGGGAGGGAGGCTTTTTGGCCGGGGGGCCTGCGACATGAAGGGGGGCCTGGCCGCCCTGGTGGGGGCCCTGCTGGCGGTGAAGCGGGCCCTGGGGAAGCTACCCCGCCCCCTGCGCCTCGCCGCCCTGGCGGACGAGGAGGGGATGATGCTGGGGGTGAAGGTCTTCGTGAGGGCGGGCCTCGCCCGGGGCTTCCGGGGGGCCTTGGTGGCCGAGCCCGAGGAGATGGAGGTCTGCCTCTTTCAGAAGGGGGCCCTGCGCCTCCGCCTTCGCTTCCCGGGAAGGATGGCCCACGGGGCCATGCCCTACGCCGGGGAGAACCCCATCCCCAAGGCGGCCCGCTTCGTCCTGGAGCTAAAGGAGGTGGAAAAGCGCCTGCAGGAGCGCTTCCCCCATCCCTACCTGGGCCCGCCCTACCTCACCCCCACCCGCCTCCTGGCCACGGCGGGGGAGGGGCAGCTCAACGTCATCCCCGCCGTGGCCGAGCTCTCCCTGGACGTGCGCACCACTCCCGGGGTGGACCACGCCGCCCTGGTGGGGGAGCTCGCCGCCCTCGCCGGGGTAGGGGTGGAGGTGCTGGAGGACCGCCCCCCCGTGGAGACCCCCAAGGAGGACCCCCTGGTCCAGGCGGCGGAGGAGGCCCTGAGGCTCCTCGGCCTTCCCGTGCGGCACGGGGGGGTCCCGGGGGCCACGGACGGCACCTTCCTCCGGGCCTGGGCCGGGCTTCCCGTGGTGGTCATGGGGCCCGGGCGGAAGACCCTTCCCCACCAGGTGGACGAGTGGGTGGACCTGGAGGAGGTGGTCCGGGCCGCCCGGGTCTACGCGGCCCTGGCGGTGCTCTACCTGGACTGAGGCCCTTCCACGCTTCCACGGCGTGGTAAAGTGGCCGGAAAGGAGGAGGGAGATGCGCAAGCTTTCGGCTTTGGTGCTGCTTTTGGGCCTGGCCCTGGCCCAGACCCGGGGCGGGGAGCTGAGGGTGGCCGTTTTGGCCGAGCCCCCGGTGCTGGACCCCACGGCCTCCACCAGCCAGGAGATCCCTAGGATGCTTTACGACAACGTCCTCCAGGGCCTGGTGAAGTTCAACGAGAAGGGGGAGATCGTCCCCGCCCTGGCGGCAAGGTGGGAGGGAAGCCCCTCGGGGCTCACCTGGACCTTTTACCTCAGGAAGGGGGTGCGGTTCCACGACGGGAGCCCCTTCACCGCCGAGGACGTGCTCTTCAAGTTCCGCCGGGCCAAAGACCCCAGGTCCGGCCACACCCACCCGGAGTACTACCAGGACATCGGGAGCGTGGAGGCCAAAGACCCCTACACCGTGGTCTTCCGCCTGCGCCAGCCCAACCAGGACTTCCTCTTCAACCTGGCCCGCCCCGATTCCGTGATCGGGCCCAAGGGCCGGGTGGAGGAGCAAAAGACCCAGCCCGTGGGCACCGGACCCTTCCGCTTCGTGGCCTGGGAGCGGGGGGTGGGGGTGCGGCTGGAACGGTTTGACGGCTACTACGAGCCCGGCCTCCCTTATCTGGACCGGGTCTTCTTCCGCTTCCTCCCCGATCCGAACGCCCAGCTCGCCGCCCTCCGGGCCGGGGACCTCCACGTCATCGGCCTGGGGGTGAGCCCGGAGAACGCCCTGGTCCTGCAGAGGGACCCCAACTTCAAGGTGGTCACCGGCTTCACCACCACCGAGATCACCGTGGGCATGAACAACGGCCGCCCGCCCTTCAACGACCCAAGGGTGCGGCGGGCCATCCAGCACGCCGTGGACAAGAAGGCCCTGGTGGAGGGGGTGATGCTGGGCTTTGGCACCCCCATCGGGAGCCACCGTTCCCCCGGGGAGAGTTGTTACGTGGACCTCTCGGGGTTTTACCCCTACGACCCCGCCCGGGCCCGGGCCCTGTTGCAGGAGGCGGGGTACGGGCCCGGCAACCCCTTGCGCTTCACCTTCACCTTGGCGGCCCCCTACCCCTACGAGCGCCGCATCGGCGAGGCCATGGCCGGCATGCTGGCCCAGGTGGGCGTGCAGGCCAGGCTGGAGGTGGTGGAATGGGCCACCTGGCTCTCCCGGGTCTTTAGGGGGGCGGACTACCAGATGACCATCATCGGCCACTCCGAGCCCAACGACATCGGGATCTACGCCAACCCGAACTACTACTTCCGCTACGACTCCCCCAGGTTCCGGGAACTCTACGCCCAGTACCTGCGCACCCCCGACCCGAGGAAGGCCTGCGACCTCATGAAGGAGATGCAACGCCTCCTGGCCCAGGATGCGGTGAACGTCTGGGTCATGAACGCCCCCTACCTGGCGGCCATGCGCAGGGAGGTCATGGGCTGGTGGCCCAACCAGCCCACCCCGAGCCTCAACGTGACCCGGGTCTACCTGGCGCGGTAGATGGGGGGGTTCCTCGCAAGGCGCCTCCTCTTGGCCTTGGCCACCCTTTGGCTGGCCAGCAGCCTGGTCTTCGCCTTCCTCCTCTTGCTCCCGGGGGACCCCGTGCAGGCCATCCTGGGCCTCGAGGCCTCCCCCGAGGCCCGCGCCGCCCTGGAGCGCTCCCTGGGCCTGGACCGGCCCCCCCTGGAGCGCTACCTCGGCTGGCTTGGGGGCCTTTCCCGGCTGGACCTCGGCTGGTCCATCCGCTACGGGAAGCCCGTGGCGGAGCTGGTGGGGGAGAGGCTTCCCCTCACCCTGGCCCTCGTCCTCCTCGGGCTTGGGGGGGCGCTTTTCCTGGCCCTGCCCCTCGCCCTCCTCGCCGTGGGCCGTGGGCCCCTGGACCTGGCCTTGAGCGGCCTCATGGGCTTCCTGCAGTCCCTCCCCACCTTCTTCCTGGGGGTGGTCCTCCTCTACGCCCTGGCGGTCCACCTTCCCCTCCTCCCGGCGAGCGGCTTCCCGGGCTGGCAGGACCCCGGGCAGGCCCTCCGCCACCTCCTCCTCCCCGCCCTCACCCTGGCCCTTTCCCGGGCGGCCATCCTCTTCCGCATGGCCCGGGGAAGCCTCTTGGAGGTCCTCTCCCAGGACTACATCCGCACCGCCCGGGCCAAGGGGGTCCCCGAGGCCCGGGTTCTCTGGAAGCACGCCCTGAGGCCTGCCAGCCTTCCCCTGGTCACCCTCCTGGGCCTGGAAGGGGGGTTCCTGCTCACGGGGGCGGTCATCGTGGAGGCGGTCTTCGCCCTGCCCGGCCTGGGGAGCCTCGCCCTCACCGCCCTCGAGGCCCGCGACTACCCCCTTCTGCAGGGCCTCGTCCTGGTCATGGCGGCCCTCATCGTCCTCTTCAACCTGGCCGTGGACCTCCTCTACGGCCTCCTGGACCCCCGGGTGGAGTATGCGTAGCCCGAGCCTTTTCCTGGGCGGCCTCCTCGTGGGCCTCTTTCTCCTCATGGCCCTGGCTTCCTTGCTCTATCCCGTGGACCCCAACGCCCCCGACTTCCTGAACCGCCTCGAGCCTCCCTCCCCCGGGCACCCCCTGGGCACGGACCCCTTCGGCCGCGACCTCCTGGCCCGCCTCCTCCACGGGGCCAAAAACGCCCTCCTGGTGGGAAGCCTCGCCGTGGGGGTGGGGTTTTCCCTGGGGGTGGCCCTGGGCCTTCTGGCCGGGTACCTGGGGGGGCTTTGGGACGGGGCCCTGGGCCTCCTCATGGAGACCCTCTACGCCCTCCCCGCCCTCCTCCTGGCCCTCCTCTTGGCCGCGCTTATGGGCCCGGGAGCCCCGAGCAGCATGCTGGCCGTGGGCCTCTCCATGGTCCCCGCCTTCTTCCGGGTGGCCCGGGCGGGCGCCTTAAGCCTGAGGGCGGCGCCCTTCGTGGAGGCGGCCTTGGCCCTGGGGGCCTCCAGGGGAAGGATCCTCCTCCGCCACCTCCTCCCCAACCTTCTGGGCCCCCTCCTGGTCCAGGCCAGCCTGGCCTTCGCCGCCGCCCTCCTGGCCGAGGCCGCCCTCTCCTACCTGGGCCTGGGGGTCCAGCCCCCCGACCCCAGCCTCGGGCGGATGCTCCGCGAGGCGCAAAGCTTCCTCTCCCTTTCCCCCTACCCGGCCCTGGTGCCGGGCCTGGCCCTTTCCTTGGCCGTCCTCGGCTTCAACCTCCTGGGGGACGGCCTCCGGGACCTGCTGGACCCCAGGCGCTGAGGGGGCTTCTCTCCAGGAAAAGGCCGAGGAGGGACGCCATCTCCTCGCTCACGGGGGCCTCGAGGAGCCTCCGGGCCACCCCCGGGGGGAGGGGCGGGCGGAGGAGGCGCCCAAGCCGCTCCGGGTCCTCCAGAACCCGGGGAAGGAGGCCCAGGGAAAAGGGCTCCTCCACCCAAAGCCCCCGCGCCCCAACCCGGAGGAGGCGGGGCTCCGCCCACCAAAGCCCCGTGGCCCCGGGAGGCCTCCCCGGCCCCGGCGGGCAGAGGTACAGGGTGGCCACCCCCCAGGGGACGGCCAGGGCCCCGGGGCAGAGCGGGGCCTCGGGGGGCCTTTCGGGCCTCGCTTCCCGGAGGGCGGCCCAGAGGAGGGCGGGGAGGTCCTCCGCCGCCTCCTCGGGCACCCTCCAGAAGGCGAGCCTCCTCCCCTCCAGGTCGTAGGCCAGGGCGGGGCGGAGGCCCCCCTTGGGCCTCCCCAGGACCACGCCCCGCACGCCCCGGGCGGGGAGGAGGCGGAGGGCGAGGGCGAGCCTTTCCGCCAGGGAAAAAGAGGGGCGCGGGGAAGAGGAGGAGTGGACCGCCCGGGTGAAGAGGAAGCTGGCGGCCCAAATGAGGGCGAGGTCCTTGTCCACCCAGGCGAAGAGTAGGAAGAAGACCAAGGGGAAAAGGACCAGGAGGAGGTCCACTCCCAGCCCCTCCCGCCAGAGGAGGCGAAGCTTTAGCCCGAGGTGGCCTCCGGCCGCGGCTTTCGGTTCGGCGCACTCCATTCCTCGACCTCCACGGATGGGTTCCGGCCGCCCTTAGAGAAAAGAATAATCCTCCGGTCTTCAGACCGGGGACACATGGACTTCCCCACGTTTGCCGGAGGCGGACATAGCATGGTGGGCGGTCGTCTCGCGGTATCATGCGCGTGTGCCCGAAGAGCGCACCCGAGTCCCAGGGCGAATACCAGGATTAATTCGGGGTGCGGTAGGGGGTGTGTGGGCGGGATCTTGGCCGCCTTTGGCCTCTCCCACCGGCTTTCCCCTGGGGAACACCTCTCACGCCGACGGCCGGGGCCGGCCACGCCCACCCCTGACGCTCCCCTGACAGGGGCCCTTCAGGATGGAACCTGGAGGTGAGGGATGAAGCGCAGGGATATCCTGAAAGGCGGTTTGGCGGCGGGGACCCTGGCCCTTTTGCCCAGGGGTGTGGCCCAGGGAGCGCCGCAGAACCAGCCCGCTCTCGGGCGGAGGTACCGGAACCTCATCGTCTTCGTTTACGACGGCTTTTCCTGGGAGGATTACGCCATCGCCCAGGCCTTCGCCCGCAGGCGCCAGGGGCGGGTTTTGACCCTGGAGAGGCTCCTCTCCCGCTACCCCACGGGCTTGGTGAACACCTACAGCCTGACGAGCTACGTCACCGAGTCCAGCGCCGCCGGGAACGCTCTTTCCTGCGGCGTGAAGACGGTGAACGGGGGCCTGGCCATCCACGCCGACGGCACGCCCCTCAAACCCTTCTTCGCCGCCGCCAAGGAGGCGGGGAAGGCGGTGGGCCTGGTGACCACCACCACCGTCACCCACGCCACCCCGGCGAGCTTCGTGGTCTCCAACCCCGACCGGAACGCCGAGGAAAGGATCGCCGAGCAGTACCTGGACTTCGGCGCCGAGGTCTACCTTGGGGGAGGGGACCGGTTCTTCAACCCGGAGAAGCGGAAGGACAAGAAAGACCTCTACGCTCTTTTCGCCCAGCGGGGCTACGGGGTGGTGCGCACCCCTGAGGAGCTTTCCCGGACCAACGCCAGCAAGCTCCTCGGCGTTTTCTGGGACAGCCACGTGCCCTATGAGATCGACCGGCGCTTCCAGGGGCTCAAGGTGCCGAGCCTCAAGGAGATGGTCCAGGCGGCCCTGCCCCGCCTTGCCGCCGCCCGCCAGGGCTTCGTTCTCCAGGTGGAGGCGGGCCGGATCGACCACGCCAACCACTTGAACGACGCCGGGGCCACCCTATGGGACGTCCTGGCCGCCGACGAAACCTTGGACCTCCTGGCGGGCTTCGTGGACCAGCACCCGGACACCCTTCTCCTCCTGGTCTCCGACCACGCCACCGGGGTGGGCGGCCTGTATGGGGCGGGCCGCAGCTACCTGGAGAGCTCCCTCGGCCTGGACCTCCTAGAGCCCCAGCGGGCCAGCTTCGAGCAGATGCGGCGGGCCCTCGGGGGTAGCCCCGACGCCGCCCAGGTGAAGGAGGCCTTCCGGGCCATGAAGGGGGTGGCCCTCCAGGACCAGGAGGCGGAGATGGTGGTGCGGGCCATCCGGGAGAAGGTGTACTGGCCCGAGGGTGTGCGCCAGGGGGTCCAGCCCGACAACACCATGGCCTGGGCCATGGTCCAGAGGAACGCCAAGAAGCCCGACCGGCCCAACATCGGCTGGTCCTCGGGGCAGCACACGGCAAGCCCCGTGGTGCTCCTCCTCTACGGCCAGGGCCTCCGCTTCGTGAACCTGGGCCTGGTGGACAACACCCACGTTTTCCGCCTCATGGGGGAGGCCCTGGGGATCCGCTACCAGAACCCGGTGATGTCCGAGGAGGAGGCCCTGGAGGTCCTGAAGGCCAGGCCCCAGGGCATGCGCCACCCCGAGGACGTCTGGGCCTAGAGGCCGGAGGCTCCTCCTTCCCCCCCGCCCCGGGCGGGGGTTTTCGCGTAGGTTCTGCCCCCAAGCCAAGACAAGGGAAGCCGCAGGGGCTCCCGAAGAGGCCCCCTTCCTCACCCCTTCAACCCGGTGAGGACGACACCCTCCACGATCTGACGTTGAAAGAAGAGAAAGACCAGGAGGACGGGGAGGACCGCGAGGCTCGAGGCGGCCATGATCAGGTTCCAGGCCGTGCCTGCCTCGCCGGAGAAGAGGGCGACCCCCACCGGCAGGGTGCGCATTTCCGGGGTCTGCACCACGATGAGGGGCCAGAGGAAGGCGTTCCAGTTACCCAGAAAGGTGAAGATGCCCAGGGCGGCGAGGGCCGGGCGCACCAGGGGGAGGCCCACCCGCCTGAAGACCCCAAACTCGGAAAGCCCATCTATCCGGGCGGCGTCAAAGAGATCCTGGGGGAGGGTTTTCGAAAAACTGCCGCATGAGGAAGACGCCGAAAGCGCTCATGAGGCCGGGAAAGAGGAGGCCCCAGTAGGTGTTGGTCCAGCCCCGCTCTGCGCTCATCACGTACCAGGGGATCACCAACATCTCCGTGGGCACCATGAGGGTGGAGAGGATGAGGACGAAGACAAGATTTCTGCCGAAGAAACGGAGCCGGGCCAGGGTATAGCCTGCCAGGCTATCGAAGAAGAGGACGGAGACCGTGGTTACCGTGGCCACCAAGAGGCTGTTTAGGAACCAGCGGGGGAAGCCCGTTCCCCAGAGAACCTGCCGGTAGTTCTCTAGGGTAGGCTCCTGGGGAAGGAAGCGGAGCGAGAAAAGTTCGGGAAAGGGTTTGAGGGAGGTGAGGACCATCCAGAGAAAAGGGAGGACCATTATCCCGCTTCCCAGGGTGAGCAGGGCCAGGGCCAGGAGGTCCCCAAGGCGCCTTCGTTCTCTCATAGCTCCACCTTCCGGGTGAGAATCCGCAGTTGCAGAAGGGTGACGAGGAGGATGAGGGCGAAGAGCACCACGGTGACCGCCGCCGCATACCCCAGCTGGAAGCGGAGAAAGGCCAGCTGGTAAATGTAAAGGGCCAGGGTCAAGGTGCTGTTCAGGGGCCCTCCTTGGTCGGTGAAGTTGAGGTTGACCACCTGGGTGAAAAGCTGCAGATACCCGATGGTGGCGATGACGGCGGAGAAGACCAGGACCGGGTTGAGGAGAGGCCAGGTAATGTGCCGAAAGAGCCGCCAACCCTCGGCCCCGTTCGATCCGGGCCGCCTCATAGTACTGGCGGGGGATGCTTTCTAAGCCTGCTAGGAAGAGGACCACCTGGAAACCCAGGTTCTGCCAAACCACCACCCAGGTCACGGTGGGCAGGGCCTGGCCGGGGCTTTGCAGAAAGGGCTGGGGAGGGAGGCCGGCGAGGGCGAGAAGCTCGTTCACCAGGCCGAAGTGGGGGGAGAGCATCCAGCTCCACACCCAAGCTACGGCCACCGCCGGGGTCACGTAAGGAGCGAAGTAAACTGCCCGGAAGAGGTCCCGGGCCACAGGCGTCCTTTGGAGCAGCAAAGCCAGGCCGAGGCCGAGAAAGAGCTGGGCCGGGACCCCCAAGAGAGCGTAAATGAAGGTGTTGAGAAGGGCCTTTCGGAACAGGGGATCCTCTAGAAGGTGGGCGTAGTGGGCTGCGCCCACAAATCGCCGGAGGGTGGGGTCCGCATGCCACTCGTAGAGGGAGAGCCAGAGGGCCTGGAAGGCGGGCAGGATGCGGAAGTAGAGGAAAAAGGCCAAGGGAAGTGCAAGAAAGGCATACGCCCAGAGGCTTTCCCGTCGGCCTAAGGTGAGGCGCACCCTACCTCCAGAACTGGTCCAGGATCTTTTGCTCCTCCTCGGCGGCCATCCTCAGTGACTGGGCCGGGTCCATCCCCTGGAGGAGCACCCGGTTGATGGCGTCCACCATCACCTTGCGCTGGGCGGCTTCATCCACGAAGGGAGTGGCCTTGGCGTAGCCTAGGCTCAGGACGAAAGGGCCGTAGAGGGGGTTAAGCGAGAGTTTCGGGTCGCGGATCAGAGCCTTGCTGGCCGGGAGTTCCCCCACCTTTTCCAGCCAGTAACGCTGGGTTTCCTCCGAGGTAAGGAAGGCCAGGAACTTTAGGGCGGCCTCCCGCTTGGGACCGGTGGCGAGGGGGGTAAGGGCGTGCATCCAGAAGGAGCCGAAGTTGGCCTTCCTACCCCCCGGCCGCTCCACGGGGAGCTCCGCCACACCCCAGTTGAAGCGGGCCCCCTGCTGGACCGTCCCGATGGCGAAGGACCCGTCCACGATCATGCCGATCTTCCCGGCGATGAACCCGTCCCGGTAGCCGTTGTTGCCCGGGAAGAAGCCCGGAACCCCGATCTCGTACTTCCGCACCCAGTCGGTGTAAAAGGCTAGGGTCCTGATCCCCGCATCGCTCAGGTAGGCCACCTTGCGTCCGTCGTCCGAGTAGGGCCGTCCACCGAACTGGCGCAGGAGCACCTCCCGTACCAGGTGGTGGTCCTGACCGTCGGGGGCCACGCCGTAGCCAATCTGCGTGAACCGGTTTCCTTGCTTGACGGTGAGCCGCTTGGCGGCCTCGAGGAACTCGCTCCAGGTTTTGGGAGGCCCAGCGATTCCGGCCTGCCGGAAGAGGTCCTTGTTGTAGAAAAGGGCCAGGGTGCGGACGGCCGTGGGTATACCGTAGAGCCTCCCGGATACCTTGGCTGCCTGGACCATGGGCACGAAAGCCTGGTCTACCTGCTTGGCCCAGTCCTCGGGAAGCGGGACCAGGTAGCCCGCCTTAGCCCAGGTGGGGGCCCAGCCGTAGTAGAGGTTCACCACGTCCGGACCCTGGCCCGCCGGAATGGAAGTGGCCACCTTCTGCTGGTAGGCATCGTAGGGGAAGGTCTGGTGGAGCACTTTGATCCCGGGGTTTTGCGCCTCAAAGCGCCGGATCAGCTCATTGACGGCCTCCACCTTGGTCTTGAAGTCGTACTGCCAATAGGTGATGGTGACGGGTTGGGCCAGGGCCTGGATGGAAAGGAAGAGGGCTAGCAGGGCGATCGCACCTTTTACCATGGTTTGGCCTCCTTTCTTCCCGGGCATCTTACCATATCCCTTAACGTTCGCCAGCCGAGGTGGCTTTGCAGATCGGGTTGGGCCCGCGAAGGCCAAGGGCCCGCCTTCCCCTCGTCCGCTTCAAGAGGCGGAGCTTTCTTGAGGAAGAGGGGGGCGGGGTGATCACAGGGCGCGGTAGAGGGTGTCGTAGGCGAAGTCCTTCCCCTCGGCTAAGGCGGAAGCGTTGATGGGGCTTTGGGCTAAAGCTTCTAGAGCACGCAGAAGATGCAGTGGTATCCTTTTCATTGGGCTTTACTGGTCACCGGGGATCCATTCTATATTGTTGGTAACTGGCCGCAGCGCGTGAGTCCGGTTTCTTGTCTCCGGACGGAGCTCTTAAGGGAGGGGAGTATGAGGTGGTGGGTTCTTGGGTTCACGGCGTTGGTCCTGGCGGCCTGTGGCGAGGTGTCTCAGATCCCTGGAACTTCTCCCTGGCGTGAGGTCTCCTCAGGAACCAGCGACAGCCTCACGGGAGTCGCCTACGGGAATGGGGTATTCGTGGCGGTGGGAGGGGCGTCCGGCAAGTCTACGATTTTGGTCTCCCGCGACGGCCAAAGCTGGACGCGGGTTTCCTACGATGCCCAATCCTTCCTCAATGGGATCGCCTACGACAACGGCCTTTTCGTGGCGGTGGGGTTTGACGAAACCATCCTCACCTCGCCGGACGGGTACTCCTGGACTAAGGTTCATGGCACCGGGTCAGCCCTCCAGTACCTCAACAGGGTGGCCTACGGTGGCGGGCGGTGGGTGGCCACGGGGGCCTTCTCCCAGCTCCTGGTGTCCCAGGATGCCGGGGCCTCGGCCTGGCAGCGAGTGGATTTGAACGCGCGGGAACTCGTGGGCGTAGCCTACGGGAACGGCCGCTTCGTGGTTTCGGGACAGCTAGGCCGCCTCTTCACCTCCACCGATGGGGTGACCTGGCAGGCGGTCTCCTCGGGGACGGACGAAGATCTCGGAGATGCGGTCTTTGGTGGGGGGCGCTTCCTGGTCTTTGTCCCCTATAGAGGCAAAGCCCTTACCTCAACGGACGGCCTGACCTGGACCGAGGTGAGCGGCCTAGGCGCTAGGTCGGCAACCTACGCCAACGGAAAGTGGGTGGCCGTGGGGTGGGGGGAGAAGGCTTTCCTCTCCCAGGACGGCCTCCGCTGGAGCGAGGAGCCCCTTCCCGGCTACAGAAGCCTGAACGCCGTCGCCTACGGCAACGGCCTCTATGTGGCGGTGGGGGATTACGGGCACATTCTGATCCGTAGGGAGTAGAGGGGTTACGAGGCCTCGGCGTTTTTACCCCCTCAGCACCCGCTTGTACCAGACCTTGAGGGCCTCGAGGTCCCAAGCCACCACCGCCCGGCTCCCGTCCGGGTAGAGGCGCACCTCGTGGCGCCTCGGGAACTCGGGGAGGGATACCAGGGAGCGCCTTCTCGGGGCCTTCCTCCGTTACGAATATTCCACGAGCCAGCGGAGGAGGGCATTGGGCGGTGGCGAGGATGAGGGGTACTTCCTCAGGCTACCCTCCACCAGGGGGCGGCCACCACCCGGTCCACCAAGGGGAAGACCTCCTCCCCCCCGTGAAGGAGGAGCCCGCCCGGGGCCTCGGGGTACTCCGCCAGGAAGGCCAGAAGCCCCCGGGCGTCCTTGGGGGTGGGCCTGGGCGTGGCCTTCACCTCCACCGGCAGGAGCTTCCCTCCCGCTTCCAGGACGAAGTCCACCTCCTGGCCGGAGGCGGTGCGCCAGTAGTAGAGGCCGGGGGGCTCCACCTGGGCGTCCCGGAAGGCCAGGAGGTCTAGGAGGACCAGGGTCTCCAGGTGGGCCCCTGAGGGCTTCCTCCCGGTCAGGTAGAGGGCCAGGGCCGGGTCGGGAAGATAGGCTTTAGGGGCTTTGATCAGGCGCTTGGTGCGGCTTTTGGCGTAGGCCCTGAGGCGGACCAAGAGAAAGCTCACCTCCAAGAGGTTCAGGTAGCGGTGCACCGTGGCCTGGGAGAGGCCCAGCTCCCGCGCCAGCTCAGTCTGGTTCAGAAGGTTGCCCGAGCGCAGGGCCAGGGCCTCCAGGAGCTTGCGGAGCTCGGGCAGGTTCTCCACCGCCCGGAGGGCGGGCACGTCTCCCTCCAGGTAGGTCTGCAGGTAGCCGCGGAACCAAAGCTGGCGCTCCTCCCAGTCCTCGAGGTGGAGGGCGGGGACCGGGAAGCCGCCCCGGGCCACCGCGAGCCCCCAGTCCTCCCTCTCGGCCTCTCCCTCGCGCAAGAGGGAGGGCCAGGCCGCCACGGGGGCGGCGAGGAGCTCCCCCCAAGGCCCCGTCCTTCCCAGGCCCCGCTGTTCCCACCGGGTCATGGGCCAGAGGACCAGGTGGGCGGCCCTCCCGGCCAGGGTCTCCGACAGACGGGCGTGGAGAAGGAGGTGGGCAGAGCCCGTGAGGACGAAGCGGCCGGGTACGCGGGCCTCGTCCACGGACCGCTTGATGGCCAGGAGGAGCTCGGGCACCCGTTGCACCTCGTCCAGGATGAGCCACTCCCCCCGGCGGAGGAGGGCGTGTGGGTCGGCTTTCGCCTGGAGGCGGAGGTCTAGGTCGTCCAGGTTCAGGTAAAGGTGCTGGGCCAGGTCGGGTGTGTGGCGCACCAGGGTGCTTTTACCCACCTGCCGGGCGCCCATGACCGCCACCACGGGGAAGACCCGCATGAGCCGTTCCAGGAGGGGACTGGCTGCGCGGGGTAGGAAGGCGATTTCCATACCTGCATGATAATCATTCACAGGCGGAAATGATAGGGGCGTCGTCCGGCCTCGAGGGGCCCGGGGCTTAAAGAGGTTTCCGTAGACGAGGTAACTGCTTTCCCGTCAGGGAAACACCTTGTGGAACACGAGGTGGAGGCCCCACTTGCCGTGAGTCAGCCCGTCAGGGCTACCTTGGGCAAGGAGAGGGGTAGGGCTGGAAAGCGGCCCCTCTGGGAGTAAACGACAAACCCCGCCGCCTCGAGGCGGCGCTTCACCTCCTGGTAGGGAAGCGGCCTAAGCGGCGAGGCCAAGCTCCACCTCTACCGTGCGCACCACGGGGGCGTGCTCCGGGGTGGGGGGCTCGAAGTAGAGCTCCAGGGCCTCCTTGAGGTTGGCCAGGGCCTCCTCTTCGGTTTCCCCCTGAGAGGCCACGTCCACCTCGAGGCACTGCGCCACCCAAAGGTTGCCCTCCCGCCAGAGGAGGGCCGTAAAACGCCGGGTCATGGCCCCATGATAACGCGCCGCCTCGAGGCGGCGAGGGGAAGGTGGCGGGGCACTTCTCCGGGGCTCCACACCGCGACTTCGTGGAGAACAAGCCCCGCCCGGGCGGCCTCGAGCCAGGCCCGGGCCCCGAGGGCCGGGAGGAGGAGGTAGCGGGCGCTTCCGGCCAGGGCCTCCACGCCCACCTCCCACCCGGTTCGCTAGCCCACGGCTTACCCTCCCGTGGTGGGGGAAAGGTGGAGCCTCTGGGGCAGGGGGAGATTCCGGCCAGCCCAGGCCAGGTGGGGGGTCAAGTTTTTCTCCGGGGCCAGGTAGCGGCGGGGCTTCTCCTCCTCGTAGAGGGTCAGCATCACGGGCCCCTCCACCCCCAGGGCGTGGCCTAGAAGGGCGGCCAGGCAGAAGGGGGAGGCGAGGAGCCAGGAGGCCTCCACCCGCTCCCCCTCCTCCAGGGCCCGGAGGAAGGCGGGCTTGAAGTGGACCAGAGCGGTGCGGGCCTCCTCGGGGATGCGGGGGGACACTTTCAGCCCGTCCCCCACGCGGTGGAAGGCGAGGGTGGGGTAGCGGTGGAGGGTGTGAGGGGCTGTGGCAAAAGTCCTCCACGGGCAGTTACGCCGCCTTGGCGAGCCGCTTCCCCAACAAGGGTAGTATGCCTAGGTAGACCCAGGCCTCGCTCGCCCGGGGGTTCTGCACAAGGGAGCCTGACGACTGACCGTGGTCTGTGGACTGACAGGTAGGCAAGAAGGACGGGTACTAAAAAGTGGGCCTCCCATGGCTCAGAAGTGTCTTCCCGCACTTTTTGCCCTTTCCTGGGGGCTCAGGATACTACGGCGGACCCGTAGAGTGGCGCAAAAGGGTGAGGGCCCCGCTTCGGGTGCGTCAGGATGCTGAGCAAAACCCCTGTGCCCTCGAGGCCAGGCCCTAGGCGCCCTTCGCCCGCAGGAGAGCGGGGCCCCTCAGGGGCGCAACCTCCTCCTCCACCAGGTCCAGAAGGGCCAAAGTGTTCCCTTCGTGGTCCACAAACTCCACCATGTACCCCCCGTGGGGGTAGACCAGGACCACGGTCCCCACGTCCCCGGCCTCGAGGCCCCACTCTTCTTTGTCCCGCTTCAGGACCACCAAATCGTGCTCCCGGATCATCGCCCCCTCCACGGGTAGGCCGTCACCAAACGGGCCGCTGCACCCTCATCCTCAAGATACCAGACGCTCTGCAAGAGCACCTCCCGCCTAGGGGCGCGAAGGGGGCTCCTAAGGACCAGCACCAGGCCCTCGCCCAGTAAGCCTGGCCTGCGGGCCACCTCTTCCGCCTCCTCGGCATGGCGGAGCAAGGCCCTTTCCAGGGCCTCGGGATTCCCCGGGGAAAAACCCAGGGCCATGAAGAAGCGGGCCTTGTTTCCTCCCTCGGGATGTTTAGGGTTGAGAAGGTACTCCGTGAGCTTGGCCCTAGGGACAAAGAAGTCCAAGAAGGAAGCTTACCGCGCCCCTTACCCCATGGCCCTGAGGTGCCGGGAGACCACCTTGGGGGCCAGGCGGACCCCAATGCGCCCGGCTAGGGCTTCCGCGAGCTGCGGGGAGGTCCAGACCCTATCCCCGGGCCACCTTGGACAAGCAGATACGGGAGACGCTGGGCCAGCTCGGGGCCGAGGTAGAGGAAGCTTGATCGGGGGAGCGTCCCCCACTCCTGGGCCTTGCGCTGCAGTATCTTGGTAGATGTGCGTACCCTCAAGGTACAGGCCCTGTGGGATGGAGAAGCCGGGGTGTGGGTAGCGGAAAGCGAGGACGTGCCCGGACTCGCCACGGAAGCCGCCACCCTGGAGGAGCTTCTGGCCAAGCTCGCGGTCATGGTGCCGGAGCTCCTTGAGGAAAACGGGGTGGCCGTGGAACTCCCGGTAGAGCTTCGCCTCGAGGCCACCCGGCCCCTGGTCCTCTCCTGATGGCCGACTACGCCCCTGAGGTCAAGCGCCTCCTCCGGGAGGCGGGATGCCGCCCCGTGCGTCAGGGCAAAGGGGACCACGAGATCTGGTTCAGCCCCATCACGGGACGAAGGTTCGTAGTGGACGGCGAGATAAAGTCTCGCCACACGGCCAACGCGGTCTTGAAGCAAGCAGGTTTACCAAAAAAGTTCTAAGGTGTAGCGATCCGGCGTAAACGGTCGTGTAAGGATTTATCCCGCATTCCGCCCCCCTCCTCCCTCTGCGTTAGGATTTTGGGATGGGAGCCACACCCGACCTGCAGGTGTACCACCTCGGCCACCTGGGCCTGGTGGCCGGCATCGTGGACCGTATCGGGCTGGTCCCCCTGAAAGCGGCCATTCTGAACGCCCTGGGCTTCGTCTCTTCCCCCCTCTGCCTCTTCGGCCACTACTGGGAAGGTAAGCCCACGGGGTGGCCTCAGGGTACGGGCCACGCCCGCGACCTGGGAAAGGGCGTCACCCCAGGGCTCCTCAACGAGGACCGCACGGGCCGCATGCTGGACAGCTTTCACGAGACGGGGGCACCGGGTTCCGGCGATCCTCGTGGTGGAGCTGGAGGGCAGGTGGCTGGTCCTCAACCTGGCCCCCATTACGAGACCGCGGCCCACCTTCCGGTGGCTCGGGGTATTACCTGCTGGAGTGAGGGGTGCGGGATGTGGGAAGGGGGTGCGGGATGTGGGACTACGGTCAGCCGTCAGGCTACCTTGTACAGAACCCCCGGGTGAGCGAGGCCTGGGTGTACTTGGGCAAGCTACGCTTGTGGGTGAAGCGGCTGGCCAGGGCCGCGTAGCTTCCGTGGAGGGCTTTTACGACAGCCTTTGAGGGGGTGCGGAAGGTAGGTGGGAGCCATTTGCCAAGGGGTTTTTCATCCATTAAGAAGGGTAAGGACCGCCTCGTAATGCGCCCGCACCTTCTCCGTCCAGAAGTCCATCTCGGGGGGCTCGAGGCCAGCCTCCCGGGCCATGGCGCGAAACTCCCTCCTCCACGCGGCGGGCGGATCGGGAAAGTCCAGCCTGGGTCGGCCTCCGTGGATCGCATAGACGCGTTCGACGGCCCGGGCGAGCATTTGCGGATCCGCCTCCTCGGCGAGTTCGATCGTCAGTATCGCCAGGTCCACGAGGTCTTTGACGCGCGTCTTCTGCCCCGAGGCACGCTCTCGGAGGTAGGCGTGCAGCTTGTTGGCGTACTGCCACGCGAGCGGGGCCATGGACACCTCGGGCGGCTCGAGGCCATCCAGCTCGATGGCGGGTCCAAACCTCGCCCGGACGGGATCGAGCCCCACGGAACCGCTCATGTGAACATCAAGGGCCACCTCCTCAAACAACCTGCCCCCGAGGCGGGCGGTTAGGGTGAAGCGCCTCACCCCGGACGTACGGTCTCGCTGCCGTTCCTGAATGCGGAAGACGAAGCCATCACCAAGGTCCCGGTCGGCCGCTTCCTGTAGGAGTTCCAGCGGATCCGGGACGCTCTCCCAGGCCTCGAGGTCCAGGTCCTGGGTCATCCGCCGCCTGCCGAGCAGGGTCGCGAGGGCGAAGGCTCCCATGACGACGAAGGGGCTGGCCCCCCTGGCGTAGAGTCGCGCCAGGAAGCGCTCGATCGTCAACCGCTTCCGTAGGTACTGAAGGGGTAACCCCTGCACCTCCGAGGTTCGGCGCAGGCGGTCTTCCAGCGCCCTTCGCAGATCCTCGGGGGAGGCAAACCTCTTCACGCCGGCACCGCGCCTGGACCGTACGACCGCAGAGCCCGCTCGAGCCGGGCGCGGGCACGCGCCGAAAGCCCAGGCAGGGCGGCCTCGAGCCGCTGGCGGGAGACGAGCCCGCGATGGAGGGCCTGGTGGACCGCAAGCCAGAGCTGTTCTTCAGGAACGCGCGAAGTCCCGGCCACGTCGAGGAGCGTCCTGAGTGGGGTGGTCACCCGGTAGCCCGGCCGTTCCTCGGTGTCGGCCGGAGCGAGGTCCCGCCGATGCAGAACGACCTGCCAGCGGGGCTTGCGGGAAAAGCCCCGGGGCACGGTGAGGTGGTAGCGATGGGGGAGGAGGTCGGAAAGCCCGTGGAGGGCCAGGGCGGTCTCGTGGGAGAAGGCCGCTAGTCCCCGGTAAGACGAGGCCCAAAGGGCAATGCGCACGAGATCCTCGTCGTGGGAGAGGGGAGCAAAGGAGAGGCGGTAGATGCCTCGCGCGAGCCTCTCCCACAGACCGGTGCGCACACGGTAGCTCGCCCCCTTGCGGTCAATCCCGTAGCGCCGGGCCTGATCAAGGGTGAACACACCGCCCTGGGCCAGGGCCATCCGGTAAAGCTCGCGTTCCCTCCCGTGCCAGCTCACGAGTAAATTCTACACCAGCCCGGTAATCTTGCGATAGTAACGTCCAATACCTTTAGACTATCTGACCCTATTGTGCAACCACCCCCAAGCTCTGGCGCCGGGCGTGGTGAAGGGGGCCTCCTCGGCCCATCCCGGCGAGGGGGAAGCGGGTCCCCTGCGGGCGGCCAGGCCCTCTCCCGGGGCCTCCTCAAGCTCGGTCTCGGTCTGGGTGCGGTGCCGCCCCTTCTGCCCTTACCCCTCCTCCCCCCACCCCGGCACCACCAGGCTCTTCATCCCGGTCCAGTAGGCCACCTTCTCCCTGGGATGCCCCTCCTTGAGGAACCTGCGGATGGCCCGCCAGCGAAGGGGGAGGGCGAGGTCGGCCCGCCTCTTCCCCTCCGCCTTCACCCCGGCGAAGTCCGCGAACTCGGTGAGGATCCACTTGGCCTCCTCCAGGCCCAGGGGCTTCCCCCGCCCCTTCCCGGGGGCGGGCTTGAGGAGGAGATGGGGATAGGGGAGGGGCTGGTGCCCCGCCAGGAACTCCCTCTGGGGGAGCCAGTCCGAGAGGACCTCCCGGGCGAAGGGGGAGAGGGGGACCTCCCGGAGCTTGGTCCCCCGCACCAGGAGGCTCTTCTCCCGCACGTCCTCCTTCCAGAGGTCCGCCACCTCCTTCACCGTGAGGCCCACCTCCCCCAGGAGGACCAGGAGGACCTTGAGGAGGGGACGCCAGTAGGCGAGGGGGTAGACCTCCGCCTGCCGGAGGAGCCTGGCGTACTCCTCCTCGGGCATGGCCCGGGAGGGGGCCACCACGGGGAGCTCCTGGCGGGAGGGGAGGCGCACATGGGGGGGCATGGGGTGCCCGGCCCAGTCCAGGAAGGGGAAGAGGTGCCTGAGGCTCGCCCGGGCCCGCTCCACGGTGCTCCAGGCGAGAGGCCCCCTCTCCCCCCCGGGGAAGCCCTTCTCCTTGGCCTCCAGGAGGAAGGCCTTGGGGTCCTCGGCCTCCAGGTGGGGCCACCGCCTCCCCTTCAGGGCGAGCCAACGGACGAAGTAGCCCACGTAGTGGGGGGCCGCTCGGTCGGGCTTCTTGCGGCGGCGCACCAGGTAGGCCCAGAGGGCCTCCTTGAGGACCCCCTCGTCCCAGCGCCCCAGGGCCTCCCCCACCACCCGCCTCCTCTCCTCCGGGTGGTCCCACACCTCCAGCCCAAGCCCATCGCTCATCCTCACCACCATTTTAGCCCGCACCCCTCTTCCCGCCAACCTGGTGTGTAACCAACGCCCCCCTCTCCCCGCTTTTTCCAATCCCCACACCCTTCCCCACGTCCTGGCCTTTTCCCGGCGGGGTTAAGGGTCGGGTTTGGGGGTTGTTGGGAGCATAAATGAAAGCAGGGATTAAAGAGGGAAACAGATGAAGAACAAGCCAAGCTCGGGCGGGCAGGGGACACCCTGGTGCTGGCGGAGGGGGTCCTGGAGTGGCGTTTTGGCGCCTACCGGGTTCAGCCCACGGCGGAGCCCCGCTTTGAGGCCACCAACCCCAGGCCGCCGCGGCCCGAGGCCTCCGGTTTGAGGGTGGCCAGCTTCAACCTCCACAACTGGTTCACCCAGTTCTCCGGCACCTTCACCCCGCCCGGGTGCGCCAACGCCCTGGCGGTGCGGGGGGCGCGAAGCCCTGAGGAGTGGGAGCGGCAGAAGGCCAAGCTGGTGGCGGCCCTGGAGGCCCTGGACGCCGACGTGGTGGCCCTGCAGGAGGTGCAGAACAACGGCCAAGAGGCCATCGCCGCCCTGGTAGCCGCCCTCAACGAGCGGATGGGCACCGGCACCTACACCTTTGTGCCGGACCCCGAGGGAGGGCTGGGGTGCGATGCCATAAAGGTGGGGCTCATCTACAAGCCCGCCAGCCTGGAGCCGGTGGGAGGTCCGCGGGCCCTACAGCAAGCCGACACCTTTGAGCGCTTCCCCCTGGCCCAGACCTTCCGCGACAGGGCCTCGGGCGGGGTCTTCACGGTGGTGTCCGTGCATCTGAAGAGCAAGGGCTCCTGCGACCCCGCCGACCCCGACACGGGAGAGGGGTGCTGGAACCAGCGTCGGACGGCTCAGGCCCAGGCGCTGCTCCGCTGGCTGCCGGACCTCACCGCCCAAGACCCCGATGCGCTCTTCCTGGGGGACTTCAACGCTTACGAGGAGAGGAGGAGCTCCCCCTCAGGACCCTGCGGGAGGGGGGCCTAAGCCCCCTACTCACGGGGCACCACACCTTCGTCTACCAAGGCCTCAGCGGGGCCCTGGACCACGCCTACGCCGCGCCGAGCCTCACCGGACAGGTGGGCCAGCCCCTGGTGTGGCACGTCAACGCGGACGAGCCTCGAGTCCTGGACTACACCCTGGCCTACAAGACCGCCGACCCCTACCGTCCAGACCCCTACCGCTCCAGCGACCACGATCCCCTGCTCCTGGCCCTAAACCTCACGTCCGACGCCAACCCGGGAACGGGGAACGGCCCCTCCTGCGCCACGGACGGGCCCCCGGTGGTGGTGAACGAGTTCCGCTTCCGTGGACCGAACGGGGGGAACGACGAGTTCGTGGAACTCTTCAACCGCTCCTGCCAGGCGGTGAGCCTCCAAGGTTGGAAGGTCCAGGGGTTGACAACTGCCCAAGTTTTTCTTATCATCCATATCAGCCATGAAGCTCTCCGACTGGGCCCGCAAGCGGGGAGTGAGCTACCTCACCGCCTGGCGGTGGTTCAAGTCGGGCAAGCTCCCCGTCCCCGCCCGCCAGCTTCCCTCGGGTACCATCCTGGTGGAAGAACCTCTCCCCGAGGGACGCGTTGTACTTTACGCCCGAGTCTCGTCCGCCGACCAGAGGGAGGATCTGGAGCGCCAGGTGGAGCGCCTGAAGGCCTTCGCCCAAGCCCAGGGATGGACGGAGTACGAGGTGGTGGCCGAGGTGGGATCCGGGCTCAACGGCAGGCGCCGGAAGCTCCTGCGGGTTCTCAAGGACCCCCTGGTGGGCCGCATCGTGGTGGAGCACCGGGACCGCCTGAGCCGCTTCGGCTTTGAGATGCTGGAGGCCGCTCTTTACGCTTCCGGCAAGCGGCTGGTGGTGGTGGAGGAGGGGGAGGTGACGGACGACCTGGTGAGGGACCTTCTGGAGATCCTCACCTCCGCCTGTGGGCGGCTTTACGGGCGGCGCTCGGCGAGAGACCGGGCCAGGAGGGCCCTGGAGGTCATGGGATGCGGGTAAACCAGGCCTTCCGCTTTGAGCTGGACCCCAACGCCCTCCAGCGCAGGGCTCTGGCCCAGCACGTAGGGGCCGCCCGCTTCGCCTGGAACTGGGCCCTCGTCCTCTGTCTGAAGGCCCTGGAGGAGGGGAAAAAGCTCCCCACCGCCGCCGAGCTCCACAAGGCCTGGAACCTCTGGAAGAGGGAGAACGCCCCCTGGTGGACCGAGGTGTCCAAGTGCGCCCCCCAGGAGGCCATAAGAGACCTGGAGAGGGCCTTCAAGGCCTGAAGAAAAGGGAAGGCCATGCTCCCCCGCTTCAAGCGGAAGAAGCTCACTCCCGACAACAAGGCCCGCCTCACCGGGAGCGTCCGGGTCTTCCCCCGGCACGTCCAGCTCCCCCGCATCGGGAAGGTGAGGAGCAAGGAGCCCACGGAGAAGCTCCTCCAACTTCTGGAGGAGGGTAAGGCCCAGATTCTCTCCGCCACGGTGTCTCGGGAAGCGGACCGCTTTTACGTGAGCCTCACCTGCGAGGTGGAGCGGCCCGACCCCAAGCCCAGGGGGGTGAGAAGCGAAGGCGATGTCGTGGGCATAGACCTCGGCCTCTCCTCCTTCGCCGTCCTCTCCGATGGTACCCGGATAGAGGCCCCCAAGCCCTTGACCAGGAAGCTCAGGCTCCTGAGGCGAAGGTCCCGGCAACTTTCCCGCAAGGAGAAGGGTTCAAACAACGGGAAGAAGGCCGCCCTCAGGCTGGCGAGGCTCCACCGGAAGGTCAAGAACCTGCGCCTGGACTTCCTGCACAAGCTCACCACCTGGCTGGCGAAGACCAAGCCGGTCATCGTGGTGGAGGACTTGAACGTCAAGGGCCTCGCCCGGGGGCGGCTCTCCCGGTCCGTGGCGGACGTGGGGTGGGGGGCTTTTCGGAGGACCCTCGCCTACAAGGCGGAGTGGTACGGGGCCACCCTCATCGTGGCCCCGAAGAGCTTCCCTTCCACCCGCCTCTGCTCCCGGTGCGGGCACCTCCAGGGGAAAATGCCCCTCTCCCAGCGGGTCTTCCGCTGCGAGGCCTGCGGTCTGGAGCTGGACCGGGACCTGAACGCGGCCCTGAACCTGAGGGCTTATGGTCTGGCCCACCTCACGGGCCCTACCGGGAGTTCCCCGGGAAGTGACGCCTGTGGAGATCCCTCTGGCGGCGGAACGGCTCCCTACGGGGGTCGGTCTACGAGCTACGGGTCGTGGAAGCAGGAAGTGGCCCGTGGTCTTCACTCCCTCGGGGAGTGAAATGGACGACTATGGGTCACGGAACGGTACACCAGCAGCAATGCCTGGGCCGACCGGGCCACCCTGGGGGCCGTTACCCTTCAGCCCGGGCAGTACTACCTCCTGGCCAACACGGCGGCTTCGGGCTATAGCTTGTCCGTGGTTCCCGACCTCACCTACTCCACGGGCATCGCCGACAACCGCGCGGTGCGCCTCCTGGACGCCGCAGGGAGGGTGGTGGACCTGGTGGGCTTCCAGTCTAGCGGCCAGTGCCAGGGCTCCTGCCTGCCCGATGGACCCACCGGGGGGGTCACCACCCAGATCAGCTGGAAACGCCTTTCCTCGGGCCGTCACACCGGGAACAACGCCGCCGACTTTCAGTTCGGTTCCCATTGGGCCAATCCCCAAAACACAGGAAGCCCGCTCTACGGGGATAACTGAAGGCTCATCAGGCCGTGCCCTAAGGGCGCGTCCAAAACCCCTGGGGGCAAACCCCCGGGGGTTTCCCCTCCCTTCCCATGCCCCCAGGGGGTGGGCCGCCTCCGGAGCGAGAGGGCGAGTGGGCGTGGCAGGCCGGGGCCCCGAGGCCGCGGAGGAGGGGGAAGAGCTCGGGCATGCGGTGGACCTCGTCCAGGATCACCAGGCGGCCCAGGTAGGCTTCCAGGTAGAGCTCGGGGGCAGCGAGTCTGGCCCGGTCCCGTTCCGACTCCAGGTCCAGGTAAAGGGCCCCCCTTCTCCGGGCCACCTCCAGGGCCAGGGTGGTCTTGCCCGCCTGCCGGGAACCGGTGAGCACCACCACGGGGGCCTGGTCCAAGCGGGCTTCCAGCAGGGGTTGGAGGCGCCTGAGGATCATCCTTGCCAATCCAGCATAGCGATGTTCAAAAAGCGAGGTTCTATAGAAGGGTGGACCTCCCTGCGCAGGGTGATCTCCAGAACCCTGACCCCCTTCTCGCAGAGAACCTTAGCCAGGCCCGAAGGTTTTTTCCCGGACGATGAGGACGAGGTAGCCCTTCACAAGGATTGCCAAGGGACCCCTGCCTCCATAGCGCGCGGCGGCTCCAGGTATCACCGCCTAGCCCAGGCACCGCTTTAACCCGCAACTAACCGGGGTTCTCTAAACTCTCTCCCATGTGGGCCAAGGGGATCCCGAACGCATGGGCCTTGCTGGGAGGATGGATCCTCCTTTCCTGGGCGGGAGCCCAGGGGCTATCCCTATCACAGGGCTTGGAACGCCTCGAGGCCTCGCCAGGCTGGAAGGCCCTCCAGGCCCAGTACGCCCAGGCCCAGGCAAACTACGAGGCCTCGGCCACCGCCTTAGGCCTTAAGGTAACCGCCGGAGGCGGGGTCAACGCCCTCCTCCTCTCAGGGCAAAGCACGCTCCAGGAAAACCTCGCCGCCAGCCTGAACCTGGGAGCCCTCCCTTACGGCTCGGCCTACGAGAGCTTCCGCCAAGCCCGCATGGCCTTCTTCCGGGCGGAGCTCGCCCTGCGAGCAAGCGAGATGGACCTCCTTTTCAGCTTCCTCCAGCAGTACTGGAACGCCTATCTCGCCGCCAAAAATCTGGAAGTAGCTCAGAAGGCCCTGGCGGTCGCCCAGGAAGCCTACCGGATCGCCCAGGCCAGGAGGGCCGAAGGCCAGCTCTCCGAGCAGGGCCTCAAGCAGGCCGAAGCCCAGCTGGCCCAGGCGCAGGCTGGCCTGGCCCAGGCCCAGGCCCAGGAGGCGGCGGCCCGGGCTACCCTCTACGCCACCCTCGGCGAGCCTCCCGGGCCTCCCCCCTCAACCCCGCCCTTCTCCCCACCTCCCCCCCTGTCCCTGGAGGAAGCCCTGGCCTCCCTTCCGGAGCGACCCGACGTTCTACGGGCAGAAAACGCCTTGGAGGACGCCAAACAGGCCCTGGCCTACGCGGAGTGGGCGCGTTTCCTTCCCCAAGGGAGCCTCGGCCTAAGCTACGGGCAGGTGGGGTCGGCCACCGCAGGCTCCAACGTGGGCCTAAGCCTCAACCTGGCCACGGGCCAGATCGCTGGCACGGCCACCTATGTCCCCGGGGCTACCGGCCCCCAGGGCCTCCGGGTGGGCCTGAGCGCCTCCTTCCCCCTGTGGGCCCCCGACCTGGAAGCCCAGGTGCGCCTAGCCCAGGCCAACCTGCGGGCTCAGGAGGCAGCCTTGGCCTCCACTAGGGCCTCTGCCGAGGCGGACCTCCGCGCCCGCCACGCGGCTTATCTGGCCGCCCTCGAGGCCTGGAAGGCTGCGCAGAAGGCCCTCCAAGCAGCCGACCAAGCCCTCAAGGACGCCCAAAAGCGTCTGGAGGCCGGGCTCATCGCCCCCTTGGAGCTGGCCCAGGCGGAGCTGGCCCAGCTCCAAGCCGCCTACGCCGTGGAGAACAGCCAAGCCAACGCCTACCTGGCCTACCTCGCCCTCCGCCGCAGCATGGCCCGGCTCTCCCCCGATGTCCTGGTGAAGGAGGTGCAACCGTGAAGACGCCGGTTTGGATGGTTTTCGGCCTTTCCCTGGCCCTGGCCCAAGCGCCCGGGAAACTGACCTTGGGAGAGACCCTACGCTTAGCCCTGGAACGTGGGCCCGCGGTCCAGACCGCCCAGGTCAACCTCCAAAACGCCGAAGTCCAGCTCCGGGCCAAAGAGGAAGACCCCGCCACCCTGATCCTGGAGCGTACGCAGGCCCGCCAGGCCTACGCCCTGGCCCAGGCCAACCTGGCCTACACCCGACTCCAGGTCCTGCGGGACGTGGTAAACGCCTACCTGGCCCTCTACGAGAACCAGCGCAATCTGGAGGTGCTGAGGGCCCAGGTGGCCCTGGCCGAGCGGAACCTACAGGTCGCCAAGGCCCGCCAGGCTGCAGGCAACGCCACCGGTCTGGACGTGGCCCGGGCTCAGGCCAGCGTGGACTCCGCGCGGCAGAACCTGGCCACGGCCCAAGGGCAGACCCCGGTCCTCGCCGTCCAGCTCGCCGCCCTCCTGGGCCTCTCGGACCTGGGACCCGTGACCTTGGAACCTCCCCCCGATCCCCCCCGCCTCGAGGCCACCCTCGAGGCCTTGGGGCAGGAGGTTTTGGAACACCTCCCCCAGGTCCTCCAGGCCAGGCAGGCGGTGGAGTACGGCGAGCTTTTGGTCAGGCTCTCCGACAACGACTACACCCCTCCCCTTACCCTGAAGACCGCCCAGCTCACCCTGGAAAACAACCGCAAGGCCCTGACGACCGCGGAGCAGAACGCCATGACCAGCCTCAAAAACGCCTACCAGGCAGCTCAGGCCGCCTACGCCGCTATCGCCCTGGCGGAGAGCAATCTGGAGAACGCCAGAAAGGTCCTTGCCCAAGACGAGGCAGCTTACAAGGCGGGCACCGTGTCTGCCCTCCAGGTAGAAACGGACCGGGTCTCGGTGCTCGTGGCCGAGTACGGGCTGCTCCAAGCCAAGAACGCTTACTGGCGGGCCTTGGCCGCCCTCTCTTTGGCTGCGGGCCGGGACCTCACAGGGCTTGCGAGGTGAGCCATGGCCCGCAACCTCGCCCTTTTGATCCTGGCCCTGCTCCTTGGTTTTTGGCTGGGAAGGTGGAGCCCACCCCAGCAGGCCCCTGAGGCGGAAGCCCCGGCCGCAAGGTCCAGGGAAGCTTCGGCGGAGGCCAGGCTTCAGACCTTGCCCGCGGTCCAGGTGACCCTTGCCCAGGCCAAGGCAGGAACCCTTAAGGCCAACCGCCAGGTGGGAGCGGTGGTGGTCCCCTACCTCCAGGTCAACGTCCCGGCCCAGGTGGGGGGGGTGGTGGCCCAGGTCCTCAAGAAGGCCGGGGACAGGGTGGCCCAAGGGGAGGTCGTGGTGCACCTGGACGCCACCGGCCTGGGGATCGCCCTCAGAAACGCCCAGGCGGCCCTAAAGGCGGCGGAGGTCAACCTGGCCGCCCAAACCCGGGCCTCCCGGGAGGCCCGGGCCCGCCTGGAAGCCCAGCTCCGCCAGGCCCAGGCCGCCTACCAGGCGGCCCAAAAGGCCTACGAGGGGGCGCAGAGGGTCCACGCCCTGGGGGGGCTTTCCGAGGCCGAGCTCAAGCAGGCCGAGGCTCAGCTTTACCAGGCCCAGGCCAACCTGGACGCGGCCCGAACCGCCCTGGCGCAGAACGACCGGGCCCAAGAGGAAACCCTGGCCGCCCTCCAAGCGGCGGTAGATCAGGCCAGAAACCAAGTGGCCCAGGCCCAGCTCAACCTGCAAAACGCCGCCCTTCGCGCTCCCTTTGCGGGCGAGATCCTGGCGGTGGGGGCAGTTCCCGGGGCCTACCTGGGAGTAGGGGCCACGGCCTTCACCCTGGCCCAAGGCCGACGGGTCCAGTTCGGCGTACCCCCCGAGGAGGCCACCCTCCTGCCCAAGGGGAGCCGGGTGGACTTCGCCTACGGCGGCCGTGTCTACCCTGCGGAGGTGGAGCAAAACCCCGGAGGAACCTCTTCGGGAGGCATGGTCACCCTCACCGCCCGGCTCCTCCAAGAAGGAGACCTTCCCCTGGGCGCCACCGGCACCGTGGCCTACACGGCCACCCTGGCCCAGGGAGTTCTGGTCCCGGTGGGCGCCCTCCAGTCCGACGGCAACGCCCTTTACGTCTTCGCCGTGAGTGGAGGCCGGGCGCGGCAGACGCCGGTCCGGCTCCTGGCCCAGTCCGGGGACCAGGCGGCGGTGGAGGGCCTGGCCCCGGGCGCCGAGGTGGTGGTCAACCCGCCTCCGGGGCTTTTGGAGGGGACGCTCGTACGGGGAGGGGCCCCGACTCGAGAGCCCGGTGCGCAACCGAGGCGAAGGGAAAGCCCTTCCCCAACGCCGAGCCCAAACCCCGGGAGGTGAGGAAGCATGGTCCGCATCAGCCCCTTCGTCCGCTTCTCCGTGGCCCGCTACGTGCTCGCCATCGGCCTCTTCGGCGCCGTGGTGGTCTTCGGCTTCCTGGCCGCGCGCAACCTAGGGGTGGACCTCCTCCCCTCGGTCAACGTCCCTGTGGTGTCGGTGACCGTTCAATATCCCGGCGCCACACCGGAAACCGTAGATCAGCAGGTCACCCAGGTTCTGGAAAACGCGGTTAGTCGCATCGCCGGGATAAGCCAGATCAGCTCCACCAGCAGCCAGGGCCTTAGCCGGGTGGTGGTCTCCTTCGGACCCGACGTGGACCGGGTGAGCGCCGCCAACCAGGTGGCGGCCCAGGCCTCGGCCACGGCCCGGCAGCTCCCCTCAGGGGCCACGCCCCCCTCAGTCCAGGCCTTTGACCCCAACGCCCAGCCCATCTTGGAGTTTGGCCTTTATGCTCCGGGGGAAGACCTGGCCAAAGTCTATGAATACGCCCGAGACGTTCTCTTGCCCCTCCTGCAGCAGGTCCCCGGGGTGGCCAACGTCGCCTTGCAGGGCGGGCCGGAGCAGGGAGTGTGGGTTTACCTAGACCCTAGCAAGCTGGCCTATTACCGTCTCACCCCGAACCAGGTGGCCCAGGCCTTGGCGGCAAGCTCGGTGCAAAGTCCCATCGGTAGCATCACTCGAGAAGGAACCACTCTAGGCCTTTTCACGCAGGGCGTGCCCCAAAGCCTCGAGGAGGTGGGAGCCGTACTGGTGGACGCCGCCCGGGGGGTCCGGGTGCGGGACCTGGGCCGGGTGGAGATGCGCTCCCAGGCGGGCGAGTACGTTCGCATCAATGGCCAGCCCGTGGTCCTCATCTCCGTACAGCAAGCCGCGGGCAGTAACGCCGTGGCCGTGGTGGACGGCATCAAGCGGAGCCTTAAGCAGGCTCGGCTCCCCGAGGGCTACAGGGTCCTCTACAGCAACGACACCACCCTACCCATCCGCGCCTCCCTGGAGCGCACCTACAGGGAACTCTTCCTCACGGGGGCCGTGGTGGCCGCGGTGGTTCTCCTCTTCCTGGGACGGCTCAACACCGCCTTCACGGTGATCTTAGCCATCCCCATCTCCCTGTCCGCTGGCCCAATCCTTTACCAGCTCCTGGGCTTTAGCTTCAACCTGGTCTCCCTCTTGGCCCTCATTGTGGCCATCGGCATCGTGGTGGATGACTCCATCGTGGTGGCGGAGAACGTGGAACGCCACCGCGCCTTGGGCCTAGACCGGGTGCGGGCGGTCCTGGTGGGGGCGAGCGAGGTCTTTTCCGCTGTGGCCGCGGCAAGCCTCTCCCTCCTGGCCGTTCTCATCCCTGTGAGCTTCGTGGGAGGGTTCGCGGGGCGGTACGTGGAGCAGTTCGCCCTGGGACTGGCGGCGGCAGTGGCCATGTCCTGGCTCGAGGCCCTCCTCTTCCTCACCGTGCGCATGGCCTATACCCCGGACGCCCCCCCCACCACCTGGAAAGCGGCCCTCAAGCGCCTCCTTGCCCTCCCAGAAGACCTCCGCTTCGGGCTCAGAGCCTGGCGGCGGGGAGGCTGGCTGGCCCTGCTGGCGATCCTGGGCCTCCTATTGGTCCTGCGCCAGCCCAGGCTCCTCCCCTTGCTCCTGCTTTACCCCTTGGCCCTGGGGCTTGGGCGCTACCTCCTGGGAAGCCTCCTGGCCCTTCTGGAAGCCTTCTCCCTCTCCCTCCACGCCCGCACCGAACGGGTCTTAGAAAGGGTACGGGCAGGCTACGCCGCAACCCTCGCGCGGCTTTTGGAGCACTCTGCCGGGATCCTCTTCGGAAGCCTGGGCCTCTTCCTGCTCCTCTCCGCCCTCCTCCTCCCCCGCATCCCCTTCTCCTTCGTCCCCCAAAGCGACTCGGGCTATGTGCGGGCCCGGCTGAACCTGCCCCCGGGAACCTCCCTAAGCCAGACCAACGCCTTGGCGGGCCGGGTGGAAGCCTACTTCCTCCTGCGCCCCGAGGTGGACACGGTCCAGGCGGAGGTGTCCCAAGGCGGGGCCAGCTTCGTCATCGGCCTTAAGCCCCACGGAAAGCGGCCCAGCCTGTTCCGGCTTCTCCCCGAGTTCCAGCAAGGGGTGCGGGCCCTGCTTCAGGACCAACCCTCTGCCCGCTTCGTCGTCTTCGGAGCGGGGGGTGGCGGGGGAGGGGGCTTCCAGGGCACCAACCTCACCCTAAACCTGGCCTCCCCTAACCAGGCCCTCCTCCAGGAACGCTTGCAGCGAGCCATCGCCGTTCTCTCCCAGGAGCCCGACCTCCTGGGAGCAGTCCCGGCGAACCCTCCCTCCGGCCTCCAGTTCGCCTTCCGCCCGGACCCTTACCGCCTCCAGGGCACGGGCCTCGCGCCAAACCAGGTAGCCCAACTGCTGCAGACCTCGGTCCAGGGCACCCAGGCGGGCCAGGTGGAGCTCGGCGGCCTCACCTACCCCATCCAGGTTCAGCTGGACCCCCTTTCCCTCTCCGATCCCCAGGCCCTCCTCAGCCTTCCCGTGCCCACCTCCTCGGGAGTTTTCTCCCTTGGGCAGCTCGGGGCGCTCGTGGCAAGCCAGGCCCCGGCCACCATAGCGCGGCAGAACCGGCTCTACGTGGCCCAGATCACGGTAAGCCCTTCCCCCACCGCCCCCCCGGCCCAGGCCCTCCTGGAGCGGCTAAGCCGACGCCTACAGGAAGCCGGGGTCCTAGACAGCCAGGTGGTCCTCACCGAGGGACAGGCCTTCGGCCCCGCGGCCCTGGCGCGCCAGCTCCAGGGGCAGGGACCCTTTCTCTTCCTGCTGGCCTTCTTCATGGCCTACCTGGTCATGGGGGCCCAGTTCAACTCCTTCCGCTACCCCCTTTACCTCCTCCTCCCCGTGCCCTTTGCCATTGCCGGGGCCCTTTTCTTTGCGTACCTTGTGGGGGGCGGCCTGGACATCTTTGGCGTGCTTGGCTTCCTCCTCCTCATCGGGCTTTCTGCGAAGAACGCCATCATCTACTTGGACTTCGTCACCCAGAGGCTGCGGCAAAAGTCCCTGAAGGAGGCCCTGGTGGAGGCCGCCTACCTTCGCTTCCGGCCCATCCTCATGACTACCCTCACCGTCTTCGTGATCAGCCTGCCTCTCCTCTTCGGCCGGGGGGCGGGGGCCGAGTTCGGCCAGGGGCTCGGGGTGGTGATGTTTGGGGGCATCCTGGTTTCGGCCCTCCTCACCCTGTTCGTGGTCCCGGCCGCCTTCTACCTGTTCGAGCGGGGCCGTCCCCTGGAGGAGTCCCCGGCCGCTTTGCGAGAGGTTCCGTGACGCCATCCCACGCTCGGCCTAGGACAGCGTGGGGGTCCTGACACGACCTCCTCTTGAAACCCGGCTGGCAAAAGGGCGGCGAGAAGGGTCGTGGGCTATTCCCGCAAAGGCAGCCAGCATATGCCCCCAAGCCCCCAGTGGGCGTATGGGAACCATGGCCAGGGCTACCCACAGCCCGTCCCGGGCAGAAGGCGCCAGGTTGGAAGGGGTTAGGAAGGACTCTGCCCACCGGCCCTGCTCCAGCCCGAGGGCGAGGAGGGTCAGCTGTGGCGCCGCCGTCACCGCTAATCCCAAGCCCTGCCCCAGGCGGGCCGGGGGAGACCAGGCCCTTCACAGACCCCATCCTCCCGCCAGGAGAAGCGCCACCAGGACCAGGGTTCAGATCCACCCCTTTTCCCGGGCCTTTCGCCAGGCCTCCAGGCGGTTCCTGGCCCCAAGCTTGAGGTAGGCCTCGGAGAGGAGGTTGCGCACCGTGCCCGGGGAGAGGCCGAGCCGCCGCGCCACCTCCTTGGCGGAAAGCCCTTCCCCGGCGAGCCTCAGGGCCTCCTGCTCTCGGGGGCTCAAGGGGTTGGGCTCCGAAAGGGCCTCCAGGGCGAGCTCCGGGTCCACCACCCGGCGCCCTTCCATGGCGCGCTTTAAGGACTCTAAGAGGCGCTCCGGGTGCGCGTCCTTGAGGAGGTAGCCCAGGGCCCCGGCGGCCAGGGCCCGCTCCAAATAGCCCGGCCTGGCGAAGGTGGTGAGGATAACCACCCGCACCCCCGGGGCCTCGAGGCGGATCCGCCGGGCAGCCTCGAGGCCGTCCATATCGGGCATCTCCACGTCCAAGAGGGCCAGGTCGGGCCTTAGGGAAACGGCCAGGGCCACGGCCTCCCTGCCGTCCGCCGCCTCGGCTACCACCTGGACCTCTCCCGAAAGCTGCAGGAGGGCCTTCAAAGCTGCCCGCACCAGGGCCTGGTCCTCGGCCAGGAGGACACGGATCATCCCACCTCCACCGGGGCTGGAGGCAGGACGGCCACCACCCGCACCCCACCCCTATCTAGGACCTCGAGCTGCCCCCCCAGGGCAACCATACGCTCGCGCATGGTCCGAAGGCCCTCCCCTTCCAGCAGGGGAGCCCGGAGCCCCTGGCCATCGTCCCCCACCTCCAGGCGGATGAGGCCGCCCTCGGCACCGAGCCGAATCCAGCACCGCCCGGCCCCCGCATGGCGCAGGACGTTGGTCACCGCTTCCCTCAGGACCAGGGCCAAGGCCCCCTCGGCCTCCGGGGAAAGGGGAGGCGCCTCCCCCTCCACGGAGCAGGCCACCCCGGCGGCCTCCAGAGCTCGGCGGGCGGCCTCCAGCTCCTGCCTCAACCCGCTTCTGTACCCCCGGACCACCGCCCGCACCAGGGCCAGGGCCTCCCGCGCTCCCTGGGCCACCTGGGCCATCTCCGCCCGGGCCTGGGCGGGGTCTGTCGCCGCCAAGCGAGCCGCCAGCTCGGCCCGCAGGGCCAGATGGGTGAGGCTCTGCCCCAAGAGGTCGTGCAGGTCGCGGGCGATCCTCTCCCTTTCGGCCACCACGGCCAGGCGCCTGAGCTCCGCCTGGGCCCGGCGCTCCCGATGGAAGGATCGGGTGAGGAGGCCGCTGGCCAGGGCTAGGGCCGCCAGATAGGCCCCGGGGAGGAGGGCCCCCCCAGGGGAACCCCGGTAGAGGGGGCTTAAGGCGTAGGCCAGGGGGACGCCCAAGGCGCTGAAGCCCACCCCCCAGAGGGCCCGGCGGCCCGGGAGGAGGCCCGCGGCGGCCGCGGCGTAGACCAGGTAGACCGGGGCTCCAGGGTTAAAGGCGCTCGCCCCTAGGCCTAGGGCCTGCAGGCCGAGGACGGGGCCCAGGGAGGGGATGCGGAAGGCGCGGAAGTAAAGGGGAAGAAAGGCTAGGAGGGAGAGGAGGGTCACGCCCCAGGCCAAGGGGGAGAGGCCCGGGCCCTCCAGGGCAGGCCAGAGGAGGTTGAGGAGGTAGACCAGGTAGAGGTAAAGCCAGCGGCCTCCCATACCACCATGCTACGCCCGCTCCTGAACCAAGCGCTGGGCCAGGGCCCAAAGGGCCAGGAAGAGAAGGCCATAGGCCAGAAGCCCCGCCCAAAGGGAGGGCGCTCCCGCCTTCCCCGAGAGGGCGCTCCAGGCGAGCTCCGCCCAGAGCCTCGTGGGGGTGTAGGGGGAGAGGCGGGCCACCGCCGGGGGTAGCCCTTCCGGAGGCACCCAGAGCCCACCCACATAGGCCAAGGGTAAGCCCAAAAGGTTGGCGAGGGCACTGGCCCCCCGGGGGCTCAGGGCCCGGCCTATGGCCGCCCCCAGCAGGCCGAAGACCGTCCCTCCGAGGCCCAAGACGGGGAGGAGGCGGACCCACACCCTTAAGGGAAGGTGGAGGCCCGCCCCTACCCCGGCGGCCAGGGCCAGGGCCAGGACCCCGAGGAGGGCCAGGACCAGGGCCTCCCCCATCTGAGCGAGGACCGGCACCAGGGGAGGCAGGGGCAGGGTCCTGCGGTACCGGGGAAAGCCCAAGGCCCGCTCCTGGGCCTGGCCGATGCCGAAGTAGCTCAGGACGGCCACGAAGACGCTATAGAGCGTGAAGGCGACGAGGAGGCGGCCCCCGGCCGCAGGCTGGGTCTGGGCGAGGGGGGCGGCGAACATCAGGAAGAAGAGGGCGGGAAAGGCCACGGCGAAGGCCAGGTAGGCGGGCTCCCGCAGCGTGGCCTTGACCCCCGCTGAGAAGTGGACCCAAAAGAGCCTCATCCCTGCACCCCCTCCGCGCCGAAGAGGACCTCCTCCAGGCTCAGGGGGCAGACCTCGAGGTCGGAGATCTCTAGGCCCTGGCGGAAAAGCTCCCGGAGGAGGTCCTCGGGGTCGGGGGTGCGCACCGCCCAGCGCTCCCCTTCCCGCACCGCCTCCAGCCCCGGAATGGGCGGCAGGGGACCCTCGAGGCGGAAGGCCACCCGCTTGAGCCCCACCCGGGCCCGGAGCTCCGCGAGCCCTCCCTCGAGGAGGACCCGGCCGCGGGAGAGGAGCACCACCCGGTCAGCCAGGGCCTCGGCCTCCTCCAGGTGATGGGTGGCGAGGAGGAGTGCCCCGCCCCGCGACCGGTGCTCCCGGAAACGGGCCCAGGCCCGGCGCCGCGACTCCGGGTCCAGGCCCGCCGTGGGCTCGTCCAGCACCGCAAGCCGCGGCCGGCCGACGAAGGCCAGGGCCAGGGCCACCCGCCGCCGTTCCCCCCCGGAGAGGCGGCCGCAGCGGCGGCCCTCGAGCCCCGCAAGGCCGAAGGCCTCCAGGAGTTCGCCCAAAGGCACGGGGTCCGGATAGTGGGCCCGGGCCAGGGCGAGGACCTCCCCCACCGTGAGGTTCGGAGGCAGGCCGCTCTCCTGAGGGGTGACCCCTAGCGCCGTCCGCGCTCGCCAATCCCGGGGGTCGCGGCCGAAGAGGCGGGCCTTCCCCCCGTCTGGGGAGAGGAGGCCCACGAGAAGCCCGATGGCCGTGCTCTTGCCCGCACCGTTGGGGCCCAAAAGGGCCAGGGTCTCCCCGGGAAGGAGGAGGAGGCTAAGGTTCTGCAGGACCTCCACCCGGCCAAAGCGCTTGCGCACCTCCCTTAGCTCCGCCAGAGGTTCCATGCCCCCTTTATAGCCTCCCCAAGTCTCCGGAAGAAGGGCCAAGGCTCAGGGTCTGGGCCTGACATTCATCATCCAGACCTCTAAGAGGTTGTCGTAAAAGCCCTCCACGGAAGCTACGCGGCCCTGGCGAGCCGTTTCACTAACAAGCGTAGCATCAGACTTGACCGCTATACCGCATAGAGCCCCAGGAACCTGAGGGCGGAGAGGGGATGGAAAGAGAAGGCCTCCAGGGCCGCCTTCTTCTCCCGCACCCCCCCGCGGTACAGCAGGGACACCAGAAAGGCCCGGAGGGCGGCCAAGACCCGCGCCCCCACGCCCCGCACCTGGCAGGCGTCTTCCCGGAGGAGAACGTCCCGCACCCAAAAGGACCGGTTCTCCACCTCCCACCGGGAAAGGAGAAGCTCCCCAAGCCGCCTCGCCTCCGCCTCCTCGGCCCCCAAGCTGGTGAGGGCGTAGCTCACCGTGCGCCGTACCTCCCCCGTCTCCTTGTGCACCACCTCCCGCTCCACCCGCACCACCTGCCTGCACCCGGGAAAGGCCAAGAGCGCATCGGGCAGATGGGGAGAAGCCCAGACCCGGTAGGTCCATACCTCCCCGTCCCGCACCACCTCCCAGGGATGTGGACCCTCTAGACTAGACGCTAATTTTGATGTAGGATAACCCCATCTGGGAGGTCAGGATGAAGAAGCCCAAAGCGGTACCCCCACAGGTTAAGTTTCAGGCCGCTCTGGAGGCCGTCAAGGGGGAGAAGAGCCTGGTGGAACTCGCCCGCATCTACAACGTCCACCCCAACACCATCGTGAAGTGGAAGGCGGAGCTCATGGGTCACGCCCGCAGGGCGTAGCTTGCAAAGGGGGCCACCATCTTCTCCAACGAGACCCAGGAAAAGGAGTTGGAGAAGAAGATCCGCGACCTGGAGCAGCTCATCGGCAAGAAGGAAGTGGAGATCGCCCTCCTAAAAAACTTCCTAGGGCAGGGGAGGTAAAGCGGATGACCCTGGGCGAGCGCATCGACCTGGCCCGCGAGGCGCTGGCCCAGGGTCTGGCTCCCCTGCCCATCGTCCTCAGTGCCCTGGAGATCCCCCGGGCCACCTGGTACTACTACCGGAAGCAGAAGGTGGAGGCGGACAGGAAGGGGGAGGAAGAGGAGCTCCGCCTCAAGAGGGCCATTGAAGAGATCCTGCTGGAGCACCCCGGTCACGCGAAGCGTAGCTTGGGTACGGCTACCGCCGGGTCACCGAGGAGCTCCACGTTAGCCCGAAGGGCTAAGCTTGTGGAAGGGA
>NZ_AP043758.1:0-64068 GCF_055393575.1 Thermus kawarayensis JCM 12314
GTACACAGACTCTTACACATGTATCTTGCCTCCTGAGGGAGGCCCTACCGCCCTTACACTCGGGCCCCCACGCCCGCAGTTTTGATCGGTAGCCACCCGCCCCGGCCTCCCCGCCGCACAGTATCCCGGTCGTGAAAGACCGCATCCACATGGAAGGCCCACAGGGTCGGGTGGCCACCTCCCTCAGTCTACCCAAAGGAGAAAGACCATGCTCTGCGCAGGCATTGACGTCAGCAAGCCCCACCTGGACCTGGCCCTGGCCTCCGGCACCGCCAAGCCCACCCGCCTCCGCTTCCCCAACACCCCTGAAGGCCGCCAAGCCCTCCTCGCCGCCCTCGCCCACCACCGCCCCGCCTGGGTGGCCCTGGAGCCCACGGGCGCCTACCACTTCCCCCTCCTCAAGCTCCTGGTGGAGAAGGGCTTCCAGGTGGCCCTGGTCAACCCCTATCACCTGGCCGCCTTCCGCAAGGCTAAGGGAGAACGCAACAAGACGGACGGCCACGACGCCCTCCTCCTCGCCCGCTACGCCCAGGTCTACCACGCCGAGCTCCGGGCCTACACCCTCCCCCCAGAAGCCCTCCGGGAGCTCAGGGCCCTGGTGGGCTACCGGGAGGACTTAGCCGGGCGGGAGCGGGCCATCCTGAACCAGATGGAGGCGGTGGAGTGGGCGGGGAGTGAGGGGGTCCTCGCCCTCCTCCAGAGGGAGCTGGCCTGCGTGAGGGGGCTCCTTGGGGAGGTGGAGGCCAGGGTCCAGGCCCTCCTGGCCACCCTCCCTGAGGCGGAGGTGCTGATGGGCCTGCCCGGGGTGGGGCCCCAGGTGGCGGCGGCGGTGCTGGCCCTCCTGCCCCCGGAGCTCTGGGGCCGGGCGAAGGCGGCGGCCTCCTACGCGGGGCTCATTCCCGAGCGGGAGGAGTCGGGGAAGAGCGTGGAGAGGAGCCGGCTCTCCAGGAAAGGGCCTCCTCTCTTGCGGCGGAAGCTTTACATGGGGGCCCTGGTGGCGGTGCGGCACGACCCGGAGATGCGGGCCTTCTACCACCGCCTGCTCTCGCGGGGAAAGAGGAAGAAGCAGGCCTTGGTGGCTGTGGCCCACAAGCTCCTCAGGCGGATGATGGGGAGGCTCAGGGAGTACTACGCCGGTCGGTGGGCCCAGGGGGTGGCTTGACGTTCAAGACAGTATCATAACTCTTGACACGACCCTCCTCTTTCTTCCACCGGCCCGCCCGCCGGGCCGCCTCCTTTAGGAGGTATTCTATCTGGGCATTGACGCTCCGAAGCTCGTCCTGCGCACACTTCTCCAGGACGGCGTAGAGCCTGGGGTCCAGGCGCAGGAGGAAGGTGCGGAATGTGGAGTCTAGGGGGTGCATATGCGGAGCGCGCTCCAGATGAGCCTGGTCATAGGGCAAAAGAGGGAGCTAAGCCTGCTCTCGGATCAGCTCGTGAAACACCTCTTCTAGGGCTGGTTCACGCACCTCCAAGTCGCTCAGGTTGGGATCAACGGCTAGGATCTGGGGAATGACCGACTCGGGCCGCTCGGTAGCCAGCTCAACATAATCCCCCACTGCGGAAGCCTGGAGCACACCGGGCAGGCTTTCAAAGGCTTTAGAGCCGATGTGGCTGCGAAAGCGGATAACCTTGCCCCCTAACTGCGATTTTACCCACTTCACCGGCCCATCGGCCCGCACCCGCCCTTTGTGGAGCACGACGACCCGCTCCGCCCAGCGGTCGGCCTCATCTAGGTAGTGGGTGGTGAAGAACAGGGTCTTCCCCTGAGCCCATTCGTATAGGGATTTCCAGAAAGCCCGCCGGTAATCTGGATCTAAGCCTACGGTGGGCTCGTCAAGCACAAGGAGCTCTGGATTGCCGCAGATGGCTAGGGCAAACTGCACCCGCCGCTGCTGCCCTCCGGAGAGACGACCATACCAACGATCCTCGAGGCCCTCTAGCCCCGCCAGGTGGAGCGTTTCGGCCAAAGGGAGCGGGTCGGGGTAGTAGCTCCGGAAGAGCTCCACCGCCTCGCGCACCCGCAGGGTCGGGGGGATGGCGGCCGACTGCAACATGACCCCTAACCGGCGGCGGGCCCTGAGCGATTTAGGGCTCTCACCGAACAGCTCCACCCGGCCTGTGTCCGGGCGTAGGAGTCCCACGGACAAGTGCACCAAAGTGGTCTTTCCTGACCCATTTGGCCCCAGGAGCGCCACCTTTTCCCCCGGGGCAAGCGTCAGGCTCACCCCTTCAAGCGCCCGCACGCTGCCGTAAGCCTTGCTGACCTCTTGGAAGAACAGGATGCTATCTCTCATCATGCCCTCTACGCCAACAAGAAAACCGCGTCCCAGGCTTCCCCCAACATCCCTGACGCGGCCAGCAACACCAGAGCAACCCCGGCCGCTTGCTGCAAGCCAAATTCTTCGTAAAGGGCTTTGAGGAGCTTGGTGCCTTCCCCAATCTTCGTCGCATTGATTTCTTGAATAAGCCTCGAAGCTTGTAGCACCCTTTCAGTCGTCTCGCTGGGTGGGGAGGTTGGCGGGATCATGCGCGCAAGGTACGAATGAGGTTCCATCTCGGTGAGGGGAGGTCGCAAGGTGCTCAGGAGCACGCTTTCGTCCAGCAGTTTGAGCAGGAAGAGGTCGATATCGACTTCTGAACTCTGTGGGTAGCGCTCTTGCAGCCGGCGGATTAAGTCGCCATACTGGACTGGCCGAGCAGCGTATTCGAGGATTACTTGCACCGGATCGGTAAGGCGTATCCAAGCCTGTCCTGGATCCTGGCCCCGACCGTAGCCATCCCGGCAGGTAACGCGAATCCGGCTGTACCAGCGCAACAGTGCTGGATTGGCGTAAACGTAGAGTTCAGAGCGCAACGCCGGATCGCGCTCGAGGGACTGCACAAAGGCGAGCGCCTGGCCATAGTCCAATCGAGCCCGCTTCTGATGGCTGCCGAGGCCAGCCAACCGCAGCCGTGTCTGCTCCTCAATCGGTACAAATGCCACTCCAGCGAATAGACCAAACGGGGTGGGTCGCGTGGTGGCCCGAATGAGGTACCGCAACAGCCCTAACAGCTGACTTGTACCCGGCGCTTTCTCTCCGTCTCGCCAACGCTCGGCCTCGCGTGCCAGGCTTGGGCTCGCCAGCCACAACGCCTCCATGAAAGCCGGTTCGCGCAGGATTTCCAAAAGATAGTCGGCGAGCCCGTCTGGTGCAGATAGCGCCTGAAGATACCACTCGACGGGGAACAGCGGGACGCGCACCATAGCCCCTTGCACCGTGCACCCCCAGATCATCCGAAGGTGCTGCCCTCGTCGCGGCCAAAAAGCCACGCGGCCAGCAGCAGGAAGGCTATGGTATACGCGGCGAGCAGCACGAAAGAAGGAAGCGAGGGCGAGGCCAGGCCTACCGCACCAAGCGCTAAATCAATGAAGAGGGCGCTCGGAAGGTACGAGAAGATGGTCTGGATCCACTCTGGGAGGCGAAGCAAAGGCATGAACACCGGGAAAAGGACGAATGCCGCGGTATAGACGATAAGCGGCTGAGCCGAGTTCGGCCGCACGAGGTAGGCCGCGGCCAGGCCCAAGGCGGTGAAGGGCAGACTGCCCAGCACCAGGGCCAGCGTCAGCGAAACCCAGGCGTAGTAGGGCCAGGAAACCGCCCCGAAGACCAGCTCCACCAGGAGCACACCCAAGGCGGTCAGGGCGGCCATAACCGCCCCTGTGGAAACCTTCCCCAGGAAATAAGCCAGGGGCGGCATGGGCGCTACCTGGCGCAGGCGGATCCAGCCGTAGGCGCGCTCCGAGGCTGCCCCTAGCCCTATCGCGAGCAGCCCTACGTTCATGACCCCTAAGGCGGCGAAGCGGACGAGGAATTCCTCGCCGAGGCCGCCGAGGTCGCGGCCCATTAGGAGGAGCAGCCCATAAGCACCTACACCGCCAAGCGGGGTGCCGATGAACTGCCCGGGGATCCGCAGCTGCTGGAGTAGGTCGTATTTAGCCTCCAAAAAGTAGGGGTTACCCCTCGTCGCGTTCATAAGCTGCTTTGAGAAAAAAAAGGGGCCCCAACGACCGCTGAGGCCCGAAAGCGGCGCTCAAGCCGGCAGTTCCTCAGTTCGGGGACAGGCCAGCAGGGTGATGGTGACAACGCAGCACAAGTTGCTGCGAAAACTAATGACGATGGTTGCGCAGACCAAAGTACTTTGCGGGCTCACCGTACCTGCATCCATTGCGGCACTGGTCCTGATGTCTAGACTAGCCAGATCAAAAGGGTTGAGGCTTGCAACTGCCATACACAACCTCCCTCCTCTTTCCGCCCCAACTCTTGGGGGTCGCCTTTAAAATAGAGCCACGGGATTTTGGATTCAAGAGAAAAGCTCACATCCAAGCCAGTAAAAACTCACATCCCACGCCACCCACGGCAGTGGGGGAGCAAGCCCAGGTAGTACAGCGCGAGCTCCACTCGGTTCTCCAAGCCCAGCTTGTCCTGTAGGCTGGACACCCAGTTATACACCGTCCGCTTGGATACACTCATAAATCCTTACACGACCAGGGGGGTAGGCGCCTCAGCAGGTAGAGTCCCCCAGAAGCCGGAGACCTTCAAGCTCCTGGCTTGTGACCGAGGAGCCCAAAAGGAGCCGGTGGACCTCCTTGAAGGAAATGCGAAGGCCAACCCTAGAAGGGCAGGTACAGGATGGCGTTCTCCAGCTCCCCAGGTCGCGCGGCGGTCAGAAGGAGCTCCAGATCCTCCAAGATCCGGCCCACGCCGACCCCCCGGCGCAAGAGGATGAGCCCAGACATGGGCCTGCCCTCCTCTATGCGCCGCGCGGCCTCGGCGCTCAGGGTGGCGTGGTCCCTAGACACCAGTACCCGTCCTTCCCGGGCGGCCCACTCCAGGACCTCAGCGTCTGATCTCCCCCCAAGGCCCACGTCTACTACCCGCACCACGTCTAGCCCGGGATGGCGCCGCTTCAGGCCCAGGAAGAGGGCCTTTTCCACGTTCTCGTCCAAAAGGAGCCTCACGCCCTACCCAGCCGGGCGAGAAGGGCCTTGGGGAAGTGGACTCGGGCCCGCTCCTCCGCCTCCTGAGCCGCCCTCTTCGCCCTCTCCCGATAGGCGGCCACCTCCTCCGGGTGGCGCAGAGCCCAGGCGAGGACGGCGTACACGTCCGCAAGGCTTAGGCTGGGGTAGGCCAGGACCATCTCCTCGGGGGAGAGCCCCCCCTCGTAGGCGTCCAGGAGGTCTTCCAGGTAGACCCGGGTGCCCTCTACCCGGAGGCCTCCGGCCTCGTCCGCCACCAGGGGGATCCGCTCGGTCAGGACCATGCGCCCCTCAGTATACTCAGGAGCCGCTCCGCGCGCCTAGATTTTGTAGTCGGTCAGCACATGCCTTCGTACGCTCCTCCTCGCGGAGATTGGAGTGCCCTACGCCGTTTTGCCCGCTGACCGAAGAACCTTGGGTGGAGGGCTTGCATCCCTCGGGGTACTGTTATAAAACAGGTAGAGGAGGACCTATGGCACCCCCTTTGCCGGCTGGGCAAAAGCGGGTCTTTTTAGAAGTGGCGCGGCTCCTGCGCCAGGGCCTTTCCCCCACGGCCCACGACCTAACCCGGGCCTTGGGCTTGCGGCCGCAGACCGTGCGCCAGCACCTGGAGGCCCTGGCCCGGAAGGGCCTGGTGGTCCTCTATCCCCAAGGGCACGGCCGCCCCACCCACGTGGAGCTCACACCGGAGGGGAGGCTGCTTGCGGGCCTCGCCATTCCGGTGGTGGGAAGGGTTCCTGCGGGGCCCCTGGAGGAGGCTCTGGAGGAGGTGGAGGGCCTCATCCCCCTGCCCGCACGCCCTAACCTTTTCGCCCTCGTGGTGGAAGGGGACAGCATGGCGGAGTACCTCCTGGATGGGGACGTGGTGGTGGTGGAGCGGGGAGTAAGGCCGAGGCGAGGGGAGATTGCCGCCGTGCTTCACGAGGGGAAGACCACGCTCAAGTACATCTACCCCGAAGGGGACATGGTGGTCCTCAAACCCCACAACCCCGCCTATCCCACCCTACGCTTGCCCGCCTCGGAGGTGGAGGTCCAGGGAGTGTTTCGCTTCCTCCTGAGGGGAAGGGAGGCCCTCGAGGCGATGCGGCTTCTTTTGAGGTGGAGCTATGAGCACTGAAGCCCTTTTCCGCGTTCGGGTTGAAGAGGAAGGGAGGTCAGGGTTCCGGCTGTTGCGGTTGCTCCCCTCGCGGGAGCGGTTGGTGGTGGTTCTACGCGAAAGCGCCCTCGAGGGGCTTTTGCGCCTTCCCGAGGGCTCCTTCCGCAGGCTGGCCCATGGCGAGGCCAGCGTGGTGTCTATGGCCAGCCTGCTCCCCGAGGAGCGGCTGCAGCTGGAGACCCTGGGCTATGCTCGGACCTTCAGGCGGCCCAAGGGGGAGGTGGCGGCGGAGGTCTTCTTCCTCCAGGAGGAGATCCCCCTGGTTTGGGCGAGACTGGACCTGGACGGGGCGGGGGTGGTGCTGGAGGCCTTCTTGGAACCCGAGGAGGTGCTCTAAGGGCCCGGGGGCCTAGCGGCCCCACGGGAAGGGGCGTGGACCCACTCACCCAGGCGATCGAACACGGTGGACCTGCCGGAGCTCGTGGCCCGGCTCTTCCCAGAGTCGGGGGGGGCCAGGCCCGGCAGGCCCGGGCTTTACCGGGCGGTCTGGCGGGGGGACAGGAAGCCCTCCCTCTCCCTCTTCAAGGCCGGGGGAGTGTGGTTCTTCCGGGACCACGCCACCGGGGAGAGCGGCAACGCCTACCACCTGCTCCTGGCCGCGGGCTTCTCCAAGGAGGAGGCGGTGGCCATCCTTCTTGGGGAGAGGCCCCTCCCCGAGCTCCCGAAGCGGCTCCGGCGCGGGAAGGAGAAGCCCAAGCCCCCGGTGGACCTGGGGGCCGCCCTTTCCGAGGCCCAGGCCCGCCTCCGGGAGGCGAAGGAGCTTCCCGAGGTCCTGAGGGGGCGGGGCCTCACCCTAAAGGAAGCGCTCCTCCTCGGGATGGGGCTTTCCCCCGAGGGGGACCTCTACCTCCCCATCCACGACCCCGGGGGGAGGCTGGTGGCGGTGAAGGTGCGGCACCTGAGGCCCAGGGAGGGCCAGCGCTACCGCTACCTCACCCGGGGGTGCGGCACGCCGCCCTGGTACGGCCCGGGCTACGGGAAGCGGGCGGGGGTCCTGGTGGTGGAGGGGGAGCTCAACGCCGTGGCCCTCTACCTCGCCGTGGGGGACCTCCTGGACGTGGTGGGGGTGGCCGGGGTGAACGGCACCCTCCCCGAGCCGGACGGCAGGCCCACCTTCCTCCTCCTGGACGGGGACGAGGCCGGGAGGAAGGCGGCGGAGAGGTGGCAGGCGGAGCTTGGGGGCTACCTGCTCACCCCCCTCGAGGACGCCGACGCGTGCGAGGTGGCCGAGGCCAAGGGGCGGGAAGCCCTCAGGAAGGAGGTCCTGGCCCGGGTAGCCGAGGCTTTCCTGGAAAAAGGTGTAGCATGGAGTCCGTGAACGCTCACCTGGTCCCCTTCAAGGAAGGCCACCTCCTGGTCTCGGAGGCGGGCGTCTTCGCCCTGGCGGAAGAGGCGAAGAAGGCCGAGGCCCTGGGCCGGGAGGCCTACGCCCTCCTCGCCCTTCCCGTGGTGCCCCTGGTGGTGGGGAGCTACCGGCGGGGGTACCACGGGGGGGTCCTCCACGTGGCCTCCCTGGAGGAACACCTCCAGGCCCTTCCCCGCGTCCTCTCCCCGGCGGACGTGGACCGGATCGTCGCCTTCCTCAAGGGGGAAGGGGAGAGGCCGGAGGTGCGCCTCCTCGAGCCGGGGCGGCCCTCCTCTCCCCGCCCCCAGGAGGTGGCTCCTGGGGAGAGAACCCCGACAGGCCCTCCCTCGCCACCCCAGGACGGGGAGGCGCCTCCCGAGGTGGCCCCGCAAGGTAGCCCCGCCGACCGGGAGGGAAATCGGCCCGCCCCTCCCAGGGGGAGGGTCCTCACCCGGGAGCGGGAGCCCTTCCCCTTTCCTGAAGGGGAGAGGCGGCTTCCCCTGGTGTCCCTTCTCCTCCTCGCCGCCTCCCTTCCCCTCGTCCTCTACCCCGCCCTGGTGGGGGCCATTCCCGGGGCCCTGGCCCTCTTCCCCGCTCTCAACCTCCTCCTGGTGCAGGACCGCCTCCTGAAGCGCGGGGGGCTTGCCCGGGAGTACGTGGGCGCCTTCAAGGGGCTCCTCTTCGGCCTGGCCCTGGTGGTCCTCCTGGGGGGAGCGGTCCACGGAGTCCTCCCCTCCCTGGCGGGGGGCCTGGCGTGGGCCCTCCTCCCCGCCCTCTACGGGGTGGCGGCGGGCCTTTGGCCCCTCCCCTTGGGACGCCCCGCCCGCCTCTACGCCCAGGCGGTGGGGGACGCCCTGGGGCCCGCCGCCCTCTTCGCCCCCCTGGCCTTCCTCTACGCCGTGCCCCTGGGGCTCGCCCTGGCCGCCCTGGGCCTCCTGGCCCTCCTGGGGAGGTACTTGGGGGAGGACTAGCAACAAAAACTTGCTTAGAAGTGCAGAATGTGGCAACATGAGGGTATGCGGTTGCCTACCGTGTTGCTTGCCCTCACGATGGCCTTTCCGGCCCAGGCCCAGGTGGTGCTCAAGACCTACTACGCGGAGGACCTGGTGAAGACTCCGGGTCTTCTGGAGGTGAGCCCCGGCTTCACCACGGTCATAGACTTCTGGGACACGGTGGACGCGGCATTCTCCGCCAAGCGGGAGCTCCTTCGCCTCGAGGGGGGCGGGAGCAGGCTCCTCCTCTCCACGGGGATGATGGGCACCCAGGCGGGGGCCGTGCCCGTGAAGAGCGGGATGACCGACCTGGTGGTGGAGGTGGGGGGGCGGACCCTCCTCTTCACCGTGCGCATCGGGCCGGGGGAGTACCCGAGGCGCTACCAGGTCCTGCTCAAGAGGACCCAGGGGGGCACCTACGCTCCCGTGGGGGTGGGTTCCACAGGCTTCCGGGAGGCCCCGGCCCTCCCCGCTCCCCAGTCTCCCGCTCCTTCCCGCCCCGCCCAGGGGGTGCAGGCCTCGCCCCCGGAGCCCCAGGTGGCCTTCACCACCACCGTGGAGGCTCCTTCCGGAGAGGGAGGGAAGGTGAGCGTCTTCTTCACCCTGGAGAACCGGGGGAGAAACCCGGTGAGCTTCGCCCTCAACGACCTCCAGGTGCTTCAGGAGGGAAAGCCCCTCCGGTTTGAGGTGCGCCGGGACCCCCTGAAGGCGGTGCTCGGCCCTGGGGAGGGGCAGAGCGGGGTCATCGTGGTGCAGGGGGCGAAGCCCGGGGAACTCCTCCTCAGGTGGCGAGGGGTGGAGCTCGGGCCGGGGCGGAGCTTCCTTCTGGAGAGGCGGCTTCTGGGCAAGACCATCGAGGTCCAGACGGAAGGGAGGTAGGCCTTGGACCTCCTCGCTCCCTGGCTGGAGGGCCCCTTCACCCTGAAGGAGGCCCTGGAGCGCTACGGGGAGGCCCTGGTGGCGGAGGCCCTGAGGCGGCGGGCGCTGAAGCCGGTGATGACCCGGCTCGGGCCCGTCCTGGTCCCCGGGGGACGGGGGCGGGTGCTCCTCGGCCTCACCCGGTACTACACTCCCAGGCCCGGGCCCCTGGAGGTGGCCCTCCTGGTGCGGCGACAAGCGGAGGCCATGGCGAGGGAGGGCTACCGCGTCCTGAGGCGCGAGGGGGCGAGGGCCGTCCTGGAGCGGAACGGGGAGCGGGTCCTCCTGGTGGGGAGTCGTGGGCCCTTGGGAAGACGGCCCAAACCCCTGGACGACCTCGAGGCCACCGCCACCCGGGTGGTGGTCCTGGTCCCCGAGGGGACCGTGAAGCGGTCCCGGATAGAGGTGAGGGAGGTGGGGGTTGGAAGTAGCTAACGCCATGAGGGAACTCGTCCTGAGCCTGAAGCCCCCCGAGGGGGTCATCCTGGCCATCACCACCCTGGGCATCGCCCTGGGGGGCTTCCTCATCGCCATCGGGGAGCGGGAGCGGGGGGTGGGCTACCTCATCGCCGCCCTCCTCGGGGGCATCCTCGCCTGGAACGCCCAGGCCCTTTTGAGCCTCATCGGCATATGAACGAGGTCCTCTGTGCCGTGAGCCGGCTGGTGTGCGCCCTCACCCCACCTGTGGTCCTGGTGTGGGCGCTGGTCCTCTTGGCCGTGGTCCTCCTGGGCTACCGGGTGGTGATGGGGGACCTCCGGCGGGCCAAGTGGAGCCTGGTGGCCCTCCTCCTCCTCGCCGGGCTCCTCGCCCCGGTGCCGAACGGGCAAGGGGGGAGGACGGCGGCCTTCTACCCCCTGATCCGCATGCTCACCGGGGGGTACGGGGCCTGCACCTTCATCGGGCCGCCTCCCCGGTACACCCCTTCCCCCGACGAAAGGCCCGTGAAGGGCCTCTCGTGTGGGGGGTCGTGAGAGCTTTGGTGTAGAATGGCTTATATGGTGAAGAAAGCAGAGTTCACCACGCTCACCCTGGACGCCCAGGGCCGGGTGCTCCTTCCCCGTCCCCTCCGCCAGGCCCTGGGCCTGGGGCCGGGGGCCAGGCTGGTGGCCCTGGTGGAGGAGGGGCGTCTGGTCCTCATCCCCTGGGAGCGGGCGGAAGAGGAGCTCTGGGCGGAGCTCGCCGACCTCCGGGAAAGCCTCGCCGAGGAGCTTCTGAGGGAGCGCCGTCTTGAGGCCGAGCGGGATGCCTGAGGGGCCGCGAAAGCTCCTTGACGCCTCGGCCCTCCTCGCCTACCTGCAGAGGGAGCCGGGCTTTGAGGCGGTGCGGGAAGCCCTCCGGGAGGGTGCGGCCATCAGCGCGGTGAACCTGGCCGAGGTGGCGGGCAAGCTCAAGGCCAAGGGAAAGGACCCGGACCGCATCGTGAGGCGGCTTCTCGCCATGGGTTTAGAGGTCCTGCCCTTCACCCTGGAGGAGGCCCTGGAGGCGGGCGCCCTGGACCCCCTGACCCGGCCCCTGGGCCTTTCCCTGGGGGACCGGGCCTGCCTGGCCGCCGGGAAGGTGCGCGGCCTGCCCGTTCTCACCGCCGACCGTGGCTGGCTCGGGGTGGTGCCGGGGGTGGAGGTGCGTGTGGTGCGCTAGGTCCAGGGGGCCTCGAGGACCCTCACCCCGGGGAGGAGGGTCTTCAGGTAGGCCACCCGCTCCGGGACGGGAGCTCCCCAGACCTGGCCCACGAACCTCCGGGCGAAGGCCTCCCTCTTGGCCCGCACCCGGGCCCGGGCGTAGCCCCCGGCGTCGTACTCCACCGCCACGGGGCCCTCGGGGGTGAACCACACGGCATCGGGCTCCTCCACGGGGTGGCGGGGCTTGAGGCTTACCCGCCACGCCCCGGGGTCAGGCGGGACCCCCAGGCGGAGCCTCAGCTCGGCCACCCCCGCCAGGTGGCGTAGGGCGGCGAGGGGGTAGCGGGCCACGCTGGGGTGGGCGTAGAAGACCACGGGCTCGCTCAGGCGGTAGTAGGTGAGGCCCAGGTAGCCCTCCACCCGCACCGCCTCCTGGGGAGGGAGGAGGCCCCAGCGCCTGGCCTGCCCTTCGGACCAGGCGAGGTCCACGTGGAGGGGGCTCACTGCCCTCCCGCCCCCAGCACCAGGACCGTGAGGGGCGTGCCCTGGCCCACCTCCGCCACCCGCACCACGGCCCTGGTGCCCTCGGGGACGGAAAACAGGTCCGCCGCCGCCGCCCCCAGGAAGAGCTCCAGGGGCGGGGCCTGGCCCTGCTGAATCACCGTGCCCGAAGGCGTGGTGGTGACGGTGGTCTGCTGGCTCCGGGCCCGCACGTAGTCGGAGAGGCCCCTCAAGGACCCCCGCACCAGGTCGGCCACCAGGGAGGGGGCCTCCTCCCGCACCTGGGCGGGCAGGCCCTGGGCCAGGTCAGCCCCTAGGACCACGGCCCGCACGGGGAAGACCTTCCCCGCCAGAACCGCCTGGTCCAGGTTCACCTCCACCCGGCGGGTGGGGGAGAGCTTGGCCTTGCCCAGGAAGGTGGCCCCGTCCTCCGTCTCCAGGGCCACGGGGACCTCCTGCCCCTCGGGCACCACCAGCTTCACCGCGAGCCTCCCGGAGAGCCGGGTGCCGGGGAGGTAGGGGGAGGAGGTGGTGGCGGAAGGCGTGGTGGCCGGGGTGGAAGGCGTGGAGGAGGGAGCCTGTCCCCGCCCGAAGACCTCGGGCAGGTTGGCCTCGAAAAGACCGGGCCCCTGGGCCTGGGGCGGGGCGGGAGAGGAGGGGGCCGCCTGGGGCGCCTCGGCCTTCCTGTAGGCCACGAAGGAGGAGACGGGGGCCACCTGGCCCGAGGCGCTACCCGCCTGGCCCTGGTAGACGGCGAGGCCCGGCCCGGCGGAAGCTTCTTGGGCCTGGGCCTTGAGGGGCACGGAGAGGGAGGTCTGGGCCGGGGCCTCCCCCTGGGCCTGGGGGGCGTAGAGGACCATGGAGGGCGAAGCGGCCTGGGCCTCCCCGGTGGGGCGGAGGTAGAGGGTGAGGGAAGGCCCCTCAAGGTAGCTTCCCTGACCGGTGGCCCCGGCCTGGACAGGGTAGGTTCCCGTGCTCCCCATGGTCTGGGGTGGGGGAGGCACCTCCCCGGCAGACGATGGCGTGGGCGGAGGGGGGACTTCCCCTGACGGGGAAGCAACCTGGGCCTGCCCGCCCTGGGGGGCCTGGGCCCCGGTTGGCCCCGGGGTGGCTGTTCCGGGGGACGCCTGGGCTCCCACTCCCTGGGGGGCGGCCCCGAGGTGTTCCCCTGATGGGGAAGCGACCGCAGAGGCCACGCTCTGGGCCGGGGGAGGGGTCTGGGCCTGGGCCGCCGGGCGCTTGGGGCCACCCAGGTTGTTCATGGCCCACATGAGGATGAAGACGCTCATGACCCCGCCCACCCCCACCATGATCTGCTTGGGCCTCGAGGGCACCCACTCCCCGGTGAGTTCGTCGTAGCGGTTGAGGAGGCGGTTGTAGAGGTCCCGGAGGAAGGCCCGCTTCCTCACCTCCTGCCTCACCTCCTCCTCGGGGGGCTTCACCTGCTCAAACTCAATCCCCCCCTCCAGGAGGGCGGCCAGCTCCGGGTCCTGCCCCCTGAGCTCCTCCAGGAGGGCGTAGAAGCCGGGCTCATCCGGCTCGGGGAGCTTCCTGCCGAGCTTCTCCTCCACCTCCTTGCGCACCTCTGGGTTCAGCCTCACGCCCCTATGTTGCCACATAAGGGCGTGGATTTGCTATAATGGCAGTAGTGTGAGGTTGAAAGGGGGTGGAAACCTGGGGTGAGCGAGAGGGCGGGTTCGTAGGTCCTAGGCAGGAGGCTCGGCTCAGAGTAGGCGGCAAGGAGGTTCAGCGTGAAGGCGGTTCTAGAGAAGGTGAAGCGGTTCCTCGGCACGGAGCACGGCAGGTTCCTGGCCCTGGCCCTGGCGGTGGGCCTTACCCTCTTCGGGGTGGCGGAGGCCCAGACCACCCAGAACCCGGCGGACCAGGCCTTCGGCAACGTGGCGAACGCCATCTGCACCATCGTGGGCTACCTGAAGGGCCCCGTGGGCCTGGGGATCATCATCCTCATGTTCGCCATAGGCGGCATCAGCCTCGCCATCGGTGGGCGCAACGCCTTGCCCCTCATGATCGGGGCCGGGATAGGGGGCATCATCATCGCCGCCGCGCCCTACTTCGCCAAGATGTTCTTCGGAAGCGCCGGCACCGTGACCAACGCCCCCGCCTGTACGAACATCCTCTGATTAGCCATGCTCAGGCTCCGGGTGTGGCGGCTCTACCAGCCCCTGACCCTCCTCGGCCTCGAGCTGTGGCAACTCTTCCTCGGGGCCGTGGCCATGACCGTGGGGCTTCAGGTGGGCGGGGCCCTGCCGCACCCGGCCTTGGGCCTGGTGCTGGCGGGCGCGGCGGGGTTTCTGGCGGTGAAGTTTTCCGACCGCTTGCGGGTACGCTTCCCTGGGGCGAGCCTGTGGCAGGAGATCGCCTGGCTCACCCAGAAGGAGCGCTACCGCCCGGAGCGGGACGAGGACACGACTCCCCTTGTCTATGACGAGCGCTTCCAGAGGTAGCCCCTTCTCCCGGGCGCGGGAGGACTCCCTCACCGCGCTCTTGCCGTACTGGGAGCTTCAGGACGGCTTGGTGGTCCTGAACGACGGGCGGGTGGAGCTTGGGGTGCGGCTGGAGCTCCAGCCCACCCTCTTCACCAGCACCGCCTACATGGAGGGCTTGGTGGGAATGGTGAAGGCCATTCTCAGAAGCGGCGTGCCCGAGGGGAGCCGGGCCAGGCTCGTGGTGGAGGTCTCCCCGTCCCCCTTCGCCCGGGTGGAGCGCTACCGGGGTCTGGAGCCCTCCCACCCCACGGCCCGCTTCCTGCAGGAGCGGCGCTACCAGGCCTGGGTGGAGCGGTGGCAGAGGGGGCAGGTCCTGGAGAAGCGGGTCTACCTCAGCGTCCTCCTGGGCAGGCCCCGGCACAGGAGGCGCCGGGTGCCCTTCACCCCGGAGGAGTGGAAGGAGGTGGTGGCGGAGGCGGAGAAGGTGCGGGCCCGGATCGTCCAGGCGGCCTCGAGCTACCGCATCCCCGCCTTTCCCATGGACGACCAGGAGCTCTTCACCGCCATCTACCGCTACTTCAACCCCGCCCTGGCCCTGTCGGAGGCGCCCCGCTACGTGAGGACCTGGCAACGCTACCCCCGGGAGGCCATCCGCCGCATCCCTTCCCTGAGGCCTCCCACCTTGAGGGCCCAGGTGGCCCGGAGCGAGGTGGACAACTCCTACCGGGACGCCCTCTACGTGGGGGGCATGTGGGCGGGGATCCTTTCCCTCTACACCGTGCCCGACGAGACCTACGCGGAGATGGGGGACGTCCTGGCCCGGGCCGGGGGGGACCGCTTCTACCTGGTGATGGACTTCTTCCACGAACCCTTCGAGCTCGCCATCCGGGCCCTCAAAGCCCGGGCCAGGCGGTACTACGCCGCCTCCCAGTCGGGGACCTACGTGGACCCCAACGTGCGGGTGGGGCAGGTGGAGACGGAGGGGGCCATCGCCCACGTCTCCCAGACGGGGGACCACATCTTCCAGGTGGGGGTGAGCCTGGTCCTCCTGGAGCGGGACCGGGGGACCCTGGAGGGGCGGGTGAGCCAGGCGGTGAGCGCCCTGAGCCAGGTGCCGGGGAACCCCTTCCGGGTCCTGAGAAACGGCCTCCTCACCCCCTGGCTTACCCTGGCCCCCTTCTCCGGGGGCATCCCGGAGGAGCGGGTCTACCTCCTGGAGACCAACGCCGCCCACTTCTTCCCCACCACGGGGGCGTGGACGGGAAGCCCCAGGCCCGTGGCCCTCTTCCGGACCCGCCAGGGGGCCCTGGTCTACTTGGATCCCTTCAACAAGAGGATGCGGAACTACAACGGCATCGTGGTGGGGGGTACGGGCTCGGGAAAGACCTTCTCCGTGCAGTACCTCCTCTCGGAGCTCTTGCGGGATGACAAGGTGAGCGTGGTGATCCTGGACCGGGGGAAGAACTACCAGGCCCTGGTGGAGGCCTTCGGCGGGGCCATGGTGGACATCCGCCCCGGGGCGGGCACCTCCATCAACCCCTTCGACCTGGAGGAGGGGGAGGTGGAGCCCACCCCGGAGAAGAAGGGGGACCTCCTGAAGCTCCTCCGGGCCATGGTGCCCCCCGGGGACGACCCCACCCAGGAGGCCGTGGAGAACGCCATCCTGGAGGCGGCCATAGACCAGACCTACAAGCGGGCCACCACCGTGGACCTGGGGGAGGACGGCGCCGAGGAGAAGCGCTACCTGGGGGCCAGGCTCTCCGACCTGGTGAAGACCCTCCTCACCCTGGACGAGGTGGGAGGCCGGGGAATCTCCCCCTCGGAGAAGGAGGTGGCCCGGAGCCTCGCCCTCCGCCTCCAGTCCTGGACCGGGGACTCCCCCATGGGCAGTTTCGTGGACCGCCCCACCTCCGTTCCCGTGAGCACGGCCCGGGTGGTGTGCTACGAGCTGGAGGGCCTGGACACCTACGAGGGCCTGGACGTGGTGGGCACGGTGCTCATGGCCGACCTCATCTGGAAGCGGGCGAAGGAGGGGAAGAAGCGGGGGGAGGAGCGGAACCTCCTGGTGGTCCTGGACGAGGCCTGGAAGGTGTTCAAGAACCCCTACGCCGCGAGCCTGGTGGAGGAGCTCTACCGCAGGTTCCGGCACCTGGGGGGCGGGATTTGGAGCATCACCCAGAGCCTCCAGGACTTCACCGGGGAGAGCGCGGGGAGGATTCTCCAGAACACCACATGGGTCTTCCTCTTCCGGGTGCAGGGGGAGGAGGAGCACGTGCGGAGGGTCTTCGGCCTCCCCGACCGGGCCATGGCGGTGTGGAACTCCTTGGGGGGCGTCAAGGGGCTTTACGGGGAGGTGATGGTGTGGGCGGTGCGGGACGACCGGAAGGAGGGGGACGTGCTCCAGCTCTGGCCCACGCCCTACGACTACTGGCTCTTCACCAGCACCCAGGAGGAGGCGGCCCGGAGGAAGGCCGTGGTGGAGAAGCACGGCGGGGACGTCCTAAGGGCGGTGGTGGAGCTGGCGGAGGGGCGAGCATGAGGGCCCTCATTCCCCTCGCCTTCGCCCTTTTCCCCGCCCTCGCCGTGAGGGTGGAGTGGCTTTCCCCGAGGCCCGGGGCCTACCCGGAGGGGCGGGTCCTAGAGGTGGCGGCCCGGGTGGTGCCGGAGCCGGGGGAGAGGGTCCTCGAGGTGAGGGGCGTGGCCCTCCCCTCGGGGCGGGAGGTCTTCCGCACCACCTCCCTCCAGGTGAAGCGGTACTGGGACACCGGGGGCTTCGGCGGCACCACGGCGCTCCGCCTGGAGGTGGACTACACCGGGGAGAAGACGGGCACGGCCTACGCCCTCCTCGCCCTGCAGGTCCAGGGGACGGGGCTTTCGGGTCAGAACCTCCAGGCCCAGGGCCTCATGGAGGACCTGGACGGCTTCATCACCCAGGCCTGCCGCTTCATCGGCTTCTACGAGCTCGCCTCCGTGCGGTGGCTCTGCACCGCCCACCGGACCGTGAAGAAGGCGGTGAACTACTGGAACCAGCTGGGGGACATGTGGGAGGACTTCAAGAACCAGGCCATCTACTACGGCACCGGGCTGGCCCTGGACTGGCTGGGGAAGAGCCTGGGCCTCCACCAGCTGAACCCCCTGGTGGACCAGGTGGACCAGGCCCTCACGGACTTCATGGCCGACATCCGCAGGCAGAAGAACGCCGTCCTGAACGCTCTGGCCCGGGCGCGAGCGGAGCAGTTGCGGGAGCTGGACGCCTGGAGGCCCGGGGACGACCCCCTTTACTGGGGCCCGGAATGGTGGGCCCGGCTCCTCTCCGGGGTGGTGCCCCAGCTGGGCTTTGAGAACACGGTGCAAAGCCTGAGGGACCTCCAGCGCACCGCCCAGCTCCTGGAGAACCAGTCCCGGGTGGCCCAGAACGTGAAGAACCAGCAGGAGAACCTGAGCCTGGAGAACACCCTCCAGGACCTCTGGGACACCCTGGGGGCCGCCTGGAACTTCATCGCCGAGGCGGTGCAGAGGGGGTGGGCTTCCCTCACCGGGGGGCTTTCCGGGGCCAGCGTGGGCCTCCCCCAGGGACCCTTGGGGGCGCAGAGCGCTTCCCCTGGGGCCTCCCTGGGAGCCCAGCAGGCCTCGGGGGGTTCCGTGGCGGACCCCGGCATCACGGAGCGCCTGGTCTCCGAGGCCCAGACCGCCCCCTCCACCCGGGAGGTGATGGAGGTGGTGGTGGAGGGCTTCGCCGAGCTCATCCGCCTCCAGGCCCAGGACTCCTTCCGGGCGGTGCAGGAGATGAAGAACCTGGCCGCCCAGCAGGCCATGACTGTAGAACAACTGGTCCAGGTGAACCAGAACCTGGTGGAGCTCATCAAGAAGCAGGAGCAGAGCGCCCAGGACCAGCTACGGGCCGTCATGGCCCAGGTAGCTTCCCAGGCGGAGAAGACCTCGGCCAAGTACGTGGTGGCGGGGGAGGCCTTGGAGATTCTGGCGCGGCAATGGAGGGCACAGAGCGGCACCCCGCCGCCCTCGGGGGGTAGCCCGTGAGGCGGGCCCTTCTTGCCAAGGGGTGGGGCGCGAGGCTTCTCGCCTTCCTCCCCTTCCTCTTCCTCCTGGCCCTGGCGGACCCGCCCCCGCCGCCCCAGGGGCAGATAGACCAGGGGGTGCGGGACTTCCTAACGGGCATCCTCTCCGCCATGCTCAACCTCAACGACTGGATCGCCCTCTTCAAGGCGAGCCTCCGGGACTTCCAGGCAGGGGCCTACACCATCGGGCGGAGCCTCATCGTGGTGGGCCTCGTGTGGAGCCTCATCCGAGCGGTCTACTACGGGAGCCTGGAGGAGATTCTGGGGGCCATGGCCCGGGTGGTCCTGGCGGGGGGATTCCTCTGGTTCGGGGAGGTCCTGGACGAGAGCTTCGGCGGGACGCAGGGCGTGTACTACGCCGTGACCAACACCTTCCGCACGGAGCTGGCGGACGCCATGACGGAGGCCGCCAACAACCTGAAGGCCCTGGGGGCGGTCATCAACCCCCTCTTCACCCTGGTGGCCATCGCGGAGGCGGGGGTGGTCCACCTCGTGGGCACGGGGCTGAACGACGCCCCCAACATGCCGGGGTGGGCTCAGCAACTCCTCTCCGGCATCGGGACGGCGGCCCAGCTTCTCAACCCCGCTTCCCTCCTTCTCGTCCCCTTCGTCATCATCGCCATGGTCCTCACGGTGCTCATCAGCACCATGTTCATGCTGGCCTCGGCCTTCTGGCCCATCGTGGCGGGGAGCCTGGCCCTGCCCATCGGCCTCGGCCCCCAGCTCTTCGGCAGGTGGCTTTCCGTGGTGGTGTGGGCCTTCATCATGGGGACCATCGGGCCCTATGTGGTGCGGGGGGGCATGGAGCTTGGGGTCTCCCGGCCCGCGGCCTACATCGCCTCCCAGGCCAGGGAAATCGTGAACACCACCGTGGAGCAACTCGTCGGGCAGTTCCGGGAGAACCGGCGCATCTTCGCGGAGACCCTGAACGACCTGGCCCAGAGGAACGGGTGGGACCCCAGGGTGTGCGGCCTCGAGGTCTTCGTGGACACGGACGGCAAGCTCAACTACCGGAACGTGGCCCCGAACCCGAACGCCCTTCTCTCCCCCGTGGCGTGCGGGACCATGACCAAGGAAGCCATCCAGACCGGGCTCAGGCAGATGGGCACCTTCGTCCTGGGCATCGGTAAGGGGCTCGTGGACATGTTCCAGGCCTGGCTCCAGACCCTCCTCATGACGGCGGGGGGCATGGCGGCGGCCCTCCTCATCGCGGGCTACCTGGCGAGCCTCGTGGCCAGCTTCTTCGGAGGGCTCAGCCTGGCCGTGACGGCGGCGGCCATGAGCATGGCCACGGGGATGACGGCCCAGGCCATGGGCAGGGCCGTGGGCGGAGCCGTGGACGCCCTGGAGGGAGCGGGGCGGGCCGTGGGCGGGGCCGTGGGTGGGGCCTTGGGCGGAGCCGTGGGCGGGCCTGCAGGTGGGGCCGTGGGCGGTATGGCCGGAAGGGCCCTTTCCTCGAGAGGACAGGCTTCCGGCGGCGAAGTGCCCCCCGCCTATACGCGCACGGTGGAGGTGCAACCTTCCCAGGGGGCGCCCTACATGCACCGAGCGGAGTACGGGGAGGGTACGGAGCCCATCGTGGTGCGCCCCGCCCCCGGGGTGGGGCAGAGCGTGGGGTACACGGGCTCCGGGGAAGTCCCCTCCTACAGGGGGGCCCCCGTGGCCCCGGGGCGGTGGACCGACCGGGCCCAGGAGGTGCGGCCCCCGGAGGTTCCCTCGGGCACCACCCTTCCCGCAGGGGGACCGCCTCCTGGAAGATGGATTGAGAGGAGCGCTTACAGGAAGGGGGGTGATGAGGAGTGAAGCGTTGGATTGAGCGAGGTCTGAAGTGGGTCAAGCGGGACCCCCTGCCCAAGGGGGAGTTCCGCCTGAGCGAGGAGGAGTGGGCGGCGCTTCGCGCCCGGCCCCTGGCCCCCAAGGCCCCGGGGTACTGGATCGCCCGGGCGCGGGGGAGGAGGTAGGTGGAAGGGGCCTCCCTCTTCGAGACCCCACGCCCCCTCAAGGTCCTCCGGGCCTTGGGGTTCCTCGTCTTCCTGGCCACCCTGGGCTTCGTCTTCTACCTGGGGGCGCGGGGGGCCCTCGAGGCGGCGAACGCCCTGGCCGGGGCGGGCTGGGACCGGGCCGTGGGCAGACCCGGGGCGAGGGGGGTGGAGTTCGCCGCCGCCTGCATCCTGAACGTCTCCACCCCCTGTGGGACCGAGCTCAACCGGCTCTGGGAGGCCCGCCTCAACTACGACCTCCTCCGGCTGGCCCTGGTCCTGGGTTTCGTGGGGGGACTCGCCCCCTTCGTCTACAACCCGGCCCGCCCCCGGAAGCTCCCCGGGCAGGGGCGGTGGGCCACGGAGAAAGACCTCCGGCCCTACCTGAACCCCAAGGGGGTGGGCTGGTACGGGCAGGTGGGGAGGAAGCCCCTCCGGGTCTCCGAGGGCCAGCGGGTGGCCCACACCCTGGTGGTGGGAAAGCCGGGGCACGGGAAGACCTCGGGGTACTACCTGCCCAACCTCCTCCTGGACGCCAAGGACGGGTGGACAGCCATCGTCTACGACCTGAAGTACCCGGATCGGGAAGGCCTCATGGAGGCCATGGCCTACTACGCCCACCACGGGCGGGCGGTCTACCCCTTCACCCCGTGGGGGGAGAAGTCCTTCCGCATCAACTTCCTGGAAGGAGCGGAGGACATCACCCAGGCCAAGCTCATCGCGGAGATCTTTGTGCCGAGGAACCCCAGGGTGCCCGACTCCAAGGAGTTCTACCCGGGCCTCGAGCGCACCCTCCTCCAGGCCCTGATCCACGCCGAGGGGGTGGAGGGGCGGTACTCCCTGGCCCACGTCTACCGGGTCCTGGGGGACGGGGTGGCCGGGCTCAAGGCCTACGTGGAGGTGCGGCCCTACCTGCAGGTGGAGCTCAAGACCCTCCTGGAGATGCGGCAGGACCAGCTGGCGGGAATCCTGAACGGGGCCCGGAACCGCCTCTCTATCTGGCTGGACCCGGGCCTCGCCGCCGCCACGGAGCCCGGGCCCATGGAGGTCCCCTGGGCGAAGGTCTTCTCCGAGCCCAGCCTGGTCTACATCGGCGTGCCCCAGGAGCTCATCGGGGACAACGCCTCGGGGTACGTGCTCCTCAAGCTCCTGAAGCGCATCGTGGACCTGAAGACCCTCCAGTTCGCGAACAGAAACGGGGGAAGGCTTCCCCTCCCCGTGAGCGTCTACTGGGACGAGTTCCCCAACTTCGGCTACCTGCCGGGCATCAAGGAGAACCTGGGCACCATGCGCTCCCGGAGGGTGGCCTACCACATCGCCGTGCAGAACACGGACCAGGGGCGGGCGGTGTACGGGGACGAGGAGTGGGAGGCCATAGAGGGCACCTTTGCCCAGCGGGTCTACTTCCTCTCCGGCCTCTCGGACAACGACGCCCAGAGGCTCTCCCAGGTCCTCGGGGAGACCTCGGTGATGCAGGAGGTGCGGGGGGTGAGCCGGAGGGGAGTCCTGCCCATCCCCACGAGCCGCACCGTGGGGGAGCGGGAAGTGGCCCGGCCCCTCCTCTCCCCGGAGGAGATGCGCACCGCCCCGAAGGGGGAGGCGGTGGTGCTCCTGGAGGGCATGCCCCCGGCCCGCATGACCCTCTTCGGCATGTGGCGGAAGGACCACCTCCTGCACCGCCTCTGGAAGAAGGCGCGGGAGGCGCGGGCGGGGGAGGCGGGCTTCCCCCTCCCCAGGGAGCGGGGGCCTGTGTCCCTTCCTGCCTCCGCCTCGCCCGAGGGGGAGCCCGCTCCCTGGAGCCGGGACCCCTCGAGGCCCGAAAGCCTCCTCCTCTACCTGGAGGCCCTGACCCGGTGGGTGCCCGAGTTCAAGCGGCACTACCAGGGCTCGGAGACCCTTCGCCTGGACCTCCGCCTCCCCGAGGGCTTCCCCACCCCCGAGCCCGCCTGGGTCAAGCTGGGGTGGTGCGAGGTGGAGGGGGAGCCCGTGCGCCTCTCCCTCACCCGCAAGGGCCTCGAGGCCATCCAGGGGGCGGACCGGGCCGGGTACTGGGCGCTGGTGCGCTGGTGCCGGGTGGTGGAGTGGTGGAAGAAGGTTCACCGGGAGGAGCCCGTGCCCGAGGTCCTCACCCTCCCCAAGGAGGAGGCGGAGCGGGTCCTCATGGAAAGGCTTTGCGGCGAAGCGGTGGAGGTGAGGGATGCGGAGGTTCTGGTGCGTCCTGGTCTTGGCCTCGCTGGCCTCCTCTGCCCTAGGCCAGGGAACGTACACCCCGGAGGAGGCGGCGGAGGTGTTGCGGCGGGCCACAGGGGAGGTCCTGGTGCAGGTGGCGGTCCTGGACCTGAAGCCCCTGGCGGAGGCCCTGAGGGAGGCGATGGTGAGGGGAGGGGTGAAGGTGTACCTGCTCACCACGGATAGCGGCCTCACCCACCCGAGGAGCTACGCCCCCTCCCTGGCCCTGGCGGGGGCCGTGGTGCGCTTCGCCCCCCGGGTGGAGGGGGAGTTCGTGGTGGTGGACCGCAAGGAGGCCATCCGCCTCCTTCGGGGCTACGTGGGCCTCTCCCTGGAGGAGGCGAAGCCCGAACCCTTGGTGGAGCGCTTCTACTTCGCCTTCCTCCGGGCGGTGCCCTTCTCCGTGGAGGACTGGGTGCACCGGCTTTACATGCGGGAGTACGCGAAAGGAGGTGGAAGGTGAAGTGGGCGGAGCTTCTAGGTAAGGCGGTGGCCGTCTTGGGGGCCGTGCTCTTCCTCCTCTCCCTCCTCCGGCTGGACGGGACCGGGGTGGGGGCCGGGCTCGTGGTCTTCCTCTACGGGGTGGGCCTCCTCCTCCTGGCCGGGGTGTACGGGGAGCTCAAGGCGGTGCGGGCCCTCCTGGAGAGGGAGGTGGAGAGGAGGTGAGGGCGGCCTCCCTGGTCCTCCTCCTGGGGGCGGCCTTCGCGTGCGGGTACATCCCCCAGGACCTCTGGGCGAGGACCTGGCACTACGCCCGGGCCTGGGGACTGGACCCCTACCTGGTGGCCGCCGTGGTGTGGGTGGAGAGCGGATACTGCCCCCACGCCCGGGGAAAGGCGGGGGAAGTGGGCCTGGGCCAGTTCATGCCCGGGACCTGGAGGCGGACCACGGGGGCCCCTCCCGAGTGGCGGAGCCACCCCGACTGGGCCCTCTGGGCCACGGCCAAGCACCTCCGGGAGCTATACCACGCCACGGGGGACTGGAGGAAGGCTCTCGCCGCCTACAACGCCGGCCTTGGAGCGGTGCGGAAGGGGGTCATACCCGCCTCCACCCACAGGTACGTGGAGCGGGTGCTTTCGGTCTACCGGGCGTGGCGGAGGGGTTAGTGGAGTCTCTGCCTATCTTCCACGCCCTCGAGGCCCTGGGCCGAGCCTTTTCCCAGAAAGAGGCCTGGGTCTTACTCGGGGTGGGCGGCCTCTCGGGCTACGCCCTGGGCCGGGTGGCCCGGGTCCTCTTCCCCTGGGCGGCCCTCCTCTACCTGGGAGCGGCCCTCCTCGGGCGGGCGGACCTGGAGGCCCTCGCCTACCACCTGGGGGCGGCCTCCAAGGAAGTGTGGGCCTTCCTCTCCGGCCTTCCCACGGGCCTCTCCCTGGGGGCGGTGGTGGGCTTCCTGTCCGGGCTTTCGGACCGCTGGGAGTGAGGTGGAGTGAGGTATGGTGCGGCTTCGCGAGGGGTTTGAGAAGGAGTTCGCGGCCCTCATGGAGAAGCTTCCCCCGTGGGTGCGCAAGGAGGTGGAGCCCCACGGGGCGAGGCTGGAGGAGATCGCCATGGACCTGGGGGTGCCCCTGGCCTACACCGTGGACGGGGCCCCCCACTTCTCAGAGCGGGAGGTGGCCAAGGAAGACCTGAGCTTCGTCCTCCACCGGGTGGGGGGGTTCAAGGACAACAACCGGGCCGGGATCGAGGGCACCCTCCACCGGGTTTCCCGCATCCAGTCGGCCCTGGGGGAGATGACGGGCATCACCATCCGGGTGGGGAAGTTCGTGGAGGGGGTGGCGGAGCCCCTTAGGCCCTACCTCCTGGAGAGCGGGGGAAGCCTCCTCGTGGTGGGGCCGCCCCGCACGGGGAAGACCACCCTCCTCCGGGACATCGTGCGCGTCCTGGCGGAGAGGTGGGGCCCGAGGGTGGTGGTGGTGGACACCTCCAACGAGATCGGGGGGGACGGGCTCACCGCCCACCCGGGGATCCGGCCCGCCCGGAGGATGCAGGTGCCGGACCCCCCCTCCAGGAACCAGGGGCGGATCATCTACCAGGCCATCGCCAACCACTCCCCGGAGGTGGTGGTGGTGGACGAGATCGGCTACAACGAGGACGTCCAGGAATGCCTCACCGCCTCCCGGAGGGGGGTGCGGGTGGTGGCCACGGCCCACGGGGAAAAGCTCCTGGACGTGTTGGAAAACCCCGCCCTGCACCCCGTCCTGGGGGAGCCGGACCTAAGGGAGGGGAGGCGGAGGACCCGGCCCTCCTTCGGGATGGCCCTCCAGGTGGTGGCCAAGGGCCGCTACCTCGTCTACCCCGACCTGGCCCAGGCCCTGGACGACCTCCTCCAGGGGAGGGAGCCGGAAGGGGTGGAGCTCAGTGTGTAATGTGTTGCCATAAAAGTTAGTAAGTGATAGCATGTGGCTATGCGGCGAGTCGCCCTAGCTACCCTTCTGCTGGCGGGCTCGGTGAAGGCGCAGATGGCGGACGTGCCCCCGGGGCACTGGGCCGAGGGGGCGGTGCGGGCCCTCCTGGAAAAGGGCGTCCTCACGGGCTTCCAGGACGGCACCTTCCGGGGAAGCCAGGCGGTGAACCGCTACCAGGCGGCGGTCATGCTCTACCGGGCCTACCTCACCTGGACGGAGGAGGTCCTGGCCCGGGTGCGGAAAGCCCTGGAGGAAGCGGGGGCGGCCCCGGAGCGGATCGCCGAGCTCTACGGGCAGGTGGCCGATCTCCTGGAGGTGGTGCCGGAGGTGAGGCGGGCCCTGGAGGACCAGGGGGTGCGCCTGGAGGCCCTGGAAAAGGACCTGGAGGAGGTGCGCCAGGCTCTCCTCACCGCCCTGGAGGCCCAGGCCGCCCTCAAGGACCTGGGGGCCCTCGAGGGGGCGGTGGACCGCCTGGAGAAGGAGCTGGGGGCGCAGAAGGCGGCCCTCGCCCAGATGGAGGTCCGGGTGAAGGCTCTGGAGGCCACCCTCGCCGAGCTCACCCAGAAGGTCCAGGAGGACGAGGCGGCCCGGGTCAAGGACGCCCAGGCCACGGGGAAGCGGGTCTACGCCCTGGAGGAGAGGATCAGGACCCTGGAGGAGGGGATGGCCTCGAGGGCCAGGGCCCAGGTGTACGCCGGGGTGGGGGAGGAAGGCCCCATGGGAGGCCTCGCCCTGGAGTGGAAGGTTGCTTCTCCGTCAGGAGAACACCTTGAGGCCCGGGTGAACCTGGGCACCGACCGGGTGGAGGCCTCCCTGGAGGCAGGCCCCGCGCGGGTGGCCTACCGTTCGCTGGCCGTGGGCCGGGCGGAGGCGGTGGCCCGCTACGCGCTCTTCCGGGGCATCCGCCTGGTGGGGGAACTGGGGGCGGGGGACGGCGGGTACTACTTCGGGGCGGCCTACGTGGAGCACGAGCCTGAGGGCGGCATCCTCCCTGGGGTGCACGCCCGCCTCGCCGTGGGCGCGGGCCTCGTGGCGGGCGAGCCCGGGCGGTACTTCGCGGAGGCCCAGGGGGGTGCCCGCCTGGGCCCCGTGGACCTGACCCTGGGCTACGGGCGCTACTTTGGCCTGGGGGGCGGGGACACCCCCTTCTCCGCCCTCTTCGCCACCCTGACCTACCCCGGGGAGGGTTTCTCCGGGCAGGTGCGCCTGGCCTACGCCGTGCCCCAGGAGGACATCGGGCGGGACCGGGGCCTTTTGGTGGAGGGGGAGGTGGGCTTCCCCCTTCCACCCTTCCGGGTGAGCCTCCAGGCGGGGTACCGGGAGGGACTTCTCGGGAAGGGCGTGGCCTCCCACGTGGACCGCTTCCGCTTCACCACGGCCACGGGCTTCTACGGGGGCGTGCGGTTGAGCTATGAGGTTCGCTTCTAGCGCTTTCCTGGCCCTCGCCTTTCTCCTCTCCTCCTGCTCCGAGCTCCAGCAGGAGTTCCAGGGCCCGGCCCGCCTCGAGGTGGCGGGGGTGAAGGAGGGGGCGTGCGCCACGGTGAAGGTGGGAGGCCAGAGCGCTACCCGGTGCGGGGACTACACCTTCCGCTTCACGGGGCTTTCCGGGAAGCTCCCCCTGGAGGTGCGGGTGGAGTGGCAGGGGGTGGAGGTCCAGGGCTACCAGGGGGAGGTGGAGCTGACCCCGGGGGCCACGGCCCGGGTGGAGGTGGCCCGGAAGACCCTCGCCTTGCGGGCGGAGGTCCCCTGGGCGGGTAGCGCCGCCACCTACGAGGCCTGGGTGGATGGGGAGTGGGCCTTCGGGGTGGCGGCCTACCCCGACCCGGCCCCGGAAGGCCTCGAGGGCATGGCCCTGGTCCACCGGGGCGGGGCCTCCCTCGTGGTGCCCACGGCCCCCAGGGCGGTGATCCGGGTGTGGGACGGGGCCGGGGAGTCCCGGGTGGAGGTGGCCTTGCCCCAGGACGGCGCGGTGGTGCGGGTGCCCGAGCCCCGCTACGCTCCCATCCACCTCACCCCGGAGGGGGTGGCCGCGAGGGTAGGGTGCGTGGCCGCCCTCCTGGGGGGCGTGGAGGCGGCCCGCTCCTGCACCCCGCCCTTCACCCTCGCCGTGAGCCCGCCGGACGGGGAGTACCGGGAAGTCCTCCTCGTGGCCTACGCGGACGGCCTCCCCTTCCAGGAGGGGCGGGTGGTGGCCCGCTCCGGGGAGAGCCGGACGGTGCCCCTGGCGAGGAGGCGGGTGCGGGTGGAGCTCACCGCCCCGGGCTTCACCGCCGACACCGAGGCCGTGGGCGAGGCCTGGCTCCGGCCCGAGGACCAGGAGGGGGTGGCCCTCTATGGGGACGCGCCGCCTCCCGGGTACGAGGGCTACCGCCTGGCCGACCGGGCCCTGGTGGTGAACGGGGTAGCCACCCTCTCCGTTCCTACAGGGCGGATGGTCCTCTTCCGCATGGTGGGCGCCGCCCGCACGGCGGAGGGGGTGGTGGACCTGGTGGATGCCGACCGGAGGGTGGTCCTGCCGTGAGAGAGGGGCTTTCCCTGCTGGGGTTCACGTTCCTCGCCCTCCTCGGGGGGTGGGTCCTCCAGGCCCTAGTGGGCCAGGGCACCTTGCCCTTCCTTCTCGCCCTCTCCCCCCTTCTCCGGGCGCTTTTCCGGGGGCGGGTGGGGGTCTACTACGGTGGGGCGGTCCTGGGTCTGGCTGGGGCCATGGTGTGGCGGCTCGGGGGACCGTACGCCGTTCTGGCCTATCAGGCCCTGGCCCTGGCGGCGGACGGCTTCTTCCGGCGGGAGGAGGAGGGGCACGGCTTCATGGCCACCTTCTTCCCCGCCCTGCTGGTGTTCTACCTGGCCCTGGGGGTGTAGATGGAAGCGGTGTGGCAGGAACTGGAGGCTAAGCTCAGCTCCTTGGAGCCAGAGGTGGCCAAGGAGGTGGTGGCGCGGGCCAGGGAGGCCTCCCCCAGCCGGAGGGCGAAGGAGGTCTTTCGGGCCCAAAACAGGCGGGTAGCCACCCCCCTGGAGGAACCTCTCCTCCGGGTGGCCACCGTCCTGGTGGAGGAGAAGCTGGTGGGGAGCTACGAGGAGGCCTTTGGCGTCCTTGGGGTGGAGGCGGACCGGGGCCAGGCGGGGCTCCAGGGGGAAGCAACAGGGGAGGCCCCCTCGGCCCAGAAAGCCCCCGCTCCTGAGGCCCATCCCGTCCAGGCGGCTCCTGCTAGGGAGGCCTCCCCGCCTCCTCCCAACGGAACGGGGAAGCCCCCCAGGCCCCAGGACCAGAACGAGGCGGCGCAGGACTCGAGGTGGCGGCGGGCCTACCAGGAGGTCTTCGGCCAGGACCCCTCGGAGGACCCCCTCCTCTACCGGGAGAGGCTGGCCCAGGCCCTGCTCTTCTACCGGCAGGAGCACGGGCGGCGCAGGGCCTTCGAGGAGGTTCGGGAGGTGGAGCGGCGGCTCCAGGAGTCCCGGAGCCGGGCCCGGGAGCTTCTGGGCTCGGAGCCGCAGGTGGACGTGGGGGCGGCCTTTGTCCAGCTTGGGAAGCTCTCCGCCCAGCTGGAAGAGATGGCCCGGCGGGTAGAGCGCCTGGAGGAAGCGGTGCAGAAGGAGGCCTCCAGGTTCGGTGGGGTGAACGCCGCTCTTCGGCTCCACCACCAGGAGATCCGGGCCCTGAAGGTCCTGGTAGAGGGCCTAAGGGCGGGGGACGGCGTGGACTGGAAGCGGGTGGAGGCGGCGGTGCGAACGGCCAAGGCCGAAACCATCCGGGAGGTGGAGGAGCGCATCCAGGGAGCCACGGACCTCTGGCGGGGCGAGGTGGAGCCGAGGCTCAAGGCCCTGGAGGAGTGGGCCAAGCGCATCACCGAAGCCTTCCGGCGCACCCTCGAGGCCAAGGAGCGGAGGAGGGGCCTCTTCGGGCTCTTCGGAGGTGAGAAGTGAAGGGGGACGGAAGTGTGGCCTTCAAGGCGGGGGACGTGGTGTTCACCGTTCCCCGGAGCATGTTCCGGGCGGACGTGAACGGTGTGGTCCAGGTGGGGGAACACCAGGTGCCCGCCAAGGTGATCTACGCCGCCTGGGCCGTGGGCGTGGACCAGGGAGTGAAGGCGGGCGTGGCCCTGGGGGCGGGCTTGAGCCTGGTCCTGGTGGTGGGGGTCTTGCTCCTCCACCGGGCGGTGAACGCCTGGCGGGAGCGCAGGCGGTGGACGCCCCTGGACCGGATAGGGAGGTGAACGGTGCTACGGGTCTACGCCCAGGCCGCCATCGCCGCCGCCGCCATGCCCGTGGTGGGCTTCATCACGGGCAAGGTGGTGGGGGAGGCGGCGGACAGGGCTCCCCTCCTGGCGGGGGTGGGCGTGGTGGTCTACGCCATCGCCCTGGCCGCGAGCTACGCCCACCTCCGGCACTACTACGCCCGCTTTGACGCGGAAGGGGTGCGGGCCTCCCCCTTCATCGCCTTCGCCGTGGAGGTGGCCACCTTCTACCTCTCCTTCGCCTCCGTGGTCCTGGGGAGCGCCTGGGCCCTCTGGGGGAGCCTCGTGGGGGCGGGGGTGGTGTTCTGGGGGAACCTCACCTCCATGAGCCTGGGCCTGGCGGAGCGGAAACGGGGCGTGGACGCCCAGGTAAACAGGGACGCCCCGGAGCGAACGGTGAGCCTTGCGGAGACGGGTGCCCTCCGGAGGGGGGAGGCTCACGGGGAGGCGGGGAACGGGACCGTGAACGTGACGGGGGAAACCCTCCCCGTTCCCCTGGAGGAAGAAGAGCTTTCCCTCCTGGAGGCCCTCGAGGTTCCCAAGGGGCCGAGCGCCCTGGCCCGGGAGCTGGGGTGGCCCAAGTCCACGGTGGCCAAGCGGCTCCAGCGCCTGGTGAGCCGGGGCCTGGTGGAGGCCAGGGATGGTGTCTACCGCAAGGCAGAGAGGGCTTCGGCCTGAGCTTTTGGGGGCCCTGGCGGGGCTACTGGAAGGCCCCTGGGGGGCTTCCTTCACGGGGGCCCTCTTCGCCAGGCGGGTGGGGTGGAGGGAGGCCTTCTTCGCCGGCCTTGGGTGGCTCACGGCGGGGATGCGGGGCGCCCCGCCCCTCCTCGCCCTGTGGATGGGGCAGGGGGTCCTGACCCTCTGGAGCCGGGGGGGCAGGTGGCGCCTGGGGGCGGTCCTCGCCTTCCTCCTCGGGGGTCTGCTCTTCCGGGGCCTGTGGCTCGCCCCCCTGGGGGTGGTCCTGGCCGGGGTCCTTCCCGGGAAGTGGCGGTACGCCGCCCTGGGCCTCGCCGGGGTGGGCGTGTACGGGTGGACGGGGCTCCTCCTCCCCTTGGGGGCCTGGGCGGCGGAGACGGTGGGTCTGGAGAGGGGTGGGCGGTTCCAGGGCATGGACGTTCCCGCCCTGGTGTACGGGGGGGTCCTCCTTCTCCGGAACATGCTCCTGGAGGTGGTGAACGGGTGAGCGGGACGGCCCTTGCCCTCACCGGACTCGCCCTGGTGGCGGGGTACGCCGTCTACCTGGCGTTCACCGTTCTCCGCTACCGGGGTGTCCCCGTTCCCCTCGAGGCGGGCCTCTTCGCCGAGGAGGTTTTGCGGAAGGGGCTCACGGGCTTCCGGGTGCAGGTGGGCCGGAGAAACGGCGTGCGCTACCCGGAGCGGGGCGTCTACCTGACCCGAGCCGTGTACGGGGGGAGAAGCGTCTACCACCTGGCCGTGGCCGTTCACGAGGTGGGGCACGCCCTCCAATGGCGTGAACGGCCCGAGATGGTGCGGGCCGCGCAGGGGGTCCTGACCCTGGCCCTGGGGCTTCTCCTCCTCGGGCTCCTGGTGGGCCCGAGCCCCCTGGGGGCGGCCTTCCTCACCGGGGGATATGGCTTCTTCCTCGCGAGCCTCCCCCTGGAAGTGGACGCCAACCGGCGGGGCCTCAAGGTCCTGCCCCCGGAGTGGAGGGAAGGGGCGAGGAGGGTGATGGTCGCCCTCACGGCCTCCTACGTGGCGGTGCCCTTGGGGGGGCTTCTGGTGGCCGTGGGGTTCCTCGTGGGGTGGTCTTAGCTACACGACATCCCCCCTTACTCCTCTTGTGTAGCTAAGACAGGCCCAGCCCAAAACCCCGGAGCTTTGCACCCCGGGGTGCCATGGAAGAGAAGGCTTGGCCTTCCAAGGTCAGTATATCACGCCTGGGCCTTCCTCGGAGGGAGAACAGCGGCGTCCACAGTGCCGTCCTCCTTCTCCTGGATGGCTAGGACGGCCCCCTCCTTGGCCGCCTCCTTGAAGGCGGCAAGCCAGGCGTGGGTCCTTGGAGCGTCCCGGAGGTCCACGTCCAGGTAGGGGCCGAGGACGGGATCCTCGCCGATGACCATGCGGACCCGCTCCTCCTCCCCCTCCTGCTTGGCCACGGCCAGGAAGAAGCCCGCCAGGTTCTCCAGGTAGGCCCGGCCCTGCCCCTTGGGCCTCGCGTACTCGCGGAAGGCTTCGGCGAGCATGGCCCAAGTATAACACAGAGCTACCTCGTTGCCTAAAAGCGGCTTTAGTGATAACATTAGATTGCCATGGGAGAGAAGGTGCTGATCTTCAAGGACATGCGGCAGCAGGAGGCTTTCCGTAAGGCGCTGGAGAAGGCCAGCTTCGAAGCGGACATCCGCCACGACAACGGCTGGCCCAAGCCAGCCCTTCGGGTGCGGGGGGTGAATCCCTCGCACATCCTGGCCGCGAGCTTCTGGGCAGGCTTTGAGCCCGAGGCGGTGCTGTAGGCCTTCCGACCTTGCCTTGCCCTGGAAGGACGCCCTTATCCTTCCGGGGTTTCTTGTTGTGGCACGGGGAGCGCCTGAGGGAGTACCCTGGGGTCAAGAGCTTTTGGGGGTTGGAGATGCTTCGGGAACAGAACAAGCTATTGGCGAGGCAGGCGGTGGGGGAAGTTCTCCGTAGCCGTCTCTTCTGGCTCATGGTGGCCGGAGGGGTGGTCCTGGACCTTGCCCGGGGGGGCACCTGGCTCCTCTACCTGGCCGGGGCGGCCTTGCTCTTCCTCCTCGTCCTGGGGACCTTCTTCTCCAGGCCCCACCTGTTCCTCCCCCCGGACCCGGAGTGGTGGACCTACTGGGAGACCCGCAAGCTCCGGGAAGAGGTGCGCCGGCTGAGGCGGGGGAGGTAAAACCTTTCGGCCCCCGGCGGAGGGCCAGGGGCCTACTCGGTGGAGGTACAAAACGACCAACCGTACGGCTCAGGTAGGTCGGCACCTCTATTCTAGGACAAGGGGATAGCTCCCCGCAAGAGGGTAACCATATTGTGTTGCCACCCAACCCTCAACGAGGTATGATGGGGGTGGAGGTGGACAATGGACACCGTACGGCTCATGGCGGAAGGCGTCCGGCCTTTGGCCAGCAGGGAGCAGGTCATGAGGGCGTTTATGGCGGGGGACTACGAGGCGCTGGGGCGGCACTTCTACGCCCTGGCCCTCAAGGAGGGCTTCTCCCGCTTCCACCTCCTCGGGGACGAGGCGCTGGACCTCGCCCAGGAGGTGGCCCTCAAGGTCCACGCCTCCCTCAAGGCCTGGCGGACGGGCGAGCGGAAGCTCCCCAGCAAGTCCAAGAACCTCACTTTCTGGGTGATGGTGGAGGCCGACCGCGCCGTGCGGGAGTGGTTCTACCGGAACCGGGGAGTGGGGTACACGAACTCCCGGCTTGCGGCCAAGGTCAACCGGGCCGCGAAGGAGCTCCAGGCGGAGCTTGGGCGGGACGCCACGCCCGAGGAAATCGCCCTGAAGCTCCAGGTTCCTGTGGAGGTGGTGGAGGAGGCCTTGGCCATCGCCGAGGCCGAGGCCATCCTCAGCCTGGACGACACCACCGAAGAGGGCACCCGGCTGGAGGAGTTCGTGGGCCACGACCCCTGGGAGCGCGAGGAGGAGCAGGCCCGCGCCTTCGAAGCCCTGGAGGAGGCCATCGAGCGCTACGGCCTCCGGCGGAAGCTGGGCGGGAAGGAGGCGGAGCTTCTGGAGCGCTTCCTGGAGGGGGACGGCTTGGAGGAAGAGGAGCTTGTGGAGCTCGAGGCGGCCCTGAAGCGGGCCGTGGCGAAGGCCGCGGGGTAGGTCAGGCACCCTTTCCCACCCCGGGAGGACCACCTTATCCTTCCGGGGTTTCTTGTGTTGCTAGAAACCTTCAAAGGTCGTAGTATGGGATTGGAGGTGCGCAATGACCAAGGTCAGTGTGCGGAGCCTCTACTTCGCGGCTCAGGCTCAGGCAGGTTCGGTGGAGGAGGCCCTCGAGGCCCTCAGGAAGCTCTGGAAGGAGGACGATACGGTGCGGGAGCTCTTGACCAAGGCGGCGAGGGAGGGCTACGTCCTGGTGGACACCGAGGATGTGCCCACGCCCTTCGTTGCGGCGGTCAGGGTGGCCCTGGCCCGCCTCCGGGAGCGCCTGAAGGAGGAGACGCCCTCCACCCTTGTCGTGAAGGGCGGCACGGGTAAGGAGGAGCGGAAGGCCATGACCTGGGAGAGCCCCGAGGGGGTGAGGTACCGCGTGGAGCTCTACGACCTCGCCCCTAGGGAGGAGCGGCATTGGTGGGCCTACGACAAGCGGGTGGAGGACGCGGCCAAGTGGGTGGAGAAGTTCCTCTCCGGGGTGGAGTACGAGGAGGGCAGGAGCCCCCTCGAGGAGGCCCTGGAGTACGAGGATGACCCCCACTTCCGCCGGGAAGACCTCATCCCCGAGGACCTGGAGGCCGAGCTCCGGCTCCTGGGTTGGGACGGCACCTTGAGGAACCTCCAGGCCCTGGTGGACAGCCTCCCCGCCAGGGAGCGGGACTTCGTGGAGGCGGTGCGGTCCATCTCCGCCCTGGTGGACCGCGAGAAGGCCCAGGTGGTGGCCGTGAAGACCCCGGTGGGCTGGGAGGTTAAGGTCTTCTCCAAGCCCGTGCTCAACGCTGTCCTCGCCGTGGGCCTCTTGCAGGAGGCCGTGAGGGAGGAGGGCTGGAGCACCCGGGGCATGCGCCGCCACGTGGAGGCGGTGGCCGAGGTGGACTCCCAGCTGGGGGTCCTGAAGGCCAAGCTCGAGGCCATCGCCATCCTCCGCAAGGCGAAGTACCACCTGGACCAGATGGGGCGGGGCAGGGCGATCGCCGTCTACCGCGACCCTGCCACCGGGGAGCCCGTCTACCGGACCCCCGTCATCGGGTAGACACCCTTAACGGCCCTGGAAGGACCACCTTATCCTTCCGGGGTTTTCTGTTTGGCCCGGACCCGCTCTTCCTCGCTACAATGTTGCCCTACTACTCCCCTCCCCCAGCAAACATGCCCCCATCCGTGTTGCTCGCCCCTGGGAGAATGGCAAAACAAGGTAGCGCTCATCTCGTGAGGGGTACAAAACCGTGTGGCGCTCACTCCAAAGGGATGGCAAAACCTTGTAGTGCGCACCCCTAAGGCCGGGCAAAACGTGGTGGCGCTCACCCTTGGGGGGTGGCAAAACCCCGTGGCGGCCAAGCCGTAGCCCGGGCGCCACCAGGTGGCGAGGTTCGGCGGCTTGGGGCCACAAGGTAGCTTCGCTGACCAAGGTAGCTTCGCTGGCCCCGGAGAGGCCTTGACACACCTGTGCCACCGGTTGTGCCACCGGTTGTGCGAGGTAGGGGACAAGAGCTTGGGGCTTTCGCCCACAAGGTAGCTTCGCTGACCGAGGCCGGGTATGCGGGTCAAGAGGGGGAACTTTCTCACGGCGCTCGGGGATCGGAGGGCCGTCGTGGTGGCCCCCACGAACGGGGTGCTCACCCCCCGGGGCCTGGTCATGGGGGCGGGAGCGGCTAAGGCCCTGGCGGAGGCCGAGCCCCGGCTCCCCGCCCTCTTCGCCGAGGCCGTCAGGCGGGAGGGAACCTTCCGGAACGGGGTCTACCTCTACGGCTTCGTGGCCGTGGAGGTAGGAGGAAGGCTCTACGGGGCCTTCCAGACCAAGGGGCACTGGAGGAATCCAGCGGACCTTGGCCTCGTTCGCCAGGCCGCCTCGAGGCTCCGGCAGTTCCTGGAGGAGCACCCGGGCCTCAAGGTAGCTTCGCTGACCGAGGCCCACCTCGCCTTCCCCGGCATCGGCCTCGGGGGGCTCAGGCCCGAGGAGGTCCTCGAGGCCATGGAGGAGGCCCTGGGCCAGGTGGGTGCCCGGGTGGTCCTCTACCGCTTGTGAGCGGGGGGGCCTTCCGGCCCCTCAGGGGAGGCCGTTATGGAAGCGCTAAAGCGGTTTGCCCGGCTGAGCGGGAGCTTCGCCGTGGTCTTCGACCGGGGGGAGCCCGTGCGGGTGGTGGGCAGGCCCCGCCCCCAGGACCACCCCTTCCTCATGGAGCTCGCGGAGGAGGTGATAGAGGCCTTTGCTCCGGGTAAGAGCGGCCTCGTCCTGGTGAGCCCGGAACGGGTGCGGGTGGCGTACAGGGAGGAGGGCCTGGGGGCCTAGCGGCCCCACGGCCAGGGGCAGGAGGTGCAAGATGGTCGCGCTCCTGCCCAACACGGACGGCGTTCCCAAGGCCAGGCTCTCGGACCGGGCCCTGGAAGGTCTCATCCGGCGGCACGGGGCCTATGTCCACCCCCGGCTGGTGGCGGACGGGTGGGTGGACCTGGAGGCCCTCGAGGCCCTGGGCCACGTGGAGGTCCTGGAGGTCCACCCCCTTCCGGGGGAGCAGGTCCTCGTGCCTACCAGGACCGGGTGGGCGGTGCTGGAGGTGGCTTAGGGCCAGGGGGGGGCCGGATGGCCCCCCTCGTTCCGGGGTGGCCAAGTGGGTCAAGAGGATGAGCTCCCGTTGGGAGCGCCGTCAAGCAAAGCGCCTTCTGAGGGAGGTCTTGTGATCCGGGTCAGGAAGCACCTGGAGGAGATGGCCCAGGCGGCCAGGGCCCTCGCCCTCTACGCCGAAGACCTCCACGCCTTCCTCTCCGAGCGCCCCCTGGAGGCGGAGCGGGTGGCCCGGGAGGTGAAGGAGGCGGTGGGGGAGCTCAGGGGGCTGGTCTCCCGGCTCTACGCCCTCGAGGCCAGGGTCAGGGCCTCCCACGAGGACAACTCGGCGGCGGCGCTGAGGGAGCTCTTCGGGGAGGTCTGATATGGGACACACGCACTACTGGTACCTGAGGACAGCCGGCAGGGAGGCGGTGGAGAAGAGGCTCGGGACCATCCTTGAGGACTTCGCCCGGCTCCTTCCCCACCTTCCTCCCCTGGCGGGGCCGGACGGGACGGGGGGGTCAGTCCTCTACCCTCCCCAAATCGCCTTCAACGGCCCCGCCCCGGAGGACTACGAGAGCTTCGTCTTCCCCTGGTGGGAGGAGAGGGAGTGGTCCTTCGGGTTTTGCAAGACGGGGTTCGCCTGGGAGGAGAAGCGCCCCTACGACCTCGCCGTCCGAGTCTTCCTCCTCTTGGCGAAGCTCCACCTGGGGGACCTCATCCGGGTGGCCTCGGACGCTCCCCTCGCCGACTGGGCCGAGGCCGCCCTCCTGGTGGAGGAGGCGCTCGCCCTCCCCGTGGACCTCTACGGGCTCCTCGGGGTGCGGCTCCTGGAGGTGGAGGACGGCAGGAGGCGGCGCTTCCTCCTGGAGCGGTGGAGCCCGGACGACACCGGGCTTGGCGATTGGCTCCAGGCCCGGGAGCGCCTGGACCGGGAAGGCCTCCTCCTCTGGCCCTTCCGGGGACCGTACCGGGTCTTGGGGGAAGTTCACCTCCCCCAGGAGGAGCTTCCCAATCTCTGGGCCAGGGAGGGGTTCTACAGGCGGTGAGGAGGGGCCCTCAGGGCAGGGGGGCCTTCCGGCCCCTCGAGGGGGGACGGAAAGGAGAAGAGGTGGTGCAGATGGCGCAGATGGTCTGGGGTAGGGGGCCCGGGGAGGAAAGGGGCTTGTCTTAGCTACACGCTTGCCCCTTTCCTCCCCCCCGTGTAGCTAAGACCGAACCGGGAAGCCCTAGAGGACCAGGGGGCCTAGCGGCCCCACGGGAAGAGAACGGGAGGTGAGGGATGAAAGGTGGCTGTTGGGACGCCTCCGCCTTCGCCGAGGAGGCCCAGGCGGTCCTCGAGGACTGGCTCAAGGGGCTCCTCACGGACCGGGAGGCCCTGGAGGCCATCCTCCAGGCCGCCCAGGAGAACAACTTCTCCCCGGAGGTAGGGGAGAAGGACCAGGGGGCCTAGCGGCCCCACGGGAAGAGGTGAAGGAGGTGAAGGATGAACGACCTCAGGCTCACCCCCGAGCAGGCCGTGGCCCTCCTCAACCTCCTCCAGGCGGAGGAGGACTACGAGGGGGAGCTTTCCCGGCCACTTGAAGAGGTGAAGGAGGCTTTGAAGGTCTGGCTCAAGGAGGAGGGGCTTAGGAAGAGCCCCACGGGGAGCTACTACCTGGTCAGGCGCTAAAGGGCAGGGGGGGCTTTAGCCCCCCCGTAGGCCCGGTGAAAGGAGGAAGGATGAAGGCGATTCTGAAGGCGTACCTGGCGAGGAAGCCCGAGCTGGTCTACACCAATCAGGGCGTGGCCATCTGGAAGACCTCCGTGGCGGTCCAGGGGCGGCGGAAGGAGGACGAGACGGTCTTCGTTGAGGTCCTGGCCTTGGGCGGCCTCGCCGAGGCCTTGGCGGAGGTGGACCCGCCCAAGGGGACCTACGCCCACCTGGAGGGGAGGCTCCAGACGGAGACCTACGAGGGGAAGGACGGCAAGAGGACCCGGCTCACCCTGGTCCTGGACGACTTCGCTTTCCTGGTGCGGCCCAAGAAGGCGGAGGAGAAAGCGGAAGGGGCGGAGGGAACGCCGAGCGAGGACCTGTTCTAGAGGGCAGGGGGGCCAAAGCCCCCCCTAAAGCCCCGTGGAGGTGATGGAATGAACTATTCGGCCTACGCGTGCGCCCTTCTGGGCAAGAAGGCCCTGGAGCGGGAGCGGGTCCTGGAGCTTCTAGAGGAAATCCCCGACCTTCCCGAGCGGGCCGAGGTCAACCTGGAGGACGGGTACCTCTTCCTTGAGCTCGCCGAGCCCCGGGAGGAGGAAGTCTGGGCTCTGGCGTCTGTCCTCGAGGCCTTCGTCCTGGAGGCGGGGCCGGACTCCGGCGGCCCCGGGTGGGCGGGGACGAGGGAGGCCAGCGTGGAGCTCATCCCCCAAAACCTCCCGGCCCTAGCCCGCATGTACGAGGCCTGGCGGCGGGAGAGCGAGCCCGTGGGGGAGGAGGCCTTGAAGGCTTTCCTAGCCCTTCTGAGGGAGGCGGAGAGGGAGGTGGCTTAGGGCAGGGGGGCGGGTGCCCGCCCCCTCGGGCCACAGACGAGATGGTGCGGGTGAAAAGCGCGAGGACGGTGGCGTGCTCCCTGTGCGGGGGAGAGGGCTTCGTCCACACGGAGTGGTTCGGCCTCCAGCCCCTCCCCTGGAGCGCCACGGAGTGCCCTGTGTGCGAGGGGCTTGGCCGGGTGCAGGAGGTGCTGGAGGAGGTGTGTGGCCCCGAGCCTTCCCGGAACGGGCGCGGGATGGAGCTCCTCACGGCATGGGTGCGGGCCTACCGGGAGGCGAGGCGGCGGGGCCTCTCCCCCGAGGAGGCCAGGGAGGCGGCGGACGAAGAGATTGGCTACGAGGAGCTTCCCTTCTGAGGGCCTGGGGGCCGCAAGGCCCCTCGGGAATGGGCGAAGGAGGTAAGCGATGCCTCTCAAGGAAAAGCTCTTCCAGACCCTGGGCAAGCTGGAGAAGGCCAAGGCGCTCCTCGGGAAGGTCCACCCCGTGGCGGGGATGGACGGGCTTTTCGTGGTGGAGAGCGAGAGCCAGCCGGGGAAGCGCTACCTCGTGGACCTCGAGGCCGAGACCTGCACCTGCCCGGCCTACGCCCAGGGGAAGACCCGGCCCTGCAAGCACCAGGTGGCCGCGGTCCTCTTCCTCTGGCTTCAGGAGAAGCGGGAGCGGGCCCAGGCCCAGGCCGAGCGGGTGGCGGAGCGCCCGGTGGCCTAGGTCAGCGAAGCCACCTTGTGGGAAGGGGGGAACAGGGGGGCGGGGAGAACCCGCCCCTCGGGCTTCTTCTGGAGGTGAGGATGCGGCGGACTCTGGACAGGCTCATCGGCTTGGCGGCGGTGCTGGTGGGGGTGGGCATCCCCACCCTCCGGTGGATGAGGGGGGAGGTGCCCGTGCCCAGCGAGGGGGCGGGGCTGGTCCTGGCCCTGCTGGTGGTGGCGGGCCTGGTGCTGTTGTGGACCGGGAGGAAGGCGTGAGCCTCCGGGCGAAGCTTCAGGCCCTGGTCCTCGCGGCCATGCGGAAGGACCCCCTGGGCCGGCCCCCGGTGGCTCTGCTGGCCCGGCTCAGGGCGGAGCGGGGGCGCAGGCCCCAGGGGAGGAAAAGGGGATGGTAGAGCTTCTTCTGCTCCTCGCCTTCCTGGTGGGGCCCCTCATCGCCCTCGCCCTCCTGGTGGGGCTCCTGGAGGAGACGGGTCTCATCGCCAGACCCGAAGAGGAAGACCCGGAACGCTACCGGTGGCTCCGGGACCTCTTCGAGGAGGAGGGCTAGGAGGAGATGTCCACAGGCGTCCTTCAAGCCATCCTGGGCGTCCTGGACTTCGCCGTCCTCGCCACGGGGGTCCTGGCCCTGGTCCTGGCCCTCGCCCTCTACCTGGCCTGCAGGGAAGAGGCCCCGTGAGAGGGCCGAGGAGCCTAGGGGAAGAGAGCATGGGGGGCGTTAGCCCCCCCAGGAGAAGGCGAAGGAGGTGAAGGATGAAGGTAGCGGAAGCTATAGCCAGGCTCACCCGGCCCCTCACGGCGGAGGAGATTGAGTGGAAGGTCATCGCTAGCAAGAACGGGCAGACCACCATCGCCCCCTTCATCGACGCCCGGGCGGTCATGACCCGGCTGGACGAGGCCTTCGGCCCCTTCGGGTGGCAGGTGCGCTACACCCCGGCCCAGGTGGGAGAGGAGCACGGGGTCATCGCCAGCATCGCCATCAAGAACCCCGAGACCGGGGAGTGGGTGGAGAAGCAAGACGGCTCGGGGGCCACGGACATGGAGCCCTTCAAGGGGGGAATCAGCGGGGCCCTCAAGCGGGCGGCGGTGGCCTGGGGCATCGGCAGGGAGCTCTACCGCTACCCCCGGGTGGTGATTGAGGGGGAGCACCGCCACATCCCCTTCAAGGTCCTGGAGAGGCTGAAGGGCCTGCCCGAGGCGGTGGCGGCGGGAAAGCCTCTCCCGGAGGTGATTCGGCTCAACGCCAACGGGGAGACGGTGAAGCGGTAGGCGAGGACGGGCCGGGGGGTGGGAAGAGCCACCCCTCGGCCTCCTTTCGGAGGTGAAGGATGCTCGCGGTGGCGACCCAGGTGGAGACCTCGAGGCTCAAAAGCGCCCTGAAGCGCATGGTGCCTCCCCGGCACGGCATGGACTACGTGAGCTTCGATGGGGCGAGGGTGTGGTCCACGAGCCCCGGCGGGGTGGAGGTGGAGGCCCGGGTGGGGGAGGGGAGCTTCCCCCCCGTGGCCCTCCCCCGCAAGCCCCTCCTGGAGCTTCTGGAGGGGATGGAAGGGGAGGTGGAGCTCTCCCTGGAGAGCGGAAGGCTCCTGGTGCGGGGAGGCTCCCTCCGGGCGGAGCTCCACACCGCCCCTCCCTTCTCCCTGGCCGTCCTGGAGGCGGCGGGGGAGGAGGTCTTCCGGGCGGGAGAGGACTTCCTGGAGGCCTTGAAGAAGGCCTTCGCCCTGGGCAGGGGCCTCCTGAGCTACCAGGCCAAGGTCCTGGTGGAGGTGGAGGAGCCCCGGGCCCGGGTGGTGGCCACGGACGGGTACCGCCTGCACCTCTACACCGTGAACGCGGAAGTCTTCCGTGAAGGCGCCTACCTACTCCCGGCGGGGGTGGAAGAGGCCCTGAGGGGCCTGGAGGGCGGGGCTTCCTTCCACCTGGTCCAGAACGGGAAGGCCCTGGTGGCCGTGGCCGAAAACGGACGGGTAGGCTTCGCCCTGGCGGCGGACGGTTTCCCCGCCTACCGGAACGTGCTTCCCCAGGTGCCCCCCGTGGGCCGGATGCGGGCGGAGAGGAAGGCGCTCCTCGAGGCGCTGAGGCGGGCCCTGGTGGTGGCCGAGTCCCAGAGCCGGGCGGTGCGCCTGGAGGCGGGGGAGGGCGAGGTGCGGGTGCGGGCCCTGGAGGGGTTCACCCCCGTCTCCGAGGAGGTCCTGCCCGGGGAGGGGGAGGGGAGCGTGGTGGTCAACGGGCGCTTCCTGAAGGAGGCCCTGGAGGAGGTAGAGGAGGAGGACGTGGACCTCGCCCTCTACTCCGGGAACAAGGCCCCCCTGGTGGAGGTGAAAGATGGGCGCTTTTACGCCCTCATCGCCGGACTCCTGCCTCCCCAAGACGCCGGAGGCCAGGGCTAACCGGGTGGTGCGGGGGCTCCTGGAGGAGGCCGTCTTCGGGCTTCCCTTCCTGGAAAGCCGCCTTCTCCAGGAGCTCCTGTCGGGGAGGGAGGGGAGGAGGGCGGAAGGCTTGGTCCTCGCCCGGCTCCGGGAAGACCCCTACCTCGCCAGGGCCGTCCTCTCCCTTCCCCTTCCTCCCGGGTGGCGGGAGGCGGCGGAGGAGGGGGCGAGGGGAGACCCCAGGGTGCCCCTTTTCCCGGAGCTTCTAGCGGCGTGAGGGCATGGGGGGCTAAAGCCCCCCCGGGCAGAGGCGGGAGGTGAAGATGCGGGTGCTGATCTACTACAAGGGCGAGAGGCGGTTCAAGGTCCTGGAGGCCCACGGGCTGGAGTGCGCTCCCTACCCCGAGGAGGGCCGGGTGGTGGTGGAGCTCCATACGCCCATCGGGAGCGCGGTCCTGGAGGCGGAGGGGGACGCGGAGAGGATCAGCGAGAAGATCCTGGACGACCTCCTCTCCGAGGACAGGTACGTGGTCCAGGTGGTGGTGAGGGACGTGGTGCGCGAGCGGTGGTGGTGAGCATGCTTGGGCTTGAGAACGAGGTGAAGCGAGCGTTTGAGCGGTACCGGAAGGCCCTGGAGGAGGCCCTGGAGGCCACCCTGGAGCGGGCCCGGGCGAAGGAGGAGCTGGAGGCCCGCGTGGCCCAGGGCCTCCTCTCCGGGGAGGTGCAGGGCAAAAACGCCGAGGAGCGGGAGGCCAGGGCCCGCGCCCTCTACGCCGAGCTCTACCGGGCCCTGGCCGAGGCGGAGGAGCGCTACCAGAGGGCCAAGGCGGAGTTGGAGATCGCCCGGGCCTACACGGAGGAGGTGGGCCTCCTCGTGCGCCTGGCCTCGGAGGGGGTGAGGCCGTGAGCCGGGCCCTGACCCTCGCCTTGGCCCAGCTGGAGGTGGAGCTCCTGGCCGCCCTCCGGGCCCTGGAGGAGGGGGACGAAAAGGCGGCGGAGGCCTTCCTGGTGGCCGCCCGCATCTCCCTCCTGGAGCTCAAAGACACCCTGGTCCTCAAGGGGCTGGTGGAGGAAGAGGATGGCCCCGAGGGAGCTCTTCCCGTGGATGGGGCTTAGGGAGCAGGTCCTCCTCGTCCTCTACTACGAGGGGCCCAAAGAGGTGAAGGCCCTCGCCCTGGAGCTCGCCGGGCGGCCCCGGACCCTCCGCTACCTCTTGGAGCGGGTCATCCCCGCCCTGGAGAGGGAAGGAGCCCTGGTGGTGGAGGACGGGGTGGCCCGGCTCAGCCTGGAGAAGGCCCCGCCCGCCGGGCGCCAGGCCCCCGCCGGGGCTTCCGTCCTCGAGGCTCCCAAAGCCAAGAGGAGCAAAAAGAGGGAGCCGAGCCCCGTCCAGGCCCTGGCGGAGGCCAACCCCCACGTGCGAGGGCTCCTCCTCCAGGTGGGGAAGCGCCTTCCCAGGGAGGCCCAGCCCCTGGCCGCCTCCCACCCCGGGGTCCTCCTCCGGGCGGCGGAGGCGGCCCTGGTCTACCCCGAGGGGCGGCGGGCCAGCGCCCTCATCCTCTGGCTCCCCGAGGTCAGGGCCTGGGCCAAGACCCTCGGGGCGGAGGAGGTAGAGAAAGCCCTCCGGGAGGCGGCCAAGCACGCCCGGGAGCCCTTCCCCTACGCCAGGAAGCTCCTGGCCAAGGCCAGACCCCTCCCCGAGGAAGAGCGGGGAGAGGTCCTGCTCTTCTAGAAGCTCTGCAGGCACAAGTGGTGGCACAAGTGTGTCAAAGAGGCTTCTAGACGGGGCTTTGGCGAAAAGGAGGGAGGAGGTGGACCGGAGTAAGCTAGAGGAGATCCTGAAGAGCTTGAGGCCAAGGGGGGTGGAGCACGACCCTGAGCTTCCTCCCTGCCCCCTTTGCGGGGCGCCCGCCCTCCGGGGGTACGACTTCCGGGCCCCGCACCGCATAGAGCACGATTGCGAGTGCACCTACCAGGAGCCGGAGAGGTACCTGGCCGAGGTGGCGAAGGCCTGGCGGCGGTGGCATTGGAGCCGGGTGTACCGGGAAAGCCTTCCCCCCACCTACCGGGCCTACCTGGAGAGGCCCTGGGAGGGGAAGAGGGAGGTCCTAGAGGCCATCTCCTCGTGGCACGAGCAGGGGGGCGTCCTCTACCTCTTCGGCCCCCCGGGAACGGGCAAGACCCACCTGGCGGTGCGAGCCGCCTGGAAGAAGGCCCAGGAGGGGAAGAGGACCCTCTTCCTCTCCGAGTGGGAGTTCTACGAGCGGGCCCGCCTCGAGGCCCAAGACCCGGAAGCCCCGAGAATCCTGGACCAGGCGAGCGTCCTGGTCCTGGACGACCTGGGCAAGGCCAGGCTCACCCCCTTCGCGGCGGAGGTCCTCTTCGGCCTGGTGGAGGCGGCCCACCGGGGAAGCCTGGACCTCCTCGTCACCTCCAACTACCCCCCCGAGGAGGCGGCGAGGCGCCTCGGGGAGAACGCCGAGGCCCTCCTCTCCCGGGTGGAGCGGGCCGTGGAGGTGCGGGGGCCGGACCGGAGGCGTAAGGCGGGCTAGGGGAGAGCGCGGAAGCCGTGCGCGAAATTTTGCTTTCGCGCAGAACGGGGGAGAGCAGGCCCCAAAAGCGCCCTCCCCAAGCCTTCTCAGGGCCCGGGGGCCTGGGGGCCCCACGGGAGGGGGTGGGAGGTAGGGAAAGCATGAAAGCGGTGCTCGTTCTTCTCAAAAACGGCAAGCTCGTGCGGCGTGAGCGGCGCTTCCCCGACTGGAAGGCCTACGAGGATTTTCTAGAGACCCTGGCCCGGGGGCGATGGGCGAGGACCTACCGCTCAGGCGCCTACTTTGAGGCCAGGAAGGGGAACCTCTACCTAGAGGTCCTGGGGAGGGAGGAGGGATGAGGCGGGTGGTGATCCGCTTCGAGGACGGCACGGTCACGAGCTTTGACCTCGTGGAGGAACGCCTGGAGCGGGACCTCCTCCACCACCTCGGGCTCTTCCCCGGGAAGCAGGTGGAGCGGGTAGAGGAGCAGGTGTACGACCCCGCGCATCCTCGGAGGTTCCGGTATGAGCGGCGGGAAGACCTCGAGGCCCTCTGTCTTAGCTACACGAAAGGGGCCTCTGGAAAGAGCATGTAGCTAAGATGGGAGACAGGGGTTGGGAGACAGGGGTATGGAAGACTTCGCCAAGGCCCTCAAGCGGGCGGAGGAGCGCCTCCGCTTCCTGGGCCACCCCGTCTTCCGGGGCCTCTCCGACCGCCCCTGGCCCATGGTGCCCTGGGAGGGGAGGATGGTGCGGCTCGCCCGGGAGATGCGGACGGACGGCTGGAGCGTGTGGTACGAGGTCCTGGGCCGGAAGGGGGTGGTCCTCTACGCCCTCGAGGCCCGCGTGTAAGGCGACGAAAGACCCTTCGGAGCAATGTGGGAGATGAGGATGGACGCGAAAGTGATCCTGAAGACGGCGCGCGCGGCTTGGCTTCTCGCCCTCCTCCCCCTCCTCGCCGCCTGTGGGGAGCTTCCCGGGGCGGGGACGGAGGGAGAGTACCAGCTCCTCAACGCCGAGGAGCTAAAGATGACCATCAAGGATAGAAGCGGGAGGCCCTTCAACGGCACCCTCAGGGTCCTCACCCGGGAAGCCCCGGTGGTGGACGGGCGGGTCTACCTCTCCCTCCGGGGCCTCGTCCCCACCCCCGACCCCTACCTGGACGCCGACCCCTGGTGCACGGGGGCCCAGGTTCTGGTGGAGTGGTGGAACGGGATGAACGGGGAACGGGGTGGCCTCTTCTACCCCGGGGGCGGCGAGACCCGCCTCTATCTCGTGCCCCGCGCCCTCCCCTACCCCTATCCCGCCGAGGAATACTGGGCCCTGGTCTACACGGGAGAGGGGGTGGTGAAGAAGGGCCTCCAGGCGTGCGGGGGAAGGCAGGTGCAGTACGACCTGGAGTTCTCCCCAGGCTGGAACCTGGTCTACGCCGAACCACCCACCCCGGAGCACGCCGCCTGGGTGTACGGAAGGCGGGAAGCCTACTGGAAGGTGTCCTGGTACTGAGGCCGGGGCAGTCCCGGCTCCTTTGCCCTGTCTTAGCTACAAGGCAGGCAAGCTTTAGGGGAGTGTGTAGCTAAGATGCCCCCGGAAGCCCTCGCCAAGGCCCTCGCCCGCCTGGAGGCGGAGCTCGCCGACCTCGAGGCCCGCCTGGAGGAGGAGCGCAAAGCCCTCGAGGCCCTCTCCCCTCTCCCCGTCTACTGGCGGTGGGTCAGGTGTGGGAAGGAGAGCTGTACCCGGTGTCCCCACGGGCCCTACCCCTACCTCAAGGTGAAGAAGGACGGGAAGTGGCGCTGGAAGTACCTGGGCAAGGGCTGGCAACCCCCCGAGGGCTTCACCCGGCCCCGGGAGTTCCTGGAGGCCCTGGCCCGCTACCGGGCCCTTCTTAGGCGGAAAGAAAAGCTCCTGGAGCGGGTGGCGGAAGCGGAGAGGGCGCTACGGCCTCGGTAAGCAAACATTGCTATACTGAGGCTTGATGCGCCGCATATTGTTGCCACTCCTCCTGGTCCTGGGGGCCGCCCTGGCCCAAAGCCCCCAGACCTGCACCGTGCGCTACACGCCTCCCGAATACCCGGAGCTTCCCGTGGGGAGGCCCCAGGTCTACCTCACCGTCTCCCCCACCGCCCTGGCCTCCCCCGGCTCCTTCACCGTGCGGGCCTGGACCTCCTCCCCCTCCACCACGGCCTGGGTGCGGATCCGGTGGACGGGGAGCCAGCTCGCCCTCAAGGACGAGGGGCCGGGGAGCCCCACCTACACCGCCCTCCTCTCTCCCAACCCGGTGCAGGGATGTCCCGAGGTCCAGGTTTCTACCCGAAGCCTTTCCTTCCGGGACAACGGCTTCCACAACTTCGCGGCGGAGGCCTATGTCTACTGGAAAGAGTGGCAGGTGGACTGGTCCTGCCAGTATAGGGACCAGAGCGGCAACGTCCAGACCACCACCGTCACCACCTCCGGGTATACGCCGGGCTACCCCTACTACAACTGTCAGCAACTCCGGGGCTACTGGGTACCCCAGAGTGGGACGATCTCCACTTCGGGGCGGGGGGTGGCCTACCTCACCTGGGAGCGGGAGCTCTCCTACGACCAGGCCCTCCAGGAGTTCGCGAACCGCCTCGTGGAGGACCACAAGCGGGCAGGGGGCTCCATGCGGGCCTACGCCTACGCCAAGGAGGTCCCGGAGCCCGTGAGGGGCGCCCTGGCTAAGGTGGCCCAGGGGTACTTCTACGACTGCGGCCTCCTCGGAATCTGTAGCCGCGCGGACCCGGCGGGGGAGATCAAGATTCTCACGGACGTGCCCTCCATCCTCCACGGCCTCCTCTACACCGGGAGGCTTTGCGGCGGGTTCATTACCTTCTGCTTCGGTCAGCAGAACGCCCGGGGCGCGGACATCGGCCCCAAGGTGGAGATCAAGACCTTCCTCATGGTCAAGGGGTGGCGGCACGACTACCTCCTCCTGGACCGCCTCATCCCCCGGAAGTACTACGACCCCTCGGTGCCGGAGTACGCCGGGGTGCCCCAGGAGGAGAGGGACCAGGTCCTAAGGGGGTGTCAGACCTTCAAGGACACCCCGGAGGGGAGGCGGTGCCTGGCCCTGGTGGAAACCCCCACGGGCATCGTGCCCACCCTGAAAACCCTTCTCATGATTGACCCCATGTTCCAGAGGGGGAGGCAGTACCCGTAGGAGGTGCAGGGTGTGGTGGCGGTACGCTCTTGGCGCAGGCTTCGGAATGGTCCTGGCCTACACCTACGGACCCGGGTGGTTTTTCGTGGGCATAGGGTGGGCCCTTTTGCTGAACCTCGTGGACGCTTGGGGGGTACGGCGTGAAAAGGCTTAGCCCTCTCCTTCTCCTCTCTTCCCTGGCCCTGGCCCAGGTGGGCCTCGTGGGTGGCCCCCGCCCTTCCACGGAGGTCAGAGGAACGCTCCAGGGGGACGCCCGGCAGGGCTACAGCGTGGTGGTGGAGTTTTTGGTGGAAAGCGGGACCAACCCCACCCAGGGCTCCACGAACCAGAGCCTCTGGTGGAACGGGAGGCTCTACCTCTGCGTCTCCGGGTGCGACTACTTCACCCTCTCGGGGTATACCCCAAACATCCCCTACAACCAGGCGGTCTTCAACCTCTACGACTCAGGGAACCGCCTCCGGGGGCGGGCGGGGGTGACCACGGTTTACGACTCCCAGAACCGCCCCTCCTACCACCAGGTGCAGTACGCCGTGTGGCCCCTCCAGGGGACCAGGACCTGGATGCCCTCCCCGGACAACCCCGTGCCCCTGGAGGCGGGAGGGTGGCTTTCGGCCACGCCTCCAGGGGGTAGCGCCAGGGAGCGCTACCGCTACCCCGGCATGGAGTCCTACCAGCCCCCCTCGGTCCAGGGGTCCATCCTCTCGGGCATCTCCCCGGCGGACCGGGACGTGGTGGGAAAGAGCGTCCTCTCTTCCCTGGCGGACCTGAGGAGCTTCTACGCTCGCCAGCCCCGGGGAAGCACCCTCTGGTTCTTCGTTCCCGAGGTCTCCGTGTGGACCCAGACCCTGGCCCAGGAGTTCCGGACCCGGAACGGGGGGCAGGAGCGCTTCGTGGTGCCGGAGGGAACGGCGAGGGGGTACTGCTCCCTCTACCGCTCCGACACCCGCTTCCACGTGATGCCCCGGGACACCCTCGCCAAGGAGCAGGCCTTCGCCGTCATCTACCCCCCTTCCGGCTCCACCCAGAAGGGGGCGGTGATGGCGGGGCGCTACCTGGTGGACCGCCCGGACTGGCAGGAAACGGACTACCTCTCCTTCACCACCTCCCTCTCCCCCACCCAGGAGGGGCTTCCCGAGGCCCGGGCCCACGTGTGGGGCTACATCTCCCAGGCCAACCTCAAGGCCCGGGTGGAGTTCAAGGAGCTCTTCCTGGGAAATCCCTCCTGGATCTGGTGGGTGGAGATGCCTTCCTTCAACGGGAAGGCGTATCCCGGGGACTGGGACGGGAAGGACACCTTCTCCCTGGGCAACGGGAGCGAGGTCATCGGGATCACCCTCCCGAGCACCCCTCCCACCACGTGGACCCAGGTGAGCCCGGCCAGGGACGCCCAGGGAAGGGACCGAGGGTATGCCCAGGTGTACGCCAGCGGGACCTGGGAGCTCTCCGGGGAACAGTCCCAGAACTACTCGGGCTCCAACATCCCGCCCTGGCGGTTCACCTTCGGCGGGGACTTCGGAAGGGGCTGGGAGACCTTCACCCTCCGGTGGAAGGACCCCATCCTCCAAGTGAACCAACCCTGTGGGAAGCTCTTCCTGGGGACCACCAATACCTACCCCATCACCTGTGAAGTGGTGGACGCCGAGAAGAGGGTCAGGGGCACGGCGGAGGTGAGCCGGAGGACGGGGACTTCTCCCGTGAGCCCCTACCTGTACGACTACTCCATCCGGGTTCAGGGGTGGACCTTCCGGGTCCAGGGGTGGCGGGTGCGGTGGTACCTGTCCCAATGGCAGGCGCGGTGGCGCTACGCCACGGACAACGACCGTCCCGTGGAAGCCGGGGGGTACGTGACGGCGGAGGGGAAGCGGTACCGGATTCCCGGGCTGGAGGGCTACCTCATGCCCACGGGGAAGGACCTGGAGGTGGCCGAGGGCGACCCTTACGTGAGCTACATCACCCGGTCCATCTCGCCCCAGGGTAACCCCCTCGCCGGGACGGGGCGAGAGGAGGCCAAGGTCTGGTTCAAGCCCCTCTCCGACTGGTGCCGGGAGAAGGGGCTTTAGGGGGTGGAGCGTGCGGTGGACGATGGCGCTGACCCTGCTGACTACCGCCCTGGCCCTGGCCCAGGGGGGGCCCCGGTACGAGGAGTGGACCAAGTACCTCCTCTCGGCCCCCGACTACCGCCTGGAGCAGGTTCTGAAGGGAAAGTGGCCCTACCTGGAGGTTCTTCGGAAGGACCGCCTCCGGGACTACCAGAAGGGGAGGTGCGACCCCACCCAGGGGCAGGACTGCACCGGGCGGCTTCCCTGGGCGGAGGCCCAGGCCCACGAGTTCTACCTTCCCCTCTCCAGCCTCGAGGCCACCCGGGAGGTGGCGCGGGACCTCCGGAAGGCCTGGCAACGCTTTGAGGAGCGCTACTACTGGCGGACAGCGACAGAACTCAACAACCCCGCCTTCTGGTTCGCCTACTGCCTGGCCGGGGTGAAGGGGCCGGAGCTCAACCCCCCTCTCCCCGACCTCAAGCTCATGGTGCCCTCCGAGGGGGTGGACACCGCCTTCCTGGAGGCCGCCACCCGCTCCTCCCCCCTGGACCTGGGGAAGTGGGCCTCGGGAGGGCTCCACAAGCTGGACCGCTACCTCCCCGTGCCCCAGGTGGACCCGAAGGAGTTCTGCGATGGTCTGGGAGTGCAGGTTCTGCCCCTCATGTACATCCCGGGGTTCAAGGTTTTGGTCCAGGGGTACGAGGTCTTCCGCACCCCCGGGTATCCCTCCCAGCCCCTCTGGTTCAACTGGGACGAGGCCAACGCCCGGGTGGAGCGGGCCATGCAGAAGGCCCTCACCGACTACTACCTGGACTACCAGAAGGAGGTGGCGAGGGCTCTTCTCACGCCCCGGCCTTCCACGCCCCAGGACCTCCTCTCCCTCCTCCCCAGGGACTTCAAGAGCCTGGGGAGCCCTAAGGCCTACCTCCCCGTGCCCTGGCAGGGCCACCTCCTGGGCGGGGGGAGCGTGGTGGCCCCGGTCTACACCGAGCTCTTCCCCGCCGACCTCACCGCCCTCTGGGACCAGGTGCAGGCCCTCTGGAACACCTACAAGGGCCTCGTGGACCGGGCGGGAAGCGACCTGGAGAAGGTCTACCTCTACGTGCACTTCTACCGCTCGGCGAAGACCCTCTTCTCCCGGGCCTTCCTGGGCCTGCCGGGGGTGGACCTTGTGAAGACCAACCTGAGGAACCTACTGGACAGCCCTCTGAGGACCCTGACCCAGGGCATTCCCGTCCTCTCCCGGTGCACGGGGAGTCTTGACGACCTGGCCGACTGCTCCGCCGTGGCCCTCATGAAGGTGGACGGGCTCTGGAAGCTCAAGCGGGACCTCGAGGCCCGCCTCGCCCGGAACCCCAGGGACGCCGAGGCCCAGACCAAGCTCCAGGAGACGAACGAAAAGCTCAGGGAAGCCCTGGGGCAGAAGGTGCAGGAGCTTCCCATAAAGGCCGACCGGGAGTCCCCGGGCCTCTGGAAGCTAGAGGAAACCAAGCGCTGGCTTCCCCCTGCCTCCCTCCCCGTGTACGAGAGCTTCGGCTACACCACCTTCTTCCAGGCGGCGAACTTCCTGGAGGTGACCACGGTGCCCGACATCCGGGGCGTGGACCTCTCCCAGGTGAACCTGGGCAACTGGGTGGGGTGGGCCTGGAGCCAGCTCTCCCGCCTGGTGGTCTACTGGCACGTGCCCATCACGGTAGACGTCCGGGTGGAGTACTGCCCCCCGTGCGTCATCGCCTACCCCTCCCTGCCCCTGGAGGGCCCCGTCCAGCCCCTGGGGGTGCCCCCCTACGTGCTCCCCTTCGGACTGGAACGGACCCATTGGCGCTGGGTCTCCGTGCCCGAGGGGTACGAGGTGCCGGGGGTGCGGGGGGCGCCCTACACCCTCCTCTCCGACCTCTCCGCCTACGCCCTGGACCTGAGGGCCCTCTACCGGCCCCTTCTCGGGAGGTGAAAGATGCGGAAAGCCCTGGTTCTGGTAGCGGTCTCCCTGGTCCCGGCCCTGGCCCAGTTTGACTGGCTCAGCAACTTGGACTGGGGGGGCATCAGCAACAACCTGCAACAGGTGAACCAGGTGATGGCGTGCGACCCCTCTAGCCTCAGCCGGCTGGACTTCTCCCAGCCCTCCCTGGTCCTCCGGGGGGTCTACAAGGTGACCAAGTGCGTCCTGTGCGCCACCTTGAAGATGTGCGGCCTCCCGGACGACATGCTCTACCCCGCCTCCTGGGGGGAGATTCAGGGCGCTCTTTCCCGGGGCCAGGAGGTGATGGTGGTGGGTTCGGGGGCCGGGGTGGAGGCTTTGGCCCGGTACCTGGGGCTCATCCTCCACGGGGGCGGATGCCAGAACATCTCCTACGGGGGCGTGCCCATCTACACTTGCCCGCCCGGGGGGATACGGATTCCCAAAGCCTACATCGTCACGGACGGGAGGACGGCGAGAACGCTGGAAGCGGACCTGAAGGAGGCGGTGAAGGAAGGCCTCCTCAAGGTGGTGGCCGTGGGGGGTGAGCGGGACGCCCCGGAGCTCTCCGGGGTCATCCTGGGGCTTCCCATCCTGTGGGCCGGGGGGAGGGGCTACCTCTTCGCCCCCGGGTACAGCACCCCGGACCGCTGGCTTTGGCTGACCTTTGACGGCCCGGTGAGCAGCAAGGTGGCCCTGGTGATGCGCCTGGCCACGGGCTACGTGGTGAGCGCCTCGAGGAGGCAGGAGGAGGTGCGGTGAGGGACCAGGGGGCAGGCGCCCCCCGGAGGAGAGCGGGAGGTGATGGCATGCGGACAGACCTGGCGGAGTTCTGGCGGATCGTGGAGGGGTCCACCGTGGTCAAGGTGGACGGCACCGGGCAGTACTACCTGGTGCGCCACCCCGAGCACGGGTGGCGGCTCTACCAGCGGGGCATCGAGGCGGCCTTCCTGTTGGCCCAGGGGGAGGAGGCTCTCTTCTGGGCCCCGGAGTTTAGGGTGCCCGTGCCGGAGGTGGTCTGATGGAGTGCCCCATGTGCGGCGGCACGGGCCGGGTACTGGTGCGCTACCCAGGAGGGGAAGAGTGGATGGCCTGCCTGGAGTGCCTGGAGCGGGAGGCGGAGGAGGAGTGGGAGGAGGAAGATGAGGTGGAGAGGCTTTTTGAAAGCGGGGAACTCTTCTAGGCTCCTCGCCCTTCTCTTCCTCGCCCTGGCCCCCGTCCTGGCCCAGGGCCTGCCCCAGGTGCGGGAGCTCACGGGGCGGGAGCTCTACTGGTTCCTGGCCAACCGGACCCGGGAGGTGGTGGCGGTGGGGCTTCCCCCGGCCTCCCTGGGGGAGGCCCTAAAGGAGAAGCGCCTCACCCTGGTCCTGGGGCGGGAGGCGCCGCCCTCCTGGGCCGGGGGGGCGCGGGTGGTGCGCCTCGGAGGGACGCCCATGGCGGGGTGGTTCCTTCTCGCGGACGGGCGCTTCTTCGTGGCCCCCAAGGGGGAGGCCTTCGTGGTGGTGGAAAGCCCGGAGGTGGTGGCGGTCCTCCGGGGGTACTTCGCCGTGGCCCTGGCGGGGGGGAGGTAAATGCGGATTCTCCGGTTTGACAGGAGCAGGAAGCGGCGGGTGTACGAGACCGAAACCTTGGGGAACTGGTGGATCCAGGAGTGGCCCACGGGAAGGTGCCGGGCCTGGTGGGAGGGCCCCGGAGGGGAGCGGGAAGACCTCGGGGACTTTCCCAGCCTGGAGGAGGCCTACGAGGCCCTCGAGGCGGCCTTCGCCCGGCGGGTAGCGGAGGCGGGCCTGGATGAGGAGGACCTGGAACCTCCTTTTTAGCCTGCTCCTTAATGTAGCTTCGCTGACCTTGACGGGGTGCGCCCTCGAGGTAGCTTCGCTGACCGAGGTTCCCCTTCTCCGGCTCTCCCTGGGCCAGGAGGAGGTGCGGGCTCGGGAGGGGGAAACGGCCACCCTCCCGGTGCGGGTGGAGGCCAGGAGGGTCAGGGCCCGCCTCCTCGTGGAAGGCCTGCCCCAGGAGATGACCCCTCCGCCCCAGGAGGTGGCGGCCACCCAGGAGCTCCGCCTCGCCATCCCCGCCCGGGAGGCCGGAACCTGGGAGGCCCGGGTGGTGGCCGAGGGCGGGGGGATGCGGCGGGAGGCCTCCTTCCGCCTGGTGGTGGAGCGGGCCTCCTCCCCGGACCTCTACCTGGAGGGCGCGGTCTACGTGGGCGGGGAAGGGGTCGTGCCCCAGGCCACCCTGGGCCTCCTGGCCCACTGCCCCCAGGGGTGCCCGGGGAGGCCCCTGGGCGGGGGGTGGTACCGGGCGGAGGGCCTGGGGGGCCAGGCCCTGGGCGGGCTGAGCCTCCCCGACCGCCCCCTCTGGGCCCAGGGGGGCGAGGCCGAGCCCCTCTTCCCCGAGCAGTGGAACCTCCCCCTGGCCCGCTTTCCCGAGGCCTGGCGGGAGGCCGCAGGAAGGGAGGTGGTGGTGGCGGTGGCGGACACCGGGGTCCTGGAGCACCCCGACCTCCAGGGCGTCCTCCTTCCGGGGCTGGACCTTCTGGACGGGGACACCGACCCCACGGAGCCCGTGGTGAGCCCCCTCCAGACCTTCCACGGGAGCCACGTCTCCGGGGTCCTGGCGGCGGCCTGGAACGGGGTGGGGATGGCGGGGGCCTCCCAGGCCAGGCTCCTCCCCATCCGCCTCCTCACCCCCGAGGGCACGGGGCGGGAGAGCGACCTCCTCCTCGCCCTCCGGTGGGCGGCGGGGATCCCCGTGCCGGGGCTTCCCCCAAACCCCCACCCGGCCCAGGTGGTGAACCTCTCCCTGAGTGGGGAAGGCCCCTGCTCCCCCGCCCTGCAGGAGGCCCTGGACGAGGTGAGGGCCCGGGGCGTCCTGGTGGTGGCGGCGGCGGGGAACCACGGGGGGGACTATAGGGACTACTTCCCCGGGAACTGCCGGGGGGTCCTCACCGTGGGGGCGGTGGGGCCTGACGGGAGGCTCGCCCCCTACTCCAACCGCTCCGCCCCCCTCCTCGCCCCCGGGGGAAGCGGGGACCAGGGGGTCCTGGGCCCCACCCTTGGGGGATACCGCCTCCTTCGGGGGACGAGCCAGGCGGCCCCCCACGTCTCGGGGGCCCTGGCCCTCCTTCGCTCCCGGGGGGCGGCTCCCCCTGAAGCCCTGGAGGGGGCGCTCCTCGCGGGGAGCAGGCCTACCCCGGAGGGGAGGCTTCTGGACGCCCTCGGGGCCCTCTCCGCCCTCCGGGGAGGGGGCGTGGCCCTCAGGGTGGAGGGGGCCTTGGTCCTGAAGCCCGGGGAGGAGGGGAGCCTTCCCGTGGAGGTCCTGAGCCCCTACCCGGTCCCCGTGCGGGTGGCGGCGGAAGGGGGGCTCGCCGCCTACCTCGCCCCGAACCCCGCCCAGGGCACGGCCTACCTCCGGGTGCGGGCCCCCTTGGGCACGCCTCCTGGCGCCTATCCCATCCTCCTCAAAGCCGGGGAGGCCCAGGCGGAGGCCCAGGTCCGGGTGGGGGAGGTGGCCGCCCGGGTGGTCCTGGAGGCCTGCCCCGCCTCGGGGGCCTGCCGGACCCTCACCCTCCCGGCAGAGGGGGGGCCTTTCCGCCTCGAGGGCCTTTCCCCCGGGCCCTACCGCCTCCTCGCCTTCCTGGACCGGGACGGGGACGGGGCCCTGGACCCGGAGGAGCCCCGGGGGGAGGCGGAGGCCAGGCCCCCGGCCACGGGGGTGCGCCTCCTGGTGCGCTGAGAACCCCCTAGAATGCCCGCTCCCGCTTTTCCCCACCACACCCACGGCAGACCCACTCCTAACCCTCGCGGAGGAAGGGCCGGGTGTGGAGAGTGGCGTGGGGAGGAGGAAAAGTCGGAGGGGAAAAGTCTTAGCTACACACGGGGTGGCGGCGGAGGGGGGTTGTAGCTAAGATGATGGGAAGGATGGCTGAGAGCCTTGCCCTGGAACCCTGGGACCACCCGGAGGAGAGGAGGCGGGTGGTGGGGGAGGCCCTGGGGCGCTGGGACGAGGGGGTCCTGAAGGAGGCCCTCTGGGCCTACCTGGTGCGCCGCCGCAGGAAGCCCGACCGGGCGGCCCCCCACTACGTGGGCTACTTCGTCCGCTGGCTGGCCCTGAAGGGGCGGCGCTGGCCCCACCTGGAGGCCGAGGACCCCAAGGCCTTCCTCCTGGAGGCCAAGGAGAAGGGATTCCCCGGGGGGGAGAGGGGGCCTCTCGCCTGGAGCACCGTGGAACGGGCCCGGGCGAGCCTCAGGCACCTCTTCCCCTTCCTGGACTGGGCGGGGCACCCCATGCCCCCCCATGTGCGCCTCCCCTCCCGCCAGGAGCTCCCCGTGGTGGCCCCCTCCCGGGCCATGCCCGAGGAGGAGTACGCCAGGCTCCTCCGGCAGGCGGAGGTCTACCCCCTCGCCTACTGGCGTCCCCTCCTCAAGGTCCTCCTGGTCCTCCTGGGGGAGGTGGGCCTCACGGTGAAGGAGGTGGCGGACCTCTGGAAGGAGGACGTGCGGGAGAAGAGCCTACTGGTGCGGGGGACCAAGCTCCGGGAGGTCCCCCTCTCCCCTCTCGCCCGGGAGGTCCTCTCGGACTGGCTCCCCCAGAGGGAGTTCCTGGCGGGGCACCAGCCCCTCCCCTATCCCCATCTCCTCCTCAAGCCCGCCCCCGGGAAGGGGCGGGGGAAGCCCCTGGGCCTGGAGGAGGCCAAGTGGATCCTCACCGAGTTCGCCGACTTCGCCGGGGTGAAGGCGGAGGGGAAGAGGCGGGCCGACCTCGCCCTCCCCTTGCGCTGGCGGGCCATCCGCAGGTTCCTCCAGGAGGGGCATCCCAGGGAGAAGGTGGCCTACTGGACCGGGATGAAGAGCCTGGTGGTGCCGGGGTGGGGGGAGGAGTTCTAGGCCGTTTTCAACCCCAGCCCCTTAAGTGGAGGTATTCCCTCCCGGGTTGTTCTCGGACTCCTTGTCCCCGACGCTTGGTGGCCTCAAGAAAGGAACAAAGGTGAACCCCTCCTCCTCCTGAGCCCTCAGACCCAGGAGGCCCCTTTGGGCCTGGACCAGACCCTCAAGGTATTCCCGAATGGGGCGGCTCACCTCTTCCGCCCAGCTGGGGCTCTTCGGTTTCGGGATCCTCACCTCTTTCCAGTAGTCCCCCACGTCCTCCCGGTTCGTCTGCATCAGAGTGACCCGCCGCCAGCTCTCCCTGACCGCTTTCAAAGAGAACGCCCAGAAGAGGTAAAAAGGCGTGTACCCTTCTTTTTCGCCTTCCTCCGTGCTCCTCAGAACGAGCACCTCCTTGGTGAGCACCCGCTCCTCCTCACCAGGAAGCAGGACGGCAAACTCCCCGATATTGCTGCTCGCCCGGATAGGAGTGAGGAGATCCCAAGCCCGAAGCCCGCTCTCCCCCCCTCTCCAGAGCCTCCTCGCCACCTCCCTAGGAACCAGGTTGGTGGGATTGACGTTCACCCTTCCGGCCCGGAGATCGCTCACCTTGATGTAGGGGACCTCGCCCCTGCGGCTCAGGCGGTCGGGGCTACCGTGGCCGAAGCGGTACTCCAAGAAGCCTTTCTCCACCAGCTCTCCCAGGCTCACCCCCTCGAGGCCCTTTTCCTCCAGAAGGCGGTCCAGGGGCTCTTCATACCTGGGGTCGTAGTAGCGGGGGACGAGCACCCCTCGCCGATACACCTCCCCAAGCCTCACCTGAACGGCCCCAGGGGGAAGCTCGCCTTTCTTCGCCAGGAGCACGTGCTCCCATAGCTCGTTGTCAGGGATGTCCTTCCCGTCAGGGCCTATACCGCAGGTGCTAGGGTTGAGAAAGAGGACAGGGGCATCAAAGTCGGGCTCGGCGGCGAGCTTCTCAAAAACGAAAAAGCTAGTCTTAGCCCTGGCATATTGCTGAAAGGCCTCCATGGGGATATTGGCCACCACCAGGGGGCGAAGGCGGGGACGGAGCCAGTCCATCACCCAACGGTAGGAACGGCTAAAGAAGTAGGTTTCGGGGAGAACGATCCCCACACGCCCTCTGGGTTTCAGGAGCCAGTAGGCGAGTTCCAGAAAGGCCAGGCCCACGGGGACCCTCCTCATGGACCCCCCGCCCGCCCGGTGGATGGAAAACCCGCTCCGGTCCAGGTCTTCGGCGGCCACCACCAGGTCCTTGCCGAAGGGAGGGTTGGTGAGCACCAGGTCAAAGCGCCCCTCCTGCAGTTCGTACTGCAGGTGAGGAAAGTTCCTGGGCCACTCGTGCCGCCTTATGGAGTCTCCCCGGAAGATATGGGCCGAGCCGTCCCCACCGATCTGCATGACCGCCTTGGCCAACTTGACGGCTACATGGTCCTTGTCCACCCCGTAGAGGTGGGTCTGAGCCCAGCGGACCGCTTGAGTGGGGTCTCCTTTTACTCTCTCCACCAGGTTGAAGAAGGCTTCGATCAAAAAGCCCCCAGTACCGCAAGCTGGGTCGATCACCAAGTTGTCCCACTCCACCCCTGTAAGGGCCACGCCCGCCGCGATGACCGACTGGGGGGTGAAGAACTGGCCGTCCGCCGAGCGCAGAGCCTCCGTCCGAAGCACCTGGAAGGCCTGGGCCACCGCCTCACTTCCCGCCTCGATGAGGCGGTACCCCTCCAAAGCCTCCACCACCAGGTGGATAGAACGGTCCGTCAGCCTCAGCGTCCGCTCCTCCTCGCTGGTGAAGAGCTCGGGGTAGACCCGGGTAAAGTTGCGGAACCACTCCCGGATCATCCGCGCGGTGTCCTCGGGAGTGGAGAGGGCCCGCCAGCGCACCTCCGCCTCCTCTCCTTCGGCCTTGGCTCTCCTGTCGCCATCCAGCTTCAAAAGGATGAGGTTGCAAAGCTCGCTCAGGCGGTCATCAGGACGGACCACGTTAGCGTCTTCGGAGGCCAAGCGGTCCATGAGGTCGGAGAAGAGTTTTCTCAAGACGTCCTGGCTAGGAACGGTCAAGTCCTTGTACCGAAGAGGTACGCGGTCAGGCACTATCGGGTCCCCGGGAGAGGGGATGTCCTTGACCAGCTTGCGCCTAGGATGCGCCTCTCCACGGTAGAGGAAAAGGGCGGGAGCGGAAGGGTCAGCGGAGTTGGTCCAGATTCCAAGCTCTACAGAAGGTTCCAGGGACATGTAAGCCTGCAGTTGAGAGATTCCAGCCTCCTCCTTGGGTTGCTTAGTCTCAATGATGATGCGAGGAAGAGAAGGGCCCTCCGCAGAAGCGTTAAAGATGGCGATGTCAACGGGGAAACCCTCATAGCTTCTCCCCTTCTCCCGCTTGTGGGCCTCCGAGGGGCTCTTGGGCACCCGCCACTCCCTCTTGCCGAAGCGGATCTGCTCAAGTTTATAGCCTTTGGTAAGGAGATACTGCACTAAGGGGCCCACCACCTGCTCCTGCTCAGGACCCTCCTTGAGTTGGCTCCTCACTTCCTCCACCAGACCTTGGCTCAGCTGACCTTGCGCCTCCACCTTCGCCCCCGCCTCCTAGAGAAAAACCGCACCTAACCAAGCAGTTCCTTGAGCTCCGCTAAGAGCGCTTCTACCCTGGCCCGCTTTTCAGGGAGCAGGGCCTCGAGGTCCAGCCGCAAGAGCCTCTCCCCCACCTCCCGGTGCCAGGGCCTGGGGGCCTTCTCCCTCCGCAAGGCTTCCCGCACCCGGGCCTTCAGGTCCCGCAGGGAGAGCCCCGCCCTCGCCTCCTCCAGGAGGGCCTTCCGCAAGGCCTCGTCCTTCACCTTCTTGAGCTCCAGGGCGGCGGTGTAGGGGATCGCCCCCTCCTCCAGGGCCGCCTTCAGGTCCTCGGGGAGGTTGAGGAGGGGGAGGCGGGCCTGGACGAAGGACTCCCAACCCATGCGGCCCAGGGCCCGGAAGACCTCCTCCACCCTCCGGGCCTCGAGGCTCCCCAAAACGTTTTGGGGAACTTTCCTCCTCGCCTCGTCCCGCATCCGGTGGAGCAGGGCCACCACCTCCTCCACGGGCCTCCCCAAGTCTTCCGATAGCAGGGCGAGGACCCCCACGGTCTCCTCGTAGGGGTTCAGGTCCTCCCGCTGGAGGTTCTCCACCAGGGCGAAAAGCCTCGCCTCCTTTTCGGAGAGCTCCACCACCCGCACCGGGACCTCGGAAAGCCCCGCCATCCGGGCGGCCCGGTACCGCCTCTCCCCGGCCACGATGGCGTACCTCCCGTCCCCCAGGGGCCGCACCAGGAGGGGCTGGAGCACGCCCTTTTCCCGGATGGAGTGGGCGAGGGCCTCGAGTCCCTCAAAGCGCTTGCGGGGCTGGGGAGAAGGGACGAGGGCCTCGAGGGGAAGCGTCTTCCCCCCAGCCTGGACCGGCTTCCCCTCCATCTCCTCCAAGGCGGAAAGCGCCCTGGCCAGGAAGGGGTCCATGGGGCTCGGCTTGCGGCTCATCAGGCCACCTCCTTGTGAAGCTCAGCCTTGACCTGCTCCAGGATCCCCTCCAGAAAGTCCCCGAGGGCCCGCATCTCCCGCCGCACCTCCTCCCCGCCCACCGCTTGCACCGGAAGCCGCTGTACTTGAGCCTCCCGGTACACCGCCGGACGGCGCACCAAGGGGGGTGCTAAGGGGATCCGCCCTCCAAGGCCCTCGAGCTGGGCCAAAACCTCCCGGTCCCGGACCGTCCCTTCCAGCCCGTTAGGGATGAGGGCGCGGACGAAGGCGCCCCCGCCCCACATCCCCAGAGAGGCCAACCCCTCGGCGTAGTCCTGGGCCACGGAAAGCACCGTGGGCAGGGCCTGAAGGCCCTTGGGCGAGGCTTCCACGGGAACCAGAAGGCCGTCCCCGGCCATACCCGCAACTCCAGCCAGGGAGCCCAGAGAGGGCAGGGAGTCTACGAGGATGAGGTCGTACTCCTGCCGGAAGGCTTCCAGGGCTTTCCTCAGGGCGAACATCTTGTAGGGCTCCCGGATGAGGACAAGCTCGGCCCGGGCAAGTTCCACATGCGCGGGGATGAGGCTAACCCCTGGAAGCACCTCCCTCGGCCTTAGGCGCCCCCTGCCCTCTAGGAGGCCGAGAAGGGTCTCCTCCACGGGGGCGTCCACGATACCGAGCCAGGCGGAGAGGTTGGCCTGAGGGTCCACGTCCACGAGAAGAACACGCTTCCCCCGCGAAGCCATCTCGTACCCCAGGTCCCGGGCCAGGGAGGTCTTCCCCGCGCCTCCGGCGTGGGTAAAGAGGGTGAGGACCACCCCGTCTCCCACGGGGGCTTCTACTTCCTTGACCACGTACCAGTAGCGGCCAAGGCGCCGCGCGTTTAGCCTCCCCTCCTGGATCTGCTTGAGGGCGCCGGAGTAGGAGAGCCCCTGCTCCATCGCCCAGTCCTTGAGAGGGATGAGGACGGTCTTCTTCATGGTTGGAAGCAATATAACCCACCCCGCGTCGTGAGTCAAACCCCACAACGGGTGTGTTTGAAATCACCGGCCCGGAAAAACCCCCTGTTCTGCCCGCTACGGCCTCGAGGCCAGCAGAACTTCCCTCTACTTCAAGAGGGATCGTCCCAAAGCCTGGCGGGCTCCACCTTCTTCGCCACGAGCCGCCGGGTCTTCAAGCGGGCCTCCCCCTCCACATAGATCCCGCTTCCCACGGGGGGCAGGCCCTCGAGGAGGGAGAGGGGGGCCCAGAGGGTGAGGGTGAAGGGCTCCTTGAGGCGTCCCCCAGGATTGGGCCGCACCTCGAGGCCAAACCTCCCCTCCTCCCGGTCCACGAAGGCCACGCGGCCCTGGGCGGCCATCAAGGGGTGGCCCTTCCCGTCCCCCCTGGGAACCCCGATCCGACCAAGGCGAAGGGACTTCTCCAGCAGGCCCTGGCCGTTCGTGCGGGGCCAAAAGGTGGCCCGGATGCGCGCCCCCAAAAGCCCGGCCATGGGCCGGCCCCGGTGGACCCTAGGCAGGCGGAGGAAGCTCCCGTCCGGGAGGCGGAGGCGGTAGAAGGTGTAGACCTGGCCGTTCGGAGCCCGGCTCTCCTTCACGAAGACCTGCCCTTCCACCATCACCACGGCGGCGTAGTGGGCGCCAAACCTTAGGGGAACCCGGCTCAGGGAAGGTGAAGGGGGCGTCGTGACCATTCCCCTCTACCCTAGCACACGCGCCTGGAGGACGCTCTCCCGGTCCACCAGGTGGGCCACCCCATCCACCTCCACGAAGGCCTTGGTCCCGCCCCCGGTCCACCCGGCGAAGTACCCTCGCCTCCCGTCCGGGAGGAGGAGGAGGGCGTCCCGGGGCACCTCTTCCAGGGGAAGGGACGGCGGGGGAAGGGAGGGGCGCTCGGTCGGGGCCAGGTCCCGGAGAAGGCGGTCCAGGTAGGCCGCCGGGTAGCGGACCACGCCGAGGCGGGCCCCTTCCAGGGTGCGGCCCAGGACCTGGAGGAAGGCCTCCCCCAGGGGCAGGGCCTCCCGCTCCAGGCGCTTCAGGTAGGCCCGCCACAGGCCCCCGTGGGCGAAGCCCGGGCGGAAGACCCGGTAGAAGTCCCCCCAGAGGCCCGCCCGCTTCAAGGCCTCCTGGAGGGGGCGATTCGTGCCATCCTTCACGAGCGCCGGGGAAGATCCAGAGGAGGAAGGAGAGGCCGGAGACGGCGAAGGAACCGGGAAGATCGCTTTCTCACCTCCCTCTGAGGGGGAGGCGGGGACCGCCCTTTCCTCCGGGGCTTTGTGGTCAGCTTCTACCTCTTCAACCTCCTCCGCTTCCGCCGCCTGGGCGTGAGGATGAGGAGGATTTTCTTCGGTGGTTACTTCTTCCTTTATTTCCCGCGCCGAGGGAAGCCCGTCCTGGAGGGCGTTTTCCTCGCCCGCGCCTTGCAAGGCTTGCAAGGGGGTCTGCACGGCGTGCACGGGGGCCTGCAGGTCCTGCCCGGGCAAGGCATCGGAGAGCCACCACCCGGTGGCGTCCCGTTCCACCAGACCCTTTTCCCAGAGGGCGAGGAGGGCCTTCTCCACGGTGCGCTGGTCCCGCCCGAGGAAGCGGGCCAGGTCCTTCGTGGAGGCCTTGTTGGAACGGAGGTTGCGGCGGGTGGCAAGGGCGAGGAAGACGGAGTGGGCGGTGGCCGACAGCTTAGCCGAGAAGAGCTTGTTCAAGAGGGGATTGGGAATAAGGGTGTAGCCGTTTGGCGCTTCCAGATGGGTCCAGCCGACTTGCGTTCCCACGGTCCTTTATGGGCCGCTTACCCCCGGCCCTGGGGCCCGTGGGGCTTCCACCCGGGTTGACATTTTCCCTTCGGCTTGGTACCCTCGGATTAGCCGATCGCGAGGGTACCAAGATGGTTGCGGTGAAGGGATCGGGGGAAACCCCGGTCTTCCTACTTTTGCCTACCGCTACCCGTCCCTAGGTGAGCTCTCACCTCCTTAACCCTGGAGTCTAGCACGCTCACCCCAGGGTTGGCTAGCCGCAACTAGAGGTTAGCATATACCACCCATTTTGGCAATACATGGCCTCTATAGCACCCGCCATCCCCGTACCAGGCCCAGGACCTCGGGGCGCTCCTCCTTGAGCCAGAGGGTGGGGAGGTCCGGGTGGAGGGGGTAGAGGGCCAGAGGATCCCTCTCCAGGGCCTCGTGGGGGAAGAAGGCGGCGTGGCCCTGGGCCTTCCCCAGGTAGACGGCCTGGGGTTGGAGGAGAGGCCTGAGCTCGGTGAGGACCCAGGCCCGCCGGGCGGTGGGGAAGGGGACGTCCAGGGTGGCGAGCCACCTCCCCGGGACCTCCAGGAAGGCCAGGCGCTCCACCACCGCCCCCCGGGGAAGCTCGGCGGGGGCGAGGAAGGCCCGGGAGGCGGGCTTGCCTTCCTCCAGCTCCTCGGGGGAGGTGTAGACGGGGAGGGTGAAGGGGACGAAGCCCAGGTCGTCCCCGGGGACCTCTTCCCCCATGACCTCGGAGAGGGTGAGGCCGAGGGCCCGGGCGAGGCCCACCAGGTACTGGGCGGAGAGGGTCTTGGGGTCCACGGCGCCCCGCTCGATTTTGGCCATGAGGCTGGTGGAGAAGCCCGCCATGCGGGCGAGCTCTTCCTGGGTGAGGCCGAGCTCCCGCCGCCTCTCGCCGATGCGGAGGACGTGGCGGGGAAGGGGACGTTTGCTGGTGCGCGGCATGGCCACACGATACGGCCTGTTCTCTGCGGGTGCAACGGCAATCCTGGGAAGCGGTTGAGGCATAGCGCTTCCCGTGCGGGCGCAAGGGGGGTTCGTGCAGATTCTTCCGGGTAAACTGGCCCCGGTGGAACCGGCTTTCGCGATCTACGCGGACGAGTGTGGCCGCCGCCTCAAGGCGGAAAAAGGATTGGGACCCCCGGTCGTGTAAGGATTGATACTGTCTTGAACGTCAAGCCACCCCCTGGGCCCACCGACCGGCGTAGTACTCCCTGAGCCTCCCCATCATCCGCCTGAGGAGCTTGTGGGCCACAGCCACCAAGGCCTGCTTCTTCCTCTTTCCCCGCGAGAGCAGGCGGTGGTAGAAGGCCCGCATCTCCGGGTCGTGCCGCACCGCCACCAGGGCCCCCATGTAAAGCTTCCGCCGCAAGAGAGGAGGCCCTTTCCTGGAGAGCCGGCTCCTCTCCACGCTCTTCCCCGACTCCTCCCGCTCGGGAATGAGCCCCGCGTAGGAGGCCGCCGCCTTCGCCCGGCCCCAGAGCTCCGGGGGCAGGAGGGCCAGCACCGCCGCCGCCACCTGGGGCCCCACCCCGGGCAGGCCCATCAGCACCTCCGCCTCAGGGAGGGTGGCCAGGAGGGCCTGGACCCTGGCCTCCACCTCCCCAAGGAGCCCCCTCACGCAGGCCAGCTCCCTCTGGAGGAGGGCGAGGACCCCCTCACTCCCCGCCCACTCCACCGCCTCCATCTGGTTCAGGATGGCCCGCTCCCGCCCGGCTAAGTCCTCCCGGTAGCCCACCAGGGCCCTGAGCTCCCGGAGGGCTTCTGGGGGGAGGGTGTAGGCCCGGAGCTCGGCGTGGTAGACCTGGGCGTAGCGGGCGAGGAGGAGGGCGTCGTGGCCGTCCGTCTTGTTGCGTTCTCCCTTAGCCTTGCGGAAGGCGGCCAGGTGATAGGGGTTGACCAGGGCCACCTGGAAGCCCTTCTCCACCAGGAGCTTGAGGAGGGGGAAGTGGTAGGCGCCCGTGGGCTCCAGGGCCACCCAGGCGGGGCGGTGGTGGGCGAGGGCGGCGAGGAGGGCTTGGCGGCCTTCAGGGGTGTTGGGGAAGCGGAGGCGGGTGGGCTTGGCGGTGCCGGAGGCCAGGGCCAGGTCCAGGTGGGGCTTGCTGACGTCAATGCCTGCGCAGAGCATGGTCTTTCTCCTTTGGGTAGACTGAGGGAGGTGGCCACCCGACCCTGTGGGCCTTCCATGTGGATGCGGTCTTTCACGACCGGGATACTGTGCGGCGGGGAGGCCGGGGCGGGTGGCTACCGATCAAAACTGCGGGCGTGGGGGCCCGAGTGTAAGGGCGGTAGGGCCTCCCTCAGGAGGCAAGATACAT